>NZ_SJTF01000010.1 GCF_004634245.1 Flavobacterium foetidum
AATGAGACAATCAGATAATTTTCGGATTGACACAATTTGTGTATTGATTTTCTAATTGACTCATTTTCTAATTGACAGTTTTTTTAATTAAGATAATTTGACAATGAGACAATCAGATAATTTTCGGATTGACACAATTTGTGTATTGATTTTCTAATTGACTCATTTTCTAATTGACAAATTTTCTAATTATACTATATGAAATTTCAAAAGAGTCATTCTTTACAAGAAATTGCTGATTTGCTTAGTTGCGAATTTATTGGCGACAAAGATTTTCCCGTTTTAGGCATGAACGAAATCCATGTGGTTGAGCCGGGAGATATTGTATTTGTTGACCATCCAAAATATTATGATAAAGCTTTGCAATCTGCAGCTACAATTGTTTTGATTAATAAAAAAGTAGAATGCCCAGAAGGTAAAGCGCTTTTAATTTCTGATGATCCTTTTAGAGATTTCAATATTTTAACGAGACACTTCAAACCTTTTCAATTTGCAAATGTGGCGATTGCACCTACAGCTGAAATAGGAGAAGGAACTATCATACAACCTAATACTTTTGTTGGTAACCACGTAAAAATTGGAAAGAATTGTTTGATTCATTCCAATGTTTCCATTTATGATCATACAGTAATTGGTGACAATGTAATTATTCACGCAGGAACTATTTTGGGAGCTGATGCTTTTTATTATAAAAAGCGACCTGAGGGTTTTGATCAGCTTGTTTCGGGCGGAAGAGTGGTTATAGAAGATAATGTAGGCATTGGTGCTCTTTGTACAATTGACAAAGGAGTTACTGGTGACACTACTATTGGTGCAGGAACTAAATTAGACAATCAGGTGCATGTTGGTCATGATACTGTTATCGGAAAAAAATGCCTAATTGCATCACAGACTGGTATCGCTGGTTGTGTTGTTATCGAAGATGAAGTTACGTTATGGGGGCAGGTAGGAACTACGAGCGGCATTACAATTGGAGCAAAAGCAGTTGTAATGGGGCAAACGGGGGTTACTAAATCGGTTGAAGGCGGAAAATCATATTTTGGCACTCCAATCGAAGAATCAAGAGAAAAGTTAAAACAATTAGCCAATATTAAGAAGATTCCTGAGATTTTAAGTAAATTGAAGTAATATGTCAATAAAAGAATTTGTTCAGAAATTTTATAAGTCAGATGCCTTAATTGATAGCGAAATTTTAAAAACATATTTGCATCCTGACGTTTTGCTGGATTGGAACAGCAGCAAAGGTTTTATTCAGATGGATTATGATGCCATTATTGAAAAGGCAAATGAGCTGAGCCGTGCGTATGTACGTTCTAAGGTTAGGATAAGCCACATTTTAGAAGATGGAGATTTGGTTTCTGTGCGTTATTCTCACTTTGTAAAAACAATCGAAAATCCTCGCGAAGAAATGTTATTAGCCCATTTTGCGACAATCTGGCAAATCAAAGACGACAAATTGTTTCGTGGTTATCAAATGAGTCAATTTTCTTAATATTTTTTTGACAATAAAAGGGCTAAAATCGATTACAAAACCTTATTTTTGCAACACAAATTTAAAAACTACATAAAATATATATCATGAGTGTTTTAGTTAATAAAGATTCCAAAATAATTGTTCAGGGATTTACAGGAAGCGAAGGAACTTTCCACGCTTCTCAAATGATTGAGTACGGTACTAATGTTGTTGGAGGTGTTACTCCAGGAAAAGGTGGAACAAGCCACTTAGACCGTCCGGTTTTTAATACAGTAAAAGATGCTGTTGATCAAGCTGGAGCAGATACTTCTATCATTTTCGTTCCGCCAGCTTTTGCTGCTGATGCAATTATGGAAGCTGCTGATGCTGGAATTAAAGTAATTATTGCTATTACAGAAGGAATTCCTGTAGCAGATATGATTAAAGCAAATAACTACGTAAAAGAAAGAAATTCAAGATTAATCGGACCAAACTGTCCAGGTGTAATTACACCAGGAGAAGCTAAAGTTGGTATCATGCCAGGTTTCGTTTTCAAAAAAGGAAATGTTGGTATCGTTTCTAAATCTGGAACTTTAACTTACGAAGCTGCTGACCAAGTTGTAAAACAAGGTTTAGGTATCACTACAGCTATTGGTATTGGTGGTGACCCAATTATTGGAACTACAACTAAAGAAGCTGTTGAGTTATTAATGAATGACCCAGAAACTGAAGCAATCATTATGATTGGTGAAATTGGAGGTCAATTAGAAGCTGACGCTGCTAAATGGGTAAAAGCTGATGGTAACCGTAAACCAGTAATTGGTTTTATCGCTGGAGAAACTGCTCCTGCTGGTAGAACAATGGGTCACGCAGGTGCTATCGTTGGTGGTTCTGATGATACAGCGGCCGCTAAAAAACAAATCATGAGAGACAACGGAATCCACGTTGTTGATTCGCCAGCTGAAATTGGTAAGAAAGTAAAGGAAGTACTTGGATAATAAATTCCAATATTTAAAATAACAATTCCAAAAAGTCTCAATATTTTCTTGAGACTTTTTCCATTTTAAAAGCTGAGGCAGAAAATAGAAAAACTTAGCATCTTAGTACCTCAGTATCTTAGAGGCTTAATAAAGAAATATGTATAAAGATTTAGAAAAATTCAAAGTAAGCGGCAGTTTTACTTTTACGGTTGAAGATAGTTTAGAACAAGTTTGCAATGCTCCCGAAGGAAGTGCTGGGATTTTTGTGGTTTATGCTGTTGAAGGAAATGAGAAAGAACTAATTATGGTTGGTTCTACAGGAACAGTTCAAAACGATGGGACTTTAAAAACTAAAAATGGCGGTTTGTATGATAAAATTGTAAATGGTCATCAATTTGCAAAAACAGGAAGAAAATACTCTTGGCCGGCTCAAATGAAATTAGAAGGTATTGCTTCTCTTGAAGTTTTTTGGTATGAAACTTTTAATACAGATGTAAAAGCAATTCCAACTGCAGTTGAGGGGCAGGTTTTGCAAAATTTCTTAGACAATAGCGAGAAATTGCCTAAATGGAATGTCGCATTCTAGAAATAATTTTTCATGACATTAAATAAGCCTTGCTAATTTTTAGCAAGGCTTATTTTTTTACAGCCAATTTAATGCAAAAAAAATAGTAATGTTTTTCATAATAAGAATTTATAAATTAAAATAAAGTTAATTTAAGATTAAGAAAAAAAAAGACCCTTAAAATGTTAAATTTGAAAAACAACCGCTTTTTTTATCTTTTAATTGGTTTTTCAATTTAAGCTTTTATATATTTATCGAACAAAAACAAAAAAAAATGTTAAAATTTACATTTTAAGCTATATTAATTTTTGCTGCCAAAATGTAAACTAATGTTTATTTTTCGAAACTCAACTTAATTACAGGGAGCATAGATGTTGTAATTTTTAATCTATGAACACTCTTATCTTGTTTTTAAATCCATAAATTATGAATCATACTTTGAAAAAAAATGCGGTAGACGACTTTACTCTTTGGAGTAATTTGAAAAATGATGATCAGAGGTCTTTTTCGATGCTATTTGAGAGATATTATAGCGATTTGGTTAATTATGGAAATTCTCTTTCTCCTTTTTCAGAAAAAGTCCAAGACTGTGTACAAGATGTCTTTGCTGATATCTGGCTTTATAGAAATTCGCTTCAAGACCATGTGGTTGTAAAAGCTTATTTGTTGTCTAGTGTTCGAAAAAGAATTGCACGTTTATTTGAGCGTGATCATATTTTTAGAAAAACGACCTCGACAGATGTTATTGAGTTTTTATTCGACTTTTCTATAGAAAATGATCTCGTTGAAGACGAAGTAACGGCAGAAAGAGTTTTGTATCTAAACAAGCTTTTAAACGAACTACCTTCACGTCAGAAAGAGGCGTTATATCTTCGCTATCATCAAGGGTTGTCAGTTGATCAGATAGCAGAACTTTTAAACATAAATTATCAATCTGCTAACAATTTAGTGTATCGTGGTTTATTAACGCTGCGAAAAGAATGGAAAGGCAGCATTCCGCTAATTGTACTGTTTTCAGGGGTTCTTCATATTTCTTAAAAAAATATTAAAAAAAATCACAATTTAGTGAGTATATAAAAAGAAAGCTGTCCTCTATGTTTTTGTAACCTTAATCATAAGATGCAAAAACGTAACACATATACAGATATAGAAGACTTCCTGTCTGATGAATCTTTCCAATTATGGATTTTATCCAAGGTAGATGAGCAAGGCTGGGAAGATTGGACTTTGGAGAATCGCCAAAGGGCAAAGCTGGTAGAAGACGCAAGGCTTTTACTGCTTGCTATGAAAGTTCCAAATACTGATTTGACTTCGAATCAAATTCATGAAGCACTTAAATCTACTTGGAGAAAAATTGAAGAAAAAGAAACTGATCTTCGAGAAAATACCTCTTATTCATATACCTTCAGATATTGGCTAGCAGGAGCTGCAGCAATTTTGATTTGCTTTTTATCTGTTAAGTTCTATCAACGAAATATTCTTGCAGACGATTCTGTAATAACCTATAATGAATTGATTGAAGACAACGTAGAGGGGTTAGTCGAACAGACCAATAATACAGAAAAAGCACAAACAATCACACTTTCAGATGGGAGTTCTGTTTTACTGCAGCCGGATAGTAAATTGAGCTATCCCAAAATATTTTCTGAGAACGAAAGAAAGGTGTACCTGTCTGGTGAAGCTTTTTTTGAAATCAGCAAAAATCCTAAGAAACCTTTTTTTGTGTATGCAAACGAAATTGTCACACGAGTAGTAGGAACAAGTTTTAGAATTAAAGCTTATCCTGATCAGCAAAATGTAGAAGTATTGGTTCGTACCGGAAAGGTAAAAGTAAAGTCAAATGATTTGATTGAGACATCAAAAAAAGAAGAAATTGAATTGTTTCCAAACGAAGCGGTTCGTTTTACAAGAAATAGTTTAGCCTTTAACAAAATCACCAATATTACAGAAGATCAAATCTTAGTAAAAAGTGTCGGGAATATCGAGCAATTGAGTTTTGAATTTACAGACATCCCTGTTGATCAGATTTTTAAAACAATAGAGCAGGCTTATCAAGTAAACATTGATTTTCCGAAAGACAAATTACAGGATTGTCGACTGACCACTTCGTTAAGCGACCAGCCATTACCGGAAAAACTTAAAATAATCTGTAAAAGTATTGGGAACGATACGAATTATGAAATGAACGGAAATCAAATCGTAATTACCTCGCAAGGTTGCAACTAACAAGAAAATAAAAATTTCCAAAATAAAGCTATTGTCAAAACTAAAAAAACATGTAAATGCCTATGTAAAAAACTAATGCGCTAAAAAAAGTGCCGAAAATGCTGTAACATTTCCGACACTTAAATGGAGTAAATAACTTTCTGTAAAAAGTTATTTATGATGTTTCTTAAAATACACTCGAATAGTATTAATCAAAACAAACCAAAATTATGAAAAAACCAGTTGTCAAGCAACGATTACTCCACCAAATCATGAAAATAACGCTATTTCAGTTTGTCTTAGCACTTGTATTTTCAAGTGTTACTATGGCAAATAACGTAAATGGGCAAAAAAAATTAGACACTAAAGTTACAATTACAGTTGAAAATTTAACTTTAGATAATGCATTGTCTAAAATTGAAAAATCTGCTCGTGTAAAATTTTCTTACAATTCAAGACTTCCTCAGCTTAGTCAAAAAGTCAGTATAGAGGCAGATCAGGAAACTTTATCAAGTATTCTGAGCCGCATATTAGTTCCTTTTAATATCACTTTTTCTGAAGTAAGCAATCAGATTGTGCTTCAGAAAGGAAGCGCAGAACCGTTTACAAATTTAAACAATCCAGATTCTTTGTTTGATGTTTTAGTTCCGGGACCGATTATTAAAGGAAAAGTAACAGACCAGACAGGAAGTCCGCTTCCGGGTGCAAACGTTACCGCAAAAGGAACCAAAGTGACAGTTTTAACCGATTTTGACGGAAATTTTACAATAGAAATGCCTGCAAATTCAGACAGACTTGTTATTTCATATGTGGGTATGGAGACCAAGGAAATTGGTATTTCTAATACCTCTCCAACTATAGTGCTAGCAGAATCTGGACAGAATTTAAAAGAAGTTGTAGTTACGACAGGTTACGAAAAAACTTCAAAAAGAACATTTACTGGAGCAATCAGCAAAATCTCTGCGACAGAGCTAAAGGTAGATGGGGTAGTAGACGTAAGCCGTATGATTGAAGGAAAAGCAGCAGGGGTTACAGTGCAAAACGTTACGGGAACTTTTGGTACGGCTCCAAAAATTACAGTTCGTGGATCTTCTTCTATATTTGGAGATACAAAACCACTATGGGTTATTGATGGTGTTGTTCAGGAAGATATTATAAATTTAACATTTGCAGATTTAGCTTCAGGAAACTCTGCAACGCTCTTAAGTTCTGCAGTTGCAGGTCTTAATGCAAATGATATTCAAAGTATTGAAATTCTTAAGGATGCTTCTGCGACATCAATTTATGGTTCAAGATCATTAAATGGGGTAGTGGTTGTTACAACAAAACAAGGACGCAGGGATTCACCTCTTAAAATAAATTACTCTGTTGAAAACACAGTTAGAACAGTCCCAAATTATTCGCAATATGATATTTTAAACTCTCAGGAGTCGATGAGCATCCTAAAGGAGATGGAGCAAAAAGGATTTTTAGATATGCCATCAACCTTGCAAGGAAGGTATGGTGGAGTTTATAATATTATGAGTAGAGCAATAAATACTTACAATCCAGAAACAGGTACTTATTTGGTTAATAATGATCCGGTTAGTAGGAATAATTTTTTAAGAAAGTATGAATTAGCCAATACAGATTGGTTTAAAGTTTTGTTTAGACCTTCTATCACTCAGAATCATTCCTTAAGTTTTTCTGGTGGAGGAAAAAATAATACATTTTATGCTTCTTTAGGATATTATACAGATCCAGGATGGACAATTGCAGATAATGTGAAACAGCTTTCAAGTAATATCAAAGGAACTTTCTATGTAAACGATAAGTTGAATATAACGCTTTCTACACTTGCATCGATTCGCGATCAAAATGCTCCAGGAAGCTATGACAGTCAAAAAGACGAGGTTTTTGGAAATGTAACGCGAGACTTTGACATTAATCCATTTAATTATGTGTTGAGCACAAGTAGAACTTTAAGACCGTACGACGAAAATGGTAATTTAGAGTACTACCGAACCAACTGGGCTCCAATGAACATTATTAATGAGTTAGAAAATAATATTTTGGATATCAAAGTAAAAGACATCCGTTTCCAGCTTGATTTAGACTATAAAATCAATAAAAACTTGACTTACAATCTTATTGGTTCTGCTCGTTATGCCAATACTTCAAGAGAACATAAAATTTATGAGAACTCGAATGTAGTAGGAGCTTACAGAGCTGGAACGGAATATGGAGCAGATGGGGTTAATACTACAGTTAGGAATGCTAATATTTTCTTGTATAAAGATCCAGATGATCTAACAGCTCAAGCAGTATCTGTTCTTCCTAATGGTGGATTTTTAAGAAAGTTTACCAACGATATGACTTCATATAATATTAGAAACAGTTTAACGTACAGAAATACGCTTGCAGAGAAACACGAGTTAGAAGGTTTTTTTGGAACTGAATTACGTTCTGTTGACAGAAACAGTGACAATTTTACAGCTGCAGGCTTACAATACGACCGAGGATTAACTGCATTTACAGATCCAAGGATTATAGAAAAAATCATAAACGAAGGGAATTCTTATTACGGTTTTAATGAGGAAAGAGAAAGAACGGTTGGTTTCTTTGGCAAAGTAGGTTATACTTACGATCGTCGATATACAGCTTCTATTACAGGACGTTATGATGGATCTAATAGACAAGGAGACAGTGGCTCTTCAAGATGGCTTCCGACTTATACATTTAGTGGTAAGTGGAACATAAAAGAAGAAAGTTTTATGCAGAAAAATGAAACTATTAATAATCTCGCATTAAGAGCTTCTTATGGGCTTACAGCAACTGCGGGTCCGGCAACAAATTCACTAGCAATTTATAAAAGCTTTATTACTGATCGTTTAGGAATAAGTGATAGAGAAACAGGTATTGACATCGAGGAATTGCAAAACCGCGATTTAACATGGGAAAAACAGTATGAAACCAACGTAGGTGTTGATTTAGGAATGTTTAACAATAGAATACAGTTTACTACAGATGTTTACAGCCGTAAAGCTTTTGATTTAGTAGATTATGTGGTTACTTCAGGTATCGGCGGCCAGAGAATTAAACAAGGTAATAATGCGAATATGGAAACCAAAGGTATCGAGGTTGGTTTTACTACTCAAAATATTGCTGGCAAAGATTTTAAATGGTCAACTACCCTAAATTTTTCTGTTTTCGATCAGAAAATTACAAAATTAGAAAACCAGCCGACAGCATTTGATTTGGTTGATGGAAACGGAGGAAATGCTTTAGGGCATCCAAGAAATTCCATTTATTCTTACCAATTTACAGGTTTAAATAATCAAGGTCTTCCAACTTTTATAATGAAAGATGGTGAAGAAGATAATATTACTGGTGCTAATTTTCAGGATAATGAAAACGTAACCGATTATTTGAAATATGAAGGTTCTATTGAACCAAATAAATCAATTGGTCTTGCAAATACATTTACTTATAAAAACTGGTCACTGTATGTTTTTGTAGTGGGCTCAGGAGGAAATAAAGTCCGTTTAAATCCAGCTTTCAGCAGTCAGTATGACGATTTAACTGTATTTACAAAAGATTTTACCAATCGCTGGATTAATCCTGGTGATGAGCAATTTACAAATGTGCCAGTTATAGCCGATCAGAGATTGCTTACTAATTATGATGGTTTTGATACTTTAGGACGCGCCTATAATACGTATAATTTTTCTGATGTAAGAATTGCAGATGGTGATTTTGTAAGGTTAAAAAATGTGTCGTTAAGCTGGGAGTTTCCAAATGACTTTAAAAGAAGGTTAGGCGTGAGCACTTTTACTTTAAAAGGTTCTGCAGTTAATCCATGGCTGATTTATTCAGATAAAAGATTAAACGGACAAGATCCTGAATTCCGTAATACAGGAGGAGTTGCTTTCCCAATTACGTCACAGTACAGTTTTACAATTAATCTTTCATTTTAATATAATTGATTATGAAAAATACAAAATACTTAAAAATAACATTCGCACTCTTATTACTTATCACTTTTAGCAGTTGCGATGAGTTTCTTTCAGAAATTCCAGATAACAGGACACAGATAGATACACCTGAAAAGATTTCTGAAGTATTGGTTAATGCATATCCCCAAGCATCATATCTTGATCTTGCAGAGACAATGTCTGACAATGTGGGTGATGGTGAATTGGCGACCAAAATTTTGAGAAATGAACAAAACTATAATTGGGAAACGAATACAGAAACCAATTGGGATACAGAAACATTTTACTGGGCGGCTTGTTATAATGCAATTGCACATGCCAATCAGGCTTTAAAATCAATTGAACAATTAGGAAACCCAGCAAGCTTGAATCCTCAGAAAGGGGAGGCACTTGTAGCGAGAGCATACGCTCATTTTATGTTAGTTTCTTTTTGGTCAAACCGTTATAATCCAGCAACGGCCTCAACAGACTTAGGAATTCCCTACGTGAGAGAACCTGAAACAGAATTAATAAAATCATACAAAAGAAATACTGTTAAAGAAGTTTTTGATTTTATTGAGGAAGATTTAGAAGAAGGCTTAAAGCATGTAACAAACAATTACAAACAACCAAGATTTCATTTTAATATTGATGCAGCGAGATCTTTTGCAAGCCGTTTCTATTTGGTAAAAGGAGACTGGGATAAAGTGCTTGAAGTATCTGAAAGCCTCGGGTCAAAACCTGTTGGTAAGCTAAAAGATTATGCAACGTTATCAAGCCTTGCGCCAGATATCCAATTTATAGAATATGGAAGATCGACTTATGAAACCAATTTATTGATTGTATCTGCCAGTTCACGTCTAGGAAGATCGGCAAGTACCTTCAACTTTTATCTTTCAGATGATAAGCAGACAGAACTTTTTAGAATACAGACAAATCCATTTAACAAGAATTGGCTTTTCGATTTCTACTCTTACAATAGCAGTAGAACATTGTTTACGCCAAAATTTGAAGAATATTTTAAGTACACTAATTTGACAGCAAATATCGGAGAACCGTATGTAGGTATCGTGTTGGCGTCTAATGATGAGTTTTATTTAAATCGAATTGAAGCGCTGGTCATGAAAGGAAGGATTGCAGAAGCAAATACAGAATTAGAATACTTTTTAGGCACACGTACAACAGGGTATAATCCAAATACAGATAAATTAACAGAGGCAAAAGTGGTTTCTATGTACCCAGTAATTGCCGACGAATATACTCCGTTTTATCAAATGACGCCTGTTCAGACTTCTTATGTGAAAGCAATTGCTGAAGCAAAAAGAAGAGATTTTGTTCACGAAGGACTAAGATGGTTTGATATTAAACGTTTTAATATCGTTGTAGAACATGCAACATTTGGAAAACCAGTGAATAAGCTTGTGAAAGATGATAAACGACGCGCATTACAGATTCCGTTAAGCGCCTCTAATTATGGTGTTGAAAAAAATCCTAGATAAATTTTAATTAAAATTTTTAGACCTATGAAAATAGTAAAACAATATAAAGCGATATTCTTGCTTTTCGGGGTGTTATCAATTGTATCATGTGCTCATGAAGATCAACCTGGAGAAAGCCGACTAGATTATACGCAACCTCAAAAAACGGAATTAGATAATTGGATTACGGTAAATTATCTGAATCCTTACAATATCAATGCGCAATATAGATGGAATCAAAATGCGGTTGATAATAATCGTTTCTTATTTCCTCCGATGATTGATAAAGTTCAACCAGCATTAGAAGTAGTAAAACAAATCTGGTTAGACAGCTACTCTGCTGTTGGGGGAGCTGATTTTGTTAAAAAGGTGGCGCCAAGAGAAATTGTTTTAGTGGGTGGAGTAAACTCAAACACAAACGGAACCAGAACACTTGGTATTGCAGATTCTGGGCAAAGAATTACTTTGTTTGAAGTAGATTACTTGAACAAAAAAAATCGTGCCAATGTAACAGAATTTGTTCACACTATTCAACATGAGTATGTGCATATCTTAAATCAGAACAAACCATTTGATGAACAGGCTTGGCAAAAAATAAGTCCTGGTGATTATACAGGAACATGGCATTTAGAAGTACTAGAAGACTCGAGAAATCTTGGATTTGTAACAAATTATGCCAGAAATAATGTTACCGAAGATTTTGCAGAAACAGCTTCTACAATTTTAACGAGTTCTAAGGCAGAGTATGCTGCAATTCTGGCAAGCATAACAGATCCTATTGGACGAGCAAAACTTCAGATGAAAGAAGCTATGGTGGTAAAATATTATAAAGATGCATTTAATATAGATTTTTATGCATTAAGAGATGCTGCGGAGAAAAACACAACCAATGTTATCAATAATTAAACTCATTTAATGTATAATTTAAATATTAAGTTTATGAAAGTTAAAAATATCCTTAAGTTCCTGACAGCTTGCTCGGTGCTACTGCTTTTAGGTTCTTGTAACAATAATACCGATGCGGAAGATATATTTAATAAAACTCCAACAGAACGTTTAAACGAACAGAAAAGCGAATTAAAAGACGCTTTACTTGCATCAGAATTTGGCTGGAAAGCCGTTTATTTTACTGATGACACACAGTTGGGAGGTTATACTCATTTATTCAAATTTTCAGCAGACGGAAAAGTTCAAATGGCATCAGATTTTGATGATGACACTGCAGTTTACCAAAGTGATTACAGCATAGCTCTTGGAAGTACTGTTAGCCTTTTGTTTGAAACTTATAACAGAATTCATCTTTTGTCGGACTCTAACAGCTATCCGACAACTGCTTTAAGAGGAAAAGGTTATTTGGGTGATTTTCAATTTCTGTACTATGGACAGGAAAATGGAGACATACTTTTCAAAAGTAACAGATTGGTAAGAGATATCCGTTTCGTAAAAGCAACTGCACAGGATTGGGCAGATTTATCTAAAAATCTTGTTACAGAAGAAAATCTTGTCGGAAACATCAATAGTCCGTTGTATAAATTATTGGAAATCAATGATGGAGCTAATGTAAAAAAGTACGATTTTTCATTTTCATCAATAACAAGATTTGCAGTAGCAAAATCAATTGATGCAGGTTCATCTGAAGCAATTAGTGTTGGGGTAGGTTATACACCGACAAGTATTGTATTAAGTCCAGCTTTAGAGGTCGGAAGTCAAAAATTATCTAATTTTGTATATGATGCTGCTACTTCTAGTTTTACAGCAACCGGCACAGGAGGGGTTACAGCCTCGATTAAATATAGCAATGCACCACTTGTGTTAACAGATGATTATAAAGTAGCATTACCTGCAGCAGGGTCTCCCACAAATGCGTTTGGATACATAGCTGCTAACTTAGCAAATGCACCAACGAATTCTCCGTTGTGTATTCAGTTGTTAAATGAAATTAATGCATCGCTTCCAGCTACTCAAAAAGTAAACCGCGTTCAAATTACGTTTGCACCGGGAGGAATAGCTGATATTATGTACAGTTTCACGGGAGGAAGAGCTACAGTTTACCACCGAGTAACCGTAACAGAAGACGCTGTGAATAAGACAATTATTCTTAAAAATTCATTCTGGCATAATGGAAGCGCAATTGTTACTGCGCCAGCCTTATTGAAAAATATTGATGACAAGCTATTAGATCCAAAAGGATTATACGTAATTAAGGAAAGTTTTAGAATTCAGTTTGTTAATACAATTTATACTTTCTCTGGTGCATCAAGTAGTTTTAGAATAACAACATATGCATTCCAGTAAAATTACAATTGAATAAATAATAGATAAAAAAAAAGTATAATGTTTATTTCAAAAAACAGCTCATTTACTTGAGCTGTTTTATAACTTGGAAAAATTTAATATGAGAAGCATTTAAAATCAATTACGATTTCTATCTTCTTTTGGGGCTTAATACTAATTTTCTTTTCAAATTATTATTATTAATTTGTGAGATACTTTCTCTATGCTTCTGTATTGATAATATACGATAAAGTCGCAAACAAAAAAAAGTAAGTAGTGATGACCCAGTAGCTGTTGAGTTTGTACAAAGTATTGAACAAAAAGCTTTAATGCTTATTAAGTCATATGGTGTAACAGAACAAGGAATTATTTCAGAATTTGGATCATTATATCCTGGAAAAATTGCTTTGACAGCGCAATTAATAGTTGTTGAAGAAGAACTTATAGATCAAGGTAAAACATTATCAATTTTTGCTGAAGAAGATTATTCTTTAGCTGCATTATCTTTACTAGGAATGAATTCGGTTGCAGCTCAAAGCGATACTTTCGGAGGTTGTATTGCTGATGCAATTGGAATAACTGCCGCTTTTGAAGTTATAGAGTCTGGTATAGCGGGTCTGGGAAGAAAAGGGGTTTTGAAATTGGTAAGAAAAATAGGTGGAAAATATCTTGGTGCTGTTGGTATGGTATTGGCTGCATATGACTTTGCAAATTGCATGGGATGGTTAACTCAAGTTGATGGTCCCTTACCTGGTAATGTATCATCTTGTAATGATCTTGTAATGATAGATAGAATATCGACATCTTTTCAGGCTACTTATTATATATCCAAGGAAAGTATCAGTTATAAATCTCAAGACGATTTTAAGATTGATAGACATCAACTTTATAAGGTATATAATGTAGATTTTGGAAGTTTTCAAAATCCAGAATGTAATATTTCGTATTCTAACGAAACTGTTAATGGAACACATTTGGATTTGTTAACAGTGAGAGAAATAAATTTATACTAAAGCGAAGAATAATATTAAAGAATTAATAAAAAAAAATGGTACAGTTAGTAACTTGGAATAATTTTGTATTAATGATTTATGTATTGGCAATCGTACTGAATGGATATTCATGGTTTCAATACAATAAAAATGTAACCTTAGAACAGCGAAAAAAAGAAGGCTGGACTAGTTTTTACAGAGTTTCTACTTTATTGATTATTATATTATTTTGTCAAAGATAATGTATATAAGGTAACAATTCACCAAAATTAACCTTTGGAGTGGTTAGTCAATCATTTAAATTTATTAGAAAACAAAATCCTCCTTAAAAATTTAGTTTTATTTTTTTATTTTGGAGAAGGCGGTTCAAATTTTTGAACCGCTTTTGCTTTTATATTAAGGTCTTAATATAAGAAACGGCAATTTTTACATTTCAAATTTTATTAAACGCCCAAATAATCTATATTTGTATTGAAAAAAATAAAAACGAATACCTTAATATGAAATTACTAGAAGGAAAAGTAGCAATCATTACTGGCGCTAGTCGCGGAATCGGGAAAGGAATTGCTGAAGTTTTTGCTAAACACGGAGCAAACGTTGCATTTACATACAGTTCTTCTGCTGCTTCGGCTGAAGCTTTAGAAGCAGAATTAAACGCTCTAGGCATAAAAGCAAAAGGATACCAATCAAATGCAGCTGATTTTAATGAAGCTCAAACTTTTGTAGATGCTGTTTTGGCAGATTTCGGAACTGTTGACATCTTAATCAATAATGCTGGAATTACAAAAGACAATTTATTGATGCGTATGTCTGAAGCAGATTTTGACCAAGTAATCGATGTAAACTTGAAATCGGTTTTTAATATGACAAAAGCAATTCAGAAAACGTTCTTAAAGCAACGTGCTGGCTCTATCATCAACATTAGTTCTGTTGTTGGAGTTTCTGGAAATGCTGGTCAGACAAACTACGCTGCTTCAAAAGCTGGTGCAATCGGATTCACTAAATCTGTAGCTCTTGAATTAGGTTCTCGTAACATTCGTTGCAATGCAATCGCACCGGGTTTTATCGAAACCGAAATGACTGCAAAATTATCTGAAGATGTTGTAAAAGGATGGAGAGAAGGTATTCCGTTGAAACGTGGTGGAAGCCCTGAAGATGTTGCAAATGCTTGTCTTTTCTTAGCTTCAGATTTAAGTGCTTATGTTACTGGACAAGTACTTAATGTTTGCGGGGGAATGCTTACATAATAGTTTTCAGTGTTCAGATTTTAGTATTCAGTTTTTTCCAATTCTTGAATAACTGAACACTTTAACAGTCGTAGTCACGGCTTTTTGAATCTGATCACTAAAAAACTGATTACTGAATACTAAACAAATATGACGACAAACACGATTCTTTTATTATTGCTTTCTTTAGTAATTGCTGGTGGTTTATCGTACTTTCAATACTTTTTTAAAGCCAAAAACAAATCGAATCTGATTTGGTTTTTGGCTTTTTTACGTTTTATGGCGATTTTCGGATTACTGCTTTTATTGATAAATCCAGTGATTTCTAAAAGTTCGCTCGAAATAACCAAAACACCTCTTGCGATTGCGGTCGATAATTCCAGCTCGATTGCTGCTTTAAAATCAGATAAAAAAGCTGTCGAATTATATCAAAAGCTGGTTTCGAATCCTGCCTTAAAGGAAAAATTCGAAATTCAAACTTACCAATTTGATGCTGATTTCAGGAGTTCGGATAAATTTGATTTTAAAGGAAATCAGACCAATTTAGACGAAGTTGCTAAAAATCTAAAAAGCATCAATAAAAATCTCCTGTTTCCAACTGTAATTATTACCGATGGAAATCAAACTACAGGAAACGATTACGTTTATCGATTTGATTCTGCCAATAAAGTTTATCCTTTGGTTGTGGGAGATACTACCACTTTTTTTGATTTAAAAATCAATCAACTAAACGTTAATAAATACGCTTTTCATAAAAATAAATTTCCAGTAGAAGTTTTTCTTCAATATGCGGGAACTAAATCCGTTACTGCCGACTTTACTATTTCTCAAGGAAATTCTGTTGTAGCAAAAGAGAAAATGACATTTTCTCCATCAAAAAAAACAGCTTCTTTAAACATATTGCTGCCAGCGGATAAAGTAGGTCTACAGATTTTTAGGGCGAATATATCGTCTAATGAGAAAGAGAAAAACAGCTATAACAATATCAAGAATTTTGCTGTCGAAATCATAAATCAAAAGTCAACTATTGCAATAGTTTCTTCAATCAATCATCCGGATATTGCGGCCCTCAAACGTGCCATAGAAGTTAATGCACAACGTAAAGTAATATTGGTTAAACCTAATGATCTAAGTCAGTTGCAAGAAGTTTCTGTGCTTGTTTTGTACCAGCCGAATACAGCTTTTAAAGCAATCTTTGAGAATAACAAAGTTGCAGGAAGGAATACTTTTATTATAACTGGAAATAATACAGATTTCAATTTTCTAAACCAGCAGCAGTCTAATTTAGTATTCAAAATGAGTAATCAGCGAGAGGACTATTTGAGCGAATTTAAATCTGATTTTAATCTGTTTGCTATTGAAAACATAGGTTTTGAAAATTTCCCGCCTTTACAAAATCCTTTTGGGACAATTACAACCAACGGAAATGTTTCTGTACTTCTTTCGTCAAAAATCAGAAATGTCTCTACAAATGCTCCTATGTTGGCTTTTGCTGAATACCAAGGAAAAAGAGTTGCTTTTCTTTTAGGAGAAAATAGCTGGAAATGGCGTCTACAAAGTCATATCGACAATCAGTCATTTGAGAAATACGATGTCTTTATCGATAAAGTAATACAGTTTTTAGCAACTTCGACTTCAAAAAAATCACTGGTAGTTACTCATGAAAGCTTTTATAATTCTGGAGAAGAAATTATAATCAATGCGCAATACTTTAATAAAAATTACGAGTTTGACGAAAAAGCAAGATTGACAATTTCTGTTACAAATGCCGTAACCAAACAAAGTAAAAACTATGATTTGCTGAAAGGGAATAATTCTTTTTCTGCAAACTTAGAAGGCTTGCCAGCGGGAAAATATAATTTCACAGTAAAAGAATTAAATTCAAATACTTCTTATTCAAGTCATTTTGAAATATTGGATTTTGATATCGAGAAACAGTTTGTAAACCCTGATGTATTAAAATTGAAGCAATTGGCGCAACAAACAAGCGGAAAAGCGTTTTTCGAAAATCAAGCAGATGATTTAATTAATACACTTTTGGAAAGTAAAGAATACAAATCAATCGAAAAAAATATCACTAGTAAAACCCCAATAATTGACTGGGTTTGGTTGTTGATTTTAATTGCTGTTTTATTGGCTACAGAATGGTTTGTGAGAAAGTATAATGGGTTGCTTTAAGGTAGTGCAACAAAGATTCCAAGTGAAAATGGTGACACAAGTTTGAAAACTGTCGCTGAACCAAAACAACAAAAAATAAATGGATTTCAGGTTAAAAGTATTTTACACCGTGGCAGTGCGTCTTAATTTTACTAAGGCCGCTACCGAATTGTATATATCACAGCCTGCAGTTTCGAAACACATTCAAGAACTTGAAGAAACTTATAAAACTAAGCTATTTGAGCGAAAAGGTCCTAAGATTGCCTTAACTCCTGCAGGAGAAATTCTTCTAAAATACACCAAGGCTATTTCTGAACTCTATCGTGAAATAGATTTTGAAATGAGTTCTTTCGTTAATGAACGCCAAGGTTCACTGAGGCTGGGAGCCAGCACGACTATTTCGCAGTATGTTATTTCTCCTGTACTGGCCCGTTTTCATCAGAAACAGAAAGATATAAAAGTCAATTTGCTCAACGGAAATACAGAACAAATCGAGAGTGCTCTTATTAATAAAGAAATCGAAATCGGAATTGTAGAAGGGCAATCTAAAAATCAGAGCATCAAATATATTCCGTTTTTAAAAGATGAATTGGTTTTGGTGTGCAACACTACAAACCCGCTGGCAAAACAGAACGAGATTCTTATAAATGATTTAAAATCAATGAAATTCATAACGCGTGAACGCGGTTCAGGTACACTTGAAGTTATTGAATATGCTTTGAAAAATAAAAATCTAAAACTGTCCGATTTGCAAATTGAAATGCAGTTAGGAAGTACTGAAAGCATAAAATCCTATTTGCTGAATTCAGACTGTTTTGCCTTTATGTCAATTCATGCTGTTAGTAAAGAGCTTAGGAATAAGGAGTTGATTGTTTTAGATGTTGAAAATTTGGCAATCGAAAGGTATTTTTACATTATTACCCTTCTTGGAAAATCGGACCCTTTGTCTGAATTGTTTATTCAGAATATCTCTTCTTATTATAATTTAAAGTTATAGCGGATTGTAATTTACGATTGGCAAATCTAGTATAAAGAATAGAAATTTGCAGGGTAATTATCAATTATCCTATTTTGAAAACAAGTCAGCACGCAGCGTCACAATTATTTGAAATTAATCATTATTTACAACAAGCCATTTTTGTTGTAGTAGTGCTACTGTGTTTGTTCTCAATCATTTCTCCGCCAATCGCCTTGTTGATTGGAGTGGTAATTGTAAATGTCTTCGGGAATCCGTTTATCGAATTCAATCATAAAGCAATTACATTTTTATTGCAATTTTCTGTCGTAGGTTTGGGATTCGGAATGAATGCCTCAAGTGCATTTTCAGCAGGAAAAGAAGGATTCGTACTGACAATTGCTTCAATTTTCAGTACATTGATTTTTGGTTTTTTGCTAGGCAAATGGCTTAAAACGGAGAAAAAAACCTCACATTTGATTTCATGCGGAACCGCAATCTGCGGCGGAAGTGCCATCGCAGCTATATCTCCCGTAATCAAGTCTAATGAAAATCAGACTTCCATTGCTTTGGGGGTTATTTTTATACTGAATTCTGTTGCGTTATTTGTCTTTCCTTTTATCGGACATCAACTTGGTTTGTCTCAAAAAGATTTTGGTTTATGGTGCGCCATTGCAATTCACGATACAAGTTCTGTGGTTGGAGCTGCAAACAAATATGGGGCGGAGGCTTTGCAGATTGCCACAACCGTAAAACTAGCAAGAGCATTATGGATTATTCCTATTTCAGTTTTGACAGCAGTAATTGTCAAAAACAAAAACAGCAAAATTAAGATTCCTTATTTTATTGGATTATTTATTTTGGCAATGCTGTTGAATTCGTATGTTCCAAAAATTTCTACAATTGCGCCTTATATAGTAAACATCGCTAAAATCGGATTAACCATAACACTATTTTTAATTGGAGCAACACTTAATGTGAATACTTTAAAATCAGTAGGAATAAGGCCTTTATTGCAAGGAGTTTTATTATGGGTGTTTATCTCGGTTTTAAGTTTAGCAACAATAATTTATATAAGCTGATTTATTGTTTTATTTTCGAAAACTTAACAGATGGTTTGTCAACAAGTGTATATTTTTTTCCTTTAAAAGAAAAACGTTTTTCGATGACAAAATCAAATTCTTTTTTAGTTTTTGCCATTGCAGCAATTTCTTCAGGAACGTCAACTTCATAATCGTCCTCAGTATTTTTTGCTTTTCTGTAAGTGCCAGATGTTGTAATAATAAAATCGCGAAAAAACTTTTTGCCATTATCAGTAACAATAGTATAAGAGCTTGACCAATCTGAATTAGGACTGTTAGAAAGTGAATAATAATCTACTGTCATTAAAGTCTGGTATTTACCATCAAATCCAGCGATAAGATACAGATAACCGTAGTAAGGTGCGCCTGGACCGCCATTAGAATGTCGTATGGTAAAGGCATATTGATCTTCGCCAATTTGTACCAATTTCGGTTTTGGAGATTGTGAAAAAGAGCCAAATGCTGTAATGGCAGGTTGAAAAGATTTCATTTCCCAAGAATTTCCATTTTTAGCAAATTTTGCCAAACCTAATAATCCACCTGTAAAACGACTGACTTGTGAACCATCTTCGTCACCTATTGAATGATTAAAAAACAGTAATTTAAATTGATTCCCTTTTGAATCTGAATAGTCAATTTTTTCAAGTATTCTTGTTGCAACACCTTCAGAGTAAGGAAATGATTGGTCTCCATTTATTTCATTAACATCAAGATACGTTTCAGATTTACAGGTTTTACAAATCCAGTTTATGAATGTGTTTTTGTCAGGATAATGAAATAATTTACCTGGAAACAATTTCTCTGTGGTTTTTTCAGCATTAAAAGGATCCGTGACTTTTAATGTTCTTGAAGTATTTAATATCGTATCGCTAACTTTTTTTAGATATGTTTCTTCACTTTGAGAAAGAATAGAAGTAGAAAATCCGAACAAGAAAAAAACTATATATATAAGGCGCATAAAATTTTATAAAAGTAAAAGTATTACAAAAATAGATAATTGTTTTGGAGTATAGTTTAGAAATACATCAATAAAATAACCTGAATTGATTAAAATTGAAAATATCATAATATTCGTTCCCATAATTTTGAATTATGTGCATAAATAAGGTAAATTTGGCCCCTCAAATAAAAACAAATGAAAAACTTCAAAATGAAACCAAAACTAATCGTCTTATTAGCATCAGCAATTGGTTTTTTAACCTTATCGTGGGGAATTGTTGGCCACGAACGTATTAACAAAGCAGCTGTAATGGCTTTGCCACAACATCTTAGAGTTTTCTTTTACAATCATATCGATTTTATCACTCAGGAAGCTTCTGTTCCGGATATTCGAAAATACGCTCTAAATTACAAAGACGAGAACCCAAGGCATTATTTTGATATGGAGAATTTTGGAGCTGTTGACAGTTTTCCTAAGACTTTGGAGGAAGCAAAGAAAAAGTACGATGCCAAATTTTTGAATGATAATGGAATTTTGCCTTGGTATATCGAAGATATGATGGTAAAATTGACTAAAGCATTTAAAGACAAAAATAGAGCAGAAATTTTATTTCTTGCAGCAGATTTGGGACATTATATCGGCGATGCTCACATGCCGTTGCATACCTCTGCCAACCATGACGGTCAATTAACCGACCAAAAAGGAATTCATTCTCTTTGGGAAAGCAGGCTGCCTGAATTATTTGCTAAAAACTACAAACTAAATGTTCCAGAAGCTCATTATTATGAAGATGTTCATAAAGCAACTTGGGATATGATTCATGATACGCATAGTCTGGTGAAACCTTTGTTGGATATCGATAAAAAATTGAGAACTTCAACTCCGCAAAATCAGGTGTTTAAAATGGATGCTGAAGGAAAAGTGATGAAAAGCAAATACAATACTGCTGTTTTCTCTGACCAATATGCTGAAAGATTACACAAAGAATTGAACGGAATGGTAGAAAGCCAAATGAAAAAAGCGATTACAGCTACAGCAAGTTTCTGGTATACTGCGTGGGTAAATGCAGGCAAACCAGATTTAAGTGATCTAGATTCGCCAGCGGTTACACAAAGAAACTTTCAGGCCTTAAAAGACGATGTACAGCTGTTTCAGAGCGGTAATCTTTTTGGAATGAAAAATCAGAATGATTAGATTTTGTTTCAGATTTTACTGAAACATTACAAAAAAACTCAAGTTACTAAGACTTGAGTTTTTTTGTTTTTAGTGAATCCTTGCGTATAACTTAGTATTTTTTTTGTTTAAACTTAAGTCATTAAACTGATAATCTTTTTCTTTTAATAAATAAGAAGCCGCTTGGTAGTATGAAATTGCATCATCGACTAAACTAGTTTTTTCTGATTTTAAAGGAATTTCGTCATAATAAATCTGACATTCAGGCGAGACATTAAGCTTTAGGTTTGGTTTGAGCTGAAATTGTTTTATTTCTTGTTTTGGTGACAAAACAGTCAGCACATCATCTTTTATCAATCCTAAGTCTTGATAAGTTGCAATTAGTGCTCTTGGCTGATAATCATCTTTAAGTACATCTTGTCCGAAAAATTTGCTTTCATAATCAAAATTCAGTAAACCGAACAAGGTTGGCATAAGGTCGATTTGAGACATTAATTTTGTGCATTTTTCAGCTTTTATATTTGGACTGTAAATCAAAGCAGGGATTCTGTATTTGTCCAGTGGTAGTTCTGTTTTTCCAGCACTTGAAGCGCAATGATCGGCTACAATTACAAAAACAGTATTTTGGTACCATGTCTGTTTTGCAGCCATTTCAAAGAATTTTCGCAAAGCATAATCGGTATATTTTACGCCGCCGTCACGAGATTTAATATTTCCAGGAATATCAATTTTATGGTTTGGATAAGTAAAAGGCCTATGATTACTAACTGTCATAATGTGATTAAAGAAAGGCTTGTGCTGCTTTGCTTCAGCATTCATAATTTTAATTGCTTTCTTGTACATGTCTTCGTCACAAACGCCCCACACATTTGAGAAGCTAATTTCGTCAGGATCGAAACTAGATTTATCAATAATCTGATAGCCGTTTCCGGAATAAAAATCCTTCATATTGTCAAAAAAAGCATCACCGCCGTAAAGGAATTTTACATTATATCCTTTTTCTTTAAAAACGGCACCGGTAGAAAATTTGTTTTTATTGTCTTCTCTTTTTACCACACTTTCGCCAGCCGTTGGAGGAAGACACAAAGTCACAGCCTCAAGTCCACGAACGGTTCTATTTCCTGCCGCATAAATATTGGTAAATGCAAGACTTTTTTGTGCTAAACTATCTAAGAATGGTGTAATGTTTTGTTGATTTCCGTACATTTTCATGAAATCTGCACTAAGGCTTTCAATGGTGATTAAAACTACATTTTTGCGTTTTTCGAGAGAATCATTTTTAACTTCATGTATAGTGTTAGTTCCTGAAATTGTAGGTAGTTGGTGTTTTAAAAGAGCAAATGCTTTTTGATTTGGAATGGTTTTATAGAATTTAAAATAATCAAGTTTGTTATTCTGAAAAGCCAGATAAAATTTGTAAATCCCGTTAGATTGTAATTCATTGACAAAAATATTTTTAGAATTTTCTGTTTTGGCTAAACTCGGAATTGCGAGTAAAGAGAAAGCAAACAAGGTACAGTAAACTGCAGAGATTTTTAGTTTTTCTGAAACACTTGGAATCTTATCGATATAGTTTCGGGAGTTTTTTACGATAAAGTACGTTATGATTGCAGTAATAGTAAATAGCACTGAAAAGATTGGGACAACAGGGTAAGATTGCATTATATTGCCAATAACTTCATTGGTATAAATCAAGTAATTAACGGCTATGAAATTGTATTTTACGCCAAATTCGTTCCAAAAGAAATATTCGCTTAAAGCATTTTGGAGAATCAGTAAAACGTATAGAAAGATTACAAAAGTAAAAAGCCAGAATCTGATTTTGTCACGATGTTTTGGAAGAAAAATAAATAGAGAACACAAAAACGTTTTAATTAAAACAAAAATTAATACGATTTTGGGTAAAGCGCCTCCATATTCGTCGAAAATGCTTTTTCCAGATGCAATATAAATGAGAAGCGCAATAAAACCTCCAAGAATGCTATATCCGTAAGGTTTGTTGTATTTGGAATTGGAAACAAAAATAAGATAGAGCCACAAAAATAACGAAGCCAACATAAATACAAAAAAATCCGAAATTAGGCCGAAGCTAAAGATTTTCAGGCTTTCAAGAAATGTAAATGAACTCTGCGTAATCGGATGAAATAGAAGCACTATCCTTAGGACGAAACTCACAATAAAGTACAACAGGGCCAGATTGTAAAAAGGCGAAAGTTTTTTGTAAAAAGTCATTATGAATATTTTTTTACAAAATTAATTTCGCTTGATTAACGACAGATTAAGTTTACTTTTGCCTTACTTAGAGTTGTCTTAATATTTGCTTAAGATGTTGATTTTCTTTAACTACGTAATTTTGGTTTTCATTTCTGTTTTTTAAATGTCCTATCTTTGGGGGCAAAAATCAATGCGAATCTCTTAATTTAATACGATAAATGCATATTTTAATAGTTGAGGACGAATTAGGTATTGTTCAATTTCTAAAACAGGGATTGCAAGAAGAAGGTTATCAGATAACTACTGCTGGCGATGGTTCAAAAGGCTTTGAGCTCATTCAAAACCAGAAGTTTGATTTGATTCTTTTAGACTGGATGCTTCCAAAAATTAACGGATTAGATCTGTGTAAAGCCATCAGGGTTAAAGATCAGCAGACGCCGATTATTTTTTTAACTGCCAAAGACACTGTTCAGGAAACTATTGAAGGCTTAAAAGCCGGAGCAAACGATTATATCAAAAAGCCATTTAGTTTTGAGGAGTTGGTGGAGCGCATTAAAGTTCATTTTAGGAACAAAAAACAGGCAGCAAACCTGACGCTTGGCAATATTACAATGGATTTGACCAGACACATTGTGCTAAAAGACAAAGAAGAAATAGCTTTGACACAACGTGAATTCGAACTGCTGGCATATTTAATAGAAAATAAGGGAAAAGTCTGTAACAGAAATCAGATATTGAGAGACGTTTGGGAAATCAATTTTGAATACGATACAGGAGTTATTGATGTTTTCATGAATGCAATTCGCAAAAAGCTCAATCTTAAAATCGAAGAAGATTATATAAAAACCGTTCGTGGCATCGGTTATATCGCAAACGATTAAAAATGAAGTCATTATCCTTTAAAAATAGAATTGCCTTAAATTACATTTTAACTACGGGGCTTTTAGTTTTGGTAGTTTTTTCTGCTATTTACTTTATTGTAAGACTGACTGTTTACACTCACATTGACGAGAACTTAAATATTGAAATTCAGGATCATTTAAAAGAAATCAAGGTAGAAAACGGAAAAGTGATTCTTATGGATGCCGAAGAATGGGAGGAACGAGAACATAATTCTGTAGATGTAAATCCTGTTTTTGTTCAGTTTTTAGATTTGAATAAAAGAATAATAGAGAAATCTCCAAATCTAAAGAATGAAAAATTAATTTTTCATGAAAGCAAAGAGTATTTTCAGCTTTTTGACACTAAATTATTGGGCAGTAAAATTCGCCAGATTCAGGTGCCGCTTCATGTAAAATCTCAGAAAATTGGTTACTTAATTATAGCAATGTCGCTTTCAGATTCGTCTAAAGTTCTGGATAATTTGATGGATACATTACTGATTGCTTTTCCGGTCATTTTGTTGATTTTATTCTTTCTTGCTAGATTTTTTGCCGGCAGAAGCATAAAACCGATAAACGATATTATTCAGACCTCAAAAATTATTACAAAAGACAATCTCAAAACAAGGATTCCGTTGCCAAAAACACGTGATGAATTGTTTATACTTTCTAAAACAATCAATAATTTGCTGAACCGAATTGAAGACGCCATAGAACGTGAAAAACAATTTACGTCAGACGCTTCTCACGAGTTAAGAACTCCTCTAACAGTTATTAAAGGAACACTTGAAGTATTAATTCGTAAACCTCGAGACAATAAGGAATATGAAGAGAAGATAAACTATTGCATTAACGAAGTAGATCATCTGAACTCTTTGGTGGATCAGTTACTTTTAATGGCAAGATTTGAAAACCAAAAACAAAATATAAATAGAGAAAACATCTATTTGAACGCAGCTGTTTTGGATGTCTTGACTCTGAATGGAGAGAAGATTAAAACGGCGAAAATCAATGTAATTTTAGAAGCGCAGGAAGAATTTTACGTTTATTCTGACAATTATTTAGTGGTCACTATTCTTCGGAATATTATCTCCAATGCTGTCAAATATTCTAATGAAAATACCGAAGTCAAAATTTCATTGACAAGGGAAGATGATCATATAATTTGTACTGTTTCAGATCAGGGAATCGGAATAGCAAAGAAGGATCTCGAATCTATTTTGATTCCGTTTTTCAGGTCAGACTCCTTAAATCACTCAGAAATCAAAGGAACGGGTCTCGGATTATTTATCGTCAAGCGAATGACAGATTTGCTTCAGATTAAGTTTAAAATCGAAAGCGAAATAGGAAAAGGTACAAAAGTAGTATTGGTTTTTGACGCAGATGATAATTCGTTAAAGTAATTTTAAATTTATTAAGCAAAATGGGGTCAAAACCGTTTTTTAACAATAAACTGCTGTTAAGTTAAAATAAAAATTGCTTTTTAATTATTTTATCTAGTATATTTGCAACCGAATCAAAGAAGTAAAAAACACAAATCATGATTTCATTTCAATTACATCATCATCATCTACATTATTGCTCTCAAGCGATGTGTTAATGGTATGCGTGTAAATCATCATATTTTAAAACCCGTTTGAGTACATCAAACGGGTTTTTTAATTCCACCTCTTTGTACTCAAACTATTAATCTAACAAACAACTAAAAAATGAGTACTTTAAAAATTGCAATTCAAAAATCAGGTCGTTTAAACGAAGACAGCATTCAAATTCTAAAAGACTGCGGTATTTCTATCAACAACGGAATCGATCAGTTAAAAGCAGAAGCTTCTAATTTTCCTCTTGAAGTTTTATATCTACGAAATTCAGACATTCCTCAATATTTAATCGACGGCGTTGTAGATTTGGCTATCGTCGGTGATAATCTTTTAGTAGAAAAAGGAAAAGGAATCGAAGTGGTTCAGAAATTAGGTTTTTCTAAATGTAAAGTTTCGGTAGCGGTTCCTAAAACATTCGAATACAATTCGGTACAGGATTTAGCAAATCTTCGTATTGCTACATCTTACCCTAACACAGTGAACGAATATTTTAGTAAATTCGGCTTAACTGTAGACATTCACCAGATTTCGGGTTCTGTAGAAATTGCACCAAATATCGGACTTGCAGATGCTATTGTAGATATTGTTTCGAGTGGAAGTACATTATTCAAAAATAACTTAAAAGAAGTTGAAGTTATCTTAAAAAGTGAAGCCGTTTTAGCTGTTTCTCCAAAAGTTTCTCCGGAAATCCAAAAACACATTGATACATTAAAATTCAGAATTCAGGCCGTTTTAAGAGCGAGGAATTCGAAGTATATCTTGATGAACGTTCCAAATGATAAAATTGACGCAGTTGGAAAAATCCTTCCGGTTTTAAGAAGTTTAACGGTTCTTCCATTAGCACAAGAAGGTTGGAGCAGTGTTCACTCTGTAATTGATAAGGATACTTTTTGGGATGTAATTGATCAATTAAAAGAAGTAGGTGCAGAAGGAATTTTAGTTTGTCCAATAGAGAAAATGGTACTATAAAGAAAAGAAATTCCAATATGAAAATTCCAAATTCCAGTAATCGAGTTTTAGACAACAGCTTTGCGAACTTTATTTTAGACAAAGAAAAAAAAGACCTTGCGCACTTTGCGATATAAATTTTAGACAAAGAATTGGAATTTGTAATTTAAAAATTGGGATTTAATATTTAAAATATTATGAATAAAATAGACAATCCAAAACCAGAAACCTGGTCAGAAATATTAAAAAGACCAACCAAGACTGTTGATGATATTGAGGTTACAGTAAAAGAAATCTTCAGAGAAGTTCAGAAAAAAGGAGATGAAGCTGTAGCAAAATACACTTCTATTTTTGACGGAATTTCATTAGAAAATTACGAAGTAACTCCAGAGGAAATCACAGAAGCAATTAATCTGATTCCGAGTGAATTAAAAGAAGCGATTGAATTAGCAAAAAACAATATTTATAAGTTTCACAAAGCACAGAAAACCGATAGAGTTGAAGTGGAAACTATTGAAGGTGTCAACTGCTGGCAGGAAAAAAGACCAATTCAGAAAATTGGTTTATATATTCCTGGCGGAACAGCTCCTTTGTTTTCAACGGTTTTAATGCTGGCTGTTCCTGCTGAAATTGCTGGTTGTAAAGAAATTGTATTGTGTTCTCCTCCTGACAAAAAAGGAAAAATTAATCCGGCTATTTTATACGCGGCGAATTTATGCGGTGTAACCAAAATTCTAAAAGTAGGTGGAATTCAGGCGATTGCCGGAATGACATTTGGAACACAGTCCATTCCTAAAGTATATAAAATTTTCGGGCCAGGTAATCAGTTTGTGACGGTGGCTAAGCAATTAGCGACTCAGTTTGGCGTAGCAATCGATATGCCGGCCGGGCCATCAGAATTATTAATTGTAGCCGATGATACTGCAGTTCCAGCTTTTGTAGCTTCAGATTTATTATCACAGGCAGAACACGGAACAGATAGTCAGGTACTATTAGTTTCGACTTCAAAAAAACTGATTGACGAAGTAGAAAAAGAAGTGCAAACACAGTTAGAAGTATTGCCTAGAAAAGCTATTGCAGATAAAGCGATCGAAAATTCGAAATTGATTTATGTACAAAACGATCAAACGGCTTTAGATTTAATCAATGAATATGGGCCGGAGCACTTTATTATCTGCTCGGAATACGATGATTTCTATTGCAACGGAATCGTAAATGCGGGTTCGGTTTTCATTGGAAATTATACTCCAGAAAGTGCTGGAGATTATGCTTCAGGAACAAATCATACGCTTCCAACCAATGGTTATGCGAAAAATTACAGCGGTGTAAATCTGGATAGTTTTATGAAATCGATGACATTCCAGAAAATATCTGAAAAAGGAATTCAAAATATTGGAAAAGCGATTGAAGCTATGGCTGAAGCCGAAGGATTGCAAGCGCATAAAAATGCTGTAACATTACGCCTACAGTCCTGCGAGGTTTCCAAAACCTCGTAGGTCTAAATAGATTTCCGATTTAGAAGCTTAATAAACAATACCTACAAGGTTTTGGAAACCTTGCAGGAATAAAGAAAATAAAATGAGTACGTTCGATATAAATACAATTACAAGAGAAAACGTAAAATCCTTAAAACCTTATTCTTCTGCGAGAGATGAGTTTGAAGATTTTGATACAGCCGATATGATTTTTCTGGATGCCAATGAAAATCCATATCAAAATGGGGTAAATCGTTATCCAGATCCACAGCAGAATTCGGTTAAAGCGATTTTAGCTAAAAATAATAACACCAAACAAAGTCAGATTTTGTTAGGAAACGGAAGCGATGAAGTTTTAGATTTGCTTTTCAGAGCTTTCTGTGAACCTAAAAAAGATAATATTATTTCGTTACCGCCTACTTATGGAATGTATGGTGTTTTGGCAAATATCAACGCAGTAGAAAACAGAGAAATTCTTTTAACTACAGATTTTCAGCCACAAGTTGAAAAGATTCTGGAAGCGGTTGATGAAAATACAAAAATCATCTTTTTATGTTCTCCAAACAATCCAACAGGAAATTCATTTTCAGATGAAAGCGTGGTGAAACTGCTTCAAAACTTTAATGGTTTAGTGGTGATTGACGAAGCTTATATTGACTTTTCTGAAAAAGAAAGCTGGCTGACAGAAATTGATGAATATCCAAATTTGGTCATTACGCAGACACTTTCAAAAGCATATGGTTTAGCTGGAATTCGTTTAGGAATTTGTTATGGTTCAGAGGAAGTAATTTCGATTCTGAATAAAATCAAACCGCCTTATAACGTAAACGAGCTAACACAGCAAAGAGCCAAAGAACGTTTAAAAGATTCAGAAAAAATAAAAGAAGAAATAGCTTCTATTATTGAGCAAAGGGAAGAATTACTTAAAGTTTTACTTGAAGTGAGTTTTGTCGAAAAAGTTTATCCAACAGAAGCTAATTTTATCTTAGCAAAAGTGGATGATGCCAATAAAAGATACGATCAATTAATAGAAAAAGGAATCGTAATTCGAAACAGAACAACACAGCCGTTATGCGAAAATTGTCTCCGTTTTACAATTGGAACAAAACAAGAAAATGCAGTTGTAATAAAAGAATTAAAGTTGTTGAGCTAAAAAAATATTAGCCACAGATTATAGATTAAAAAGATTTTTTATTCTGTTTGAGTTTATTTTTTCACCACGAATTACACAAATTAAATTAGTGAAAATTAGTGCAATTAGTGGCAAAAGAAAAATCCTTTTAATCTGTATGATCTGTGGCAGAAAAAATAAATTATGAAAAAAGTACTTTTTATCGATCGTGACGGAACGATTGTTTTAGAACCTGAAAATTATCAATTAGACAGTTTGGATAAATTGGAGTTTTACCCAAAAGCGTTTCAATATCTGGCTAAAATTGCTAATGAATTAGATTACGAATTTGCAATGGTAACCAATCAGGACGGATTAGGAACAGACAGTTTTCCAGAAGATACGTTTTGGCCAACGCAGAATTTTATCCTAAAAGCCTTTGAAAACGAAGGGGTTGTTTTTGATGAAATTTTCGTAGATAGAACTTTTCCTCACGAAAATGCGCCAACTAGAAAACCAAGAACCGGTATGTTGACGAAATATCTAAATAATCCAGAATATGATTTGGCTAATTCTTTTGTTTTAGGAGATCGTTTAACGGATGTTGAATTGGCTAAAAACCTTGGTGCCAAAGCTATTTTCATGAATAACACGGATGGAATTGGAAGCAATGAAATTTCAGGAAAACGAGAAGAATTGAACGAAACAATCGTTTTGCAGTCAATGGACTGGAAAACAATTTATGAGTTTTTAAAATTAGAAGCACGTTCAGCTTCCATTACAAGAAAAACAAACGAAACCGATATTTACATCAACTTAAATCTTGACGGAACTGGAAAAAGCAAAATAGATACCGGAATTGCCTTTTTCGATCATATGCTAGATCAAATCTCACGTCACGGTCAAATGGACTTAGAAATCCTTGTAAAAGGAGATTTAGAAGTCGATGAACATCATACAATCGAAGATACGGCAATTGCTTTAGGAGAAGTTTTTGCCAAAGCATTAGGAAATAAATTAGGAATTGAGCGTTACGGTTTCTGTCTTCCAATGGACGATTGTTTAGCGCAAGCCGCAATTGACTTTGGAGGAAGAAACTGGTTGATATGGGAAACGGAATTTAAACGTGAAATGGTGGGTAAAATGCCAACAGAAATGTTCTATCACTTCTTTAAATCATTTACAGACGGAGCAAAAGCAAACTTAAATATCAAAGCAGAAGGAATCAACGAGCATCACAAAATCGAAGCGATTTTTAAAGCTTTCGCGAAAGCCATAAAAGTAGCCGTAAAAAGAGATACCGAAAAAATGATTCTTCCTTCAACGAAAGGGATGCTTTAATGAATTTTGTTTCAGGTTTTTAACCGCAAAGAACGCAAAGTTTTACGCTAAAGTACGCAAGTTTCACACCAAGCTTTGCGAACTTTTTAAAGGTTTGCATAGAAAAAAATCTTGCGTTCTTTGCGGTAAAATTATACGCAAAGGTGAGCAACTTGAAACTTTAAACCTGAAACAAAACAAACAAAAAAATCAAATGAAAATAGTAATTATAAATTACGGAGCAGGAAATATTCAAAGCATCATGTTTGCTATTGAAAGATTGGGTTTTAAAGCTGTTTTGAGCAATAATCCAGATGAAATTAAATCGGCTGATAAAGTGATTTTTCCTGGTGTAGGCGAGGCGAGTTCGGCAATGAGTAAACTACGCGAAAGCGGTTTAGATAGTTTGATTCCGCAATTAAAACAGCCCGTTTTAGGAATCTGTCTCGGAATGCAGTTGATGTGCAACAAAACAGAAGAAGGAAATACAGAAGGTTTAGGAATTTTTGACGTAGATGTTTTAAAATTTTCCAACAACGTAAAAGTGCCACAAATGGGATGGAATCAGATTTATGATTTGAAATCGGATTTGTTTAAAGGGATTTCAGAAAACGAATTTATGTATTTGGTTCACAGTTTCTATGCGCCAAATTGCGAGTATGCAGTTGCTAAAACAAATTATGATGTTGAATATGCATCGGCTCTGCAAAAAGATAATTTTTACGGAACTCAATTTCACCCAGAAAAAAGTGGTGATGTTGGAGAAAAGATTCTAGGTAATTTTTTAAAAATGTAAGTTTTCAATATCAATCAAAATATCAAAAATCAATTTCAATTTTTAGAATCTAAAATCTAAAATCAGAAATTTAAAATAAAAAAGAATGAGAATAATACCAGCCATAGATATCATTGAAGGAAAATGCGTTCGTTTGTCCAAAGGTGATTATGATACCAAGATAATTTACAACGAGAATCCGCTTGAAGTAGCAAAATCATTTGAAGCACACGGAATTGAATATCTGCATTTAGTAGATCTAGATGGTGCAAAATCAAGCAAAATTGTCAATTATAAAATATTGGAGCAAATCGCAACACAAACCACTTTAAAAATTGATTTCGGAGGCGGATTAAAATCGGATGACGATTTGAGGATTGCTTTTGAAAGCGGTGCAAACCAAATTACTGGAGGAAGTATTGCCGTAAAAAACAGAGCAATTTTTGAAAAATGGATTTCAGAGTATGGTTCGGATAAAATCATTTTAGGCGCTGATGCAAAAGACGAAAAAATTGCGGTTTCTGGGTGGTTGGAAGAGTCAAATGAAGATTTAGTTCCTTTTATCCAAGATTATCAGTCAAAAGGAATTGATTATGTTATTTGTACGGATATTGCTAAAGATGGAATGCTTCAAGGACCAAGTTTTGATTTGTACAGCAAAATTTTGGCTGAAGCTAAAGGAATAAAACTAATCGCTTCGGGAGGAATTTCTACTTTCGATGAATTGCCAAAATTGGCTGAATTAGGCTGTGAAGGAACTATTATTGGAAAAGCAATTTACGAAGGCAGAATTACGTTAAAGCAACTCGAAAATTATATTTTAAATAAATAGATATTCCGCAAAGATGCACAAAGCAAAACGCAAAGATTCACAAAATTTTGCGTAGCTCTGAGAATCTTTGTGAATCTCTGTGAAACAACAAAAGAAAATGCTTGCAAAAAGAATCATACCTTGTTTAGATATAAAAAACGGAAGAACCGTAAAAGGCGTTAATTTCGTTGATTTGCGTGATGCCGGAGATCCTGTGGAATTGGCAGCAATTTACTCGGCTGAAGGCGCAGATGAACTGGTTTTTCTGGATATTTCGGCAACCGAAGAAAGACGCAAAACACTTGTGAATATGGTGCGCAGCGTGGCAGAAAAAATCAATATTCCGTTTACAGTTGGTGGTGGAATTTCATCTGTGGAAGATGTTGAAGTTCTGTTGAATAACGGAGCTGATAAAGTTTCTATCAATTCATCAGCAGTGAAAAATCCGCAGTTGATAAACGATTTGGCACAGAAATTTGGAAGTCAATGTGTTGTTGTGGCTATCGATGCCAAACAAATTGACGGACAATGGATAGTGCATTTAGTTGGTGGAAAAGTGCCAACAGAATTAAATTTATTTGATTGGGCAGTAGAAGTGGCTGAAAGAGGTGCAGGAGAAATTTTATTCACCTCGATGGATAATGACGGAACCAAAAACGGATTCGCAAACGAAGCTTTGGCTAAACTTTCAGAATTGGTAAATATTCCGATTATCGCTTCTGGTGGTGCTGGAAATATACAGCATTTCGTAGATTCATTTCAAAAAGGAAAAGCAGACGCCGCTTTGGCAGCAAGTGTTTTTCATTTTAAAGAAATTGAAATCAAAAGTTTGAAACAAGAATTAAGAAACAACAATATAGAAGTTAGAATTTGAGAAGAAATTCCAATTTTTTAAATTCCAAATTCCAATAATCTGAGTTAGAGATTAATCTAAAATCTGAACTCTAAAATCTAAAATAAAAATGGAAATCGATATCAAAAGCGCACACGGATTAATTCCGGCTATAATTCAGGATTCAGAAACTAAAAATGTGCTGATGCTGGGGTATATGAACGAAGAATCGCTTCAAAAAACAATAGAAACGCAAAAAGTAACTTTTTTCAGTCGTTCCAAACAAAGACTTTGGACAAAAGGCGAGGAGAGCGGTAACTTTTTAAATTTAGTAAGCATCAAAAATGACTGCGATGGCGATACACTTTTGATTCAGGCAAAACCTGTTGGACCAACTTGTCACACCGGTGCCGATACTTGCTGGCAGGAACCAAATGATGCGAATTATGGTTTTATTTCTCAGTTAGAAAACACCATCAAAACACGAAGAGAAAATGCTGATTCGGAAAAAAGTTATGTTGCTTCTTTATTCGAAAAAGGAATCAATAAAATTGCACAGAAAGTTGGTGAAGAAGCAGTAGAAGTGGTGATTGAAGCTAAAGATGATAATGATGATTTATTCCTTAGCGAAAGCGCCGATTTGCTTTTTCATTATCTAATTTTATTGCAAGCAAAGGGATATCAATTGAATGATGTTGTTGAAGTTTTGAAAAAGCGTCAAAAGTAATATTTAGAACAAGTTTTGTCATTTCGACCGAAGGGAGACCCGAGCGATAGCGAACAGGCGAAGCAAATCACACTAGTTAATCGACAAAGATTGGAGATATCTTTGCGGAGTTTCTAGTGTGATTTCTCCCTTCGGTCGAAATGACAAAAAAATATGTTATTTTAGTATTAAATAATATTGATATGAGATTAGTTGTATGCCTGCTTTTATTTTTAGTTCCGACTTTAAACTATGGCTTTAAAAAAAATGTTATGCCATATTCAATAGTGATTTCTAGAGCAATTTTAATTGTTGACGGAACAGTCTCGAAAGTCTCAAAAAATGATTATCAATTTACAATAAGTCAGTTCATAAAAGGGAAATCAAGTTCGAAAATCAATGTAAATATTTGGAAGGAATGGATTTGTGATTCCAGAATAAAAGAATTAAAAGCAGGTCAAAGATTAATTTTGTTTTTGGAAAAGTCATCAAATGGCAATTATTATCCAATTAATGATAGTACGGGAGAATTGTATGTAGATGATAATACTTTTCCAAATATATTTCTCCCAAAAGATTTTTCAAATCCAACAGTTTTAAAGAAAGGTATCGCTATGTTTTTGGAAACCTATACGTATTATGGAAATTTTAATGATAGATTTTATCAAAATTTGTATTTTGTACGCAATAAATCTATTTTTGAAGTTTATAGAATAGCAAAAAATAATACAGCTTTTATGTTTTTAGTTAATGATGCAGAGTATTTTAAGCCAACAGAATTTACAGCAATTTTTCTACCAAATAATTAATATTCTACAAACTCAAAAACAGCAAATTCTTCTGGTTGATGAAAACCAAATTTAGCACTGTTATACGGTTGTAAAGCTTGGTATTCAATTATTTTTCCATAATCAATCCTAAAAAGATTTCCCTTCCATTTTGTTCCGTTTTTCGGTATCTTAAAACCACTATCTTTAATTTTCACTAGACCGGCAAAAGGAATTTTTATTTCAGTGGTAAATCCGTTAATTGTTGTTTTACTGGCAGTTTCTAAGCCGGAAACATCAAAATCGATAGAGGTATTCCATCCACCGCAATCGGGCGAAATACATTTTATCAGCATATCGTAGTAGGTTGAAAAGGCATTTACGCCAATTTCAAGATAATTTTTTCCGTCTCCATCCGGATCAATAAAAATTTCAACCAAATCATCTGTTTCATAGATTTTAGAATCTTTCGGCTGTAATTTCCCTATAATTTCAGCATCTTCAACGCGATACGCTACATAAAGATTGTTTTCATTCCACGAAAGTGCAACAAAAGTATTTTGCGAGGCTTTTTCACCTGAGTTGTGAATCTTGAAAGTACCTAAAAATGGAGCTTTCCACTCTGATAAATCTCCATCGATTCTGATTTCTTTACTCGTTTTATAAATAGGGATATGCTGTGCGTAATTTGCAAATCCAGTAATTATAAGGCAAAGACAGTAGAAGACTTTAGTATTCATGAAAATGGAAAAACTTTTAAAACTGCTAAAATAGAGAAGTTTAATGAAATTTTACGTCAGGAGCTTTAAATCAAAACTGTTAAATTCTCAAAAAAATGGCAATATTGTTTACATTTGTCAGAATTATCAAATGGTATACGTTTACATTTTTTTAAAACTGCAATAATGAAAAAATATTTTAATAGCGCTTTAATTGCCTTTTTTATTGGTCTGATTTCCAACGCTCAAGGGCTTTTAAATAAATCAGAAACCGTTTTCACGCATCAGGACACATTGCGTGGCAGTATTACCAAAGAAAGAGCTTGGTGGGATTTAAAATATTATCATTTAAATGTAAAAGTAAACCCAAAAGAGAAAACAATTTCAGGATCAAATACTGTTCGATATACTGTTTTAACGGAAAACAACAGAATGCAGATTGACTTGCAGGAACCCATGAATATTACAAAGGTTACTCAAAACGGCAAAGAGCTAAAATTTGAAAGAGATGGAAATGCTTTCTTCATCACTTTAACTGAAAAACAAAAAGTAGGAGACACAAAAGAAATTGTGATTTCATACAATGGAAAACCAAAAGAAGCAGTTAGAGCACCTTGGGACGGAGGATTTTCATGGAAAAAAGATAAAAACGGAAAAGATTTTATCGCCACATCTTGTCAGGGTTTAGGCGCAAGTGTTTGGTGGCCATGTAAAGATCATATGTACGATGAAGTAGAAAATATGTTAATTAGTGTAAATGTTCCTGGAGATTTAACAGAGGTTTCTAACGGAAGACTACAAAGCGTTAAAAAAGAAAAAGACGGAACTAAAACTTTTAACTGGTATGTTTCCAACCCGATTAATAATTACGGCGTAAACATCAATATTGGAGATTATGTAAATTTTTTTGAAGTATTTAAAGGAGAAAAAGGCAATTTGGATTGTAGTTATTATGTGTTGAGAGATAATTTGGCTTTAGCTAAAGAACATTTCAAAGATGCTCCAAAAATGCTGAAAGCCTTTGAAAATTGGTTTGGACCTTATCCATTTTATGAAGACAGTTACAAATTGGTTGAAGTTCCTTATTTAGGTATGGAACATCAAAGTTCTGTAACTTACGGAAATCAATACAAACAAGGATATTTAGGAAAAGATTTAAGCGGAACCGGCTGGGGATTAAAATTTGATTTTATTATTATTCACGAATCTGGCCACGAATGGTTTGCTAATAATATTACCTATAAAGATATCGCTGACATGTGGATTCATGAAAGTTTTACCAATTATTCTGAAAGCTTGTTTTTGGAATATTATTACGGAAAAGAAGCTGGTGCAGAATATGTTATAGGCTGCAGACAAAATATCGAAAATGACAAGCCAATTATTGGTCATTATGATGTGAATAATGAAGGTTCAGGAGATATGTATCCAAAAGGTGCTAATATGCTTCATACAATTCGTCAAATTATTAATGATGATGCCAAATGGAAATCGATTTTAAGAGGTCTTAATAAGACTTTTTATCATCAGACCGTAACTTCTAAGCAGATTCAGGATTATATAAATGATCATTCGGGAGTGAACTTTAACCGCGTTTTTGCTCAGTATTTGACGACAACTAAGATTCCGGTTTTTGAATACATGTTTAAAAACGGTACTTTGGGCTATCACTGGACCAATTGCGTAGCTAAATTTGATATGCCAGTAAAAGTTAAAATCAACGGAGAAGAAACCTGGTTGATACCAACAACAGAATGGCAGTCTATCAAAACAGATAATGAAGACAGAAAACTGGAAGTAGATAAAAATTTCTATGTAACGACTTCTAATATAATCGAATAAAAAATTCGATAAATTCCAATTTTAAATCCCAAATTCCTCCCGAAGTTCAGGAGTGGAGTTTGGGATTTTTTTTACGGATTTTTGGATAAAATCCGAAAGGTTTTAATATCTGTCAGATTTGTTGCTATTAAGAGCAGTTTGTCATTTCGACCGAAGGGAGAAATCGCACTAGCATTTCCGCAAAGTAAATGACCAATCTTTGCAGAGTTTCGAGTGTGATTTCTCCCTTCAGTAGAAATGACAAAAGGTTTGAAAACTATAGTTTTTTCAAACCTTTTTGGAATTTGGATTTTTTTTATTGGAATTTTTAAAAAATCACCTATTGTTCAACTTTGCTTTTTCCTTAATGATGTCAGCAATTTTTCGGTTTTCTATTTTGCTTTCAAGCCATGAAATAATGTCAAGATACAAAAATGCTCTTTTTTCATAGGTGCTTTTTTCTAATTCAACAAAGCGGGCGTGCATTTTCTTAAACTCTTTTTTGATATCAGCTGGGTAAAAATTATTTAAGTTTCTTAAGAATTTAATGATCTCTTTTTGCACTTCATGAAGATCATTCATTTTAATCAAAAACTTATACGTGTTTTTAAGATGATTTTCTAAATAATAATCTTTTCCGATTTCGTAATGAGCAATCAATGATAACAATCTGGCAAAACACATCAGGTCTTCACGCATAGTCAAGTTCTTGTTGTTGATGATTTTGTCTAGATAGAAAATACATTCATTATATTTCTCAATCCCGAAGTAGATAGAGGCTATTTTGTAGAAAAACAACATTTCGTGATGTTCATCAAGATGGTCGCTGTGCAACTTTAGTTTCTCTAAAATTTCTGGAATTAGATATTCGCTTTCAGCGAAAGTTCCTGCCAAAATATGCAAATTCAGCTTGTTGTTATAAACATAAAGAAAAGACAACGAAGCAATATTGTCATTTACCGGAAATTTAGGGTCGACAATAGTTTCCTCCAGTTTGTTCAAATATTTTTTGAAATTAGATTTGTACTTCAGCATATAAAGTGATTCCAGAAAATAATGATTTCCTTTTAGAAAAAACACAGGATTAAGATAAATCATATTAGGATTATCATAAAACAGTGTTACCCATTTATAGGCAAATTTATAGCTGGCCAGAAAATCCTGAACCAAAAAGCTTCTCCAAAGACTAGCATTATAAAACCAGTATTTTTCTCTAAAACCAAACTTGCTTTCGTCTAGTTTTGCGATATGCCTGTTAAAATAATCGTCTATATATTTGTACTCGGCATCACTTTTTACATAACCAGTTTTCAGCATGATTCCATACAACTGAAGAGATAAATTCGATAATTTGCTTGAAATTGTATTTCGGTAATTCAATTCTTTTGCCTGAATGACAAGCTCGTCGGCTCGTCCTTGGATACTTCGAGTAATATACTGCGATTCTATTAATTTTTCGAATTCAACAATTTCATACGCCATATATTTTTCGTCATTCTCCAAAGCTTGCTGTTTTGTCTTGTCTAAAATCTTCAAACTCTGCTTGTACAACCCTTTATTGTAGAGAATAACGGCAAAATCCATTTGCTCTCGAAGTTGATAACGAATGTTCTGACTTGGAATATTCAGTCTGATGCTCACTAGAATCTGTTTGTACAGGTATGATTTTAAGTTAGATAACTGTACTTTTTGTATAATGCCACTTTTAAGAATAAGCTTTTCATCGTAAGTTTCAGATTTATCCAAAATATTAAACAATTCAATAAATTTTGTATTAGAGCTGGTTTCTAATCGGCTTGCGAAAATTTTAAATTGTCTTTTTTCTGATTTTGATAGTGATTTTATTAATACAAATAAGAAATCTTTTTGATGGTTAGCCATTGTAAAAAATAATAATATAACTTATTGATATTCAAATATTTGATATGCTATAAATTGTTTTATGAACAGTATAATTTCATTAAAATGAATTTCGTACTGCATTACTTCAATATATATTTGTTATCAAGATGTGAAATTACATTAAATAAATGAATATGAATAGAGAGAAAGTTCAAATTTTTGACACCACTTTACGCGACGGCGAACAGGTCCCAGGATGTAAGTTAGATACTAAACAGAAATTAGTTATCGCAGAACGACTAGATCAAATGGGGGTTGATATCATCGAAGCAGGCTTTCCTGTGTCAAGTCCAGGCGATTTTTTATCGGTCTCTGAGATTTGTAAAATTGTCGAAAACGCAACAGTTTGTGGCCTTACAAGAGCCGTAAAAAACGATATTGACGTTGCGGCGGCAGCACTTAAAAATGCTAAAAAACCTAGAATCCATACCGGAATCGGAACTTCAGAATCTCATATCCTCCACAAATTACAAACCACTCCAGAAGATATTATTGCTAGAGCAAAATTTGCTGTTGCGCATGCAAAATCATATGTAGAAGACGTTGAGTTTTATGCAGAAGATGCAGGTAGAACAGATAATGCTTTCTTGGCCAAAGTATGTGAAGAAGTTATTAAGTCGGGAGCAACTGTTTTAAATATTCCGGATACAACTGGATATTGCTTGCCGGAAGAATATGGAGCAAAAATCAAATATCTTAAAGAAAACGTAAAAGGAATTGAAAATGTAATCCTTTCGTGCCATTGCCATAACGATTTAGGAATGGCTACTGCAAACTCAATTGCGGGAGCTATCAACGGAGCAAGACAAATAGAATGCACCATCAATGGTATCGGCGAAAGAGCCGGAAATACAGCTCTTGAAGAAGTAGTAATGATTTTTAAACAACATCCTTACTTAAATCTTGATACAAATATTAATACGAAAGAATTAAACGCAATGAGCCGTTTGGTTTCTGAAAGCATGGGAATGATTGTACAACCAAACAAGGCCATTGTTGGTGCAAATGCATTTGCTCACAGCTCAGGAATTCACCAAGACGGTGTTATCAAAAACAGAGCAACATACGAAATCATGGATCCGCTTGATGTAGGAGTAAATGAATCGTCAATTATATTAACTGCCAGAAGCGGAAGAGCGGCTTTGGCTTACCGTGCTAAAAAAGTAGGGTACGAACTCACAAAAGTACAATTGGATATTGTATACATTGAGTTCTTGAAATTTGCGGATATCAAAAAAGAGGTTTTAGATTCTGATATTCATCAAATTATTGAGGCATCTAAGATAGAAGGAGACTTAATTAGAAGCTAATTATTAAAGTAGGAACAATAAAGGATTTAAATACATAAAGAACGAGACGTTATGAATTTGAAAATTGCAGTTTTGCCGGGAGATGGAATTGGGCCTGAAGTTATTTTACAAGCTAAGAAAGCATTATATGCTATTGCTGAAGTTTATAATCATGAATTTGTTTTTGAAGACGCACTCATGGGAGCTGTTGCAATTGATAAAACTGGAAATCCGTTGCCGGAGCAAACATTAAATCTCTGTCTAAATACAGATGCAGTTCTGCTTGGCGCTATTGGTGATCCAAAATATGACAACAATCCAAATGCAAAGGTTCGTCCGGAACAAGGATTATTAAGACTTCGCAAAGAATTGGGTTTGTTTGCTAACATCCGTCCGATTAAGCCATACAAAGCGTTAATCGAAGCTTCTCCTTTAAAAAGAGAAATTATTGAAGGAGCTGATTTTACAATTTTCAGAGAATTAACAGGTGGTGCTTATTTTGGTGCAAAAACACTGAATGAAGAAGGAACACACGCCTCAGATTTATGTGAATATACAGAAGAAGAAATCACCAGAATTGCACATCTGGCTTTTAAAGCGGCTCAAAAACGACGCAAAAAGCTAACAATGGTTGATAAAGCAAATGTTTTGGAAACTTCAAGATTGTGGAGAAAAGTAGTTCAGAAAGTGAGCGAAAATTATCCAGACGTTAAGCTTGATTTCTTATTTGTGGATAATGCGGCAATGCAGTTGATTTTAAATCCAAAACAATTTGATGTGATTTTGACTGAGAATTTGTTCGGAGATATTCTATCGGATGAAGCCAGCGTAATTACAGGATCTATTGGTTTATTGCCATCTGTATCTTTAGGAGAAAAAAATGCTTTGTTTGAGCCGATTCATGGATCATATCCTCAGGCAAAAGGAAAAAATATCGCAAATCCGATTGCTTCAATTTTAGCTGCAGGACTTTTATTAGAGCATTTTGGATTGACCAAAGAAGCGAATGTTGTCTTTAAAGCGGTAGAAAAAGCAATTGAATACAAAGTAGTTACAATCGATTTAAAGCCAGACTCCAAATTCGGCACAAACGAAGTAGGAGAGTTTGTTTCGAACTTTATTTTCAGCAAAGACGATTTGCTGTATTTTAATAATGACAATGTTACTATTGGACAATCTACAATTGTTTAATATTTTCTGTTAAAAAGTAAAGATAATAACAAGAAGTATCGAAAATGTTGAGATTTTATTTTTTTAGTTCCCTGAGTTTTTATACTTTTGTAACGCTAAAAAAATGAAATGATGCAAATCTCAATTATTATTATTTCTGTCGTTGTTGTCAATGTGATTCACACATCTGCATCGGGAATGTTATAAATATAATTGAAAAACTATATTACAAACCTTCCAAATACTGGAAGGTTTTTTTTTGAATAAAAATTAAAAAATAAAATAAACAATAATGGAATTAAATAAGTACAGCAAGACCATCACTCAAGATCAAACACAGCCTGCGGCGCAAGCGATGTTGTACGGAATTGGTTTAACTGAAGAAGATTTGAAAAAAGCACAAGTCGGGATTGTGAGCATGGGTTACGATGGGAACACGTGTAACATGCACTTGAATGATTTAGCAAAAGATGTTAAAAAAGGTGTTTGGGATGCAGATCTTGTCGGACTTATTTTTAATACCATTGGTGTCAGTGATGGTATTTCTAACGGAACTGAAGGAATGCGTTACTCATTGGTTTCTAGAGATGTAATTGCCGATTCTATCGAAACGGTTGTTGGTGCGCAATGGTATGATGGCGTAATTGCAATTCCAGGTTGTGATAAGAATATGCCTGGAGCATTAATCGCTATGGGAAGACTGAATCGCCCTGCAATGATGGTTTACGGAGGTTCTATTCATTCAGGAAAATGGAAAGGTGAATCACTGAATATTGTTTCTGCTTTTGAAGCTTTAGGAAAAAAAGTGAGAAACGAAATTACTCCAGAAGATTTTAAAGGTGTTATCCAAAACTCTTGTCCTGGTCCAGGAGCATGTGGCGGAATGTACACTGCAAATACAATGTCTTCTGCAATTGAAGCTTTAGGAATGAGTTTGCCTTATAGTTCTTCAAATCCAGCTTTGAGCCAGGAAAAAAGAGACGAATGCGCCGCTGCCGGAGCTGCAATCAGAATTTTATTAGAAAAAGATATTAAGCCAAGAGACATCATGACTCGCAAAGCTTTCGAAAATGCGATTACTATTGTGGCTGTTTTAGGAGGTTCTACAAATGCGGTAATGCACTTGATCGCAATGGCACATTCTGTTGGAATTGAAATCACTTTGGATGATTTTCAAGCTATTAACGACAGAACACCAGTATTGGCAGATATGAAGCCAAGTGGCAAATATATGATGGAAGACATTCATGCTGTTGGAGGTATTCCAGCAGTAATGAAATATTTATTGAAAGTTGGACTTATTCATGGAGACTGTTTGACGGTTACTGGAAAAACAGTTGCTGAAAACTTAGCTTCAACTCCAGATTTACAAGACGGTCAAGAAGTAATTCACGAAATACAAAAAGCCTTAAAGCCAACAGGAAATATTCAGGTTTTATACGGAAATCTTGCTTCTGAAGGTGCTGTTGCAAAAATCAGTGGTAAAGAAGGGGAGTATTTCGAAGGGCCAGCTGTTGTATTTGAAGGTGAATTTGAGGTAATTCCAGGTCTTCAAGCCGGAAAAATTAAACCAGGTAATGTAGTCGTCATTAGAGGTTGTGGACCAAAAGGTGGTCCGGGAATGCCTGAAATGCTAAAGCCTACATCTGCCATTATCGGAGCTGGATTAGGAAGCAGCTGTGCACTAATTACAGACGGTAGATTCTCGGGCGGTTCGCACGGTTTCGTGGTAGGGCACGTTACACCAGAAGCATATGACGGTGGAGGTATTGCGCTAGTAAAAGATGGAGATTTGATTGCTATCGATGCGGTGAAAAATACAATCGACCTGAAGATATCTGACGAAGAGTTTGCAGCCAGAAAAGCAGCTTGGGTTAAGCCGCCATTAAAAGTTGACAGAGGAGTTTTGCTTAAATATGCCAGATCGGTTTCAAGTGCATCTACAGGTTGCGTAACCGATAAATAATCGACAAAAAGAATGAATTTGATAAAACTCAGATTCTAAAAAATATTACCACAATGGGAAAAATAAGAATATCAGGCGCTGAAGCCGTTATTAGATGTTTACTAGAAGAAGGCGTAGATTTAATTTATGGTTATCCAGGAGGAGCTATAATGCCGGTTTACGACGAATTATATAAATTTCAAGATCAACTGCACCATGTATTAGTGCGTCACGAGCAAGGTGCAACTCACGCCGCTCAAGGATATGCAAGAGCAACAGGAAAAGTAGGAGTGGCTATTGCTACTTCGGGACCTGGAGCTACAAATTTGGTTACTGGAATTGCTGATGCACAGATAGATTCTACACCAATGGTTTGCATTACAGGTCAGGTAGGAAGACATTTACTGGGTTCTGATGCTTTTCAGGAAACTGATATTATCGGAATTTCGACTCCAGTTACAAAATGGAATTTTCAGGTTACTGAAGCTTCTCAGATTCCTGAAATTATGGCCAAAGCATTTTATATTGCACGTTCAGGCCGTCCAGGTCCTGTATTGGTAGATATCACTAAAAATGCTCAGTTTGACGAGTTCGATTTTAGTTATGAAAAATGTACTGGAATTAGAAGCTATAATCCGGTTCCGAAATTAAAATTAGATAAAGTTGCCGAAGCCGCGGCGCTGATTAACAGTGCTAAAAAGCCTTTAATCGTTTTCGGTCAGGGAATTATCCTTGGAAGAGCTGAGGCTGAATTTAAAGCGGTAGTAGAAAAATCTGGAATTCCTGCAGCTTGGACTATTTTAGGGCTTTCGGCACTTCCGACCGATCATCCTCTAAATGTTGGGATGCTGGGGATGCATGGAAATTACGCTCCAAATATTAAAACAAATGAATGCGATGTTTTAATTGCATTTGGAATGCGTTTTGACGACCGTGTTACTGGAAATTTGAATACCTACGCAAAACAGGCAAAAGTAATTCATTTCGAAATCGATCCAGCTGAGATTGATAAAAACGTAAAAACAGAAATAGCTGTTTTAGGAGATGTAAAAGAATCGTTAGCGGCGCTTTTACCATTGATCGACCAAAAATCTCATGAAGCTTGGCATAATGAATTCAAAGAATTGCATAAAATCGAATATGACACTGTAATTAAAGACGAATTGAATCCGAGTGAAGATAAAGGAATTTCAATGGGCGAAACTATTGAAATGATCAATAAACATTCAAAAGGTGATGCTATTATCGTTTCTGATGTTGGACAGCACCAAATGTTTGCTTGCCGTTACGCAAAATTCAATTCAACAAAAAGTAATATTACTTCTGGTGGGTTAGGAACAATGGGTTTTGCGCTTCCGGCGGCAATTGGAGCAAAAATGGGGCAACCTGAAAGAGAAGTGGTAGCGATTATTGGTGATGGAGGTTTCCAAATGACTATTCAGGAACTTGGAACAATTTTTCAGACACAAGTACCGGTAAAAATCGTGATTCTTAATAATGAATTTTTAGGAATGGTGCGTCAATGGCAGGAATTGTTCTTTGACAACAGATATGCTTCAACAAGAATGACAAACCCAAATTTTGTTGCCATTGCAGAAGGTTATCATATTAAATCTAAAAAAGTGACACAAAGAGAAGATTTGGATGCGGCTGTAGCAGAAATGCTTGCTTCAAAAGATTCTTATTTCTTGGAAGTTATGATTGAAAAAGAGAATAACGTCTTCCCAATGATTCCAACGGGAGCATGTGTTTCTGAGATTAGATTAAGCTAAAAAAGTTTCATGTTTCAAGTTTCAAGTTTCAAGTTCAATAACCTGAAACTTGAAACCTGAAACAAAAATAAACTAAAACAAAATGGAAGATAAAACATTCACCATATCAGTATATTCAGAAAATAATGTAGGTTTATTAAATAGAATATCAGGAATATTCTTAAAGCGTCACATTAACATACTAAGTCTAAACGTTTCAGAATCAGAAATAGAAAATGTTTCAAGATTCATCATAGTAGTAAATACTACAGAAAAATGGGTTCAGAACATTGTTGGTCAAATAGAAAAGCAGATTGATGTTATAAAAGCATTTTATCATACAGACGAAGAGACTATTTTTTTAGAAAATGCTTTGTTCAAGATCGCTTCAAGTTTGTTGTTTGACGAAAAGCAAATACAAAACATTATTAAAGAAAGCCAGTCAACGATTGTTACTGTTTCTAGGGATTTCTTTGTGATTTCTAAATCAGGAAGACGTTCAGAAATAGAAGAACTGTACAATAAATTCAAACCATATGGAATCATGCAGTTTGTACGTTCAGGCAGGATTTCGGTTTCTAAAGAAAAAATGGAAATTTCATCACTTTTAGAAACATTCAAATAGTATCATTTTACAAACAGTTTAGCTGTTATATTAATCATTTTAAATTACACAACATTAAATATTTTAAAACAAAATGGCAAATTATTTCAATACATTACCACTTAGGTTACAATTAGAACAATTAGGAGTTTGCGAATTCATGGAGCAATCAGAATTTGCAGACGGAATTGCAGCATTGGCTGGAAAAAAAGTTGTAATTGTGGGCTGTGGAGCGCAAGGTTTGAATCAGGGATTAAATATGAGAGATTCTGGTTTGGATATTTCTTATGCATTACGTGCAGATGCAATAGCTGAAAAAAGAGCTTCTTTTAAAAATGCTTCAGAAAACGGTTTTACTGTAGGAACTTATGAAGAATTGATCCCAACTGCAGATTTAGTTTGTAACCTTACACCAGACAAGCAGCATACAGCAGTGGTTAATGCAATTATGCCATTAATGAAACAAGGTTCTACTTTAGCTTATTCTCACGGATTCAACATTGTAGAAGAAGGAATGCAGATTCGTAAGGATATCACTGTAATTATGTGCGCTCCTAAATGTCCAGGATCAGAAGTTCGTGAAGAATACAAAAGAGGTTTTGGTGTACCAACACTTATTGCGGTTCACCCAGAAAATGATCCAAACGGATTTGGTTTAGATCAAGCAAAAGCGTATGCAGTGGCAACTGGCGGGCATAGAGCAGGAGTTTTAAGATCATCATTTGTAGCTGAAGTAAAATCAGATTTAATGGGTGAGCAGACCATTCTTTGCGGTTTACTTCAAACGGGATCTATTTTATGCTTTGATAAAATGGTTGAAAAAGGAATCGACGCTGCTTACGCTTCAAAATTAATTCAGTACGGATGGGAGACTATCACAGAGGCGTTAAAACACGGTGGTATCACCAATATGATGGATCGTCTAAATAATCCTTCAAAAATTAAAGCTTACGAAATTGCTGAAGAATTAAAAGAAATCATGCGCCCATTATTCCAGAAACATCAGGATGATATTATTTCTGGCGAATTTTCAAGAACTATGATGATTGATTGGGCTAACGATGATGCTAACTTGTTGAAATGGAGAGCTGCAACAGGAGAAACTAACTTCGAAAAAACAGCACCACAAGAAGCTCCAATCGCAGAACAAGAATATTTTGATAATGGCGTTTTGATGATTGCAATGGTTAAAGCCGGAGTTGAGTTGGCTTTTGAAACTATGACAGAAGCAGGAATTATCGAAGAATCTGCTTACTATGAGTCATTACACGAATTGCCATTAATTGCAAATACTATCGCTAGAAAGAAATTATTCGAAATGAATCGCGTAATTTCTGATACTGCTGAGTACGGATGTTATTTGTTTGATCATGCTTGCAAGCCGTTGTTGACGGATTACATGAAAAAAGTAGAAACAAATATCATCGGTAAACCGTTTTCAACTTCAAATGGTGTAGATAATACAGTACTTATTGCGGTAAACAAAGCAATTCGCCAACATCCTATCGAAGAAGTAGGAGAGTGGTTAAGAGAGTCAATGACCGCAATGAAAAAAATTGGATAATTAAGAAATTGGGAATTCCCGAGCTTTTACAGACCGGGATTTGCACTGTATCGTAGTTTTATATAATATTTTGAATTAGTAAGCACTTATTAATGAAATGGATATAGATGCAAAATTGCATTCACTTAACTTCAATATGTAAGTTAAGTGAAGCAGCTCCCTATCAGGAGTATATAAGTATACTTGTTGAAATTTCTGTTTTGATTAATAAAAGTGCTGCTATGTTCAAAAGATTTGTTTTGGATGCACTGTATAATATTAATTGTTATTGAAATTTGTTAAATTTAAAAGGCATAATATCATAATTATTATGCCTTTTTTTCGATTCTAATTTTGACCGAAAAAACATTTTTTTATAAAAATCATATAAATATGTCTTATTTTATTAAAGAAATGCTTTTTTTTGATAAAATTAATAGAATAAATAATTTTAAGAATACGAGCAGATTTAATACTTTTATAAAAAAATTCAACAAACGATGAGCTATTACAAAATAGAAAACTTAGAACAGTATTTTAAGCATTATAACAAGTCAATAAGAGAACCAAGAAAATTTTGGGGAAAAATAGCTGAGGAAAATTTTACGTGGTACCAGCAATGGGAAAAAGTTGTTGATTTTAATATGGCTGAAGCTGAAGTAAAATGGTTTACTGATGCCAAAGTTAACATTACTAAAAACTGTATTGACAGACATTTAAGCAAAAGAGGAGATAAAACGGCGATTATTTTTGAGCCAAATGATCCTGCTGAAGATGCTTTACATATATCGTACAATGAATTGTACGAAAGAGTTTCAAGAATGGCAAACGTCTTGCGTGATCAAGGTGTTCGCAAAGGAGATAGAGTTTGTATTTACCTTCCGATGATTCCTGAGCTTGCGGTTGCGGTTTTAGCTTGTGCAAGAATTGGAGCTATTCACTCGGTTATTTTTGCAGGATTTTCTGATTCTGCCGTTGCTGCGAGAATCAATGATTGCGAGTGTAAAATGGTGATTACTTCAGATGGAGGTTATAGAGGAAACAAAACAATTGATTTAAAAGGAATTGTAGATGAGGCGTTAAAAACTTGTCCTTCTGTTTCTAAAGTTTTGGTTGTAAAAAGAACCAATACTGAAGTAAAAATGACAGAAGGTCGCGATGAATGGCTACAGCCACTTTTAGATGCTGCTTTAGATAACAGTGTTGCTGAAATTATGGATGCTGAAGATCCGTTGTTTATTCTGTATACCTCTGGATCTACTGGAAAACCTAAGGGAATGGTGCATACTACAGCCGGTTATATGGTGTATACGGCCTATACTTTTAAAAATGTTTTCAGCCACGAAGAAAATGACATTTTCTGGTGTACTGCAGACATCGGATGGATTACAGGACATTCTTATATATTATACGGACCTTTATTAAATGGAGGAACCACTGTAATTTTTGAAGGAGTGCCGTCTTATCCTGATTTTAGCCGTTTTTGGGAAATAATCGAAAAACATAAAATTACGCAGTTCTATACTGCACCGACTGCAATTCGTTCGTTGGCAAAAGAGAGTTTAGATTACATCCAAAAATATCCACTTAAATCTCTTAAAGTAATTGGTTCTGTAGGAGAACCGATTAACGAAGAGGCTTGGCACTGGTTTAATGATCACGTTGGTGATAAAAGATGTCCAGTGGTTGATACTTGGTGGCAAACAGAAACTGGTGGCATCATGATTTCACCAATTGCTTTTGTAACTCCGACAAAACCAACGTATGCTACATTGCCGTTACCGGGAATTCAGCCTGTTTTGATGGATGAAAAGCGTAACGAAATTGAAGGAAATCAGGTAGTTGGTAGTTTGTGTATCAAATTTCCATGGCCTGGGATTGCGAGAACAATCTGGGGTAACCATGATAGATACAAAGAAACCTATTTCTCAGCGTTTCCTGGAAAATATTTTACAGGAGACGGTGCATTAAGAGACGAAGTTGGGTATTACAGAATTACAGGAAGGGTAGACGATGTTGTAATTGTTTCTGGTCATAATCTAGGAACGGCTCCAATTGAGGATGCTATTAATGAGCATCAGGCCGTTGCAGAGTCTGCAATTGTTGGATTCCCTCATGAAATCAAAGGAAATGCTTTGTACGGATTTGTAATTTTGAAAGAAACTGGAGAAGTTAGAAATAAAGAAAACTTAACAAAAGAAATCAATCAGTATATAGCAGATCACATTGGTCCAATTGCTAAACTGGATAAAATTCAGTTTGTATCGGGTCTGCCAAAAACACGTTCTGGAAAAATTATGCGTAGAATTTTACGTAAAATTGCCGAAGGTGATTTTTCTAATTTCGGTGACACAACTACTTTGTTAAATCCTGAAGTTGTGGAGCAGATTATGAACGAAAGAGTTTAATTCGTTTAATATCGATACATAAAAAACAAAAATGCCTCTTGTAACTAAGAGGCATTTTTTTTATGTTTTGATGAGAATAGATTTTCTTTTTTTTTGAATATAAATTCTCTTATTTTTTAATGATTTATCCAAAGTGTTGCTGAAAATTTAAGAAAATTTTACTTTCACAAGAAAAAAATCCAATATAATTTTCTAATAAAAAAAAACTATTTTAGCTTTAAACTTCAATAGTATTAAGATGAGTAAAACAAAAGATTTTTTAGATAGCCTTTCAGATCATGAGCTGTCATTTTTTGTTACTTACAAGTTGAGCGACTATATGTACGATACACAACAAGTAATTAAAGATTATGTTCAAGCCAGAAATTTGAGTCAGAAAACTATAAAACAATTTGTTGCAAATCCTATATCGCATAATTATGAAAATGCAAAATGTTGTCCTAGATGCGGCAGTGATAAACTTCTGAGAACTGAGGTACAATGGACACAAACGCAAAATAAATCTGAAATAACTTGGATTGAAATCGATAGATTCAACGAAGGAGGAATGGTTTATAGAGATGAAATCGTTTGTAATATCTGTAATTTTTGCCTACAAGATCCAAACCATAAAAAAAGTGGAAGAGAAAAATGGTTGTTTTGGGATTTTTTTAGCTCAATTTTTGATTAAATTAAAGCTTGAAAATTTGAAACTACTGTATTCAAAACAGAAAAAACCTTTCTGAATTTTATTTCAAAAAGGTTTTTCTATTAGTAAGAATTATAAATCTATTTAATTCCCAATCTTGATTTTAATTTCAAAAACAAAAGTCCGATTCGGTATGCATCTTCTGAAGATGAATTTCTGTCGCTTTTTGGAATCTTATAGATTTCACATAAATCATCAAGGGAAAATTGTTTGTCGTTAATATCGGTTAACTTTCTATACATCACATCAACATCCAGAGCTTCGTTTTTTAAACGTCCGCAATCTAATCTTTCCAAAGCAGCGTTCAGCATTTCGATATCAAAATTAATATGATGTCCAACAAGTACGGCATTTCCAATAAAATTTACAAATGCTTCAAGCGCATCAGACTCAGGCATTTTTATCATTTTACTTTCAATAATAAATTCGTTTGAAAGTCCATTGTCCTGTAAAAATTTATATTGAAGGAGGACAGTTTCAAAATTCTCTTTTATAACAATACTGTCGTCAATAACAGAAAAAGCCCCCAAAGACAAAATGACATCCTTATTCGGATTCAAGCCAGATGTTTCTGTTGACAAGACAACAAATTTATTTGGTTTGGTTTCGAATTTTGTCAAATAATCTTTCCAGAATTCCGGATAATCTTTATTAATATTTTTAAGCCAGTCTAGCATATTTTATGAGAATTGTGTCAATTGAAATTTACTCTTAATCAGTTCCTCAAGATCCCTCATTGGGGCTAAAGCATTTTTTAATTTCTCTTTATCTGTTTTTGACATTTCTCTTAAATTAATATATTGGCCAGAATCGTCATTTTTTAATCCTTCAACAGTTCTAAATTTCGATAACGTCAGAAAAGCTTCGGCACAGCTCAAATAAATCTCGGCATTTTTAGAATCTGTTATAGCTAATTGTTTGAATCTTAGGTAGGTATTTTGAACTCCCTTAATATTCGCATTTAATATTAGTAAACGGGCGCTATCAATTAATGGCATTAATGCGCGAGTTTTAATGTCGAATTTGTCCTTATGCGGACCATCTTCTTCAACGATAAATTTCTTAAAGAAACTTAATGGAGAATTTCTCTTTAAAGCATCATTTCCTAAGAAATCAAAAAATAAGGTATTATTTACAGCATTCTTGAAAATAACGCTTTCAATCGCTTCTTCAATTTTTGGTTCGCCAAAAACAATTTCGTAATCAAAGAATATACTGCTTAAGTCATTACTGTTTTCACCTGGAGTATTCATCCAACTGTTGTATTGTTTTGTCCAGTCACTCAATGATTTACACCATAACATATTGCTTCCCATGTGACCATTCGGACAATATTCGTAACCAACTTTTTCCAGAATTGCAGTAGTTCTTTTGGCGAGTCTCAAGAAATAATCTTTTACTTCGCGATATTTTTCAGGAGTAACATCTTCAAAAATCAAAATGCTGTCTTGGTCGGTAAGTAAAAGTTGCTCTTTACGCCCCTGGCTTCCAATACTTAACCAAGCAAAACGAGCGGGAGGAGAGCCTAAGTCTAAAATTGAAAGCTCTACAGAACGCTTAATGATGGCCAAATTTATTTCGCTGGCAATATTGCTCACATGCGAAATCGGAATATTTTTTTGAATTGAATTCTGAATTAAATCAGATAATCGATCACGAATTTGCTTTAAGTCTTTCGGCAATTGCGAACGCTTAATTTCTTTGATTAAAACGCCCGGATTACTGGCTTGTGCCACAATAAGATCGTGCTCAGAAATAATTCCTTTTACCACAGATTTACTAGTTCCGTCTTTAGTTACGCATAAATGGGTAACATTGTGTTTCAACATTAATAATTGTGCCTCTGCAAGTGAAACATTTTCGATTACAGTTACAACAGGAGACGACATTATTTTGTCAATTGTATCAGTAATCTGAAATCGACCCGTCGCAATTTTTGAAGATAAATCGGCATTTGTAACTATTCCAATCGGATGATTTTTTTCGCAAATTACAATGTTGTCAACCATAGAGTCTGTCATTAAGATAGCAACCTCTTTGATTATATGATTGGCCTCAGTTGTTAACGGAGAATTGTTGTAATTTAATGACTGAATGTATTGCATTTCAGTTTGTTGATCAATAAAGTCAACATCTGAAATAAGTTTTCCATTGTAAGAAACATTATCCTTTGTATGTCGTGAATTTACTGCAAAACTTTCAAGCAAAAAATTCAAAACATCAGAATTGTTGGCAACAAAAGGCCTAAAAACTGCGATCGGAATAGCATAAATAATGCTTTCTTCACGAGCTTTGGCCGTCATCATATAGTTATTTTTTGCAAAAAAAGGACGAAGACCAAAAATATCGCCTTCATGGCATTTGTTTATAATGGTTTCTTCGGCATCTGCAATTGTAGTAAGATTTATGACACCAGAAGCTACAACATAAAAGCTTTCGTGGAGTGGATCATTATTCTGAAAAAGCACAGCATGCTTTTCTAAATTTATAACACGGATATTTGTAGCAATATCTGATAATTCTTTAAAAGTTAAATTATCAAATGGTTTGTATTCTTTCAAAAAATCCGCAATGTGCTCAGCGACTGTATTCATACGTCTGATAATTTATTTTTGAGTATTCCATTGTAAAAATAATAAAATAAACCCTTACAATGAAAGTATCTTCCTGAGAATCTATAGATTATTAAAAAAATGTTAAAGCTGAATGTTTTTAAATGCTATAAAATCTTTTTAAAATTTATAATTCTCAAATATCGCAAGGAGAATGACCCAGTGGTTTGGTTTTAAAACTTATTTTTTTTGATTTTATTTCGTAAGCGATGAAGTTGTTAGAACAATATGTAGTAGTGATTTGATGCGGGTAATCTACGATTTGAAAATATTCTATTTTACATAATATAAATTATAGTTCATTTGTGGTATAACTAATTAACAATTACCACATGGCCTTAAAACGTACATCTTTAGAGAATTATACTCTATTACTTGTAGAATTAAACAAAATGCGTCACACAAATTTCAATGCTAAAACATTCTTGAAAAAGATGCGCCCTTTTTGTAAAACCTCACACTTAAAGTTTAAAACATTATTTCTAAGAATCCGTGGTTCAAATATAGGAATTACAATTAAAGTTTGTACGGATTGCTTTATAGTAACTCAATCTTTTTGTGTTCATGAATTCATTTTTTACTGCAATTCGCAAAAAACTTTGATTTCAAAACTTCTTAAACATAATCTCCTAATACCTTAATATATGTCTGAAATTCTAAAATTAATTCAAAAACGAGAAAATTTAATTTTTGAATTAGCCAGTTTAAATTTTGATTTGAATGAATATTCAAAAAATCCTGTGGAAACTGTAGACTTAATTGGCTTAAAATATCAGCATGATTTTATAATTAATGAAATTCAGCAGATTGCTCAGAAAATAAATGTTTTGTCCAATTCTCAGATAACTCTTTACAAAGCTAAATTCCTAGAATTTGAAAGGAAAATTTCTGAAGCAATTTCCAAAAAGCAGTTTACTGTCAATGATTTACCAAAAAATCATTATTCGTTGTGGCAAAACGTAACCTCTTAAATAAATAAGTTATGGAAGTAAAAATTTATAGAAAGCTTCATTATGAAGTATTAAAAGATATAGCGACTGAGAATTTATGTTTTTTAAAATTCAAATATAAATCTCATACTCAGGATGGTAAATTATTTTACTGCTATGAAATTAAAACTATAGGACTCCCCCAATACATTAAAGATACATTTTTCACCTTTCTAGATTGGGTCAAAAACGAATCAAAAAATTATTAGTTCAATCTTTTAGCGTTGCCGTTGGGTATAACGGCAACTAACTCACTCAAAACCTACTAAAAATAATGATTTCATATAAAGAAAGGCATCAAGCTCAAACTAAATTTAGAAACAATAATTTAAAACCTACTCTTATAAATATAGACTATTTAATTATTAATCTTGAGGGTCAGCCGTTTGGAGAATTTCCAGAAGATTCAAAATTTCGTTTAAAACCATACGAATACGGAACTAAGATTTTTGAGATTAGAGCAGACTTATATTATGAAGATTTAAAAATCGGTGTTTACACTGCAAAACCTCGTTCTGCGATTATGAGCGAACAATTTGCACAGCTTCAATTTGAAAACAATTTATTTTATACATTATCTAACGATGCCTTAAAAGGTGTCATAAATGCATTTTGCGATGAAACGAACTACTTATTTAAGTCTGTTAATAGACTGGATATATGCCTTGACAAGTCTGATATCAACAATTCTTACCGTAATTTATATAGTAATGTGGTTGCAGGTAACTACCTTATTTCAGGGCGTCCGAAAAATCTACAAAGCTATTTTGAAACGTACAAAGGAAAATCAATTCTTAACGGTTTCCAAATAGGAAAAAGAACATCAGACAAAATAATACGATGCTATAACAAAACGCTGTCTTTACAGCTAACTGAGAAACCTTATATAAATGAGTATTACGCAAACAACGGTTTGAAAAATGAGAATGTTTGGCGTTTTGAATATCAGTTAAATTCTGCGTTTTTTAGAGGTCTTAACGAACATTCCAAAGGAGATATAAAAGTTAGTCAATCAATGACTTGGGGTATTTTTGATAAAGCTAACCTTTATGAATTGTTGAAGATTGCAAATAAAGGTTTTTTTGAACTTCGTGAGAATACTGGTAAAAGCCAAATCAATAAAGAAAAGCTAATTGTTTTGTTTGATTTTGATTTTTTACAATCCCAAATTACCAAATTCAATCCTATAATAAAACGCTTGAAAAAGGTTGTTCTTTCTTCGACAACCATTAAAAAACGTCTTGCAAAATCTCTGTTTAGAGAGTATTACGCAAGTAATCAGGATATATCTTACATCGTTGCTTTAAATCTTTTACTTGAAGATTTAGACATGATTACCGAAAAACCACTTATAAATTGGTTCAGAAACAAATTACATTTCTATATGCATGAGTTTAGAACAAAGGAAAAATTAGTAAATGATTTTGATTTTGAATTATTCCACGAACACCAACTTTTATTTTTATAAGCCATGAAAACACAGAATACAAGCCAAAAAGTAACTAAAACCCAGTTAATGCATATTCTTGAATTAAGCTATAAAACGGCTTGCAAAGAATATCAAGTTATACTCGATTCCTTGGAATTAAAAAGGAGTTATTTAACTGTCCAAGACCTAATTAAGTACGGCATATTATAGGGAAAATTAGGGAAAATTGTGGAATTATAGGGAATTTTAGGGAACGTCAAATAATAGTTGCAATAACCTTTGTGAAAGAAATTTAAACAAATAAAATTTATAACAAATGAAAATTGCAACTATTACAGGCGTTACAAAATCGCCAGAATTACAAGTAACAAAAGCAATCGGTGCTTTAATTCTTTCAAGTGACCTGCCATTATCAGGCTTAACTACTGAAAAAATTAGTATTTACATTGAACGTGGAAATGGCTCGAATGTCATTTTAGCAAATAAAGTTTTGCTTAAAGATTTCATTTTAGCAAGTACTTACGGAACTGAATGTACACAGTCGGATGAAGATAATGCTTTGATTGCATTGTGTGAATTGGCTGACGAAGGTTCGATTTATCTTGCAGATAAAGAAAGTATTAAAATTACTCTTGAAGATTTAATTGCAGGTAAACGCTATGATTTGCACGGTATTGAAGAACCACAGCAAACAAACAATTTGTATTTCTTCGAACAAAAATCTGTTGCTTCTGAGGAGTTCAACAAAAAAATTGATGTTCAAGGCTTTGATTTGGCTGTTATGACTGTAGATAATTCAGTAAGTGATTTGTCTTACCAATATTCAAACGGTCAAGTGGTTAAATATCTTCCTTTTGAATTGCAGACTTTAAGCCGTGATATTGACCCAATCCAAGCTGTGCTTTCAGACGGAAAAGTTGTTCAAGGTTTAGCGGATAGATTAACCCTGCCTTTGGTGGCTGTCGTTGGAATTGAGATTAATAAGTCTCAAGGCTCGATTATTAATTTCGTCGTAAGATGTTTAAAAACTGTGTAAGCTATGGGATTTTTCAAAAAAATTGGAACAGCGATTAAGAAAAACGTTTCGTTCAAAAATTTGGTAAAGGTTGCTACTCCAATTATGGGCGCAATTCCTTTCGTTGGCGGAACTGTTCAAAATATATCGCAGAATTTGCAAGATGCTCACGAAGCTAAAAAGGCAAACAAACAAGCTGAGGAAGAATACAACAAACAACTGGCATTAAATACTGCAAGTCAAACGGTTGGTGCTGTAGCAAATGCAGGTTCTCAGATTTTTGCAAAAGCTGTAACAACTGGAATAAATGACGGTTTAAGTACTGGTTTTGTTCAGGGTTCAGGTCAGGTTGGTGCTACTGTGGTTAGTTCAACTATTAAGGTTTGGTTCGAAAGAAACTGGAAAATTGTCTTAGGTGCTGTCGCTGGTCTTATTGCATTGATTTGGTTTTTAAGACGTGATAGCAATAATTCAGGAAAAAGAGTTGCTCGAAAAAGATCGTAAGCCGAAAAATTACTATCGAATCTATCTTATTGTATTTCTGATAGATTCGGCAGTAATCATAATTAAAAAACTGGCTGAAATCATATTATTAATTAAACACATTATAAAGTAATGGCACAAAATAGAAAAAGTTATAATTACAATAATCAGAATTATAACAATAATAAGCAAAAAGTAAAGCATTCAGGCGCAAAGTATACTACTTACACCCCTGTTTCGGGTCCAAATAAAGGTGTTGAACAGCATCTAACAACTGGTTGGAGATTAGCTAAAGGAGAATTGATTGCAATTAAATGTGTGACAACAACAAAGTCAAATCTTTCAGACAAAGGTTGGTTTGGTTCGGTGGCATGCACTTTTACTAACACTAAAACTGGTGTTCAATCTTTTCATTGGGGAACAATGCAGAAAAACGGCGGTAAGGTAGTAATTGACAGTATGGCGTTTGTAATTAATCCACGTGCAAAAAACGGTGGTTATGCAGGAACATTTATTCGTTCGAACTAATGTTTAGGTTTATTTTAAAGTTCCTCCCTCTTATACTTCACGAGGGAGTTGATTTACTAAAAGAGCATTTAGAAAAAAGAAAACAATTAAAACAAAATAAGTCATGAAAAATTTGAAAGGAATTGTTTCGATAATTGGTATTATCGTTAAATATGGTGCGGTTGTTACTGCTATTTTAAAAGGTATTCAGGTTGTTTCTGATGAATTAAGCAAACTTGATTTCGGAAAAGACGAGCCTGAAACCTCTGCTAAACCTCAAATTGTAGAAGAAAATGAGTAATTTTTTAGGTAGAAAGGACTTAACACGAGGTATTCGAAATAATAATCCGGGTAACTTGGTTTTGACAAATATTGCTTGGCAGGGAAAAATACCAAATGCACAAAATACCGACAAACATTTTGAGCAGTTTACAGAAGTAAAATATGGTATTCGTGCTATGTTGCGAGATTTGACAAACGATATTGATAAAGGAAAAAATACCGTAAGAAAGCTTATAACTGAATATGCACCTCCATTTGAAAATGATACACAAAAGTATATTGAGGTTATTTCAAAAGCTGTCGGTTTAGACCCTGACCAAACAATCAAAATTGTAGATGCAAAGTTTTACATGGTTATTGCAAGGGCTATTATCAAGCACGAATGCGCTCCCGACCATAATCTAATTTATGATTCGGATATTCAGGATGCAATTGACATTATGGGAGATTACAACCTTGCGAGTGTCACAGTAACGGCTAAAAAGAAATTCAAATTCAATTATTTGATTATTCCCGTACTGCTTTTTTTTTATACTGTTTACAGCGTTACAGTCTAAACAAACGCCCAAAACGATAGAAATTATTAATTCAAAATTTAAACAAGATGTTAGATAAAATCAAACTTTTTTACGCAAACAATAAAACTATTGCAAATGTTGTATTAGTTGCTTTAGCAGGATTTTTAGCTTATAAATTATTCAAGAAAAAATAATTATGGCTCAAAGAGAGATAGTTAATAGAACAAAGAGCCAAGCCAATACTGTTTGGCTCTTTGATTTTCTGCAAAAATATTGGCTTTTGTGTGTTGGTATCATTGTGTGTTATCCATTATTGAAAAAATGGTATGCTAAATTTACACAAGATGCTGAGGAAAAAGCTTTAGAAGATGCAGAAAAAGATTTAAAAATTGCTGTTTCTAACCCAATGACGAAAGAAATCGAATTGAACAAAATTACACCTCGTAAAGAAGTTCATAACATAGCAGAATCTTTAGCGGTTTGGTTAGGAACAAATAAGCAGACGAAAGACGCTCCTTGGTACACTTGGATAACTGAACCGATGTCTAATTTCGAAAATGAAAAAGAGACGATTAATGAGTTATTAAAAGTAAAACAAGTTACAACTGTTCCATTAGTAATTGGCTGTTATTATGTTATTACAAGACGTGATTTAAAAGCTGATTTGAAAAAATATTTATCAACTTCGGACTTGAAAAAAGTTCCGTTATTTAATTAATCCAGTATGAATTTTATTCAATATATAGATGACACTTACGCTGTCAAAGTTAAAGAGATTGAATCTTCTGAGGGATATTTAATTAGAGGAATTCAAACGCCATTTTTCATTTTATCTGTATTTGTCGACAATAAACGTGTTCAGGGTGTAGATTTTTTGAATTACGATAGTTTACCTATGTTATCAGTTATTAATGATTTAGGCAATGTCGATTTAAATGTTATTCCAGAAAATTACTTTGCTACTGCATTTACAGAAATTTATTTTATCATTCCTAATGGAAGTAGCTCATCAAGTGTAGAAATTTCAAATTTTAGTGATTTTCAGAAAAAACCTTTGAGATACCTTAAAGAATATAAGCTACCTCAATTTCGTATCGATGGCAGATTTTCTCAGGGCTCAGGCTATACATTTGATCGTAGGGTTTATTCAATGCTTAATCTCGGAACAATTCAGGGGGATAACAAATTTTACATTGGTAGTTATGATACTTATCCTAATTCTACTCACGTAGATACAATTGAATTTCAGGGTGAAACTCCAAATTATATTCGAAATGGTTATGATTTGGTTACTTCATTTCCTGTTCAGAATAACGGTGGTATTGTTCAGTTTGGTGATTTTTATGTAAAAATGACAACTGGTAAAACATCATATCCTTACGGATTACGGGTTTATATATTTACAGATATAAGAACCAATGAATTTTGGGTTTTAACAAGCTATATAGAGCAAGGTACAAGTATTATCAAAAAAGGAGAATTTGACATTTCAACATTTGTTTGTGTAAATGGCGGTTTCAAAATTAAGAATCTTCTTCAAGATGTAGAAATACAAATCAGTACGATTTATGGCTAATACTACCCCTACTCCTTATAGCTGTACAATCTTTAATAAAGATAAATCTATAAGACCAATAAAAGTTGAGTTTTGTAAATCAATATTTTACTTGCATAACTGGTGTAAGAATATCAAATTCGATTACCATTATATTAATATTTATAATCGTAAAACAGGTAAGTATTTATCAAGACAGTACTTTAATGAATATATAATTGATAAGCCTTTGTATTAATTTACAAAGGTTTATTTTTTTACTGTTAGAAATTAAAAATATCGAAGTTTAATAAAGAGATAAAACATATAAAAGATATTAAACTTAATAAAGAGATAAAACTTATAAGACACATAACGTTAATTAAAGACATAAAACTTATAAGATACATAACGTTAATTAAAGACATAAAAAACAATAAAAGCATTCTTTTATATAAATAAAGTTATATATTTGTGCAAGTTTTAAATAATGACGATAAAAAAATTGTCAACTAAAGCAGTAATAAAAAGTACGGTTTTCCGTAATTTTATATAAAAAGAAAAACCTAGCTCAAAGGCTAGGCTCTCCTACTATCAGATGTATTGCAACTACATCAGTTAGTTAATAATGAAGGATACCAAATTCAACTATGTGCCATGCAAGCTTTAGAATTGAATAGGTAATTACAAGTTTTTGCCAAAAAGGCGATAGCTTTTTCATCAGCTTTAAAACTCAAGAACTTCTATCCCAAGTACTCCATTGTATTTGGGGGTTCTTGGTTTTGTAAAAATACATATTCTTCTTCTTAAATTCAAGGCTTCTATATTTCCTAATTTGGTGAATTTATCAACAATATTTTGTTTTCTTAAAATTCAGTTAAAATGTGAATTAAGTCATGTTTTTATATGTAAATTCCTGCATTTATTACTCATGGCAATTATTGCCTATGACTTATTAACAATTATCTTTTGAATTTTACTATTTCCCTTTCATTATTAAGGTATAATTATTTATTCTTTTATAGCAATTGACAAAGTGAAATTAAAATTATTGGCATTATATTTGGAATTATATTTGTAATTATAAACTCACAAACAAAACCACATGAAAAAAATTACTTTATTGCTTTTTATTATACTTTCTGTTCCTGCTTTTTCTCAGGATTCAGATATGAAAATTTTTTTAGAGAAAAAAGAACCTATTAGTATTGATGAATATGATTTGATTAAACAAGTAAATATATTTTATTCTGACATTCTGATTTCTAAAGAAGTTAAAACAAATTATAAGAATAATTTAAAAGTAAACGAATTTTTATCTGCTGAATTAATTTATCCAAATAACAGCAAGTTTAAACTTTACAATGTTACAATAATGGATAAAAGACATTTAACTTATACTTTTTTATCAAATGATGATATTTTGACTTATGGTGATGTAAGAATATTTGATGGTAAGACGGTTCGAACGTTGTATCGCTTGTCGGGTGCAAATTCATTAATGCAATATTTTGTCGATGGCAAATTGATTAATGAAGTAAAAGGATAATTTTCATTTTAGACCAATAAATAAGCCCCAATAAAACGGGGCTTTTTTTATGTTCCAAATTTTTATATATTTAGATTTCTTCAAAAATAGGGCTTTATATTACTGTTGATAAAGTTGTTAACATCTTCTTGGACATTCTGTGATTCATACTATAAATTATAGGTCAAAACGGGATAGTGGTGCTTGTAGCGTAAGGCTTCGTAAAATCAGGCTTTCTATATTGTATAATATATTCTTTATTATTTTCTCGCAAAAAACAGTGTCGGGACACTCGCTAGTGCCTTCTTTTGAGAAAACAAATAATCGATTCTAACGCAAAAGAAACATTTCAAAAAATGAATCTTTAATTGATTCTTTTCTGTCATATTTGATTGATAAAATTTGTACGAATTATTAAAAGTTAAAAAATAAGTTTATTCTTATATAAAAACAATTAAAATTATATTTGCAATCAAAAATGATAGTTAAATGAAAGTAGTTTGGTCTGAAAGAGCACAAGATACATTTGATGAAAATGTTGCGTATTTATTAAAAAAATGGGGAGAAAATGTAACTCAAAACTTTGAAAATGAGACTATAAGAGTAATCGATATTATTTGTAACAATCCTCATCTTGGGAGATTTGATAAAAAGCTAAACTGTAGTATAATAACGATTGTAAAACAGGTTTCTCTCTTTTACGATGTAATTGATGGGAAAATCGTTCTAATTGCATTCTGGGATAATAGGCAAAAACCATTAAACTACTTAGAAAAGTTTTAGAATTAAAAAAAAGCAAAGCTAAAATGAATTTTGACTTTACTTTTACTTTATATAATTTATTTTAAAATATTAAAAATCAAATATTTATTTATTTTTAACTCTTCCTTTTATTCTCTTGACCATTTCTTCATGAGAAATGTATTTTCCATCCTTAAAATCAATTTTTCCTTGCTCAATATCAGCTTGTAGTTCCATCATAAAATGCTCCTCAGGAGAAATAACTTTTGCTATTGAAAGCATTTCATCAGCAGTAAAAGCAAGTGTTTTTAATTTTCTATAAAACGATGCTTCTGGAAGACCGCATTGTTCAATAATGTAGCTCTTTTTGTAAGGGGATTTATTCATCAAATCGTCAATTTCACTAACAATTTTTTTATAAGTTAAAATCTCTGCTATCATAATTAAGAGTTTATATTTATATTTGTAGGGCAAATATACAATAAAAAATGAGAGTGCATACTAAAAATTATCGGTCAAATGGATTTACTCAAAACACAGCATTATTCATATAATTTACTTAAAATAACTTCTTTAGGTACAATATCTGCACCGCCTCGTTTTGAAAACTGCATAGCTTCATCACTTATAAATAAAACTGCGCTGGCAGAAATATTATTTTTTCCTTCAATTTTTATCTGTGCTTTATCTCCAAGTGTATAAACGACGCCGGTTATGTCAAAAATTTCAGATTGCAGTTTCTTGTTGTCGCTTACAACTTCAGCAGTTCCAGAAATTTTGTAGTTTGATTGTGCAATTGTAATTTTAAGAAAATATTCTTTACTGCAGTTCTTGCAGTTTTCTGAACTCCAGGTTCCAGTAAATTTATTGGTTTGAGAAAATGATGTTGTGGAAATTAATAACAGCAGTAAAATAAAACTTCTCATCTATTTTTTTTAAGTCTTTCAAATATATAAAAAAAAAGCACCACAATTGTGATGCTTAAGCTGTATTGCCTCAACTTATAATTTTTTCAAATAAACCGATTTTCCGTTTAAGGAAACCTCAATCTGATTCGTTTTTTCGTTGAAAGTTGTTCGTAATGCATTTCCTTTAAAAATGGTTACATCTCCATAAACTTTTCCAGTTTCATCAGATACATATTCAAAAACTACTTTTTTATTATCGGGCTCTATTCCTAGCTTATAACTGGAAAATTTTGTGCCCCTTAAGTCAAAATTTTGTTGAGAATCAATTATTTTTCCATCAGCGTAGAAATTAGTGATAGATTTGTTTAATGTGATGTCGGGATAATAACTGTTTACTTTTTTTAATAATTCATATTGCGCAATGCTCACTTCTTCGTTTTTTGACGAGATATTTTGAGCAAATGAAATATTTGTATATACAAATAATAGGAGTAAAATGCATTTTTTCATAATGTTTACATTAAAGGTTAATAAATTGATGTTTCCTGAATCAATAATTCGGATTTGTTTACTGCTTTACACAGTAAATTACCATACAATTTACGAAATCTTTACCTTTGCAGAAAATTAAAAGCCTTTTTTTAAGATAATGACAACAAAAAAATACCTAAAACTAATTCTCATTTTGGGCTCTCTAACTGCATTAGGGCCTTTTTCTATAGATATGTATCTTCCTGGCTTTTCGGGAATTGCAAAAGATTTAAATACTACAGTTGCAAAAGTTTCTATGAGCTTGTCGAGTTATTTCATCGGAATCTCTGCTGGCCAATTATTATATGGTCCGTTATTGGATCGTTTCGGTCGTAAAAAACCTTTATTTATAGGACTTCTGGTTTATATTCTTGCTTCATTAGGCTGTATATATGTAGCTGATATTGATGCTTTTATATTGCTTCGTTTTGTTCAAGCTATCGGAAGCTGTGCGGCGACCGTTGCTTCTGTGGCTATGGTTCGCGATTTATTTCCTGTTAAAGATATTCCGAAGGTTTTTTCACTTTTAATGCTGGTTGTTGGGCTTTCGCCGATGTTGGCTCCTACGATTGGCGGTTATGTAACTGAAGATTTGGGCTGGCATGCTGTATTCTTTATATTAATGTGTATGGGAATCGTGATTTTAGTTGCATCACAAATTGGCCTTCCAAATACTTATAAGCCAGACACTACTATTTCATTAAAACCAAAACCGATTATTACGAACTTTTTATCCGTTTTAAAAGAGCCTCAATTTTATACTTATGCTTTTACTGGTGCAATCGCATTTTCGGGCTTGTTTTCGTATGTGGCCGCATCACCAATCGTTTTTATGGATATTTATAAGGTTGATGCGAAAATATATGGTTGGATTTTTGCCTTTATGTCTGTAAGTTTTATTGGGTCTAGTCAATTGAATTCTATGTTGTTGAAGAAATTTTCAAGCGAACAAATGATTTTTGGAGCCTTAATTTCACAGTCTGTAATTAGTATCGTTTTTCTGATTCTGTCCTTGAATGATCTGTTAGGATTGTATGAAACAATCGTAATGTTGTTTTTATTCTTGGCGTGTTTAGGAATCTCAAATCCGAATACGGCTGGATTAACATTAGCTCCTTTTGCTAAAAATACCGGAAGTGCCTCAGCCTTAATGGGTGCTATTCAATTAGGATTAGGTGCTTTGGCTTCATTCGCCATCGGAGTTTTTGTAAAAGACTCTGTAACTCCAATGGTTGCCATTATGACAACAACGACAATTGTAGCATTTGTGATTTTGAATATCGGAAAACGTTTTATTAAAAATAAAGTAACACTTTCAGAAAGTGATGATGTTATGATTGCTCATTAAATGTAGAAATTCCAATATTAAAATTGCTTCGCCTGTTCGCTATCGCTCGAGTCCAAATTCCAAAACTTGAAAAGTTTATTTTAGTTACAATAATCGAAAAGCCGAAATCTTAGATTTCGGCTTTCTTATAACGCATTCCTTTGGAATTTGAAATTTTAGTATTGGATTTTTTACAATGTATTCCTTTAGAATTTTAAAAGTTGGAATTTTAAAAATTAGTTTTGAGTTTTCTTATCCGGTCTGATGATCATTCTAAGTGATTGGTCTTTTGCAAAATAAGCAACCATCCAATTCCAGAAAGTATTTAATCTGTTTCTGTAAGTGATCAAGGAAATTAAGTGAATGAACAGCCAAATGATCCAAGCAAAGAAACCTTTAAAATGCCATTTCGGACTTGGTAAATCCACAACAGCTTTTGCTTTTCCAATAATTGCCATTGAGCCTTTGTCTTTGTAAGCGAATGGTTTAAGTGGTTTGTTTGCAACCATGGCTTTAAAGTTTTTAGCTAGATTCAATCCTTGCTGAATTGCTACTTGCGCAACTTGCGGATGTCCATCAGGGAAATTCTTGTCTCCTGCTGTAATCGCAGTGTCGCCAATCGCATAAATATGATCTAAGCCATTAACTTTGTTAAATTCATCTGTTGCCATGCGACGCCCACGACCGTAACTTTCTTTAGGAATTCCCTCAAAAATTTTAGCAGAAACTCCAGCAGCCCAAATTAAGTTTTTGGTTTTAATCGTTTCTCCGTTTTCAAATACTACGGTATCGTCAACATAATCAACAACTTTGGTGTTTAGTTTTACGACAACCCCTAATTTTGTCAAAGCATCGTAAGTATCTTTTTGAGATTGTTTGCTCATGGGAGCCAAAAGGGCATCACCACCATCAACCAAATAAACGTTGCTTGCAGAAGTGTCTAATTCGGGATATTCTTTTAACAGAATGCTTTTTCGCATTTCGGCAAACATTCCAGAAACCTCTACTCCTGTCGGCCCTCCTCCTGCTACTACAATTGTAAGTAATTTACGTCGTTTGCGCATGTCTTTGCAAATTGCAGCCTTTTCAAGATTTTTAAGCAACGTATTGCGCATTACGATGGCATCATTTAAGGTTTTCATCGGAATGGCGTTTTTCATTACATTTTCCATACCAAAATAGCTCGTTTCTGCTCCGGTAGCAAAAACAAGATAATCGTATTCTAAATCGCCGTTGCTTAAAGTGATTTTCTTTTCGGCTGGCGAAACGGAAATCAATTCGCCTAAACGAAACTGCAGATTCTTTTTTCCTGCAAAGAATTTTCTAAAAGGATAGCTGATGCTAGAAGGCTCTAAAAATGCCGTAGCAACTTGATATATAAGTGGAGGGAAAAAGTTATAATTATTCTTGTCTACAAGGGTGACTTGTATTTGAGGCTGATTTACAAGCTCTTTCGCCAGATTGATTCCTGCAAATCCACCTCCAATAATGACTATTTTCATATATGTTGTATTAAGTAGGATTATAATAATTCCTTATAAATGTACAACTTTAATACACAATGACAAAAGTCATCTTTATTACTTTTTAAATTTTTTAACTGTTTTATCAACTATATCGATTTTGTTTTGCAGGACATAACTCGCCATTAGTTTTTCGATTAGTTCTTCTTTTGTTAAATGGTGAAAAACGGTTTTTACTTTCGTTTTTAAATCAGCTGAAAGTTCGTGATTTGGTTTTGTTTTGAAGATTTGCCTAGCCCACAAAAGCATATTGTTTTCTTCAACACTTGCCGCAGAAGGTTTTTTGAACTCAGAAAATTTAATTCCCAGTTCTCGCTCAAAATCGGCAATTTCAAAAACTTCTTCTTGCTGTAAAACGGTCAAGGAAAGTCCTTTTGCCCCTGCCCTTGCGGTTCTTCCGCTTCTATGAACGTAGTTTTCGTAAGTATCTGGCAGATGATAGTTGATTACAAACGAAATTTCTTTGACGTCAATTCCTCTCGCAGCTAAATCGGTTGCAACCAAAATATTGATATACCCTTCTCGAAACTGCTCCATAATTCGATCTCGAATTCCCTGTGTTAAGCTTCCGTGAAGTGCTCCAGAAGAAAATTTATTGATAGCCAGATTTTTGGCCAATTTATTGACTGCAGCTTTGGTCTTGCAAAAAATAATTCCTCTTTCTCCTTCTTTTGAATTCAAGAAATGCATCAAAACTTCCAATTTTTCAATAGGGTCAACAACAATATATTCGTGATCAATGCCTTCATTTCCAACAATTTCCATATTAGCGCTTATCTGAACTGCATTTTTGTTCAAATAATTCTGAATCAATTGCTTAATGGTTCCGGGAAGCGTCGCCGAAAATAATAATGTACGGTGTTTTTTGGGCAATTCTGCGATGATTTCATCTAAGCTTTCTTTTAAGATAGCTACCATTTCATCGGCTTCATCCAAAATTAAATATTCAGTTTGTTTTAGATCAATTGCTTTTCGCTGCATCAAATCTATTAAACGTCCTGGAGTGGCCACAACAATTTGGGCGCCTTCTTTCAGTCTTTCGATTTGTGGTTTTATCGGGGTTCCGCCACAGATTGAGGCAATAGAGATATTTGGAATGTATTTTGAAAAATTTTCTAGATTTCTAAAAACCTGTTGTCCTAATTCTCTTGTCGGAACCAATATTACCGCTTGTACCGTAACTGATTCTGTATTTACCAATTGCAGTAATGGTAATCCAAAAGCGGCTGTTTTTCCTGTTCCGGTTTTGGCCAAACCTACAATATCATGAGTTTCGTCCAGAAATAACGGAATCGTTTTTTGTTGAATTTCTGTTGGTTCAACTATATTTAAGTCACTTAAGGCTTTTAGAATTGGAGCCGAAATTCCTAATGTTGAGAATGTTTTAGACATATTCTTTAAATTGGTTTAAAGTTTCAGGTTTCAAGTTACACCAAAAACTTAAGAAGTTGAAAGGAGAAATTGCATTTGTTCTGAAATGCGATTTCTCCTTTATATTATAATAATGTTTAGATTCCAACAACTTGACTCAAGGCTAAAAGCCGAACAGCCAAAGCAAACATGAAACCTGAAACAATTTAGAACTCAAAATTTTATCAATCCGGCTCATTCATGATTTTCTCGCGATATTTTTTACCGATTAACAAAGTCAATCTTTGTTTATAATCATCAACTAGCCATTCACGATAGTTTTTACTGCACTGACTCAAACATTTAGAGTAACGCTTTATTCGATCTTCAATATCATCTTCTAATTCTTTAGAAAGCATTTTGGCTTCCTGAAGCGTTTCTGTATTGTCTACACACATGCTTGCATGTTGGTCGAGTGATTTATCCAAAACTACTTTTGAACGAAGATTTTGTTTGATTATCAGTTTATGCTCTTCATCAACATCAAAACTAACATCTGCCGTTTTGCTGAATTTTGCGCGCAATTCTGGTGGCATGCTGTATTTGAAGAACATCTCAATTTCGTGATCGTCACGAAGGTTTTCCAAATAAAATTCAGGAGATTTAAAAATATGTTGCCAGTTTACAGGATCGCTCCATAAACCAAAACGAGCCGCATTGTTTCCTAAGTCGATTACTGTAAACTCGTCTTTACCAGGAAGTTTACGGGAGCCACGGCCGATCATTTGGAAATAAAGCGTCAACGATTTTGTAGCTCTGTTCAAAATAATGGTTTCTACAGTTGGTTCATCAAAACCGGTCGTCAAAATTCCGACAGAAGTCAAAATTGCATCGGGAGTCTTTTTAAACCATTGTAAAATATCTTTACGTTCTTCGGCGCTGCTAGTATTATCAAGATGTCTAATGTCATAACCTGCTTCTCTAAACGTTTCATACACATATAAAGAAGTATGGATACCATTATTGAAAATCAAAGTTTTCTTACCTAAAGAACGCTCTGTATATGCATGAAGCAATTTTTCCTGCATTAAAGTATTGGTGTACAAATCATCTGAAGATTTTACCGTATAATCTCCATTGATACCAACCTTTAGCGATGTAAGACCAACATCATAGCTGTATGTTGTAGCTCTAGCCAAAAATCCTTTGTCGATTAGCGAAGCAATAGTATCTCCGACAATAAGTTCGTGATAACTTTGGTGCATTGGCAATTTAATGTTCGAACTTAAAGGAGTCGCTGTAACACCAAGAATAAAAGCATTCTTAAATGAATTCAGCAATTTTCTGAATGAATTATAATGCGCTTCATCGATAATCACCAAACCAATATTGTCAAGGTGAAGCTTTTCATCATTAATACGGTTTTTCAAAGTTTCCACCATCGCCACAAAACATGAAAAATCGTTCTGATCTGGCAGTTCTTTTACTTTGCTATTAATGATTTTATTGGTAACTCCAAAGCCTGTAAGCATTTTTGAAGTCTGTTTACACAATTCAATACGATGTGTTAAAACCACTACCTTCTTATCATTGTTAGATAAATAACGTCGAACAATTTCCGAGAAAATCACCGTTTTTCCACCTCCTGTCGGAAGTTGATATAACAAGTGATGTTTTGGAGGTGCATTGTCTAAACGGTCAAAAATGGCGTCGATGTCGCCTTTTTGGTATGCATAAAGTTCTTTTTTATCTTCTCTTTCTATTTCTAAAGTGTTTTGAGACATTGTTTATTTTTGGATTTTTGCAAAAATACACCTAAAAAACAGTTATTCATCCTATTTTAACCTAAAATAATGTTTTTTTTAAAAGAAGATTTTTTTATGGGAAGTGTTTTTATAAGTCGATTTTATCTAAAAGTGCTTCAAAATCACGTTTGTTTTTCCATTTTTGTTGCGAAGTTTCTTGTTCAATACTCGAAATTCTTTCCTTAAAATCATTAAAAATTCCGTTAGAGATAATAAAATTTACAGCTTGCTCAAAAGAATTAAACATGCTTTTGTAAAATAATTCCTGCTTAATAAAATTTTGAGAAGAAAATGTCTGCGCAATTTCGATATTATAAAGCATAATATCTGCAATAATAAACGAATCGACACCCAACATTATGAAATGTTTAATTATTTTCTGTGCGACAGAGCGGCGCATTTTGGCTTTTGGGCGCCATTTTGCATTGGGTTTCTTTACAGGAAAATATTCATGCGAGATTTTTACTTTGGCTTCCTGCTCCAGCTTGTCTTCTTTCGGATTAAAAACAAAATCATAGTATACTTTCACGGGACTGAATTTTTCATACAGCTCTATAAGCTGTTCTTCAAGCTGTTCCTTTGTCAATTCGCCCAAATATTTTTTTAAATCTCTTTTACTCATACAATAAAGGTAATTCTCAAATTCTTAAATTCCAAATCCCCATTTTTCAATTAAAATATATAGGAGGATATGAAAAGATAAACGTTGTGATCATACAAGTTAAAACTAATGTAATTTTGATTTTTTGAATTCTAAAATCAAACCATAATCGTTAATTTTGCGGGCATTAATCCTAAAAATAAATACATGCTCAAGATTTTCAAAGTTACAGCAATTTTAGAGGGAATCTCTTATTTAGTTTTGTTTGCCAACATGCTGCTTATAAAAAACAACAACCCAGAACTTTATCATACTTTATTGCGTCCGTTGGGAATGACACACGGAGTTCTTTTTATCGGATATATCATTTTAGCATTCCTGCTAAAAAAAGCAATGAATTGGGACTTAAAAACCTTTGCGATTATTCTAATTGCTTCACTTATTCCGTTCGGAACTTTTTATGTTGAGAAAAAATATCTAGAAAATAATGCATAAGCTTTTGGATAAAATTTTCAATTTTCTCTATCCTCTTTTTAGAGACTGGGGAATGAGCCGTAATTTTGCGTCATATTTCAGTCTCTTTCTCAATATCATAATTTTAATCGTTCTAGCATACCTAATTTATTATGCTGCTAAATTTCTTTTGGTAACACTGACAGCTGTTTTTGCGCAGCGCACCAAAACAAAATTCGACGACTATTTAATTCAGAACAAAACCACTCGTTATACGGCATATTTAATTCCGTTTTTCTTTATCTACAAAGCTGTTCCTGTTATTTTGGATAAATACGAATATTGGGAACTGATTTTCGGTAAAATCGTAGGTGTTTATATTGTATTGCTGGGCTTGTGGATTGTTCGAACTATTTTTAATTCACTTCGAGATTATCTAAAGCAGAAGCCTGAATACAGCGATAAGCCAATTGACAGTTTTGTTCAGGTCATCATGATTGTACTTTGGATTTTTGGGGTTGCTATTATCATTTCGACCTTATTCGGAATCAAGAAAGGCGAATTGCTGACCATCCTTGGAACGCTTTCTGCAATTATCATCTTGATTTTTAGAGATACCATTCTGGGTTTTGTATCAAGTGTTCAGGTTGCGATAAACGACATGGTGCGTATTGGCGACTGGATTACAATGGATAAATTTGGTGCAGATGGCGATGTGATCGAAATTAATCTCACAACGGTAAAAGTTCGAAATTTTGACAATACCATAACCACAATTCCAACTTATGCCTTGAGTTCTGATTCTTTTCAGAATTGGCGTGGTATGCAGAAATCTGAAGGACGACGAATTAAAAGACATGTTTTGATTAAAAGCAGTACAATTCGTTTTTTAAATGATCAAGATTTACAACAATTGCGCAAAGTACAACTTATAACGTCTTATATCGACAGTAGGCAAGCAGAAATTGACAGGTACAACGATTTGAGAGGTGTTGACAAAACGCTTTCGCTGAATGGCCGTAATATGACCAATTTAGGTTTGTTTCGGAAATACATTATGCAGTATCTCGTAAATCATCCTGGACTGAATAAAGATATGCATATTATGTGCCGTCAGTTACAATCGACTGCACATGGCGTTCCGTTAGAAATTTATGTATTTTCAAGCGATAAGCGTTGGGCCAATTACGAATATATTATGGCCGATATTTTTGACCATGTCATGGCATCTGTTCGTTATTTTGATTTGGAAATTTTCGAACTTCCGTCTCAAATCGGTCGATTGGATTAAGATTTTGAATGAATAAAGTTTTGCCTCAAAGAATCCATAAAAAAGTATTGGATTGTTTGAGGTTATTTTTTCACTTCTTCAAAAGTAAATTCAGGATTTTTATAAGTCAGTGTTCCGTTGATAAAACACGGAAGATTCATATAGATTCCCACTACTCCTTTTCCCTGAATGAGTTTGTTTTGGTGTCGTAATAAAGCTAGTGGTACTCTCTTCCAGCTCCCGCCATTTGAAATATAATGGAAATCGCCCCTCAAAGTGTCTCCATTTATATTTCCTCTTACATCACCAGAATCTTTTCCTATTTTGTAGTAAGATCTTTCATATCGTCCAAAAAAACGTTTTTCGCTTATTTTAAGAGCCAGTTTGGCAGTATCTTTTCCGTTAACTGCTATATAATAAGTCTCCTTGTACTGATTTTCTTTGGAGGTGCAAGAAACAATTGCTATCAGTAAAAGAAACATCAAAAATTTTCTCATCTCAAATTAATTTTTAACCCTATAAATTATATAAGAATGAAGCATTAAAACTTAAATTTCTTACATTAATTTTAAGCTTCATTTTTTTTCGTCTAAAGCAAAAATAGCACATTTTGTATTTGATTTTTTCTTAAATTTAAATAAAAACCCCATGGAAGACAGAGACACTTTTTTAAGAGAATTCAGAGGCGAAACTTTAGGAACCGTAAGTGCTCAATCTTCACCCGATGAGATCTTTCAGAACCAGACAATCAGACCCATTCTAAAACTTCAAAATGATTTGTTCGTTGCCGTTTTTATAAACTACGTCAATAAAAACAAAAGAGATTTTTATTCGTATTCTGTAGAAAAGAAACTTCAGACTATCGAAAACTCAATTCAAAAAGATATCAAATTCAGAAATTCGCTTAAAGGAATTGTAATGGCGCTTTTTACAGTTGATGAATACGATATTTACATTCAAAATTCATCTAATCTAAATAAGCGTATGATGAATTTATTGATTGAAAGATTGAAAAGCCAAGTGCAGTTGTTTGAAGTTGCATCGAATTAAACAAGCTTTATTTAAATGTTTTTGACAGAAGAACATCTTGCTTTTGAAAAAAGGGTTTGACACTTTAATTGTCAAACCCTTTTTTTTTGATTAATTATAAAATTATTCCTCAGCCAGCATCAATTCCTTGATGTATTTGACTGGAGCGCTTCCATAACTTAAGAATTTTTCGTGGAATTGTTTTAGATTAAATTTATCTCCCTGTCTCTTTTTGAGTTCTTCTCTAAGATTGTAAATCTCTGTGTAACCAGTAAAATAAGAACAAAGCTGTACTTGAGATAAAGTTACCCGTTTCCATTTTCCATCGGCTTCTGCTTGTTGCTGAAAAGCTTCTTTTGTAAGCAATTTTATAGCATCTTCCTTTGACATATTTTTGGTGTGGACACTAATGTCTAAGATAGTGTTGCAGGTGGTTCTTAAATTCCATTTGTAATACATCAACCACATTTCGTCTGAGTTTTTATAACCGCTTTCCAGCATCATTTTTTCAGCATACACGGCCCAGCCTTCAATCATTGCTCCGTTTCCTAATATAGATTTTATAATGCTCGGCGACTGATTACTGTAAACCAATTGTGTATAATGGCCTGGAATGGCTTCGTGAATGTTTAAAATCTGAAGAATATAATTGTTGTATTCTCTTAAATAACTTTCAGCATTTTCTTTGGTCCAGCCAGATATGCTGCCCACATTGTAATAGGTATTTGCGTTTTTGTCGTACGGTCCCGGTGCAGATATGGACGCACCTGCAACACCAGCCATATAAGCAGGTTCTTTGCGAACAACCAATGGTTTTGAAGGATCAATGTATAATAAATCTTTTGCTTTGACATATGCAGTAAGTTCCGGAATCTGTTTTTCAATTTCTGACTGGAATTTCTCTGGAGTGGTATGTTTGAGCGAAATCTGATCGATCACCTGTCTAATTAATTCTAACTTATCAGCAGGTTTTGCCGCATTTCCTTTGTACTTAGCCCAAAGTTTGTCTGCCAACACAAACATCTTGTCATGCAGGTCTTTTTTATGATCAATAGCGATTTTATATATTTCATCTGCATTATAACCCGATTCAATATCAAAAGCGAATTTTTTGGCATATAATTCATTCCCCAACCTAAAAGATCGAGGAGTTTTGTTTGGCAGTTTTTTTAGCCAATCGGTGAAATCTATTATCGCTTTAAGCGAAACCGCTGCTTTTGCTGTTAATTCTTTTTTCTCTTCTTCTGTAAGTTTGCTTTTTTCTAAGGCAGATTTCAAATCTTCCTTAAATGTCGACGAACCTCCAAGATTTTGGGCAATCGCTAGTTCAGTATGCTCTATAGTCGGGTTTTTGATATTTTTCTTGGCTGCTTCGTAATAAGCTGTCACATTGTTCATTTTTGTGTTGAAAGTACGAAGTCTCGCTTCGAGGGAATCATAAGTTCCATTCAAGATTTCAGCAAACATACCGCAGACATTGTATTGCGAAGGATCCCATTCGCCCGATTTCAACTCATTATTATAGAAAATGGAACTTTCCAACTGATTTTTGATCATCTTTAAATCAGTTTTATTATTGTCTGAAAGTTTTTCCAAATCAAACTGTTTTAGCGAATCTAGATTTGATTTTGCAAAAGCTATTTCTTTGGCGTCCTGCTCTTCATTCGGAACAACCAAAACACTATCCAGTTTATGATAACCAGCCCCTGATGCCCAACTCGGATAAACATTCCACAATGCAATCACAAATCGGTCCTTATACTGATCGAATTTTTTGTTTACCTCTTGGTCTTCGGCAGTTTTAGCGTTTTTATTGCAAGAAAACAAAAGGAAAATAGCAAAAAACGGAATGCAGAATTTTTTCATAAGTCTAATTTTAGTATAGGTTTTTAGGAATCAGAATAATTAATATTCTAATAATTCTTTTAAAGCTGTTGCAAATCGATCTCTCGGTAAAAATTGATCTTCAAGTGCTTTTGTAAATGGAATTGGCGAATCTAAACTAGCTACTCTTTTTACGGGAGCATCCAGATATTCAAAACAATTTTCCATAATCAAAGCAGAAATGTCACTTGCAATTCCACCAAACAAAGTATCTTCTTGATAAATAATGACTTTTCCTGTCTTTTTTACAGACTCAAAAATAGTTTCGGTGTCTAGCGGCTGTAATGTTCTCAAATCGATTAAGTCAGCGTCGATATCTGGGTTTTGTCCCAAAGTATCTAAAGCCCAGTGAACAGTAGCGCCAAAAGCAATTATAGTAATGTTTTTTCCTTCTTTAACTAAAGCCGCTTTTCCTAGGGGTATCGTATAATAATCTGTCGGAACATCTTGATAGATACTTCTATACAATAATTTATGTTCGAAGAACAATACAGGATTCGGGTCGAGTATTGAGGTATTTAATAGTCCTTTTGCATCATACGGAAATGCAGGATAAACCACTTTTAACCCTGGAGTTTTGGTAAACCAGGCCTCATTGGTCTGAGAATGAAAAGGTCCAGCCTGTGTTCCAGCTCCGCAAGGCATGCGCACCACAACATCGGCTTTTTCGCCCCAGCGGTAATGCGATTTTGCTAAAAGATTCACAATCGGATTAAAACCAGTCGAAACAAAATCAGCGAACTGCATTTCTACGATAGCCTTGTAGCCATTTATCGATAATCCCATTGCTGTAGAAACAACCGCACTTTCGCAAATTGGAGTGTTTCTAACTCTGTCTTTTCCAAAAGCATCAGCAAAACCTTCCGTTATTTTAAAAGCGCCTCCATATTCAGCAATATCTTGGCCCATAATCACTAAATTTCTATGGCGCCACATAGACTGCTCCAAACCATTTCTGATGGCGTCTATAAAACGAATATTTTTAACTTCTTCTCCGTTGCTATATTCTTCGTATTCAAAAGGTTTGTAGACATCATCTAATTCTCCGTTGTAAGTTGGAACAATTTCTGGTTCTGCATTAGCAATCGCGAGATTTTCATCAATTTCTTTTCTGATTTCCTCCTTCCATTGCTGGTCCAGTTCTTCTGTTAGGATTTTGTTCTCAATTAAATAGTCTTTATAATTATTAACAGGATCTCTTAATGCCCATTCTTTCATTAATTCGTCGGGAACATATTTGGTGCCGCTTGCCTCTTCATGCCCACGCATCCTGAAAGTTTTAAATTCTAATAAAACCGGATGCGGATTCTCCTGCATTTCTTCTTTTAGTTTCTGTATTTTATTATATACTTCTACTATATTATTTCCATCAAGAATATAGCTTTCAATTCCATAGCCAATTCCTTTATCTGCAAGGTTTTCACAATAATATTGCTCTTTGGTAGGAGTCGAAAGTCCGTAACCATTGTTTTCGATTACAAACATGACCGGAAGCTGCCATACCGCTGCGATATTAAGCGCTTCATGAAAATCGCCTTCGCTTGTAGCGCCTTCTCCCGTAAAAACGGCAGTAACCTTATTATTCTGTTTTAGTTTATCAGCCAAAGCGATTCCGTCTGCAATCCCTAACTGCGGGCCAAGATGCGAAATCATTCCGATAATATTATATTCTTGAGTTCCAAAATGAAAACTGCGGTCTCTTCCCTTCGTAAATCCGCTGGCTTTTCCCTGCCATTGTGAAAACAAACGATGCAACGGAATCTCTCTGGTAGTAAAAACCCCAAGATTACGATGCATTGGCAATATATACTCAGATTGATTTAATGCAGCTGTAATTCCTACCGATATCGCTTCCTGCCCTATTCCAGAAAACCATTTAGAAACTTTTCCCTGACGAATTAAGATCAGCATCTTTTCTTCGATCAAACGTGGTTTCAGCAGTTTTTTATATAAATCTAATAATTGATAATCGCTTAAATTTTGTCTGTAAAAAATCATTTATTTTCTTGTTTTTTGTGTTTCAAATATAACAATTTACTCCAGTTTTATGCATTTTGCAATAAGAATTTTGTCAGAAATAGGCTTTTAATGAACAGGCAGCTTATAATTTTCTAAAATATTCTCTACCTTTGTTAGCCGAAGGCGCTTATGAGGCCTTCTTCTTTAAAATAAAAATGTAAAGTATGCAAAACATTCCTAGTGTAGACTTACGTGATTTCCTTTCGGACGACCCGAAACGTAAACAAAAATTTGTAAATGAAATCGGCAGTGCATTTGAAAACATTGGCTTCGTAGCCCTAAAAGGTCATTTTCTTGATGATCAGTTGGTAGACGAACTTTATAGCGAAATAAGAAAGTTTTTCGCTTTGCCAATCGAAACTAAGCATAATTATGAAATTCCTGGAATTGGCGGTCAGAGAGGTTATGTTTCTTTTGGAAAAGAACATGCTAAAGGACGCAAGGAAGGAGACTTGAAGGAGTTCTGGCATTTTGGCCAGTATGTAGACAAAGATTCTAGATGGGCTTCTGAATACCCAGACAATGTTGAAGTTAAAGAGCTTCCTCGTTTTAATGCTGTTGGTAAAGAGGCGTATCAAAAATTAGAAAAAACAGGTGTTTATGTTTTAAGAGCTTTGGCTTTGCATTTAGGTCTTGATGAGTTTTATTTTGATGAATATGCAAAAGAGGGAAACTCAATTTTAAGACCGATCCATTACCCGCCAATTACTTCTGAGCCAGAAAATGCTATTCGTGCGGCGGCTCATGGAGACATCAATTTGATTACTCTGTTGATGGGAGCTCAAGGAAAAGGATTACAAGTGCAAAATCATGACGGCGAATGGATTGATGCTATTGCCGCAGATGACGAGCTTGTAATTAATGTTGGAGATATGCTTTCAAGACATACCAACAACAAACTTAAATCTACCATACACCAGGTGGTAAATCCGCCAAGAGAATTATGGGGGACTTCCCGCTATTCGATTCCGTTTTTTATGCATCCAGTAAGCGATATGCGTTTGGATTGTCTTGAAAATTGTATTGATGAGGAAAACCCAAAGAAATATGAAGACATTTCGGCAGGAGAATTTCTGCACGAACGTCTGGTAGAATTAGGATTAATCAAAAAATAAACGTAATTTAAATTCTAGTTTTTATAAATTCCAAATTCCAAACTTCTAAAATTGGAATTTGGAATTTAATTTTTAAGCTTATAGTAGTAGTTATTTTATAATAGAAGTATATGGACTTTAAAGATCAGTTGAAGAATTTATTTCCGGATCACGTAGAATCAAATGAACCTGAAGAAGTTCAGGAAAACGAACATGTGTTGTATGTTCAAAAAGAACCTATGATTTGCAAGTTCGAAAAACGCAAAGGAAAACCGACAACCATAATCGAAGGTTATGAAGGAACAGACGAAGATTTTAAAATTCTGGCAAAGGAAATCAAGACAAAATTGAGCGTTGGAGGTACATTTAAAGATGCTTCAATTATAATTCAAGGCGATTACCGTGACAAGATAATGGCGATTCTAAAAGAAAAAGGATTTAAAACCAAACGTGTTGGCGGTTAGAATATTTAAATTCCAATTTTAAAAATTCCAAATTTCAAGTTGAAAAACTTAGTCCCGATAGCTATCGGGATAGTATCTTAGAACCTTAGCAAATTAAAAAGAAATGATTCAATCATCAGAATTAATACTAAACCCGGACGGGAGTGTTTACCATTTAAACCTTCGTCCTGAACATATTGCACACGATATTATTTTTGTGGGCGACCAAAACAGAGTTGAAAAAATCACCCAATTTTTCGATTCAATCGAATATTCAACTCAAAAAAGAGAATTTAAAACGCAGACCGGAATTTATAAAGGGAAAAGAATCTCTGTAATGTCTACCGGTATTGGACCAGACAATATTGATATTGTTTTAAACGAATTGGATGCGTTGGTAAACATAGATTTAGAAACGCGTCAGCCTAAAGAAAAACTTACCTCGCTAAATATCATTAGAATTGGAACTTCAGGCTCTCTTCAAGAAGATATTCCGGTTGACAGTTTTGTGATGTCGAAGTTCGGATTAGGCTTAGACAATATGCTTCGTTCTTATCTGATTGACGGCGTTTCGATTACAGCAATAGAAGATGCATTTGTAAATCATACAAATTGGGATTCCAAAAAAGGAAAACCATATGTAACTGAGTGCTCCGAAAAGCTGGAAAAGCTAATCGAATCTGATAAAATATTTAAGGGAATCACCGCTACTGCTGGTGGATTTTACGGTCCGCAGGGGCGTGTTTTGCGTTTGAATATTCAAGACGAAGAATTAAATAATAAAATGGATAATTTTAGTTTCGAGGGAACTAAAATCACAAATCTTGAAATGGAAACTGCTGCAATTTACGGACTCTCAGCGCTATTAGGCCATAATGCTTTGTCCTTAAACGCAATTATAGCCAATCGCGCATCGGGAACCTTCAGTACAGATCCTTATAAAGCTGTTGACGAGCTCATTGCCTACACTTTAAATAAGTTGGCGGGTAATTAATTGATATGGTATTAACGGAAATTGTCTTTTTGAATTTTTGAATATGGTTTTACGAGTTGCCAGGCATACCGATAATTTAGATGAAATTGAAAAATTCTATGTTCAGATTTTAGGCTTTGAACGATTGGGAAGTTTTGAAAACCATGACAATTATGATGGTATTTTTATTGGAAAACCTGATTTAGACTGGCATTTTGAATTTACAAAGTCCAAAACAAAAGCTAATCATATCTTTGATGAAGACGATGTGATTGTGCTTTATCCTAAAGAAATATTAGAGTATAATCATTTGATAGATAACATTTTAAGAAACAATATCTCAACTATTAGTTCTGTAAATCCTTATTGGAATGAAAACGGAACAATGATTCAAGATCCAGACGGCTATCGAATTGTGATATCTTCGTTAAAAGCAAAATAATAAATATAAATAATGGAAAAAGAAACGCATAAAAAGATACTTTTCAAATATTACAGCGATTATTTAGACGAAGTAGTTTCAGAGACTATGTGGGCAGAAATTATTGACCTTGAAAAAGGACTTTTTAAATTGGATAACATTCCGTTTTTCGGACCTTTAATCGCAACTGACGATCTTTTTTATGCAGAATACGATGAAGACGAAGAGCGCTATATGCACAGAAAAACAATCCAGAATTCTGGTAATTCAATTGTGCAGATTGCCATTCTGGAAAAGGGATTTGACAAGGAAATAATTCGTGAAAAGCTCAAAATGCTAAATTGTTTATCTGAAGGATTGAACGAAACGTTTTTTGCGGCCGAAATCACCAAAGATGTTGATTATTCGCTGGTAAGAAGCCTTTTGAACGAATATGAATCGCAGGAAATTATTGAGTATGCAGAACCGTGCCTTTCTGAAAAGCACAGAGCAGACTTATTAAAAAACTAATTTTTAAGAATACGAAACAACTTAACTAAACTTGAATAAATGAAAACTGTAAAAATTGCAGGTGTTCCTGAACACTTCAATCTGCCATGGCATCTATGTATTGAAAATGGTGAGTTTGAAGAACAAAATATCGATTTGCAATGGAAAGATATTCCCGAAGGTACTGGTAAAATGTGTCAGATGCTAAGAGATGGAGAAACTGATATTGCTGTAATTTTAACCGAAGGAATATTAAAAGATATCGCAGCCGGAAATCCGAGCAAGATTGTACAGATTTATGTGCAGTCGCCTCTTATTTGGGGAATTCATGTTGCCGCAAAATCAGATTTTCAAAGTTTAGAAGATCTTAAAAACAAAAAAGTCGCAATTTCTAGAATCGGGTCTGGTTCGCAACTTATGGCTTATGTGAATGCCAATGAACAAGGCTGGGAAACTGATGCAATTGAATTTGAAATTGTCAATACAATTGATGGTGCTGTTGAAGCTCTTACGAATAAAAAGGCTGATTATTTTATGTGGGAACGTTTTATGACCAAACCGCTTGTTGATCAGGGAATTTTTAGACGTATTGCCGACTGCCCTACTCCATGGCCGTCATTTGTGATTGCTGTTCGCGATGAATTCTTGAAAAAGAATCCTAAAATCGTTGAAAAAATCCTTGAAATCATCAACAAAACGACTGTAGATTTTAAGGCAATTCCGGAAATAGACAAAACCTTAGCAGAGCTTTTCAAACAAAAGCCTGAAGATATCCGCGAATGGCTGCAGCTGACACAATGGTCACAAAAAAATCTGACCGAAAAATCATTTGATAAAATTCAAAATCAACTTTTTGATCTGGGAATTATTGATAAAAAAAGTATTTTTGTAGAAACTGTCAAAGCTATATAATACTGGCTTTTTGATTCGTATGATGAAATTCCCTAAAATTGACTTTCCGCGCTTAAAATCCAAGCTTCAGGTGAAATCACCCTGGGACAGGATTATTATTATGTTGCTGAGTCTGTTAATTACCATTCCGATTTTCATCATACTGCATCAAAATTTAATCGATCTGGAGTGGGCTTTCAATCTTGATCGTGTTTTTATTTTTATTTTCGTTTTTGCGGCAGTATTTTTTCTTTTGATGTTGCTCAGAACGATAATAATTCTTTGTATTGCGGTTTATTTGCTGGTTTTATTCTACGGAACAGTAATTGGGAATTATGGTTTTAGTGAAATTTCAGAAGACTATAATTCGATGATCTACACCATGTCGGACAATCCATATCCGCAAGATATTGTTGTAGCGAAACTGTTGCCTTTTCCAAATAAATCAAAAATTATCAGTGCTATCGAATACCAAAATCCGAAAGTGCGAAATTTTGCGATCATGGCGACTTCAAAACATTTTAAAAAGATTAAAGGTTACTCCGACTATCGTACTATTATACAATGTTTTGCTGTGTTTAAGGAAATAAACAGCCGATGGAATTATGTAAATGATCCCAAAGACGGCGATTATATTGCCACGGCAAGCGAATCACTAGAATATTTTTCTGGAGATTGCGACGACCACTCTATTTTAATGGCGGCCGCGATTCGCTCTATCGGAGGCACACCAAGGCTCATTCATACAAAAGGACATATTTATCCTGAAATTTTAATCGGTTCTTCCTTGGATTTAGAAAAGGTCAATTATCTAATAAAAAATGTGTTATTCCAGCGAGAAAGCTACGGCAAAAAACTGCATTATCACATTGACGAGCGCGGACAAGTCTGGATGAATCTTGATTATACGGCAACCTATCCCGGCGGACCCTTCATGTACGAAGAAATTTTGGGGGCGCTTACTTTGAATTAGGTTTTTTTGTTTCAGGTTTCAGGTTTCAAGTTTCAAGTTTCAAGTTTTAGGTTTTTAGGTTTTTAGGTTTTAGGGATTGCACACAGGAAAACTACAAGTCCAAAAAGTTTATAAATATTTGGCTGTTAATAATTTACTAATGTTTTTTTTTGTATCTTTTTGGTGTTTAACCTTTTAATCACAAAATCATGAGAAATTCTAAATTGTTTACTATCGTAATTGCCATTGCTGTTGTATTGTTAGTTTCATGTACAGGAAAAAGAAATAAACTGATTAATTCGTGGAAAGTAACAGCAGTTGAACCCAAAATGACTCTTTCTGATTCTGCTAAAAATGCAATCATCACCAACGGAATGTTGACCTTTACAAAAGATGGGCATGTTACAGGATATTTATTCCGCGAAATAACAGATGGGACTTATGCGCTGACAAAAGGTGGAAAAAGTCTTGTTATTAAAGACGAAGTCGGCACTCCTTATCCTTGTGAGAGTACAATAACAAATGATGAATTGATTTTGGATACCAAAGAAATGAAGTTAACGCTCAAAAAAATATAAACCAATATAATAGCTCGCTCAGAGCAGGAAAATCAATACAAAAAACCATTCTTTATCCTATAAAGAGTGGTTTTTTGATTTTTAAAACTTATTAATATCTTTGCACCACTTCAAAAGAATAGTAAGCAAATGTGAAAATCAATTTCTTTCAGGCAATTTAAAGCGTAGCCATAATTTGGCTTGCTTGATTATTAATGTTAATTCAGAAAGAAATTATGCTTATTATTCACGATTTATGCTGTCAGCATGAAAATACAGACGTATTGTTTAAAAACATCAGTTTTACCGTTAATCAACACGAAAAAGTTGCTTTAATTGGCAGTAACGGCGTTGGGAAATCTACTTTATTAAAAATTGTTGCCGAAGAATCGAGCTATTTTTCGGGCGAAATTATATGTTCTTCAAAACCCTATTTTGTGCCTCAACTGTTTGGGCAGTTTAATGATTTTACTATTGCAGAGGCATTAAAAATAAAGTCTAAGCTCGAGGCACTTAAACAAATACTTGAAGGTGTAGTGACCGAAGAGAACCTCGAAGTCTTAAACGATGACTGGACTATAGAAGATCGATGTGCAGAAGCCTTGAAGTACTGGAAGCTAGAAAAGCTAAACTTGGATCAAAAATTAGCAACGTTGAGCGGAGGTCAGAAAACAAAGGTTTTTCTTGCTGGCATCATGATTCATCAGCCCGATTTTGTTGTTCTTGATGAACCCAGCAATCACTTGGATTTTGAAGGAAGGCAATTGCTTTACGATTTTATAAAATCGACTTCTTCTGCGTTGCTTGTTGTGAGCCACGACAGAACATTGCTCAATATTTTGAATAAAATACTGAAAATGAATAAGAACGGAATTACCGTATACGGCGGCAATTACGAATTTTATACGCAGCAGAAACAAATAGAGCAGAATTCGCTGAAGGAAGATTTGCAAAGCAAAGAAAAAGCTCTACGAAAAGCCAAAGAAAAAGAAAGAGAAAGCTTGGAAAGGCAACAAAAGCTAGATGCGCGCGGAAAAAAGAAACAGGAAAAATCTGGAACAGCACGAATCATGATGAATACGTTGCGTAATAAAGCAGAAAACAGCAGTTCTAAAATGAAAGAAGTCCATTCGGAAAAAATCAGTGGTTTGTCACAGGATTTAAGAGAATTGCGTTCGGCTCTTCCGGTCTTGGAACAGATGAAATTCGGTTTTGATAATGCTTTGCTTCATAAGGGAAAAATGCTTATAAAGGCAGTGGGCATCAACTTTAGTTTTGGAAATGAGCCACTGTGGAAAAACAATCTTGACTTCGAAATCAACAGCGGTGAACGTGCAGTCATAAAAGGCTTGAATGGTTCCGGAAAAACCACTTTAATCAAAATTATTCTAGGAGAAATAATTCCGACGAAAGGAAATATATATTTGGCAGATAAAAAAGCGATTTATATTGATCAGGATTATTCTTTACTACAAAAGAATTTAAAAATTTATGAACAAGCACAGGCTTTCAATGACTCAGGATTAGAGGAACACGATGTTAGAATGCGCCTTAATCGGTTTTTATTTTCTCAAAATGATTTGGATAAACCTTGTAACGCTTTAAGCGGAGGAGAAAGAATGCGTTTAATGCTCTGTTGTTTGACAATGAGTAAAAAAACACCAGACTTAATTATTTTGGACGAACCGACCAATAATCTTGATATTCAGAATATTGAAATTCTAACGGCAGCTGTTAATGAATATGAAGGAACCTTAGTCCTGGTTTCTCATGATAATCATTTTCTTGATGAAATAGGCATAACGAAAACTATTTTGCTTTGAAGTTTATGTGGAAAGTTTGTTTACTATCTAACTGATAATCAAAATTCTGACAAAAAAAAGCGTAATTTGCAGTAAAAAGAATTCCCAAGTCTTCGGATGAACCAATCTGCTAGCAAGTAATTAAATTAAATTTGATTAATTATGAAATCACGAAACAGAATTTTTACGGTTATACTTTCGGTTAGTTTAGTAATCAGCCCAATAGCTTTTCCTTGTACAAGGGTCGTTTATGAAGGACTGAATGGCACCATTATTACAGCAAGATCCATGGATTGGCGAGGAGAAATTCCCGCTAATTTGTGGATTTTCCCTAGAGGAATGGAACGTTCTGGCGAAGTTGGCACCAGCTCTATAAAATGGAAATCGAAATATGGGAGTGTAATAACCAGTTCATGGGATATTGCTTCTTCGGATGGGATGAACGAGAAAGGACTTGTAGGCAATCTCTTGTGGCTGGTTGAGTCACAATATCCGAAATTTGAGAAGAACGGAAATGTAAAAGGTCTTGCAGTTTCTTTATGGCTGCAGTATGTTTTGGACAATTTTTCTACTGTTTCTGATGCTGTAACGGCATTAAGCAAAAATGAATTTGTGATCACTTCCTCGCATATTCCGGGTACCAATATTTTTGCGACTGTACATTTATCAATTTCTGATTCGTCTGGAGACAACGCTATTTTTGAATATATCAACGGAAAATTGGTCATTCATCATGACAGGAAATACACCACGATGACCAACTCGCCTATTTTTGACGATCAGTTGGCTATTAACACGTATTGGAAAAGTATTCCCGGAACTGTAATGCTTCCCGGAACTAACAGAGCTGCAGATCGTTTTGTGAGGGCTCATTATTATATAAATGCCATTCCGAAAACAGATAACGTAAGAACTGCGCTGGCAAGTGTTTTTGGTGTTATTCGAAATTGCTCTGTGCCACTAGGAATTTCCTCTGAAACCGAACCAAACATCTCCTCTACCCGCTGGAGAACGGTTGCCGATCAAAAAAATCTGGTTTACTATTTTGACAATGTGCTGAACCCCAATGTGATTTGGGTGGAATTCAGTAAAATTGATTTTAGTGAAAAAGGAAAAATCAGAAAGTTAAGTTTAGCAAATAATGAGAATTATTCTGGTGAATCGTTGATTAATTTTAAAGAAGCAAAACCGTTTCAGTTTGCGGGCTTGGATTGAACTTATCATCTTGTTTTCAAATAATTCATCAAAAAGTTGCTAAAATATATTGTGCAGTCAAATGACTTCATTATATTTGCAGTCAAATAACTGCACAATGGAGACTAGAAGAGATGTTTTTCAGGCAATAGCCGACCCTACACGAAGAGCTATATTAAGTTTGGTAGCTCTACAAGCAATGACGCCAGGAGCAATTGCTGCGAACTTTGATTCGTCTAGACAGACCATTTCAAAACACATTCAGATTTTAAGCGAATGCGAATTACTGCATCAAACACAAAACGGCAGAGAAATTTATTATCATTTGAATCCGCAGAAAATGAAAGAAATCGACAGTTTTATTGAGCCGTTCAGAAAAATGTGGGACGAACGTTTTGACAAGCTTGAAGCAATTATGAAAAACTATAAAAAATAAACCATGGAAAAGAAAACCAAAATTCACGCAGAAGAGAACCGACAGGATCTTATAATTACAAGAGAATTCGATTTACCAGTAGAACTTTTATTCAAAGCGTATACTGAACCAGAAATTGTAGCGCAATGGATGGGTACGAAAGTCGTAAAACTGGAAAGCAAAAAATACGGAGCATGGCAGTTTGAAACCAGTGATCCTAACGGAAATATAGTTTTTAAAGCCAATGGTGTAATTCATGATTTTATTCCAAACGAAAAAATTGTACGCACTTTTGAAATGGACAATAGCAATTTTGCGCCTCAACTTGAATTTTTGGAGTTTGAAAAACTAAGTGATGATACTAGTAAACTAACCATGCAGATTATTTACAAATCGATTGAGCATAGAACCACGCAACTTAAACTGCCATTTGCACAAGGATTGAATATGGCCCACAATCGACTTGAAGAAATTCTTTTAAACCTAAAATAAGATTATGAGTAAACGAAACAAGATTATTTATTGGATTGCTACGCTCTGGCTGGCATTAGGGATGACATCGACCGGAATCGTGCAATTAATGCAGTTGCCAGAAGAAACTGAAATGATGAAACATCTGGGTTATCCGCTTTATTTTTTGACGCTTTTAGGTGTTTGGAAACTTTTAGGTGTTATTGCTATACTTATTCCGAAATTTGTTATCTTAAAGGAATGGGCTTATGCAGGCTTTTTCTTTGCTATGTCTGGTGCGGTTGTGTCGCATTTGGCTTCTGGGGATGGCGTTATGGAATTGTTTGGTCCATCATTATTAATTATATTGACTCTGATTTCGTGGTTTTTTAGACCAGAAACCAGAAAATTTGTTTCTGTTAATTAAAATTATAAAAACATGAAAAAAGAATTGACTAATGACCAGCAAGAAGAGCTTTTAAAAGTGATTCAGATACGATTTGAAAAAAACATGCATCGTCATCAAAATCTTGAATGGGACGTTATTGAAGAGAAACTATTGGCCGCTCCTCAAAAATTATGGTCACTAGATGAAATGGAACGAACTGAAGGCGAACCAGATGTAATTGGCTTTGACGAAAAAACAAAAGAATATTTATTTGTCGATTGTTCGCCTGAAAGTCCAAAAGGACGCAGAAGCGTTTGTTATGACCATGAAGCGCTTGAAAAAAGAAAAGAAAATAAACCCAACGACAGCGCTGTAAATATGGCACAAGAAATGGGGATTGAACTTTTAGATGAAGAAGAATATAGAGCATTGCAAAAAACAGGAAAATTTGATTCTAAAACATCAAGCTGGATCAAGACCCCTTCAGAAATTAGAAAATTAGGCGGTGCTGTTTTCTGTGATTTTCGTTACAATACCGTATTCCTGTACCATAATGGAGCTGATTCGTATTATGCCGCGCGTGGATTTCGTGGCATGCTAAGAGTGTAATCTTAGTATACAGAAAATATTTTGGTCATTTATAAAGTTTGTTCATGCTAAATGAATTTGCTTGAACCGTAAAATAAAACCTTCGGAATCCTTGCAATGCCGAAGGTTTTTTTGTGCGTAATCTGGAATTTAGCTACTTTTAAAAACTTTAAGACATTTATCGATTAAAGTTTTTCCGAACCAATTGTTTTCAGCCCGTTTATGACCAGAATTTGCATTACATTTTTATTATTGTTTTCTGCGTATTGTAATGCATCTCAGTATCCTGCCGCTTCTGGAGCCTCTAAAAATCGAGAAAAAAAGCTTTTCTTGGCTAGAACAAAAATTAAGCTTTTGTTAGATAAAGGAAATGATTTTCTGTACAAGCCCGAAAGCTTTAAAAAAGATATGGACAGCGCCAAATCTAATTTTGATAAGGCTTTTGCTCTTAGCAACAAAATTAAGGATCAAAACCTGATCAACGAATGTATAGTAGGACATTCTGAGATTTTATTTGAAGAAAACAATTATCTGCAAGCAGAAAAAAAGCTGCACAATGTGATCAATTATTACCACGAAACAAAGCAGTTTAAAAAGGAAGCGAAAATATGGGAGATGCTCGGCGCGAGATTATTTTGGCAGACTCCAAGAAGTTTTGCAACTTTTGAGAATGCGGTAAAAACCTTTGACAAAGCTGCGCTATTATATAAAAATCTTGGTCTTCAGGAAAAATTTGCCTTCATTCTTAAATACAAGGCTGATGCACATTTAAATCAGGGAAGATTGGATCTTGCGGAAAAGGAATTGCTGCAAGTCTTAGAAGTTTACAACAAAATCGGTTATAAGAAACTGCATTTTACTTACGACCTTCTAGCTGATGTGTATCGCTTAAAAGGCGACCTGGGAAAAAGCCTTTATTATTCGCAGGCTTGTGTAAACAGCATGGAAAACGCGGGAGATTTTCGTTTTGCGCCTGTTTTCTACCAGCAGCTTGCAATTGCCTACAAAGATTTAGGTAAACACAACACTAGCATTGATTTGCTTAAGAAAGCAATCGGATTTCTAAAATCTGAAAATGAAATAGATTACTCAAATTTATACGAGTTTATCGATTTGTTGAGTAAAGAGCTTGTACAAGAGAAAAGATACACTGAGGCGTTGCATCAGGTACAGAAAACGATTCAAGAATATCCGCCCAAAAAGAAAACTGATCAAGCCAGGATGCATGGTTCGTTGGCTTACTGTTACAATAAAATTGGTCAAGCGAAACTTGCAGAGGATCATTTTAAAAAGATGATTAATTTGTATGAAGAAAATACTTCTTCAAATATGTACATAATCAATTTATCGGCTGCATATTTTGAATTTGGCAAATTCTACGAAGAACATAAAAAATACGACAAGGCGAAGTATTTTTTTCAGAAATCGCTTAATTTTTCTAACGGAATCGTTGAGCTTTCACAAGTTAAGGATGCGAATTTATATTTGTTTAAAATTGATTCTGCAAACGGAAAATACAGCAGCGCAATCAAATATTTTCAAACGTTCAAAAACCTGAATGATTCTATTTTTAATGAAAAAAAGAATAAACAGATTGAAGAACTTCAAATTTTATACGGAATTGAAAAGAAAGAAAAGGAATTTTCTAATCTAAAACTTGCAATGGATGCCCAAAAAACAAAAAACATCCAGGCACAAAGCACTATTAAATTTGGTGTCTGCATTGTGGTTTTTCTTTTTGTAAGCACGATGCTGTTTTGGATCAGTTATCAGTCAAAACAAAAAAACAACAAACTTTTGGTCAGTCAAAAGAACGAAATTGATCAAAAAAATTTGGCGTTGCAAAAACTGCTAAGCGAGAAAGAATCATTGATGCAGGAAATTCATCATCGAGTAAAAAACAACCTTCAGATTGTAATGAGCCTTTTAAATTCACAGTCTTCAACTTTAAAAAACCAAGAAGCTTTTGATGCGATCCAAAAGAGTCAACATCGATTATTTGCTATTTCACTGTTGCATCAAAAACTATATAGGACAGATATTGTCAGAGAGATCGAAATGGAAAATTATATTAGCGAATTGATGGTAAATTTCACTTTAACGTTTGATATGCAAAATATTGATTTCCAAACTCAGATTGACCCGATACTTCTTGATGAAGCTCAGGCAGTTTCTGTCGGACTTATTTTGAATGAAACAGTAACCAACTCCATTAAATACGGTTTCCCAGAAAACAGAAAAGGTTTAATTTCTATAAAATTGGAATCGTTGGAAAATTATAGAGTAAAACTTCAAATCAAAGATAATGGAATAGGTTTTCCGAAAGATTTCAACTTTGACTCCACAGCTACTTTAGGAATAAGCCTAATAAACGGTTTAGGACAACAGCTTGACGGTGAAGTTTCTATTTATAACGATAACGGCGCTGTTGTCGAAGTTGACTTTGTGAGGAATACCATTTCATAAATCGATATTAAAAAAGAAACCTTCAAAATTAAAATATGAAGGTTTCTTTTTTTGATTGTATCGCTATTTACCACGGACTTTCTTCGCTTTCGTCTTCAATATCATTGCTGAAGAATTTTCCAGTCGGCCCATTTTCATCAGTTATAGTATGTTTGACGATGAAACTCGCCGCACTTTCTACAGAACCAGGTCCACTGAAATGATTGAAATCGGTTGCTGTATAACCTGGATCTATCGCATTTACCTTAAAAGGTAAATCTCTTAATTCGTATGCCAACGTAATAGTAAAAGCATTTAATGCCGCTTTGGAAGAAACATACGAAACCGCTTTAATGGCATGATATTTCCAGCTAGGATCGCTATGTAATGTTAAAGAACCCAATCCGGAAGTAATATTGCTGATTCGCGGATTTTCAGATTTTTTAAGCAACTCGATAAAGATTTGCGTTACGTTGATTACTCCAAAGAAATTGGTGTCGAATGTATCACGAATTCCGCTTAAGTTTGCTAGAGACGCTTCTTGTGGCAAAGCACCCAAAACTCCTGCATTGTTAATTAGAACGTCAAGCTTTCCTTGCTCCTGCTCTATTATGTTTTTGGCACCTTGAATACTTTCTGTATTCGTAACATCAATCTGAATAGCTTTTATATTCGCAAAACCGTCTTGATTTAAGTTTTTTACCGCCTCTTCGCCTTTTGAAAGGTCACGGCTTCCTAGGTAAACAAAAAATCCTTTTTCTGAAAGCTGTTTGGCTGTTTCTAGTCCAATGCTTCTATTGGCGCCTGTAATCAATACTGAATTCATTTTTTATCTTTTAAAATTATCTGATGCAAAGTTTCATCAATAAAAAACGAAAACATTTGCCATATGGCAAAAAGCGACTTAACGAATGTTTTTTCTGATACGACTTAAGGAAGATTGCGTGATTCCGAGGTAAGAAGCCAGATAAGAAAGAGGAATCTTATTGATGACATTTGGGTATTTTTCCATAAACGAAAGATAACGAGTCGTTGCATCTTCAGAAACGAGCGGACTTCTTCTTTCAATTTTCAGCATAAGCGCTCTCGAAATTATCTTGTGCACAATTGCATCCCAGCCTATAATGGTTTGCAGCAGTTCTTCCCAGTCAGCTTTAGAAAAAACAATCATCTTGCAGTCGGTAACGGCTTGGACATAGGCCGAAGAGCAAATACTGTTATTAAAACTCTCTAAGTCAACCACCAAATTGTTTTCTTCAATAAAATATTTGGTGATCTCGTCGCCTTTATTGTTGTAATAGCAAACTCGCATTATTCCTTCTAAAATAAAACCGACTTGTACGGAAACCTTTCCGGCTTCCGAAAAATAATCGTCTTTTTTGATTTCAATTTCCTCAGCTTTTCTTGAGATTAAATCGATTTGCTGTTGGTTCAGACTTCCAAACTGCAAAATATAGTCTACTAGTTCTTTCATGACCGAAAGTTAGGAATAACTTTTGGGCGAAAATTTGTCATTTGGCAAAAAATGATAAAAATTATCGTTTCCTATTCTATTATGTATTTAGGTTCTTAAAATCTTTTCCATTTTTTTGCCTTTCGCCAACTCATCAACTAATTTATCTAGATATCTGATTTTTTGAATCAGTGGGTCTTCAATCTCTTCTATGCGATAACCGCAGATTACACCGGTAATTTTTACCGCATTCGGATTGAGTTCAGGGGCTTCTTTAAAGAAAGTTTCAAAATCAGACTTTTTTTCAATCTGTTCTTTAAGTTGTTCATCATTGTATCCTGTTAACCATTTGGTTACAGTGTCTACTTCCTCTTTGGTACGTCCTTTCCTTTCAGCTTTTTGAATGTATAAAGGATACACACTCGAAAACAATAATCTATATATTCTTTCGCTATTCATCTTTGCTTAAATTAATTCAACAATTGACTTATTCTTCGATTGGATTATAATTACTAAATCGCACCAGATAATCATTAGAACCCTGATATTTTCCGGAATAAAGTTTTATTTCTTTATTGTTGCGAATGATAAAACTTTCTACGTCACCATCCATAAAATTAACTTTCGCAAATTCAGTCAGGCTGTCTTTTGTCAGTTTTAGAAATGATGTCGTTGATCCTCCGTAAACGCTCAAAGCATCTATGCAATTCAACTTTTTGTTATACTCCAGATTTGGATAGTTGTCGGAATTCTTTATCTCTACAAACTTATTTTCTTTTTTAGAAAAAATAAACAATTTCCTGACGTCATTTGAACCTCTGGCTGCTGTGGCGTAATGAATTGTAAAATCATTTAAACCATCATTATTAAAATCTTCTATATCTGGAAGCATCGGAATATCGCTTTCTTTGTTTAAAGTATAATTTTGAATACTTTTCCAACGCCGATTTTGCTTCTGAAAAAGCTGAATCGAAACCTTCGTAATCGTATCAGTCGTATTTTGAGTAATTTCAATTTTATATTTTCCTTTTGCAGCAATTGTAGAACTGTCTACAAAAGTTTCAGTAAACCCACTGATTATTTCGTCATCTTCATAAGGTGCGCTTTTGATGACAGTTTCTTCTTTAATGCTGTCTGTTAGGACTGTGCTATTATTAGCTTTCTCCGTTTTGTCTTTGCAAGCAATAAATAAAGTAAAAACAATAAGTAACAGCAAATTTTTCATTTATATATTATTAATTTGTCTTAAAATTATAAAAATTAGTAAAGTGATGGTTCTAGAATGTTATAAATTATTTAAAGATATCGAAAAACGTCCGGGAATGTTTATTGGTGAAGTTTCGCTTGACAGAATTAAGCTTTTTGCTACAGGATATTATACTGCTCTTGTTGAAAATAAGTTAATTATTGAATCAAAAAATGAAGCTTTCTTTGATTGGATTGCCCGCAAACTAGGTTATTATGAATCGACAGCTGGCTGGGGCAATATGATTTTGGCATACAGTCTTGGTTTTGATCCAGAAGAAATTATTTGGGAAGAGGTTTTTTCTCGTCACATAACAAAGGAAGAACATATTCAATCTATAAAAATGTTTTACGAACTTCTTGAAGAATATAAAAATGAGATGAAGAACGAAAATAATACTACACTATAATAGAATTAAAACTATATTTATAATTCCAAATCTATTTTTTAAATGCCACTGCTGCTTATGAGAAAAAATATTCTTTTTGTACTGTTAATAATTATAATATTGGTAATTGGAATCGTAATCGGCAAAACCAAAGTCTTTGAAAAACAGGCTGTGGAAGAACATAAAAAAGCGGTTATTGATTCCGAAAGCGTAAATGCAGAAATAAGATTAGAAAATAAATACCCAACCTACACCGTTTTTGGCGGACCTCCCGACCCAAAAGATCAATACAGATATATAATTGCTAGATGGTATAATTTTCGTTTTTCTGTAAACGGAACATCCTGTACCAATATAGTTGACCATAGTGCAGATGTAAGGCACAACAATAGAACCGACAGCATTTTGCAAAGAAGAATCGGAAAGAATTGGAGAGATCTTTTTGAAAATAGCGTCGACAGTTTATATAAAGTGGATTCTTTAGCGATTTCGATTACTGAAAAAAGCATTCTAGTCAAAAACGCAATCAAACAAAAGGAAAAAACGAATAAAGCAAAATACATTAGCTACAAAACGTATCCTACAACTGATAAAAATTTAAAAATAGTAAGCGTAGAATGGTACGGCATGATTTATAGAGACTCTACGAAAGTTAGTTTTTTAAGAGCAATTGTTGATGTCAAAAATAAAAAAGTAACTCAAATTGAAAAAGCAGAAAGAGAAGGAAATCTATTTATGTTTTAAGGATAAATAATTCTTGTAAAATATTGATTTTAAATAATAATTCAATATTTGTTCTATAATTAATTTAACTTTATTACACAAAACTAACTTCATTAAATTCAAAAATAAGTTATGGAAAATTCATCAAATGATAAAACCCCAAAAGTTACCGGAATTGGCGGTATTTTCTTTTTTTCGGACAATCCTAAAGAAACTCGTGATTGGTATTCTAAAAATTTAGGAATCGAAACCAATGACTGGGGAGCAACTTTTGAATCAAGAAAATTGGCAAATCCAGATGAAACGGAATCACTACAATGGAGCCCGTTCAAGAAAGATGATTCCTATTTTTCTCCTTCTAAAAAAGAGTTTATGATCAATTATCGTGTCCGGAATATTGAAGGACTTGTTGAACAGCTCAAACTAAATGGTGTAACAATTCTGGATGCAATTGAAACTTATGATTACGGAAAGTTTGTACATATAATGGATGCAGAAGGAAATAAAATAGAACTTTGGGAACCGGCTTAAATAACCTAATCTTAGAACGAAAAAGTATGATAATTACTAAAAATAATAAACTTCCGCTTTACCTAGCTTCTGTTTTAGTGCTGTTGTTTGTGATTGTATTTTCGTTTTTGAGATTATTCCCTAAAACAGAAGAAATAGAAAATGTAACTTTTCATCTTTCGAATAGTTCTTACGGAAACTACAAAGCTTCAATTCTAGTGAAACTGAATGACTCTATTATTGCTAAATCGGAAGATATCAAAACAATGAAGGATCCTGTTTTGAGTTTAAAAGATGGTTTGTATACCATTGAAGTTTCAAATCTTGAGCATGAATTTACAATCAAAAGGGAATTCAAAATTATAAATAATCAGGAAAAGTATATTTATATCAGCTTTACTAAGCTTTCGTATGATGAATTTCTGCCTGTCTATAAACAGGAATATTTCAAAAGATATATAAAAAAGAAAAAGTATACTCCTGAAGAAAAAACAGAAATCTGGAAACAAATCGACCAAAAGCTCACGTCAAAGTCTCTTAAGTTATTAGGATATTTAGAAGAAAATCCTTCTTTCAAAATAAAGATTTTTGATGAGAGTAGTATGATAGATTAGCAATTAGCTTCTAGAAACAAGTTCTTTACCGCCACAGTTAAGTACAAAAACATCAAAAGTTTTTTTGTTTTTCAATAATCTGAGAACTTTGCTTTTTTGTTTTTCAAAGATGCACGAATTGACATCAATCATAAGCATTGTTTTCTCAATTTTATTAAAAGCAATAATAAATCCACGCTGTACAAATATCGTGTACGTTTTATAATCAAAATCTTCGTTGAAATTATTGTAGTTTTTCAATGCAAAATTTTGAATTTTATATTTCTGTTGTACAAAACCTTCATCACTTGTAAAAGTACATTCCAATAGAGATCCTGAATTTGAATCAATGACAAATTTATCCTTATAGGTTTCAATATAAAATGATGTTATCTTTCTGAAATTAAGATTATCAAATAAAAAATTAGGAAAAGCGGCATTTAGATCCTCTTGCGTGAGCGTCAATTCATTGGTTTTTAACTCTTTATTGAATAATATTTTTTTATAAAGACTTTCTTGAGAAAAGGCTGTAAAACCTGCTAAAAGCAATACTAGAAAACTGTTCTTTATCATATAGTTATTAAATGATTCAAATGTAAATTATTAAATATTCTAATACTAATAATTCTATATATTCGCAGCAAAATAACGACAACCCCAAATAATTAACCTAATGAATGAAATTTTTAGAATAAAAGAAAATGGTTTCGATGAAGTCAGGAAGCAGGTGCTTATAAAAATATTGGTAATTGCGCTAATGGCAATGTCCTTTGGACTTCTGATTTCATTTTTTAATACAGAAAGTACAGAAGAATTCTTTGAAACGCTTCCTATCATAATGCTATTTCTTGTTGTAAGTATGTTTATCGGATTCCGATCAGCAATTAAAAGATACAAGTCTTTTTTTGAAAGTTATCAGTTGAACTTTGCAGATAAGAATATTACTAGAGAACAACAAAAAACACCAGCATTAACAATTCAGTTCTCGGATATCCAGTCGATTTCCCAAAATAAAAAGGGAGATTATACCATAAAAGGAAAAACGGCGCACGAGACAATCTATATTCCGTCTCAAATCGAAAATAATGAGAGATTGCAGTCAAAACTAAATCAGATAAGACCTGTAACAGAGCAAAATCAGAAAACATTTGATCAAAAATATGCCATTCCGCTCATGATTATAAACTTGGTCTGTATGGCAGTGGTGTACATTTCTTCTAATAAAATCCTTGTCGGAATCTGTGCGGTTGCTGTAAGTTTTATTTTGATCCGATCATCAATCATCATTATAAAAAACAAAAATATTGACAGCAGAACCAAAAGAGGCGTTTATTATACAGGATTGGTGTTGCTTTCCATCATAATTGTTGCAATAATGAAAATTGCTGCTTTTTAAAAACACAAAGACCGAATGACTTTAAAAGCATTCGGTCTTATTTTATTGTTGTAATTTCTGTGAATTGAAGAATTCTAATTCCAAATTCCGTTCATTTCGGTCAATATGATCGGTTTTCCTTCGGTCACTACAATTGTATGTTCGTGTTGCGCCATAAAACCGCCTTTATTTCCGACCATTGTCCAGCCGTCCTGCAAGGTTTCTGCATAAGTAGAAGTCGTGGCTATAAAGGTCTCAATTGCAACAACAGAATTTTTCTTAAATCGCGCTAAATTGAATCGGTCTCTGTAATTGGCAATTTCGTGCGGTTCTTCGTGAAGACTCCTTCCTACGCCGTGTCCGGTGAGGTTTTTAATCACTTTGTAGCCTCTTTTTTTGGCTTCGGTTTCCATCAAAAAGCCAATATCAGAAATGCGTACACCGCCCTTGATGTTGTAGATTGCTTTATGCAGAATTTCCTTAGACGCTTCAATCAATTTTTGATGTTGATTGATGTCCTCTCCTATCACAAACGACGCTCCGTTGTCTGACCAAAAGCCATCTAATTCTGCCGAAACATCGATATTGATTAAATCTCCTTCGTTAAGAATTCGTTTTTCAGACGGAATTCCATGGCAGAATTCGTTATTTACGCTAATGCAGGTGTAACCCGGAAAACCGTACGTAACGTAAGGTGCCGATTTTGCTCCTAAATCATTGAGAATCTGTGCTCCGTAATTATCAATTTCTTTTGTAGACATTCCGGGTTTGGCATAATTTCTCATTTCTTTTAAAGCAAAAGCGACCGCCTCGCTCGCTTTCTTCATTCCGATTAATTCCGCTTCTGTTGTTATTGACATGCTTTTTTATTTTATGCTCCTAAAATAATACTTTTTATTTGAAATATCTTTTATAAATTGGCAAACGTGAATCCGATAAATCGCACTAATGGTTATCAAAGCCTTAATTCATAAAAAATATATGATATCTGAACTTTTAAGCCAACATAAATTAGCAAATATTCTATAAATATGGCCCAGAGGAAGGCATCAAAAATAAAGACATGGAGCGTATTGCTTTTTCTTTTTTTTCCACTTTTAATGCAATCACAGATTGACAGCGTTAACATTCAAGGCGTTATGCATTGCAATAAAGAATTTCTAGACATTATTAAGAAAGATAAAAAGACAATTACTTATTTCATGCCAGATGATTTTGTTTGCGATTCAGTAAAATTTAAAATGGATAGTTCCTATGTTACTGTGGAAAATAAACTTTATTTGCAACGAGTTTATTGTACGAATAGTTTTAAATTTAAAACACTAACAGACAAAGCAAATAAAGTATTTTATATTCACAATCTAGTAAATAATCAAAAGAGGAAGATTGAATTTACCGAGCCTTGTGAAATCACATTCAAAGGAGTAAAACTCAATAATAATGTAATTCACAAATATTATTTTAGAGCATTCTACGATATTTATGGACAAAACTTTAGCCTTGCTCTTGGTGAAAAGGAAAGAATTATAATAAACAGAGATTTTGCGGAATATCCGCCTTGTAAACAAACAAATTCAAGATAAAAAAAATATAAAAACTATGGGATTTTTTGACAAAATTTTTAAGCAAGACAAAACCAAAACATCAAGCAATACTGCACAATTAAGAACAGAACAGCAACTTCTCGAACGATATGCTGGAATTGTAATGGATAGACAATTGGATTTTGGAGATTTGATTGGAGAGAATAATTGGAATATCAATATTAGCAATCAAGAAATCAGTTTTGGAGCTGATTTTGTTTTTCCGATTCAGGTTTTGGGTACTGTTTCGCATTCTTCGCAAACTTGGCTTTGGTCTTGGGCCAATAAGCAATCTGGGCTTCCGGAGAGCATTATTCAGGATGCTTTAAAACTGAAAAAATACGGCGAAGAGAATGAAATTGATCTTTTGCGCAAAGACACATTCAGTTTTACCAAAGACGACCTGCATTTAATGGGAATCATAGCTTCTGGGATTAACAATTCAAGCGGTTATTATATTTGCGATTATGGCCAGGGAGCCATGGTTGTAACTATAAAAAGTGAGCAGATAGACAAAGCTCGAACAGAGAATCATTTGAGAATTATGACTGTTTTTCCGCAATTGATATCAGAGTTTGAGGTAAATCATAATACAGCCCTAACCTATTACCTAACAGACAAAGGTTATTCTATTTCTGAAAACGGAAGCCGACTAATAGCTTCAAAAAATGGAGAAACGGTTACAGCCGAATTTGATGAATTGAGCAGACTTACAAAACTGAATGGATAAGAATTTTAAATATCAATTAACACGAACCTGTAAAGACTACCAAAACAAAGATGTTTTTGAGCTCACCAAAATAGAATGCGCATTTAGTCTTTATAATTTTAAAGAAATTTGGAACAAAGAATGTTCAAACTGTTTTAGCACAGCTTGTTATTCGTTGTCAAAATCTTTCGTCGCAGTAGATCAGGAAATCTTAGATCTTTGGGGCAATAACGAAAAATTGCATTTGGACGAACAGGACGAAGAAATAATTCTAGCAGAAATGGATTATCTGCCTTTGTTATTGTCTTCTGTACACGAAAATAAGTATTTGAAAAGAAAAACAGAAATACTACTAGAAGCCTTGTGTGTGCTTTTGTATGACAATACTGTTGCATCAGAAGAATTTACAAGGGAAGAAAATAAAGAAAGAGAAAAAAATGCAACACTTATTAGATTGGAATTGATAAGACTAAAAGACCAAATAAAGGCTTCTGAAAAATACATGATGGATTATATCAAAGAAGTTGCTTTCCCTCAAATCGGAATTGAATAAATAATAGGACAATTAGTTTTAAAAATTTATTTTAGACATTTACTAATCAATCGTGATAGTAACGGGAAAACTAGCTAAAAAGTCTACTTTTTTTCCATTATTAATAGCGGGTTCTATTACCTTCAGTTTGTTTATACTGTTGGCTACATCTTCACAAAGTTTCTTGTTCGGGTGGGTTACCGTAATGTTGATAATCTCATTTTCCTTGGTAGCAATAAATTTTAACCAAAATTTGTAGCTACCAGGAACCAAATAAGATTCGTCAACCATAATCTGTCTTGAGATGCTTATTTTAAAGCAATCTAATGATTTTTCGTTTTTAATTGAACATTCGTTAGTGATAGGGATCTTTTCTACATTATTGAATTGAAACAAATCTTGTTTGCTTATTTCTCGATATACTAATTCTTTCTTTGGAACAAATTGGCGTAAGAGTTTTTTTTCTCCTTCATTTCTTTCATATTCTAAGGTAACAACGTATTCTAGTCCTTGCTTTTTAAGTTCAATAGAAATTTTTCTATTATTATCGTTATCATCAATTTTATCACCAAATCCTGTTTCTACATCGTGGTTAGAGTCAGAGTAATGAAGAGGTTTTTTAGGCGTTATTTTTTCCAGCTCTATTTTTTTCTCTTTTAAGAATTTTCTAGCATCAATACCATTTGAAAAATGATAATAGCTCCATAAAATAAGAGAGTTTTGATAGTATTTATCAATTTCTGTAAAAGAACTTGAGATAGATAATTGAATTTTTATGCTGTCTGCGCTAGGCTAAACATCTTTGGCTATTTTTGGGTCTAGATAACCATAAAATGTTTTAATGGTAACATCATTTTGAGTTAAAATACCCTTGGTTCCCTTTTTTATGAACCCATATTGTTTGATTGCATCGTAAATGGTGTCTCTGCTTGCTTCTAAAGGAAGGTTAAAGAACAATTTATTAACATCGCTTTGAGCATACGAATTCAATAAACTAAAAAAGTATATCAAAATGGCTGTAAGTTTTTTGTTCTGTGATTTCATATTTTACAAATAAAACTTAAAGATGCTTACGACATTATCAGGTAGATTTTTGGTCAATTATAAATGTTTTTGATCAATACAATAGTACAGAAAAAAGAAACGCTTTGAGGATTTTTTTGTGTTAATCCGCCAAAACTCCTGCAAAAAAGGCAAAAAAAAACTCCTTAAATTTCTTAAGGAGTTTTTTTGTGGGCGATGAGGGGTTCGAACCCCCGACCCCCTCGGTGTAAACGAGGTGCTCTGAACCAGCTGAGCTAATCGCCCTATTTTATTAGGTTGCCATCATTTGTGATTGCGAGTGCAAATATACAGCTAGATTTTATATCTACAAGCATATTTTAAAAAAAAATGAAATAAATTTTAGTTCTTCTGTTTATAATCTTATTTTTCAGACTCTTAAAAAACAAAGAGTTTTTTCTCTTTTCTTATAATTTCGTTAAAAAGCCAAATTCAATCCTCTAATTCTTATTATTCCTTTGTAGTGATTTGACTTAGTCATACATTTGCATACCTAAAAATAGTAAAATCTAATGGCACGATTAAAAGAAAATGATTTACCAAAATCAAAAATAACGGCTACCTCACTTAATAAAGCAAAAACAATATTTACATACGCAGGGCATCATAAATGGAAATTCTTCATTGGTTTGATTTTTCTACTACTTACCGGTGCCACTGCCCTTGCCTTTCCAAAATTAATGGGAATGCTGGTAGATTGCGTAAAAAACAAAGACAACGACCAAGCAAATACAATAGCGTTAGGTTTAATTGTTATTCTGTTTTTGCAATCCTTCTTCTCTTTCTTCAGATTATCATTGTTTGTCAACTTTACCGAAAATACACTGGCCAACCTTCGTTTAGCTTTGTATACTAATTTGGTAAAACTGCCAATGACTTTCTTTTCGCAGAAAAGAGTCGGCGAACTAAACAGTCGTATCAGCGCGGATATCACGCAAATTCAGGACACTTTAACCACAACAATTGCAGAGTTTCTGCGTCAGTTTATTTTAATTATTGGAGGAATTATCCTTTTAGCAACCGAAAGCTTTAAACTTACTTTGTTAATGCTTTCCGTTGTTCCGTTAGTCGCAATTGCAGCAGTAATTTTTGGTAGATTCATTAGAAAATACTCCAAAAAAGTACAAGATCAAGTTGCCGAAAGTCAGGTAATTGTTGAAGAAACAATGCAGGGAATCAGCATCGTGAAGGCTTTTGCTAACGAATGGTACGAAATAGCGCGTTATAAAGGTAAAATCAGCGATGTTGTAAAACTGGCCATCAAAGGCGGTAAATACCGTGGTTATTTTGCTTCTTTCATCATTTTCTGCCTGTTTGGAGCAATTGTAGCAGTAGTTTGGTATGGCGTTCGCTTGAGTATTGCTGGCGAAATGAGTGTCGGGCAATTAATTTCGTTTGTATTGTATTCTACGTTTGTAGGAGCTTCTTTTGGAGGCATAGCCGAATTATATGCACAAATACAGAAAGCAATCGGTGCAACAGAAAGAGTTTTTGAATTATTAGACGAAAGTCCAGAAAAAATCGCTTCTGATTCTAAGAGAAATCAGGAGAAAATTAAAGGAAATGTTACCTTCAAAAATGTTGCGTTCAGTTATCCGACCCGTCAGGAAATCCAAGTTTTAAAAGACGTTAATTTTAAGGCCGAATTTGGGCAGAAAATAGCAATCGTTGGGCCTAGTGGCGCCGGGAAATCTACCATATCATCTTTGTTGCTTCGTTTCTACGATATTACTTCGGGGGAAATAACCGTAGACGAAAAAAATATTTACGATTACGATTTGGAAACCCTTCGCGGCAACATGAGTATAGTGCCTCAGGATGTCATTTTATTTGGCGGAACGATTAGAGAAAATATCGCTTACGGAAAACCAGATGCGACCGACGAAGAAATTATTCAGGCAGCAAAACAAGCCAATGCCTTTAATTTTGTTGATGGCTTCCCAGAAAAGTTTGAAACTTTGGTTGGAGAGCGCGGCGTAAAATTGTCTGGCGGGCAACGTCAACGTATTGCAATTGCACGAGCTTTGCTTAAAAATCCAAGTATTCTGATTTTAGATGAAGCAACTTCATCTCTAGACAGCGAAAGCGAAAAACTGGTTCAGGAAGCTTTGGAAGTTCTGATGGAAGGAAGAACCAGCATCATTATTGCTCATCGTCTCTCAACTATCAGAAACGCAGATAAAATCTTAGTTCTTGACAACGGAAAAATCTCTGAAGAAGGAACACATCAAGAATTAATAAACCTAGAAAACGGAATTTACAAAAACCTAAGCAATCTGCAGTTTAGTAATTCTTAAATGTTTAAAATTCCAATTTTTAAATTCCAAATTCCAATAAAAAACTCCGTTTGCAATAAACGGATTTTTTATTGTATTATTTAAAGCAAACCCGACACGTTTTAAAAACTTGTCGGGTTATAAATATTTTGGAATTTGAATTTAAAAAATTGGAATTTACAACTAAAATTTTATTTTCCTTTTCTTCTATTGCGTTCTGTCTTGATCATAGATAATTCACGGCTTGTCTGACCGGCAACAGAAGTATTTTCTTCTGCACGACGAATTAAGTACGGCATCACATCTTTAACAGGTCCGAAAGGAAGATATTTAGCAACATTATAACCGTTTTCGGCTAAGTTGTAGCTAATGTTGTCGCTCATTCCGTACAATTGCCCAAACCATATTCTAGAATCGTTTTTAGCCATTCCTTTTCCTGCCATCATCTCCATTAACTTGTACGAACTTGCCTCATTGTGAGTGCCGGCAAAAATGGCCATTTTGTCAATATGGTCTAACATATAATGAACAGCGCTGTCGTAATTTACATCAGTTGCCTCTTTAGAGACACAGATAGGAGAAACATAACCTTTCTCTTCAGCACGTTTGTTTTCCTTTTCCATATAAGCACCACGAACCAGTTTCATTCCGATGTAGAAACCTTCTTTTTTAGCGGTTTCGTGTAGTTTTTTCAAATAATCCAAACGATCCCATCGGTACATCTGTAATGTATTAAAAACAATGGCCTTCTCTTTATTGTATTTACGCATCATATCAGTAACCAAATCATCTGCTGCGTCCTGCATCCAGCTTTCTTCTCCATCAATTAATAATGCTACATCTTTTTTATAAGCTTCGCTGCAGATTTTATCAAAACGCTCCACCACTCTATTCCATTCTGCTTGTTCTGCCGGAATCAAAGTTTGTTTTTCTCCAAGTTTCTCATACAATTCGAAACGTCCTAAACCGGTCGGTTTAAAAACGGCAAACGGAATTGCAAGACGTTCTTTGGCAAATTCTACTGTTCTTAATGTCATTTCCAGAGCAGCGTCAAATTGCTCCTCTTCTTCTTTTCCTTCAACAGAATAATCCAATACAGAAGATACGCCTTTGGTAAACATTTTGTCTACTACCGTTAAGCAGTCATTTTCGTTTACGCCGCCGCAAAAGTGATCAAACACCGTAGCGCGAATCAGTCCTTCAACCGGAAGATGCGCTTTAATAGCGAAGTTAGTAACAGCCGTTCCGATTCGTACCAAAGGTTCGCTGTCAATCATTTTAAAAAGAAAATAAGCCCTGTCAAGTTCTGTATCGCTTTTTAAAGCAAATGCAACCTGAGTGTTATCGAATATTTTTTCCATTAAGTCTAGTTTTTCATGCAAAGATATAGAGAGTTTTGAATATTATTTATCAAAACATGTCATATTTTTTAATATCTTTAATATGATTGTTGTTTTGGGAAGCTTATAGCCCGAATTTGAGAATAACTAATTTAATCTCCTCCAAATCAAAACAGAATTTTAAACAAATTAGAATCAAAGTTTGAATATTAATTAGCCAAAATTGCCTTATTTTTGCGCTTTTCAAATTAACTAAAGAACTATGCAGTCTATTCAAGCCAATAACTACCTCGTACATTTCAACCAAAATGCTTACGAAGCTTTAAATAATCATTTAAGAGAGAATAAGTATTCTAACATATTTATAATCGTAGACGATCAGACAAATGAATATTGTCTTCCTAAATTTATTTCACATTTAGAGACTGATTTGGCTATAGAAATTATTGAATTTGAATCTGGAGAAGCCAATAAAAATATCGAAACTTGTATTGAAATCTGGAATATCCTAACGGAGCTGGGAGCAGATAGAAAAACATTGGTTATTAATGTTGGCGGTGGCGTGGTTACAGATTTAGGCGGTTTTGTGGCTTCTACCTTTAAAAGAGGCGTAGATTTCATCAATGTTCCTACAACTCTGCTTTCTATGGTTGATGCTTCTGTTGGAGGAAAAACCGGAGTCGACTTAGGGAATCTTAAAAACCAAATTGGCGTAATTAATGTGCCACAAATGGTCTTAATTGATACCGAATACCTCGAAACCTTGCCTCAGACCGAAATGCGTTCTGGTTTGGCCGAAATGCTAAAACACGGACTTATATATGATGCCCCTTATTGGAGACAGTTTTCTGATTTAAAATCGATTGTTTTCGACGAATTGGATCAATTGATTTATCGTTCAGTCGAAATCAAAAACGAAATTGTAATTCAGGATCCTACCGAGAAAAACATTCGTAAAGCCTTAAATTTCGGACATACTTTAGGTCATGCGATTGAAGGATATTTTTTAGAAAACGAAGAAAAAACTACGCTACTGCACGGAGAGGCAATCGCGGTTGGTATGATTCTGGAAAGCTTTATTTCACTCCAGAAAAACCTGATTTCCGCAGAAGAGTATCGTGAAATCAAAACCATTATAAAAGGTATTTATGACGATGTAGTTTTCGAAGATAATGATATTGATCCGATCTTGGAATTACTTATTCACGACAAAAAAAATGAGTACGGAATGATTCAATTTGCATTGATTGAAGGAATCGGAAAAATAAAAATTAACCAATCTGTTGAAAATAAATTGATTCTAGAAGCGTTTCAAGATTATAAATCTTAAACTTTTTTTAATCGAAAGCGTTGCATTTGGTATATTTTATTTTTTACATTTGCCCCATGAAAACAAACAAACAGCGAAGACAATTCAGCTCTTACAGAAACCGCCTCAACAGTTCTTTATTAAGAATGTTGAACCGTTTTTATAATAGTAAAAGTCCGTTCTGTTTTGATGTTTTCCAATGTTCAAAAGCCGAGCACGAAAAACTGCCGATTATATTTGCCAATATTAGAGTTTGAATCAAGATTTAGCCCCAAAACAGCACTAAATTATCCATTCACAATTCTAAATTTTGACAACTAAATGAATACAAAATATTCTGATCTTATAAACCAGACATACTACTTTCCGCAAGAGGAATTCAAATTAAACAAAGACAACCTTCTGTTTCATAATATTGATTTAATGAAATTGGTTGAACAGTATGGCACCCCTTTAAAATTCACCTATCTTCCTCAGATTTCTGAAAATATCAATAAAGCCAAAGCTTGGTTCAGAAAATCAATGGAAAAAAATAAGTACGATGCAAAGTACTACTATTGTTATTGCACAAAAAGCTCTCATTTTGAATATATAATGAATGAAGCTTTCAAGAACAATATCCATATCGAGACTTCATCTGCGTTTGACGTAAATATTGTTGAGAATTTGCTCGAAAACGGCAAAATCAACAAAAGCACTTATGTAATCTGCAACGGTTTTAAAAGAGACGAATACATTACTAATATTGCTAGATTGATCAATAACGGACATAAAAACACTATTCCGATTATTGATAATTACGAAGAGCTTGACCTTCTTCAAGCAGAAATTAAAGGAAAATTCAAAATTGGAATCCGTATTGCCGCTGAAGAGGAGCCTAAATTCGAGTTTTATACCTCAAGATTAGGTATTGGTTACAAAAACATTGTTTCTTTTTATAAAAAACAAATTCAGGAAAATGACAAATTAGAGCTTAAAATGCTTCACTTTTTCATTAATACCGGAATCAACGATACTTCATACTATTGGAACGAGCTTGTAAAATGTATTAAAGTTTATATCGCTCTTAAAAAAGAGTGTCCTACTCTTGACGGATTAAATATTGGTGGAGGATTCCCTATCAAAAATTCGCTTGCTTTTGAATACGATTATCAATATATGATTGACGAAATCATCAATCAGATTAAAATTGCTTGTGATGAGGCTGAAGTAGATGTTCCTAATATCTTTACAGAATTCGGATCATTTACCGTTGGAGAAAGTGGTGGCGCAATTTACCAGATCTTGTATCAGAAACAACAAAATGATAGAGAAAAATGGAATATGATAGATTCTTCATTCATTACCACTCTGCCAGATACTTGGGCGATAAACAAACGTTTTATCATGTTGGCAATCAATAGATGGAATGATACATACGAACGGGTTTTGTTAGGAGGCCTTACCTGTGATAGTGACGATTATTACAACTCAGAACAAAACATGAACGCGATTTATCTGCCAAAATACAATAAAGAAAAACCTTTATATATTGGTTTCTTCAATACAGGCGCTTATCAAGAAACTATCGGAGGTTATGGCGGTCTTCACCACTGCTTGATTCCGCAACCTAAACATATTTTGATCGATCGCGATGAAAATGGAATTCTGGCAACCGAAGTTTTCTCAGAACAACAGACTTCTGATGACGTTTTGAAGATATTAGGCTATAAAAAAAAGTTATAAAAAACGACAAATTAAGTTAGATAAATATTTAGAAAATTCTTAATTTGCAGAAACATCTAAAAGGTTAAACTTTTTAATTCAAAAAAAAAAAAAATAAAGACAAGAAAATGAAAGGACCAATCAGTCAGTTTATAGAAAAACATTATCTGCACTTTAATTCTGCTTCTTTAGTTGATGCTGCAAAAGCTTATGAAGATCAGCTTAATAACGGCGCTAAAATGATGGTGACTTTGGCTGGCGCAATGAGTACAGCAGAAATTGGTAAAATTTTTGCCGAAGTTATTAGACAAGATAAAGTACAAATCATTTCGTGCACAGGAGCAAATCTTGAAGAAGATATCATGAATCTGGTTGCGCATTCTCATTACGAGAGAGTACCGCATTACCGCGATTTAACTCCAGAAGATGAATGGGCTTTGCTAGAAAGAGGACTAAACCGTGTTACAGATACTTGTATCCCAGAACATGAGGCTTTCCGTCGTCTTCAAAAACACATCTACAAAATCTGGAAAGATGCCGATGACAAAGGAGAACGATATTTTCCGCATGAATTCATGTATAAAATGTTGTTGTCAGGCGTTTTAGAAGAGTACTACGAAATTGATTTAAAAGATAGCTGGATGTATGCAGCTGCAGAGAAAAATTTACCTATTATTGTTCCTGGATGGGAAGACAGCACAATGGGAAATATCTTTGCTTCATACGTAATCAAGGGAGACTTAAAAGCTTCTACAATGAAATCTGGAATTGAATACATGACATTCCTTGCAGACTGGTATTCAAAAAACAGCAGCAATGGTGTTGGTTTCTTCCAAATCGGTGGTGGTATTGCGGGTGACTTCCCTATCTGTGTAGTTCCTATGCTGTATCAAGATATGGAAATGCACGATGTTCCGTTCTGGAGTTATTTCTGCCAAATCTCAGATTCTACAACTAGTTATGGTTCGTATTCTGGAGCAGTTCCAAACGAGAAAATCACTTGGGGTAAATTAGACATCAAAACCCCTAAATTTATTATTGAGTCGGATGCTACAATTGTTGCTCCGTTAATTTTCGCATATTTATTAGATTTATAAAATAATTTATGAAAAGAGTTATAGTTGACTACGCTAAACTAACCAACGAAATTTTAAACCTTTTGGTTGAAAAGTTTCCTGATGGTTATGATGATTCGGATGTAATCCGTTTTAGAAATGCTAAAAACGAATTGGTTGAAGCTGTTGAAGTACGTACTGAAGATACTATTTATTTGGTGAAAATCAGTACTAAATTGGCAGACAGAATTGAAAACTACGATGAAGATGATGATTTAGATGTTGATGTAGATGCAATTGCACCAGTAAAAGGACTTGATCTTGATGATGACATCAGCGACGACGATGATGATGAGGATGAAAATCTTGACAAACCGGATACTGATGGCGATGATGACGATGACGATGATGACAAAGCCGATACTGATTATGATGAAGACGACGAAGATGATGAAGATTAATTCATTTTCTTTCAAATAATTTAAAGGAACTCTATTGGGTTCCTTTTTTTATATTTTGAATCAAACCTTAACAAAATTTATATTTTTATATTTGTAAGATTATATTTATTTTACAGACATAAAAATTATACGCCAATGACTTCAGAAACTTTACACGCTACTTTAAAAGAAAATTTTGGTTTTGAAAAGTTCAGACCAAATCAAGAAACCATTATATCTACGATTCTTTCGGGACAAGATGCTTTAGCGATTATGCCAACTGGTGGAGGAAAATCAATATGTTTTCAGCTCCCGGCTCTTGTATTGCCAGGAATTACGATTGTAATTTCGCCCTTGATTGCTTTAATGAAAGATCAAGTGGACAGCTTAAAAACCAACGGAATAGCAGCTTGTTATATCAATAGTTCGCAATCTGCGCAGGAACAATTGTATTATATCGACAACTTAAAATCTAATAAATTTAAATTAGTTTATATTGCTCCCGAAAGTCTTTCTTATTTGGATATGGCTTTCAATGAACTAACAGTTAGTCTGATAGCTATTGATGAAGCTCACTGTATATCTTCTTGGGGACATGACTTCAGGCCTGCTTATACTAATTTAGGTTATTTGAAGAGCCGCTTTCCTGCTACCCCAGTTTTAGCATTAACTGCCACTGCCGATAAAGCAACTCGTACCGATATTATTAAGCAATTGAATCTAACCAATCCTAAAACTTTTGTTACTTCGTTTGATAGAAAAAATTTAAGTTTAGAGGTTCGCCCCGCACTGGATAGAGTAAAACAAATAATTGATTTTGTTGAAAACAAGCCGAATGAATCGGGAATCATTTACTGTTTAAGCAGAAAAACTACTGAAGAACTAGCAGAAAAACTAAAGAAAAATGGAATCACAGCCAAAGCCTACCATGCTGGACTTGATAATACAACTCGTGCCAAAACTCAAGATGAGTTTATCAATGATGATTGCCAAGTGGTCTGCGCTACGATTGCTTTTGGAATGGGAATTGACAAATCAAATGTTCGTTGGGTAATTCATTATAATCTTCCAAAAAACATTGAAGGTTATTATCAAGAAATCGGACGTGCTGGCCGAGACGGCTTACCGGCAGAAACTGTTTTGTTTGAAAGTTATGCTGATGTTATTCAGCTTCAGAAATTTGCTTCTGAAGGATTGAATGCTGATGTGCAGCTTGCAAAACTCGAACGAATGAAGCAGTATGCAGATGCTGTAAGCTGCAGAAGAAAAATTCTGCTTTCGTATTTTGGTGAATTGGTGACCGAAAACTGTGGTAACTGCGATATTTGCAATAATCCGCCAACTTTTTTTGATGGTACGATTCTCGCGCAGAAAGCTTTGTCTGCTATTACCCGCTTAAAAGAATCGGAACCTCTAGCCGTTATTATCGATTTTTTGAGAGGCTCAAGAAATGCATATATCTACGAAAAAAATTATCAGGAGCTAAAAACGTACGGAATTGGAGCTGATGTTTCTTGGTATGACTGGAATCAGTATCTTATTCAGCTTATCAATCTTGGTTATTGTGAAATAGCTTTTCATCAGCACAATAAAATATTGCTTACTCCTTTTGCCAAAAAAGTTTTGTTTGAAGGTGAGAAAGTCAAACTGACCACAGTTGTCAAGAAAACAATCGACAAAACAGAAATTAAAGAAACAAAACCTAAAGCCGTTAAAAATTCGCTGTTTGAGACACTTCGAAAATTACGTTATGAAATTGCGCAGGAAGAAGAAGTTCCTGCCTATGTTATATTTAGTGATGCTTCTTTGCGTCAGATGGAAATTTTAAGACCAATGAGTGATGAAGAGTTTCTTGCTGTTGAAGGGGTCGGTAAAGCAAAACTAGAAAAATACGGAGAAGATTTTATCAAAGCAATTATTGAATTTGAAAGAAATAAATCGGTCGTTAAAAAAGAAAAAAAAGAAAGTACGTATGCGCAAACATTAGAACTGTTTAAGAACGGACTTTCGGTAGAAGAAATTGCAGGACAACGAAATCTAGGAGAAACGACGATTATTTCGCATTTAGCAAAATTATATGTTGATGGAAATGACATAGATTTAAGTAAGTTTGTTTCGGACGAAGAAATTCTGAAAATTGAAAAGGCTAAAACAGAATTAGAAAATCCAAGTGCATTGAGACCTTACTTCGATTATTTTGAAGAAAAAATGTCGTATGACAAAATTCGTTTCGGATTGGCATTTTTGGAGAGAAAACTTCAAATAACTAAATAAAAACTTCATTTTTTGTCATTTCGACGAAGGAGAAATCTACACAAGTAGCTCGACACAGAAAATTGCCAATCTTTGTAGAGTTTCTCGCGAAGATTTCTCCTTCGTCGAAATGACAAGATTATGCAAATAGAAGAATTATCAAATAACAAAACCCGACAGGTTTTAAACCTGTCGGGTTTGATTTATCATTAAATTCGAACTTTACAAATATCTTTCTTCAAAAACTTTTTGGTGGTGTTTTACGTGTCCGATCATAACAAAACCTAAAGCTCTTACAGAAATCTGATTGTTTGAAGCCGTCCCTAGTCTTTTAAGTTGTTCTTCAGATAGGCTTTTGTAAAACAATAAGGTTGAATGTCTTACCGCTGAAAACTCAGTTAACAATTCTTGAATACTTCTGCTGTTCGAATCGGTATTATCTGCGTAATCATTTTCCTCAAAACTAGGCAAAGGCGTTTTGTCATTTCTAGAAAAACGCAAGGCACGATAACAAAAAATACGTTCAGTGTCAATTACATGCTGAATAATATCTTTAATGGTCCATTTTCCTTCTGCATACCGATAATCAAATTTATCAAGCGGAATATTTTGAACAAATTTGATAAACTCATGAAGCGAAATTTCAAGTTCTTCAATCAATTTTCCGTCTCCGGCTTGTTTAATGTAAGTTCCAAAATGACCTGAATATTCATTTTCTAATAACTGGTTTGCGTACATTTTTTTCTAATTAAAGTTTTTCTTAAGCAGAATTTCTACTTGCATTAGTATTTCCAAACAATGACCTTGTTACGATCTTTTCGTAAACTTTTACAAGTTCCTCGTTTACTGAACTTTCTTTGTTTAATTCATTGATTCTCAGTAATGCATACTGCTGAATTGTCAATAATGGCAATACAATACGTTCTCTTATTTGAATAGAAGCAATACCGTCTGGATAATTTTCCATCAGCGTTTTGTGATCTGCGATTTTAAGCAACAGACGTTTTGTTTCCTGAAATTCGTTATTGATAATCTGCCAAAACTCTCCAAATTCTGGATCTTTTTGCATATAGGCCGTTAATGGCAAAAATGATTTAGCCAACGACATCATACTGTTTTCCAAAAGCGTTCTAAAAAACAACGAATTATGGTACAAGTCGCTTACTTTATTCCATTGTCCGGTTTCTTCAAAATGTTTCAAAGCGGTTCCTACACCAAAAAATCCAGGCACATTTTGTTTTAACTGGCTCCATGATCCCACAAACGGAATTGCTCTAAGATCAGCAAAATCTAAAGCTTCTGATTTGCTTCTTTTAGAAGGACGGCTTCCTATGTTGGTTTTTGAGTAATATTTCAAAGTACTCATTTTTTCTAAATACGGAATAAATTTAGGGTGATTCTTTAAACCTAAATATTTGTTATATCCCAAATCAGCCAATTCAGTTAAAATCTGAGTTTCTTCTGCAGTCAACTCATTTTTCTCTTTACTGAACACCTGATTAGTGACACCTGCACTTAATAAATTTTCGATATTATATCGACAAGAATCTAATGTTCCGAAATTCGAGCTAATTGTCTGGCCTTGAACTGTGATTTGAATTTCGTTGTTCTCAATTTTTGGTCCCAACGAAGCGTAGAATTTATGTGTTTTTCCACCACCACGTGCTGGAGGTCCCCCTCTACCATCAAAGAAAATCACTTTAATTCCATATTTTCTAGAAATTTCTGTCAATGAGATTTTTGCTTGATAAATACTCCAGTTTGCCATGAGATATCCTCCATCTTTGGTTCCGTCAGAAAAACCGAGCATAATGGTTTGCTTATTTCCACGAGCTTTAAGATGTTTCGAATATTCTGGATTAGTATATAATTGCTCCATAACCTGATGCGCATTCTGCAAATCATCAACAGATTCGAAAAGCGGAATGATATCTACAGTTGGATTTTCCCAATTATGAAGGCGAATCATAGCAAAAGTTTCCATTACATTCAGAGCGCTTTCGTTGTTACTAATGATATAACGATTTGCTCCCTCTTCTCCATTGTTTTGCTGAATGGTTTTAATTGCCTGAACAGATTCTAAAGTAGATCTTGTAATTTCATTTTCAAAATCAGCAGGATTCAAATCTCCTTGAACTTTAGATAAAACTACAAGTTTCTCTTCCTCCGATAAATCAAAGTAATTGGCAGGGAAAATCGTTGAGCCAGAATTTAGGTAATAATTCACAACATCCTTAAAAACAGCGTTATGAATTTTGCTATTCTGGCGAATATCTAAAGTTGCAAAATGGAATCCAAACAAATTGATTTTTACAAGAAGGGCTTCTAATTCATCTAAATAAAGAGACTGGTGTTTCTCAATAATTATAGCTCTAATTTTATTTAGCTGCGTTAATAATTCCTCTAAAGTGATAAAAATTTCACCTTTGGAATAAAATACAGAACGATAAAGTTTATGTTCAAGATCCGACACCAAAGTATCTACTCCTGAGAAAGTTAGCTTACGCTTTAAATTCCTCATTTCGACATAATAACACTTTAAAATAGAGGTGCGAAGACGGTCTGCTACTTTAAGCGTAATATCTGTTGTTACAAAAGGATTTCCGTCACGGTCACCTCCTGGCCAGAATCCTAATTTTATTAGTTGATTCTGAATCGCATTTCCGTCTAGAATGTTTTTCTGAAGATAATGTACTATTTCTCCAGCTGTAGCATAAAATACATTCTCTAAATACCATATCAAGCTAACAGCTTCGTCATACGGATTTGGTTTTTCTTTTTGTATGAAAGGAGTTTTCCCTAACTGAGCTAGTAATTGTTTGATTTTCAATAAATCATTCTGACGAATCGCCTCGGTCAAGTCGTTGATAATTCCTAAAACTGGACCAGGATAAAATTGAGTTGGGTGCGCAGTTAAAACGGTACGAACATTAAAGTTTTCTAAGAAATCTATCAATTCATCATCTTTTTCCCTCGCATCCGACTTTTCTTTAATATCTCGTAAAGATCCTCGCCCTTCCATATTGTTTACTACCGGAAATGCGGCGTCTTCAATAGCGTCAAACAGTACAATCTGGCGTTCTATATATTGAATAAATCGAAACATAAGCTCGATTTTTTCCTGTTCAGAAGCATTGTTTAGAAATTTATTTGAGAAAAAATCAAAGATTTCTTTTGGCGTTTCTTGTTTTTTAAATCCAGTTTCACAAGTTTCTGTAAATAATGGCAGCAAAACTCCCGTATTATCTATAGAATCAAAAGGCAATGTTATAAAAACACTATTATAAATGTGGTATTTTGAGAGAACATCTTGATTAAAACGCTCAATTTTTGGCAACGTATACATAATCGTGTTATAGTTGGTTGGTTAATTAGTCATAAAAAAACCCCAAGAATAAACTTGAGGTTATATTGTAATATAGCATTCAAGAAGAGTTCTTACATATTTTTGAAAATAGTATGCATCAAACGCTTCTTATCGTTAATACTTTCCTCTAATGAAATCATTGTTTCTGTTCTGTAAACACCATCAATGTCGTCAATCATAAAGATAACTTCTTTAGCGTGTTTAGTGTCTTTTGCTCTAATTTTACAAAAGATATTGAATTTTCCTGTAGTTACAGATGCTACTGTTACGAATGGAATTTGATTGATTCGCTCTAATACAAATTTTGTTTGAGACGTATTATTCAGGAATACACCCACATAAGCAATAAACGAATACCCTAGTTTATCATAATCTAAGGCCAATGAAGAACCCATTATAATACCTGCGTCTTCCATCTTTTTTACTCTAACATGTACTGTTCCAGCAGATATCAATAACTTTTTTGCAATGTCAGTAAACGGTACTCTCGTGTTGTCTATTAACATATCTAAAATCTGGTGATCTACTTCATCTAAACGAAATTTACTCATAATTCTTTAATTAATATTACTAATTGCTATTACAAAGTATAAAATTATATATAAAAAACAACAAATTCACATAAAAATTAACTTTTTATTGATCCGTTAACAAATTTAACATTTTTATTTAAATAAAAATTTGCTTTTTGATTCGATTTCGGAATATTATCAGAATCATCTGAATATAATGCACCTTGAGCATCATATTCGTAATGACCGAAATAATTTTCTAATTCACCAGTTTCAACTATATAAGCGTTAAATTGAATCTTATTTTCGATTAATTCTTCTTTGTATTGTGCGACAAAATTCGTAATAATTTCGATACCATCATAATTTATTTTGACATTTTTATACATAAAATCATAAAAAACCACTTTATTTTGTGAAATATTCAAATAATCATTAATTCGATTGTCTACTAAAACGTTTTCGGAAATTAGCTGAAAGCTCGTAGTAAGTGAGAAAAATATGAATTTTCGAGTCACTTCCCTATCGTAGTCCTCTGGAAAGTGGCCCGCTTCGAAAAGTATAGTGGGTACGCCCAAAAACTGAAAAGTGTCTCCTATACAATTGATATTAAATGAGTCATCAAATATACCTACTTGTCCAGGTATATACTTTTGCAGCATATCATTTAGACCTGCAATAAGATTTACAGCAATGAGTCTGTTTTCATTCATGTCGCGAGCTTCATTAAATGAAGGCGCCAAAAAAGAAACAGTTGCGGGCTTGCCTGTATCTCCAGCGCCAAAAATAGTACGCTGATCATGAAGATTAAAACAGAAATGAGGGTTGAAACTTTCAAAAACCTCTCTCAGAATCTGGCTTTCTGGCTGAGTTAAAGCTTGCGAATCACGATTTAGATCTACTTCGTTGGCATTGACACGTGTATATAGTCTTGCACCATCTGGATTTAGCATCGGAATCGCATAAAAGGTAAAGGATTCAAGCATTCTACGAGCATATTCAGATCCGCTATTTAGCACATTTATAAAATCAAATAAAGCTTTTGTAGTCGTGCTCTCGTTGCCGTGCATCTGCGACCATAGGTAGATACGAGTTTCTCCTGTTCCGATTTGATAACTATATATAGGTTCGCCTAAAACGGATTTTCCAATTACCTTAACTTGATTATCTGTATTTAGTTTATCTAATAAAGGTGTTATATGATCTAAAGTCAGATATCTTCCTGAAATTGACTTTTCTTTGTTTTGATTAAAAAGTTCTTCTAAATTCATTGTGTTTTGATTAGTTTACAAAAGTAAACATCTTTATTTTTACAATTGTAAACTTGAAAAATTAAAGGGAATTTAGATTTGTAAACAGTCGTTTTTGCTGTGAGGTGATTTATGAGTTAACAAATGTTATTAGATTATTATTTAGTATTCTAAATATTAATAATCAATAAGTTAAAATAAATATTTAAAGTCTTTGTTTAATTAAAATCCAGTCTTGTAAATGATAGTTTGAATATAAATTGCTTTTCTTTTCTTTTTTAATTACATTTGTAAACAGCGTAATTTAAAACGATAATTTACAATGGTAAACATCGATGATTTTGTAAAGAGACTTGAAGCAATACTGGATTACTATGGCTTGAACGCATCTGCTTTTGCTGATAAAATTGGTGTACAGCGATCTAGTATGTCGCATCTTCTTTCGGGAAGAAACAAACCTAGTCTAGATTTTATAATGAAAATAATAGAAGTTTTTCCGGATGTAGATCTGTATTGGATTTTAAACGGAACTGGAAATTTTCCTAAATTATATAACGACGACTCATCTAAAAGTTCTAAAATCTCTACTCCTATTGAATCAGAAATTTCAGGAGTACAGGATTTGTTTTCATCAATTGATTTTGGTAAAGAATCAAAACCTTCAGACAAAGTAGTAGCAACTGAAAATTTAAACATCATTTCAAAACCCGACGAGCAAATTGAGAAAATTGTCTTTTTTTATAGAAATGGTACTTTTAAGGTATATAATCCGTAGTTTAAAAATTAGCGCATATTCGGAGATTGGTTCAGAAAATTTTCAAATACGCGATTCTCACGCATTTGAAAAAAAACCTGATTCAGAATTCTGAATCAGGCTAAATAGTATTTTTTTGAAAGTTATTTTCTAAAAACAAAAACAGACGTCACACCCGCTTCTAATCTTACATTAGTTGGAGCAAAATCACCAGACGCTGTTGGATAGGTATAAGTTAGAACTTCTCCTCCCGCATTTAATCTTTCAGCAACATAAACCTTTTTTGTAACATGATCGTAAGCGACATCAACAGGATTTCCTAAAAGCGAGTTTGACCCATAAATTCTTATTTGATTTGTCTGTGCAATTGTTCCTCCAGCAGAAGTTGAGTTAAATACGCTTGTAAAGTTTTTTATAAAAATCAGTCCACCATCAGTTCCAGAAGTTGCGCTTCCCACATCTGTTAAAATCATAGTATCATCTGAAGCAGAATAAGTAATTCCGTGAGTACGAACGAGACCTGCAATAGTTACTCTTTTTGTTGCTGTAATTACTCCAGATGCATTATTCATATAATCTTTAAACAAAACAATGTCACCAGTTAGATCGGCTACAGCATACAAATCATTTCCATTTAGATGAATTCCCCATAATTTAAAATCGGTTGTAAATGTTTTTAAAAGAGAAAAGCCAGTTGCGGTTTTTTTATAAACAAAAAGTTTATTTGTCATTCCGTTTGAAGCAAGCTGATCTTGTGCAACGATAACTATATCTCCGGAAACAGCAGTTTCTCTTGCATTTGTAAATTCAGTATTCAAGCTACTCAAAGTCAACTTTAAATTATCAAGACCTGTTTTTACTGCTTCTTTTACACCAGTGTAAGTTTCTAGTTTATTATTAGTTCTTGAAGCAACAATAATTGCATCTGTATCGCTATTGTATGAGACCCCCTCAGCGTCTAATGATGCAATAGTAAAGGATTTAACCATTGCTGAAGTTGATAATAAATCTTGATAAGTAATTTTTCCAGATGTGTTGCTGGATGTTACTAGAACAGCTTCAGTTGAATTTGTGTTCTCAGAATCATTGCTGTCGCACGACGTAAAAATGATAAATAAAAAGGCCGATGTAATAAAAAGTTTTTTCATATATATAATTTTTGATAGTTAATTATACTTACGAAAAACTTGTTTGATTGGTTTTACTGATTTAATAAATGCTGTTCTTCTTCTTTAAATGAATAACCATTTTCAGGAATTTTCCCCAAAACACCTCGATAGTGTTTTTTTATGATTTCAAAATCAGAGTCAAAATTTCCGGTTGGCCAAAATTCCTCCCCGAAACTAACTGTCTTTTTTCCCCAATCAAAAGCTACTGGTACAATTGGCACATTCGCTTTAAGCGCAATATAATAAAATCCAGTTTTTATTCCTTTAACAACTTTTCGAGTTCCTTCTGGAGCAACTGCAAGACGAAATATTTCTTTGCGGTCAAAAATTGCTGCAATCGAATCCACTTTATTCAAACCGCCCGAACGATCCAGCGGCTCACCTCCTACATTTCTAAAGTAATATCCGAAAGGAAATCTGAAAAGCTCTTTCTTTCCGACCCAATTCATCTGAAGGCCTGAGATACCACGAGTCAACAATCCGATATAAAAATCATGATTACTGGTGTGAGGCATAACCATAAGAATACATTTTTTAACTTTAGCATTTTCCATTCCTTCTATCTTCCAGCCCATTAGCTTAAAAAATATAAACTTATAGAGTATTTTTTTCATTTCTGATATTTTTTTGATGCAAAATAAAAGATTTAATGGTAAATTTGAGAAAAAGCATTCAAAATGATTCAGAAATTGTTCAGTTATTTCATTCCTATAAAAATATTCAAAAAGAAATCATCAAGAAGTAAAACAATAGAAGTTACATGGGCAAATGGAGAACTAGTTTTAGATTCTCAAAACACAAACTACTCATACGGAAGCCTACAAAGAATTTTACGATACGGTCTCAGAAATATTGGTTACCAAAAAATTATAGAAATGGATCATATTTTGCTACTTGGCGTTGCTGGCGGAAGCGTAGTAAAAACACTAGTAGACGAAATTGAATATAAGGGAAAAATTACTGGAATAGAGATAGATCCTGAAATGATCGAGGTTGCAAATAAATATTTCAACCTAAATGAAATTAAAAAGTTTGATATCATTATTGACGATGCGTTTGAGTTTACTTTAAAAACAAAAGAAAAGTACGACCTTATTATAATCGATATTTTTGAGGATACGCATATGCCGAATTTTTTGTTTGAGAAATTTTTCAGCGAAAGGATTTGCTATCTTCTAAAAGATGAGGGTTTTGTTTTATTCAATACCATGATTCTGGATGAGGCTCATAATGTTCGGAATCGCAAGTATATTTCTGAGATTAATCCGAAACTGTTTAAAACCAAAACGCTTCCTCGCATCGAAGATCATAATGAATTAATTATAATAGAAAAAGTCGCCTAAAATAGTACATATGAAACCTTTAACTTCTATTTTGAACAACCTTCCTCCTGCCAAAATAATCGATTCTTCTATTGATTTTTCAGAATATAAACCTCTAGATTTATCGATTACTAATCAGGAATTAGTAAAACAAAAACCGGAAACTGCTCAAGATTTTGAAAATTTCATTTCAAACTATCTTGAAGAAACCAATGCGAAAGTTGCTTTTGGAGGTTACATAGAAGGACGTTCGTTGTATAAAAGGAGTTCAATTTTTAAAAACGATTCTATTCCGGAACGCAATATTCATATAGGCGTAGATTTATGGACAAAAGCAGGCACTTCAGTTTTAGCCGCGATAGACGGAAAAGTGCACAGCTTTAAAAATAATGTGGGCTTGGGAGATTACGGCCCGACTATAATTTTGGAACACGAAGTAGAAAATGAAAAATTTTATACTTTATACGGACATTTGTCGTTAGAAAGTATAGAAAACTTAACCGTTGGCGACAGTTTTAAAAAAGGAGAAAAGATTGGATCTCTTGGAAATGCTTCAGTAAATGGAGATTATGCACCGCATGTCCATTTTCAAATCATAAAAAATATCGAAGATTATTGGGGAGATTACCCAGGAGTTTGCAATACAAGCGATCTTAATTTTTACATAGAAAACTGCCCCGACCCTAACTTATTATTAAAAATTACTTAAATAGTTATGAAGAAAGCAGGATTGATTATATGTTTGTTGTTATTAATTGGATGTAAGTCTAAAAACATTAGCAGAGATACCGAAGATTTAAAAATAAAAAAAATCACGGGCGCAGAAATAAATGCAAATCAACAGCAAAAAGCTTACGAATTAGGAAAAAGGGTTCTCGAGACTTGTAACACTTCAAAGTTTAAACCTTTTAATGAAACGGAAGTTACACAATCTGTACGAGAAAATACGACAGAAGAACGTCTTACAAAGACCTGTACAAGATTTAGACAGTACTACGGAAGCTTTATTGATTTGAAATTGGATGGTGTCTACAAAACCAAAAATGAGGTGATCTACCGCTACCGTGCTTTGTACACTAAAAAAGTTGCCAATAAGGAACTACGTGTTTTTGTAAATGACGAAAATTTGGTCTCAGCTATTAAATCTATGGATTGGGACGAAAAATTTGATGCCAAACTAAATGAACAATAAAGTATATCTATGAAATTAAAACTGTCTCTTTTATTTGCAATATTATTTGTAAGCTTCACAAATGCACAAGAAACCATCAGCGTAAAAGGTTCGGCACCATTTCCAGCAACTAAGACGTATACTTTTATTTGTGAAAAATATGCTTATACAGGAGAAATAAATGTTCAGATTGCAAAAACAGACAAGGGCGGCATTTTAAAACTTACTATAACTACAGCAAACAGCCAAGCAAGGATAGCTGGTGGTGTCTATGTAGATCTTACCAATGGCGACGTAATTGCCTGCACTGACAAAAATGTAAAAGAATCAGCAGACGGCACCACAACTTCTTATTATTATTTTACTCCGGCAGAATGGCAAAAACTCAGAAAAACAGATATTTACGCTGTACGCTTTATCATAGCCGGAGGGCCAAATAATTTAGGAAGCCAAACCGGACACTTTACAGCTTACAACAGAATGAATTATTTCTCAACAGCCTTCGATAAGTCTAAAAAAACTTTTGATACTGCAAAAGAAATTAGTAACTTATAACCTGTTGGGTGAAATTAATTTAAACACATAGAAACGTACATTTAGAGCTGCAAAAATCTATGTGTTCAATAAAAAAAAATAGGAATTACACCAAACAGGTTAATTTATAATAATTTCTTTATATGCTATCTCAATGAATGCAAACGAGGCCCTAATTACAAAATTTTATACAGCTTTTGCCAATTCTGATGCTGCAACTATGTGCGAATGCTATCATCCGAAAATTCATTTTGTTGATCCTGCATTTGGTTTGTTGAAAGAAAATCAGGTGTGCAAAATGTGGGAAATGCTCCTTTCGAGAGGCAAAGGAAATATCAAAATCCAATTTTCAAATGTTAGAGCTGACAATGAAACCGGCTCTGCGAATTGGACCGCTGAATACAATTTTAGCAAAACAAATAGACAAGTTGTCAATAAGGTTGCGGCAGAATTTGTATTTAAAGACGGGCTCATCATAAAGCACACCGACAATTTTGATATGTGGAAATGGTCAAAACAGGCTTTCGGCACTACTGGATATCTTCTTGGTTGGACAGGTTTTTTTCAAAAGAAAGTTCAAAAACAGGCTTTATTATCGCTCAGGAAGTTTCAGCAAAATAAATAATATTTAGAGCAGTACGTTTCATTTTTTTTAAAATCGTAAAGTCCTGCTATCCGTTCCAATCTTTTATGCTGAACCCCAGCATAAAAGAATTTCCTCTTCTATCAGGGCTAAAAAAGAACAGATAATTTTCATAAGAAAAAAGGCAAACCCCGAAAACTTACGATTTTTCGGGGTTTGTTTTTATTTTGAGATTCTATGTTGAAGTATTTGGTTTCCTTACGATTTGAACCAGCTTGCTACAAGCTCATCCTCAAATGAAGTGGCATTTTTATGAATAAATTCGTTTGTATTTTTATTATAAGAATAGTCTAAAGCCCAATTTTCATGGTTCGCCGCTAATTCTTTAATGCTTTTGCATACATAAGCAATTTCTTCATCTGTCGTAGTCGGATGTATAGACATTCTGATCCATCCTGGTTTTTTAATCAAATCGCCGATTGTGATTTCGTTTACCAATTTGTTAGAAGTTTCTTGGTCAACATGCAGTAAATAATGGCCGTAAGTTCCAGCACAACTACAGCCTCCTCTAGTCTGTATTCCGAATCTATCGTTTAAAATTTTAACCCCCAGATTAAAATGAAGATTTTCAATAAAGAAAGAAACAACACCAAGACGATCTTTATGCTGTCCCGCCAATATTTTGATATTTGAAACAGGTTCCAACTCAGAGAAAACAAAATCGACAATTTCGTGCTCGCGCTCCAAAATGTTTTCAATTCCCATTTCTTCTTTCAGTTCAATTGCCAAAGCGGTCTTGATCACTTGCAAGAATCCTGGTGTTCCACCATCTTCACGATCTTCAATATTGTCAATATATTTATGCTCACCCCATGGATTTGTCCAACTAACCGTTCCTCCACCCGGACAATCCGGAATCATATTATTGTATAATTTTTTATTAAAAATCAAAACTCCAGAAGTCCCAGGGCCTCCCAAAAATTTATGTGGCGAAAAAAAGATAGCATCCAAATAAGCCTCTTGATCTTCAGGATGCATATTGATTTCAACATACGGACCTGAGCAAGCAAAATCGACAAAACAAACACCATGGTACTGATGCATCAATTTTGCGGCTTCATGAAAAGGCGTTTTTAAACCCGTAACATTAGAACAGGCGGTTATAGATGCGATCTTGATAGTTCTGTCGTTATATTTCTGAAGAAGAATTTCTAAATTCTCCAGGCTGAAAAGTCCTTTCTCGCAAGAAGGAATAATTTCAACATCCGCTATAGTCTCCAGCCAAGAAGTCTGATTCGAATGGTGTTCCATATGAGAAATAAAAACAATAGGCTTTTTCTCAGCAGGAATAGTCGTAAAGCTTTTTAGGTTTTCAGGAACTTTCAAACCTAAAATACGTTGAAACTTATTGATTACACCAGTCATTCCTGTTCCATCGGTAATAAGCACATCATCATGATCGGCGTTTGTATGACGCTTAATGATATGTCTAGCATGATGATACGCTTTTGTCATGGCAGTACCTGACACAGTGGTTTCTGTATGAGTATTGGCCACAAATGGGCCAAAGTGATTCAATAGTTTTTCCTCAATCGTGCGATATAAGCGCCCGCTGGCAGTCCAGTCTGTGTAAACTATTTCTTTTTGTCCAAAAGGAGAAGTAAACTGCTGATTTATGCCAACAATATTTTTTCTAAACTGCTGAAAATAAGTTTCTAGCGTGATGGTACTATTTTTGTTATCCATTAGTGTGCCTGTCTGTTTGACTGCAAATATATTGTTTTTTTACAAAATTGCGAATTTATCAATACTAAACTTCAAATATTAGATAACCCGTTAGTATATTTAACTAAAACAATCTTTTTTTAATAATTTATCATAATATTCTATCGGATTAATAGGCAATTAAAAATCTTTAAAGTTTTTATTTATGGGAAATTTATCAACTGCTACGTTCGGCGGAGGCTGTTTTTGGTGTATAGAGGCTGTAATTCAGCGTTTAAGAGGTGTTGAATCAATAAAATCTGGTTACTCAGATGGGTTTATCAAAAATCCGGCATATCGAGAGGTATGCACTGGCAGAACCGGACATGCCGAAGTTATCCAAGTAACATTCGACCCTGACATAATTTCATATCATGACTTGATTTTCATTTTCATGACAAGCCATGATCCAACTACATTAAATCGCCAAGGTGGTGACAGCGGAACACAATACCGTTCTATAATTTTGTATCACGATGAAACACAGAAAGAAATTGCAGAAAAGGTTTTCAATGAAGTACAGCCGATATATGCAGATCATATTGTGACGCAATTAAAACCATTTGAAGTTTTTTATGAAGCTGAAGAGTATCATCAGAACTACTATAATGAAAATCAAGAAGCTGGATATTGCCAAGTGGTGATCGATCCGAAAATACAAAAGCTTAAAAAACTCTATGCTGACCGATTGGTCGATTGATTTAGTGAATAAATTTATAAAATGAAAAATCTAAAAATAAAAAACCGATTTACAGCCGAATTACCCGCTGATCCAGAACTGACAAACGAAGTACGTCAGGTAAAAGATGCGTTGTTTTCCTTTGTGAATCCGACAAAGCCTTCTAGTCCGGAACTGATTCATGCCTCTTTGGAAACCGCTCAAATGGTCGGAATAACCGCGGACGAAATTCAGACGAAAGAATTCGTTAACGTTTTTTCTGGTAATGAAATTCTAGAAGGCACGCGCCCTTTTGCAATGTGTTATGCCGGACATCAATTCGGAAATTGGGCGGGACAGCTGGGCGACGGACGGGCTATTAATTTGACTGAGGTTGAAAATGACAATGAGTTTTTTACGCTGCAATTAAAAGGTGCTGGAAAAACTCCTTATTCGAGAACTGCCGACGGCCTTGCTGTTTTAAGGTCTTCGGTTCGTGAATATTTGTGTGCCGAGGCTATGCATCATTTAGGTGTTCCAACTACCCGATCTCTTTCTCTGATTTTATCTGGTGATCAGGTTCTGCGTGACATTTTATATAATGGAAATCCGGCATATGAAAAAGGCGCTGTAGTTTGCAGGGTCGCACCCTCATTTATCCGCTTTGGAAGTTTTGAAATGCTGACTGCCCGAAATGAGCTTAAAAACTTAAAAAATTTCGTGGAGTTTACGATTAGACATTATTTTCCGGAAATCACAGGAGAACCAAAAGAGCAATATCTGCAATTTTTTAAAACCGTAGCCGACAAAACACGTGAAATGATCCTGCATTGGCAACGTGTGGGTTTTGTGCATGGCGTAATGAATACTGATAATATGTCGATTCACGGAATTACGATTGATTACGGTCCTTACGGTTGGCTTGAAAACTATGACCCTGACTGGACTCCTAATACTACAGATTCTCAAAACAGAAGATATCGTTACGGAAACCAACCTCAAGTTGCACAATGGAATTTATTTCAGTTAGCTAATGCTCTTTATCCATTAATCAATGAAGCGGCTCCTTTGGAAAAAATCCTAGATGACTTTATGATTAATTTCGAAGAAGAATACAAAATAATGTTTTTAAGCAAATTAGGAATATTTACTTCAAGTGAAGCTGATGATAAAATCATAAAAGGATTAGAAGAAATTTTGCAATTATCCGAAACCGATATGACAATCTTTTTTAGGAATCTAAGCCAAATTCAAAAAACTGACTCAGCAGATTTGGCCATAAAAAAGATTGAATATGCTTTTTATCTTCCAGAAGAAATAAGGGATAAAACGCTAGACGCATGGCAAAAATGGTTTTCGGTTTACTTAAAAAAACTGAATTCTGAACTACTTTCTGATGAAGAAAGAGCGATAAAAATGAACGCCATTAATCCGAGATACGTACTTCGAAATTATATGGCGCAACTAGCAATAGATGCTGCAGACAAAAATGATTATTCACTAATTGATGAGTTATTTCAACTTTTGAAAAATCCTTATGATGAGCAGCCGGAATCTCAAAAATGGTTTGCAAAACGTCCTGATTGGGCAAGAACCAAAGTCGGTTGTTCTATGCTTTCCTGCAGTTCTTAATAGTAAAGCCTCGTATTTTGATAATCAACTACGAGGCTTTACTTTTTTATTTAGATTTTATATAATCGACAATCAGATTGGCGTGAATTCTTGAATTTTCTATAAACCACTTATGGGTCTGCATACCGCCGCAAACAACCCCTGCCAAAAACAATCCTTTAACATTTGTCTCCATGGTTTCTGTGTTATAAACGGGAATCTTTAATTCATCATCAGAAAGCTGCACTCCTATTTTTTCCAGAAAAGCCAAATCAGGTTTATATCCGGTTAACGCAAGTACAAAATCATTCTCAATAATTATTTTTCCGTTTGGAGTATCGATTTCAACTTCGTTTTCTCTGATTTCGGTAATATTTGATTCAAAATAGGCCGTGATGCTTCCTTCAGCTATTCTGTTTTCAATGTCAGGTTTTACCCAGTATTTAACGCGATTATTAATTTCGTTTTTACGAATAACCATTGTCACATCAGCGCCTTTCCTCCAACATTCTAGAGCTGCATCAACAGACGAATTATTGGCACCCACCACTACGATTTTTCTAAAGGCATATTCATGAGCTTCTTTGTAATAATGGCGTACTTTCTGCAGATTTTCTCCAGCAATATTCATTTCTATCGGAATATCATAAAATCCGGTGGCTATTACCACATTTTTAGCTTGGTATGTGTTTTTATCAGTACTAATTTCAAAAAGTTCATTTTGCTTTTTTTGAACAGCAGTTACCTTTTCAAAAAGATTGATATTGAATTTAAAGTAACGGTGAATATTTCGGTAGTATTCCAATGCTTCCTGTCTTCCCGGTTTTGGAGCTAAGCAGTTAAATGGTATATCGCCAATTTCCAGACGTTCGGCAGTAGAAAAAAAAGTCATATACAGCGGATAATTGAAAATACTGTTTACAATAGCTCCTTTTTCTATAATCAAATAATTTAGATTTTTCTTTTGTGCTTCAATGGCGCAAGCCAGTCCGATTGGGCCACCTCCTACAATTATAAGGTCGTATGTTGGTACTGTCATTTTATAGTTTTTGCCAGTCTTTAAAAGGATTTTTACTTAAGTACGCATTATAGTAACGTTCGTCGTTGGTTACTTCTTCTCCCAGCCAGTCAGGTTTTTCAAAAACATCATTTTCAGATTTAAGTTCTATTTCTGCCATAACAAGGCCTTGGTTTTCACCATAAAATTCATCGACTTCGTAAATATGCGAACCCGATTTTATTTCATATCTGGTTTTTTCGATTTTTCCTTTTTCACAGAGCTTTAATAGCTCTGTAGCCTCTTCGAGCGGAATCTCATTTTCCCACTCAAAACGAGACATACCGCCACTTTGGCTTATTCCTTTTATAGTAATAAATCCTTTATTTCCTTTAATTCTTACCCGAACTGTACGTTCAGGAACCGAACTTAAATAGCCCTGCGCAATCTTATTTTGTGCAAAAGCTTGGTTCTTAAAGTCGTCAGATTTTACAAGAAACTTTCTTTCTATTTCGACCATTTTATGCTGCAATTAATTTTTATGCAAGTTACTTAATTTAATCCATTTTTAGGGATGAATTGCCAGATTCAACAAGGAGATTTTAGAGAAAAATTAAACCATTATTCAAAATTAATATAACTGATTTTTAACCGATTATGTGTTTTTTATTGACTAAATTTATAGTACTTAAATAAATAACCAGACTTCTTGCTCAATTTGTCATCAATTAAAATTAATTCATCATGGATATAACATATTTACTAATACCGGTGCTGATTGGATTAATCTGTGGTATTGCAGGCTATTTTATAGGAAAAATGAATTCAAGAAAAGACGATACGCTAAGTGCGTCGCTTCAATCTGATTTAGATGTTTGTTATGCGAATACTAAAAATCTTCTCAACCGCATTAAAGCTCTAGAAACAGACTTGGCTTTTAAGACAAAAACTCATTCTGCCAATCATAAGCATTTTGTACTATTTGACAGCGAAACCGCCACAGTAGTTATGGGGAAAAGAATAAAGGAAAATGACATGAAAATTATCGAAGGAATCGGAATAAAAATCGAGTCGCTGTTTCATCACTCGGGTATTACGACATGGTACGAACTTTCGGAAACACCTGCAGAAAAATTACAATCAGTATTAGATGCTGGAGGTGAAAATTATGCTATTCACAATCCCATCACTTGGCCCAAACAAGCTTCGCTCGCTTACCAAGGAAAATGGAAAGAATTAAAAGATCTTCAGGAAAACTTGCTTAGCGGAAAAGAATAGTCTGAATCCAGTGTTTTCAGGAATTTGAAAGTAAATTTAAGAATCCAAAATCCCAGTTGTTTGAAGTTTCATACCAAAGTTTTCCATCTCGTACTTCAAGCGGACAATTAATGTTGTTGGTGTAAAGCGCTCCTGTCCCCAAACCTTGTGGCATAACCGAATTTTTCATAAAAGTCCATTGTGCTATTGCATTGAGACCAATATTGCTTTCTAGCGCAGAAGTAATCCACCAACCAATGTGGTGTTTTTCTGCAAGGTCAATCCATTCTTGCGTACCTCGAAATCCTCCAATAAAACTTGGTTTAAGTATAATGTACTGAGGTTTGATTTCTAGCAGCAGTTTTTCTTTTTCTTCAAATGAAAATACTCCAATTAATTCTTCATCTAACGCAATCGGAAATGGCGTTTGCAAACACAAGGATGCCATTTCTTTTTTATTTCCCTTTTTTATAGGTTGTTCAATGCTATGTAACTGAAATCTATTTAGTTTAATAAGTTTATCTAAAGCTTCAGTTTCAACAAAAGCACCATTTGCATCTACTCTAATTTCGATTTGTTCTGCCGTAAAATGGCTGCGTATAAATGCCAATAATTCTAATTCTTTCTGAAAATCTATGGCGCCAATTTTCAATTTTATACAGTTGAATCCCGTAGCCAGTTTCTCTTCTATCTGATCTTTCATAAAAGCAGCTTCTCCCATCCAGACCAAGCCGTTTATGGTAATAGATGCTGCATTGTCAGTAAAATCTGAAGGAAACAAGACAAACGGATTCTCGCTTTTTAAGGACAAAAATGCCATCTCGATTCCAAACTGTATCGAAGGATACTCTAATAGCGATTCCCAAAGAACCTTTTCTCCTAAATGAATATTAGTACAAACCCACTTAAGTTTTTCCTCGTAATCATCTCGGTCATCTGCACTTAAGCCTCTTAAAATTCCACATTCTCCAATTCCTTTTTTTCCATTTTCTTCCAAAATCAGAAACCAGGTTTCTTTTTCCGTCATCACTCCTCTTGAAGTGCCAGAAGGTCGTTTAAAATTTAAAAGATATTTGTGGTAAGATGCTTTCAAAATGATTTATTTTAAACTGTCTGTTAATTGTAAAGTTTCAAGATTTTATCAAAATCTTGCGACGGAAGTCCGGCTTTCTTGAATACCTCAAAATCAGCTTTTGTTTTTTCAAGCCAACTTAAGCTGTCGGTTACGTTTTGTGATTGGTATTTTTTATAAATCGCCTTTGCTTCGCTGTATTTGTCGCTCACAAGATAGGTGTGCGCGAGATTTAGTTTTACGGCCAGTTCGGTATCATCGAGCTTTTCTCCTTCTTGCAAAGACTTTAAGGCTTTTGCATATTGTTTGGTTAAGATATAACAATATCCAATAGAACTGTAATCAAGAGCTGTGGCTTTTCCTTCGCTAATGATGGTGTTTAGTTTTTGAATAGCTTCGTTGTATTTCTGATTTTTAATCAATGATGCGGACTGCACTCTTAAATCATTAAAAATCTTTTTAGAAATGTCTGCGTCTTTATAGCAGGCGTTTCCAAAATCTTTGTAAATTTTCGTTTTTTCAACCGCTAATAATTTTTGATATTCGTCATAACGGTATTCTTTCATGATTTTATTCAGAATACAGACACAGAAGTCGTCAGAATCGGCCATTTTTTGAGCCATCGTTGACGTTTTGCACAAGCCGATGATCTCATTTTTGTTGTCTTGATTCCATCCTCTATTGAGTTTTGTGTCTACCCAAGGAACAACTTCTAGGACTATTTTTTGGTTCAAAAGCCAGTTTTTGCTTTCAAAGCCAAACCAGATTGTTGTGGTGTTTTGCTTTAAACAAGAAGATTTATCGAGCGACAATCGTTTAGCATCTTTGCTTACAGGTTCAGCTTGAGAATAACACGCTTTGTCGATTTTGCCATCTGCGACATATTTTTTAGCATTTTCATTTGATGTGAAAACAGAGTAAGTGCATTCGTCATCACCAGAAATTTTAGACATCAAAAATACAGCGCCAGCCGATCCTTGACCAATTCCGTATGGGTCCGGAATAGATTTTAGAACCGAGACAAGACTATTGGTCATTTCTTGATTTTTGTCTAAAAGTGTAATTCTGTATACAATTTCGGTTGTTCCAACCGGAAGGTCTTCTGTAGCAACCGTAATCCTGTCGCGCGCAGAAACAATTATTTCTTTGGTCGTAGCTCTTTCTTTGTCCCAAAAACCATCCTTTTGCGCAAAAGAACTATAGGTAAATATCAGTAGAAAAAACAAGATACACTTTTTAAAAACCCAGATAAGGTTTATTGCTCTTTTAGCCACAGATTGAACAGGTTTTAAATGATTATTTTACTAATTTTTATACATTCTTAGATTGTCGTGCAGCATACACCATGCCAAATATCTTATTAGGAAGACTTATCGGCAATCCCTATTGAATTATTTTGTTTAATTTAAATGGAATTCCACAAACCTGTTTTTGACTGCATCTTTTAAGACGTCGAAAATGCTTGAAAGATGCAGGCAAGGTAGGATTACTTATAACTCGATAGACTCTCCTATTTCTAGAAGCATTAAATCTTTTCCTTTAACAAAAAATTTACGAATTGATTCTTCGTGATTGATTTCGATGTATCCGAAAGTATCGAAGTGATAACCTAGAATTTTATCGCATTCAACAAAATCAGATGCAATAATGGCATCTTCTACATCCATTGTAAAATTGTTTCCAACAGGAAGAATCACCAAATCCAATTTAGTTCGTAGCGGAATCAGTTTCATATCATAAGTCAATGCTGTATCGCCCGCTATATAAATATTTTTATGTTCTCCCTCGATAACAAAACCGCCTGGATTTCCGCCATATTTCCCATCGGGAAAACTGCTGGAATGAATTGCGGCTACGTATTTCACTTTGCCAAAATCAAATTTCCAGCTTCCGCCATGATTCATAGGGTGCGACTGAAAACCTAATGCAGCATAATGATCTGCAATTTCGACGTTTGACACGATAGTCGCATTGGTACGTTTCGCAATAGCTTCTATATCAAGAACATGATCGGTGTGGGCATGCGTTACTAAAATATAATCAGCTTCTAGCGTATTAATGTCGATTGAAGAGGCTTTTGGATTTGCTGTTATAAAAGGATCTACAAGAATATGTTTTCCTCCAACTTCAATGCCTAGAGAGGCGTGTCCGTAGTATGTAATTTTCATTTTTATAATTTTTTTAATGTTAAACCGTAAATTATCTACCTCCTAAAAATAGGTTTACTATGATATCTGAAAGTAAAGATGTCATACAAATCGTTAACAAAATAGATAATAAGAATGTGCTTAATGCTAGTTTTTTTAGTTCGGGATCTAAAAGTTTAGGATTCTGATTTTTATAAACGGTAATTAAATTTTTGGTTAATGGGATAAAAGCCAATGCAAACAAATATTGATCAAAATTATAATCGCTTAAAATGGCAAAAACAACTACTCCAATCATCGCCGTTATGATTAAAGTATAATGATAGATTTTTGCTTTTGCTGCTCCAATTTGCACCACTATAGTATTTTTTCCCGCTTTTTTATCAGATTCCTGATCACGCATATTGTTAAGATTCAATACGCCAACGCTCAACAAACCAACAGAAACTGCAGGAAGTATTAAAAGCGCATCAACTTCTTTCGAGTATAAAAAATTAACTCCCAAAGTACTTACCAGTCCAAAAAAAACAAAAACAAAAACATCTCCAAATCCTCTGTATCCGTAAGCCGAATTACCTACAGTGTAGCGAATTGCAGAAACAATTGCCGCAATCCCTAATGCAAGAAAAAATAGAGAATATCCGAAATTATCACGCCCAAAGGCAAAATAAATCAATGTTACAGCAGACAATAAAGTTAAAAGTGATGTGATGATTATGGCTTTTTTCATGGCTTGAGGCGTAATCACACCACTTTGAATCGCACGTTGTGGTCCTACACGATCAGCATTGTCGGTACCTTTTACACCATCTCCATAATCATTTGCAAAATTGGATAATACTTGCAATCCTAAAGTGGTTAATAACGCAAAGCCGAAAATTTTCCAGCTGAAAACTTCGCTTGGCGTTGCAATAGTTTCTGTTGGATGTATTAATGCATAGATACTGCCGACGATTATTCCGGAAACTGATAATGGTAATGTGCGCAGTCTTGCTGCTTCAATCCAGTGTTTCATTCTATTTTTTAGTTTATTTAGTTTCAAGTTTTAGGTTTCAAGTTGTTAGTTAGCGTGATAATATGAAACTTGAAACAATTTTATAAATTTTAAGGTATCCACTTATTTTCTCCGAAGTTCGGTTTTCTTTTTTCTAAGAAAGCGTTTCGTCCTTCTTTGGCTTCTTCTGTCATGTAGGCTAAACGCGTCGCTTCACCGGCAAAAACTTGTTGTCCCACCATTCCATCATCAGTTAAATTCATCGCAAATTTCAGCATTTTGATAGAAGTTGGTGATTTTTGAAGAATTTCCTGAGCCCATTCGTAAGCAGTAGCTTCCAATTCGTCATGAGGGACAACAGCATTTACCATTCCCATTTCAAAAGCTTCTTGCGCAGAATAATTTCTTCCTAAAAAGAAAATCTCGCGCGCCTTTTTCTGACCTACCATTTTAGCGAGATAAGCAGAACCATAACCACCATCAAAACTAGTTACATCGGCATCTGTCTGCTTAAAAATTGCGTGTTCTTTGCTTGCAAGAGTCATATCGCATACCACATGTAAACTATGTCCGCCTCCAACAGCCCAACCAGGTACAACAGCAATAACGACTTTTGGCATAAAACGAATCAAACGCTGCACTTCTAGAATATTTAGGCGGTGCTGACCGTCGTCGCCAACGTAACCTTGATGACCGCGTGCATTCTGATCCCCACCACTGCAAAAAGAGTAAACTCCGTCTTTTGTCGATGGGCCTTCAGCAGAAAGCAACACTACTCCTATCGAAGTATCTTCCTGAGCATCATAAAAGGCTTGATATAATTCTGAAGTTGTCTTTGGACGGAAAGCATTTCTAACATTTGGGCGGTTAAAAGCGATTCTCGCAACTCCATTGCATTTTTTATAGGTTATATCTTCAAATTCTCTGGCTGTAATCCAATCCATTTCTTTTTTGTTTTTTGTAAAATAATTATTAGGTAAAAATAAAGCATTTTTATTTTTTTACCTACTCAAATTCATTTTAGCGTTGGCTAAATTTGCTTCAAATGTTAACAATTGGGATTTACTTACAAAAAATAACACTTTTTAACATTTGATTAGAAAAATAATGAGTAATTTTACATCCTAGAAATCAATGAGATACATTTTATTTCTTGAGTTTTAGATTGATTTTCTTTCACTGATTTATTAACCTAAAAAATGATTTTTTTGAGAAAATTTAAAAAAATTGTCGCTCATTTTTTTTCTGTTTTTATACCAAGACCACAAATTGATGAGCAAATGATTTATGTGTTTGTCAAAACTTCAAGAAAGAAATAGTAACACCTAAGGTTAAATGTTAGAATAGTATAAATGATTAGTATAAAATTGAATGCGAAAAGGAAAATACTAAGTCACACTTTCTAAAAGTTATTTTATCAACCAATGGAGCAGCCGTGAAATTGCTTTTTGCTTTTGAGATAAATGCATCAATTATTTAAAAGACATACCATCATCAGAATAACTTCTAAAATTCGTAAAGCTGTTGATCTGTGATGGATTCGAATTTATTTTATTTCTGTTTTTTTTTAATTACAATTTTTTTTAAAACTAGAATAAAAAGCGAAAGGCTGCTTGTAATGAGCAGCCTTTTGTATTATTTTGAAAAATTAAAAAACAAAATTCCAACTTAGAGTTTGAAATTTAAATTTTGAAATTTAAATTTTGAAATTTGAATTTTGAAATTTGAATTTAAAAGCATTGTAATTTTAATTTACTAGATAAATCCCGTCTTCCTTAATTTCAATCAGTTTTTCTTTGTACAAACTTCCGATTGCTTTTTTGAAGGATTTCTTACTCATTTTCAGTACCGTTTTAATGTCTTCGGGATGAGAATCATCATTTAAACGTAAAAAGCCACGACTGGCTCTAAGTTCGTCCAAGATTTTCTCCGCATTTGGTTCGATGCTCTGAAAACCTTGTGCTTGAAGCGCCACATCAATCTTATTATCAGGACGGATATTCTTGATATAACCGCGCATTCTGTCGCCTGTTCTTATCGAATCGTCATAAACTTCATCTTTATACAAAAGACCTTTATGTTTTTCGTTGATAATTACATTTATTCCCATTTCAGTTATATGAGATACAATTAAATCTACCTCTTCACCTTTTTCTACAGTTAGTTTTTCGTTGCTCAAAAACTGATTGGTTTTGCTTGAAGCCACGAGTCGGTTGGTTTTCTCATCCATATAAAGATAAACCAGATAACGCTTTCCTTTCTCCATAGGACGTGCTTGCTCTTTAAAAGGAACCAAAATATCCTTTTCCATTCCCCAGTCCATAAAAGCGCCGACATTGTTAATGTAGTTTACACGTAAAAGCGCAAATTCATTCAAAAAAATATACGGTTCCAGCGTAGTTGCAACCGGACGCTGTTCATGATCGAGATACACAAAAACGATTAATTCCTCTCCTATTTCAAATTCATTTGGAACATATTTATTAGGCAGAAGAACATCGTGTTTTCCGTCCGGATCATTTTCAGGATCTCCTAAAAACAAACCCACTTTAGTATCACGTAATATGGTGAGTGTATTGTATTTTCCTATTTCAAGCATTGTATTAAGTTTCTAAGTCTTAATCGACTGTGTTTTCAGGTGCAAAGGTACGAAGTTTGAAAATGGTAACCGAAAAATGTTTTGCATATAAAAACACTTTATCTATTGCACTTTTTTTAGTTACATTTGAGAATCTCTAAATTAATTACAAATTCATGAAAAAGAGCCTGTTTTATTCTGTATTTGCACTTTTGTTTTTTGGACAAATCTGCGTTTCGCAAGTTTCTGAAGATCCGGAAATCAGAAAAATGATTAGTGAAATAAAAACCGAAAACCTCGAATCTACAATACATAAATTAGTTTCATTTGGAACACGTCATACTTTGAGCGATACCAAAAGCAAAACCAAAGGAATCGGGGCCGCACAGCAATGGGTAAAATCTGAATTTGAAAAGTTTGCTTTGGAATCTAATGGGAGGCTTACCGCTACAATTGATTATTTTACCGTTAAAGCAGACGGAAAAAGAATTCCGGTAGACAGCCAGCTTGGTAATGTCATGGCGACACTTAAAGGAACAGATCCAACAGATGATCGCGTTCTTATCATCAGCGGTCACCTTGATTCGAGAGTTTCTGATGTTATGAATGTAAAATCTAATGCTCCTGGTGCCAATGACGACGGATCTGGTGTAGCTGCTGTTATTGAACTTGCAAGAGTTATGAGCAAAAGATCTTTTCCCGCTACTATCATATTTGTAGCTGTTACCGGTGAAGAACAAGGCTTGTACGGTGCTCGTCATTTGGCGGAAACTGCAAAAGCCGCAAATTGGAATATTATCGGAATGCTTAACAATGACATGATTGGAAACAGTTTGTCAAGCGGAACTAATTTGAGAGACAATACGCAAGTACGCGTTTTTAGCGAAACAATTCCGTTTTTAGAAACCGAGGAAGAAGCTAAAATGAGAAAAGCAACAAGCCGTGAGAATGACAGCCCATCACGATTATTGGCAAGATATATTAAAACGGTTACTGAACAATATGTAGACCAGCTTAGCGTAAAATTGGTTTACAGAAATGACCGCTACCTTCGTGGTGGCGACCATACGCCTTTTTGCCAAAACGGCTTTACAGCAGTGCGTTTGTGTGAAATGAATGAAAATTTTAACCACCAGCATCAGGATTTGCGAACTGAAAACAATATTAAATACGGCGATCTCCCTGAATTTATGGATTTTGAATATCTTAGAAAAAATACTTACGCCAATCTAGCAGTTTTAGCTAATTTAGCTTGGTCCCCAAAAGCGCCAGTGAATGTGGGAATTGAGGTAAAAAAACTTTCGAACTCCTCTACTCTAATCTGGTCGGCTACTGAAGGAAAGCCCCAATATGGTTATCAGATTTTGATTAGAGAAACTGCTTCTTCGCATTGGGAAAAGACATTATTTACTAAAGAAACTCACATTGAAATTCCATATTCAAAAGACAATTATTTCTTTGCGATTCAAACTGTAGATGCACTCGGACACGCCAGCATTCCTGTTTTTCCGATTCCGATTCGTTAGAATAAAAAAGCGCAATAATAGATTTACTTATTGCGCTTTTTTTTATCTGGTCAAAAATTATTTATTTTTTGTGTAATGCCAAAATTCAGAACCATTCTAAAGCAATTCTTTAAAGTATTGTTTTAGAATTTTATCATTTTCTGCAGTTGGTGTGAAAATCTCCAAGATTGAAGGATATTCGTTTTGGCTGTACATTTCTGTCAGATTTTCATGCAAAGATTTTTCGTCAAAAGCCTGATAATAATTAAAATGGTACATTTTTGACAAATGCTCGGCCGTCAGCTGGTGTGATGTTTCAAAATAAGTATTAAAAACAGGTTTCTCTTCATGACCGGGAAGTATTCTAAAAATGCCTCCTCCTCCATTATTAATCAAAATAATTTTGAAATTTTTTGGGATGTACGAATTCCACAAAGCGTTGCTGTCGTACAAAAAGCTTATATCGCCAGTTATAAAAACAGTTTGTTTTGTGCTTTCCACTGCTGCTCCAACTGCTGTAGAGGTACTTCCGTCGATACCACTAGTGCCGCGATTGCAAAAAACTTCTATTGATTCGTCAATTTCAATTAATTGCGCATAACGAATCGCTGAGCTGTTGCTGATTTGAAGCTGACTGTTTTTAGGAAGTGATGCTATAACTTTTTCAAAAACCTTAAAGTCTGAAAATTCGATCTTACTTAAAAAATTTTGCTTTTTAATTTTTCGTAAGCTGTAAACGTCATCGATATTTTTAAAATAATTGCTTTCTGTTATAATCGTTTTTGAAAACAGATCAGTAAAAAAATCATTAGGTTTCATAACAAAATGCTTCGTCAAGGCGCCAAATGTATCATAAGCACGAAGTGTATCAATATGCCAGTGCTGTTGTGGTTTATATTTTCTGAGAAAACCTTTTATTCTTTTTGATACTACCATGCCTCCGAAAGTAACCAAAATTTCTGGATTAAAATCTTTAAAATCAGCATCATCAAAAGGTGTAATTAAAGTATCAATACTATTGATAAAACTTGGATGATGAAGATTTGAAGTCGTTTCAGTCAATACCACCACAGACGGATCTTTAGCTAAATTATCAATTATGTTCTGATCTAAGATGCCGGATTCGTTTACTCCTACTAAAATCAACTTTCTTTTCGCATTATTCCAGATTGAAATAAACTCCTCACTGTTTTCAATAGTATTAGCAAAAACTTCCTCTTCATTATTCGTGATTACAGGATGTACAGAAAGCTCTGAAACCGTTTCATACAAAGGTTCCTCAAAAGGTGCATTGATATGTACAGGACCTTTGAGCTTAATAGACTCTTCAATCGCTTTATTGATTTTAAGATCATTTTCTTCAGAAGCATCTTCTGTTAAATTAGCATTAAATACAGAATGATTCAAAAATACATTTTCTTGGCGAATGGTTTGCCCGTCGCCAATATCGATCTTGCTCTGCGGTCTGTCTGCCGAAATCACAATTAAAGGAATCTGACTGTAAAACGCTTCTGCAAGAGCCGGATAATAATTGAGAAGTGCAGAACCCGATGTGCAAACAATTGCAGCTGGTTTTTTGGTCTGCTGCGCTATTCCTAAAGCAAAAAAAGCGGCGCATCTTTCATCGGCAATGCTATAACATTTAAAATTAGGATTTTGTGCAAAACCAATCGTTAATGGCGCATTTCTTGATCCGGGAGAAATTATAATATTAGAAATGCCTTTGGCTGATAAAATTTCAATAATGCTTTGTGCAAGCGGTATTTTGGGGTAAATCATTCTGACCACGTATTATTTTATAAAAGAATTTTCTTAACGAAAACCTCTTTTTTGTATGCTACAAAGTTACAAACTTCGCAGTTGATTTAACTTATAAATAGGATTTTATTAGAGCTCTTTATTGAAAAAGGGAATATATTTGTAAAATCGAATCTATTGAACATTATTTATGCGTTTTTTATCTTTTCTTTTCCTTCTTATTTCACTTCAGACCGTCTATTCTCAAAAGCAGTTTTTATCCAATGATATTCCGTACAAAACCGCTTTGGAAAATGCCAAAAGTCAGGGAAAACCGGTTTTCATAATGCTTTATGCCGATTGGTGTCCGCATTGTAATGTGATGAAAAGCGAAGTTTTAAGCGATCCAGCAGTAATCGATTTTCTTTCCAAAAATTATATTTGCACTTTTAAAAATATAGAAAAGGATGAAGGTATTTTTTTAAAGAATAAATTCAACACCAAATCGCTGCCCACTTTTTTAATTCTTGACGATAAAGAGACACTATTGTACATTCTTAAAGGAGAATTTAAAAAAGCGGAATTTCTGAACGAAATAAAATATGCCTTAAATCCAAAAATGCAGCTTCCTGCCTTAGAAAAAGATTTTCTTGCAGATCCTTCTAATTCGGAGAAATATTTTACGTATCTAAATACCTTAAAAAAAGGAAAAGATAGAACCGAATTGTCGATTCCGACTCATATTTATCTTGCCACTCAGTCAGATGCTCAGTTGATAAGCGAAACCAACTGGCGTGTAATCGCAAATGGCGTTACCGATATAAAATCGAAGGAATTTCAGTTTGTCTTAAATCATCAAAAAGAATTTGCGGCGGTGGCTTCTCAAAGCAGGGTCGATAGAAAAATAGAAAGTATTGTAAACGAACTGCTTCGACCGTTGGTTGATAATTTAGACACCGTAAACTATTATAAGCAAAGAGAAATCGCTAAATCAATTCGATTGCAAAAAACAGATTCCTTGGTTTTTAAATATGATTTGACCCTAGCTGAAAGAACCGAAAAATGGGATTTTTATAGAAAAACGACTCTCGAAAACACCGAAAAACTGGTTTGGAAAGACGCTAGTTTCCTAAAAGACATTGGACAGACTTACCTAAAGCATATTAACGATGCCGAAAGTTTGAAAAAGGCAATTTTCTGGGTAGGCCATTCTTTGGAGCTAAATGATTCGTACGATGGAAATCTGCTTCAAGCGAAACTTTACAACAAAATAAAAGAAAAAAAGAAAGCTTTAGAATATGCCAAGAACGCCAAAGCAATTGCAGACGAAATGGGGTGGAATTCTAAAGATGCTGAAAATCTATTAGCAGAACTAAAAAGAAAACAATAAAAACAAATGAGCATTATCTTAAGACAAGCATCTGAAAATGATTTACAAAAAATACTGGAAATTGTAAATTATTCTATCCTACATACTACAGCCAATTACAGTTATGAAATTCAGACAATCGAAGTTCAAAAAAAATGGTTTGACGACAAAAAAGCAAAAAATCTTCCTGTCGTAGTAGCTGAAATGGATGGCGAAGTAGTCGGATTTGGGAGTTATGGTCAGTTTAGGGAAAAAATCGGATATCAATACACTGTCGAGCATTCTGTTTATGTAGTTGACAATATCATTGGCAAAGGAATTGGATCTAAACTTTTAACCGAATTGATCCGTCTCGCAAAAGAACAAGGTTATCATGTCATGATTGGAGCAATTGATGCCGATAATGAGGGAAGTATCGCTTTTCATGAAAAATTCGGTTTTGTAGCTACTGGAACGATTCGTGAAGTTGGATACAAATTTGACCATTGGCTGGATTTGGTTTTTATGCAGTTGATTTTGAAGTGATATACTGTAAAGCATCTTCGTATATAAAATAAAACCCGACAGGTTTAAAACTTGCCGGGTTTTAAATGCTAAACCAATAAACTTAACTTTTTATCCAATTAATAACTTCAGGATCTGTTGGTAAAGTTCTTGGTTTAATTACTTTTACTAACTCGCCTTTTTCATTAAGCAGGTATTTTTGAAAATTCCATTCTACTTCAGAATCTTGTAAACCATTTTTAGATTTTTCGGTAAGGAATTTATACACTTCGCACATATCGTCACCTTTTACCGAAACTTTGCTCATCATCGGGAAAGTCACTCCGTAATTCTGCTGGCAAAAAGATTCGATTTCTTTGTTTGTTCCTGGTTCTTGAGCAGCAAAATTATTGGCAGGAAAACCAATAATAACAAAGTTTTTGTCTTTATATTCTTTGTAGATAGCTTCTAAATCTTTGTATTGAGGTGTCAGTCCGCATTTTGATGCTGTGTTGACAATCATGATTTTTTTTCCTTTAAGAGAAGCAAAATCAAAAGTATCTCCTGATAAATCTTCTACTTTATATTGATAGATTGTTTCTTTTGCCATAGCGTTTTCTGTTTTAGATTTCTTTTTACTCGTTTGAGCCTGAATCTGCGAGCCTAATAAAATAGCTGCGCCACACATTATGAATAATAGTTTTTTCATCTTTAAATTTTTTATAAAATTAGTCAAAAACATCATTTAAAAATGTATCATCATCCTTAATTTTTATTAATCAAAAGTTAAATAAAAAAATGAAGCCTAACGTTAATCAGACGTTAGGCTTCCCCCCATACAAACAAATCAAACCATGAATTAATTATTATGCAATGTCTTCTAGTAAAATGAATCCAAAAAAAGCTTAGTGCTTTTTGTCTTTATGTTTTAAATCATAGTTGATGTCTCGGTTATGTTGAAATTTTCTGAAACTAGATTGCTAACATTCAAAATATTTTCAATGGCGTTTATATGTATAAAATCTTAACTAATTCTGTCAGCGTATAAATAGCAAATTAAATTTCGGTTTGGAAGTCCGAGAGCATCAACTATTAACTTTTATAACTTCGATATTTAAAGAACTCCTCTTACAGCGTAAATCTGAATGAAATCTGAATGAAAAACCATCAAAGCCAAGACACTAGTAAGGCCTATAATTAATATTTTCATAAGAAATAGATTTTTCATCACATACATTTAAAAAAATCGACACGCTGTACTTCTGTAAATTTTGAAAATTAATTTTTTACTAATTCTCTTATAAATCTATTTACGTAAACGGATTTATTTTGGTTTTAAAAAAATGAAAAAAAATCTAACTTTTTTCAAATCCCCTTATTTTACTTGGTTCTTAGACGTTAAAAAAAATATAATTTTCCAAAAAAAATAATATATCTTTATAACAGGTTAATGAATAACATCTAATATTTTTTATCCAAACTTAAATTTCCACCACCTATGAGTCAAGAAGAACTGTTAGTTTTAATTTACAAAAAAGACGAAAAAGCTTTTACGCATTTGTATGATATGTATTCTAAAAGTCTATTTTCTGTCATTAATGTACTGATTAAAAATCGAGAAGAAGCAGAAGATGTTCTACAGGAAGTTTTTATTAAAATCTGGAAAAACATCGACACTTATAATGAAAGCAAAGGGCGATTTTATACCTGGATCTTAAATATCGCTAGAAATACTTCTATCGATAAGCTTCGATCAAAGAATTTTAATAACAGTCAAAAAAACCTTTCCTCAGATAATTTCGTAAATCTGTTAGACGAAAGCAATAAACTGAGCAACAAGCTAGATGCGATAGGAATTCAAGAATTTGTAAAGAAACTCAAACCTAAATGTATCGAGATTATCAATTTATTGTTTTTTAAAGGATATACGCAGCAGGAAGCTTCAGAAGAACTGGCGTTGCCTCTGGGAACTATCAAAACCCAAAACAGAAACTGTATTAACGATTTAAGAAATTATTTGAAAGTATAATGGAAGCACAAGAATATATAGAATCAGGAATTCTCGAACTGTATGTGTACGGTTTGTTGAGCGAGAAAGAAAATATAGAAATCACCGAACTGGCAAAAAACAATGACCAAGTAAATCAGGAAATAATCTCGATTGAAAAAGCCATAATCGCTTTGTCATCAAGTTTTTCTCCATTTCATTCTGTTGCTAACTTTGAAAAAATCAAAGCGCGTCTGGAACTGAAACACGGAAAATTAGTAGACATGAAACCTGCCTCAAACTGGACACAATATGTGGGTTGGGCAGCCTCTGTACTTTTGCTTTTAGGATTAGGATATCAGACTTTGGAATTAACAAAAACTAAAGAAGCAATTTCTACTGTTGGCAATGAAAAAAACAAAATTGAGCGCAATTATGCCTATTTAGGACAACAGAACGAAGAAATGAAAAAGAGCCTCAATATCGTTAGAGATATTAAAAATACAAATGTAACTCTTGGCGGACAGGCAGTTTCTCCAACATCCTACGCAAAAGTGTATTGGAATCAAGAAACCAAAACCATATATATCGATGCCAAAGGTTTGCCAACACCTCCAAAAGGCATGGTTTATCAGGTTTGGTCCTTAAAATTGAGTCCGGTTCTTACGCCAACAAGCATTGGTTTATTGGATAATTTTGAAGCAAATTCACAAAAAATCTTTGCTGTAAGCCAAACTGATTCAGCAGAAGCTTTTGGAATCACCTTGGAGCCCGCAGGCGGAAGTCCGACACCAACAATGGAACAACTTTATACTTTAGGAAAAGTTTAAAATCTAATTTTGTATAAACATAAAAGGAGCAGTTTTAAAACTGCTCCTTTTTTATGCTTCAGAGAAGCAAAATATTTATAGAATAAATAGAATATCGTTACAATTCAAAGCTCCAGAGGAGCGACATATTTTCTTGTTTTAATGTATGTTGCTCCTCTGTAGCTTTTTGTATGTTGGCTTATTGAATCTATAAATATTTAACCCCGTCTGTGTCTTTTATAAACAAAAAAGTTTTTCAATGTTTAGCTCATTGAAAAAGGTACTATTTCAAACAAACGTTATTAACAAAAAAAAGCTCAATGTAAACACTGAGCTTTTTTGATACGAATCAATAACTAATTTGATGATTTATTTTTTTACTTTTTTAGTCTTGTAGTATTTTCTATATTTTGGATAAGTAATTGCTCCAATTACAGAAATTGTAATCAAGCAGTAATAAATCCAGTTTAAAGAATGTGCTTCTCCGCTTGCATAAGAGTGCAGACCAACCAAATGGAAATTTACTCCATAATAAGTGAACAAAATCGAAACAAAGGCATACATACTCATTAAATTGAAGAACCATTTGCCTCTTAAAGCAGGAACAAAACGAGCGTGAATTACAAAAGCATAAATCATAATAGAAATTAAAGCCCAAGTTTCTTTTGGATCCCATCCCCAATAACGCCCCCAGCTTTCGTTTGCCCATTGTCCGCCTAGGAAGTTTCCGATAGTAAGCATAATCAAACCAATAGTTAAAGACATTTCGTTGATATAAGTGATTTCTTTAATGTTTAGTTCCATTTTTGCCTTGTTCTTCTCAGTTGTAAAGAGAATCAGTAACAATGATACAAAACCTAAAATCATTCCTAAAGCCGTCGGCCCATAACTACCAACAATAACTGCAACGTGAATCATTAACCAATACGAATTAAGAACCGGCTGCAAGTTTGCAATTTCTGGGTCAATCCAGTTCATGTAAGCGGCCATTAAAATCATAGCGGTCACGAAAGCAGATGAAGCCACTGTTAATTTTGATTTTCTGTCAAAAGCCAATCCGAAGAACATTGTTGACCAAGCCACATATACTATAGATTCGTAAGCATTACTCCAAGGTGCGTGACCAGAAATATACCAGCGCGCTATTAGTCCTAAAGTATGAAGCGCAAATAACAATCCGATCATAATATGAAAAGCATTGATTGTTATGCGAAGCCATTTTTTCTCGAAGAAAATATTGGTAATTATAAAAATGAACATAAAACTTGCTACTGTAATATACCAGTAAGGCAACACTTTAAAAACATCGTATTTATTATAAGCAATTTCAGCATCGATCTTATCTTCGCTAGGTCTTACTTTGGAACCAAATTTCTTCTGGAATCCGTTAATGCTTTCTACAAGATTATCAGCTGTATCGAAATTTTTCTCGATTGAACCGTTATTCAAAGCACTAAAATATAAAGGCAGAATTTGTTTTACGTATGTAGAATCCATTCCCTTAAATCCAGCACCTTCACGCTCCAAATACGAAACCCATTTATGATTTGGATCATTTGGAACAGGGAATATCTTTAAAATACTACCGCTTAAAGCAGATTCCATCAAGTTTACTTTTTTATCGGTTTCGATAAAATCTTTCTCAAACTGGTTTGGATTTGCAGCTTTGTAAGCGCCATCTAAATAAGGCGACAACTTATAATTTCCTTGTTCGTCAAAGAATTTTACAAATGGAGCATATTTATCTTTTGAATCAATACCAATAATTTTTCTGATACTGTCATTTCCTGATTTGATATAAATTAAGGGAATCTGAATCCAAACCTGAGCATATTGCGTCATCGACAAGAACACTTGATCAGAATTCATACCGTTATAGGTATCATTATGACTTACTTTACGAAGTAATTCAGAAGAAAACGTATTAATAGGTTTCATTCTACCACCAGCATCTTGAATAATCAAACGCCCGAACTTTGCAGCATGAGCTTCTGGAGCTTTGTAAATAGTTAATAACGAATCCAATTGTTTTTTGCTTGGCGGAGCGGTAACATGATTTGCATGATCGTTTGGATCTGCAGCATGTTCGTGATCATGATTATGATCGTGCGAGTGAACATGTGGCGTCTGTTGTGCAAAACCACTTAAACTCAACATTAAAACCAGAATCGTAATTAATTTTTCTTTTTTCTTTTTAACACTTTCCAATTTCTTTTTCAAATCTCCAAAACGAGAATGTTTCGTAAACATTATCGCCATTAAACCTATGTATAACAGAAAATAACCTAAGTAAGTAATATTCGTTCCCCAAAAATCATGGTTTACAGACAATACAGTTCCTTTTTCGTCTGGGTCAAATGAAGACTGAAAGAAACGGTAGCCTTTATAATCTAAAACGTGATTCATAAAAATATCTGCGTCAAAAGTTTCTGTAGAATCTTGAACGGTCACCTTGCTTTTAAAAGACGAATAACTTTTTTCTGTTCCCGGATATTTATCAGCAATAAAATCATTCAATTTAATTTTGAATGGCAAAACATAAGCTTTGCTTCCGTAAAATAAAGAATATTCTATATTTCCGATTTTTACGGTTTTTGGTTCACCAACCTGTCCTTTAGAGCCAAAAAGCCTTACTTCCTTCTCTTGTCCTTCGGCCTTAACCTTAACAATCAAAGCGTCTGAATGCGATTTAGCTTTAAAATCATTATTAGATTCGTATTCGACTCTTCCTTTCATTGCAGGTTCAGGAAAAACAATTCGAATATCACCAATACTGTAAAGAGAACGCATCATTAAAGGTTGTACATTGTCTTTAGTAACTTTACCTTTAAACTGATCAGCCATTCTCATAAATTCACCTTCAAAAGGAGTTTGAATCGTGTAAGCCTCGCCTTTTGTATTAATATTGATTGCGCCGTCTGTTGGCTTATTCAAAGCAAATAAGACGTTATGGATATTCTGTACTTCACCATCTTTCAGGTAATGCTCTTCTCTTCCGCCTGCTCCTGCTTCAACCATTTTTAAGTAAACAGTTCCGTTTGGATCCTCTTTTACCACTTCTTTTGCTCCCATGATATAGTTTGAATAAGTCACTTCAAAAGGTGTTTCATCAAATTTTCCGGTAATTGAAAAATCATTATCGGTCACAGGTGAAAGTAAAAGGCTTTTTTCGAAAACTCTGCGCTTCATTTCGCCTTTATATTCGCCGTCTACAAAAATGGTCAAAAAAGTCTTGTCTGAATACACTTGGTTTTCTGCCGCTCCTTCTCGAATCGGCATCATTCCTTCATAACTGATATAACGTGTAATAAAAGCTCCCAAAAGGATAAAAACAAAGGCAATATGCAGTAAAAGTGTTGCCCATTTTTCTTTTTTTAATAATTGATATCGTTTGATGTTTCCAAAAAAGTTAATCATAAAAATGGCCATAATTGCTTCAAACCACCAAGTATTGTAAATTAGGATTCTGGCCGTATCGGTGTTGTATTTACTTTCGATAAAAGTTCCGATACCCATTGCTAAAGCGAATGTTAAAAAAAGAACGGCCATTAATCTTGTAGAAAACAAAAAAGAGAATATTTTTTTATCCATTTCTTAGGAATTACATTGTATAAAAGTGGCACAAAAGTACTTAAAAATGTTGAGTTCCAATATTTGAGTTTTGTTAATAAAAACTAAAAAATGTCAACCAATTTTAAATAAATCCGCAATATTGAAAGTTTAAGTTTACAAAATCATCAAGTATTTATTATCCTCCTACTAAAGCAAACTTCATACTTAAAATATTGATATTTTTTTAGCAAATTTTGAAATTAGGATTAGTGCATTTACAAGTACTTTAATCTTTGGCAAAACATTTGATCTGCCAAAGATTCTTTATGAAAATAATATTAATTTTGCGAACATGATTCAGATAACTATAATAGGCTCCGGCAACGTTGCCCAGCATTTAATTAAAACCTTTACAGCAAGTAAATTTGTTGAAATAAAACAAGTTTTCTCGAGAAAAAAAGAGGCTTTACTGCACTTAATTGATGCAGAAAAAATCATCACAGACTTAAATGAGCTTCAAACTGCTGATCTGCACATTATATCAGTTTCAGACAATGCCATAAGCGAAGTTTCGTCGTTATTGCCATTCAACAATCAGCTTGTTGCACACACTTCTGGGACTTCTTCAATAGAAATTTTAGACAATAAAAACAGGCGTGGCGTTTTTTATCCGCTGCAGACATTTTCAAAAAGCAAAGAAGTCGATTTTACGATTATTCCGTTCTGCTTGGAAGCAGAAAACACTGCCGATTACAAACTCTTAGAAACCGTCGCAAAAAGCGTCTCGACAGTTGTTTATCCTATCAATTCAGAACAGCGAAAAGCGCTTCATGTTGCAGCCGTTTTTGTCAATAATTTCACTAATCATCTTTACCAGATTGGTCAGGAAATCTGCGAAGAAAATCAGATACCGTTTGAGATTTTAAAGCCTTTAATTCTCGAAACTTCAGATAAAATAAAAACGCTCAGTCCGGCAGAAGCACAAACAGGCCCAGCAAAACGTTTTGATTCTAACACAATCGATGCGCATTTGGCCTTTATACAAAATGAAAATCAAAAAAATATCTATAAAATCCTAACACAATCTATACAGCATAATGGCAAAAAGTTATAAAGAAATAATGAATGACATCAATACCTTTATTTTTGATGTAGACGGCGTACTTACAGACAGCTCAGTTTTTGTAACCAGCGAAGGAGAAATGCTTCGCACAATGAACATACGCGACGGATATGCGATAAAAGCTGCCGTAGATAGCGGCTATAATGTTTGTGTTATTTCTGGTGGCAGCAACGAAGGCGTACGAATCCGTCTTAGCAATCTGGGTATGAAAGACATTCATCTCGGAACTCCTGACAAAGTGAAAGCTTTTAAGGAATATGCCGATCTTTATAAAATTAGCCCCGAAAATGTATTGTACATGGGCGACGATATTCCCGACTTTCACGTAATGAAATTAGTCGGACTTCCTACTTGTCCTCAAGATGCAAGTCCAGAAATCAAAAATATCTGTCGTTATATATCGCACGTAAAAGGCGGACGAGGCGCCGTTAGAGATGTTATAGAACAAGTAATGAAAGTGCAAGGTAAATGGATGGAATATTTTGATGCCAAATACGATTAAGCGCTACCCTTAATCCAACTGATAAAAAACAATCTTCCCCTAGCACCTTAAAAAAATGAAATTCCTCAAACTCATCCGTTACAAAAACCTATTAATGCTTGCTTTTATGCAGCTTCTCTTTCGATATGCCTTTCTAAAACAACAAAATATCCCGCTTGCATTGGCAGATTGGCAATACGCGCTTTTGGTACTAAGCACAGTCTTAATTGCAGCTGCTGGTTACGTCATTAACAACATTTACGATGTTGCTAGCGATTCTATAAACAAACCAAATGATGTTGTAGTAGGAAAAGGAATATCTGAAACTGCGGCTTACAACATTTATATCGGGCTCAATGTAACTGGCGTTGCTGTTGGTTTCGTTTTGGCCAATATCATAATGAGACCAAGTTTTGCTTCACTTTTTATATTAATTGCCTCACTTCTTTATTTTTATTCAACCACATTGAAGCAAATTATGATTTTAGGAAATTTTGTCGTTGCTGCTTTGCTTGCTATCAGTGTTTTGATTATCGGTGTTTTTGACCTTTTTCCTGCAACAATGGCAGAGAATCAGGCGCAGATGGCGAGTTATTTTTCAATTCTTACTGATTATGCGCTGTTCGCTTTTATGATTAATTTTATTCGTGAAATCATAAAAGATATAGAAGATGTAAATGGAGATTATAATCAAGGAATGAACACTTTGCCAATTGCAATCGGTATCAGCAGGGCTGCAAAAATTGCTTTAGGATTTGCTGTGGTTTCCTTTGTTTTATTAGTGCTGTACATTCATACTTATTTCTTTCAAAATAAACTTTTTGTCGTTACAATTTACGCTTTTGCACTGATCCTGGCGCCATTGCTCTATTTCATTGTAAAAATCTTCACCGCAAAATCGCAAAAAGATTTTCATCATTTGAGTATTGTCCTCAAGCTTATTTTGTTTTTCGGAATTTTGTCTATCCTAGTAATCGCTTTAAATCACAGAATAAATGCTTAGAGAAAAATTAAAAAAATGCAGCATCATATTGGCTTCAGGTTCGCCTAGAAGACAACAGTTTTTTAAGGATTTAGATCTTGATTTCGAAATTCGATTAAAAGAAATCGAAGAAGTTTATCCGCCCGAATTAAAAGCGGCAGAAATTACGGATTATCTAGCCCAGCTTAAAGCAAATGCATTTGAAGGCGAACTGGCAGAAAATGAAATCTTGGTAACGAGCGACACCATTGTCTGGCACCAAGACAAAGCCCTTGGAAAACCTAAAAACCAAGAAGAAGCTTTTAAAATGATTAAGTCAATGTCAAATACTACTCATGAAGTATTTACGTCTGTTTGTTTTAAAACTTGCTCCTCTTCTACCCTTATCAATGATGTTACTAAAGTTACTTTTAACGAGCTTTCTGATGAAGCCATTTTGTATTATGTAGAAAAATACCAACCTTATGATAAAGCTGGAGCTTATGGGATACAAGAATGGTTCGGTTTTATGGCTGTTGCAAAAGTTGAAGGCTCTTATACCAATGTTATGGGGCTTCCGACAGCTAAAGTTTACAATTATTTGAGTACTTTAGTATAAATTTAAATTATTATGTTTTCTATTAAAGAGTATAGCCGAGAAATATTAGCCTCCATCATCCTTATTGCAATTTTAGTTGTACTGCGAATGGTTGTTGCAAAACTGATAAGACGTTTTGCTGCTTCAAGTCAATTATTTGAGCATCGTACCAATCTTATAATCAAGTATATAAATATTTTGATGAATATTTTGGTTACGACTTCTTTGATTGTAATCTGGGGAGTTGAAACTCAGGATATTTTTATAACCATTTCGTCTATTGCTACCGTAATCGGAGTTGCTATGTTTGCGCAATGGTCTATTTTAAGCAATGTAACTTCGGGAATGATTTTGTTTTTTTCGTTTCCGTTTAGAATTGGAGACACTATTAAAATTCACGATAAGGATTTCCCGATAGAAGCCGAAATCGAAGACATCAATACCTTTCATGTTAGTTTAAGAACGAAAGAAGGAGAAAGAATTATTTTTCCGAACAACCTTCTGCTTCAAAAAGGAATTTCAATAGTTCCGACCCATTACGAAGACAAAGAATTTTTCGATTAAGGACTTAATGGGAATTTTATAAAGTACTGAAGAAAAGCTAAAACAGAATTGCATAAATAAAGTGTAATATTTGTTTTATAATTTAGACAAATCTTCAGTACAATGATTCGAACAATACAATTGCCTTTTTACGCAAAACTTTGCTTTATTCTTGTAAGTTTAATTTCTTTCGGATTTATTTTCTGCACCGGCAAAGATATTATTACACCAGTGCTAATGGCATTTTTATTTGCCGTTTTGCTGCTTCCCATCTTTACGCTTTTAAACGGAAAACTCCGAATTCCGCGTCATATAGCGGCAGGTTGCTGTGTTTTGCTTTTTGCAGCGTTTGTGGTCGGAATTTTAGTTTTCATCTCCTATCAGGTCAAGGATATTGCCAATGATTTTGATACTATAAAAAAGAACATAAATGCTTTTATTGTCGAAATTCATAAGTTTATAAAGGAAAACTTTCATGTAAGCATTGGCGAACAGAAAAAATACCTGGATACCGTGACCAGAGATTCTGTTAAGAACAGCAATGCCTCTATAGGAACGGCGATTGTTTCAATATCAGACCTGCTGCTAGATTTTACTATTATCCCAATTTATACCTTTTTATTTCTGATTTATAAAGATCATTTTATTCTTTTTCTTGCTAAACTGATTCACAAAGAAGATCATGGCAGGCTTAAAGAAATATTATCTCAAATAAAAGTTTCTATAAACAATTATATCGTAAGCCTGATTTTGGAAATGATAATTGTTTCTATACTTACAGGTCTGGGGCTATATATTGTTGGCGTTAAATATTTCATTCTGCTCGGACTTATAACCGGAATCCTCAATCTTATTCCGTATATCGGAATTGCTATTGCAGGAATTATTACACTGTTTGCTTCATTATCAGGAACTGGAGAAACATCCATTATACTCAGCATATTAATAGTTAATGTAATTGTACAGCTAATAGATAACAATTTACTCGTACCTTTAATAATCAATTCAAAAGTAGAAATCAATGCTTTTGTGTCGATTATCGGAATTATAGTCGGAGGCGCCGCTGCAGGTATTTCGGGAATGTTTTTGGCAATTCCGCTTTTGGCAATACTCAAGATTATTTTTGAAAGAATTGAATCGCTCGAACCCTGGGGTTATCTTATGGGAAATCATGTTCCGCGGAAATTTACGTGGAGAATCAGACGTGCAAAAGCACAGCTTAAAGACTAAATTTAATTTAATAGCGTTTTTATCACTATTCACAACAATCTATTATTTGTTCAAGAAAACTATCCATGCCTGTAAACAAAAAAATATTCGTTTTGCTATTGTTGAGCTTTTGCCTACAGGGAGTTTTTGCACAAGTTAAAGAGCCAAAAGAGCCAAAAACCAAAAAGGATAGTGCTGAAATTTATAATAAGATTAAAGATTATTCTAAGAAAAATAAATTTACACAGACGCTTCATAAACTTTTTTTCAGATCTAAAAAGCCGAAGAAAAAAGAAGAGCCGTTAATCATAAAAGATTCTGCTCGTTATGACGGAAAAATAATTAGAAATATAAATGTAATTACCCTTGATCCTTTTGGCCATTCTCTATCAGACACCACGCAAAAACCCAAAAATTGGGGAGAAAGAATGGGAAACCGGCTGCATTTGAAAACAAAAAAGATTGCCATCTACAATTTATTGCTTTTTAAAAGAAACCAGCCTTTTGATAGCTATAAAGTACAAGAATCGGAGCGTTTGATTCGTTCGCAACGTTATGTTACCGCTGTACGAACTTCTTATAAACTTGCCAGTCCGGCTTCAGATTCTGTAGATGTGACGATTAGAGTTTTGGACTCATGGAGTACGATTCCGAGGTTTTCTATTTCCAGCAATCAGGTTATGCTCGGATTTAAGGAAAAAGATTTTTTTGGAAGCGGGCAACAGCTTGAATATCGATTTTCAAATCGATTCAGCGACGGAAGAAACGGCAACGATGTTACTTACACTGTACCCAATATCAAAAATACATATATAGGTGCCATATTGCATTATAGAATTGACCTTGATAACAATTACATAAAAAGCATAGACATTGAACGCGACTTTTACTCTCCTTTGACCAAATGGGGAGGGGGTCTTTATTTGGATGAGAATTTTAGGAAAGATACGCTTCAGGCTCCCGATTCGACTTTTGCTTTTCAGCCATTCAAATACACTTCCCAAGATGTATGGGTTGGACGGGCGTTTAAAGTTTTTGAAGATTCGCATAAAGCTATAACCAATCTTATTGTAACAGGACGTTTCCTGAATCTAGATTATAGCGAATCTCCTTCAGACACTTACGACCCGACCGATTTCTATTCGGATGAAAAATTAATATTAAGCGGTATCGGACTAAATACACGTCGATTTATAAAGGACCGCTATATTTTCAGAAATGGTCAGACAGAAGACGTTCCGATTGGCCGAATATATGGTATAACGCTGGGTTATCAATACAAAAATACTTTTTGGAGGCCTTATCTCGGCGCGCAATTTTCTTTTGGAAATTATTATAGGTTGGGCTTTTTGAGTATGAATTTTGAAGCTGGAACTTTCATTCACCAATCCAAAACTTATCAGACCGCTTTTCTATTAGAGGCTAATTATTTCACCAAGCTATTCAATATCGGAAATTGGAAAATCAGGCAATTCGTCAATCCTAAGTTTGTCTTGGGTGTTAATCGCCAAGAAATAATTGGTGATGAACTTAATATTAATGAACAAAACGGACTAGCCGGCTTCAACGCTGCATTATACGGAACGAGCAAAGTGCTTCTTTCGCTTCAAACACAAACGTATTCTCCGCATGCTTTATGGGGTTTTCGTTTAAATCCATTTTTTAATTACACCGCTGCAGTTATGGGAAGTCCGTCAAATGCAATGACTAATAGTAAATTGTATTCAAAAGTAACTTTGGGGTTAGTAGTTAATAATGACTATCTGGTATTCAGTTCCTTCCAGCTTTCACTCTCTTATTATCCTAGCATTCCGTTACAGGGAGACAATGTATTTAAGACCAATACTTTTGAAACGACCGATTATAGACTTCAGAATTTTGAACTAAATAAGCCTAGAGTTGTAAATTACAGATAAAAAAAAACAAAAATAAATAGTCTAAAAATCTACTTTAAATCAGCTACTTACCTTATTGTACGGCCCTTCTTTAAATCGGCACAACGAGTTTTTAATCGACGAATTACATCTTTTTTATATTTTTGGCACAGTATATGAATATCCCTATACAAGAATAACATTAAAAAACAAAAAAGATGAAAACGATAAAATTAGCAATCGCCGGATTATTTCTAATGATTGCAAACGCCACGCAAGCTCAGGTATCAGTTAATGTTAATATCGGAACTCCTCCTGCATGGGGACCAGCAGGATATACAGAAATGGAATACTACTACCTTCCGGATATAGAAGCCTATTATGATGTAAGGGCTGCTCAGTTTATCTACTTCGGAAGAGGAAAATGGGTTAGAACTACTTACTTGCCAAGACAATATAGAAATTATGATTTATACAGCGGTTATAAAGTGGTCTTGACAGATTATCACGGTAGAACTCCTTACACTTATTTTGACCGTCATAAAGTAAAATATTATAGAGGATATCATGGAGCACCTCAAAGACCATATAAAGCAAGACCTGTTTATGGATACAGCGAACGCCGTGACAGAAGAGATTACAAGCATTATGATAAAAAACACCATCATAAACACGATAAGCATGATAGACACGACAGAGATGATCATCGTGGACCTGGAGGCAGAAGATAGCAATTACTAAATAGCTAATTTTCAACACAAAAGAGCATCTTTATTAGGATGCTCTTTTTGTTTTTAACATTTTTTTCTGCGAACAATTGTTAAAACAATGATTTTTTCAAATAAATCACTGTTAGGCAATAAGTTTCCTTGAAAAAATGTCTTATTTTAATATAAATATGACTTACATTTGCAGCGAATTTTAAAAATCTTATTACGCAAGTATGAAAAAGTATGCTTATTTACTATCGTTTTTTACTGTCTCTCTTTTAATTAGCTGTGATGACAACAACGATTCCAATGACAATCAGTCAATAAATAACATTACCATTACTTCGGATCAAAACACGTTAAATCAAAGACTTGATTTAACGAATGCTGGGGTAATTTCATTAGAAAACAATACTGCAACAGGAAAATTTGCAGCCGAAACGGTTTCGACATCTTTTCCGCTTGTACAGATTGCAGAAGTAAAACCGCCAGTTGACGGTAACGGAAAAACATTACAAGCCAGTCATGTTGCAGTAAACGGAAACTATGCGTATGTTTCTTATATTATGAGAGGCGATGTATATTCTGGAGCAATCGACGTAATCGATGTCTTTGATCCGTACAAACCGAAATTGGTTACCTCTGCGTTAATTGCCAATACAGACATTACATCTCTTACCTACTCTAACGGAAACTTGATTATTGGAGCTGCAAAAGATATCGATAAAGATGCCTCTATAAAAAATCCTGCCATTGTAATTAATATGCAATTGAGTTCTGGTTTGCTTACTGATAAATATACTGTTAATGCTTTAGAAAGCAGGGTTACGACAGATGTTGCCGCTAATTCTTCTTCCTATTTTGCAGTAACTGGAGACCAAGGAAGTCTTTTTAAGATAAACAGCTCGTCTAAAGCAATCGAATCAAAAGCTACTGTAGCCGATTTGCGTTCTATTGCCTTAAGCAGCGATAAAGTTGTGACGTTGAGCGGTACAAAAGGCGTAAATATTTACAATCCGTCTACGCTTGCTTTGCAAAAAAGTTTTACAACCTCTACAGACGTGAGCGGTGCCAAAAGAACGATGGATTTTGATGGAAGCAAAATTTTAATTTCTGAAGGCGCTAAAGGTCTAGGAGTTTATGACGTAAATAGCGGTTCAAAACTACAAACTATTGGTATTGCAACAGCAGGAGAAGATAATGTTACCAATGCAGTTTCTGTAAACGATGGTTATGCATTCGTAGCAAACGGCGCTTTGGGGCTAAATGTTTACCAATCTGGTTCACAATACAGCTTATTAGGAGCATTAGGAATTGCTGGTTCTACAAATTACGTAAAATCTAGCGGTAACTACATTTATGTTGCAAGCGGAACGGGTGGTTTGAAAATCATTAAAATGGAAAAACCAAACGCTACTTTTGCCAATTGCACCTCTTACGCATTATACAATCAGGGAGCTAATCTGATCTTAAATTCAAACGAAGTAAAATCATACCAAGGAGCAACAGCTATCAACTCAGCAATAATAAATTCTGGCGCTGTTTTAACTCACTGCGGTTCTATAGCTGTTCTTAGCAATTTAACCTTGAACAGTGGCGGTACCTTTAATATGACGGGAAGTTTGTCTCAAGGTAAATACATGCAATCAAATGCTACGGTACTTACTATCAACAGTAATGCAACTTTACAAATTGAAGGTTCTGTTGTAATCTGGGGCGATTTACTACTAAACAGCGGTGCAAAAATCAATTTCATCGGAAATAATTCGTCTATTACCATTTACGGAAAAGTAACAAAAGGAAGTAATGTTGCCATTACTGGAACCTATAAAGACACAGAAAACAAATTGAAATAATTTCTGTCATCCTAAGAATACCACAAAATACCACAGATCTTTTGTTGATCTAAGAAACTGTCCGCCTAAAGCGGGCAGTTTTTTTATTATTACTACCCATTAAACAAACATTAACATTTCATTTAAATACTGTTCAAAGATATAATTACTATTTTTGAAGCTCTTTCAAAAATACTACTTAACCCTATGAGAAAAATTCAGGTCAAAATTCTTCTTTTATTCTTCGCGACTATTTCAGCCTTATTTGCACAGCAGCCACAAAAACCAAATTCTGTAGAAATTTACAATCAAATTAAAAAGCTTAATTTCTTAGGTTCGGTGTTGTATGTTGCGGCTCACCCTGATGATGAAAATACACGTCTTATTTCTTATTTTGCTAACGAAATGAATGCAAGAACGGGATATTTATCGTTGACCCGAGGCGATGGAGGGCAAAATTTAATCGGACCTCAATTGCGTGAATTATTAGGCGTTATAAGAACCCAAGAATTGATTGAAGCGAGAAAAATAGACGGAGGTGAACAGTTTTTTTCTCGTGCAAATGATTTTGGTTTTTCTAAGAATCCAGATGAGACTTTGGAAATATGGGACAAAGATAAAGTTTTGGCAGATGTAGTTTGGACAATTAGAAAATTTCAACCTGATGTAATTATAAATCGTTTTGACCACCGTTCGCCAGGCACCACGCATGGACATCATACTTCCTCGGCTATGTTGAGTGTTGAAAGTTTTACGCTTACCAACGATTCAAAAATATATCCTGAACAATTAAAATTTGTAGCGCCATGGCAAGTAAAACGTCAGTTTTTTAATCCTTCATGGTGGTTTTACGGCAGTCAAGAAAAATTTGATGCCGCAAACAAATCAAAATTTACAAAACTAGAAACAGGGGTTTATTATACCGGTATCGGAAAATCAAATCAGGAAATTGCGGCCTTAAGCCGAAGCCGTCATCAGTCTCAAGGCTTTGGCAGCACTGGGGTTCGTGGTTTAGAAAGTGAATATCTTGAACTGATAAATGGAGATACCCCAAAAGATCGCGACAATTTATTTGACGGAATCGATACTTCGTGGAATCGTGTAAAAAACGGGAAGCCAATCGGAGATCTTATTTCTAAAGTTATAGAAAAATACGATTTCAGCAAACCCTCTGCCAGCATTCCAGATTTAATAAAAGTTTATGCAATGATTGAATCTTTGGATGACGATCATTGGAAAAAAATCAAATCTGAAGCTGTAAAAAATATTATCGCATCTTGCTCGGGTCTTTATTTAGAAGCTGTTAGCAATGAGCAGGAAGCAACACCAGGAAGTGCTTTAAAATTAAGCTTGGAAGCTATTAACAGATGTAACCTTGACATGCAGCTTGTAAGCGTTACTACACTTCCTGATCAAAAAACTTTTCCGCAAAATGCGGTTTTAAAAAACAACAACGATCAGAAAATCAGTATTGAAGTAAAACTTCCTGAAAATTTACAATATACACAACCTTATTGGCTAAAAGAAAAAGCGACTGTCGGAATGTACACCGTCTCCAATCAAGAAATTATTGGTATTCCAGACATTATCCGTCAGGTGAAAGTCGTTTTTACTATTAAAATTAATGATATTGAATTTCCTTTTGAACGTACAGTCGTTTACAAATATAATGACGGTGTAAAAGGCGAAATGTATAATTTTCTGGATATTGTTCCCGATGTTACTACTTCTATCGTAGAAAAAGTACTGATTTTTAGAGATACGAAAAGCAAAATGGTTCCGGTCAAAGTTCGAGCTGGAAAAGATAACGTAAATGGCAATTTAAAGCTTGAACTGCCGAAAAACTGGATGGTTTCTCCAAAAGAAATTCCGTTTGCGTTAGACAAAAAAGGAAGCGAACAGACTTTTTATTTTGAAGTTACGCCACCTGTAAATCCAGAAGAAAGCATTCTAAGAAGTATTGTCACCGTTAACAACAAACGTTTTGACAAGGAAGTGACTTTTATTGATTTTGACCACATAACCAAGCAGATGGTTTTGAAGCCGGCAGAATCGAAAGCCATTCGAATTGATCTAAAAACCAGTGGGGACGCTATCGCTTATATTATGGGCGCTGGCGATGAAGTTCCTGAAAGCCTTGCGCAAATGGGGTATAAAGTTACCATCCTAAAACCAGAAGAAATTACTCCTGAAAGATTGGAATCTTTTAATGTTGTAATGACGGGAGTTCGAGCTTACAATACCGTAAATGCTTTGGCAAACAAACAGAACATTCTTTTTAATTTTGTCAAAAGCGGCAAAAATATGATTGTGCAGTACAATACGTTTGGCAGAACAGTTACCAACCAGATTGCGCCATATCCGCTCAAGATTTCAAACGACCGTGTGACAGAAGAGAATGCAAAAGTTACCTTCTTAGCACCCAATCATCCTGTTTTAAATACACCGAACAAAATTTCGTCTAAAGATTTTGAAGGCTGGAAGCAAGAACAAGGATTATATTATCCAAATGAATATGATGATGCCTTTACTCCTATTATTTCATCTCATGATAAAGGAGAATCTGCTAAGAAAGGCGCACTACTTGTGGCTCCATACGGAAAAGGATATTATATTTACACTGGTTTGAGCTTTTTCAGAGAATTGCCAGAAGGTGTCGCAGGAGCTTACCGATTGCTGTCTAATATAATTTCGCTAAAGCAGCCTGTAGAAGCGCCGAAACAAGATATAAAACAATAACAATGGAAACAAAAAAACAAAAAAAATGGAAAAAGAGCTACACGTATGTGCTGGTTGCCAATGCCATCTATATTGTGATTTTTTTCTTAATCATGCAATTATACTCATAAGTTATGCAGCTATTTGACTGGATCGTACTCATTGTTACGCTTTTATTTATTGTTGGATACGGTTCATGGAAAACCAAGGGCAGCAAAAATGTCGAAGATTTTATTCTAGGAAACAACGAAACTCCTTGGTACACCGTAGGCCTTTCTGTTATGGCTACTCAAGCCAGTGCCATAACATTCTTGTCGACACCAGGACAAGCATATCATGACGGAATGGGTTTTGTGCAGTTTTACTTTGGTCTGCCAATCGCCATGATTGTTATCTGCCTTACTTTTATTCCGCTATATCATAAGAGCAAAGTTTTTACGGCGTACGAGTTTTTAGAAAAACGTTTTGATATCAAAACACGATCACTCGCAGCTATTTTATTCTTGGTGCAGAGAGGATTAGGTACTGGACTAACCATTTATGCTCCTGCCATTATTCTGTCTGCGCTTTTAGGATGGAATCTAACGATAATGAATATCATCATCGGACTTTTAGTAATCATTTATACTTTTTCTGGCGGAACAAAAGCTGTTAACGTAACACAGAAACAACAGATGTTCGTAATCATGTCTGGAATGTTTATTACGTTTTTCTTGATTCTGCATTATCTTCCAAACGATATGACATTTACAAGCGCACTGCATATTGCAGGAGCAAACGACAAAATGAATATCGTAGATTTCTCTTTTGATCCTGAAGAAAAATATACTTTTTGGAGCGGAATTACGGGAGGATTCTTTTTGGCCCTCGCCTATTTTGGTACCGATCAGTCTCAAGTTGGTCGTTACTTATCTGGAAAATCTGTCAAGGAAAGTCAGATGGGATTAATTATGAACGGTCTTTTAAAAGTTCCGATGCAATTTTTTATACTGCTTACCGGAGTTATGGTTTTTGTCTTTTTTCAGTTTAATCCCGTACCGCTGAATTTTAATCCGAACAACAAGATAGTGATTGAGAAATCGGCTTACAAAGAAGAATATGCTGTTTTAGAAAAAAAACTCGTTAAACTTTCTGAAGATAAAAAAGTCATCAATTTATTGTACATCGACCAGTTGAATCAAGATTACGATAATCCGATTCTAAGAAAAGAACTGGTTGCGCTTTCAAACAAAGAAAAAGACCTACGCGACAAAGCCAAAGACATTATTTCTAAAGCCGACAGCAACAGCGAAACCAATGACAAAGATTATGTGTTTTTTCATTTTATCTTGCACTATCTCCCAAAAGGGCTAATTGGATTGCTCTTGGCCGTTATTCTTTCGGCAGCAATGTCCTCGACAGCGTCTGGTCTAAATGCTTTGGCTTCTACAACAGCTATCGATATCTACAAACGAAACCTGAAAACCGAAAAATCAGAAAAACATTATTTGAATGCTACTAAATTCTTTACGCTTTTCTGGGGAATTGTTGCCATACTTTTTGCTTGTGTTGGAACATTGTTTGAAAATTTGATTCAGCTAGTAAATATTATCGGTTCCATATTTTACGGAACGGTTCTGGGGATATTCCTAGTCGGATTCTATTTAAAGAAAGTTCAGGCAAAACCAATGTTTTACAGTGCTATAATCAGCCAGCTGACGATTTTTGTAATTTATTATTTTATGATCTACAGTCAAGAAAAACTGGGTTATTTATGGCTTAACTTTATTGGAGCTATTTTGACCATTGTTCTGGCTCTGTTGATGCAGATTTTATTCTTTAGAGGAAGATCGGATGACAATGAAATAATTTTGGAATAATGATTCTGAAATTAGTAGGTCTTCTCTTTTTATTCAACTGTTTTTGCATCAATAGCCAAAACACAGATCACAATCAAACTGTTGAAGGCATGCCACTTTCGGACCAACTTTACACAAAATGCTTTGAAAACCTGAATCAAGGTTCTGAGATATTCGAGAAATATGCTTCTCTTAAAAATATGAAGTTTTGCTCTTTGCTAGAGTGCATGTTTTTATTTTCCTGTAAAGAAGAAGACATAAAACGTATTGCAGAACAAAGATTAATAGGTATTGCTACACAACTCTATAACGCTGGAACTCCTGTATATTTAATTATGGGACTAGACAGTTATTTGAACGCGAAAAAAAAGAATGAGAACTTAGAAGATGACAACCATATTGTTTACATAGATTATGGAGAATGCACAAATCCTCCTTTTCTGATTGAAGCTGCTGCCATAGTAAATAAACAGACAAATCTGTTAGTAAATCAACCTGTTGGCCAATAATCCTACTGCCCTAGCCCTGATGGAAGCGACATCCTTTTGTGGCGGAGTTCGACACAAAAGATATAGCGGACAGCAGGTATAAGCTTCTAAAAATCATTATTTAAAATCATTTCAAAGCCAATTTTTGATTTTAACTGCATAACGGCATTGTTGAACTTGGGCAAGTTTCTTTTTAAAATCTGATGTTTAAAATCGCTATCTTTGAGAAAGTCATCTCAAATAATGCATTATGAAAGATCATAAAAAATACAGCAATAAAACCAAAGCTGCTTTTGTATTGCTTATCGTAATGTTGGTAATTCTACTTGGAAATTTTAATACACTTCAAAATTCTAAAAATGTCAACGATAATATCAATGCAATCTACAAGGACAGGTTGGTTGTGGCGCATTATATTTTTCAGTATTCAAAACAGCTTCATTTTATTAAGGCTGAAGCCGAAAAACTAGATTTGAGTGACAATATCAAAAAAGATGAGATTATCCATACTCTGGATATCATACACGATATAGATAATTTGTACGCCAAAACTGTTCTTACCAATAAAGAAAAACAATATTTTGATGCTTTTTTACTTTCATGCAAAGAAATCAATAAACAAGTTGCAAATAAAAACTGGAATAAAATTGCTGCTTCAAGTGCCCAAGCTTTAAAAACATTAGAATCTTTATCACAAATTCAGATTGAAGAAGGAAAAGCAAAACTGGCCGTCGCAAATGCAATGTATAGTAAGAACAATGTAATAGGGCAATTTCAAATAGCTTTGCTTATTATTTTAGGCGGCATAACGTTTTATCTTCTTATAAAGAAAATCAAAAAAACTGTAAAAATTCCAGAACCACCAAGTCTCAATTGAATTTCCAAATTATTAATCGCAAACACAAAGGAATACGCAAGGTCCGCAAAGTTAATCGCCTATAGTTTTGCGAACTTTGCGTTATTAATTCTTGAGTCTTTGTGGTTAAATAAAAGCATAAAAAAATTCCAAAACCCGAAAGTTTTGGAATTTAGAATTTATATTTTGGAGCTTTAAAACACTATCTGCTCCATTCAGCGATACTGTCTTTATTCAATTTTACGTAATCGGCATTATTTGCTGCTTCTGCTGCTGCTAGAGATGCTTTTGCGGTTTCTACAGCTCCTTTTTTATCACCTTGTTTTGCCTGAATCTGAGATTTCAATCTTAGTACATAATAAGGCTTTTCTGTGCTCATGTCCAAAGCTTTGTCAACATAAGTTTTGGCTGTTTCGATATTCCCATTTGATGAAAACAAATATTGCGAAGCAGCAAAGTAATCGTTCCAGCTTGGTCCTGCTAATGTTTTTTCGATACTTGCTGTTGCAGTTTTAGCGGTCGGCACTTCAAATTTAAGAGCTACATGAGAGTTCTCCCAAGCCATTTCCAAGTAACCGTAGTTTGGATCCAATCCGTTGATTCCGATTGTGAATGTTTCTACTGGGGTTGGTAATGCATCTTCTTTAACAGTAGTCTTAAGGACAACATAGTTTTCGTTCCAGCTTTCAGGAAGTCCCCAGTTGTCTGTAGAAAGGTAGAAAATTACATCCCAACTTTCGATTCTCGGAACTGTGTAAAGGGCATATTTACCTTTTTTTAATGTTTTCCCGTCAATTACAACATCATCGCTAAAATTAACTATCGTATTCTCATTAGCTCCTGTTCTCCATAATTTCCCGAATGGCACCAAATTACCAAAAACAGCTCTTCCTCTTGCTCCTGGTCTAGAATAGGTCACTTCTACATCTGTTAAACCAACAGTTTGTTTGATATATCCTTTAGGACTGGCTTGCGGCGTTTTCACTTGTGCTTCTGATGCTAACGGCGCTAAGATGAGAGCCATAGCAATAAGTAGTTTTTTCATTCTTGTACGTTTATTTGTTTTTTCAAATTTACAAATTCAATTAGCTATGAACTGTTAAATTTTATATAATTCAGGACTTCAACTGTGATATTTTTTCAGCGTTTAGCTCATTAAAATGGTTAATTACCAAATCAGCTTGCGACAAGTCCTGCATATTAGAATTTGCGCTTCTATAGCCAACACAGTAAATTTTGGCCGCTTTTGCTGCTTTTATTCCGTTTGTACTGTCTTCTATAATAATGCAATTTTCTTTTGGAGCAATTGCTAATGAGGCCGCATGATTAAAAATAGCCGGATTTGGCTTTGACTGCGGAAAATCTTCGCCACTTACAATATGAGAAAAATACTGATGCAAATCGAATCTAGTAAATACACGCTCAATTGTCACTTTTGAAGCAGACGAAGCTAAAATCAGCTGTATTCCACTTTGATATAAGTCCTTAATCAAATTTTCAACACCTTCTAAAAGATATAAGTCTTCTTTAGTATCAAAAGCATCATTAAAAATGTTCCGCTTGCGCTGAATTAAATCTTCAACTTCTTGTTCTATAGATGGGAAATGACTTTTTAAGGTCTGAAACGTATTTTTTGTAGAAAATCCTGTAAAAGATGTGTACATTTCTTCAGACACTTCTATATTCAATTCTGAAAACTGCAGATAATAGGCATAACGATGAACAGGCTCTGTATCTACAATTACGCCGTCCATATCAAAAATTACTGTTTTAATCATTTCTTTTTTAAAGTTGCTAAGGTTCTAAGGGGCTGGGATTCTAAGTTTTTTATTCTTCTTTTTTAATCAAATAACGGATAACCGTCTCAGCGGCGTGAAGACCGAAAAGTCCTGGCATATAACTGTTGGTTCCGTAAAAAGATTTTTTGAAGTTTTTTCCGTCTGTCAATTTCAAACTTTTTTCATCCTGAATTTCAGAAGAAAAAACCACCTTTAATTTGTTTATCTTAAGTTCTTTTAAGCGTTTGCGTATGGTTTTAGAAAAATAACAGTTTATCGTTTTAGAAATATCAGCAACTTTAACTTTAGAAGCCAGCATTTTGCCACCAGCACCCATGCTGCTAATAATCTTAACTCTTTTGCGTTTAGCAGCAAGAATCAAGTTTAGTTTAGGAGTAATACTGTCGATGCAATCCAAAACGTAATCAAACTCAGGAGAGACAATTTCAAAAGCACGCTCTGGAGACAAAAATTCCTGCACTCTTGTTAATTTCAATTCCGGATTTATATCCATTAAACGATCACCTACAATTTTTATTTTTGGTTCTCCAACCGTTGAATGCAGCGCTGGCAATTGTCTATTTATATTGGTAATATCTACCACATCTCCGTCTACAATTGTCATGTTTCCAACTCCAGCTCTTGCTAGAAATTCGGCTGCGAATGAGCCCACGCCTCCTAAACCAACTACTAATACATTAGAGTTTTGCAGTTTTTGTAATCCTTCCGTAGTAAATAAAAGCTCGGCTCTTTCCGTCCATTCTGCCATATGTTCTTTTTTATTTTGTTTTAATTTGTTTCACTTTTCAATTTTCACGTTTCAAGTCTCAAGTTTCAAGTTCAGGTTTCAAGTTTCAGGTTTTAGGTTGTTCAAAAACATTTTTATAGTTACTTGAAATTATGTCCTGTAAATCTTTAATTGTTATATTTTTATAATTTGATGCAATTTTATAAACCTGCTGAATTGTTTCTTCAATGCTGTCGGTTTCTAGAAAAAATCTGTCATTGGGCATATTCTGAAAAACAGGCTTTAAATCTGGATTTTTCAATAAATATTTTCCAAACGAAAGATAAAATCCTTCCTTGACCAATTGCATCGCAATCTGATTCTTTTTTGAAAATCCATGAATTATCATCGGAACCGAAATTTTCATCTTTTTCTTAATTTCACTCACTTCCTGATAAGCCGCAACACAATGAATGATGACAGGCTTTTTATATTTTGCAGCCAACAGCAGTTGTTGCTCAAAAACCTTTAGTTGCAGGTCAAACGGAACTTCGATACGTTTGTCTAAACCGCACTCCCCAAGTGCCAGACAATTCTCGCGCTGCAGTTTTTCTTCAATAATTTTCAGTTCCGCAACAATGTTGTTTTCTACTATATGCCAAGGATGGATTCCTATAGAATAAAAAGGAATTGATTCGTCAAACTCATTCGGATACTGATTTACCAGTTCCAAAACCGATGTTTGGTTTTTAAATTTATGAGTATGAAAATTAAAATATTCCATTAATGAAAACTTTTTACGCCAGCCTTAATCTCTACGTTCAGATCATTTTCAAGCGGCACAAGCGGACAAGAATATTTGTGATTATAAGCGCAATAAGGGTTGTAAGCCTGATTAAAATCTATCGCAATTGTTTTTCCTTTCGGAATCTCGAGATCGATATAACGGCCGCCGATATAACTTTCTTTGCCCGAAGTTAAATCTGAAAATGGTAAAAACAAATGATTTTTGTACTCTTCTTTTTTTGAAAGTTCTATATTTCGATACACATTTAGCTTACAGTCAACACCATTTATCTTAAAATAAAGGGTTCCGTATTTAATGTATTGAGGAGTTCTGGTTCCGGTTGTTTTCATTTCGAAGACTTTTTCGTTATTTGCCTTGACGAAAGAAGCATTCACAAAATAATTTTGATTTATCGGATAGAAATCTAAACTTTTAAAAGTCCGTAAATCCTCTTCCATGAGCGGACTAATTTTTGGATCGGCATATTCTGAATTGATTTTTTTCTGGAATTTTTCTGATTCGCTTTTGTCAAATTGTTTTTGTCCGAAACCAAAATTAAAAACCAGCAATAAAACCAATAAGTTCACAGTTTTCATCTTCGAAATTTTATGCAAAAATAGTTCAAAAGTTACAAAACAACAACCACTTAACGAGCCAAAGTTTTCTAACTTAGCTGCGATAAATCACCATTCAAAAATGCTTAAAAACGCTTTCGCCAATTACATCAACAATTTTAGAGGATTTTCAAGAGAAATCTGGATACTTGCTATAGTGACCTTTATTAATCGTGCTGGTACAATGGTACTTCCTTTTTTGTCAAAATACTTAAAAGAAAATCTCCATTTCGACTACCATCAAGTTGGTTCTATCATGGTTGCATTTGGTTGTGGCTCTATGCTGGGTTCTTGGTTAGGTGGCAAATTATCAGATAAAATAGGATTTTATAAAATAATGATTTTCAGCTTGTTCACTAGTGGGCTATCGCTGTTTTTCATTCAATACATTACCTCATTTTGGGCGCTTTGTTTGGCGATGTTTTTATTAATGACCATAGCAGACATGTTCAGACCTGCCATGTTTGTGTCGTTGAGCGCTTACGCAAAACCTGAAAACCGAACACGTGCTTTGTCTCTGGTACGTTTGGCTGTTAACCTCGGATTTGCGGCAGGTCCGGCTTTGGGAGGTTTGATAATCATGGGGATAGGGTATCCTGGATTGTTTTGGGTCGACGGAACTTCGTGTATTGTTTCTATCTCTATTTTTGCTTTTTTGGTAAAAGAAAAGAAAAAAACAGTGCTTACGGATAAAATAGAAGGAGCTTTAGCAAAATCTGTTTTTCATGACAAAATTTTCTGGGTTTTCCTTTTTGTGAGTTTTATTACGGCGATGATTTTCTTTCAGCTTTTTACAACATTACCTTTATATCATAATGAAAAATTCGGGCTAAGCGAATTTCAAACGGGATTGTTAATGACACTCAACGGACTTTTGATTTTTTCATTGGAAATGCCAACGGTTGGTTATATGGAAAGAAAAGGTTTCAAAAAAATAAGAATTATCATTGCCGGTTCATTTCTAATGGCCTCTAGTTTTTTTCTGCTATTAATTAACTTTTGGGCCGGAATGCTGGTGATTAGTATGATTTGCATTTCTCTTGGAGAAATTCTAGCCTTTCCGTTTTCTAATGCATTTGCCTTAAGCCGTGCGCCTCATGGCCACGAAGGGCGTTATATGGCGCTTTATACAATGAGTTTCAGTCTCGCACACATAACAAGTTCTAAGCTTGGGTTCGAAATTATTGGCCGTTTCGGTTATCAGGAAAACTGGCTTTTTATGGCGGTCATCGGTATGATTGCTGTTGGGTGCTGCATTTGGATCAATAATGCTTTAACACGGGAAAAAGTATCCTAAATTATTTTTACGCAATAAACAACTGTAATTCAGATTTTTAGCTTTAAATTTGAATGACTTTTTTTTTGCATTGTCGCAATTTCAAACTTAATTTTTAGTTAAATAACTATTTTTATAGTTGCGTAACTAAAAAAATAGTTGTACGTTTGAATTAAAATTAGAAACAATGCAAAAGTTAACCAACAAAGAAGAAGAAATCATGCAGATTTTATGGAAGCTGAAAAAAGCTTTTGTAAAGGAGATACAAGCAGAAATAAAAGAGGATCAGCCTCATTACAATACATTATCTACAATTGTACGCAATCTTGAAGAAAAGGGATACGTAAGCCACAATGCGTTTGGAAACACGCATCAGTATTTTCCAGTTGTAAAAATTGAAGATTACAGAAAAGGATTTATGAAAACCGCGATAGACAATTACTTCAACAGCTCCTACAAAAGTATGGTTTCGTTCTTTGCCAAAGAAGAAAAAATTTCTGCAGACGAATTACGTGAAATTCTAGAAATGGTCGAAAACTCAGAAAAAGAAAAATAAGAAGATTATGGAAGCACTTATTATCTTTATTGCCAAATCAAGCGGTCTACTGCTATTGTTTTACTGTACGTACTTTTTTTTACTACGAAAAGAAACTTTCTTCAATAGCAACAGATGGTTCCTTTTGGCAGGCTTAATAATTTCGATAACACTTCCATTACTCGTCTTTACTAAAACCGTATGGATTGATCCCGCGCCTGCAACCGATTTGAACACGACAATTTTTAATTCTTCCTCAAATGCTGCAACTGAAAATTTGTTCCTGAACTGGGAAAATCTATTAATTCTTGTTTACGGTATCGGTTTCTTGGCTTTAGCAATCAAATTTGCTATAGATTTTTACAGACTTAGCTTGGTTTTAAAAGGAAAAAAAATCAAGCAACAAGCCGATTTTAAGTTTATTGATACTAACGAAAATATCGCTCCCTTCTCCTATTTTGAATATATCGTGTACAACTCATCAATGTACAGCGCGACAGAATTGGAAAGTATTCTCGAACATGAAAAAGTTCACAGTGATCAAAATCATACTATAGACGTATTGATTTCTAGAGCTTTCTGCATATTGTTCTGGTTCAATCCGATAGCTTGGCTTTACAAAAAAGCAATTACTCAGAATTTGGAGTTTATCGCAGACAATGAAGCGGCCAAAAAAATCACAGATAAAAAAGCGTATCAATACACGCTTTTAAAAATAACAACACATAGTAATTGTGTTGCCATCACCAATCATTTTTATCAATCATTAATCAAAAAACGAATCGTCATGTTAAACAAAAATCAATCAAAGAAAAGAAATTCGTGGAAGTACTATGTCGTAATTCCAGCACTTGCGGCCTTTGTATTATTGTTTCAAATTGAAGTAGTCGCAAAAGAAAAACAACAAACTACTAAAGAGTCTTCTGGAGACATTAAATCAGTCGATGTTTACAAAATCAAAAAGAGTTCTACCGATGCTCAATTACAAGAAATCAAAGAAAAATTAAAATCAATTCATAATATTGATTTTGAGGCTTCTGAAATCAAAAGAAATGCCGATAACAATTTGATTTCCATCAAAATTGACATCAAAAACGGTAATCAAAAGACACAATCCATCCAGACGTCAAGCAAAGTCATTGAAGATTTCGGAGTTTTAGTTATTACCGACAAGAACGGAGTTAAAAGAGTAGGCATTCAAACTGACGACAAAGATCCTTCAAAAGGATCGAAAGTTGCGGTAAGCAAAAAACTAAAGACGGAAGATAACGAAGATTCTGAAAAATCTACTAATTCTCATATTGTAATAACTAATAATCAAAATTCTAAAACCGATACCAATGTCAACATTAATTCTTCTACTAGTACAAAAGTTAACAGCGATACTAATGCAAATATTAGCACTATTATAACCACAGACTCAGATAATAAAGTAACTACCAAAGTAATTACCGTTGGGGGAAAAACAAAAGTTGCTGTTTCAAATTCTGGAAAAAACGCTAATCAATCAGGCAATCCACTTGTGATTATTGACGGCGAAGAAATGCCTTCTGATTTTAATCTACAAAGGATCGATTCAAAAAATGTTGAAACTATAAGTGTTTTCAAAGGAACCGAAGCTGTTAATAGATATGGCGAAAAAGGCTCAAATGGCGTAATTGAGATTGAAAGCAAAAAATAAACGTTTCAAATTTAAATTATTCAAAATGCAGAAGCTAACCAATAAAGAAGAAGAAATCATGCATATTTTATGGAAGCTCAAAAAAGCTTTTGTAAAAGAAATTCAGGCAGAGATTCTCGAAGAACAGCCACATTACAATACGCTTTCTACAATTGTCCGCAATCTAGAAGAAAAAGGTTATGTTGCCCACAATGCATTTGGAAATACGCACCAATACTATCCAATTGTAAGTATTGAAGATTACAGAAAAGGCTTTATGAATACTGCAATCGACAATTATTTTAACAGTTCTTATAAAAGTATGGTTTCATTTTTTGCTAAAGAAGAAAAAATCTCAGCAGACGAATTACGTGAAATCTTAGCAATGATCGAAAATCCAAAAGAAGTAAAATAACCCCAAACCATGGAAGCACTTTTCATATTTATTCTAAAATCAAGCGGATTGTTGGCAACTTTTTATTTTGCTTACGTTTTACTGCTTCGCAAAGAAACATTCTTTAACAGCAGCCGTTGGTTTTTGCTTGCCGGCTTGTTGACTAGTGTAATATTGCCCTTTGTAGTTTACACCAAAGTAGTCTGGGTCGACCCTGCTCCTGCTCCCGATGTCATGACTCAAAATGTTTCTATGCCAGAAAAAAACACCAATTTGGCTGTAGATGCTGTTGAATATCGAAATGTTTCAGCACCACAACAGATTGCAACGCAAGAAAGTTTTGAAATCAATTGGAACTGGGTTTACCTGTCTATTTACTGCCTTGGATTTATAGCATTTATGATCAAATTTGCTTTGGATTTTTACAGTTTAAATTCGGTTTTGAAAAATAGAGAAATCAAACAGCAGGAAGATTTTAAATTTGTAGATGTAACCGAAAACATTGCGCCTTTTTCTTACTTCGATTATATTGTGTACAACTCATCACTGTACACTGCAAATGAACTTCAGAATATCTTAGAACACGAAAAGGTACATAGTGACCAAAAGCACACTATAGATGTACTGTTTTCTAGAATTTTCTGTATTCTGTTTTGGTTCAATCCGATTATGTGGCTTTACAAAAAGGCAATTCTTCAAAATCTTGAGTTTATTGCCGACAGTGAAGCTACAAAGAAAATCAGCGACAAAAAAGCGTATCAGTATACGATGTTGAAAATCACAACGCACGACACCTGCGTTGCCATCACCAATCATTTTTATCAATCATTAATCAAAAAACGAATTGTCATGTTAAACAAAAATCAATCAAAAAAGACGAACTACTGGAAATATTACGCCGTGATTCCTGCACTTGGAGCCTTTGTATTATTGTTTCAAATAGAAACCATCGCACAGGAAAGAAAACTCAAAAACGGAACCGAAACTGTTATTGAAAAAGATACCGTAAAAGAAACAAAAGAGCTAATTACAATTACCAAAAAAACTTCTGATAAACAGTTACAGGATCTAAAAGAAAAATTAAAAGCAAACCATAATTTAGAGCTTAAGGTTTCTGATGTTAAAAGAAACGCAGACGAAGAATTGACTTCGATACAACTTCAGGTAAATCCTGAAAACGGGAAAAAACAAATTGTTAGCATGAACAGCAACAAAGCCATTAAGGACTTTACACTAGTAATCGGTACCGATACTAATGGTTCTAAAAACATCAGTATCGATGGTCTTAAGCCGCCAACGCCACCTAATGCTCCAACAGCGGTAAACTCAGAAAGAGTCGTGGTAAGAACGTATTCAGACTCTGACATAACGCCTCCTGTCGCGCCTGTAGCACCAGTTTTCCCGCAAGGACCAATGCCAAAAGCTCCAGTTGTAGATATGTCTAAAATGCCAAAAGCTCCTTTAGCCCCTTCAAATCCAAATGATAAGGCGGCCATGAAAAAGTTTGAAACTGATATGGCCGAATTTGAAAAGAAAATGGCGTCATTTGAACCTGACATGAGAGCTTTTGAAAAAGAAATGGAAGAAGTGATGTCTAAACGTACTGCTATCTTTGAAAAAGAAATGGCTAAATATGAAATAGCTATGGAAAAATACGCAGCTGAGATGGAAAAATATCAAGGAGAAATGAATCAGACTTTTAGCTACAATTTCAATATGAACTTTGATGAAAAAGAAGCAAGAATTCAAGCTGATGAAATGAAAAAACAGGCAGAAATCATGAAGCAACACGCAAAAGAAATGAGAAAACATGCCGAAGAGATGAGAAAACAAGAGAGAAAATACAACAGTAAATCTTAGTTTTTAGAATTTTAAAATAAAAATAAAACCAGTGCGTTAAAAACACTGGTTTTATTTTTTTCTACTCACTTCTATACTTAATTGAATCAAATCAAGATGAAAAAAAATTTTTTGCTCCTTGTTTTATTTATATCATTATTCGTTACTGCACAACAAAAAAAGACCGAAGCCGAAAAAAGCATATTTACCGCTATGGATAAGACGGCTTCGGTTTTAATTCAGAAATCAAAAGCCAATTCGATTTCTATCGGAGTTGTGAAAAACGGAAAAACTTATACCAGGCATTATGGCGAAATTGACAAAGAAATGGACAATATCGCAACAAATGCTACTATTTTTGAAGTCGCATCAATCACTAAATTGTTTACTGGTTTGCTTATGGCTCAGGCTGTGACAGAAAAAAGGATTAGTCTAGACGATGACATTCGAAAATACATCACAGGTTCTTATCCTAATTTAGAATACAACGGAACACCAATCACAATAAAAGATTTGGTATCGTTTAGAACCGGTTTCGACAAAGATCTTCCTGATAATTCTGAACTGAGAAAAAATCGCAACGACACTAGTTATATTGGTTTCAAGAAAATGGATGAAGAGTACAACAGAGCAAAATTCTTTGCAGATTTAAAAAACATCAGACTGGATACTTTACCCGGAACTAAATTTAAATACAGCAACGGAAGCGTAAACCTAGCGGCTCATATCTTAGAAAATGTATATGCTAAAAGTTATGAAACCCTGTTGAAAGAAAACATATTTTCAAAACTCGATATGCAGTCTACTGGCTTAAATTTGAGTGAAAATGCTGTTGTTGCAAATGGTTATAATAAAAAAGGCGTAGTAATGCCAAGAATTTCGGACAATCTCTGGAAAGCTGCTGGAGGCTTAAAATCTACTTTAGATGATCTTGCTAAATTCATTAAATATGAATTGGATACAAAAAATAAGATTGCAAATGAATCACAGCGAAATCTGCTCGACAGTCCGACTACGTGGAATGGTTATTTTTGGGATTATATAGAAGTTGATGAAAATGGACAAAATTGCTGGAAACACGGAGGTGCTTTCGGTACCCAAAATATGATGTTGCTGTATCCTGAAAGAAATCTTGGCTTGTCGATTATCGTAAATATAAGCGACGATGATACTGCCAATTCTTTAGGAGAAGCTGTAATCAAGCTCTCCAATGAACTTTTGGCAGCAAACAACCTTCAAACCGGAATTTATGGTTATAAGCTAATCAACGATGATGTAGTTTTTACGTATATTCACGATAAAAAATTGAACCCAGATCTGGTAAAATCTGTATCAATTGCTGGCTCTTTTGATAATTGGAATCCAAGCGATAAAAATTTTCAGATGGTGCAGAAAAACAAAAACACATTTGAATTGAAAATTCCAATGAAGCAATTCGAAAAAAACAAAACGCATCTTTTTAAGTTTGTTATCAACAAATCGGGCTGGGTCGAAGCCCCGTCAAATGCCATAAATGCAGAAAAAGGGGGCGATAGAAACCTTATTATGATTTTGCAATAAGCTAAAACACCAAAGACTTTGTTAAACAGCAAAGTCTTTTTTATATCTTTGAAAGAAAATCCTATGTTTAAAATCTTAGCCAAAATAAATAAATTGATTCTGCCTAGTTTTACAAAACAAGGTTTAGATATTTCTAAAGCAAAAAAATGGCAAATGGCTATTATTGGCTATCGAGCATATGTAACCAAACGCGCTTTAGGATAATATTTCCGATTTTACATTTCCAATCAGTAGCAATGTTTCTTATGAATGTTGCCAATTGCTATTTCGAGTTATCTCCATGAAAAATAAAGATTTTAATATTCCTGCGATTCCCGCAGTTTTACTGGCTATTCTAAGTGTTCAATGTGGTGCGGCAATTGCAAAAACTTTGTTTCCTGCCCTTGGCGCTGCGGCCACAGCATCTATAAGAATTGGAGTTTCTGCAGTCATTCTTCTTATCGCGTATCGTCCGAATTTAAAACAAATTACACCACAACAATGGAAAATCATTGTTCCTTACGGTTTATCATTAGGCGCAATGAATTTGGTGTTTTATTATGCTATAGAAAGAATTCCGATCGGACTTGCAGTAACCTTAGAATTTATAGGTCCATTATTGGTGGCCATAATTGGTTCTAAAAGATTAATTGATTACTGTTGGGTGCTTTTGGCGGCCATAGGAATACTGTTGATTGCGCCGTGGAACAACACAAAAATTGATTCCATAGGAGTTGTTTTTGCTTTATTAGCTGGTGCCTTTTGGGCTGCTTATATTGTTTTAGGAGGTAAAATTTCTAAGATAATGAACAGTGGTCAAGCCGTCTCGACCGGAATGTTATTTGCCGGAATCTTAATACTGCCTTTTGGTTTCTTTACAAACGGACTGGCGAATCTTACTCCTACTTTCTTAGGAATGGGAATTGCTTTGGCGCTTTTGTCTAGTGCGATTCCGTTTACATTAGAAATGAAAGCTCTTGGACAATTGCCTCCGAGAACTTTCAGTATCTTGATGAGTTTAGAGCCCGCCGCAGCTTCTATCTGCGCTTTTATCTTTTTGCACGAAAAATTAAGCTTCTACGAAATTCTGGCCGTGATTTGTGTCGTTATTGCATCTGCAGGAAGTACACTTACGGCTAAAAAATGAAAAATTCACAAAAAAAGACCTGCAGCGATATTACACCACAGGTCTGAAAATTGGGAGTTATGTTATTTTATGAATTTTACATTTTTGGAAGCAATACAGTATCTACAACATGAATTACTCCGTTTGACTGATTCACATCCGCAATCGTAACTTTAGATTTATTGCCGTTTTCGTCACTAATGTATAAATCTTTTCCTTTCATCCAGGCAGTCAAAGTACCGCCACTTACTGTTTTAATAGTAGCTTTTCCTTTTCCCTCTTTTATTGCCTTTGCAATATCTGCAGCATTCCATTTGCCAGCGGCAACATGATAGGTCAAGATAGTTTGCAGTTTCTTTTTATTTTCTGGTTTTAATAAAGATTCCACAGTTCCTTTCGGAAGTTTATCAAAAGCCGCATTTGTTGGTGCAAAAACAGTAAACGGACCTTTACCTTTTAAGGTTTCTACTAAATCAGCCGCTTTTACAGCCGCAACCAAAGTAGTATGGTCCTTAGAGTTTACTGCATTTTCGATGATGTTTTTATTTGGATACATTGCAGCGCCGCCCACCATTACAGTTTTTTGTGCGAATGACGTAAATCCGAATGCTAGAGCTAAAATAATAGTTGCTAAAAATTTGCTAGTTTTCATAATAAATTGTTTTTAAGTTATAAGCTCATTTACGCTGTTATATCTATTTTGGTTTTCGGTAAAGCGAAATTTAATATTATAAATCATTACAAAACTTTAAATGACCAGCAATTACAAGCGCTGAAACATTCTAATATTTTTTATTAAAATTATACTAACACTAAAAAAAATCATTATTTTTATTATCAACTTCTAACCTAAAACCAGACATCATGAAAAACCTACCTCAAAAAGTACGAAGTAAAAAACTTAGTTCAAGAGTTGATTTAACGGCAATGGTCAGTGTTTCATTTATGCTGATTATATTTTTCATGGTTATTGGAGAATTATCGAAATCGAAAGCTATGGATTTGAGTTTGCCTGAAAAATATCCAACATGTTTAGGTGATTATTCGTCTGATTGTTACAGCGGAAATAGGCTTTATACTGTTCTATTAGGGGAAAATAATAAAATAGTAACATATGCTGGTTTATTATATTCTCCAATTCAAGAACCAAAAGAAACCAATTACAGTAAAAATGGATTTCGAGCAGATTTAAATTTTGTCAATAAAAGAATTCTTGAATATTCTGCAGCTACGGGCAGGCCGAATCGTGGAGCAATTGTTTTTATAAAACCATCCAATAAGAGTAATTACGGAAATTTAATCGATGTATTAGAAGAATTAAGATTAGCAAATATTGATACTTATGCAGTTATAGATGATTTTACTCCAGAAGAAACAAAACTATTAGCATGTAATTAGAATTATCAAATAACCAAAACGTAAAAAATCATGAAAAACCTTCCTCAAAAAGTTAGAAGCAGAAAACTAAATTCAAGAGTCGATTTAACCGCAATGGTAAGCGTTTCTTTTTTATTGATTATATTTTTTATGGTTGTTGGTGAATTGTCGAAACCAAAAATAATGGATTTAAGTCTTCCTGATAATGAGTGGACAGGTACAGGAAACTATAGCTGCTACAAGGGAGTTGAGAATCGTATAATTACTATTATGCTCGATGAAAATGACGAAATAATAATGCACAAGAGTATTTTTGATTATCCAGAAATTGCTCCCAAAAAAATTGAATTTGGTTCTAACGGAATACGTAAGGAATTAAAAAAAATTCAAACCTCAATTCTTAATTATTCTGCATCAATGGGAAAACCTAACCGAGGAGCAATAGTTATTGTTAAACCAAGCAAAAAATCAAATTTTAAAAACCTAGTCGATATTTTAGACGAAATTGCAATAGCAGGAATTGATACGTATTCTATTGTAAATGATTTCAGTCTTGAAGAAGAAAAACTATTAGCATCAAATTAAAATATAGATTTTATGAAAAACCTACCGCAAAAAGTTAGAAGCAGAAAACTTAATTCCAGAGTTGATTTAACCGCAATGGTAAGCGTTTCCTTTCTGCTGATTATATTTTTTATGGTTGTTGGAGAATTGTCGAAAGCTAAAAGTATGGATTATCCATTCTATAATGATGGCTGCGGACCAGATCATGGTTGCAACAAACCTGATGAGAATCGTATTATGACAATACTTTTAGACGATGACAACAAAATTATCACCTATACAGGATTATTATTACTTCCTATTGACGCACCGAAAAAAGTAGAATATGGTAGAAACGGAATAAGACAAAAAATATTAGAAAGAAACAAAAAAGTCTTAGATTATTCAGCTCAATTAGGTAAGCCCGGAAAAGGAACTACAGTCATTATAAAGCCAAGCAAAAAATCTAATTATGGAAATTTAGTCGAAATTTTAGATGAAATGAAAATCTGTGGAATAAATTCGTATTCAATTGTTGATTATTTTACTCCCGAAGAATATAAATTAATGGCATCAAATTAATTCAAAAAAAAATGATTTAGCCAAGATTCCTAGTTTTTAGTAACATTAACAAGAAACAGTTTTAAAAGTCCAAGAAAAAAAAACTTTGTGCCTTAGTGCCTTCGTGGCATTTAAACATAAAAAAAAGTCCCGCATTTCTGCGGGACTTTCTATTTACAAAAAAGCTAAGAATTATTTTTTCTCAGTTTTTTCCATTTTAGCTTTAAGAGCAGCTAACACATCGTTGTTGTCACCTAAAGTCGCAGCTGGTGCGTTAGTAGATGTAGCAGAAGTGTTTTCAGCAGCAGCTTTCACGTTTTTCTCTTCTTCTTCTCTGAAGATAGCAGTGTGAGAAGCAACAACTCTTTTGAATTCTTTGTTGAACTCGATTACTTTGAAATCAGCTGTATCACCTTTTTTCAATTTCTTTCCGTCTTCTTTTTCAAGGTGACGAGTAGGAATGAAAGCAACGATATCATCTCCGAATTCTACAGTAGCTCCTTTGTCAACGATTTCAGAAATCTCACCGTTGTGGATAGTTCCTACAGCGAATGAATCTTCGTATTGATCCCAAGGATTAGCAGTAGTTTGTTTGTGACCTAAAGATAATTTACGTCCTTCAACATCTAATTCTAATACAACAACATCAAGTTTTTCTCCAACGTTTACAAACTCAGATGGGTGTTTGATTTTCTTAGTCCAAGAAAGGTCAGAAATGTAGATTAATCCATCAATTCCTTCTTCTAATTCTATGAAAATACCAAAGTTTGTGAAGTTTCTAACGATACCTGTATGTTTAGAACCTACTGGGTATTTAGAAGTAATGTCAGTCCATGGATCTTGAGTCAATTGTTTGATACCTAATGACATCTTACGATCTTCTCTGTCAAGAGTTAAGATAACTGCTTCAACAACATCTCCAACTTTCACGAAGTCCTGAGCAGAACGTAAGTGAGTTGACCATGACATTTCAGAAACGTGGATTAAACCTTCAACTCCTTCAGCAACTTCGATAAATGCACCGTAATCAGCGATTACAACTACTTTACCTTTTACTTTATCACCAACAGTTAAGTTAGCATCTAAAGCATCCCATGGGTGAGCGTTTAATTGTTTCAATCCTAATTGAATTCTTGTTTTCTCATCATCGAAATCAAGGATTACAACGTTTAATTTTTGGTCTAATTCAAGAACTTCACTTGGGTGGTTGATTCTGCTCCAAGAAAGGTCAGTAATGTGAATTAATCCGTCAACACCACCTAAGTCAATGAACACACCATAAGAAGTAATGTTTTTAACAACACCTTCTAATACTTGTCCTTTTTGTAATTGACCGATGATCTCTTTTTTCTGTACTTCAATATCAGCCTCGATAAGAGCTTTATGAGATACAACAACGTTTTTGAATTCGTGGTTGATTTTTACCACTTTGAATTCCATCATTTTGTTTACATATACATCGTAGTCTCTAATTGGCTTAACGTCAATTTGAGATCCTGGCAAGAACGCCTCGATACCGAATACGTCAACGATCATACCTCCTTTAGTTCTGCATTTAACAAAACCGTTAACGATTTCTCCAGTTTCATTTGCTGCAATAACTCTATCCCAAGATTTGATAGTACGTGCTTTTCTGTGAGATAATACTAATTGACCTGTTTTGTCCTCACGGATGTCGATTAATACTTCTACTTTGTCACCTACTTTTAAATTTGGGTTGTAACGAAATTCGTTTAAAGAAATAACACCTTCAGATTTAGCATTGATATCAACGATAACGTCTCTATCTGTAATTCTAACAACAACTCCTTCAACTACTTCTTCTTGATCTGTAGCGATGAAAGTTTTTGATACTAGTTCCTCAAACTCTTGCAAGTTTTTCTCATCTACTGCATCGATTCCTTCTTGGAAATTGTGCCAGTTAAAATTTGCTAAAAACTCTTCTTGTGATTTTGTTTGTTCAGACATGCTGATAAAAAAATTTGTATTCTGCTTTTCTCGAGTTTCTCTATGCGATAGAAAATACAGAAGTTGTTTTACATAAATAGTTGATTCCTAATGGAAACTCTTCTCTGCCAAAAGGTCTGCAAAATTACTACAAATATTTGAAATTACAAATAGTTACGTCGCTTATTATTTCTCCAACAATAATTTTGACAAATCATTATTAATTAAAATGTATTCTACAATTTGATCACTATCAAATGAAATGTTCCCTTTATCATCTACTTTAGATGTTTTGTTCTCCACAGACAAATAGTTTTTCCCAGATTTAGATTTATAAAGCGTAAACACACTGTGGCTGTCTACCTTCTTGTCGACATCAATGTTTAATGCATCAAAATCAGTGTTGTTGTTAGCTAAAATGGCGGCAACTATTTGATTTTTATTTTCTATATAACTAAAAGCAGGCAACACAACCTCTTCATACCAAGAATTAGTAGATTCCGAAAAAGGTTTTTTCGATTCTAAGTAAGGAAGAAAACCCGAAATTCCAATTACAACAATAGCTTCTATCGCCCAAATAACCCAAAGCAAAGTCCCGCTTACAGTTGCTCCACGAATACCCCATGTACCGTATTGATTTACTTGACCAATGTATTCAAAAACAACATCTGGCCTGAAAATCAATGAAAAAACCTGTAGAAACTCTATATTACTGACCGTAATTCCAAGTTTTTCATCACCATAACTTTCTCCGGCATTAATCACCAAATCAATCCAAACAGCCCAGTGAAAATACAATGCTACAAATGCTCCTGCCAGTCCAATAACAAATCCTAAAAGCGGATTTCTCACCTTGCCTTTTTTGATTACCAACCAAGACAACACAAAACCGACCAAAAAACCAAAACCAATAGTGATAAAGAAATTTACATATATAATAGGAATATACCAGATACAGTAAGCATAAATTAATCCGATTATCGGAAATGCTGTAACACTGGCCAGCAAAAAGCATAAAATAAACATTGGCGAGAACTTGCCAGATGGTTTGTAAAATTTGTCCATAAATTATTAATTATTTGAGTTGATTACAGGCTTTAAATGATTCAAAAGTATAATGTCGTTTTTAAAACAATCAAAAACTTATTAAAAACTTTCTTACCAAAACAGCTACAAGAATAAGACTAAAATATGAACTTACAAAATCGAAATTATTATTAATTTGACAAGAAGCAGCTGTAAGAGGTTCTCAAGATCGAATGTCCCGCTTTCACCCATATCTTTTATGCCGAACCCCGGCACAAAAGGATATTTGGCTCTATCGGGGCTAGATTAGAAAGTTTTGTTTTTATAAGTTCCTTAAATTAAATAAACCCGACAGGTTCTAAAACCTGTCAGGTTTACCTTGTGTGACTATCGTGCCAAATTTCAGACATAACAAAAACACCACAAAAGTTTCTAAATTTAGAAACATTTGTGGTGTTTAATATTTTATTATTATTTTACTTATTCAACAAATAACTTCGAAAAAGTTCAAGTCTCATTCTAATGGCTAAATTTTTCAATCTCCTTAGGATTATGTTTATGCTTAAATAAAACAGCAAACGCAATTGCAATAACCAAAGCATAAGCCGCAAAAGACAGCCATATAGTGTGCCAGTCCTTCATTAGAACAGGATTTGAAAAAGCGCCATCTGCAGCAATTGAATGCCCTTGACTTTTTACGAATTCTGCCATTTTTTCATTAGCTGGGTCAGTTTGTAAAAACCCTGCTAATTCTATTGTGGTGTTAAACGATTTGGTAAAGAAACGATCGATTGCCCAGCCAGAAGTTAAACTCCCCAAAACTGCACCTACTCCATTGGTCATCATCATAAATAATCCTTGAGCTGACGAACGAATTTTAGAATCGGTATTGCTTTCTACGAATAACGAACCAGAAATATTAAAGAAATCAAACGCCATTCCGTATACAATACAAGACAATATGATCATCCATAAACCGCCGACTGGGTCTCCAAAAGCAAATAATCCGAAACGCAGTACCCAAGCCAGCATACTGATGAGCATTACCTGTTTGATACCGAAACGTTTAAGAAAAAACGGAATCGCCAAAATAAATAACGTCTCAGAAACCTGAGAAATCGACATGATAATCGTAGAATATTTGATTACAAACGAATCTGCATATTTAGGAAAATGTTTGAATTCGTCTAAAAACACATCTCCATAAGCATTTGTCAATTGGAGCGCACCACCTAAAAACATTGAAAAAACAAAAAACAATGCCATTTTGTAATTTCCGAATAATTTAAACGACTCCAAACCAAGAGTTTCTATCCAGGATGCATTTTCTTTTATTAAACGTTGTGGTTCGCATTTTGGAAGTGTAAAAGCATAAAACCCTAACACCAAAGCACCGATTCCGGCAATATAAAACTGATATTCAGTTGCTTTACTTCCAGTTAAATTGGTAATCCACATAGCAGCGATAAAACCAATTGTTCCCCAAACACGAATTGGAGGAAAATCTTTCACAACATCTTTATTGTTTAATTTTAGAGCCGTGTAAGAAATAGAGTTGCTTAACGCAATAGTTGGCATATAGCAACACATTGCCAAAAGCATTACAGCAATAAAAGTATCTGGTGTTGTTACTTGTGTGATTCCGAACAGAACCACAGCATACAAAATATGAAGAAAACCGTATAATTTTTCAGCATTGATCCATCTGTCAGCTATTATACCTGTTAGCGTAGGCATAAAAAGAGAAGCAATTCCCATGGTTCCAAAAACAAGTCCAAACTGAGTTCCTTCCCAATTCTTTGTACCAAACCAATAATTTGCTATTGTGATAAGCCATGCTCCCCAAACAAAAAATTGAAGAAAGCTCATTAAGATCAATCTGTTTTTAATTCCCATAAAATGAATTTGTCTTTAGTAAAAAATGAAGCGGTAAAACTAACATTAAAAATATTATCTGCAAAAAATTAGGCTGTTTTAACAATATCTTCCACTAATTCCAAAACAGCCTGAAACTGTTCGTCTTTGCTCAAATAAGAATTATCAATTTCAATCGCATCTTCGGCTATTACAAGTGGAGAATCTTCACGATGTGTATCCAAGTAATCTCTTTCTTCAACATTTTTTAAAACTTCTTCATAAGATACGTTATCTCCTTTTTGCTGCAATTCATCAAAACGTCTTTGTGCGCGGGTTTCTGCGCTTGCAGTCATAAAGATTTTCAACTCAGCATTCGGAAAAACCACAGTTCCGATATCTCTTCCATCCATTACAATTGCTTTGTTCGTTCCCATTTCTTGTTGCTGTTCAACTAATTTTGAACGCACTTCAGAAACTTCTGCAACTTTGCTCACAAAACTGGAGACCTCAATCGTTCTGATTGGTTTTTCAACATTTTCTCCATTCAAATACATTTCTGCAAAACCCAAATCAGGATTAAACTTAAACTCCAACTGAATTTTGGGTAAAGCTTCTATCAGCGCTTTTTTGTAAAAAAAATCAGCTCCAATATATTGATGCTGCATTGCAAAATAAGCAACTGCACGGTACATTGCTCCAGTATCTACATATACATATTCCAATTGTTTGGCCAATTGTTTTGCCAAAGTGCTTTTCCCTGTTGATGAAAATCCGTCTATCGCAATTGTAATCTTTCTCAATTTATAAGTTTTAAAATTCTTAGTTCTAATTAAAGAAATAAAGCAGTACCTGCTTTTAAATCTTCCGCAAAGATAATCATAGTGTGCTCAAAGATTCATAAAAATAAAAGACAATGTGCAAAAAAACAATCCAAAAAAAATGCTACTCCCAAATGACAAATTTGTCAATGACAATAGCATCTATTTTTATAATTGGATTTTAACCCGTAGTGCATTATTGAATTAAATTAATTTTCAAATTATTGATGTTTCTATCGAAAACGAATTTATTCAAATACTGTATGGTAGTTAAAGTGGTTATTTTAGAAAGAATCCTTGTTTTAAATCCTTGAAATGATTTAGCATAATTTCGTCTAATCATAAACTGGTCGCATAGTTGAGAGAACAAAGTTTCTATTCGTTTTCTGAATTTTTTAAATGAATAGAACTGGGGGTTTATAATCTTTTTGATTTATCCTTTTTGGGGTTTCTAATTGAATGTTTACTTCATTAAACAAATCAAGTTGGATGGTTTGAGAAAGATAACCTCTGTCACCAAGCAGCACACAATTTGACAGTTGCGTCTTTATATCTTTCAGATAATGAATATCATGAACCGAAGCAGGTGTTAAATCAAAACTTTGAAAAACACCTTCAATTGAACATACTGCATGTAATTTGTAACCGTAATAATGTAGATTTTGAGAAGCACAAAATCCTTTATTTGGTCGTGCGTAATCTTCTTCTTTACATATTTTACTTCTTGAACAACGGGCTATTTTACAAACTTCTAAAGGCATGCTATCGACCACAAAATAATTTTCAAACTCATTAAATTTTTCAACCATCTTCATCCTGATCTCTTCAATAAAAGGAAATAATTGTCGTTTTCTCCTATTGTAAACACTGCGTTCGATTTTTGAACCAATTTCAAGGTCTTGTATTTCTCTAAAAAGCTGATGTTCAGAATCTATAGATTTAAATTCAGCCAATATAATTAGGCTAATCAGTTCAATGTCAGACATTTTTGGCTTTACAGGTTTGAAATAGAAATTTTCAGTTTTCATTAATTTTCGTAATTCCGTAAGAATTAATTCGTAATTTGCCTTTAAGTTGCTCATAGTTGTAATTGACTGGTAATCATTACAAATTAACACTTTTTAGTGTTTTGAGCAACTTCTTTTTATAATGCACTACGGGTTTGGATTTTACTAATAGTAGATATCCATAATAATGTTCGACTTAGAACTATCAATTATCTTTTCTATCCTCTTGAAAAACTGCTCATTTACCATTGGACAACCGTGACTATTGCTTATGTAGTAATCTTGTTCAGCATACGGAACAGCCGAATAGTGATGAAGCACGATTGCACGTTTCACGGCATTGTTATTTGTTTCCTCCAGACCCGCTAGTCTATAGGCTTTTCCAAAAATGCCTTTATAGTTCTTCCCGATTGCATATCTTCCAAGAGCTGTGCAATTAGAGTTTGGAGTATTACTAAATTTCAGAACACCTTTAATTCCTGTCTCAGAACCAGAACCATGCGCCACTAGACCTTGGTCTATAACTTCATTCTTTTCTAAATCATATACAAAAAAGCGGTTTTTTCCCGATGGAACCTTCATATCTATCAGAAACGCAATTTTCGAATTGTATTTAGATCCAGAACTAACCATATTTTTAATATCGATTATTCTAGTGTTTATTCTTTCAATCTCGACGGTTGAAAGTGTCTCATCTTTAAAATAGAGGTTTGAACCCGTAAAAAAACCCACAGTCATAAACAGAAATAAACTGATTATTTTCATAAAAGCTACTGAAAATTTAAAATTAGACCAAAAAGACTTGTATTCGCTGCCAATGTATATCTAGAATAAGAATAGTTGAATTTTAACTTATTCATTTTTAAACCAAATCCTAATGAGACTCCCGAAAAATTGCGTTGTTCTTCAACTCTTAACTCTTCTGCTCTTCTAAAATTATATCCCAAACGAAAATTAAATGCTTTTTTAGGAAAAAGTTCGACACCAAAAACCACATGTCTTAGAGCATTATTTACAAATGAAACTTTTTCGTTGCTTTTTGACCCGTCAATATTGGTTTCTCCACGTACAGGATTCGAGAAAGAGATGTTCCATTGTTGCAAGTTTTCCAACGAAAGATGCCAGCGAATCGGTACATGTTCCAGTTCTTGCGAAACACCAGCAACAATTTCAAAAGGTAAATTTTCTTTAATTCCTGAGTAAGTTGTAAACTGTGTGCCAATATTTCGAACTACCAGCGCCATATTTAAATCATTCTTTTCATTCAAATACAAAAAACCTAAATCTACAGCACCACCAATAGAATTATAACTTTCTAAATTTGAAGTTATTAACTTGACATTTGACCCAATATAAAAATCAGTGTAAGGAATATTATAAGCATACCCAAGTGTCAGCGCACCTTCGCTTCCTGTAAAGTTCGAAGTTGCCTGTCCGTTTTCGTCATAGCCTTCAAACGAACCGTAATTTATATAACTGACTCCTGCATAGAATGTTTGCACATGACGGTCATAAGTATATGCATACGAAGCGGTTCCGTATGAAGCCTCTCCATAATAACTACCGTAATTCATTGCCAGATGATTATCCATATCTGCGTTTATAAGTGCAGGATTAGACATGGCCTGATTAACATCTTCATCATATATCGTAATAATATCTCCTCCCAACGCTGCCTGTCTTGGCGAAGTACTCAAATTCAAAAATTGATAAATTGAACGCCCTCCAATCTGCCCGAACGAAATCGAACAAATCATTAGCATAAAAAACAAAACATAGTGTTTTAACATTCTTTTTTTGGCGTTCCTATATGGGAATAACGCAAATGCAAATATAAAATTATATAACTTATAAAATAATTTTTATAACTAGCTGTTTTTCAATAATCATACCAAAAAAATCAAGAAAATCACGAAACAAAAAAAATCCAAATCCCAGTCTAAAGTTGGAATTTGGATTTTGAGATTTTGGAATTATAAAATTCAATTTTTTACTTTATCGCTTTAGCGTTCTTAACCGGTTGGTCTGTTACTGCCAAAGCCAACACTTCGCTCATTTCTTTTACGTAATGAAAAGTAAGGCCTTCCAGGTATTCAGCTTTTATTTCATCAATATCACTTTTGTTTTCGTGGCATAAAATGATTTCTTTGATATTGGCTCGTTTTGCTGCTAAGATTTTTTCTTTAATTCCACCTACAGGCAAAACTTTGCCTCTTAATGTAATTTCGCCAGTCATAGCAATACTTTTCTTTACTTTCTTCTGCGTCAAAAGAGACACTAAAGAAGTCAGCATAGCAATCCCTGCACTTGGTCCGTCTTTTGGAGTTGCACCTTCCGGAACATGCAGATGAATGTTATATTTTTGAAAAATTTCTGAGCTAATGCCTAATTTCTTAGCATTGGCCTTTATATATTCTAATGCGATTGTAGCAGATTCTTTCATTACAGTCCCTAGGTTTCCTGTAATGCTCAAAGATCCCTTACCTTCAGAAATCAATGATTCTATAAACAAAATATCGCCTCCAACACTTGTCCACGCAAGACCAGTAACCACACCAGCAACATCGTTATTTTCGTACTTATCTCTTTCTAATCTTGGAACACCCAAAATGGCAACAATATCTTCGTCTGTAACCTTTTTATTGTACTCCTCTTCCATCGCAACCGATTTTGCCGCATTTCTGATTACTTGCGCAATTTTTGTTTCAAGATTACGAACACCAGATTCACGCGTATAGCCTTCTACAATTTTCTCTAATTGTTTTTTGCCTATAGTCAAATCTTTTGCTGTTAACCCATGTGCTTCGAGCTGTTTTGGAAACAAGTGTCTTTTGGCAATTTCGACCTTTTCTTCAATAGTATATCCAGACATTTTGATTACTTCCATTCTGTCTCGCAATGCTGGCTGAATCGCTCCCATATTGTTAGAAGTTGCTATAAACATCACTTTAGACAAATCGTAACCCATTTCGAGGAAATTATCATAGAAAGCATTGTTTTGTTCTGGATCTAAAACCTCTAATAAGGCTGAAGACGGATCGCCACTATGACTGCTCGAAAGCTTATCAATTTCATCCAGAATAAAAACAGGATTTGACGTTCCTGCTTTTTTAAGACTCTGAATGATTCTTCCTGGCATCGCACCAATATAGGTTTTTCTGTGTCCGCGGATTTCTGCTTCGTCACGTAGACCTCCAAGAGAAATACGTACATATTCTCGACCCAATGCTTCTGCAACAGAACGCCCGATAGAAGTTTTTCCTACTCCGGGAGGTCCTGTCAAACAAATAATTGGCGATTTCATATCGTTTCGCAGCTTTAAAACCGCCAAATGTTCAATCATTCTTTTCTTAACTTCATCAAGTCCGAAATGATCTTTATCTAAAATTTTCTGAGCATTTTTCAAATCAAATTTATCTTTAGAATATTCTCCCCAAGGAAGTTCTAAAAACAATTCTAAATAATTTCTCTGAATTCCAAAATCAGGAGACTGCGGATTCATACGACGCATTTTAGACAATTCTTTTTCAAAATGTTTCTGCGTTTTTTCATCCCACTTTTTAGTTTTGGCCTTCTGCCCCATTTCGTCCATTTCCTCTTCCTGAGAAACGCCTCCCAATTCTTCCTGAATGGTTTTCATTTGCTGATGAAGAAAATATTCTCTTTGTTGCTGGTCCAAATCAAAACGCACTTTTGACTGGATATCATTTTTTAACTCCAGTTTTTGCAGTTCGACATTCATATAGCGTAACGTCTCAAGCGCTCTGTCCTTAAGACCGTTTATTGATAAAAGACCTTGTTTTTCTTTTACCGTAAGATTCATGTTTGAAGAAACAAAATTGATTAAAAACGATTGGCTTTCAATATTTTTAATCGCAAAAGTAGCTTCAGAAGGAATGTTTGGACTTTCTTTAATAATCTGAATAGCCAGCTCCTTTACCGAATCTAAAATTGCAGTAAACTCACTGTCATTTTCATCTGGACGCACTTCTTCAACCTCTTTGACTTGTGCGGTCATATAAGGGTCTTCTGAAACTATCTCGTCAATCTCGAAACGTTTTTTTCCTTGCAGAATAACGGTTACGTTTCCGTCAGGCATTTTCAAGACTCTTAAAATGCGTGCAACAGTTCCAATTTTATGAATATCATCTTTTGAAGGGTCTTCGTCTTCTTCATTAATTTGAGAAACAACTCCAATTATTTTTCCTCCGGCATTTGCATCATTTATTAAGCGAATTGATTTGTCTCTACCCGCAGAAATCGGAATCACAACTCCTGGAAACAAGACAGTATTGCGTAATGGCAGGATCGGAAGCGAAACAGGAAGTTCCTCATTATTCATTTCCTCTTCGTCCTCGGGAGTTAATAATGGAATTAATTCTGCCTCCGAATCAAATTCCTGAAGTGACAGATTGTCAATAGTGAGTATTTTATGGTTTGACATAATAAAATATAAGTCTTTTTGTCATTAAAAAATTATCGCTGTCTGTAAAAACACCTTATTCATGCATTTTTTTCTTAAAATGTATAGTAAACATTTCATATACAAGGCAGGTCGTAAAAATAGACAATGATTATGCCAAATCCAAAAACATGCGACGTGAAATGACCCAAAAAACCAATTGCATAAAAAAAGCCGAAACTTAATTTCGGCTTTTAAAATCATATATCAGAATTTTAGTTCAATTTGTACGAAACCAAATCTGATGCGACTTTATTAAAAATAAATTTAACAAGCCCAACATCTTTAGACATCCAATATTCAGCTTCAGAAGTGCCTGCCGCTTTTCCTTCTACAGAAGTTTCAAGCTTAAGTTTAAATTTGATAACATCTTTATAAGTAACATTCTTAACAACAGCCGTTGCTCCTTTCTCTAAAATGGTTCCTGTATATTTTACATTCATTTTTATAGCAGGAACACCTGGAATATCAATTGTGGTAGTTTGTGTGTAGGTTCCAGTCCATGTACCATTTACCTCTAGATTATCTTTAAAAAATGTATATTCGTAACCACTAATTTTAGAGGAAATCCCACCACTATTTGTAACAATGTCATCTAATTTAATATAATAATCTCCACCAGTTTTTTTTAACCATGCCGTTGCAGAACCCGTAATATCGCTACTAGAAGGTGTAAGGAACTTATCGAATTTGTAATAAGTACTTTGGCCTATTTTTTCAGTACCGATTATTTTCATAGAAATATCAGAGCCGTTGTTTAGAACCCACTGGTTACCTACTGCCGCTGGCCAGTAATCTCCTTGAGAAGGCTCATTTCCTTGGTCATCACTTCCAGAATCACTTGAACATGATGTTAATAATGATGTAGACACAAACAATGTCATCAAAGCAAAGCTTTTAAATTTTTTCATAGTTTTAAATTTCGTTAATGGTAAATTGTAAGTAATTTTTATCAAAAATATATCGATACTTTTATTCTTCCTTACGCCTTTACGTAAAACAGAAAAAAAATATTTTTTTTTTCGTAAAACTGTAACAAACCAAAAATGTAGAAGTCATTAGTATAAATCAACAATCAAAATTGAGCATAACCAATCAAAATATCGAGGAATTAATTGCGCTTTGCAAGGCCAACAACCAAAAAGCGCAGTTTGAGGTGTACAACCGCTATTCTAAAGCGATGTACAATGTTGCTTATCGTATTGTAAAAGACGAGCATTTTGCACAAGACGTCATGCAGGAAGGTTTTTTAAAGGCTTTTACAAAAATAAACGATTATAAGCAGGAAGTCGCCTTCGGAGCGTGGCTTAAACGAATCGTAATCAATTATAGTATTGATTTTTATAAAAAAAACAACGCTTTTCAGGCCGAGGATTTAAGTAAAAGCCTTTACAAAATTGAAGAGAACGACAGTATTGTCTCGGACAGTATTGACATGGAAAATCTTAAAGTAAAACAGGTATTAGACACTATTTTAGATTTAAAAGACAATTATAGAATGGTGCTTACGCTTTTTTACATTGAAGGATATGATCAGGAGGAAATCTGCGAAATTTTGAATATCAGTTATGCCAATTGCAGAACGACTTTAAGCCGCGCAAAAGAAAACTTACGAAAAAAATTAGAGGAAATAAAAATTACAGTTTAGGCTCGATGCGCAAGAAACTAGACAGTCTTATATAAACCTCTGAAATTAATTTAGATATATGAAAAAGGAGAATGAAAATTTAGACCAATTATTTGAAAAATTTGAAAATCAATGGGATATCCAAGAATTAAATCCGGGACACCAGAATGATTTTCTTGAGAAATTAAATAAAAAACAACCTAAGAAAAAATATTGGCTGATCACCTCTGTTGCCGCATCGATTGTGCTACTGTTAGGCGTGTCAATTTTTTATAATACAGAAAAAAAACCAAAAGATTTTAAGTTTGCTTCAAAAGAAACACAACGAACTGATTCTATTTTCAACATTTTGATTGATAATGAACTGGTGAAATTAAAAGAAAAGAATTCACCTGAAAATCAACAAATCATTAACGATGCCTTAAATCAGATGAAAGTTTTTGACGCTGATTATCAAAAAATAATTAACGAACTGCAGAAAAACGGAGAAAACAAGCAGATTATTTATGCAATGATTAGTAATCTACAGACCAGAATCTCCTTTTTGCAAACGGTGCTGCAACGAATCGAAGAAAATGAAAATTTAAAAAATACAAGTCATGAGAAAACTCTATAAAATATTATTCTTACTAGCACTAATTCCATATTTAGGATTAGCAAACGATGATACCTTTATTTCAAAACAAAAAAATATCAAAAAAACCTATATCGTGAACTCAAACGCCGGAATAGACATCGACAACCGATACGGAAACATCACTGTCTCTACATGGGACGAAGACAAAATTGATCTTGACATCACAATCAAAGTTTCTGGGGCGGATGAAAATTGGGTAAACGAACGCCTAAACAGTATTAATGTCGATATAACTGCACTAAAAACTCAGGTTTTGGCCGTAACTTCTATCGGAAATTCTTCGCTTAAAAGTAGAGGAAGCGGTAACAGTTTTGAAATAAATTATGTGATTAAAATACCAAAAAATGGAGGCGCTAAACTCTTTAACAAATATGGGAACATCACAACTCAAAATTTGGAAGGATTTGCAAATATAAGTTGTAAATACGGAAAGATTAATCTTGGAAAATTGAATGCTCCTAACAACAAAATCGAAATTGCTTACTGCCAAGGTTCTAATATTGATTATATCAAAAGCGGTTATATTCATGCGCGCTACTCTGGACTTAAAATAAATGAATCTGGAAATCTCAATATTGACACTAACTATACTGATTTGACACTCAATGAAGGGCAGAACTTAAAGTATGACTGCAATTACGGAACATTCAAATTTCAGAAAGTAAACAGTGTTTCTGGTTCGGGAAATTACTTAACAATCAATATAGCCGAAATTTCAAACAATCTTAATCTAGATACCAACTACAGTAAAGTGAGTGTCGGAAATCTGAACGAAAAAGCAGGAAACATCAACATTAATTCAGGCTACACAGATGTTTATCTAGGTTATGACACAAATTATTCTTTTGACTTTGATATTTCTACCCGATACGGTGGCATTAAGCATGATAACTCACTCGACCTTTCCGTTTCTGAAACTAAAAGCAATTCAAAGCGAATAAGCGGTTATTACAGAAAAAAAGGCCAAAACAAAATGTACATCTCTTCTAACTACGGAAGCGTAACTCTAGTAAAAAAATAACAATCAAAAAATCAAAACCATGAAAAAAATAACTCACTTATTAGTTTTGGCCGTTTTTTTAGCAGCTTATACGGCTGTTGCCCAATGGCCTGATAACACCAATAACAAAATTAAAGGAAATGGAAATGTAGTTACACAGACCCGAAATACTGGGGATTATGACGAAATTAAGGTTGGTGGTCCTTTTAATGTAAATTTGGTCGCAGGAAAAGAAGGAAATATCACCTTAAAAGGGGAAGAAAACTTGCTTTCGGCTATTAAAGTCGAAATAGTTGATAATGCTCTAAAAATTTATGTTCAGCATGGCACTAACATAAGAACCAGTGAAGGAAAAGCTATAGAAGTAACTGTTCCTTTTGAGAAAATTTCAGAAGTTAGCTTAGCCAGTTCAGGAAATATTCAGACTAAAGACAAAATCAAAAGCGACAATTTCACCGCAAAACTGGCGGGCTCGGGTAATTTTAAACTAGATGTTGAAGCCGTAAATTTTGTTGTGAATGTTAGCGGTTCTGGAGATGTAGTTTTGAAAGGAAAAGCGCAAACGTTTACTTCAAAAGTTTCGGGTTCCGGAAATATAAACGCTAATGATCTAAAATGTAAAAATGTTGAAGCAAATGTTTCTGGTTCTGGAAATAGCAGGATAAATTGCGAAGAAAGCTTAGTTGCTAAAGTCTCAGGTTCAGGAAATATTAAATACAGCGGTAATCCTGAAAAAAGAGATGTAAAAGTTTCTGGTTCGGGAAGCATCTCTAAAGTATAAGTAATAAAAAGCGTACTAACAAAAACAACTAAAAATGCTTTTTCGTTAGTACGCTTATTTCTTTGAGTCACGAATTTCCACAATTAATCATCAATCAAATTAATCTTAATGGAAATTCGTGACTTTTATTTATTTAGAAGTGGCATTTTTCGGTATTCGTCTTAAAAGAAATATTGCTGTGATAAAAAATAAAGCCAAAACCACAATCGCAGCACGCGGGCTTCCTGTTCTTTGATCAATAATCCCGTACACACACATTCCGATTACGATTCCGATTTTCTCTGCAACATCATAAAAACTAAAGAATGATGCTGTATCTTCTGTTTCTGGCAATAATTTGGAATAAGTAGAACGGGACAAAGCCTGAATTCCTCCCATAACAAGTCCGATTACGGTTGCCATAGCATAAAATTGATTTGGAAGAGTTATAAAATAAGCCAAGGCACAGAAAATAGTCCACAATATATTTATAAAAATTAAGGTTGGAATATTTCCCCATTTATCTGAAGCTTTAGAAGTCAAATAAGCTCCTAAAACAGCTACTAACTGAATCAATAAAATACACTTGATGAGCCCTATAGTGCTTTCTTCTTCTGATGCCCATTTAATTTCCTGTGCTCCAAAATAGGTAGCTACCAGCATAACAGTTTGTACGGCCATGCTTGAAACAAAAAAACCTCCTAAATATCTTCTTAATGGGATATTTACTTTTAACAAAGCCCAAACTTTCCTCAATTCTTTAAAGCCATTAAAAATCACATCTTTAGTTAATTTTCTTGTAGAATCCTTACTCCCTTTAGGAAGATAATAATAGGTATATTGACTGAATATAATCCACCATGCTCCAACCATAATGAAAGAATAACGCATTGCTTGCATTTTTAATGAATCATTCTCCGCCCCCATTATCATAACTAAATTGATCACCAACAAAATAACACTTCCTACATATCCTAGAGAATATCCTTTTGCACTAATTTTATCCTGCTGCTCTGGATAAGCAATATCAGGCAGATAAGAATTGTAAAAAACCAAACTTCCCCAAAATCCTATCAAACCAAGAAAATAAAAAGCAAGTCCTGGATAAATGTTGTTAATGTCAAACCAATAAAGTCCCATGCATGAAAAGGCTCCTAGATAGCAGAAAAATTTCATAAAAGCTTTTTTATTACCAACATAATCAGCAATACCAGAAAGTAAGGGAGAAATAAAAGATACAACTAAAAAAGCGCCCGCTGTGGTAAAACTGATTAGTGCAGAATTTTTCAAATGGAGTCCAAAAACATCAATATAATGATCGTTTCTTTTTGAAAATAATGCTTCATAAAATATTGGGAAAACCGCTGATGCAATCGTTAGTGTATAAACAGAATTGGCCCAATCATAAAATGCCCAAGCATTTAACAATTTTTTATCGCCTTTTTGTAAGTTTTTCATTTTAATGGTTTGGTTTTAAGAAGCTACGAATTTATCTATTTTTTACGATAATCAAAGGGATTTTTTTCAAATCGTCTATTATTAAATTATTATCAAATATCTGATTTGGAAACAAAAAAAGCTATTCTTTTCAGAATAGCTTTCTTTATAAAAGTTTTTTTATATTATCTGACAACGCCAACTTTCAATGCTGTCGCTTTCGCCTCTGGAATTAGAGCTTTAATGTTGGCAATTCTCGTTGCATCAGACGGGTGCGTACTCATAAATTCAGGCGTTCCTGAACCGCCAGATTTAGCAGCCATTCTGCTCCAGAAAGAAACAGCATCTTCCGGATTATAACCTGCAATTGCCATTAGTGTTAAACCGATTTTATCTGCTTCTGTTTCATTGCTTCGACTAAATGGTAGCATTACACCAACTTCTGTCCCCATACCGTAAGCTTGGGAAAATATTGCTCGCGTTTGTGCTGTTTTATTGCTAGTTGCAGCATCTAAAACGGCACCACCAATCTGTTGCAATTGTGCGGCACTCATTCTCTGCGCACCATGATTAGCCAATGCATGCGAAACTTCATGTCCCATTACGGTTGCTAGACCAGGTTCGTCTTGTGTAATTGGAAGTATCCCTGAATAAACCACAATTTTTCCTCCCGGAAGACACCATGCGTTAACTTCTTTATTTTCAACTAGCTTATATTCCCATCTATAATCTTTAAGATATTGTGTCTGACCAAGATAAGCTAAGTACTTTTCTGCCGCCGCTTTAATTCTTGAGCCAACCAATTCCACACGTTTTGCATCTGCTGTTCCAGTAATTACTTTGTTTTCAGACAAAAAAGTGCTGTATTGCTGAAAAGAAGTTGGAAATAATTCACTGTTTGAAACAAAATTCAGGTTTTGTTTTCCTGTAATCGGATTTGTAGCGCATGCCATTACAAGCGCTCCAAAAATTCCTAAAAACAAATATTTTTTCATAATCACGCTATTTTTATATCAAAAATACGATTAAAAAAAATGAAATAATTTATAGAATAAGTCAAAAAAATATCAAAATTTAACTACTCCCCAACAATATGAAGTTCATTGAACTCTTTATCAACGATTAAGAAATTATTATGCTCAAAACTATTTTGATCAAATTCAATTTTTTCATTGTCGATTTCGATTTCTGACACTTTAAACGGCAATCCAATCAAATTGATTTTGTATTTGGTATATGGTGTTTCGTATTTGCCTTCCTTATGGAGCTGGATGATTAATTCTTTTTCTTTTCCGATTGTCCTTAGCGATACAAAACTGTAGCGCCCTTTTTTATAATCATAACCATCTTGCGCATCTTCATAAATAACCGATTTTTCCTTGCCCAGTTTAAAATAAACATCTAAAGTCAATTCATCAAAATCAAGCTCGCCAACATATTGCTGCACTGGATATTTTGGAATTACTGAGCCTGCTTTGACAAATAATGGAATTTCATCAAATTTTGTATCAATCCACACTTCTCTGCCACCGTAGGCATACTCGTTTGTCCAATAGTTATACCATTCGCCTCTAGGGATGTACATACGTCTACCTACAGCATTAGGTTCAAGAATCGGGCATACTAAAATGTGATTTCCAAAAATGAATTCATCGTTTCTATAATGTGTTTGAGTATCATCCTGATCATAGTACACTAAAGGCTTCAACATCGGAATTCCTTCTTCAATATACTGCCAGAACATCGTATACAGGTAAGGCAATAATTGATAACGAAGACTCACAAACTTTCTAGTTATGTTTATTACTTCTTCATCAAAAGCCCAAGGTTCCTGATTTCCATGATCTCCAGAAGAATGCGTTCTGCAAAACGGATGAAAAACACCCAACTGAATCCAGCGTGCGTAAAGTTCTCCCGTTGGTTGCTCAGCAAAACCACCAATATCCGATCCTGTAAAACCCATTCCGGAAATAGACATTCTCTGTACTTGAATGTTGGCAATCCATAAATGTTCCCATGTGGCTACGTTATCTCCGGTCCAAGACGACGTGTAACGTTGCGCACCCGAATATGCCGATCTCGTTATCACAAAAGGACGCTTAGGATAAACAAAACGTTTTACGCCATGGTAAGTCGCCCTTGCCATTTGGGTTCCATAAATATTATGCGCTTTTCTATGACTACACGGATTTCCGTCGTAAACATGACGCACATCCATCGGAAAAGTTTTGTTCGGAACTTCCATTACGGCCGGTTCATTCATATCGTTCCATACGCCTTTAACTCCAATATCTGAAATCAATTCTTTAAATAATCCTGCCCACCATTCTCTAACTACGGGATTTGTGTAATCAGGAAAATTGCATTCCCCTGGCCAGACTTTTCCTTTCATGTAAGGACCATCGGCTCTTTTGCAAAAATAATCTTTTTCAAGAGCTTCTTTGTAAACCCAGTAATCTTTGTCAATTTTGATACCTGGATCTATAATGACTACCGTTTTAAAACCATCCTCTGCTAGTTCGGTTACCATTTTTTTGGGGTCGGGAAAATAATTTTTATTCCATGTAAAACATCTAAAGCCATCCATGTAATCGATATCCAGATAAATAGCATCGCACGGAATCTTAAGTTCCCTGAATTTTGAGGTAATTTCTTTAACCTTGCTTTCTGGATAATAACTCCATTTACATTGATGATAGCCCAGAACCCACAAAGGAGGCAATTCTGGCTTTCCTGTCAAATCAGTATAAGTCGTCACGACATCCTGCATTTGCGGACCATAGATAAAATAATAGTTCATTTCTCCACCTTCGGCCCAAAAACTGGTTACATTTCTTCTTTCCTGACAAAAATCAAAGAAAGTCCTAAAAGTATTGTCGAAAAAGATTCCGTAAGATTGTTTGTTGTGAAGGCCAATATAAAACGGAACCACTTTATACAAAGGCTCCTGATCTTTTTGATAAGCATATTGATCTGTGGCAAAATTTTCTACTCTTTTGCCTTTCAAATTCATTTGGGTCGCTTTATCACCAAGTCCGTAAAAACATTCTCCATCTTTAGAAGATTTGCTCATTTTTACAATGTTGCCTCCGTATTCGTAACTTTCTTCCCAGTGAAAACCTTGCTCGTCTTCTAAAATCAGGAAATCATTAAGATCAAAAATGGTTACACGCAAACCTGATTTTTGTATTCTGCACTTGACTTTGCTAGTTCTGATCTGAAAAAAAGATTCTTCATCTGTAACTTCCAGAAAATTATAGCCATGAAGCTGAGTTTTATCAATTGCATATGAAAAATCATTACTAAAATAGCCTTTGGTCGTAAAACGAAACCTAATTAAACTATCTCTTAGAATTGTAACTTTTAAGATCACATTGTTATCTGTATGAAAGAAAACCGAATCGCCTTCGTGCTCATAAGAAACAATTTTTGATGGATATAAATTTCCTTTATATTCTAATGATGTATTTGTAATCATAGTGTAATTGATTTAATTCGCGAACTTTATCTTACTTTCAAACATACAAAAAAAGTTCCTAAACCTCTATGAATATGAGGTTTATTAACGAAAACGTTTTTCTTTAAAGAGTAATAATTGAAGGCTGTCAAAATCTTATAATTGACAATTTTTAAATCGAAAAATAACAAAAACTCATTCAAAGATTTTAGACAATTGAATAAACTGTTACACTCAACGGCGGTAATATTAATTCGACAGAATAATTATGACTATCATATGAAGTTTCATCAATTCTCAAATCATTTAGATTGCCCACGCCACTTCCGCCATATTCAAGATTATCCGTGTTGAAGATTTCTTTTAAAATTCCTTTTTTAGGAATTCCTATTCGGTAATTTTCACGTACAATCTGAGTGAAATTACAAACCACTATAAGTTGTTCTTCCTCTTTATTTCCCTTTCGGATATACGATAAAACAGCATTTTGATGATCTGAATAATTGATCCACTCGAAACCATCTCCTGTAAATTGTTTTTCATATAAGGATGGCTGCGACCTATAAAGTTTGTTCAAATCCGTAATCAGTTTCTGTACACCGCTGTGAAAATTGTACTGAAGTAAATGCCAGTCAAGGCTTTGCTCGAAATTCCACTCTGAAGTTTGCCCAAATTCTGCTCCCATAAACAATAATTTTGCTCCGGGATGTGTAAACATATAGCCGTAAAGCAACCTAAGATTTGCAAAACGTTGCCACTCGTCTCCAGGCATTTTATAAATGAGTGATTTTTTTCCATACACTACTTCATCATGAGAAAAAGGCAACATGAAATTTTCAGTAAAAGCGTAAGTCATCGCAAAACTAAGCTCATTCTGATGGTATTTGCGATAGACCGTATCACGCTGAAAGTATTTCAAAGTGTCGTGCATCCACCCCATCATCCATTTCATTCCAAAGCCTAGCCCTCCTGTAAAAGTGGGTCTTGAAACCATCGGAAAAGAAGTGCTCTCTTCTGCAATTGTTTGTACATCAGAAAAATTAGCATAAATTACTTCATTAAATTCTCTAAGAAAACTAATAGTTTCTAAGTTTTCTCTGCCACCGTATATATTTGGTTCCCATTCTCCCTCTTTACGAGAATAATCTAGATATAGCATTGAAGCAACAGCATCAACTCGCAAACCATCTGCATGATAATTTTGAAGCCAAAACACAGCATTACTTATTAAAAATGCTCGAACTTCGTTTCTTCCGTAATTAAAAACCAAGCTTTTCCAATCTGGATGATATCCTTTACGTCGATCAGGATGCTCATAAAGATGTGAACCATCAAAAAATCCTAAACCATGACTGTCATCCGGAAAATGCGAAGGAACCCAGTCCAGAATTACGCCAATTCCTGCCTGATGCAATTTATCCACCAGAACCATAAAATCTTGTGGTTTGCCAAAACGCGAAGTTGGTGCAAAATAGCCCGTTAACTGATATCCCCATGAAGGATCATACGGGTATTCCATAATCGGCATGAATTCGACATGCGTAAAACCAGTTTTTTTTACATAATTGACCAAATCATCTGCTAATTCCAGATACGTTAAAAACCGATTGTGATCAGCGCGTTTCCAAGATCCCAAATGGACTTCGTATACAGAATAGGGCTTGTCTAGACTATTGTGCTGTTTTCTTTTCTGCATCCAATCGTTATCATTCCAATCATAGTTTAAATCCCAGACCACAGATGCTGTATGAGGTGGCTTTTCACAATAAAGAGCAAAAGGGTCTGCTTTTTCAGTGATAATTCCGTTATTATGCGATTGAATTTTATACTTATAAAGCGTTCCTTTATCTATATTTGGTATAAAACCTTCCCAAATTCCAGACGAATCCCACCTTACTTGAAGCGTATGCTCACCTTGAGTCCAGTAATTGAAATCTCCAACAACCGAAACCGAAGAAGCTGTTGGAGCCCATACCGCAAAATAAACACCTTTTACTCCATTTACTTCGATCAGATGTGCCCCTAATTTTTCATACAATTTAAAATGCTTTCCAGCTTTAAATAAATCAATATCAAAATCAGTAAACAGAGAATGTGGAATTACTTTAGACATATTAGTTTTTTATATAAAATGGATTTTGGAATTGTTCTTTTTTTTTTGTTTACTCTATTCTGAAATTATCCGAAAGTACAACTCCTTTTTTGACAACAACTATACCGTCTTTAATACTGTATAACTCGTTTGAAAAATTATCGAGATGTTTGCCACCGTTGATATGCACATTGTTGCCGATTCTTACATTCTTATCTATCAATGCATTTTTTATAAAACAATTTTCTCCAATTCCGACATGTATTTTATTGATGCTGCTTTCGTAATTCATTTCATCCAAATCCTGATAAAAATCGTTCCCCATCACATAGCAGTTTTCTAAAACTGTACCTACGCCAATTCTAGAACGAATTCCGATTACCGAACTTTTGATCTCCCTAGCATTTATAATGCATCCTTCCGAAATCAAGGACTGATTTATGATAGAATTTCTAAATTTAGAGGGTGGCAGTAAACGAGGACGAGTGAAAATCTTATTATCGTTATCAAATAAGTTAAATTCTGGAATATCAGCGGTTAATCCTATGTTGGCTTCAAAAAAGGACTCGATATTTCCAATGTCGGTCCAATAACCCTCATATTGATAACTCAAAATCTTATGTTTGCCTACCGCCTGCGGAATGATTTCTTTCCCGAAATCTTTGGTTTCTTGATTGGACATCAATTCTTCTAATAGTGATTTATTGAAAATATAAATTCCCATAGAAGCAAGATATTTCTTCCCTTTTGCTTGCATTTCTTCGCTCACCTCCGACTCCCATTCAGGTAAAAGTGAAGCATGTGGTTTCTCGATAAAAGCTTCGATGCAACTTTCATGATTTGTTTTTAAAATTCCAAACTCTGGTGCATCTTTAGCATTTACTGGAAGTGTAGCAATAGAAATTTCTGCATTACTAGCAATATGCGCTTCTAGCATTTCATTAAAATCCATTTGATACAGCTGATCTCCCGACAGAATCAAGGCGTGATCAAAATCGTGTTTTAGAAAATGCGACATACACTGACGTACTGCATCTGCAGTTCCCTGAAACCATGTTGGATTGTCTGGGGTTTGTTCGGCTGCCAAAATATCAACAAAAGATTGACTAAAAATACTGAAATTGAATGTGTTTTTTATGTGGGCATTTAGAGAAGCAGAATTGAACTGAGTCAAAACGAATATCTTAAAAATATCCGAATTAATACAATTCGAAATGGGAATATCTACCAACCTATACTTTCCTCCTATCGGTACAGCAGGTTTTGATCTGGTTTCTGTTAACGGGAACAAACGCGAGCCTTGTCCTCCTCCTAAAATAATGGCAACTACATTTTTCTTTTTAAATTTCATTTTGCTGAATTATTAAGTTGTATATTTCGATGTATTCCTCACAAACTTTTTCCCACGAATGATTGGCAGTCATTCCTTTTTTAATAATCTCATTAAAAGTCACTTTGTCGTCATAGAGTTTCAGAGCTCGATAAATAGAATAACAAATATCATCGACCGAAGCCTGATCGTGACAAATTCCGTTTCCACTATCACCAAAGTCTATTACCGTATCTCTAAGACCGCCAGTTCTTCTCACAATCGGAACTGTTCCGTATTTTAGCGCATACATTTGATTCAGACCGCACGGCTCAACACGTGACGGCATTAAAATAAAATCTGAACCTGCGTATATTAAATGTGCCAACTCTTCATTATAACCTATAAAAACATTATAATTACCTTTATAATCATTTCTCAACTGCTGTAACTGAGTTTCAATTTCAGGATTTCCAGATCCTAAAATAAGTATATTCATATTTTCGAAATTTTCAGATAAAGACAATGCCGAAGCCTGAGGAAGCAAATCACCACCTTTTTCTTCAAATAAGCGTCCGATAAAACTAAATAATGGCTTAGAAGGATCTAAGTCAAATTGTTCGCATAACTTTTCTTTATTTATTCTTTTTCCAATTTCGAAATTCTCTAAAGAATAATTTGCAGCGATCATTTTGTCTTTAGAAGAATCCCAGATTTCAATGTCAATTCCATTTAAAATGCCTCGCGACTTAAACCGTACAGAATTAAACAACGATTCCAAACCATTTGCAGCAATATTAATCTCGTTTAAGTAACTTGGAGACACAGTAGTTACAGCGTTTGCACATTTAATTCCAACTGCCAATGAATTGATAGAGCCGTTCCAATCTAAAAAACCAACATGTATCAAATCAAAATCAGGAATGTAATATAGTTTATCATACCCGAACCATCCCTGATAGAGGCCGTTGTGAATTGTTAATACTGTTTTCACATTTTTTAAAGCGTCATAGTCGTACGCAAATTGCATTAAAAAAGGAATAAGCGCTGTATGATGATCATGGCAGTTTATAATGTCTGGAATTTGGTTCCTAGCCATAATCCAATCTAATACAGCAATCTGAAAAGACAAAAATCTCTCGATATCATCTTCATAGCCATAAATATTTTTCCTGTCAAAAAGTTCCTTAATCTCAATTAAATAAAGCTCGTATCCGAGTTTATTAGTGGTTTCTTTTAAAACACTGAAAGGAAAAATGTATTTACCAAGTTTTACATCGCCCCAATGTACGCATTCAAACTCATTTTCTAACTTGAATTTATTATCATAACACGGAATTACTACACGTAAATCATTACCGGCAAGCTGCTGATATTTTGGCAAAGCACCAACTACATCAGCTAAACCACCAACTTTTGCTATCGGATAGCATTCTGCGCTTATATGAAATATTTCCATTATGAATTATAAAGAGTTATTGCAATAATTACTTATCATTTGAATAACATTCTTCTAAAATGTTACTTTTATGCTTTTTAAATTTATGAAAAAATAAGCAGAATATCACTTCTGCAAAAAATTTATCGATATGGCAAAAAAGACGACTAATCCTACTAAACCATTAAAAATTCCATATTTAATTAGATTATCTTGCAAAATTTGCGCTTTTATATCTACAAAACTGTCTGTTAGATATAGCGCCAGATTGTTTACCACACCTGTAAAGCACAAAATTCCGAAGAGAGAATTGGCAATGGATCATAATAGTAGACAGCAAACGATCAATGTTCCCAAGATAAATAAAAGTATAAACATCTATCACTACGGTGCCAATTCTAAGAAAGCATTGCTTGTTCATGGATGGTCTGGAAGAGGCACACAACTTTTCAAAATAGCTGAAGAACTAATTGCTAATGATTATTCAGTAGTAAGTTTCGATGCGCCCGCACACGGAAAATCAAAGGGCCGAACTACCATTATGTCTGAATTTATAGCTTCAATTTTGGAAATTGAAAAACAATTCGGTCGATTCGATATTATAATCGGTCATTCTTTAGGCGGTATGTCGGTTTTAAATGCAATTCGAGAGGGATTTCAGGCTAATAAAGCAATAATCATCGGAAGCGGTGATGTTATTCAGGATATATTGGACGAGTTTATAGCAAAAATTGAATTAAAAAAAGAGAATAGCGCACGTCTTAAAGATTTTTTTGAAGAGAAATACCAGCTTAAAATGGATGACTTTTCTGCATACCGTTCGGCACAGAAAGTCAAAATACCTGTATTAGTTATTCATGACAACGATGATCCTGAAGTTCCTGTAAGTGCTGCAATACACATTCATAAAAACCTAGAAAAAGGAACTTTGTTATTAACCGAAGGATTAGGACATCGAAAAATACTTGGAAATCATAATGTTATAAAAAACATAATTAATTTCATTAAAAGTGATTAACTTTATTATATAACATTAAATTTAAACACAAGCAAAATGGATTTATTTGCAGAAACAACAGAATGGGAGAAAAAACTTAAACCGCTTATTAAAAAGTACAAAGGCAAAAAACATCCTTTGGACTACCATAATACTTATCAGCTATTGGTCATGGTTGTTTTATCTGCACAAGATTCTGATGCCAATATTAATAAAATTGCTCCAGCTGTATTTGAAAAGTTCCCAACCCTAAAAAGTTTATCTAAAACTGATATTGATACATTTATTCCTTATATTTCTAAGGTTAGAAACTATCCTACTAAAGCCAAGTGGTTATTAGAGATAGCTCAAACTATAAAAAATGACGATAATATTTCACTGACAATGAATGGATTAACTAATCTAAAAGGAATTGGAAGAAAATCTGCTAATGTTATATTAAGAGAAACTGGTCAAGATGCTGAAGGAATAATTGCCGATCTGCACGTGATACGTGTAGCTCCGAGGCTAGGAATAATAAAAGAAAGTAAAGACGGAAATAAGGTAGAAAAAGATTTAATGAAAGTATTGCCAAAGAAAATGTGGTCAGAAATCGGAATGGCCATTTCTTTTTTAGGACGAGAAATCTGCAGACCAACACCAAAATGTGAAATCTGTTTGATGGCAGATGATTGTGAATATTATCGTACACATTTTTCCTAATTATTTTCTCCTTGTATCAATTAGATAAATGATTTTCCAATTGTCTTTTTCTCGAAACAATGTGAAGGTATTTACTCCAGAATGACTTAACTTATCATTAATATAAAACTCATAAGGAGTCCAAACATGAGCCATAGACCCATCTATTTGTATATTGTAACTGATTATTTTCTCAAAAAATTTTAGATTAGCTGGTATTTTAGCTATAGAGCGAAAGAATTCTTTCGGACTTTCACTAGAAAGTTTATTTCCCTTTATGGCACTCTCAGTAATTGATTGCAAAATAATTTTATCAGAACAAGTTGATTGTAATACTAAGGTATCACGCTTATGAAACCCTTCGAAAAAAGTTTCAATAACTTTTTGCACGTCTTGCTTCTGAGCCAAAGAAGGGTATGTTATAATAAAAAAAATAATGCAGAAGTATTTTTTCATATTGAATACAAAATTAAACATTAAATTGTTGCAAATGATGCTCTAGGTGTTTTGCAAACATATTGTTCCACTCTGTTGATTTTAACTTTCCGAAAGATAAGGATTCTTTACCTTCAAATTCGTTTTTTCCTAATTCCTGCGTTTTAATGATATAGTTAATAAGTCTAGATTTCTCGCTCTCAAAATCTCGGTTACCATTAATAATAAATTGAGGAGCAGTTCTAATATTTTTAGGATATGGTTTTTCGCTTACTACACCTGGTTTCACAAATAATTTCAATAAAAGCCTAAATAATCCATTAGGTTTTGGATAGATAGAATCATAAACCATTTCATAAGTAACATTGCAATGTGCCAGCATTTGTGAGACATTCATTTTGCCCCAAACTGGTTGAGAATCATATCTTAATTTACTAATGCGGTTTATAAAATCCTGAGAGTCTTCTAATTGAAAAACATTTTTCATGCTCTAACCTTATTTTTGTGTATATAATACGTCAAAAATAATAATTATTCTTTTTCGTTTTAAACTCACTAATATTTATGCTTAAATTTTTTATAGCTCCAAAAAAGGGATCAGAGCAAAATAAACATTTATGGCGTTTCCCTCCGGGCCGGGCTGTCCGCTGTATCTTTTGCTTTTTAAAGAAAAAGCAAAAGGATGCCGCTACCATCCCTAACGCAAGCAGTCCTTA
>NZ_SJTF01000011.1 GCF_004634245.1 Flavobacterium foetidum
ATGAGGATTTTTTTTGTTTTATGATATTTCAAGAAAAGACAATTTTTGAAATTGCAAATTCCATTCAACTTCAATAATGCAGCAAACCCAAAACTTTCTTAAGGACTGCTTGCGTTAGGGATGGAAGCGGCATCCTTTTGCTTTTTTCTTTAAAAAGCAAAAGATACAGCGGACAGCCCGGCCCGGAGGGAAACGCCATAAATGTTTATTTTGCTCCTGATCCCTTTTTTTGCGCCGTTTTAGTTTACCGAATATCTAATCCCATGTCTAGAATAAGCTCTTTAAAAACTCTTTTTTGAGCTTTTATCAAATACATTTCGATTTATTAATAAATTTGTTTTATAACAGTTTAAATATGAAAGAGCTTATTGAAGTTATTAATGGCTTTCAGAAATTAGATTTTGAAACAGAAGAAGCAGTAAAAAAGCATTTCGTTATTGAGGAATTTAGAAAAAACGAATTGATTATTCAGGAAGGAAAAATCTGCAATAAAGTCTATTTTGTAAAATCAGGAACTGTTCGTAGGTATTGTTTCGAGAACGGTGAAGAAATCACAAAATGGATTTATACAGATAATCAGTTTATAACTTCATTAAGCAGTTTTTTTGAACAAAAAACATCGTTTGAAAATTTTCAGACTTGTGAAGACACAGTACTTTATTCTCTAACTTATTCTGATGAACAAATTTTGTTGGAGTATCCTCTTTTTTCAAAGTTCCATATTAATCAGCTTCGCTTTTATCTTTCTAAAATTAATGAATTTCATCATTTGTTTAGCGTGATGAGCGCACATGAGAAATATCTTTTCCTTCTTACATCTTTTCCGCAGATTATTATCAAAGCTAAATTGAAACATATTGCATCCTTAATAGGTGTCAGTCAAGAAACTTTAAGCAGAATACGGGCTTCAATTTCTTGATGTTACATCAAATAATGAAAGATATTATTTTCCAATTTTTGCATTTATATCTAAATAAACAAAATTGGGAAATAATAAAATAGGTTACAGGACAATCGTCGGAAAGAATGTAAGCATTGGAAACTTTACTACAATAGAAAATGATGTTGAAATTGGAGATAATACTTGGATTGGCAATAATGTAACCATATTGAACGGTACAAGAATTGGTCAGAATTGTGAAATTCATTCAGGTGCAGTTTTAGGAGGAATTCCGCAAGATTTAAAATATAATAATGAACAGACATTTCTGGAGATTGGCAATTGCAACATCATTCGGGAATTTGTAACCTTAAATAAAGGAACTGCATCAAAGCAAAAGACTTTTATTGGCAATAATAATTTAATTATGGCCAGTGCTCACATTGGACACGATTGTACGATTGGCAACAACAATATTATCGGTTTTAATGTTGGCATGGCTGGAGAAGTAATTGTTGGTGATTGGGTAAACATTAGTGGATTAACCGCAATTCATCAATTTTCTATAATTGGGGATCATTCGATGATTACAGGGTTGAGTCGTATAGTTAAAGATATTCCGCCATATGTATTGGCCGCGCGTGAGCCATTGAGTTATGCAGGCTTAAATGCTGTCGGCTTAAAGAGACGTGGTTTTGAATCAGAAAAATTAGAGGAATTGAAATCGATTTATCGCGTAATCTTCCAACAGAGATTAAATGTAAAAACAGCTTTAGAAATAATAGAAAGCGATTTTCATCAAAGTTTAGAGCGAGATATTATTCTAAACTTTATTAAAGGATCTAAAAGGGGAATTATAAAAGGGTTTGTTAGAATCAAAACCGTTAGTAGCAGCTTAGTTTTATTCTAAAGAATCTTTTAAATTTTAAATAATTAAAGGTTTAAATGTTTATTTTGCACTAAGAATTCTCAGCATAAATTATTTAGCTTGTTGGCTTTATAACAATTAATCTATTGAAATGATATTAGCCTTTGATACTTACTATTTTGACAACAAGGCCAAAACGGTATGTCTTGAATTTGAAAATTGGAATGACAGCACTAATTTTAAGATTCATAGTGAAATTAGAGAGAATGTTGCAGAATATATTCCGGGTGAATTCTATAAAAGAGAGTTGCCGTGTATTCTGAGTCTCTTGCGGCAAATAGATTTTAAAAATGCGGAAGCAATTATTGTAGATGGATTTGTCTATCTGGATGATGAGGGAAAGTATGGTTTGGGAGGATATTTATACGAAAAACTTGAAAAAGAAATTCCAATAATTGGTGTTGCAAAAACAAATTTTGCAAGTATTGAAAAAAATAAAAAAGGTTTATTGAGGGGTGATAGCCAAAAACCGTTGTATATAACTGCAGTCGGGATAAATCTGGAAGAAGCCTTTGATAAAGTGAGCAGCATGGCTGGAGAATTTAGAATGCCAATCTTACTTAAAGAATTAGATAGATTAACAAAAGAGCCTTAACTTTATGAATATACAGCTTTGGACAGCAATAGCAAGTTTTGATTTTGATAATCCAGCAGATGAATATGGTTTCTCTATACGACTAGCGATTGAAAACAGCTGGACAGATTATTTTACAAAAACAGCTATTCTTGAATATAAAAAGTTTATGTATTTGGCAGCAACGTCAAGCGAAATGGTCTCTCCTTCGGAAATAGTGGATATAGTTTGGCATCAGCATTTGATTTTTACAAATTTGTATTCTGACTTTTGTAGAGTTTTAGGTAAGCGAATAGAACATGTTCCATCCACACACAATAAAGCTGATTTTGAGAAATTTCAGAAAGCAAAAGAAATTACCCAAAAACTATATGAAATCAATTTTGGGAAACAACCGCAAGAAATCTGGGACAATTCGAATAATGTTTTTTCATTAAACCTGAAAAGTAGCAGTACAACATCAAAGAAAATTACACAAAAATATATATTGGGATTTTTAGCGCTGCTATTCCCACTTTATTGGGTCATAAGTCCGGTTTTAATCCAAATTGATAATCCGTATTTTTTGCTTTATTACATTTTGCTCTATATTGTCAGTGTTTTTTTGTTGCTGGAATACGCAAAAAATGCTGGAAATACGATACTTGAAAATCTCAAAACAAACTTTATTATCAATAACCTCACTGCTTTTGAATTGGTTTTCTTTCAAAAAAATCACCTAGAATTTGTAGTACGGGGAGTTGTAAATAATTTGATTGAAAACCAGAGGGTCAAAGTTGTAAATAATAGATTGAAATTGGTTGTTGAAGATTGGACCGATAATAAACATGAAAATTGCATTATCGAAATAATGAAAGAATACGAACCAATGTCTTATTCTCAACTGCATCACATCGTTTGTAACAAACCAATTTTTGGACAGATTGAAAAAAGTATCGGCACTATAAAAACGGTAATCATCAATTCAAAAGAGTTTTTAAAAATTGTCAAAATAGCATTATTTGTTTTTGGGATTTTATTGAGTATAGGGGTCTGCAGAATTATAACCGGGCTTTCTAGAGAAAAGGCTGTTGGGTTGCTTTTAGTTGTGATGTTTATTCTGTTTTTGGTTTCAATTTCTATTTTTGATAGAATTTTAAATGATTTGTTTTCAAAGCGAATGCATTTTGCGCACTTGCAAGAAAAACAAAATACAGACACCCAGAAAGATTGGCAGTGGAATTATTTTTTATATGGAAATATAGCTTTTGCTTTTGTTCCTCTTACACTTCCTATTACTAATAACGATAATTCTAGCAGCAGTTCAAGTGACACCAGTTCTTGTGGTAGTTCCTGTGGAAGTTCATGTGGCGGGTGTGGAGGCGATTAGTTTTTATCGCTTTTTATAAAAGAAAAAAGGAAAATGGTTTTATAAAAGATTATGCAAATAATGAATACGATTGGATAGAAGAAATTGGCTAAATGAAATTATTAGAATTAACTCGTTGGGTGAAATTATTTTCAACACATAGAAACATAGTTTAACTAAACTTAAAAAAGGCGTTTCACTAGTCTAAATGCACATAGTTTAGCTATGTGTGGAAACTTGTTTCTTCCATTTTCTTTTTTCGGTACAAAAAACGATGCTTCTATGTGTTAAAATGCTTTTATTTTTTTAATTACGCCCAACGGGTTAGAATTAGAAAAATGTAATTCGTATTGAACTTTCAAATCTGTTTGTATTTTTTAAATGGAAAAACTAATTTGATTTGGATATAATTATCTATATTTTGCAAGCTAAAAGGCACAAATACATTCAATAAATGAGTACAAACGAAAATCCCGAATTGGCCCTGAAGAAAAAACAACATTTTGAAATTCTTGACGGACTTCGGGGGATTGCAGCTTTAGCGGTTGTGGTCTTTCATTTTATGGAATGGATTTTTACCGATCCGAGTCAGAATTTTATAGGCCATGGCTTCTTGGCTGTCGATTTTTTCTTTTGCCTTTCGGGATTCGTAATAGGTTATGCTTACGATGACAGAATTGCCAAAATGGGCATCCGAAATTTTTTTATTTCAAGAATTATCAGGTTGCATCCGTTAGTAATTGCGGGTTCTGTATTAGGTTTGCTGGCTTTTTTGTTTGATCCTTTTGGTGGTCAGCTCGAATTGTACAGCACCGGAAAAATCATTTTGACCTTTATTTGTTCGTTGTTTCTTATTCCGCTTCCCGTGATTGCTGACCGAGGTTTTAATCTCTTTAGCTTCAACGCTCCGGCTTGGTCGTTGTTTTGGGAATATATCGCCAATATCGTGTATGCTTTTGTACTTTTTAGAATCGGAAGAACTTTGCTTTTCGCGGGCACAATACTTTCGGCATTTGCAATTTGTTATGTTGCTTATTTTTCTGGCAACTTACTCGGAGGCTGGAGTGGTCCGACTTTTTGGGATGGATGTGCCAGAATTTCGTACTCTTTTTTAGCAGGATTACTTATTTATCGTTCCAATTGGATCATCAAAAATAAATTAGGTTTTATAGGTTTGGCAGTTTTATTGGTTTTGGCTTTTATAATGCCGTTCTCAAAATGGAATTGGATTACGGAACCTTTTGTGGTTTTGTTTTATTTTCCGTTGCTCATTTCTTTAGGTGCGGGTGCTGTTTTAAAACCGAGTTTGAAAAAGGTATGTCTCTTTTCAGGTAACATCTCATATCCTTTGTATATGACGCATTATGCCGTTTTATGGATGTTTGGGAATTACATCACCAATCATAAACCAAATACTACGCAACTCACATTTATAGTAGCTATAAGTGTGGTGCTTTTAGTTGGTTTTGCTTATTTGGTAATGATTGTATATGATATTCCCGTTCGAAAATATTTGACTGAGAAACGCAAAAAGCAACTGTGAAATTATTCCCAAATAACCGTTTATAGTAAGGTTTATGAGTTTATAGTTTGTTTTTAATATTAATGTTGTTTCTGAAACATCAAGACACGAAAAAAAATAGATTCAATAACTATATTAAATTTATAAATTCGCCAAAGCGAACAATTACAAAAGAAGTAAAAAGTGGAAAATGAAGATGTAAACTGGGTTGTCTGCCCCGATTGTAAAGGGCAGGGCACAAAAAGTCGCGGACTCAGTAAGAAAATGAAACTTCGCTATCAAAATGAGCTTAATCTTTTTGAGAAAAGCAACGGCGCAGGAAAACCTCCAATTCGTCCAAAAGCGCATCAGCATAGTTGTAGTAATTGTTCAGGTTCAGGACTTGTTCGCGCAGCAAATCGCCCCATAGCAGATACTGAAACTTTTCCGCATGTTGCCATTATAGGAGCCGGAATTGGCGGAGTAGCTTTGGCAGTGGCTTGTTTGCACCGAAATATTCCTTTTACTCTTTTTGAAAGAGATCAGAATTTTGAAGCGCGTTCGCAAGGATACGGACTCACTTTGCAACAGGCCAGTAAAGCTATAGAAGGATTTGGAATTTTTTCGTTAGAAGATGGTGTCATTTCAACAAGACATGTAGTTCATACAACCGAGGGAAAAATAATCGGCGAATGGGGAATCAGAAAGTGGATTCAGGCTGATGCTGAAAGATATGAAAAACGAACAAATGTCCATATCGCACGACAATTACTGCGCCTGGAACTTCTTAAACAACTTGGTGGGAGTAATTTTGTTCAGTGGGGTTGTCAACTGATTGATTTCGAAGAATCTAAAAACAAAGGTGTCGAATTAACGTTTCAGACCAAAGACGGGATGCGAAAGACAACAGCCGATCTCGTTGTTGGTGCCGATGGTATTCGCAGTGCTGTACGCAAACAGCTTATCGGAGAAGATTCTGCTCCCTTGCGTTATCTTGATTGTATTGTTATTTTAGGAATTTGTCCGCTGAAGGACATAACAGAAGCACATAATTCATTATTAGATTCTGCTACCGTTTTTCAGACCGCCAACGGTAACGAACGTATTTATATCATGCCATACACTGCCGATTCGGTCATGTGGCAACTTAGTTTTCCGATGCCAGAAGAAGAGGCAAAATCATTGAGTGCTCTTGGAGCTAAAGCGTTAAAAGAAGAAGCTTGCCGCAGAATACAATGGCATGATCCGATTCCGCAGATTTTAGCAGCAACTCAAGAGGCACAGATTTCTGGTTATCCTGTTTACGACAGAGAGTTGCTGACTTCTGAAATGCTTCAGAAAGGAAATCAAATAACATTAATCGGCGATGCCGCACATCCCATGAGTCCGTTTAAAGGACAAGGAGCCAACCAGGCTTTGCTTGATGCGCTTTTGCTGGCGAGGGCTATTTCACTTGGCTGCAGATCATCAGCAGAATGGAAAGAAATTGGAATCCGAGAAAAAGTATTGAATCAATTTGAATCAGAAATGCTCGCCCGAAGCGCTGTAAAAGTAAAAGATTCTGCCGCAGCCGCAGAATTCCTGCATTCAGAAATTGTGCTTCATGAAGGCGATGAACCCAGAGGAAGATGTTTGAAAAAAGACGACCGAAACTAAAGAATTTCAAATAAAAGAAAGAAAAAAATAGGTTTTAGTAATTTGTTGGCACTTCTGGTAATTTTTCTTATAAAATAATTCAGGAATATATATATTTACGAATCTGAATTTGAAATGATTACCAAAACTAACCAACCAAAAACAATTAACCTATGAAGAAGTTTCTTAAGTTTATTAAATTCACGTTTCTCACAATTCTGAGCCTATTTATCATTTTTGCATTGTATTTTTATATCAGTGGCAAAATATTTCTGGAATCTAAAAATCAGGAAAATGTTGATTATTTGAAGGCCAATAATGCGGTAATTAAAGATTCTATTAACGGAAAACTTTTTGATAAGAATTTTTACGATTCGCAAGTTTTTCTTTTAGGAGAAATTCATGGTTTTGCCGATAATCAGATTATAGACAGAGAGTTGTTCTTTTTCCTGAATAAAAAAATCGGAATTCGTTACTACATTTCCGAAATGGACAGTATTACTGCTAAAAAACTGAATAATTTTCTTTCGGATAAAACCAAAAACGAAACCATTTTGAAAGAGGTTGTAGTGGCTGTTGCACAGAGAATTCCGCAACAGTCGAGTAGGGAATTGTTTGATAAATGGGATGCTATTTACGATTACAACCAAAAGCTGCCGGATTCTTCAAAAATAACGGTAATTGGAATCGACAAAAATTTTGACGACAAATCAAAAGAGCCTAGAGATTTAGAAATGATCAAGAATTTTAAAAACGCTATACAAAAACTGAAACTTGAAAACGAAAAGTTTTACGGACTTTTTGGTTTTTATCATGTCCTTCAAAGTGAACTGGAATCAGGAAGCAAGATTCTCGGCGTAGAACTAAAAAAAGCGGGGTTTAAAACCATAAGTTTTGTAAGCCACACTGTAGACAGCGAAATGTATCTTCCTAAAAACCCGCAATTTCCAACCCCTGAAAATGAAAAAGTAGAGTGGGGAAATGCCGACGGTCCTTTGGTTTTGGTAAAAGGAATAAATGATATAAAAGAAGTAAGCAAGCCAAATTCGATTACGCTTTTTAAGCTGAATTCGGAAAATTCCCCTTATTTTAAATCACAAAATTTGGTATATTTAAAATCTAGACTTTTTGGAGACAACATTATTCCGAAAGAAAATGCTTTTGCAACAGATTATTTTCAATATGTGTTTTTGTTGCGTAATTCTAAGGCGCTTAGTAAAATGAAGTAGCAATTTCATAAGTCATAAAAAATAGAGCTGAGGGTCTTATTGACTTTTCAGTTGTAAAGTTTTAAGAAGCATTCGATTTTAAAAAATGGGCTTTAATAGATTAGAAATTCAAAGACCTGATGAGTCGGGTTGGTATGTTTTAGATGAAGAATATCTGCTGTCTTATATTTATTCGGATGGTTGGACAGAACGTCTCTTAAGATTTGAAATTTTCGTTGATATCTATTATGAATGCAGAGGCGAGATTGGTTTTTTTGCAGGTGGATACGAAAAGAAAGAAATTGAAAGTTTATTTGGGCTTGAATTGCCTCCTGAAATTAAAAATCTTATAAAACTTTTAATGGACCTAGAAGAATTGCGGTTAAAAAAAACTATTCTGATTGGTTTATGGAAGATCCGCCACAGGTTCACTTTGTTATTAATCGCAATGGGATTTCTCATAATTCGAGAATTGCGATTATGCAGAAAAAACTCGAAAATCCGAACGAATCAGAAAAGCTACTTTTTCTCTTAAAAGAAGAATTCGAAAAGCTCCGAGAAAATCTTTACAATAAAAAGCTGTTAGAGCTGGGTTTGATTAAACCAGTAGTGACAAAGAAGGAAAAGAGAAGAAACAGGGGTTTGTGAAATATATTGCGACAAAAATAAATACAACAAGCAATACCACGATGCAATTTTTTATGAATTAACAGAAACTAGAGATTCTAAAAGTAGTTTTTCCCGTTGGATTTTCTTTAAAGACGGAACAATTTAAGTGTTTGAATATAAATCGGTTAATAATAAGTGATATGGAGATTAGACTTGTTGTAATAAGAACAAAAGACCAGAGTCGTCTAGCTGACTTTTATAGTTTGCTGGGGCTGAAATTTGATTATCATAAACATGGTAACTCCCCGATGCATTATTCAGCCACAATAGGAAGTCTTGTTTTTGAAATTTATCCGCTTACAAAGAGCCAAACTGAAGAAGACTGTAGTACAAGATTAGGTTTTGCAATTGATAATTTTGAGCAAACATTGAATTTGCTCAAAACTAACGGAATACCGTTTTCAGAACCTGTGCAAACAGATTTCGGCTTTTTAACAATAGTTTCCGATCCTGACGGAAGAAAGATCGAACTTTATAAAAAGTGAGTTCGTTGAATGAGCAAATTCCACAGATGGTTTAAAGAAATCATACAAAATCAAAAAAACAGCATTAAATAAGTATTTTTAAAAAGCTTAAGAGCAGAAATAATTACTACATTTGCAATCGTAAAGTATAGACTATACTCTATGCTTAATTGTTTTTTGATTAAAAAAGGAATTGTTATGCTTATAAACGAATTGTCAAAAAAAACAGGACTGTCAATCCATACGATTAGATATTACGAAAATTTAGGAATGATTAAGGGCTTGACTAAACAAAATGTGAAATCTAATAACTATAAACATTATGATGCTAATACTGTTGAACGATTAGAAATTATTATAGAAGCCAGAGAAGTCGGTTTTACGTTGGCCGAAATAAAAAAAATATTGACCAGTTGGTTTGAAACTGTTGATTCTAAACCAGAAACACTTGAGCTTTTTCAAGCTAAAATAAAAGAGATCGATGATAAAATGAAATATTTCAAACAGACCAAAAGGCTTCTTGAAAAAGTCTGTGAGAAAATACAAAATGTTTCTTGAAATGAAATTTTCTCGCGCAGACCTCACAAGGTCTATAAAATAAAAAAACTCCAAAATCAAATGACTTTGGAGTTTTGGACTTTAGTGGGCGATGAGGGGTTCGAACCCCCGACCCCCTCGGTGTAAACGAGGTGCTCTGAACCAGCTGAGCTAATCGCCCTATTTTGCTAGGTTGCTATCGTTTATGATTGCGAGTGCAAATATAAGTTTGTTTTTGAATTCTGCAAAGAATTTTCAACTTTTGTCAGTTTTTGAATTCTCATTAGCTTCTTACTTAAAAGAAAAACTCCTTAATTTCTTAAGGAGTCTTTTAGTGGGCGATGAGGGGTTCGAACCCCCGACCCCCTCGGTGTAAACGAGGTGCTCTGAACCAGCTGAGCTAATCGCCCTATTTTGTTATGTTGCTATCGTTTGTGATTGCGAGTGCAAATATACGCTTGTTTTTGAGTTCTCCAAAGAAAAACGAATAAAAAATAAGATTTTGTGAAAAATGTTTTATATCTATTTGTTTATGAATTTGTTATTAAAATGATTTTTTGATGTTTTTTCCCAATTCAAAAGTCATTTTAGCCTAAAGGCAATTCGGCAACCACAAAAGTACTTCCTCCAACGTAGATTAAATCATCTTCTGACGCATTTTTCTTCGCTTCCGCGAAAGCGATTGCAACAGAATCGTATTTCTCTCCAATCAAACCAAAATTTTGAGATTCTTTTTGTAGCGTTTCGCCAGGTAGAGCTCGTGACGAATTTGGATGGCAGAAATAATATTTCGCTTCTTTTGGAAATAATGGCAAAATCGAATCCAGATCTTTATCGTTGACAACGCCTAAAACAATATGAAGGTCTTTAAAAGTTTCATTTTTCAGCTGATTCATCACCACGGTCAATCCGTGTTTGTTATGAGCTGTGTCGCAGATTATTTTTGGGTTTTTTCCCAATTGCTGCCATCTACCTTGCAAACCTGTATTTTTTACAACATGCAATAAGCCTTCTTTTAAATGTTCGGTAGAAACTTTAAAGTCGGTTTCATTGTTCAGGATCGAAATTGTCTGTTGAACCGTCTTTTTGTTGTGAAATTGATAATCGCCAATTAAGTCAGACAAGTAAATCTGATCGATTAAATCTGATGCAAAATAAATCGGCGCGTTGTTTTCTTCGGCTTTAGCCAAAAAGACAGGTTTTGTTTCGTCGTTATATTCGCCAATAACAACTGGAACATTTGGTTTTATAATTCCAGCCTTTTCGCCCGCAATGGCTTCGAGCGTATTGCCTAAAAACTGCGTGTGATCTAAGCCGATATTCGTAATTACCGAAACTAATGGTGTGATAATATTAGTTGCATCCAATCTTCCGCCCAAACCAACTTCAATAATAGCGATATCTACTTTTTCAGTGGCAAAATAATCAAAAGCCAAACCAACCGACATTTCGAAGAAACTCATGTCATTGGCTTCAAAAAAAGATTTGTGTTTTGCAACAAAATCAATCACAAACGCTTCCGAAATCTCTTTTCCGTTAATTTTGATTCTTTCTCTAAAGTCCTTTAAGTGCGGAGAAGTATATAATCCGACTTTGTAACCCGCTTCCTGTAAAACTGAAGATAACATATGCGAAGTAGAGCCCTTTCCGTTGGTACCAGCCACATGAATGCATCTCAATTGCTTTTGAGGATGGCCAAGATGCGCTGCTAATAGCTTAATGTTGGTTAAATCTTCTTTATAAGCTGAAGCCCCCTGTAATTGGTACATTGGAAGCTGATCAAACATCCAATTGGTAGTCTCTTGATAGTTCATTTATTTTGGATAAAATGGTTGTCGATTGAAATAAATTTCGATTTTTGTAGTTTAATATAAAAGCGAAAATTATCTTTATTGCAAATTTCAAATATTTTTTAGAATTAATTATTAAAAACCAGAATTAATATATGTTTAGTTTTATTCAATTACAAACAGATACAATCGCAAATGCCTCAAATGTAGTGATCGAAAAGATTGCACCAGAAAATGAAATATCAATGTTTGGGTTCATCATGAAAGGGGGAGTTTTCTTGATTCCGATTGCGATTTTATTGTTTTATACTATTTATATCATTTTTGAAAGATATTTGTACATCAGCCGTGCTTCAAAAATCGACAATCGTTTGATGCAAGATGTAGGCGATAAACTAAATTCCGGAAACATAGACCTGGCAAGAACAATTGTTGAAAGAAGCAATACCGCTGCTGGAAATATTCTAAAAGAAGGTGTTTTGGTTATCGGAAGACCTATTGCAGAAATCGAATCCAACATGGATCGTGCAGCCGATATCGAAATCGGTGAAATGGAAAGACGTTTAGGTCACCTTGGACTTATCGCAGGTATTGCACCAACTCTTGGTTTCATTGGAACAATTTCAGGGGTTATTAAAATTTTCTACAGCATTTCGGTTACAGAAAACATCAGTATCGGAAACATCTCTGGAGGTTTATACGAAAAAATGATCAGTTCGGGTTCTGGATTAATCGTTGGAATTATTGCGTATTCTGCGTACCATTTATTGAACGGAAAAATTGATGATTTCGCCTTAAAAATTCAGAAACAGATTTTAGAGTTTGTCAATATAATTCAAAGAGCATAAGATATGTCTATTAAAAGAAAAAGAAGATTTCACGCCGAAGTAGCGACATCATCTTTGAGCGACATTATGTTTTTCCTGTTGTTGTTTTTCTTGATTATCTCAACACTGGCAAATCCGAATGTCATTAAGATGACATTGCCTAAAGCAAAAGCAAATGAAAAAACCAACAAACAATTAATTAGTTTGTCGGTTACAGAAGATAAAAAATTCTACATTGACAAAGAACAAGTTGATTTTGAAAATCTTGAAACCAGTTTAATGTCAAAAATAGGAACAGATAAAGAACAAACTGTTGTAGTTCGAATTCCGTTTAATCTGCAAGTTCAAGACTTAGTAGATGTTTTACAAATAGGAGTAAAGAATAACCTAAAATTTGTAATTGCCACAAGTCCGAAGTAGATTTACTATTTGGGCGTGACCATCCCGAGATAAAAAGGCAAATATACTTTTGTCTAAATACACCTTTTTATCTCGGGACGGTCGGGCTATCCGCGCTACTTCGGTAGCTTGCTTCTATCCCTCACGCGGAAAACGTTACATTTTGTCATTTCGACCGAAGGGAGAAATCACACTAGAAACTCCACAAAGTGTTTCTCCAATCTTTGTCGAATCCCGCGTGCGATTTCTCCCTTCGGTCGAAATGACAAAAAATAAAAAAGGCTTACAGATATTTGCTGAAAGCCTTTTCTATAAAAAACAGATTCGTAAAAATCTGTACAATTCGTGTTTTAATCCAAACTAAAATTATAAATAATTTTCCCGATTTGTTTTGCAGGAGCATCACTGTCAGATTCCCATTTGGTATTCATTGCGGCAATTCTTGCCTGATCTAATAAACATTTTGCGGTATTTGTCGTTCCTTTTATTCCAGGAGTTACGCTAATAGTTTTTCCGTTTTGGTCAACTGTAACTTCTACTACAACTCTTCCTTCTTCATTACAAGTATATTTGGGCGCTGGTTTAGATAATGCTTTTCTGTTTCCTAAAGAATATCCTGATCCTCCGCCAGAACCGCCACCGCTTCCGGCTCCGTAACCGCTTCCGGTTCCAATACCATTTCCGGTTCCGTTACCGCCTCCAGTTCCTCCGCCAGAGCCACCCGATCCGTAATAATCTTTAGAACCCAAACTTCCATTGGCTTTTCCTTTATTTCCAGCCACTTTATCATCTCCGTCTCCACCTTTGTTCGAACCTTTTAAAATACTGGATAAAGCATCATTGGTAGAGTTCGAAACTTTTGGTTTTTCAGGAACAGGTTTTGTTTCCGGTTTTGTAACAGGAACAGGTTTCTTTGGCTTTTCTTTTGTCGGAATGACAACATCTGTTTCGTCGGTTGCAGAATTTTCCTGAGTAATAGTGGCATCTTCTGGCGCGGCCTTTGCAGCAACTTGTTTTACATTGTTTTTTACATTCAAAACCTCGCTTTTATAATTAGCTCCCGAACCCAGATCGCTGTCTCCAAAATTTACGGTCACACCACCTCCGCCGCCTCCGCCATCTGCAAGAGCAACGTTGTTTTCAGGATTGTATGGAGGCCAAAAACGTATAAAAAACAACAATGCAATTAATACAGCATAGATACCGGTTGTAATCGCCAATGATTTTTTTTGATCATCAGAAAATGCGGGCTCCTGCTTGTTGGTGTTTGTTTTATAAGGGGTCAATTTCGGTGAACTCATCTGAAATCTGATTATAAATTGTATTAAATAAAAACGTTTAAAAGTACTAAAAATTGTTTAGAATGAAAGAGAGAATTTAACCGCTAAGTTCGCAAAGGTTTACGCAATGTGCGCAAGCTGTTTGTTTTTTTAATCTCGCAAAGTCGCGAAGGCGCAAAAGAAACTTATAAAAAAACTTTGCGTCCTTGCGATTTTGAGAAACAAATTAGTGCTCCTTGCGTAAACCTTTGCGTGCCTTGTGGTTAAAAAAAAACGAGCCAAATATAAATTCAGCTCGCTTATAAGAAAGTATAATAAAATTTACACTAACTGTTTCAATGCAATTTCAAAAGCAGTTGCACTGATATTGGTTTTAGACGGATTTAAAGCGTGTGCTTTTACAATCGCATTTTTGATCGTTTTTGAGGTGTCATTAAAAATAGCCTCATCGGTCATCTGAACTTTTTTCTCCATGAAATAAGCAAAAACCCTCGCCATTCCGCAGTTTGAGATAAAATCCGGAATCAAGCTTACTTTTTGGTCTACTTGCTCCATGATGGAGCCAAAGAAAATTTCTTTGTCGGCAAAAGGCACATTCGCACCACATGAAATTACTTCCAATCCGTTTGCGATCAAGCTGTCAATTTGAGCCTGAGTAACCAATCTTGAAGCTGCACAAGGAGTAAATATTTCTGCACCTATCGTCCAGATTTTAGAATTGATTTCCTCAAACGGAATCATGTTTTCTGCCACTAATTTATTTCCATCTTTATTTAAAAACAGCGTTCTAATTTCATCAAAAGAAAAACCTTCTTCCTTGATTAATCCGCCGTCGCGATCGATAATTCCGATTACTTTTGCGCCCATTTCAGCCAGATAAAAAGCAGCAGCAGAACCTACGTTTCCAAATCCCTGCACAATGGCTTTTTTGCCTTTAATTTCTCCGCCATATGAGGCATAAAAATGACGGACAGCTTCGGCAACGCCAAAACCGGTAATCATATCAGCAACAGTATATTTTCTGGTTACGTCTGGTGAGAATTTCGGATTTTCGATTACTTTGATAACACCTTGACGCAATTGTCCGATTCTATTGATTTTATCTGCTTCAGTTGGTTTGAAGTGTCCATTAAAAACACCTTCCTGCGGATGCCATACACCACATTCTTCGGTAATCGGAATTACTTCATGAATTTCATCAACATTCAAATCGCCTCCCGTTCCATAATAACTTTTCAATAGAGGAGAAACCGCTTTGTACCAGCGCTGTAAAACGCCTTTTTTACGCGGATCGTTCGGGTCAAAATTAATTCCAGATTTTGCTCCGCCGATTGCTGGTCCCGAAACAGAAAATTTAACCTCCATTGTTTTTGCCAGCGATAAAACCTCATTCATATCCAAACCTTTTCGCATTCTTGTTCCTCCTCCTGCAGCGCCACCTCGAAGAGAGTTGATCACGGTCCATCCTTCTGCTTCCGTTTCAGAATCTTTCCAGTTAAAAACAATTTCTGGTTCCTTATTTTCAAATTGTTGTAATAAATCTTTCATTTCGTTGTGATATGTTTATTTTGCGTAAATGTATAAAATAGAATAATGCGAATAATGTATTTTATGCAAGTTTATCAAACTAAAAAAACAAAGCCGGAAATTATCTGTTTTCCGGCTTGTGAATATCTTTATAATTTAAGGATTAAATTCCTAATAAGTGTTTTTTGAGAGTCTCGTCGACTGGCTTGTCAGAAAGCCAAATTCCGAAAAGCGCTTTTTTGAAATCAAAGCCAGTAATTTTTCCTTTAAAAACTTCATTTTTGCTAACATTTATGCTTTGGTCCAAAGGATTGTAGGCTAAAACAAAAACATCTTTTTCAGTAATAGCGTCGCTTAGAAATTTTTTCAGCTCTTCGATTCTCGGACGAAGTTTTTCTAATTCGGCACCAGCAGATTTCTCAAAACCTGCATTTATGGCTTTGGTCAGTTTATTTGAAGAAACCATTGAAGAGGTGATTTCGATTCTGATTGCCATTTCTGTATCACTGTCGATAATAAATTGAGGGTCTTGGCTCAACTGAGACAAATACAAAGCTTGAACGTAAACCTCGAGCCACATTTTAGAACGGCCACCAGCTCCGTTAAGTTGTAAAGTTTTGCCTTGAAATTCTATTTTTCGAGGTACGGTTACGCCGTTGACATCTATATGTGTTTGAGCTGAAACGGCAGAAAATTGCAAGCTTATTAGGAGTGTAAGCAGCAGTAAAATCTTTTTCATGTTTTGTCGATTTATTGTTTTTTGGGCAAAAATAATGTTAATTTATTAATGTTTGGTTTATTTTTAACATGTTTTTTTCTTTTAAATATTTGATTTGGAATTTGTATTGCTTTAATAATCAATTTAGTAGTACTTGTTTTACGTAGATTTACGCATTTTAAGAATTGTTGAAGATTTTGCAAATGAAACTTGTCAGAAAATGGTGCTTTTTGAGCTGTTTTTTTGAATATCATTTTGCATTCAGTTCGATGTTTTTGCTGCGACATTTGTACCATCTTAAAGTAAAAAAACGAATAATTACGAAAACGTTATCGCTATTCTTGTCAATCTATTAATTTTATATGCATGCATTGTAATTTTGAGTTTTAAAAATTATCTTTGGAAGCATTTGAACACCAAAAAAGCAAAAAACAAAAAACTTATAACTAAACCTGGCCGGATTTATTTGGCTGAAAGAAAAAATAAAATACTATGGATTTTAATCTTACCGAAGAACATTTAATGATTCAGCAGGCAGCAAGAGATTTTGCTCAAAATGAATTATTACCGGGAGTTATTGAACGCGACGAAAACCAGACTTTTCCAACTGAGCAAATCAAAAAAATGGGAGAACTTGGATTTATGGGAATGATGGTTGATCCAAAATATGGAGGGAGCGGACTTGACACTATTTCGTACGTTATTGCAATGGAGGAGATTTCTAAAGTAGATGCTTCAGCTTCTGTAGTTATGTCTGTAAATAATTCTTTAGTATGCTGGGGATTACAGGAATTTGGAACTGAAGAGCAAAAACAGAAATATTTGCCGGGTCTTGCTTCGGGACAGATACACGGAGCATTCTGCTTAAGCGAACCTGAGGCTGGAAGTGATGCAACTTCGCAAAAAACAACAGCAATAGATATGGGCGATCATTATTTGGTAAACGGAACAAAAAACTGGATTACCAACGGTGGTACGGCTTCTGTTTATTTGGTGATTGCACAAACTCATCCGGAATTAAAACATAAAGGAATCAATGCTTTGATCATGACCAAAGATATGCCGGGATTTTCTATCGGACCAAAAGAACAGAAGATGGGAATTCGTGGTTCTGATACGCACTCTTTGATGTTTACGGATGTAAAAGTTCCAAAAGAGAACCGAATCGGCGAGGATGGTTTCGGATTTAAATTTGCGATGAAAACGCTAGCTGGAGGCCGAATCGGAATTGCTTCTCAGGCATTAGGAATTGCATCTGGTGCTTATGAACTGGCTTTAAAATATTCTAAAGAACGCAAAGCTTTTGGAACCGAAATCTGCAACCATCAGGCGATTGCTTTTAAATTGGCAGACATGGCCGTAAACATCGAAGCCGCACGTCATTTATGCATGAAAGCCGCTTGGGATAAGGACAATCACAAAAATTATGATGTGAGCGGGGCAATGGCGAAACTTTTTGCTTCGCAGACGGCAATGGACACTTCGGTCGAGGCTGTCCAGATTCACGGCGGCAACGGATATGTAAAGGAATACCATGTTGAGCGCTTGATGCGAGATGCTAAAATCACTCAGATTTACGAAGGAACTTCTGAAATTCAGAAAATCGTAATTTCAAGAGCTGTAATTGCCGGATAACAATACAAAAATCATAAAGACCCTTTCGATTCGTTTGAAAGGGTTTTTTTATGATTTTACTTTAAGTTTTCATAAGTTTATAGCTTAAAACTATAATTGCTTCCCTTAAAACTAACTCAAATTCAAATAATATGAAAAGAATATACTTTTTACTGCCTTTTATCTTCTTAGCTTGTAAATCAGGAACTTCAACGGGAAACGTAAATGATGCTCAGTCAAATAATAAGCCTATTGAAATAAGCTATAAGGTTGATGAGACTGAGGTGTCTGATTTCTTAAAATATCTTTCTTCTGATGAAATGGAAGGTCGTGAAACGGGAACCAAAGGAATTGAAAAAGCAGCAGTTTTTTTAGAAGATTATTTGAAGAAAATTCATGTAAAGCCTTATTTTAAAACTTATCGAGACACTTTGACCAACTTTAAATCTCCAGCTTACAATATTGTCGGGGTTATAGAAGGAACAGATTCTGAACTTAAAAAAGAGTATGTGGTTTTGAGTGCACATTACGACCATATCGGACTAGAGAAAAAACAACAGGCGGATATGATCAATAACGGAGCAAATGATGATGCATCGGGAGTTACGGCTGTTGCTCAGATGGCAAAATATTTCAGCGAAACAAAATCGAATAAACGAAGTATTTTGGTGGTGTTCTTCGCTGGTGAAGAAAAAGGGCTTCTAGGGTCAAAAAGCCTGGTTGAAAAACTGAAGAGACAGAATTTTAATATTTATACTCAATTGAATATTGAAATGATCGGAGTTCCGATGAAACGTGGTTTTCTTTCCTATGTGACTGGTTTTGATAAATCGAACATGGCTCAGAAAATCAATGAATATACGGGGAAAAATACGATCGGTTTTTTACCAAAGGAAGCAGAATACAAATTGTTTTACCGCTCCGATAATTATTCGTTTTACGAAGCTTTTAAAAAGCCATGCCAGTCAATAAGTACATTTGATTTTGAAAACTTTGATTTTTATCATCATGTTTCAGATGAATTTAAACTGATGGATATTCCGCACATTACGGCTTTTACGCAAGAATTTCTTCCAGCTCTTGCGCAAATTGCTAATTCTAAAACACAGGAAATTACCATGAATAATTAACGATTGGTTTTACGGGTTTTGTTTATTTTTGCGCTATGAAAAATATTATTGTTACTGGAACCAGTAGAGGAATTGGTTACGAATTGGCATTGCAGTTTGCCAATGCTGGAAATAAGGTTTTGGCGATTTCTAGAAAAACACCTAAAACACTTTTAGAACATCAAAATGTAACTTGTCTGTCGGTAGATTTAGCTCAGGAATCTGAATTGCAGCAAGTGTCTGATTTTCTTTCTACGACATGGAAAAAAGTAGATGCGATTGTACACAATGCAGGAACTTTGCTTTTAAAACCTTTTGCAGAAACTACTCAAGCAGATTTTGAAAATATTTACAAAGTGAATGTTTTTGCAGTAGCAAACTTAACGAGAATCTGTCTTCCGTATTTAGAAAAAGGAAGTCATGTGGTAACCATCAGTTCTATCGGCGGTGTTCGAGGAAGTTTAAAATTTGCTGGACTTGCCGCTTACAGTTCTAGTAAAGGCGCTGTGATTACGTTGACCGAATTATTGGCTGAAGAATATAAAGAAAGAGGAATTTCGTTTAATGTATTGGCATTGGGTTCTGTTCAGACCGAAATGCTGAATGAAGCTTTTCCAGGTTATCAAGCGCCAATTTCTGCTGCAGGAATGGCAACTTATATTTATGATTTTACATTAAACGGAAACAAATATTTTAATGGAAAAGTTCTAGAAGTTTCTTCCACAAATCCATAATAGTTAAAAAAACTTATCCTTATTTAAATCAAGCCATAACCAAAACCTATGAAAAAAAACAAATTGTTTTTTTGCATTGCCCTTCTTAGTGTTTTTAATGCAAAACTTGTAGCTCAGTCTTATAAGTCGGAGAGTTTGTATACTTATAATTATATTCTTCCAGAGAATTATCTGCCAATAGATTATTATACATATGGAATAAAAATTCATCTTCCAGAAGATCCAGTTTCGATAATAGTAGACGGAGAGAAAAAGAGATCGGGAAGTCTGCTTTCTTATAATGAATTTTTTCGGGAAAAGAATCTAATTACGATGTTAGTAGGTACAAGTGATGAAAGTACTTTGCAACGTGATAATGTTCCGACCTTTCTTGAATTGGGATATACAAGCAGAGATGTAGAGTCTGTAGGTCACTTTATTATAGATGTTACGCTGAAAAATCTAGCCTATGTTTCTGATATAAAAGAAAGTAGAGGGGTAGAAACGCCTTTTTCTTATGAAATCTTTTATAAATATGATGTCGTTTACAAGCTTTTAAATAGTGTAAGTAAAGAAGTTATCATGGAAAAGACTTTCAATGTTAAAGAAAAAATGCTTGGATCGGGAAGTTTTGAAGGCTATAAAGCTTCTTTTAAAACCAAACCTGAAGCAGTGAGTTATTTAACGGATAACAGCGATAAAAATTTAATCTATAATGAGATGGTGGGTAATATTGAAAAAAATATGCGTATCAGACTTGCATGGTGGCTGGATGTAAATTATTATCAGGACACTTTCTTCTTTTATAAAATTTCGAAGGAAGATAAAAATCCATATTTCTTAAAATTGAATCAAGATTATGAAATTTTAGAGAAATGGTCTAAAGGAAAAGGCGAACCGATACTAGATGAAGCATTAATTACTGAATATGCTTCGTTTATTGAAAAGAACAAACTTAATTCTAAGGATAATTCAATTTATTTTCAGGATAAAAAGCGATTAAAAAATTACCATGATTATCTAGCTGAGAAAAAAGTTTTAACTGATTTTATTGTCAAAATGGATCATTATGCTAAGCAATTTGATCCAAATGATAAGGGACAAAAAGCAGCAATGTGGGCATGTTATATGAATATATCGACAGCTTTTTTAATTTTAAATAAATACGAAAGTAGTCTGGAATATATCCAAAAAGCTCGAGCGTTAGATTATCAGGAAAAGAAGGTGAAATATGCAGAAGATGAAGTGAGTAAAAAACAAAAAGCAGCAAGTGTTTTTCTTGATTCAAATGGAGAAGTAAAAAAAGATGTAAACAGTAAATATTTAAAATATCTAAGTTTGTAATGATTGTTGATTAATAAATTGTAAATGTCTTGAGCGAAACTTTAGCCAAATATATTCCAGAACATGCGGTAAAACCCGTTTTCGATTTGATTGTTACCAATCAGGTGCATCTTAAAATTGTCAACGAACGACAAACCCGTCATGGGGATTATAGACGAGGACCAAGCGGTAAACATGAAATCACGGTTAATGCCAGTTTGAACAAATATCGTTTCTTAATCACTTTGATTCATGAAATTGCGCATCTGGTTGCATTTGAAAAATTTGGACGGAATATCAAACCACATGGAAACGAATGGAAGTTTACTTTTCAGCGACTTATGGTTCCGTTTATCAGGCCTGAGATTTTTCCGAGTCAAATTCTTCCTTTGCTGGCGAGGCATTTCAAAAATCCATCAGCGAGTAGTGATACTGATACTACTTTGTCTTTGGCTTTGAAGCAATACGACAAGGACAATGATAAGAGTTATGTTTTTGAAATTCCGTTTGGAAGTGTTTTTAGAATCAAAAATGGCAAAGTATTTAAGAAATTGGCTGTAAGAACAAAACGTTTTGAATGCATCGAAATAAGCTCTGGAAAAACGTATCTTTTTAATCCAAATGCGGAAGTAGAAATATTACATTAACTTCCAATATAAGAATTCCAAATTCCAAATGGGAATTTTCAAAAATATAAATCCCAAATTCCAAAGTTTAATCAATTGGAATTTGGGATTACTGTGATTTCTCAAAAAAATGGAATTTGGAATTTAAATCTTGGAATTTAAAAACTATAATCCTTTCAAATAAGCTTCTCTTACTTTTTTGAATAGGTTCGAAGAATAAACAAATTTAACAATGTCTTTGTTGTCAGTTCTAAAGATTTCTTCTTTAGTTCCCTGCCAGGCTTTTAATCCTTTTTTCAAGAAGACAATATTTTCACCAATTTCCATTACCGAATTCATATCGTGAGTATTAATTACGGTCGTAATATTGTACTCTTTTGTAATTTCCTGAATTAAGTTATCAATCAAAGTTGAGGTATTTGGGTCGAGACCAGAGTTTGGCTCATCACAAAACAAATACTTCGGATTGTTTACAATAGCTCGGGCAATTGCCACACGTTTCTGCATACCTCCCGAAATCTCTGATGGTAATTTTTTATGCGCGTCTACCAGGTTTACTCTTTCTAAAACAAAATCAACTCGTTCCTTAATTTGTGCTTTATTATTATTGGTAAACATTTTTAACGGGAAAGCCACATTTTCTTCAACTGTCATCGAATCAAACAAAGCCGAGCCCTGAAATACCATTCCGATCTCTGTTCTTAATTCACGTTTTTCATCTTTGTCTAAATCAGAATAAACTCTTCCGTCAAATTCAATGGTTCCTGAGTCTGGTGTGTGAATTCCTAGTAACGTTTTTAACAAAACTGTTTTTCCAGATCCACTTTGTCCGATAATCAAGTTGGTTTTTCCGGTTTCAAATACTGTCGAAACGCCTTTTAAAACTTTACTGTCACCAAATGATTTTTCTATGTTTTTTACTTCTATCATTATCCTAATAATAATTGAGTTAATATATAATTTAGAAGGATAATAGTAACAGATGTCCATACAAACGATGTTGTACTTGCCTTACCCACTTCTAATGCACCACCTTTCATATAATACCCATGAAAAGAAGGGATTGTTGCCAATAACATAGCAAATATTAAAGTTTTGATAAAGGCATAAGTAATATGAAAGGGTATGAAATCTTTCTGAGCTCCCATAATAAAATCTGCTCCGGTTGAGAAACCTCCATAAGCACAAGCAAGCCATCCTCCAAAAATTCCTAAAAACATACTAATTCCGATAACAAATGGGTACATTAATAAAGCTATGATTTTTGGAAAAACAAGATAATTTACAGAATTAACCCCCATAACTTCTAAAGCATCAATTTGTTCTGTAACGCGCATTGTTCCGATACTAGAAGTAATGTAAGATCCCATTTTTCCAGCCATAATTACTGAAATGAAAGTAGGAGCAAACTCCAAGACTACAGACTGGCGTGTAGCGAAACCGATTAGGTATTTTGGAATCAAAGGGTTTGTTAAGTTTAGCGCTGTTTGGATTGCAACAACTCCTCCGATGAAAAAAGAGATAAAACAAACAATTCCTAGAGAGTCAATAATTAGGTCATCGATTTCTTTGAGGATAAGATTTTTCATTACAGGCCATTTGGTCTGTTTGTTGAAAATTTCTTTAAGCATTAAAAAATATCTTCCTATTTGGGATAAATAACGAATTAGCATCATAATTTTTGAAATATTGGCTAAGGTAAAAAGAAGTTATGAGTTTTGAGTTATGAGTTCAGTTTTTTCGCGTGTTTTTGCGAATCAAATTAACTTTTGCTTCATTTTCTGAAAACGATAATTTCTAATAAATTTAGCTTGTTCTGGTGTTACGAGTAATGGAGTTTTTGCTTTTTTAGCCTTCCAAAAACCTTTTATATAATCTAAAAAGAGTAAAGGTTTTTTCTTCATCATAGCCAGTTTTGCCGAAGCAATTGCGGTGATCCAAAATCCATAACCCAAAGTGTAGAAAGCTTCGCCTTGTTTGTAACGAGCTGTTTTGTTGTAGTTTGCGCCTGTCGGTTTTAAATGTTTTACATGCAAAGATTGGTCGGTAACAATTTTCCAATCGTAATATTTGCAAAGTAATTCATCTACGGTGTCCCAGCCCATGGCCGGCCTTAAACCGCCAATCTGTTGGTAAGTTTCTTTGCGGTAAGCTTTTAAGGCGCCTCGAATATGATCTTTATCGGTTAGGTTTTCTAGAATCCAATCTCCATTTTTTTCGATATAACAAAATCCGCCAGCCATGCCGACTTTTGGGTCAGATTTGAAATGTTTGATTATGGTTTCAAAATAGTTTGGTGGAAAAATCAAATCACCATCTATCTTTACAATAATGTCATAGTCAGAATCCAGAGTTTCAAAACCTTTCTGAAATGCCTGAATCACTTTGCTTCCAGGTAAATGAATTGCATCTGAAGTTTTGTTGACAACAGAGATATACGGATTTTCTTTTGCGAATCCTAAAACAACTTCTTCTGTTTTATCGGTTGAATTGTCATTAACAACGACAACTTTTGAAGGCAAAACAGTTTGCGTAACCAAAGATTGTAAGGTTAAGCCAATCAAATCTTGCTCGTTGTGTGCCGGAATGACGATGTAATATTTCATATTAAATTCCAATTTTTAAATTGCTTCGCCAGTTCGCTGACGCTCGTGTCCAAAATCCAATTGTGGGGAAATAAATCCCAATCTTCTAAATTCCAAATTCCAATCTTAACGAGGTTGCTAAAATTGGAATTTGGAATTTTAGTATTGGAATTTATTTAATTCTTTCCGCAACAACAATATAATATCTTGGAGTGAAATATCTTAGTAATGGTCTAAGTCCAAGTTTTTTTACAGGATGTGTAAATTGAAGACGATCTGTGATTTTCCATCCCGTTTTTTCCAAAAGCCAGTCTAACTGCCAGTCTTCAAATTCGTGATAATGTCTGTCCCACATATCGGTTTTAGAACGATATGCAGGTGAAAACCATAAACGTAACGGAATCGAGATTAATAATTTGTCGCATTTTACGTTTTGTAAAATCGTGTACGGATTTAATAAATGTTCGAAAATTTCAAATGCTGTAAAAACAGTATATTCTTCTGTTTGCAAAGCTGTATGGTCGTTGTCTAAATCTTCGCCTTTAGTGTTTTTTACAGTATAACCGTTTTCTTCCATGATTTTAGAAAACGGATTTGGAACACCAAAATCAAAAATGGTTTCAGAGGTGCTAACGTGCTTTTTTAAAAACTCTAGGGTAAGTCGGAATCTCTTATTCGGAAACGTTTTTTCGTACATTTTATGGTTTTTAACAACAAAGGCGCAAAGATACAAAGTTATCTCTGTTTTTGTGTTTTAATTTGAACAAGTTGCTTTAATTAAGTATTCTAATAACGGGAAGCAATCTCTCGTGAAGTCGCGAAGTATTAATCAAAAAAATAACCATATAAGTACTATAAGATATTTTAAGTTTTCACTTAATTGAACTTATGTTACTTATATGGTTTGAAAAAACTTTGCGACTTCGCGTCTTTGTGAGATTCGTTTAGTATCGGTAAACAAAAGCATTGATGTTCATTCCCGCTCCAACTGAGGCAAAAATAACGACATCGCCTTTATTGATTTCGTGATTTTCAATTTTCCCTTGAAGAATTAAGTCAAATAGAGTAGGAACTGTTGCAACACTGCTGTTTCCTAAATCATGAATGCTCATTGGCATGATGTCTTTTGGAGGTGTTTTATCGTAAAGTTTGTAAAAGCGCTCGATAATTGCTTCGTCCATTTTTTCGTTAGCCTGATGGATAAGGATTTTTTTCACTTCATCAATAGAAATGCCGCTTTTGTCTAAACAGCTTTTCATTGCGCAGGGAACATTGCTTAATGCAAATTCGTAGATTTTACGTCCGTACATTTTGATGTATTTGATATCCGGATCTAAATCTGGATTGTATGATTTTCCGAAGAAAAGAAAATTGGCTTCATCATTTGCAAAAGTAGCGCTTTCGTAAGCCAGCAAACCAGAATCATCTGTTGAAAGTTCTAATACAGAAGCTCCTGCGCCGTCAGAGTAAATCATCGAATCGCGGTCGTGATCGTCAACAACTCTTGAAAGGGTTTCAGCTCCAATAACCAAAACTCGTTTTGCCATTTCAGATTTGATGAAAGCATTTGCTTGCAGCACGCCTTCAATCCAGCCTGGACATCCGAAAAGAATGTCATAAGCTACACATTTAGGATTTTTTATTCCTAGTTTATTTTTGACACGAGTTGCCAAACTTGGCAGAATATCAGTTTGGTTTGTTCCCGACTTTACATCGCCAAAGTTGTGTGCAAAAATGATATAGTCTAAAGTTTCGGCATCGATTCCGGCATTTACAATTGCTTTTTCGGCGGCAAAAAAAGCTAAATCAGAAGCAGTATGATGCGTTTCGGCGTAACGGCGATTTTGTATTCCGGTAATTCCCTTAAATTTTTTAATGACTACTTCGTTTGGATATCCGAAAGGTGTTCCGTCTTCGTTTAAGAAAACGTGATCTCCAAAGTCTGTATTGCTAACTGATTTAGTCGGAATGTAACTTCCTGTTCCTATTATTTTTATTTTCATTTTTGCCCGTTTATCCGATAAATTTATTGCTAATGTATAAATAATATTATGATAACAATCATAAAAAATAGTATGCGTGCATATAATTATCAAATAACGATTTTTAGATTGATATATTGTTTATTTTCTAATGATTTTTTAATATTTCCGAGATTTCAAACGATTGAAGAACGTTTTTAAAATTGCTTTTTTTCGGGACTATTATTTAGGAATCAAAAATGTTTTCACAAAAATCCAATAAAAAGTTAGGTTTTTTTTAGATTGTTTCAGGTTTCAGGTTTCAAGTTCCTTTCATAACTTGAAACTTGAAACCTGAAACAAAAATAAACCCGACAGGTTTTTAAAATCTGTCGGGTTTGAATATGTATAAGAAAACTAACTTTTAGCTTTCCATATAAGCTTCAATAGGAGCACAGCTGCAAACTAAGTTTCTATCGCCGTATGCATCGTCTACACGACGAACTGATGGCCAGAATTTATTGTCAGTGATGTAATCTAATGGGTAAGCTGCTGTTTCTCTTGAATAAGGGAAATCCCAAGCATCAGAAGTTAACATGGCTAAGGTGTGTGGCGCATTTTTTAATACGTTGTTTTTGTCATCAGCAGTAGCCGCTTCGATTTCTTTTCTGATTGAGATAAGTGCATCACAGAAACGGTCTAATTCTGCTAAATCTTCAGATTCAGTTGGCTCGATCATTAAAGTTCCTGCCACAGGGAAAGAAACCGTAGGAGCGTGGAAACCATAATCCATTAAACGTTTTGCAATATCACCAACTTCGATTCCGTTTTCTTTAAATGAACGACAATCTAAAATCATTTCGTGAGCTGCTCTTCCACATTCTCCAGTATAAAGAATTGGGTAGTGGCCTTCGAAACGCGCTTTCATATAGTTTGCGTTCAAGATTGCGTGCTCAGTAGCGCTTTTTAATCCTTCAGCACCCATCATAGTAATGTAACCGTAAGAGATTAAACATACTAAAGCAGATCCGTAAGGCGCAGATGAAATTGCTGTAATCGCTTGTTCACCACCAACTTTTAAGATTGGGTTTGTTGGCAAGAACGGAACTAATTTTTCGTTCACACAGATTGGTCCAACTCCAGGTCCACCACCACCGTGAGGAATAGCGAATGTTTTGTGTAAGTTTAAGTGGCAAACGTCAGCACCAATTGTAGCAGGATTTGTTAATCCAACTTGTGCGTTCATGTTGGCACCATCCATATATACTAATCCGCCGTTATCGTGGATTAATTTTGTGATTTCAATAATTGAAGATTCGAAAACTCCGTGAGTAGAAGGATAAGTCACCATTAAGCAAGATAAATCATCTTTGTGCTCAATTGCTTTTTCTCTTAAATCTTCTACGTCAATGTTTCCTTCTGGAGTCGTTTTCGTAACAATGATTTTCATTCCGGCCATCGCTGCAGAAGCAGGGTTGGTTCCGTGAGCCGATGATGGAATTAAACATACATTACGGTGGCCATCGTTTCTTGACATATGGTAAGCACGAATCGCCATTAATCCGGCATATTCTCCTTGAGCTCCAGAGTTTGGCTGTAAAGTTGTTCCAGCAAATCCAGTAATTACATTTAATTGCTGCTCAAGTTTTTTAAGCATTGTAAGATAACCTTCGGCTTGTTCAACTGGTGCAAACGGGTGAATGCTGTTCCAATTTGGCATTGAAAGAGGCAACATTTCAGAAGCTGCGTTTAATTTCATTGTACAAGAACCTAATGAAATCATCGAGTGATTCAATGATAAATCTTTACGCTCTAATTTTTTGATGTAACGCATCAACTGACTTTCTGAATGATGATTGTTGAAAACATCATGAGTCAAGAAAGAAGAAGTTCTTTCTAATGAAGCTGGTAATTGACTTGCAGAAGTTAATTCAGAAACAGTAATAGTTTCTTTTCCTAAAGCTTCAGCAAAAATCGCAACAATTTGGTTAATGTCAGCAACAGAAGTTGTTTCATTAAACGAAATCGAAACTGATTCAGCATCAGGATAGAAGAAGTTTACTTCGTTTTTCTCAGCAACAGCTTTTACTTTTTGAGCGTCTGCTTTTACTAAGATAGTATCAAAGTAAGCGGTGTTCGTTTGGTAAACTCCTAATTTATTTAAAGCTTCAGCAGTAGTAACTGCAGAGGCGTGAACTTTGTTTGCAATGTATTTTAATCCTTTTGGTCCGTGGTAAACGGCGTACATTCCAGCCATAACGGCTAGTAAAACCTGAGCAGTACAAATATTTGAAGTTGCTTTTTCACGTTTAATGTGCTGCTCGCGAGTTCCTAAAGCCATACGTAAAGCGCGATTTCCGTTTGCATCAACAGAAACTCCAATGATACGACCCGGCATAGAACGCTTGTACTCATCTTTAGTAGCGAAGTAAGCAGCGTGAGGGCCACCGTAACCCATTGGTACACCAAAACGCTGTGTTGTTCCAACCACTACTGCAGCTCCCATTTCTCCTGGAGAAGTTAAAGTTGCTAATGATAAAATATCAGCAGCAAAGGCAACTTTGATTTCGTTTTCTTTTGCTTTAGCAACAAAAGCACTGTAATCGTTTACCTGACCGTATTTTCCTGGGTATTGTAAAATTGCTCCGAAGAACTCATTTGAAAAATCAAATGTTTCGTGGTTTCCAACAACCAATTCAATTCCGATAGGAGTTGAACGTGTTTGTAAAACCGATAAAGTTTGAGGTAAAATTTCTTCAGAAACGAAGAATTTGTGTGTATTGTTTTTCTTTTGATCTCTTGTACGAACGTCAAATAATAACGCCATAGCTTCTGCAGCAGCAGTACCTTCATCCAATAAGGAGGCATTGGCAATTTCCATTCCAGTCAACTCAATAACTGTAGTTTGGAAATTCAAAATAGCTTCTAAACGACCCTGAGCGATTTCTGCCTGATAAGGCGTATAAGCGGTATACCATCCTGGGTTTTCGAAGATGTTTCTCTGAATTGGAGCCGGAACGATAGTTGGGTGATAACCCAAACCGATATACGATTTGAATACTTTATTTTTCTTCCCTAATTCCTGAATGTGATTTGCGAATTCATACTCTGTCATAGCAGGATCTAAATTCAACGGTGCTTTTAGACGGATGTCGTCCGGAAGGGTTTCGTAAACCAATTGTTCAATCGAGTCAACCCCAATAGTCTTCAACATGTGTGGAAGATCGGCTTCTCTTGGGCCAATGTGTCTTAAAGCAAAAGCATCTGTTCTCATTTGTGCGGTCTAATTTTTTAGGTCAATGCAATTCTCAGTTTTTGCTGAGTAAATCACATTTGAAAGTAAATGTGTTGTTTTTTTGTGGCGCAAAATTAAGTATATTTAATAATTTAATAGGTATTTTTAACTTCAATTTTTATGAAATTTCTAACTAAAGACTTGATTTGTTAATAATTGATTAGATTTGAGTTATGAAACTCCTTAAACAGCTCTTCGATTTTTATCTTAATGCCAGTATTCATGTGGCCTTGTCTTGTTTCGCTTTGGTTCATATTACCTTTCATGTCTTTCATATTCAATATGATAAAGCGATGGCTTTGTTTGTTTTTTTCGGAACTATTGTTGGGTATAATTTTGTAAAGTACGATACCTTGGTTCGGGTCAATCGAAAAATAGTCGGAAAGCAATTGAAGCTTATTGCAGTTTTGAGTTTTTTTTCGCTGCTTTTGGTTGGCTATTATTTTTTTCAGCTCAAGAGGATTACTCAAATTGTCTCCTTCGGAATCTTGGCAGTAACAGCGCTGTATACGTTGCCTTTTTTTCCTAATAAACGAAATGCAAGAAACTGGGCCGGAGTCAAAATTTATATTGTTGCGCTTTGCTGGGTAGGTGCCACTTTGGTTCTACCGTTGGTGAATGCTGAAATTCCATTTTCTACTGATTTTTTTATAAAATGCATTCAGCGGTTTGTATTGGTTTTTGTCTTGATTTTAGTTTTTGAAATTTTAGATTTGGCCAAAGATGATCCGCATCTTAAAACCGTTCCTCAAACAATTGGAGTCAGAAAAACAAAAATTTTGGGATTTACGCTATTGATTCCGTTTTGGTTTTTAGAAGTTTTTATTTCGACTTTTAATTTTCATGATGCCCTTATCAATCTCATAATGGTTGTGATGCTCATGTTGTTTATTTTTTTCGCAAAACCTGAAAGACCAAAATACTACACCTCTTTCTGGGTAGAGAGCGTACCGATTTTCTGGTGGCTGATGATTGCTTATTTGAAATAGTAAACCGAACTGATTATTTTGGAAATATAAACCGCTCATACACAATAGGTATTAGCGGTTTTTTGTTTGCAACAGGTATTTCTACTCGGCCGTTTGTCTGATAACAGTCATAACCTTCTTTCATGTCAAAGAATAGTCGTCTTATGACATTTTTTTCTTAAATCCTATAAATCTGATATAGTTTTGATACAACTAAAATGAAGTTTAGTATCTGATTTTTAGTTTGTTAGTGTTTTTAAACCTTATCCAAAAACATTTAAAACAACCCATCAAACAAGTGGAGCAGAACCCACTGAAAAAAACGAGGCGGTTCCGAAAAGCCATACGAGTAGGAAACCTAAAAACAAAAGTTATGTCAGAATTATTAGCAGGTGCTTATTTAGCAAAAGGCACAATCGGAAATGTAGGAACACCAGGTGCTCCAATCGCAACATTTAGTTTAGTAGTTGTACCATCACAACACACTGTAACGGGTACTGTTGTTATCACCCAAGCGGTACAAGGGCCAGACAGCCATATCGTGGTTCAGGTAAAAGGTAGAATTTATTCTACAGGATTTGGAAATTTTACTCAGGTGGTGAGCCTTCAAGGACAGTATGTACAATCTTTCCCACCACCGGCAATTGGTTCTTTCTTAGCAGATTTCAATGCTCACTTAGCCATTGATAATGCTTGGAACGGAACAGGAGGTTTCTCTTACTACCAACACCAAATCGAAAATGTACCAGTTGCTTCGGCTAAAAAACCAGAATTGGTATAATTAACGCAACTTTTTATAACAGAAATACTATGAATCAGCATAGGATTTCTGACTCGAAAGAGTTCTGATTTGAAAAGACCGCCTGATTCGGCGGTCTTTTACATTAAACTTGTTTTTTGCTCCCAAAGCTTAAAAAATAGAAAAACTAATTTACCAAAAGCTAACAAAATGAAAAGAAAACCTATTATTATCATCTTAGTAATCGTTTTTCTAATAGCCTCCGTGACCGTATTTTTTTTAAATAAGGAGAAAATATTAGAAAAATTCGGAATAGCCTCTGAGTACGCTTCCGCAAATAAACCTTGCGAATGCGAAACGAGTTGGTTTCCGCACGAAAAAACGCCTGCTCCGGCAGAAGGAGACGGAAGTCCTTTTGATTCTAGCACCACTACCAATTGTATGTTTCATCAATGGTCGTGGCAGAAATTTTTATGGGTTACAAAACCGATGCCTAGTGGAAATCCGTTTTTTCTAGATTCGTTGCAGTTAGTTAGTCCACAAATGGAAGACGTTGCTCCTCAGCTAGCAAATAAGCTTGTACTGAGTTCTATCAATCAGGCTGGTTTTAAAGGTGTTCTGGTTTCTAATCCGAAGTTTAACAATGTGGCAGATACTGTGTTTTATTCTATCCACGTTAATAATCTTTTGAAAGAAAAAGCAGTTTTAATGGCTTCGTTAATCAACAGCGGCAAAATGTCTGTTTCTAATTTGGAAACTTTTCCTGTTGGAGCTTTAGAATTAAAAGTTTCTTGGATTGATATCAACGCAATTCCGAAACATGAACAGGCGAATTATTTTACAACAAAAGCTGCTGTGATTAATAAGAAAAAACAATATGTTGAAAAAACAGTTGCCTTATTGGGTATGCACGTGGTTGGAGTTGTCAAAAATCATCCCGAATTTATCTGGGCTACTTTTGAGCATAAAGATATGGCGCCAGTTTATGACAAGAAAAACAATTCGGTTACTTCTTCAAAAGAAATGTTGTTTTACGAAAAAGGAAAAACTACTGGTATAAAAGGAATTACTTGGGATACTATTACCAATTTACCTGCGGTTGCCAATAAAGCTTTTATTCTTTATGAATACGGAGTGCCAAAAGAACTCAATACAGGAAAATTCATGAAAACAAGCCAGGCTGAACCGGTTAATTTTGATAATATCGAAAGCGTCAATAAATGTGTTGCAACCCATCTTAAAGATGTTTTTAGAAATTATTTCTATAATGGTTCTGTTTGGTTAGACTTTGACGGAGTTTCTCCAGAAAATCAGGCAAAAGCAATCGTAACCAGAGATATTTCAAGTACTTTGCCCGATTCTTTAGTAAGAGGTTCGGTTAATCTTGCCAATATCACAATGGAAACGTATACACAAACTTTTAAGTCTGATATACACGGAATTAATAATACCAATTTGGTAAACTGTTTTGACTGCCATCAGGCTTCAAATTTTGATTCTTCAAGACCTGGTAATTCTCCATTGTTTTTGAGCCATATATTTGGAGATTATTTATTGTTTACAAAACCAAAAGCGACTTTAAGTGCTAAAAATGCTAACGATGCGACCATCGCTAAAGCAAAACGCATAGAGGAAATAGAAGCGAAAAAATTTGAACAACTAAAAGAATTCATCAATGAGAATCAGTAAAAAGACTTTCTTTTTCTGAGGTTTGATTTAAGATTTTATTTCTTTCTAAAAGGAATTTGGTAAGATGTTTTTTCAGGAATAAGGCATCAAAGCATTTTCCTAAAATACCAAACGGAGTCTCATATTGTAACAAATCTGTCATGATTGTGACTCCGTTTATTTCTTTAAAATAATGTTTGTGCTTAAACGATTTAAATTTTCCTTCTTCCATTTCGTCCACAAAAAAATCATAAAAATTCATTGCAGTAATTCGGCTTTTGTGTGTTAGATAAAATCCGAAATGTTTGCCGCGCCAGGTTACGGTTTCATCTAAATTTATTAATCCAGATGTTATTCCAGCAATTGCTTTTTCTTTTGATTTGCTTGCCGACTGTTGGTGAATATCTATATTTCTTGAAACATCAAAAACTATTTTTTTAGATGCGTTGATTTTGGTTGTGAGGTAAATCGTGGTCATGAAATGTGAATTTGGTTTTTAAATTAAATCTCGAAAAGCATCATCAATTTCTGCAAACTTAAATCGGAATCCTTTTTCCAAAAGGCGTTTCGGAATTACATTTCTGCTTTTTAAAACCAATTCGGTTTCTGTTCGAATAAAAAAAGAGCCAATTTCTAAAAGTGTTTTGCTTAACGGAATTCCGAATTTAGAACCAATCGCCTTTCTGAGTTGCTGCATAAATGAGGCATTACGAACAGGTTCTGGAGCTACGATATTTATTTTTCCATCCATTTTGTTTTCGATGATAAATTCGACAGCACGGGCAAAATCTTCTTCATGAATCCAGCTTACAAACTGATTCCCGTTTCCTTGTGGTCCTCCAAAACCAAATTTCGCCAAATTCTTTAACGGAATAAAAGCACCACCATTTTTTCCTAAAACAATAGAAGTTCTTAAAGCGGTTTTTAAGGTTTGGGGAGTTTCGGTTTTAAAAAATGCTTTTTCCCAAGAAAGCGCCACATTGATGGAAAAATCATTTCCAATCTCGCCGTCAAGCTCATCCATTTGTTTGTCTAAAGAAAATCGATAAATAGTTGCCGTTGAAGAATTCAGCCAATGTTTCGGCGGATTTTGACAATTAAGAACTGCTTTGTTCAGAATTTTGGTGCTTTCAATTCTTGACCATAAAATCTCTTGTTTGTTTTTTTTAGTGTAACGACAATCAACTGATTTTCCGGTAAGATTAATTAAAACCGAAGCGTTTTCGAGTTCCTTTTCCCAACCAGAAAAAGTTCTGGCATTCCAGTTTACGTATTTTATTCCGTCAATTGTTTGAGATTTTCCTCTGGTTAGAATTACGATTTCATCAAATTTGTTTTTGAAATGATTGACTAAAACCTGTCCTAAAAATCCGGTTCCTGCTGCTATAATGAGTTTTTTCATTTTTTGTTTTTTTGTTTGCCACGAATTACACCAATTGACACTAATTTTTTTTATAATTCAAAGTGTAAAATCAATTTGTGAAATTCGTCGCAATCTTACATATTAGGCTTTAAACACCAAACGTTCTTCGCGTTGTGCTTCTTTGGCTTTTCTTTTTCCTCTAAAGAAGAAGTATAGATTGAAGAATAACATAATTCCGAGATAAATCGCAAAACCTCCGATTTTATAACTCAATCTTTCTACCAATTCTTGGTAAGTATCGGTGTCTAAATTTAATCGTAAAATCATTAACGCAAAACCAATATTTAAAAGATAAAATCCGGTTTCAAAAATTCTGTTGGTGGCTTCGGCAATTTCTTCACGTCCTTTAAAAATGTCCAACATAAATATTTTACCATTTTGAAACAAGGTTTTAGAAACATAATACGTTAAAAATAGTGCAACTGGTAAATAAATGATGTATCCGATTAAAATTTTTGTAGTTTCCATAGTTATTTGATTTTAAGTTATTTGATTAATTTTTGAATGTATTTTGTAATCATAAAAATGTTGAAGTAATGCAAAACTGAAATAATAAAAATTATAGCTGCCGTTTTTGTACTGATTATTTCGATTAATTGAGTCCAGGAAATAATTTTCTCCCAAGAAATTAAGGTCATGGCACAATAACCGATGTTTAAAAGATAATAACCAATTAGCAAAACCTGATTTAATTTCTGGCACAAATCCATATGATTCGGAATTAATTCTGCGACATATACATTTCCGTTTTGGTAGCAGATTTTGCCAACTTTTACAATAATGAGAATTGTGATGCTGAGGTAAATGAAATATGCTGTTATATTGAGATTCATGGTTTAGATTTTTAGATTGCCATTTGGTATTCTTCTTTTATTTCGAGTTTTCTTTTATTCCGTTAGGCTTCCAAGAGATTACAAAATAAAAATCAAAGCAATAATTCGATAAAGAATCCAAGTGTATGATAAATAAAAAGGAAGTTTTAAAATTTTAACCCTTCTAAAATGTTCCAAAAACATTATGAAGACCGTAATTCCAAACCAACCTAGAATAATCATTTCTGGAAGCTGGACAAACTGACTCAAAAACAAAATCGGGATTAAGATTAAACTGCCCATTAAAGAAACCGTCATAATATTCCCAGCATAATTAATTATCGTTTGTTTGTCAAACTTCATCAGAAATAAACTTTGAAAAACAATTTGCCCGAATGCCAAAAAGGTTTCTCTGATAATACTGCTTTTTGGCAAATTCGGAATCAAATTAGAATATCCAAAAAGAACAAAAGTGGTTACGGTTAATGCAAATCCGATAAAAAGAAATCGATATTTAAAATTGAAATCGGGAGTACATTGCAATTTGTTTTCTTCTTTTACATTTCCTGGAATAATTACTTTTCGGTTATAAGAAATAAAAGAATACATTTTTTTTAGAATGAAATGAATTGGTTTAACGGTTGCAATTTTTTCAATTAATGGAAAAGAAAAACCAATTACCTTTATTAAACTATCAACTCCATAAATCACCGTTTTCATTTTATTGTCAACCAAGGCAATTTCGTTTTTGGCACGTTTTAAATCCACAAAACTTTGCTCTTCTTCAGATAATTGACAATATGATTTTCTTCCGTTTTCATCCAGCATGCTGCTTTTTACAAATCCAGTTGTGTATAAACTGCAAAGCGGACAATCTTCATCATAAAGTAAAGTTTGGTTTTCTAACGTTTTCATGATTTTTGGTTTTAAAGATTCTTACAGATTTTTCTTTTTATAAATTATAAAAGAGAGATATATAGCCAAAATGGGTGGTGTTGCCATTAGAATGCAACTAAGAGTTTCATACGATCTCGCTTGTGAATTGAAAAACAAAAACGTAAAAAACAGAACAACTCCTGAAATGTAGTTTTGAAGATGCCTATTTTTAGGTTCGTCAATAAGCATTTTTATCCCGATAACCACTTGAATAAAACCAGTAAGCATTGTTGAAAAAAGGGCATATATAAATACAGCTTCCTTGAAAACTGGATATGTGATGATAATTGCAAATGGAAGTGTGATGGCAAAAGTATTAAGGTGTTTTATGATTTTCATGACTTTGCTTCTTAAGATTATTAGCTACACCTTTCTTCTAAAATGACGTTTGGTTCTAGTTTTTTCTTGTTTTTAACTGTGATTTTTGAACCTTTAGCTAGAAAAATCGAAACTGGTACTTTGTTTTGCAGAAAATCAAAATCGTATCCGTAAGTTTTTTTGAAGTCAATATCAATTTTATGATTTAAGACTTCCAATTGTTCCCATCTTGGATGTGTCACTTCATATTCGAAAGTTGTGTTTTGATTGATTTTTGTATAACCGAAATAATGTTCTGTAATGAATTCTGCGTCAGAGCCTTCTTCAATTTTTATTAGGTTTTTTTTGGTTTCTAACTGAATTGTATTCCAGCGTTTGTGATCATTTCTCCATTGGTAAATAAAAGTGTTTGTTTGTTCGTTTTCGATGATTTCATGTTTCATCTTTTGGGTTTCATAATTTTCCTGATACAAAGTATTCGCAATAAAAGTGATGGCGCTTTTCGGAACAATTTCTTTGATGAAAACTACTCCTCGTTTCCATTCTCCATTTTCGAAACGTTTTACGTAAAATCGCAAATTCACTTCTTCAAAGTCGACATGAAATGGTACTTTTATTCCTAAAACTTTCGTGTTTTTAAACATAAACCCAACCAAGCTTACATAACATTTGTTATTCCAAATATCAATCTCGGTTCCGGCGGGAACATATTTTTCTAATATTTTAGCCTCAACTTCGTAATTGAAAAGTGCTAAGTTTTTCCATTCTGCTTTTAAGAAGTCCATGATATTTTTTGGTATTGATTATTTGATTTTATGAATTAAAACAGAAAGATAAAGGGCCAATAAAGGAGGCAGTGAATAGATAAAATAAGAAATCGTTTGGTAAAAATTAGTTTCAGGATAAATTTTCCATAAAACAAAAAACAGCACTACTCCAACAAAATAAATGTAAATAGGTTTAGCGAATCTGTCGTCGAACAGCAATCGCAATGCAATTAAAAATTGCAGCACTCCAGTAACAATCGTAGCTAATAATGCATAAATAAAAGCACCTTCTTTTATAATAGGATAAGTCATCAGGATTACAAGTGGCAGTCCGACAGCAAATGCATTAATGTATTGTATTGTTTTCATAACTATTTATTATTTTTAAACTTTCAGAAAAAAATGAAACTTTAGGTTAAATTTTTTTATTTCATCATTTTAATAATTAATTTTCCTAGCCAGTTTTCATTAAATTCGGTTACTTTGTCCAGCATATTATCAGCTTTTAGAACAAAATCGTACAATTTAGAAGTCTGGTCTACAAAATGTTTTTCTTCTGCAGAATCATTTGCTTCTATAGTCGACACTTCTTTTAAGATTTTAAGAGCAGGTTTGATTTCGCGTTTGCTTCTTTCTCGCGAAATTTTTGCTGCCAGCTCGTCTAGATCTTTCTCTGCCGTAAAAAACTCTTTTCTTTCTCCAGTTTTGAACTCCTTGTAAACAATTCCCCAATCCATTAATGCTCTTAGGTTCATGCTGGCATTGCCTCTTGAAATCTGCAATTCTTCCATGATTTCTTCCATAGAAACAGCCTCGTTTGAGACCATTAATAAAGCATGAATCTGTGCCATGGTTTTATTAATTCCCCACTGAGAACCTAAAGCTCCCCACGTCTGAACAAATTTATTTTTTGCTTCTTTGAATTCCATGAAACAAATGTATGTAAAAGTTTTTAAACTTTCAAAAATATTTGAAAGTTTATTTCTGTTCAAATATAATTTTAGGAATAATCTTATAGCTTGTTTTTTGTCTTTTATGACATAGAATCTTCTGTTCTGTGACAATTTTGTGTAAAGTGCTAATTATCAGGTGTAATTTTAGAACGAGATTAATGCAGCTGCTTATATTTTATTTATTGTGGAGCAGAAACCACAAAAAAAACGAACTGATCCGCGCAGTACAAAAACGGAGGCGAAACCTGAAAAGCCATACGAGTAAGAACCAAAAACTTAAAATTATGCAACCTATACCTAGAAAAGTCAAAAATGTAACTGTATATCCTTACATAGATTGGAAAGGAGGAGGAGTTGGACCCGTAATTCTTCCTGTGATTGAAGGAGGAAGCGGCACTTATGCTGTCGGCACATTGCTTACTTCTATATTTTACAATTTAAATCTTGCTTCAGGAACACAGAAAAGCAAACTTGGAGTGCATCAAAAATATTTTGCGACAGGAGAAACAGAAGACGGCAGTTCTTTTACTACTCCGTGGATGTATTGCACAGACGCAGGCGATAAACCAGAATTTGGAAGAACAATCACATTGCTTAAACCACAAAATGATACGCTTAATGCAGAAGCTTTGCCAGAGTACATCACACTTGGTCCTTTGACGGATATTACAGTTACACAATCTTTTCCGCCACCAGCTATTGGCGAATTATTATTGATTGAAAACGGTTCAGGAAATGTTATTGCCACAAGAACTGGTACACCTCATGAAATGGGAGTAGAAGTAAAGACTGGTAATCGTGTCGGACACTTAAGATCAGGTTTGAAAAATATAATGATTACTGGAAAAAATAAAGACGGTAAAACATTTACAATGGGAAATCTGACTTGCATTAACCCTAACGAACCGGCAATTTTTCTTCATCAGTTTGGCCCTTTTGAATAAACAGCTATTTCAATATCAATTTAATTAATCTAAAAACAAGAATTATGGGAGTAATTATGGCATACGGTGCAGCTATCAGAGAAGCATTGGCTTCTAATGATTTAGAACAAATGCAGGCGATAGCAGAACAGGCAAAACAGACCATAAAAGAACAGGGCGACTTAGCGGCTGCTCTGCTGGAACTGCTGGAAGCGATAGAAGCTTTAGAAAACAAAAAATAAAAAGCAACTGTCTTGTTCAGTAAAAACAAGGGTGGAACCGAAAAACCTTAAGAGTAGGAATAACTAAAAAACAAAAGATTATGGGAGTAACAGTGCTTTACGCCGCAGGAATCAGAGAAGCGATTGCTTCAAATGATTTAGAAAAAATGAAAGCAGTTGCAGAACAAGCCAAACAAACTGTTAAAGAACAGGGAGACTTAAGTGCTGCATTGGTAGAATTGCTAGAAGCGATTGAAAACTTGAAAAAGTAGTCTTGAAAAAACGGTTTATGAAGCAAAACTTGATAAACCGTTTTTTAAATAAGTTCGAAAACCTTAAAATAAACTAAGATGGATAAGACTTCTATACGATACAGAGTAAGAGATGATTATGAAACGGCAACACCCGTTCATGTAGTGTGGGAGATTACACTTGCCTGTAATTTGAAATGCTCGCATTGCGGTTCGCGAGCCGGAAAGGTGAGACCTGGCGAATTAACTACCGAACAATGCTTTGAGGTTATTGATAGTCTGAAGCGTCTTGGTACAAGAGAAATAACCATTATTGGAGGGGAAGCATTTTTACGAAAAGACTGGCTCGAAATAATTGCAAGAATTAATGACAGCGGTATCGAATGCTCGATGCAGTCGGGCGCTTATAATCTCAACGAAGAGAGAATCAGTAGTGCAAAAAGTGCTGGCATAAGAAATATAGGGGTTTCTATTGATGGTATGCCTGAAACTCATAATAAAATAAGAGGAAGAAGAGATTCTTTTGAGCATGTCGTTGATTGTCTTCAATTATTGAAAGCATACGACATTCCGTCGAGTGTCAATACGGTCATCACAAAATTAAATGTAGATGAACTGAATGATCTTCTAGATGTTTTGATAACAAACGGGGTGAGAAACTGGCAGATTCAGCTGGCTGTCGCTATGGGAAATGCCGTAGACCATGCAGAAGAATTGCTTCTGCAACCTTACGAATTAATAGATTTTTATGAAAAGCTGATTGTATTGTACCGAAGAGCCTTGGCAAATAATGTTTTAATACAGGCAGGGAACAATATTGGTTATTTTGGGCCGTATGAACATATCTGGAGACAAGGCAATGAAAAATATTTTACAGGATGCTCTGCCGGACATACCGGAATTGGTATTGAAGCCGACGGAAAAATAAAAGGCTGTCCGTCTTTACCCACAAACGGATACACTGGCGGAAATGTAAAAGACATGAAAATTGAAGATATCTGGAAATACAGCGAAGAAATGGTTTTTTCGAGATACAGAAACAAAGAAGAATTATGGGGAGGATGCAAAGGCTGTTATTATGAGTCTTCGTGCCTTGCCGGATGTACCTGGACGAGTCATGTGCTTTTTGGAAAAAGAGGAAATAATCCTTTCTGTCATCACCGTGCTTTGGAATTAAAAAAGAAAGGACTTCGCGAACGCATCAGAAAAATTCAGGAAGCGCCAGGATTATCTTTTGATATTGGATTGTTTGAAATAGTAGTAGAGAACGAAAAAGGAGAAATTGTCGAAATACAATCGCCTCATAACAGTCCTATAATTCCGAAAGAAGATTTTATAGACAGAGCGCCAAGGATGCCAAAAGCACTTAAACTCTGCAACGGCTGTGATAATTACGTTTATGAGGAAGAGACGACCTGCAGTTTCTGCAACGCCGATATTCAGAAAGTAAACGATGAATATGCCGTGAAGATGGAAAAAGCAAAACGCTCACTAGAAAAATTAGAATTATTAATGATGAGATAATATGGAACTGCTTAAAAAAATTCAATTAGAAATTGACCGACAACTAGATACTATTGAAGAAAATCTAAGCCTTTCGGAAATTACGATCAGATATGGCTTAAATTCCTATCGTTATGGATCCTCAAGTTTTTTAGACAATCTTTTTGATCACCTAGAGATTACAAACAAAACCGTATTTTATGATTTAGGTTCGGGTTACGGAAATATAATTTTATACGGAGCCGTAAAATTTCCTGATGCATCATTTAAGGGAATCGAAATTCTTAAAGAACGTCATGAGGTGTGCAGCACTTTGATTGAAGATGAAGATTTAAAAAACGCAACAGCAATCTGTGGCGATATTTTAAAAACCGATATTTCAGACGGAACCATTTTCTATATCTATAATCCTCTTTTTGATTTTCAGTACGCCGAATTAGTAGACAAGCTTTATCAGGTTTCGTTAAGCAAATCAATTGTGGTAATCGCTGAGTCGCGCTGTGTCTATTTTGATCAGGCCCAATGGCTCGAACAATATCATGTCGAGGATATCGATATTCTGCGAAAAATAAAATACTACCGCTCAAAGTCTTAAACTGAGTTCGTGTCAAATGATTTTCAGCTAGACTAAAAAATCCAAAAACAAATAATAAAACCGAAGAATCATGTCCAGTTTAAGTTTAATTATTCTTCCAATTATCAGTGGCATGTAAAAATCACATTTAGAAACACAATAAAGAACCTTGATCTTAAAATTAAACAGTGGCGGAAGTGGAATTGGTACTTATGTCGAAAACGAATGTACATCTCAGGAATGGGAAAAAATTATGAGAGAGAATTGGAATAAATACCTCATGCAGCATTTTTTGGACCAGAAAAAAAATGATGATTCAGAAAACCAGCGTAAGATTTGCCTCGTTGGTATGTTATTGTGTAAAGATGACAAAACCTATGAATCTGGTTTGTTTTGCAGTTCAGGCCAATCGTTCATGCAGGAGGAGTATAATTTATCCAATATCAGAATACTAAAAATATGAAACACACAGTTGTTATTCCGCTCTACAACAAAGAATCTTATATATCCGAAGCAATTCGGTCACTGGCTTTTCAGGAAAAAAAAGCATCTGAACTGATTATTGTAGATGATTGCAGTACAGATCAGAGTCTGATTTTTTTAAAAGAAGCGTTATCGTTTTTTGCTCCTCAGTTTTTGCAGACTACTGTTAAAATCATCGAATTGCAGGAAAACAAAGGTCTAGGAAATGCATGTAACATCGGAATCGAAAATGCAGAAGGCGAACTCATCAGTTTTTTGGATGCAGATGATTATTATGCTCCGGCTTGTTTAAAAGATGCCGATTTACTTATGAAGCAAGAAAGCATAGATGTTCTAGTACTCGGAATAGTGCTGATTCCGTCGCAGTGTTATCTGCCCCAAATACAATCTTTTGAAAAAGAATTGGTACCCCTAACAGATGATTTGTTTCTAATACCAGAGATTCGGCACACTATCAGCGCTCCCGATTTTATTATCGGCGTTTGCAAAAATGTTATAATCAAAAGAGAGTTTCTAGAAAATGTTCGATACGAGACCAGTGAATCACTTAATGAAGAAATTGATTTTTGGTACCGAGTGCTTAAAAATATGAAAAAAGACTTACGTGCAGCTTTGCTGCATAAAGCTTGTATAGAAGTTCAAGAAGTAAAAAGCAGTTTTCCCAAAATCAATTACAAAAACTGGAAAGAACTGAAAGTTCCGGTTCTTATTAAAAGATACCGTAAAAGCTCAGATGTATACGACAGGCAGTTAATGGGAATGCTTTCGAAACGATGGTTGGAATATGCTATGCAACAACTTCCGAATTGGCGGCAAAAACTTCTTTTTATGGTTTGCCATTCCAAAACGCTCATTAAAAATTATCAATATTTCAGAAATCGTTAAATATTTTTGGTTGATCAGTATATTGATTCCAAAAATCAAAAACGCCTGTATTGTTGTATTTGATATAATGATTTTAGTTTGGACGGCATTCCTAATTTTTCAAAATAATTGTTCTTTGGTCCCGACTTAAAATTATTGTTATAATTTTATCAGTAGAAGATATTTATTTCTGAGAATAATTCAAAAAACGACTTCTACGAATTATAAAGTTATGTTAATTGCTCAGTTGAAATTTTGATATAGGAAATGGAAAGATATTTTTGTAAAAATCACATTTTATGGAATTATACTACACTTTCTCAGTACTCATCGTATTGGCATCTTTCTTCGCCTATTTAAATTTAAGATTTTTAAAACTTCCAGGAACTATCGGGATCATGATTATTGCCATGTTGGTTTCAGTCGGAATTCGTCTTTTAGGTGATTCATATTTTCCTGACACAACAAGACATTTTTTTGATCTGATAAAAGAATTTGATTTCAATGAAATCCTAATGGGAGCGATGTTGAACTTTCTATTATTTGCAGGAGCTTTACACGTAAATATGTCGGATCTAAAAGAACAAAAAGTTTCGATTATGATATATTCTACGGTAAGCGTAGTATTGTCGGCTTTAATTATTTCGATGTTGCTTTATTACATAGCACCTCTTTTAGGAATCAATATACCGTATGTTTTTTGCTTGGTTTTTGGAACCTTAATTTCTCCAACCGATCCAATCGTAGTTTTGGGAGTTCTAAAAGAAGCCAAAGTCCCTAAAAGAATTGAAACCAAAATTGTTGGTGAATCATTATTTAATGATGGAGTTGCGGTTGTGATGTTTGCTGTTGTTCTAAAAATGGCAACCGATCCTACGTTTGATGCAACTTTTAGCTCAATCTCTTGGCTGTTTATCAAAGAAGGCATCGGCGGACTTTTATTAGGAGCCGTATTCGGGTTTACAGCATCAAAAGTCATGAAGAAAATTGATGATTATAAAGTTTCGGTTTTAATCACGTTATCTATCGTAACGGGAGGATTTTTAGTGGCTCAGGCATTACACGTTTCTAGTCCGCTTGCAATGGTTGTTGCCGGATTGATTATTGGAAATTATGGTAAAAAAGTAGCGATGAGTGAAGTGACCAAAGATTATTTAGGTAAATTCTGGGAACTTATCGATGAGATTTTAAATGCTGTTTTATTCTTATTTATTGGTTTCGAATTGTTATTACTTCCAGATTTGAATAAACAATTGCTGACAGGTTTTGTAGCGATTTTTATCGTCCTTTTTTCAAGACTGACATCAATCGTTTTACCATGGAAATTCTTCGATATATTTAAGTTTTTCGGAATCAAATCGGCTTACAACAAAGGTTCGTTAATGGTTTTGGTCTGGGGCGGAATTCGCGGTGGAGTTTCTATCGCATTAGTGCTTTCTATGCCAGAAAGCGAATACAAAAACCTTTTATTAGAGGTAACTTATATTGTAGTTTTATTTTCTATTGTTGTTCAAGGATTGACGGTTGGGAAATTGGCTAATAGAGTTTTGGAGAAGGAGTAGATTGGAAAATGTAAAATAGAAAATAGAATAACAGTTAAGATTATTTTTAAAGATCAGTAAGATATATCTTGCTGGTCTTTTTTATTTGTTTTTAGTTGAATACTTTTCAATTTAAAAAACTTGATTTAGTTGAGTGATTTTTCTTATTTTTATTGCTTATTTTTAATTTGTAACTAATAATTAGTTACAAATTGATTATTAATGGTAAATTTGTATGAGTAAGATTGATAAACTTATCGAAAGATTGAAGTCAAAACCAAAAGATTTTTCTTGGGATGAAATGTTGAAAGTTTTAAAACATTTTGGTTATGAACAAATTTCGCAAGGAAAAACAGGAGGTTCAAGAAGAAAATTTGTGAATGAGAACAAACAGATTATTAGTTTGCATGAACCACATCCGCAGAAAGTTTTGAAAGGATATCAACTTGATATTATTATTGAACATTTGGAATTAAGATGAAAAATTACTTAGAATATAACGGATATATTGGAACACTAGAATTTTCTGCAGAAGATAAAATATTCTTTGGGAAAATTCATAGTATAAATGATTTAATAACCTTTGAAGGTTCTTCGGTTACAGAATTAGAAGAATCTTTTAAAGAAGCAGTCGACGATTATTTAGAAACCTGCAAATTGCTGAATAAAGCTCCGGACAAAACTTATAAAGGCTCGTTCAACGTGAGAGTTTCGCAGGAATTACATCAAAAAATAGCGCTGTTGGCTACTAAAAAAGGTTTGAACTTAAATGAAGTGGTAAAAGAAGCTTTGTCTTATATAGTAAAACATGAAGAAGTTTTAAATTAAAAAATGGGCCGACTCACATTTTGAGACAGCCCATTTTATTAAAATGCTCCATCGGAGCGACATGTTGTTGCAATAATTCTATCTTTTATCTTCCTTAGAAAAATTAGACGGACCATTTATATCAATTTGAGTGCCTAAAAAACGAGGTTCTCGATTTCGCAAGACATCAAAATATGCTTTAAAGACAGAAAGATATTCTCTGAAGGTAACATAATGGTATCCCAAATATTCTCCTTGATTTGCAGAATAGCCAGAAGATTTAATTCCGAGTTGTTGTCCAATGTAAATGGCTCGATTTAAATGATATTTCTGAGATATTAAAGTAGCTTTTTTGATATTGAAAATATGTTTGGCACGATACATTGTTGAGTAAGTATCGAAACCAGCATAATCAATAAATATTTTGGTGCTATCTACGCCATGTGTATAACAGTAGTTTTTCATTACCGTTAATTCATCATATTCATCACGGCCATTATCTCCCGAAAGCAGAATTTTATTGATGCGTTTTGCTTTCCAAAGCATAATTCCAGCATCTAGACGGTCTTTTAAATATTTGCTTGGCTGATTTCCGTTAATTCCCGCGCCGAAAATAATTCCGACATCATTTTTAGGGAATTTTTTAATGGAATAATGAATGTATTTCTTAGTCGAATTTTTTACGTGATAGTTTACAGAAACAATGGCAATCAATCCAATTATGGCGAGATAAAGCGCTATTTTAAAATATTTTTTCAATTTAGATTTATGCATTAGTCTTTAATATCAATTGCGTTTATAGTTTGAATTTTCCCATCAGCATAAACTACAATCTTTCCATTGGTCTTCTTTTTGTTTTCAATCATCTTTTTTGAAGATACTTTTAGTCCCTCAACAATTTTATGCTTTAACTCTTTAATCTTATCTTTTGTCATGTTTTTAGAATTTATTATATAAGATAAATTAAAATTAGAATACTAATATACTTGTTTTTTGTTGGACAAAATTTAAAAAAACCGAAACATTTTGGTTTCGGTTTAATCTAAAATCTAAAGTCAGAAATCTAAAATTATAAAAGGCCCGCTCTCTTCAACAAAGCCTCAGGCTTTGGTTCCTGTCCTCTAAAACGTTTGTACAAAGTCATCGGATGTTCTGTTCCTCCTTTTGAAAGTACATTGTCTTTGAATTTTTTCGCAATTTCCTCATTAAAGATTCCGTTTTCTTGGAAGAATTCAAAAGCATCAGCATCTAAAACCTCTGCCCATTTGTAGCTGTAATATCCAGAAGAATAACCACCTTGGAAAATATGAGAGAATGCCGTACTCATTGCATTTTCTTTTACATCTGGATACAATTGTGTGTTGGCAAATTGTTCCGTTTCGAAAGTTTTTAAATCGGTAATAGCCGTTGGGTCTTGTCCGTGCCAAGCCATATCCAATAATCCGAAACTTAATTGACGTAAAGTTGCCAAACCTTCTTGGAAACTTGCACTTTCTTTAATTTTCTGAACATATTCAATCGGAATGATTTCTCCCGTTTCATAATGATTTGCAAACAAAGCCAAAGCTTCTGGCTCGTAACACCAGTTTTCCATAATCTGACTTGGCAATTCTACGAAATCCCAATAAACAGAAGTTCCAGATAAACTTGGGTAAACCGTGTCAGCCAGCATTCCGTGTAAACCGTGACCGAATTCGTGGAATAAAGTCGTTACTTCGTTAAAAGTCAATAATGAAGGTTTTGTTTCTGTTGGTTTTGTGAAATTACAAACGTTCGAAATATGTGGTCTTTCGTTCACGCCGTCTTTTACATATTGTGATTTGAATGAAGTCATCCAAGCACCGTTTCTTTTTCCTTTTCTTGGGAAGAAATCGGCGTAGAAAATCGAAACTAAATTGCCATCAGCATCTTTTACTTCGTAAGTGGTAACTTCTTCGTGGTATTTATCAATATCAAAAACCTCGGTAAAAGTTAAACCGTATAATTTTTTGGCAACGGTAAAAGCGCCGTCTAAAACTTTTTCTAATTGAAAATACGGTTTTAGTTTTTCATCGTCTAAATTAAAAAGCTGTTGTTTTAATTTTTCAGAATAATAAGCCCCGTCCCATTTTTCTAATTGTTCGATTCCGTCTAATTCTTTAGCGAAAGCGGTTAATTCTTCAAATTCTTTTTGCGCCGCTGGTTTTGCTTTTGCCAATAAATCATTTAAGAAAGAGAAAACTTTCTCTGGACTTTCGGCCATTCTTTCTTCTAACACAAAATGTGCGTGTGTTTTATAACCTAATAAATTGGCTCTTTCATGACGAAGTTTGGCAATTTTCAGAACGATTTCTTCATTGTTGAATTCGTTTTTCTGAAAACCTTTTGCTCCAAAAGCAATTGCCATTTTTTTACGCAATTCACGATTGTCAGCATAAGTCAAAAACGGAACATAACTTGGATAATCTAAAGTAAAAATCCAGCCCTCTTTTTCTTGGTTTTTGGCTAATAATCTCGCCGCTTCGATTGTGCCTTCTGGCAAACCAGATAAGTCTTTTTCGTCCGTTAAATGCAATTCGAAGTTGTTGGTCTCTGCCAAAACATTTTCGCCAAACTGCAAACTCAATTTTGATAATTCTTTGTCGATTTCTCTTAATTGGTTTTTCTTGTCTTCCGGCAGATTCGCTCCGTTTCTAGAGAAGCTTTTATATTTTTTATCTAATAAAGTTGTTTGCTCTGGGTTGAGGTTCAAACTTTCTTTTTGGTCATAGACAGCTTTTACTTTAGCAAATAATTTAGCGTTTAAGCGAATGTCATTTCCAAATTCTGAAAGCCAAGGCGAAACTTCCTGAGCAATTTTCTGCATTTCGTCATTCGTTTCAGCCGAATTCAAATTGAAGAAAATACTCGAAAGACGGTCCAAAATATCGCCCGAATAATCCATCGCTACGATGGTGTTTTCAAAAGTCGGCGCGTCAGGATTATTTACGATTGCATCAATTTCGGCTTTAGCCAAAGCAATTCCTTCCTGAAAAGCAGGAACGTAATCTTCGATTTTAATCTGCGAAAAAGGCGCTGTATTATGTTTGGTGTTGAAATATTGGGTTAATACGCTCATATTATTTATGCTGTTTAAAAATATAAAATTAGGAAATCATAATTTGAATTTCTTCGTATCCTGAAAAGTATTCCAAAAACGAAGCAATTCTAAATTAGTGTTTTCGATACGGTAATAAAGTGAAATATGTTTGGTGATGACAATTTTATAAACGTTTATAATTTGTTTTGAGAAATAAAACATTGTCATTTTTTAAAAGTGTAATTGTGGTATTTACTTTTTCAATGAAATTTTGAGCAACTTTCTCAGAGCATTCAGCTTCTAAATAATCGATGTTGTTCCAAAAGTCTTGTTTCGCTTGTGGAGCCCAAATTACATTCATTATTTAAAATATTTTGAATAACGATTTTTAGTTTCTTCCATAACAACATCGTGTGAAATTCCTTCATTATTATCTAAAGAATAAATTGCCTCATTTATTTTGCTTTTTTGTTCTCCTGAAAGACTTTCTTTGGATTGAATGAACTCGACAATTTCCTGAATTAAATCGGGATTTTCAATGTCTAAAACTATTTTAGCGAGCCCTATTTTAGAAGTTTGAATGTTCATTTTGCTTTTTTCTCAAAGTTAAGTTTTTCTTTTAGAAATTTTTATAAGGAATAGTTAATAATTCTCATGTGAATTGTTTCGCAAAGTCTCACAAAGAAAAAACACAGAGCTTCACAAAGTTTTTTTATTATTCTTTGTGAAGCTTTGTGTTTGCTTTTGTGTATCTCTGTGAAATTATTTCTTCAAACCTTCAGCCGCTTTATTAACTGCCGCTTTTAATTCTTCTTTGTAAGAAATAATAGTATCTAAAACTTTTCTGTCGTGGCTTCCTATGATTTGTGCTGCTAAAATTCCGGCATTTTTTGCTCCGTTTAAAGCGACAGTTGCAACAGGAACGCCTCCCGGCATTTGTAAAATTGATAAAACAGAATCCCAACCGTCAATAGAATTACTTGATTTTACCGGAACTCCAATTACAGGAAGCGGAGACATAGAAGCTACCATTCCTGGTAAATGCGCTGCACCGCCCGCACCGGCAATGATTACCGAAATGCCGCGGTTGTGTGCATTTTTGCTGAAATCGAATAATTTCTCCGGCGTTCTGTGTGCCGAAACGATATCTACTTCAACTTCTACATTAAATTGTTTTAATATGTCGATTGCATCCTGCATAACTGGCATGTCGGAGATGCTTCCCATTATAATGGCTACTTTGCTCATGAGTTTTGTGTTTGTTTTGTTTCAGGTTTAAAGTTTCAGGTTGTTGGAAACTGTAAGTCTTTATTTTATTTCTGGAATCATGTTCCAAATATCAATTCCAAATTCTTCTTGAATTGCTCGTAAATATGATACTTGTCTTATGTCGTCTTCAATAAGTATAGAAAAGAAATCTTCAGGTGAAAGTCCAAATGCTTTTATTTCATTCCTTTTTCGATTGATGTATTTTTTTCTTTCATCTGCTAACATTAAATCATCTAGTTTGATTAATTTAATCAGATTAGTTGCTCCAATATCATCTGCATCTGAAACACGGTAATCACCATTATCATATACAATTCTTGTTTCAAAGTTTTCGTCTGTAGGAAGTAAAATTTGTTCAAACCATTTTGTAGATTTTTCACTATTCCACAAGTGCTTAACTAAAAACCAATTTGAATAAGAGTCGTTGGCAGTTCCTTTGAAATTTGGATTAAAATGCTCAATATCTCGTGCATCAGCTCGTCCTAAATATTCTTCTGTATAAGTGCAAAATCCCTTTTGCTCTTTGTATAAAATTTTCGATATTTTTGAATTATTATATGAGTTGCCTTCAATGTAGTTTAAACCACTTTTGATTATTTCAGAATCATTGTTTTTAAGAACTCTTCTCATAGTTGAAATTATAAGTGTCTCCTAATTTGACGGTTTCTAGCAATAATTTTTTCTTTTTTTGAGGATCTTTTTCATTTGCTACAGCTTCTTTTAAAGCTAAGTATTTTTTATATGCCTCTTCTCCATGTTTGTTGTAATAATTTATACCAAAATCATTTTTCAACATATCATTTGGATCGTCTCCAATTGGAGAACTTCCTCTTCTTACTGCTACTTTTCCATCTTCATCAAAATACAAAATAAAACGTTCTTCGGGCTCAAACGATGCCGCGATAAAAGGTGAATGTGTTGCAATAATAAATTGGGCTTCAGGGGCAAGATTTTTATAGTTATCCATTAAATCCATTTGCATATCTGGATATAATGATCTTTCAGGCTCATCTATTAGAATAATTGAGTCTTTAGTGTCAAGCTTAAAAAGTAATAAAGCGGTTAGAAGAAGCTGTTTGGTTCCAGTACTTGTACTTTGAATTGAAATGTTTTCTCCAGTAATTTTATGATTTAAGGGAGTAATGTTTCTTGTATTTATTAAATCAACTTCTAAATTTATTTTTTCTAAAATACTATTGAAATTCTCGGAAAAAGAAATTAACGGATTTATGTTATCTAATTTCCAGTTTTCAACTTTTTCTTGTGATTTATTGTTTAACAGACTACCACTATTAAGTAATTCAGAAGCAAACTGTAAGAAATTTTGAAAATATTTTATGTTTTCTTCTAACAATCCAATCCAGATATGATCTTGAACATTATCGTCAAACTTTAATCTGAAGTATGAGTTGTCTTTAATTTTTTCTTTTAAGCTTTTATATTTTTCTATCAATATTATGGTTTCTTCTTCAAAAACTTTTATATTTTGCTTAGATAAAATATCTGCGGTGAAATAAAATAGTTTATTTCTATAATTTATTACATCTTCTACTCCTCCATTATAATTACCTTCGTGAAAAGTGAATTTATTATTGTTAATTTCTATTCTATCTTTTCTAAACTTATAATAAATAGAGTCCGCTTCGAAATCCAGTTTAATGTTATAGGGATTAAAGTACATTGATGTTAAAATTTCGGCGTCATTGATTATTCTTGAATCATAAAATTGAGATATACTGTTGTTAATCAGTTCTAAAACAGACGTTTTTCCAGTAGCACTTTGTCCAATAAAACATATTTTATCTAAAGGCTTTCCTCTTTTTTCTTCAATATGGAAATCTTTAGGATAAGTAAAATCAAAATCTAGATTTTCTAAATGTCTAAACTGATCGATATGTAATTTTGAAATTTTCATTTATTGAGTTTTTACAAATCTAATTAAAAAATGATTGCTATTATAAACTGCGACTGCGACTGCAAACTGACCACTAAAATTTACTGACCACTGATCACTTTAATAGTATTCTTAACTTCCTGTGCAATTCGTCTAGCTTCTTGCATATTTTCATTTACAATTGTCACATGGCCCATTTTTCTGAAAGGACGCGTTTGTTTTTTACCGTAAATATGCGGTGTAACGCCGTTCCATCCTAAAATGGTTTCGATGTTTTCATACACTACGTTTCCAGAATGACCTTCGGCACCGACTAAATTGACCATAATTCCGGCCACTTTACTATCTGTGTTTCCTAGCGGAAGGTCTAAAATTGCGCGTAAATGATTTTCGAATTGTGAAGTATAACTCGCTTCAATAGAATAATGTCCAGAATTGTGTGGACGTGGCGCTACTTCGTTTACCAAAATTTCGTCGTCCTGGGTCTGGAACATTTCAACAGCCAAAAGTCCAACGTGATTGAATTTTTCTGAAACATTCAATGCAATTGCTCTGGCTTTTTCGGCTACTTTTTCGTCAATTCTTGCTGGGCAGATTACGTATTCTACTTGGTTGGCTTCTGGGTGGAATTCCATTTCTACAACAGGATAGGTTTTAATTTCTCCTGATGGATTTCTGCATACAATTACCGCCAATTCGTTTTTAAACGGAACCATAGTTTCTGCAATGCATTCTACATTTGGCAAATCATCCATGTCCGAAATCTGACGGATTACTTTTACGCCATTTCCATCATAACCAAATTCGGTGCATTTCCAAACAAACGGAATCGTGATTTCGTTATTTCCAACCGATTTTTGTAAATGCGCTGGACTGTCAAATCTCAAAAAAGAAGCAGTTGGGATATTATTTTCGGCATAAAACTGCTTTTGAATACCTTTATTCTGAATTCCTTTTAAGGTTTTTGGAGAAGGATATACTTTTACGCCTTCGTTTTCCAACTGCGTCAAAGCTTCAAGGTTGACCAATTCGATTTCGAAGGTCAAAACATCGACCTGTTTTCCGAAATTGTAAACCGTATCATAATCCATTAAATCGCCTTGAAAGAATTTATTACAGGCAATCTTACTTGGCGCTTCGTCGCTTGGGTCCAGAACGTAGGTTTGTATGTCAAATTTTCGGGTGTCGAACAAAAGCATTTTGCCTAATTGACCGCCACCTAAAATTCCTAATTTAAAATCAGAAGAGAAATAATTCATTGTTTTTATAGTGTGTTAAGAAATTCATCTGGAGTGAATACATTGATTTCGGAATACTTATAGTCTTTCAAATCTCTTGTAATTATGCAGTCCATTGAATTTATTGATTGAGCCGATGTAATTTGGATTGCGTCTTCAAAATCTTTATGATTTGATTTTAAGCTTTTTTTTAAAATAGATTCGGTTACTGCTATTATTGAAATTGTGTCTAATAAATCTTCAATAATCGAACGTAATTCTTTTTCGTCAACTACTTTTTTTGCAATATAATGCATAGTTGCAATGGAATGCGATGAAGAATGCATTTTGATTTTATGACGTTGACAGTAATCGAAAATTGAAATAGCATTTTTTGAAAATGGGAATCTATTCGCAACAATATCAACTAATATATTAGTATCGAGAAAAATGTTTTTAAATGCCATATTTCTCTCTATAGTGTTCCTCTTTTACTTTTTCTTCATCAAAATCTGGTGGCAAAGTAATTCTTCCAATAAGCTTTTTCACTTTCGGATGAATGTCATCGTATGTTTCTGTTTTTTCAGTCAGGTTTTTAAAATAACTCTCTACCAGTTCAGATAAACTTCTGCCCGTTTTTTTTGCATACAATTTTGCCTGCTCGATAACTTCTTTTTCTAAAGATAATGTGAGTTTAGTATTCATGTACGTAAGGTTTTTGCAAATGTACGTAAATAATTGCTTTGCGTTTTTGCAAAGATACCTTTTAATCTTTTTTTAGCCAAAATTTAGTTTTTCTGTTATGGATTGATAAAGTTTTGCCACAGATTAAAAGGATTAAAATGATTTTTTTTCGCCACGAATTACACAAATTTTCACGAATTATTTTTTTTAAAATTCGGTTAAAAAAATTAGTGGAAATTTGTGTAATTCGTGGCAACTAAAACCCCACAAAGAGAGAAATCTTTTTAAGCCTTTTAATCTGTGGCAGACAAAAAACTATTTTATTTTCTTCAAAACTTCTTTGGCAACGGCTTTGTACGCTGGCGAATGGTCTCCAAAATCTTTATCGATTATGACTTTTAATTCGGGATGAATCCAATCGTAATGATTTCCTAGAATGTATAAAGTTCTTATGGAGTACGCTTTTGTAGCGACTTTCACATCATTAATTAGCCAATCAAAACTTGCTTCGATGCAGTTTTGTAGATTTTCTTCAGAAAGCTGAATTCCGTTTTCGTTTTTCGTGTAATGTGATTTTACCAGCATCTGCACCACTTTTGCAATTGGGCGCATGGAACTTTCGTCTTTTAAAGCTTTAAGATTGGAACAGAAAAAATCAAGATGAGGCTGGAGCCAATGCAATTCTTCATACGAAACAAATTCTAAAATCCAACAGGCTTTATGATTGTTTTTGTCTTCGGGCGAAAAGCAAATCGAAACCAATTCACTAAAAAGTGAAGGGTTTTCTAAAACATCCTGTGCCGTTTTGAGACGATTTTCTCTGTAAGCATTTACGTAATCCAGTTTTTTCTGTAATTCAGACAGCATTGGTTAGGTGTTTAATACTGTGCTAAAATAAATAATTTAATGAGATAATTCCGTAATAATTTACTGGCAATCCGGGATAATAAAATCTTGGTTGTGCATTTCCAACTCCTGTTGCATTGGTTAAAATCATCGAAGCGTATTTTTCGTTCACGACATTATTTATGCCTGCATCAAAATGAGCCTTTAAACCTGATAGAATTTCAAATTGATAACCTGTTTTTAAATTCAGAAGCGAATAAGAATCGGAATAATCTGCATTAGAATCGTTCATCGGAATTTTATCGGTAAACTGGAAATCGGCCGAGAAGTAAAATCCTGAATTCAGGTTTAAAGTAAAACCAGCGCTTGCTGTATTGGCGGGAACTCCGGTAAGTTTGTTTCCAGAATAATCATTTCCATTATCAACAAACTCTTTGAATTCGTAATTTCCAATTGAAGCGTCAACATAAGAGTTCAAAGTAAAAGTTCGATTGATTGGCCAATTGTGGTTTAAGGAAATCTCAATTCCTTCATGAAAAGTTTTTCCAGCATTTACACCTTCATATTGGTCGTCTCCGATTCTTTTGGCAACCAATAAATCTTTAATTTCCATTCGGTAAACGGCAATTTGGGTGTAAAGTTTTTTATTGAAAAAATGCAGTTTTCCGCCCAATTCAAAATTATAACCTGTTTCGGGTTTAATGTCAGCATTGATATTTCCCGTTGAAGTCAAAGTTTCTTCAGTTGCGGGAAGAGAAAATCCTCGACTTACGGAAAAGTAAAAGGTTCGAACTTCATTTGCTTTATAAAGAAAAGAGAGCTGTGGCGAGAAAATGCCATCATAACTATAATGCTCCAATGGATTATTCGCGGAAGCGGGAAAATCATTCTGAAGTTCAAATTTGGTTTTGTTATAATTTAAACCGGCTTGAATTTCAAATCGGTCAGAAAGTAAAGTTCTTATTTGAGAAAAAACATTGTAAAAATCTCTTTTTTGATTGGTTGCCGAAAGCTGATCGCCTTGTAAACTTCCATTCCCATTATTTTGCTGATATAGATTTTGAAAAGTATTTCCACTGTAATTATCTTTGAAATATTCCAGTCCGGCAATAAACTGATTTTTGACTTTTCCGATTTTAAAATCTCCCGAAAACTGTGTTCTTGCGCCCGACGCAAAAGTGTATTGGCGTAAAATATCAAAAGGACGCGGTTCGTTGCTGTCTTTATAATTGATAAAAACAGAAGTCGAATTATTCAAATGATCATTTAATTTAAAATCATAAGCCAATCCTGCCAAAGTCGATTTGTATTCTTTGAAACCTTTTGAAACCACCCAAGTTGGCGCGCCAGCTTGCGGATTATTTTCGAAAGTCGTTTTATTGATTGAACTCGGAATATATGCTTTTAAATAAGTGTAATTGGAAAAGTACGTCAACTTGCTGTTTTTCTTTCTGAATAATTCTCCGCCAAGCGTAATTCCTTCCCGATTGTAAGCGCTGTTTTTGCGCCAGCCGTCGGTTTTTAAATTATGATAACTCAGATTTAGTGAAGCATTTTTTTCATTCAGATTAAAACCGACTCTGTTTTTTAGTAAACCAAAAGAACCAAAAACTGAACTGACTTCAGCTTGATAGTTTCCTTTGTTAAAATTTTCAGGCGAAATCAAAATAGCGCCGCCCAATCCAGCGCCGTAAACACTAGAAAGCGGTCCTTTTATAATTTCAATTTGGTTGATGTTTTGCAGGTCGATATCGTCAATTACGGTTTCGCTGTTTCCAGAGGTCAGCGGAATATTTCCATAAAAAGCTCGGATTTTATTGGTTCCGTAGGGAGTTCTGGCACCAATACCGCGAATCGAGATTCGGGTTGTGGTAATATTGGATGACTGCATAAAAACGCCCGGAATTGTATTGATAACATTGCTGATATCTGTGGTGTTATTTCGAAGTAATTCTTTTTCGGATAAAATGCCAATCGAAGCCGGACTATTTTGCAAATCACGATTGATGTGAAGCGGACTAATTAAAACTTCGTTTAGTTTCTGAGTTTTGACAGAATCAATATTTTGGATTTCTTTTTCTTGTGCGGCACTATTTTTAGAAATAAAAAGCATAAAAAGAAGAAGAAAATATTTTTTGAAAGGCATAAAAGGAAATGGATTAAAGTGTGGTTTAATTTTAACACATAGAAACATAGTATTGATTGAGGCAAAAAAGGCGTTTCACTTATTTAAATTCACATAGTAGCTATGTGTGAAAACGAGTTTTCTTAGTAACATCTTTTTAAAACAAAAATCTATGTCTCTATATGTTTAAAAATCTTTCAGATAAATGTTCGGATTAAAAATTGAAAATATTTTTTAAACCGCAAATTGCACAAATTCACACAAATTAATTTGCGAAAATTTGTGTAATTTGTGGTTAAAACCAAGCTTGTAGATTTATTTGACTGAAACTTTCCAAATCGTATTTCCGCTGTCATCATTTACCAAAAGCGAACCGTCGTTCATAACCGTTACAGCAACCGGACGTCCGTAAACTTCGGCTTTGTTTTCATCAGAAATAAAACCGGTTAAAAAATCTTCTGGTTTCCCGGATGGTTTTCCATCTTTAAAAGGAACAAAAACGACTTTGTAGCCCGAAATTTTCTCGCGATTCCAAGAACCATGCTGACCAACAAAAGCGCCGTTTTTATACTTTGCTGGAAATTTGTCTTTCGTATAAAAAGCCAATCCGAGTGAAGCCGTATGCGAACCGACAGGAACATCTGGAACAATTGCTTTTTCTACCAAATCTTTTCTTTCCCCTTTCATTCTTGGGTCAGGAATGTTTCCGAAATAAGAATACGGCCATCCGTAAAACCCATCTCTTTTTACACTCGTAATATAATCGGGAACCAAATCTTCTCCTAATTCATCGCGTTCGTTTACTGCGGTCCATAATTCCTTACTAACAGGATTCCAATCCATTCCAACAGGATTTCGTAATCCAGAAGCGTATACTTTTTCGCCCGTTCCGTCAGGGTTAATTTCGAGAATTCCAGCGCGGCGCACTTCTTTGTCAACACCATGTTCTGCATTATTACTTCCTGAACCAACAGAAACATAGATTTTCTTGCCGTCAGGACTTGCCAATAAATTTCTTGTCCAGTGATTGTTGTAGCCGCCAGCAGGAAGCTCAAGGATTTTTTCGCCTTTGGTTTCCAGTTTTAGCGGATTGTTTTTATAAGGATATCGATATAAACCATCGGTATTAGCAATGTAGAAAAAGTCTTTAAGAACCAGCATTCCAAAAGGTTTGTTTAGGTCTTTGATAAAAATTTCGCGAGTTTCATACTTCCCGTCTTTATCTTTATCTCGTAAAATGGTAATCTGATTTTTACTGTTTCTCGTTCCGCTTTCAACCACAAAAATGTCCTGATTTGGCGCAATATAGCTCCAACGCGGATTTGTAAAGCCGTCAGCAAATTTAGTTACCACAAAACCTTCTGGTGCTTTTGGAGTTTTTCCTTCCAGCCAGCCAATAACTTTGCTGTGGTTTGTTTTTGATTCAGTAGCGTACGGAGGCGGAAGCGTAATTTCTCCGATTGCTGTTTTTACGATATTTCCGGGTTGTTTGGCAAGTGCTTCTTTTTCTTCCTTTTTAACCTGACCTTGGCACGAAGAAATTAAGACTGAAACAAAAGCCGAGCAGCATATAATGGTATTTTTCATTTTGATTAAAGTTAATTGATTTACTTATAACAATTTATGAAATTCTAAAATAGAAAGAGATGAATTTTTGTAAATATTAACCGATGTTTAACATTTGTAAAAAATTGTGTTGTACTGCCATTTTTCATCATGACTATTAAGTTGTAATTCTGTATCTTTGTCCATTGTTTTAAAAAGAAAATAATGATACAACTTCACGATAAACAATTTGTTCCATTTATTTCGGCTAAAGAAATTGATTTTGCTTTAACCAAATTAGTGGCTCAGGTAGAAGACGATTTTGGAGACGATACGCCAATTTTTATTGGAGTTCTGAATGGCGCTTTTATGGTCGTGTCAGATTTTCTAAAAAAATATAAAAAACCATGCGAGGTTTCATTCATCAAAATGGCATCGTATGAAGGAACTGAAACAACAAATTCGGTTAAAGAATTAATCGGAATCAATCAGGATTTGTCTGGAAGAACGGTTGTAATTATTGAAGATATTATCGATACTGGAAATACAATCGAAGAATTAAAGCATTTGTTTAAAGCGCAAAATGTAAAGCATTTTAAAATTGCAACATTATTCTTTAAGCCCGAAGCATACAAAAAAGACATAAAAATAGATTACATCGGAATCCGTATTCCAAATAAATTTATTGTAGGTTATGGTTTGGACTACGATGGTTTAGGACGAAACTTGACCGAAGTTTACAAATTAGCAGAATAAAAAAAAACAAAACACAACTATATATTCATTTTAAAACTTCTGAAAGACAGAAGTAACAACACTCATTTCAATTATGATTAACATCGTTTTATTTGGAAAGCCTGGTGCAGGAAAAGGAACTCAGGCAGAATTTTTAAAAGAAAAATACAATTTAACACACCTTTCAACAGGAGATATTTTTCGTTTCAATTTAAAAAATGATACTGAACTAGGAAAACAAGCAAGAGTTTTTATGGACAATGGAGAATTAGTTCCTTGCGAAGTAACAACTGCAATGTTAATTGATGAGGTAAAAAAACACCCTGATACAGCAGGATTTTTGTTCGATGGTTATCCAAGAACAATCAATCAGGCAGAAGCTTTAGATAAATTTTTGCCAACAATTGGTTCTAGCGTAACAGCAACAATCGCTTTAGAAGCTGATGACGAAATTTTGGTAAAACGTTTGTTAGAAAGAGGAAAAACAAGCGGAAGAGCAGACGATCAGGACGAAGAAAAAATTCGTGTGAGATATCAGGAATACAATGAAAAAACAGCTCCGCTAATCGATTACTATAAAGCACAGAATAAATTTCACGCTGTAAACGGTATCGGAGAAATAAAAGATATTACAGAGCGCTTAACGTCAGTTATAGATAATTTGTAGAAGCTTTTTCCAGCTGTACGTTACTAGTCCTCGCTAAAAAAACTATTTTTCCAAACCATAAAACGAGCTTCCTCCGGTCGCTGTTTTCTGGCAGGAAAAATTAGTTTTTTTAGCTCCGGGCTATTCACTTCCATCTGGGCTATTTAGATTACGATTACGAATTACAATAACGAGACTATTTACTAACGAATCCCCTATCAATTGGAAATACTAATTATATTTTTTCTAATTATTTTAAATGGAGTTTTCTCCATGTCTGAAATCGCTCTGATTTCGGCCCGAAAGAACAGGCTTGAAACATCAGCGAAAAAAGGAAACAAAAGTGCTAAAACGGCACTCGATTTAGCCAACTCTCCAAACAAATTTTTATCTACAGTTCAAATCGGAATTACCTTAATCGGAATTTTGACTGGTATTTATTCTGGAGATAAAGTTACTGCCGATGTTGAGGTTTTTGTGTCAGGCTTTGCAGTTTTAAAACCTTACGCACATTCCATCGCAGTTGGAATTGTGGTTGTCATTTTAACTTTCTTCTCATTGGTGTTAGGAGAGTTACTTCCAAAACGAATCGGATTAAATTATCCGGAAGCGATTGCTAAAATGGTGGCAATGCCAATGAAAGTCATTTCAATCATTACGGCGCCGTTTATTTGGTTGTTAACTTCTTCAACAGATTTCTTGTTGAATGTTTTACAAATCAAACCAACTGCAGACGGAAAAGTGACTGAAGAAGAAATTAAGGCCATAATCAAAGAAGGAACAGAAGTTGGAGAAGTTCAGGAAATTGAACAAGATATTGTGGAGCGTGTTTTCCATATTGGAGATAGAAAAGTAAGTTCGTTAATGACACACCGTAAATCGGTTGACATGCTGCCTTTACAAGCGGATAAAGCAAAAATTAAGGAACTAGTCGTTCAGGATTTACATGCGGTTTATCCGGTTTACAACGACAACTATGATGATATTGTTGGTGTTGCAACTCTGAAAAACATATTTGCGAATATCGAAAACGATAATTTCGATTTTTCGTCCATCATAACAGAAGCGCCTTATTTGATGGAACATACCACGGCTTATAAAGCTTTGGAGAACTTCAAAAAAACAGGAATTCATTACGCTTTAGTTTCAGACGAATACGGCGTTTTTCAAGGTATGATTACGTTGAATGACATTCTGGAAGCACTAGTTGGCGATGCTGCCGAATTTTATAAAGATGAATTCCAACTAGTAGAAAGAGAAGACGGTTCATGGCTGGTAGACGGACATTATTCGTTACACGACTTCCTGACGTATTTTGAATTGGACGAATTGACAAACGATTACGACGTCAATACAGTAAGCGGGATGATTATGACCGAGCTTTCTCATATTCCAAAAGAAGGAGAAAAATTAGTTTGGCAAAAATTCGTCCTTGAAGTTATCGATATGGATGGCGTTAAGATTGATAAAGTGCTTGTAAAAGCGCTTAAAGAGTAAAATTTGTTTCAAGTTTAAAGTTTCAAGTTGGTTGACGTTCTGTTAACTTGAAACTTGAAACATGAAACTACACATAAACAAGAAAAAATGACAGAAGGAAATTTTGTAGACTACGTTAAGATATATGTTTCTTCCGGAAAAGGAGGAAAAGGTTCGACGCATTTACATAGAGAGAAATTTATTGAAAAAGGTGGTCCCGACGGTGGAGATGGTGGTCGAGGCGGACATGTGTATTTAGTTGGGAATAAAGGACTCTGGACATTATTTCACTTGAAATTTGCGCGTCACATCAAAGCAGGCCACGGTGGAGACGGCGGTTCTGACAGAAGTACAGGTGCAGACGGAGAAGATAAAATTATCGAAGTGCCGCTAGGAACGGTTGTAAAAGATAAAGAAACAGGAGAAACACTTTTTGAAATTACAGAAGACGGCGAAAAAAAGATTCTTGCAAAAGGAGGAAAGGGAGGTTTAGGAAACTGGCATTTTAGAAGTTCTACAAACCAAACGCCACGTTATGCACAGCCAGGTTTATTGGGTGTAGAAATGGATGTGATTTTAGAATTAAAAGTTCTGGCAGATGTTGGCTTAGTTGGTTTCCCAAATGCAGGAAAATCTACTTTATTGTCTGTTTTAACCTCAGCAAAACCAAAAATTGCCGATTATCCTTTTACGACTTTAAAACCAAATTTAGGAATCGTAGCCTACAGAGATTTTCAGTCTTTTGTAATTGCTGATATTCCGGGAATTATTGAAGGCGCTGCCGAAGGAAAAGGTTTAGGACATTATTTCCTGCGCCATATTGAACGTAACTCAACGTTGCTATTTTTAGTTCCAGTTGATACGCCAGATATTAGAGCAGAATATGATATTTTGGTTAACGAATTAACAAAATATAATCCTGAAATGCTAGACAAAGAACGTCTGGTCGTAATTTCAAAATGCGATATGCTGGATGATGAACTAAAAGCAGAATTGAAAGCAGAACTTGATGTTACTTTCAAAGATGTTCCTTATATGTTTATTTCGTCTGTTGCGCAACAAGGTTTGACCGATTTGAAAGACAAACTTTGGAAAATGCTTAACGAATAAAGTTTTAAGTTTCTAAGCTACTAAGTTGAAAGAAAAAACTTAGACACTTAGCAGCTTAGTAGCTTTTAAAAAAGAAAGGCGTTCTAGAAATAGAACGCCTTTCTTTTTTAAAACAATGTTAAATTCTTAATAAAAGGCTAAAAAAGCGAAAACATGTGCAATTTTAGATTTGTTTTGAGTGGAATAATTATAAATATGAGCTATATTCGCAACACTTAAAATAAATAACATGAAAAAAATAGTTTTATTCTTAACCATGTCTCTTCTGACTTTTCCTGTAAAAGCCGATGAAGGAATGTGGTTCCTGATGTTTATCGAAAGATTAAATCACAGGGATATGCAAAAAATGGGTCTGCAATTAACAGCCGAAGAAATTTACAGTATCAACAATCACAGTTTAAAAGATGCGATTGTACAATTCAATGGAGGATGTACTGCAGAAATCGTTTCAAATACTGGTTTAGTACTTACAAACCATCACTGTGGGTATAGTGCAATTGCAGAACTTTCGACTGCCGAGCAGAACTATCTGAAAGATGGTTTTTGGGCAAAAGACAAAAGCGCTGAAATGAAACCAAAATCTTTATTCGTTCGTTTCTTTGTTCGTATGGATGATGTTTCTAAAAGAATCTTGTCTAAAGTAAATGATACAATGACTGAAACGGAAAGAAACAAAATCATTCAGCAAGAAATCAGTTTGATCGAAAAAGAAAACAGCGAAAACGGGAAATATACGGTTTCTGTTCGTCCTTTCTTTCAAGGAAATGAATATTACTATTTTGTTTACCAAGATTACACAGACGTTCGTTTAGTGGGAACACCGCCGGAAAGCGTTGGTAAATTTGGTGGAGATACAGACAACTGGGAATGGCCTCGCCAAACTGGAGATTTCTCTATGTTTAGAGTGTATGCAGATAAAGACGGAAATCCTGCTGCTTACTCAAAAGACAATGTGCCTTTGAAACCAAAACATTATTTACCAGTAAGTATTAAAGGTGTAAAAGAAAATGATTTTGCCATGATTTTAGGGTATCCAGGAAGAACAAACCGTTGGATGCCGGCTGGAGGAATTGAGCAAAACATAAAATATGCTTATCCTGCTTGGGTTGAAGGTGCTAAAACCGGAATGGACGTAATGAAAAAGTATATGGATAAAGATGCAACTGTTCGTTTACAGTACGCTTCTAAATATGCTTCGACTGCAAACTACTGGAAGAACCGTCAAGGTATGATCGATGCTTTAACAAAAGCAGGAACGGTTGATACTAAAGCAGAACAGGAAGATAAATTTTATGAGTGGGCAAGCAAACCTGCTAATAAAGAAAAGTATGAGAATGTAATTCCGACTATCAACGATTATTACAGAGAAACAAACTTAAAAGCCCGTCACGATAATTACCTGATACAGCTTTTACGTACTTCTAGTTATGCTACGGGACCAGCTAATCTAGGAAATGCATTAATTGCTTACTACAAAGAAAATGATGCTAAGAAAGCAGAAATGCTTCCTAAAATCAATGCAATGATTGAAAGTATTTATGGTGAATTTTATGCGCCATTAGAAAAGGATATTTTAACGGCACAATTGAATTTATACGCTGCTAAAGCTGCTGAGTATGGAATTGCTCCAGAAATTGCAAAAATGAAAACGGCTAACAATGGCGATTTTACTGCTGACGTAGCAAAAGCAACGGAACAAAGTTATTTTACCTCTAAAGAAAAAATATTAGGATTTTTAGCAGATCCAAAACCAGTAGCTATTACACACGATCCGTTGTATATTATTTCTAATGATTTATTGACTAAATACCGTTCTAAAACAGACGATCAGGCAAAAGCAGATGATGGTTTTGCAACAGCTTACCGTAAATTGGTGGAAGGTTTAAGAGAATCTAAATTGAACGCAATTAAATATCCAGATGCCAACTCTACATTGCGATTGACTTACGGAAAAGTTCGTGCTTTACCTGCAGATCCTCGTAATGATGCAAAAATCAACAACTATACTACAATGGAAAGTATGGTGAAAAAATACAAAGCAGGAGATCAGGAATTTGACTTGCCAGCTCGTTTATTAGAATTGAACAAGAAAAAAGATTACGGACAATATGCTGATAAAGCAGGTTACATGCCAATCAACTTCTTGACAGATAACGATATTACTGGAGGAAATTCAGGTTCACCTGTTCTGAACGGAAAAGGAGAACTAATCGGTATTGCTTTTGACGGAAACATAGAAGCAATGGCTGGTGACGTTATTTTTGATTCTAATTTACAAAGAACAATCAACGTTGATATTCGTTACGTACTTTGGATTATCGACAAATACGCAGGAGCGAAAAACATTATCGATGAATTGACGATTGCGAAATAATCTGATTTTAAATTCCAATTTATAAATCCCAAATTCCAAATTCTCAAAAAAATGGAAACTATGGAGATTAAATAATTCGATGTAAAATAAAAATTCAAAACCTAACAGAATTAAAGCTGTTAGGTTTTTTTTATCCCATTTCCTTGGAATTTGGACACGAGCGTTAGTGAACTGGCGAAGCAATTTATAAATTGGAATTTTAATTAATTAACCTTCACTCGAATTCCTTTGCTATGACTTGCAAATTCAGGTGCGTACATGCTTTGGATTGTGGTAATTCCGTTGGAGAATTCGCCAACGTTATTTACTCTTATGTCATATTCTAAAACATAAGTTCCTTTTTTGATTTGGTCAAAGAACAAATGTGTAGCTGCATCTTTTGTACTCATGTAATAACCTAATCCGTTTTTGTATTGATATTCAGAAAGGACATTGACAGGTTCAAAACAAGAGGCACGCATATCTTTTAAATGAACATATTCTGTATCTTCTTTGGATGTGATAACTAATCGAACGGTAACTAAATCCCCAATTTTTAATGGATTTTTTGTTGTAATTTTTTCTAATTGATTTCCTTTGAGTGTGCTTTTCTTTAGATATAATTCTTTCGAAACAGACAAAACTGCACCTGAATTGTTTTTGATTTTATCCAAATCTTCAAAGTATTGCCAATAAACACCGCCAAATGCAGGAACTTTAGATTTGTTTTCGATTTTGATCGAAGCCATTTCTTTCTTGACTTCGTCAGCTTTCCAGTTCAGTTTGATGTAGCCTGTTTCGGCTTCTTTTTCATTTTCGGATAATTTTTTGGTCAGGATTTTTTCATCTCCTAATTTTATAACCGTATTGTCTTTTACAGAAAGCCAGTCGGTTCCTTGCATTAATAAAGCGTAAATGGCTTCAGTTGTGGATTTTGTTGTGGGCCAGTTTTTGGTTTGTTTGTTTTTTAACAGCCAGACTTTCATCGCATCAACCGATTTGGTATCGTTTGTCACTTCGGCGAAAGCCTCAATCAATAAAGCTTGAGTTTCTATTGGAGCCTGATACCAGTACCAGCCCGATTTATTGGCAATCCAGTACATTCCCCAGTCTTCGTTGTTTGAAGAAGTTTCTTTTAAGCTTTCGATTATTTTCTTAGCGCTTTCTTTTTCTCCAAAACGATTCAAAGTTAGTACTGCTAATCCTTTTTCGTAAAGAGAATAATTCAGCCAATCTTTTTTAGCAGTTTCTAAATATAGTTTTGAAGCTTTTTTCAAAGTATCGGATAAAGGATATTTTTCTAGATAAAAACTTCTTGTGTACAAATAATGCAAATCAGAATAGGGATTGAACCATGTTATCTTATCGCTTGTTTTCAGATTTTTGGTTGTTTCTTTATGATATCTTAAAAATTTAGAATCTATAAACGGAATAGCAGTAGCAGTAATCTTTTCTAATTGAGAAGAATTGCTGTTCTTTTGAAGTTTTTCCAAATGCCCAAGGCCAGCCAGAATATGTCTCGTGATGTATTCATTTTCGTAATTTCCTCCAAACCAAGAAAAAGCACCGGATGGAAGTTGTTTTTGTTTTAATTTCTGAAAAGTAGCCTGCTCAGACGTTTTCATTTTTTCTAAATCGAATAAAAGCGCAAGATTTCTTTTCTTTTCGTTTTCATTTTGTGCATCATTCAGCCATGGTGTTTCGGCCAAAATGAGTGATTTTAATTCTTCATTATCATCCAATTTCGAATTTGGTTTTTGATTCTTTCTCCATTCTTCAAAAATGCTGGCAATTTTCGGATTGCTTGCAATGATTTCCCTCGCCAAAGCATTGGCATAATAACGAGCAAAAGTCTGTTCAGCGCATTCATGTTCATATTCCATTAAATAAGGAATGGACTGAATCGCAAGCCAAGTTGGGTTAGAAGTATATTCTAGTGTAAACTGATGATTTTTTAATGTTGTAGAATTATTGTTTTTTAAATTCTCAAACGTATATTCTTTAGTTGAATTCTCGCGAACCCAAATCGGAATACTTTCAGTTACCAGCATATTATTGGTCAAAACAGGAACAATATTTTCTTCTCCATCAGAGAAATTACCCGCTTTTGCTACGATTTTATATTGAACACCTTGTAAACCTTCAGGAATTGTAATAGTCCAGTTGGCAGTTGTATTTCCGTAAGCTGGAATTGTAAAGTTTTTGATGTTTTTTACGTTCAGCATTTTGGCATCAATTGGTTCCATAGTCACAGCATCAAAAAACTGTAAACTGGCGATTCCGGTTTTTGCTTCAGCGGTAAGATTCGAGATTTTGGCACTGATTAAAATAGTGTCTTTTTCTCTAAAGAATCTTGGGAAATTGGGCATCACCATTAATTCTTTTTGTGTAACAACATTCTTTTCCAGATATCCTAAAACGGCATCTTTGTTATGAGCCAGTAAACGAAGTTTCCAAGCGGTTAAGGCTTCTGGAGATGTAAAGTTGAAACTTACTTTTCCTTTAGAATCCGTTCTCAAATTAGGGAAGAAGAAAGCGGTTTCAGAGAGATTTTTTCTGGCTTTTACTTGCGTTAACTCTTCTAATGCTTTTTTGGTCGTAATGATAATAGCGCCATTTGCAGCTCTGCTTCCATAAAGCGCAGTTGCTTTTTCGTTTTTTAAAACATCTATGGCTAAAATATCTTTTGGGTCTATACTGTTTATATCGCTTACTATTATTCCGTCTACTACATAAATTGGCGGATTTGCTCCTGAAATCGAACCGTTTCCTCTAATCATAACTTTATAATCGCTTACACTCACACCAGCAACTTTTCCCGATAATGAATCTGAAATTCCGGCTGTATTATAAACGGTATTGTCTTCTTGAACGACCATTTGGGTAACTGCTCCTGTTAAAGATTTCTTTTTCTGAACACCATAACCCACTACAACAACTTCTTCTAAATTAGAAGATTCATCTTTTAAAATAATATTTTGGATTTTGTTTCGGGAAATAACAACCGTTTCACTTTTAAAGCCAATATACGAAAATACAAGTTCCTCATTTTCATTAGCTTCTATTTCATAATATCCATCATAGTCGGTTGTAGTGCTTCTTTGTGTTCCTTTTACGGTTACAGATACGCCAGGAAGTTCTAATTTGTTGTTATCGGTTACAATTCCCGATATCATTTTGGCATTTGTTGGTTTTTTAACCTTTTTGCTTAATTGTCTTTGATATTCTCTTTGAAGATAAAGTGCATTGAAATGTGAGCTGTTAAAGTCAAATCCAAACCAGATTAATTTAGTGCTTTCATTTTTAAGTTCTATTTGTTTTGATGCAGGATTTGGGTAGGAGATTATAGTATTCGTTTTTTCACTTCCTAAAACTGATTTCGATGTACCGCGAACAATACTGCCGCTATTGTAATAACTATTCCATCTTTCCCAATTTTTTGTGACAAATTGATCCAAAGAAGCGTCGTACATAGAAGCCAAAACTTCAGCTTCATTTTTTGTTGCTTTTCCTGTAAGTTTAAAAGACCAATTTTCGGTGCTTCCAGGTTGTAATTTGCTTCTAAAAGTATCTACATCAAATTTTAATTCGGGTATTTCTGATTTCAAGACCACAGAGAGACTATTATCAAATTTTTCATTTTCAAAAACACTTTCAAAATTAATCGTGACAATATCTTTGAATTCTTTTTTAAGTTGAATTCTAATTACGGTTTCATGATTTTCAAGATGGTATGTTTCTTCTGAAAAAATATTGCCTTCAAAATTTGCAACTCCCATGATATACAAATCGGGTATTACAGATTTTAATTTTAGTAAAGCAAAACCATCTTTTTTTGCATCAGAATTTATTTGTTCAACCGTAAATAATTTGCTTGTATCAAATTTATCTTTGCTTTGTTTAATTTTAAAAGTAGTACTGTTTTCAATTAAATTTCCAAAACTATCTTGAGCTGAAAATACAACTTTATAGTTTCCGGATTGATAATTAGAAATAAAATCTAAGGAAAGGATTTTATCTATTTCGGTATTAATCTTTTTAGAAAAAAGTAAATTTTCGGGTGTTCTATCTTTTAATTTTGAGTTAGATTCATAAGGAAATAATTTCTCAAATTCTGTATCTGAAATCGCTTCGATTTCTGGATTAGGAAAAACTCTAGTTTTAAATTTTGTCGAGTTTGGACTAAGAAAATAAATTTTCACTTCTCCTTTTGTCGCTTTGAATTCACCGTTTAAATTAGTGCTTGTAAGTTTGATGTCATTTTTGTCTTTAGTTAAAAGTAAAGGCTTAACAATGTTGTTAAGTTCCAAATCATGGTAGCCTACTTTTATAGTAGTTTGAGCATCATGTGTCTCGCCATTAATATCGGTTACGGTAGCTTTTATCAAATAAGAAAAAACGGGAAGTTTTTCTTTTACTGCATTTTCTGAGGGAATTGCGGTAAAATCAATTGTAAATTTTCCTGATGCATCCGTTTTAGTTTCTCCTGTTTTTAATATTTCGTTAGGCTCTTGTGAGTAGTAATTTCTAGAATAATTTGTACTTCTGGTAACAGTATAAGTTACTTTCGCATCAGAAATGTTGCTTCCTGCAAAGGCTTTTGCAATTCCGTTTACTTTTGTCAGTTTGTTAAGCTGGAAACTCTCTTTTTTAGGTTCAAAATTGACTTCAAATTTCGGACGTTTATATTCTTCAACTCTAAAACCTAACTCTGAATAAGACAAGTTGACATTGTCCCAAAACGGATGCTCATCTTTGGTTTTGTCGTAAACTTTGTCCTTCTCATATTCATCCGGTTCATCGGCTTTAATCGTAAAAGTTCCAGTAAGTCCGGTTTTTGGTAAAATAAATTCTCCAGAAAAAGATCCGAATTCATTTGTAGTTACGTCAAATTCTTTAAAATCGTTTTGATTTGCATCTTCAACAGTAATTTTAAACGAAGTGAAAGGAACTACAGAAACTTTACCTTTTAGTCTTTGTATAGCAATCCCTTTATAATATACCGTTTGTCCAGGGCGATATATTGCGCGGTCTAGATACAATTCGACTGTGGCGCTAAATTTCTGATCGTTATTATTCTGATCATCATATTCAGTATTATAATACAGGTAGTTTTTGTTTACAGATAGCGTGTCATTTGCATTGTAGAAAGTGATAAGTTCATCGTAGCGATCTTTCACTTTATCCAAAACAGCATTTCCATTTTTATTCGTTTTAACTGAGAAAGACGGAGTTTTTAAGGTTACATTTTCTAAAGGCTTTCCTGTTTTTCGATCAAAAACCTGATAATTTTCCTGTTTTTCATTTTGTGATGCCAAAACTATAAATTGAGAAACTGTTATGGTTTCAAAAGCGGTCGCTTTCTTGCCTTTTGTATCAGACTCACTTTCAAAATAGACCAAGTAAGAACCTGTTTCTAATCTCGGAAGCAAAACTTCTGTAGCATATTCGTAATAATCTTTTTTATCGACAAGCGGATAGATTTGTGAAGCAATAGGTTTTGTTTTTGCGACAAGATTTTCAATTATGCTGTCTCTCTTATACGTTTTAGTCTGCTTAGTTTGCGTCTGATTGATTCTAAAGAATGAAATTTTAAGATTCTCAATATTTTGATATCGAATATAACCTCTCATGTTTTCATTATTATAAACATATTTTTGAAGCTGTACATTTAAAAATTTATGCAAAATAGCTTCTTTCTTTTGAAGCGCCAGTTTATAAGCATTCGATTTGTTTTCTGTTTTTAAAATACTATCGAGAATTACAACTGCTTTTGCATTGTAATCTGGATTGGTCTGTTTTGATGCATGTTGAGATAGATAATAAGCCTTTTCGAGTTGAATGTTGTGAATAAGATTCAGATCATTGGTTTGTTTTTGAAATGCTGTCAAGGCTTTAATGTAATCTTCGTCAGCATCAACGATATAATTTTTGCTGAATTGAATTCTTTGCCAGATGTTTTCTGCTGAAGGATTGTTGATTTCTTGTTTTTGATAAAGTTTCAAAATCAACTTTAGATTTTCATTGGAAACAGAATCAAAATTTACTTTTATAAAATCATTTGAATTTCCTAGAAGCTCTTTTTTAGAATAAAAAAACTCACTTTTCTTAATTTCCCAAGTGCGTAATTTTTGTGTTAGAATAGAAATGTTTTCTGATAGTATGTAATTGAATACATTTAATGTTTTGAATTTTTCTATCGTTGGATAATCGAAGATAGCTTCATATTTTGTTAGAGTTGTGTTTTTTAGAATAGGCTCATTTTCTAAGGAATTTTTTAAAGATTGGTTGATCTCAGAAGTGAAATTACTTTCAGTCCAAGTTAAAAAATCGGAATCTAAAACTGTAGTATTCGTTCTTCTATTAATTTGATATCTGTTATTGCTGTAATAATCGGTTAAACATTTCGCATACACCAAATTCAAAATAGCCTTCGATGGAACCGAAACGCGATTAATATTTGTTTTTAAATTATTTAAAATTTTCGTTTGTGCATTTTCATCTACAACCTGCAAATATTTAGATTGATAGAAAAAGCATTTTATCATTTGAACTTCGTCTTTATGATTAACAGCCTTTTTGTAAATTTTCGAAACAATTTCATTGGCAGATTTTACTTTGCCTTCGTTTTCAAGAGCAATAACATTGTCCCATTTTTTGTCATTTTGCTGACCAAAAAGTACTGTAGAAAGCAATAAGAATACAAATAGTAAATTTTTCATAAATCAGTTTTCTTGTATAGAGAGTGGTTTGGCTAAAAAGGTTGGATTTAATTTAAAAATAATTTTCGGACAAATTACTAATTTATGTTCAAAAGCAAATCGCATTTTATATTTCCTTATTTTTGAAACATGAATAAGCTGCTGATTTTCTTTTTAATTGTTTCAACACATTGTTGGTCGCAATCTAATTTTGAAAAAGCAGAGAAATTATTTCGGGCTAAAAAGTATAATGATGCACAATTGCTTTTTGAAGGTGTTCTAAAAACCAATCATTCGGATATCAAGACATTAGAATATCTGGGAGAAATAGAAGCACATCAAAAATCATGGGTAAAAGGCGCTGTATATTTCAAAAAACTAACAGAATTAAAACCAACAGTTGCTGATTATTTTTTTAAATATGGAGGATGCCTCGCAATGCATGCCGTAGAGGTCAATAAAATTAAAGCTTTTTCGATGGTTGGCGATATGAAAGAAGCTTTTGAAACAGCAATCGAACTCAATCCAAAACATGTTCAGGCACGTTGGGCTTTGATAGAAATTTATTTGCAATTGCCTGGGATTCTAGGTGGAAGCGAATCTAAGGCAATTACCTATTCAAACGAATTAGCGCAGTTTTCTCCAATTGACGGCTATTTGTCTAGGGGAAGAATCGAAGAGTATTTTAAACGATATACTGCCGCCGAAAAAAATTATAAAAAAGCGCATGAAATTGGCAATTCAAAAGTCACGTTTCAAAAATTATATAATTTATATTTGAACAAATTAAAAGATCCTAATAAAGCACAGGATTTAAAACGAAAATTTGACTCATAAATAATCAAATCTTGAAAACTGAATTCAGATAACAGTTTTGAATTTGGAACTAAAAAATTGGAATTTTAAATGAAAACACATTTCATCGCCATTGGCGGAAGCGCAATGCACAATCTTGCACTAGCATTACATAATAAAGGATATCAGGTTACAGGAAGTGACGATGCTATTTTTGAGCCTTCAAAATCACGTTTGGAAAAAAAGGGAATTCTACCTGCTGAAATGGGATGGTTTCCAGAAAAAATCACGGCAGATATCGATGCAATTATTCTTGGAATGCACGCCAAAGCAGATAATCCAGAATTATTAAAAGCACAGGATTTAGGTCTGAAAATCTATTCTTATCCTGAATTTTTATACGAGCAATCAAAGAATAAAACACGTGTCGTAATTGGTGGTTCTCACGGAAAAACAACTATTACTTCGATGATTCTTCATGTAATGAATTATCATAATATTGCCGTAGATTATATGGTAGGAGCACAGTTGGAAGGTTTTGATACGATGGTTCACTTAACAGAAGAAAATGATTTTATGGTTTTGGAAGGTGACGAATATTTGTCTTCTCCCATTGACCGACGTCCGAAATTTCATTTGTATCAGCCGAACATTGCTTTGATTTCTGGAATTGCTTGGGATCATATTAATGTTTTTCCAACGTACGAGAATTATGTAGAGCAGTTTGAGATTTTCATTGCAAAAATTACAAATGGCGGAATTTTGGTTTACAACGAAAATGATCCAGAAGTAAAACGTGTTTCTGAAGCAGCCACAAATCCGATTAGAAAATTACCTTATAAAACTCCAAACTATACAGTAAGCGATGGCGTAACACTTTTGGAAACCCCAGAAGGAGACATGCCAATTGAAGTTTTTGGAGCACACAATCTAAACAATCTAGCAGGAGCGAAATGGATTTGCCAAAACATGGGGGTTGATGAAGCCGAATTTTACGAAGCAATTGCCAGCTTTAAAGGTGCTTCTAAACGTTTAGAAAAAATTGCCGAAGGAAAAGGAAAAGTAGCCTATAAAGATTTTGCCCATTCTCCAAGTAAAGTGGCCGCTACAACCAAAGCAGTAAAAGAACAATATCCAAATAGAACTTTAGTGGCTTGTTTGGAATTGCATACGTACAGCAGCTTAAATGCAGCATTTTTGAAAGAATACGAAGGAGCTTTAGATAATGCCGATGTTGCGGTTGTTTTTTATTCGCCAGATGCAGTAAAAATTAAGCAGTTAGAAGAAGTAACGTATGAGCAAATCGCAACTGCATTCAACAGAAAAGATTTAATTATTTACACCAATCCGGCTGAGTTTAAAGAATATCTGTTCAACTTAAATTTAGATAATACTGCACTATTATTAATGAGTTCAGGAAATTATGGAGGTTTGAATTTTGATGAAGTAAAAGGGTTGATTAATTAGAAAATTAATCAATTTGAGAATTAGATAATGGCCGATTGTGTAAACAATCGGCTTTTTTTTGATTGGAATTTGGAGTTTCAGATTTGGAATTTATTTCGGATATCTATAATGTCCAACGATTTTATATTCAAACAAGCAATCGTTTAGGACCTGTCCTCCGCCTACATTATGGACAATCAGATTTCTTTTTCCGTCTCTGGATTTTTTGTCAGTTACAATTCCAATATGCGGTAATTTGTCATTAATGAGCCATGTTACAATTTCGCCAGTTTTATAGTCGGCTGGATTTTGAGAAATGGGTAGTTTTGTGCCTTTTCTTTCAAAAAACACTTCGAGGTTTGGCACTCTTCGATGATCAATGTTGGTGTCGGTTTTTGTCATTCCCCACTTTTTAAGATTGGGATAAAGAGAAAAATTTTCGACCATATCTTCATGTACTTCTTTTTGCAGATCAATTCCAAGCTTTCGGTACGAACGAATAATCACATCGGTACAAACTCCTTTATTTTTTGGAACATCTCCATTTGGATAATCGATTGAAAAATATGCCGGATCATAATCTACAGAAGGGTCTATTATAGAAATCGCTGCTTGAGATAATCTTTGGGCAAAGCTTTTTGGTTTTTCATCATCATTCACAAAAGAAAAGCTTTTGGTCTCTTTTTGATTACAAGAACTCAGAAAAATGAATATAAACAGAAGGATTGAATTTTTCATTTTTTCCTTAAATATACTAAAATTAAAATATTGATTGATTTTTTTTGAAAGATTTTTCCTCTTTTTATATATTCGCTTTTGAAATATTTACTTATGGAACAATCTCATTTTCCGATTACCAATTGGTCTGAAGACGACAGACCACGCGAAAAACTAATGCTTAAAGGAAAAAGCGTCTTAAGCGATGCAGAATTGATTGCCATTTTAATCGGTTCAGGAAGCCGTAACGAATCGGCTGTTGATTTAAGCAAAAGAATTTTAAAAAGTGTAGACAATCTAAATGCTTTGGGCAAGATGACTATTTCACAATTGACTACTTTTAAAGGAATAGGAGAGGCAAAAGCCATAACCATTATTGCCGCACTCGAGTTAGGACGAAGGCGCAGAGAAGAAGATGTGGTAGAACTTAAAAAGATCACTTCGAGTAAGATTGCTTTCCAACTAATGCAACCAATTATTGGAGAACTTCCACATGAAGAATTCTGGGTGCTTTTTCTTAATAATTCGAATAAGGTTATTTCTAAAGCGCAGCTAAGCAAAGGCGGAATTGCAGGTACAATTGTAGATGTGCGCCTGATTTTTAAGCCAGCACTTGAAACGGGAGCTACAGGTCTGATTCTGTGTCATAATCATCCATCAGGCAATACCATGCCAAGTGAAGCCGACAGGCAAATGACCAAAAAGATCAAGGCAGCCGGCGAGAACCTAGATGTTAAAGTTTTGGACCATTTGATTATAACTGAATCAAAATATTATAGTTTTGCAGATGAAGGAATATTATAATGTATGAATACCAAAATAACAGATATTTTTTTTGATTTAGATCACACGCTGTGGGATTTCGATAAGAATTCGCAAATGGCTTTTGACAGGATTTTTAAAAGTCAGTACCACGAAATTGACATTCATGATTTTATAAGTCATTATATTCCAATCAATCAAGAATGCTGGAGGTTGTACCAGAACGATAAAATAACGCATCAAGAATTGCGTTACAATAGACTCAGGTTTTGCTTTGATGCTTTGAATTATGCAATTTCAGACGAAAATATCAATCAGATTGCAAATGATTACATAGAGTTCCTTACCGACAACAACTATCTTTTTGATGGAGCAATCGAGGTTCTGGAATACTTGAAACCAAAATACAATCTGCATATCATAACAAACGGATTTGCAGCGGTACAGGAAAAGAAATTAAAAAATGCATCTTTGGGGAATTATTTCACCACTATTACAAATTCTGAATCGGCAGGTGTAAAAAAGCCAAATAGTATTATCTTTGATTATGCGGTCAATCTTGCCAGGACTACCAAAGAGAACAGTGTTATGATTGGAGATGATTTAGACGCCGACGTAAACGGAGCTTTAAATGCTGGCCTTGACGCTATTTTTTTTAATGATAAGAAAATCGAAATCACACAAGATTTCAAACAAATAAACCATTTACTAGAACTAAAAAAATATTTATAATGATGAAAATTAAAATTTTACTAACTGCACTTTTTAGTTCAGTTATCGGTTTTGCACAGTCTCTTAATGACTATAAGGCGGTTATTGTTCCGTTAAAATATGATTTTATAAAAGAGGACAATCAATACAGACTGGCAACCTTAAGTAAATCTAATCTTCTGCAAGCTGGCTTTACAGCATTTTATGTTAATGAAGAACTTCCGACAGGCTATAACGAACGATGCGATTTGCTGTATGTTAACGTTAGAAAAGATAATGCTTTTTTGGTGACCAAACTTTTTGTAGAATTTAAAGACTGTTACGGAAGAATCGTCTATACTTCTGAAACGGGTAAAAGCAGAGAAAAAGAATACGACGTGGCATATAGAGAGGCATTAAACAATGCTTTTGTATCTGTAAATGCGTTGCATTATAAATATAGTGGCAAATCTCCTGTTGCGCCAACAAAAGTAACAACGGCCGCATCATTGCAGACTACAGCATCTGCTGCGCCAGCAGCAATTCAGCAAACAGTCGTGGCAACGCCAGCCGCAGATGTTTCTGATCCTAACTTGTTATACGCTCAACCTACAGAAAATGGCTATCAGCTTATTGATAAGACACCTAAAGTAGTGATGAAATTATTGAAAACTTCACGTCCAGATTCTTTTATTGCTATAAAAGACGGAATACAAGGTTCGCTAAATGCAAAAGACAATCAATGGTATTTTGAATATTACCAAAACGATAAATTAATTTCTGAAAAAGTTTCAGTTAAGTTTTAAAGCAACAAACTTTAACGTACGAGATTAATAACCATATTTATCTTTCCAGCGGTTCTTTAAGAATTCACGGGTGCTGTTCTCTCTAGAATTGTTCCCTGGATTGTAAAGAACCGTTCCTTTTACAGCATCTGGCAAAAATTCTTGTTCGGCAAAATTATTGGCGTAGTCATGAGAATATTTGTAGTCTTCTCCATAACCTAATTCCTTCATAAGTTTTGTCGGAGCATTTCGCAAATGAATCGGTACGGGAAGATCGCCGGTTTGTTTTACCAATTGTTGCGCGCTTCCAATTGCGAGATAAGACGCATTGCTTTTTGGCGATGTTGCCAGATAAACGGCACACTGGCTTAATATGATGCGGCTTTCGGGATAACCAATCGTGGTTACAGCCTGAAAAGTATTGTTAGCGATAACAAGTGCTGTAGGATTTGCATTTCCAATATCTTCGCTAGATAAAATAAGCATTCTTCGGGCAATAAATTTTACGTCTTCTCCTCCTTCAATCATTCTGGCAAGCCAATATACCGCTCCATTAGGATCACTGCCGCGAATTGATTTGATAAAGGCAGAAATAATATCATAATGCTGCTCTCCGGTCTTGTCGTACAAAACCGTATTTTGCTGTACGAGCTCTAAAACTCTATCATTAGTAATAACCACTTCGTCGCTTGCTGCAGCATTTATGACAAGTTCAAAAATATTGAGAAGCTTGCGGCCGTCACCTCCTGAAAGTCTCATCAAAGCTTCGGTTTCTTTGAGCTGAATGTTTTTGCTGGCAAGATATGTGTCTGCTTTCATGGCGCGAAGCAATAATGCTTCTAAATCGTCTTTTGTAAAAGCATTTAATACATAAACCTGGCATCGTGACAATAAGGCCGGAATTACTTCGAAACTTGGGTTTTCGGTTGTGGCTCCAATCAAGGTAATCCATCCCTTTTCGACTGCTGCCAAAAGAGAATCCTGTTGCGATTTGCTAAACCTATGGATCTCATCAATAAACAAAATCGGATTTTTGGCTGTAAATAAGCCACCGCTTTGTTTTGCTTTTTCGATAACATCGCGAATGTCTTTTACCCCAGAGTTAATGGCGCTTAAAACATAAAAAGGTCGTTTAGACTCTTGTGCTATGATTTCTGCCAAAGTGGTTTTTCCGGTTCCAGGCGGTCCCCAAAAAATTAAGGAAGGAATTATTCCTTTTGAAATTTGTTGAGTTAAGGAACCGTTTGGTCCGACCAAGTGTGTTTGGCTGATATAATCTTCTAGTTTGCGCGGGCGGATTCTTTCTGCTAATGGTGCTTCCATTTGGTAAAATTACTATATTTTGAGGTTAGATTTTAGTCTTTTAACACTTCTAAATAAATTTGAATTCGCATTTACTGACAAATTATCAGTCTGTTTTTTTTGGATAGTTTTTTGATTCAGAATTTTTACCAGATACCCAAAATTATGAATGACAACCAGTTTAAATTTTCAAATTCCGTAATTGCGCTTCCTGTTTTTTTTGTTTTACTGCTGTGGGTGATTTATTGGGCTCAAATTCGTTTTGATTTCGATTTTTATCAGAACGGAATATATCCAAGAGATTTTGCGGGTCTTCAGGGAATTGTTTTTAGTCCCTTCATTCATGAAAATTTAGAACATTTGTATAATAACTCCATCCCGCTTCTGATTTTATTGGCAGCATTGCGTTTTTTCTACCCAAAACAAACCTTTAGCATTGTCGTATACGGAATACTGTTTTCTGGTTTGATAACTTGGATTATAGGTCGAGAAAATTTTCATATAGGAGCCAGCGGACTAATTTATGTTTTGGTGAGTTTTATCTTCTTTAAAGGTATTCAAACCAAATATTACAGACTCATTGCTTTGTCATTAAGCGTTATTTTGCTGTATGGCGGAATGATATGGTATGTTTTTCCAGACGTTGATCAGTCGATTTCGTGGGAAGGACATTTGTCAGGATTAATTACAGGTTTCGTCTTGTCGGTTTTATACAAAACACCAGAATATTCCAAACCAATTTTGTATGATTGGCAACGTCCCGATTTTGATCCAGAAAGCGATCCTTTTATGAGGCATTTTGATGAAAATGGGAATTTTATCAGTAGAAAAGAGGAAGAAGAAACAGATTTTAATTCGATGTATTTTGATTCAAATTTGCCAGTTCGTTATTTTGTAACTAAATCAGATTCTGAAGATAACAAACAGTAAATTGAACTGTTTGGGCCAAAAAGATTAAATTTGTTACAACTTCTAATTTAATTTTTTGCTTTATGAAAAAAATTATCTTTTTTGTTTTGTTTGCATTTTCAGGATTCACGTTTTCAGTTTCTGCTCAATGTGAAATTAAAAATCGTGTACTGGCCGACGGTACTATGGTTTACTTTTTTGATCCTGCCGTTTTTTATACCACAAAATCTAAGTCATTAAAAATTAATATTGTCACAGATAAAGAACAATATTTTATTGCATTGCGGCCAATGCCATTTCCTGATAAAAAAGAAGGCAAAAAGATAAATGACGATTTAGTAATTTCTCTCTCTAATCACAAAAATTATAAATTGACTCATTACGATACTCAATATCGTAATGGCGATTCCACAATGCAGGTTTTGTATTTAATAGATGATCAGGATATTACTGATTTTGCTGCTTACGAGGCAGTTAGCGCTAAGATTAATATGGAAGGAACTGAATTTGTCCGTACTTACACTTTCAAATTGCAAAAAGCCGCTATTATGAAACAGCTACAATGTTTCTTTAAGAGAGAAGAATAGCTTATTGTTCGTCTGTAGGAGCGTCGTGGTTTTGTGCGTCTATTTTCTTTTGAATATTTTCGAGCAAATTGTTAAATGTTATGGTTAACGAAGCTGCGTTTGTAATCTGGTTGCCTTTGTTTCGGGGCAAATATTCATTAGCATAACATAATTCTACCTGCATATCATCTGTAAAAAGATAACCTGCTCCAATATTGAATCTGTTTCTGTCAAAGAAGCTTTCTCCTGTTACTTTTGCTCCTGATTTTAGATAAATTTCGTCAGAAGCAACTGCGTAGAAGACGCCAGCTCTTAGCACTTTGCTGTTGATTGACTGGAGGTATTTTAATTGATGACGATATCGGAAAACCAGTTCGTAGTCATCGTCCTGATTTCTCATATGCCGAAATTCAGTTCGGATTCTTGTAGATAAATTATAGCCTGTTTTGTGGAAATAATAAATTCCCTGCAAAGCAAAGCGCCATTCGGGCGATTCAAACTGACCAATTTCTGGAACATCTTTGTTGCTGTAATAGGCAAGAAAAGCAGAAAGCTTCCATCTAGGAGTTAAATAGTAATGTCCCCAGCCTCGAAGCGATCTCTGGATAGTGTTTTCAAATAAGTTAGAAGATGTTGCTGTGCTGCTATACGCGGCGGCTAGATCCAATTCGGCAGACCATTTTTCGCTTAACGTTCTGCTGAATTGAATTTCGTTCCAAAATTGATTATAAGTAGTGTTTTGTCCTAAGCTCTTACTGCTAAAAGCTACAGATAAAAGAAACAATATAATGAGCGGTATTGAATTAGATTTTGAAAACATTTATTAAGTGTCTTAATTATTTATTCTAATCCTTACTCTCAATCCGGTTTTAGGTTAACTTCTTTGTCGGACTGTTTCGTATAAAAAGGCACCGCAGGCAACAGAAACGTTTAGCGATCCTATGGAGCCAAACATTGGTAATTTGGCCTTTTCATCTACAATTTTCAGAACAGAAGGGTTAATTCCTCTATCTTCGGATCCCATGATTATGGCAACAGGTTCAGACAAAGATACGTCGTAAATGTTCTGATCTGTTTTTTCGGTAGCGGCTACAGTTTTAATTCCAGAACCCTGAAGATAAAAAATAGCGTCTTTAATATGTTCTACTTTGCAAATCGGCACATTAAACACAGCGCCGGCAGAAGTTTTTACGGTGTCTCCATTTACAGGTGCAGATCCAGCTTTTTGAATGATTATTCCGTTTACGCCAGTACATTCAGCAGTTCTAATTATAGCGCCAAAGTTACGTGCATCAGAAATCTGATCTAAGATAAGAAATAAAGGCTTTTTACCCGATTCGATAGTAGACTCTACCAAATGTTCTAAATCGATAAAACCGATAGGCGAAATCGTTGCCACTGCGCCTTGGTGATTATTTGGTGTTAATCTATTTAGCTTTTCAATCGGAACGTAGGAGAAGTTAATGTTGGCACGTTTCATTACCTTCATTAAATCCTTCATTAACTCTCCCGAAATTTCTTTCTGAATAAATACTTTGTCAACTTCTTTGCCAGCCTGAATGGCCTCTATAATGGCTCTAATGCCAAATATTTGGTGCTCTTTTTCCATAGAACAAATATAGGTATAATGTTTATAAAAAAAAACCGCTCTGTTGTAGAGCGGCTTTTGTGTTATTTGGTTTTGGGGATTAAAATTTATCCCAGAAAAGTTTTGTTGTTAGCAAATCTCCACCGATAGCTGTAGAAGCAGCTTTCCAGTTTGAGTTATTTGTTTGTTGCTCAAGAACTGGATACGTCATTCTTACTGGAACTTTGCCACCAGCATTGTTAATTGCAGTAGGAGGAGCTAGTAATACAGGAAAATCTAATCTTCTCCAGAAATTCCAAGAAGTTAAAGCTTGATTATACATCGCTACCCATGCTTGCTCCCCAATTGATTTTTTCCAGTTAACTGGATCGTATGGTTTTGTAGCAAGGTAAGCTGTAGCTTCAGTTGCAGTTCCGCCCCATTCTAAGATTGAAGCTGTAACTGCTGCAGTGTAAGCGGCAGGTGCAGCGGCTGTGTTCCAGCGTGCATTTGCTTCGGCAACATAAAATGCAACCTCAGTATAAGTTAAGATGTTTCCTGGGGTGTCAGGTGTATATGCATAATCTCCTGCGTGCGAAAAGTTTCCGAATTCACCACCTTCGCCAATTGGCAGACCAATATATTGACCTCCAACTGTTGTAAAGTAAGCTGGTCTTCTTGGGTCATTAGAGGCATTCATATAATCTACTAGAGTTTTTCCACCAACAAAATCTTCTCTACCACTAGCTTCCAAGTTTTCATACAAAGGGTTGTAGTTTGGTGAGTCTGGTAAATAAGGGAATTCCGCATTATTAGCTGGTGATGTCATTACTCCCGCTGCAATAGCTGCAGTTGCAGTAGTTTGTGCCAAAGCTGGATTTGAATCAGCGATTCCTATTGCAAGTTTTAATTTTAAAGAGTTTGCAAATGTTAACCATGACGCAGGATCTCCTCCATACAATTTGTCTCCAGAAGAAAATGTTGGGAAACTATTTGATGTTCCGCTGCTTAAAGAAGTAATGTCTGCATTGATTCTTGTGATTAAATCAGCATATATCGTTGCGCCATCATCATATGCAGGTAATGGATACTGTGTAAGATTAGCAGCTTGTGTGTAAGGAATATTACCAAAAGTATCTACTAAAAGCTGAAATGTATAAACTTGTAAGATGTCAATAATGGCTAATTGAGTCTTTTTGTTTGCAGGCCAGTCTGCTAATTCACTTGCAGTTGGTTTGTAACCTTCGATAATTGATTTAGCTTTTCCAAGATTGTTTAATACATTTACGTAATTGTCTGAGTAAATTTGGTTAGAAACATTACGATTTGTAAAATCGTAATTACTTTCATTTACGTAAGTTGTCTCCTGCCAATACTGCATTGTCAATCTAAAGTTATTTTCATTTACGCTTGGAGTATTAACATAATCGCTTAATTCTTTTTCTGCATAAGTGATAAGAGATCCCGGTACAGTGTTATAAGCACTGTTTGGATCGGTATTTGCATCTTCATTAACACAAGCTGTCAATGACAAACCTATTGTTAATATTGTTATGATTTTTTTCATTTTCATTCTTTTTAAAAATTAACTTTGACATTAAAAGAAATATTTCTTGTTGTCGGCATAGGTCCTGATTGATAACCTTGAGTGTTACCTGAAGACAATCCTGCTTCTGGATCTGAATACGGTAAACTTTTGTCAATAATCCAAAGATTATTACCTATTACACTGAATGAAGCTCCTTTAATAGCACTTCCTAAAATGCTTGATGGAAGATTATAAGTTAATACTACCTCTCTTAATTTTACAAAACCAGCATCGTAAACAAATGCAGCTGCAGGAGGGTCAGTACCTAAAACTTGACTAGATTGAGATCTATCTAATCTTGTTGTATTTGTAATATATTGAGGTTGACCTCCACCTGGTGTGTATGCTGGGTTTAGCATTACACCTTGTAAGATTTCACCACCACCATTTGCTAGTGTGTTTCTAATTGGGTTCCCTAAGTCATTAGTTCCAACTGAATTAGCATATATACCTGTGCCATACCCATAGTATTGGTCAAGTGAGAAGACACTTCCTCCTTTTTTCACATCGATTAAGAAGCTGAAAGAAAGGTTTTTGTAATTGAATTTGTTGTTAATACCTCCAATCCAATCTGCTTGGTATGTTCCTAATTTGTTGTCTGTAGTTGTAGAAACTTCGTATGCGCCGTTAGCACCGATAATTCTGTTTCCAGCATCGTCTAATACGTAAGTAGTTCCCCAGATTTGACCGTAATCTTGATTTAAAGGAGCATTGATACTAATACCTCCTTGTAGAGAGTTGATGTTGATGTTCTCAATACCTGGTGCCAATTCAGTAACCTTAGTGTTAGGATTTGACCAGTTAACGCTAACATCCCAAGAAAAGTTATTCGTTTTAACCGGAGTTGCATTAAGGGTAACCTCGAAACCTTTTGTTGTTAAAGTACCAGCATTGATCGTGTTGAAATTTGATCCGGTAGAAGTTGAGACTGGTAATGGTAATATTTGGTCAAAAGCTTTGTTTTGGAACCAAGCCACATCAAACCCAAGTCTGTTGTTTGCAAATTGCATGTTTAAACCAACCTCTATGTTGTCTAACTGTTGTGGTTTTAAATTTGCATTTTTTGCTGTAGTATTAAAAGAATACACTGGAGTTCCGAATGGAGTTCTAGCAGTATAGTTATCCAATAATTGGTTTGGATCGGTATCAGAACCTACTTGTGCATAAGCAACTCTGAATTTACCAAAATTGATGAATTCAGCATCTTTAAACCAGTTTGAGAATATAACACTTCCTGAAATAGCTGAATACCAATATGCATTGTTTTCTTGTGGCAATGCAGAAGATTCATCTCTTCTTACAGAACCTTCTAGATAGTAAGTTCCTTTGTAGCCTAATGTTGCTTGCGCAAATAAACCTAATATTTCTTTTCTCGTGTCTACAATTCTAGGAAGAGCAGGAGCAGATACTGAGTTAGAGATAGTGTATAATCCAGGGATATACAAACCTCCTGAAGTCATTTGCTGATTAATGAATCTGCTTTGTACGTTGTAGTTGGTACCAAGAAGAACATTAAGGTTGAAATCTTCGCTTAAGTCTTTTTTGTAAGTAGCTAAGAAATCATAGTTCTGCTCGCTGAAATTATACAAGTCTAACGCGTAACCTGATGGCTGAACAGGAAGGTTTTGAAGGTTTGAGTTAGATCCAAGAGTTGCCGGTGTCGAACCTGGGGCAATTCTGTCTTCTGTTTTTAGATTGAAACCATCAGTACCAATTCTACCTGTAAAACTTAAGTTTTTATTTACATCATAGGTCAAACTAGCATTAGCGGCAAATCGTTGTCTACTGTCATTGTTGTAATTCTCATATCTTTGAAAATAAGGATTATCCCAGTATGCAGGAGTAACATTTGTTGCACTTTTGATATTCCAAGTGTAGTTTTGACGGCTTGAAAAATAAAGGTCTCTTTGTTCTAAGATGTCAACGTTGTTTGCCCACCACTGTCTGAAACCAGCCAACTGGTTTCCTCCATATCCAGTAGAATTTCTGTTTCGTGTATTTTGTGAAACGTACGTAACATTGAAATTAGAGCTTAACTTGTCGTTAAATTTGTAGCTAGCAGCTCCATTAAAGTTGTTTTTGCTTAATAATGAATTTGGCAAAATATCGGTGCTGTTTGTATTAGCGTATGTCACTCTGTAAGTGGCTTTTTCAGTACCTCCGCTTAATGAAATGTTGTTGATTGTAGATGTTCCAGTGTCAAAAAATTCGATAGGACCATTTTTTGCAGCAACCCATGGGGTTTGTTTTCCGTAATTAGCCGACCCTGGAGTAAAAGCATCATACTGCCAAACTAAAGAGCCATCATATTTTGGACCATATGAAGCATCATCTCCTGATCTAGATCTAGGTTGTCCATTGTAAGATGAAAATACTTGTCCGAAATATCCTTGACCATATTCAGTCTGATATTTTGGAAAAGTCGTTTTGTCTACAGTAGACATTGTGTAAGAAGAAGAAAACTCAACAGATAAATCAGTTCTTGATTTTCCTTTTTTAGTCGTAATAATGATTGCTCCGTTTTGGGCTCTAGATCCATAAAGCGCAGTTGCAGCAGCTCCTTTTAACACGTTGATTTCAGCAATGTTGTTAGGGTTGATGTCTGATGCTGCATTACCATAGTCATAACCTCCTCTACCACTTTTTTGATCATTACTGTTTACGTTGTTGTTCAAAATTGGCACACCATCTACAACGAATAATGCCTGGTTGTCGCCTAATAGAGATTTGTAACCTCTAAGAACAACGTTGGTAGATCCTCCAAAGTTGGTACCTTGAGTTACGCTAAGACCAGCAACTTTTCCTGATAAGTTGTTTGTAAAGTTACCTGTAGGCACTGTTCCAACTTGTTCTGCAGATACTGTCTGCGCAGAATAACCAAGTGACTTTTTCTCTCTTTTGATACCCAAAGCTGTTGTTACTACAACGCCTTCAAGTTCTTGAGCTGCTCCGGCAAGTTTTACATTCACTACTCCTGAGCTTGCTGCTATTTCTTGGGTTTTCATCCCAATGTAGCTAAATACCAATATTTGGTTTGATGATGCTTTGATGGAATATTTTCCATCAAAATCAGTTTGTGTCCCTGTTTTTGTTCCTTTAACTAATACACTAACACCTGGTAAAGGCATTCCTGCATCGTCAGAAACTGTTCCAGAAACAGCTCTTTCTTGCGCAAATGATAAATGCGCAGCTAGTACTAGTAAAAGTACTAAGAATCCATTGAACTTTAGTTTCATTTTTAAATATTTTGAATTAGTATCGCAAAACTCTTAATAATTTGTTAACTATCCTAATGAAAAAAATAAAAATTTCGTTAAACACTAAAATTTAACATTATAACAGATGTTTATAATACTGTTATATAATTGTAAATCTTGACCGTTTTCTACGCCATTTGTAAGATTGATCCGTAAGATGCCGTTAATTGTGTTTAACGTTGCGCCTATTCCAAAACTTGTTAAATTTTTGATTTTTTTTGGATTTGTTGAAGTTGTGAGGTCTTGATATATGCCATAGTCAACTATGGAATTAATGTAAATATTTGGAGACAAAAGATAGCGATACTCTGTAAGCAGCAATGCTGAAAAATTTGCCTGAAGACTGTTTTCTAAAAATCCACGAATAGAATTGATTCCTCCAAACCGAATTAATTCGTTGACGAGATAGCTTTGGCTGCTTAAGATGTAATTTTGAGAATTAATATTAATGAAATTCTTCTTGTTTAATTCGAAATTGTATCCAAAGTTCAGATTGGCGTAAAACTGACGAACCGAACTAGGACTTTCAGCATAAGCGCTGTTTCTTTTTCCGTAGCCAGTCATTAAGTTAAAAAATGATTTTATTGGAAAAAGAATATTTGAATAATCTCGTTTTTTAAAATCAAACGAACTTGTGATATAGGCATTGTCAAAATCACTGATTGTTGAATTGTTCTGATTCAGGATGTCGCTAGATTCTGTCGACTGATAGCCCAGATAGATTTTTGAATTATAATTGAGATAATATCCTAAATCAATAGCTGTTTTTGTGTTTTGAAAAGTGCTGTCTTGTTTGAAAATGTTCAATTGCGCTTTTATTCCGAGGGGAGATTTGAAGATATAAGGTATTTCTATTTTGGCATTAAAAGTTTTTTGCTGATTTCCGTCGCTTTTCCAATAAAGCGAAAACTGTTCTCCAGACTTTAGGATGTTAAGTAGCGAAATGTCAAGATAGCCGTTAAGGTTTAGTTTTTTTTCATCATCGTTAGAAAAACCAATATAACCGTCAAAGTTGTTTGCTTTTCTTTTTTCTATGTAAGTGTAGATTTTGGTTGAATCGTTTGTAAAGAGTATTTCCGGGTATTTGGTTTGTGCGACAAATTCAAAGCTGTTGATGTCGTTGTGTAATTCCTTAATCGTGTTTTGATTAAAAGTTTTGTTCAGATATTTTTTATTGAGTTGCTTTAAATGACCTTCGGGAAAAAAGCCTTTAGATTCGTTTGTGTAATTGACTACAATAGCGTTAATTGTTCTCTTTTTTTCGAGTTTGAAATTCAGATCTGCTAAAACAATTAGTCCTTTTCTTTGAATATTTTCGAGTTTTATTCTGCTCAAGGCGTAACCTGCTTTTTCTGCAACAGTTATTTTTTCAGAAAAGAAAGATTCCAGTTCTGTGTATAAAATTTTGACGGTATCTTTTTCGGTGTAGAAGCCAAGTATGTCTTTACTCTTACCTATATATATATGTATTTCTTTAACCTTCTTTTTTAATTCGATAACAGAGGTATAAGTGCTGTCATTTGTTTTTGCGGTTTTTAGGACTTGATGGTCTAAATAACCTTTTTTTGAAAGTTTTTCGGAAGTGTTTTCTACTTCGTTAAAAAGAGATTTTAAGTTGGGATGTTTTTTCGAATAGCCCAATGAATCAATAACTTGGTCTTCGTTCTGATTGCCGCCCGTTATTTTTAAGTGAAAGTTTTGTGCACAACAGCAAAAACTGAAGCCTAAAAAAAAGAAAAAAAGAAAAGTATTGAATGCAGGTTGTTTCATTTTCTAAAAATAAGGCAAATATCAGTTGTTTGACTTTAAAAACATAAGGATAAATAATGTTGTTGAAAATTAATAGATTAACGTTTGTATAGTGAAATTTATTTTATACATTTGCAACCCCGTAAAAAGCGGGAATTTAATATCATATTAATTTTTAGTATTAATTATGCCAACAATTCAACAATTAGTAAGAACAGGAAGAACTCAGATCACTAAGAAGAGTAAATCGGTTGCTTTAGATTCTTGTCCTCAAAGAAGAGGGGTTTGTACGCGTGTTTACACTACTACACCAAAAAAACCAAACTCTGCAATGCGTAAAGTTGCGCGTGTACGTTTGACAAATGGTAATGAGGTGAATGCTTACATCCCAGGAGAAGGACACAATCTACAGGAGCACTCGATAGTATTAGTGCGAGGTGGAAGGGTAAAAGATTTACCAGGTGTTAGATATCACATCGTTCGTGGAGCGCTTGATACGTCAGGTGTTGCAGGAAGAACGCAAAGAAGATCTAAGTACGGTGCTAAACGCCCAAAAGAAGCAAAAAAGTAATTTAAAAACTTTTAAGAAAAAGACATGAGAAAAAGAGCGGCAAAGAAAAGACCACTTTTACCGGATCCAAGGTTTAACGACCAATTGGTAACGCGTTTTGTAAACAACTTAATGTGGGATGGTAAGAAATCTACAGCTTTTAAAGTTTTTTATGATGCAATTGATATCATTGAAACTAAAAAGCAGAATGATGAGAAGACTTCATTAGAAATCTGGAAAGATGCTTTAACTAACGTTATGCCTCACGTAGAAGTACGTAGCCGTAGAGTAGGTGGAGCTACATTCCAAATTCCGATGCAAATCCGTCCAGACAGAAAAATTTCTATGGCAATGAAGTGGTTAATACTTTATTCTAGAAGAAGAAATGAAAAATCTATGGCACAACGTTTAGCTTCTGAGTGTTTAGCTGCGGCTAAAGAAGAAGGTGCTGCGGTTAAGAAAAGAATGGATACTCACAAAATGGCAGAGGCTAACAAAGCATTCTCTCACTTTAGATTTTAATTCGTAAAGAAATGGCTAGAGATTTAAAATATACAAGAAATATCGGGATTGCTGCTCACATTGATGCTGGTAAGACAACAACTACTGAGCGTATTCTTTTTTATACTGGAAAATCACACAAAATTGGTGAGGTGCACGATGGTGCAGCTACTATGGACTGGATGGCGCAAGAGCAAGAAAGAGGTATCACAATTACTTCTGCTGCTACAACTTGTACTTGGAACTTTCCAACAGAACAAGGTAAAGTACTTCCTGAGTCATTACCGTACCACTTTAATATTATTGATACTCCTGGACACGTTGACTTTACTGTAGAGGTAAACCGTTCTTTACGTGTACTTGATGGATTGGTTTTCTTGTTTAGTGCTGTTGATGGTGTTGAGCCTCAATCAGAAACTAACTGGAGACTTGCAGATCAATACAGAGTTCCTCGTATGGGATTCGTAAACAAAATGGACCGTCAAGGATCTAACTTCTTAGGTGTTTGTGGACAGGTTAAGGATATGTTGAAATCTAACGCAGTTGCCATTACATTACCTATCGGTGATGAGGCAGATTTCAAAGGTATCGTTGACTTAGTTAAAAATCAAGCTATTGTATGGCATGATGAAACTCAAGGAGCTACATTTGATATTGTTGATATTCCTGCGGATATGGTTGATGATGTGAAGCATTATCGTTCTATCCTTATCGAAGAGATTGCTACTTACGATGAGAATCTTTTAGATAAATACATGGAGGATGAAAACTCTATTACTGAAGAAGAGATTAATACTGCTTTAAGAGCTGCTACAATTGATATGGCAATCATTCCTATGCTTGCTGGTTCTTCTTTCAAAAACAAAGGAGTTCAGTTCATGCTTGATGCAGTTTGTAAATATTTACCATCTCCTTTAGATAAAGAAGGTATCGAGGGTATCCATCCTGATGATGCTGATTTGTTGGAAGAAGATCAAACTAAAATCTTACGTAAGCCAGACGTAAAAGAGCCATTCGCGGCTTTGGCATTTAAAATTGCTACTGACCCATTCGTAGGTCGTTTAGCTTTCTTCCGTGCTTACTCTGGTCGTTTAGATGCTGGTTCATATGTTTTAAATACTCGTTCTGGTAACAAAGAGAGAATCTCTCGTATCTACCAAATGCACGCTAACAAACAAAATCCAATCGAATTTATTGAGGCTGGAGATATTGGAGCTGCTGTAGGATTTAAAGATATCAAAACAGGAGATACTTTGTGTGATGAAAAGAATCCAATTATCTTGGAATCTATGAAATTCCCAGATCCTGTAATTGGTATCGCAATTGAGCCTAAAACTAAAGCTGACGTTGATAAAATGGGTATGGCTTTGGCAAAATTGGCTGAAGAGGATCCGACGTTTACGGTAAGAACTGACGAGGCTTCTGGTCAGACTATCATCTCTGGTATGGGTGAGCTTCACTTAGATATCTTAGTTGACCGTATGAAACGTGAGTTTAAAGTAGAGGTTAACCAAGGTGAGCCACAAGTAGAGTACAAAGAGGCGTTTACAAGATCTGCTCAACACAGAGAAACTTACAAAAAACAATCTGGAGGTCGTGGTAAATTCGGTGATATCGTATTTAGAATCGAGCCTGCTGATGAAGTTGATGGAAAAGTTCCTGTTGGATTACAGTTTGTGAATGAAGTAAAAGGAGGTAACGTTCCTAAAGAGTATATTCCTGCAGTTGAAAAAGGTTTCCGTGAAGCAATGAAAACTGGGCCTTTGGCTGGATATGCTGTGGATAGTTTAAAAGTTACTTTATTAGACGGATCTTTCCACCCTGTGGATTCTGATGCTCTTTCTTTCGAATTAGCGGCAAGAATGGGTTACAAAGAGTCTGGTAAAGCTGCTGGAGCTGTTATCTTGGAGCCAATCATGAAAATCGAAGTTATTACTCCAGAAGAAAACATGGGTGATATCGTAGGTGACTTGAACCGTCGTAGAGGTCAGGTAAATGATATGGGTGATAGAAACGGAGCGAAAACTATTAAGGCAGATGTGCCGTTGGCTGAGATGTTTGGTTATGTAACTACATTAAGAACATTATCATCTGGTAGAGCGACATCTACTATGGAGTTTTCTCATTATGCAGAAACACCTTCTAATATTTCAGAAGAGGTAATCAAAAAAGCAAAAGGTAACGCTTAATTTTAAGGAAAATGAGTCAAAAAATCAGAATAAAACTAAAATCTTACGATCACATGTTGGTGGATAAATCTGCTGAGAAGATTGTAAAAACAGTAAAAACTACTGGTGCAGTTGTAACAGGTCCAATTCCGTTGCCAACTCACAAAAAACTTTTCACTGTATTGCGTTCTCCGCACGTTAACAAAAAAGCGAGAGAGCAATTTGAAGTAATGTCATACAAGAGATTGATTGATATTTATTCATCTTCATCTAAAACAATTGATGCTTTAATGAAACTTGAATTGCCAAGTGGTGTTGAAGTAGAGATAAAAGTATAATTATTTTTTATATTTTATAGAAAAAAGCGAGGCAGAAATGTCTCGCTTTTTTTGTTTTTGCTATTTAGTTTTTTTAGGGCAAATTGTATTTGTTTTGTATCTTTTGTTTCTTTTTGAATTTTTGTAAAGCCCTTTGTTTTAGGGTTGTGACGTCGTTTTTTGTTGTGTTTTCATCAATTAATTGTTAAGTGTGAAATGATGTAATTATGAAAATGAGTTTTTCAATTTTGTGTCGGATTGAATAGCTTTTGGCAATAGTCTAGTGCTTGGATTTTGATAATGAGCGATTTAATTTCTGTAACTGTTTGGTATATTCATTTTTAATGTCTACTTTTGCACTCCCTGTTTGGAAATTTCTGTTATTTTCAAATTGAAGGGAATTTTAGTAATTAATAATTAATATTTATGTCTGGGTTAATTGGTAAAAAAATCGGCATGACTAGTATTTTCGATGAAAACGGGAAAAACATTCCTTGTACAGTAATCGAAGCTGGACCATGCGTTGTTACCCAAGTCAGAACCAACGAGGTTGACGGGTATGAAGCGTTGCAACTTGGTTTCGATGACAAAAACGAGAAACATTCTACTAAAGCTGCTTTAGGGCACTTTAAAAAAGCTGGAACTGTTGCTAAGAAAAAAGTCGTTGAATTCCAAGATTTCGCAACTGAACAAAAATTAGGAGATCTTATCGATGTTTCTATTTTTGTAGAAGGAGAATTTGTAGACGTACAAGGTGTGTCTAAAGGTAAAGGTTTCCAAGGTGTTGTTAAACGTCACGGTTTTGGTGGTGTTGGGCAAGCTACTCATGGTCAGCACAACCGTTTAAGAGCGCCGGGTTCTGTAGGAGCTTCTTCTTATCCATCTAGAGTATTCAAAGGAATGCGTATGGCTGGAAGAATGGGTGGAGATAATGTAAAAGTACAAAACCTTAGAGTTTTAAAAGTAGTTGCTGAAAAGAACCTGCTTGTTGTTAAAGGATGTATTCCTGGACACAAAAACTCTTACGTAATCATTCAGAAGTAATGGAAGTAAAAGTATTAGATTTCAACGGAAAAGATACTGGTAGAAAAGTTCAACTTTCTGATTCAGTATTCGCAATTGAACCAAACAATCACGCTGTATATCTTGATGTTAAGCAATACCTTGCTAATCAAAGACAAGGTACTCACAAGGCTAAAGAAAGAGCTGAAGTGACAGGAAGTACACGTAAGATTAAAAAACAAAAAGGTACGGGTACGGCTCGTGCGGGAAGTGTTAAAAATCCTTTGTTTAAAGGAGGAGGAACAGTTTTCGGGCCAAGACCAAGAAGTTATTCATTCAAATTGAATAAAGGATTAAAGAGATTGGCTAGAAAATCTGCTTTTTCAATCAAAGCAAAAGAGTCAAATATTATCGTTCTTGAAGACTTTAATTTTGATGTTCCAAACACTAAAAATTTCATTAACGTTTTGAAAGCTTTAGGGTTAGAAAATAAAAAATCTCTATTTGTATTGGGTGAGTCAAATAAAAATGTATATTTGTCGTCACGTAATTTAAAGGCTTCGAATGTCGTAACTAGCTCAGAATTAAGCACTTACGCAATTTTAAACACTAATAATTTAGTGCTTTTAGAAGGTTCTTTGGAGTTAATTGAAGAAAATTTAAGTAAATAATAGGAATATGAGCATCATTATTAGACCTATAGTAACAGAAAAAGTAACCAAAGAAAGTGAAGTTCTAAACCGCTTCGGATTCGTTGTTGACAAAAAAGCAAACAAAGTTGAGATTAAGAAAGCTGTTGAAGCTGCTTATGGAGTAACTATCGTTTCTGTTAACACAATGAATGTGAGACCGGATAGATCTACTAAATACACTAAAAGTGGTTTAATCAGTGGAAAGACAAATGCTTACAAAAAAGCAATTGTTCAAGTACAAGAAGGAGAAACAATTGATTTTTACAACAATATCTAAGATAGAAAAATGTCAGTAAGAAAATTAAAACCTATTACCCCGGGTCAGCGATTTAGAGTTGTGAATGGTTATGACGCTATTACAACTGATAAGCCGGAACGCTCTTTGATAGCGCCGATAAAAAACTCAGGAGGTAGAAATAGTCAAGGAAAGATGACCATGCGTTATACGGGTGGTGGTCACAAGCAGAGATATCGTATCATCGATTTCAAAAGAACTAAAGATGGAATTCCAGCTACAGTGAAATCAATCGAATACGATCCAAATCGTACTGCATTTATCGCTTTATTAGCTTATGCTGATGGAGAGAAAACTTATATTATCGCTCAAAACGGATTGAAAGTTGGTCAGAAATTAGTTTCTGGTCCAGAATCTCAACCTGAGATTGGTAATACATTACCTTTAAGCAGAATTCCTCTTGGAACTGTTATATCTTGTATTGAGTTACGTCCAGGACAAGGAGCTGTTATTGCTCGTTCAGCTGGAACTTTTGCTCAGTTAATGGCAAGAGACGGGAAATACGCGACAATTAAAATGCCATCAGGTGAGACAAGATTAATCTTGTTAACTTGTTCAGCTACAATTGGAGCTGTTTCTAATTCTGACCACCAATTAGTTGTATCTGGTAAAGCAGGTAGAACAAGATGGTTAGGAAGAAGACCTAGAACTAGACCAGTAGCGATGAACCCAGTTGATCACCCTATGGGAGGTGGTGAAGGACGTTCTTCTGGAGGGCACCCGCGTTCAAGAAAAGGATTGCCAGCTAAAGGTTACAGAACTCGTTCTAAGAAAAACCCGAGTAACAAGTATATCGTAGAACGTAGAAAGAAATAATAAGATATGGCACGTTCATTAAAAAAAGGACCTTTCGTTCATTATAAATTAGACAAGAAAGTTCAAGAAAACGTAGAGAGTGGTAAAAACGCAGTTGTAAAGACTTGGTCTAGAGCTTCAATGATTACTCCAGATTTCGTAGGACAAACTATCGCAGTTCATAACGGTCGTCAATTTGTACCAGTTTACGTAACAGAAAACATGGTAGGTCACAAATTAGGAGAGTTTTCGCCAACTAGATCTTTTAGAGGTCATGCTGGAGCAAAAAATAAAGGTAAAAAATAAGAAGCAATGGGAGTTCGTAAAAGAGAAACAGCAGATGCGAGAAAAGAGGCTAATAAGTCTATCGCTTTCGCAAAATTGAATAACTGCCCTACTTCGCCTAGAAAAATGCGCTTAGTAGCGGACTTGGTAAGAGGTCAGAAGGTAGAAAGAGCACTTAACATTTTAAGATTCAGTTCTAAAGAAGCTTCAAGAAAATTAGAAAAACTATTATTATCTGCAATCAACAACTGGGAGCAGAAAAATAGCGAAGGTAATTTAGAAGAAGCTGGATTATTTGTTAAAGAGATCAGAGTAGATGGTGGAATGATGTTGAAAAGACTTCGTCCAGCTCCACAAGGTCGTGCACACAGAATAAGAAAACGTTCTAACCACGTAACAATCGTGCTTGGAGCTATCAATAACACACAAAGCAATTCTTAAGCAGCATGGGACAAAAGACAAATCCAATTGGAAATAGACTTGGTATCATCAGAGGATGGGACTCAAACTGGTATGGTGGAAATGATTACGGCGATAAATTAGCTGAAGATCATAAAATCAGAAAGTATATCCATGCTCGTTTATCAAAAGCTAGTGTATCTAAAGTAATCATCGAGAGAACTTTAAAGCTTGTAACCGTTACTATCACTACTGCTAGACCTGGTATCATTATCGGAAAAGGCGGACAAGAGGTAGACAAGTTAAAAGAGGAACTTAAGAAAGTTACTGATAAAGAGGTTCAAATCAACATCTTTGAAATTAAAAGACCTGAGCTAGATGCTTATCTTGTGGCTACAAGCATCGCTCGTCAAATCGAAAGCCGTATTTCTTACAGACGTGCAATCAAAATGGCTATTGCTGCTTCTATGCGTATGAACGCTGAAGGTATCAAAGTTTTGATTTCTGGTCGTTTGAATGGAGCTGAGATGGCACGTTCAGAAGGTTTCAAAGAAGGTAGAATTCCTCTATCAACTTTCAGAGCAGACATCGATTATGCTCTTGCTGAAGCACATACTACTTACGGTAGAATGGGTATCAAAGTATGGATCATGAAAGGTGAAGTTTACGGTAAGAGAGAGCTTTCTCCAATTGCTGGAATGGACAAAAAACAGTCTGGTACAGGCGGTGGTAAAGGTGGAGATGCTCCTAGAGGCAAATCTAACTTTAACAAAGGCGGAAAACCAGATGCTCGTAAAAGAAAGTAAATTTTTAAACTAAAGAAAAATGTTACAGCCTAAAAGAACAAAATACCGTAAGGTACAAAAAGGTAGAATGAAAGGTAACTCTCAAAGAGGGCACGAGCTTTCAAATGGAATGTTTGGTATTAAATCTGTACATGAAGATGGAATGTTCTTAACATCTCGTCAAATCGAAGCTGCTCGTATTGCTGCAACTCGTTACATGAAGAGAGAAGGACAATTATGGATTAAAATTTTCCCAGACAAACCTATTACTAAGAAGCCTCTTGAAGTACGTATGGGTAAAGGTAAAGGAGCAGTTGAGTATTGGGCTGCTGTTGTTAAACCAGGAAGAATTATGTTTGAAGTTGGAGGAGTTCCGTTATCAGTTGCAAAAGAGGCTTTACGTCTTGCAGCTCAGAAGCTTCCAGTAAAAACTAAGTTCGTCGTTGCTAGAGATTTCGAAGCATAATTTATATTTATTATGAAACAATCAGAAATAAAAGATCTTTCTGCAGCGGAGTTGCAAGAAAAACTTAGTCAAACTAAGAAAGTATATGCTGACCTAAAAATGGCTCACGCTATTTCTCCAATTGCAAATCCACTTCAAATTAGAAGTTTAAGAAGAACAGTTGCAAGATTGGCTACAGAGTTAACTAAAAGAGAGTTACAATAATTGTATTCTGCTGAAAGATGGAAGAAAAAAGAAATTTAAGAAAAGAAAGAATAGGTGTTGTTACTTCAAATAAAATGGATAAATCTATTGTTATTTCAGAAGTAAGAAAAGTAAAACACCCGTTATACGGTAAGTTCGTGTTAAAAACTAAAAAATACGTTGCACACGACGAAAAAAACGACTGTAACATTGGCGATACTGTAAGAATCAGCGAAACGCGTCCTTTAAGTAAAACAAAATGTTGGAGATTAGTTGAAATCTTAGAAAGAGCTAAATAATTATGGTACAACAAGAATCAAGACTAAAAGTAGCAGATAACACGGGAGCTAAAGAAGTTTTAACTATTCGTGTTTTAGGAGGTACTAAAAGAAGATATGCCTCTGTTGGTGACAAAATTGTAGTTTCTATCAAAGATGCAACTCCAAACGGAAACGTGAAAAAAGGAGCTGTTTCAACTGCAGTTGTTGTGCGTACTAAAAAAGAAGTGAGAAGAGCTGATGGTTCTTATATCCGTTTCGATGACAATGCATGTGTTCTTTTGAATGCAGCAGGAGAAATGAGAGGAACTCGTGTTTTTGGTCCGGTAGCAAGAGAACTTCGTGAAAAACAATTCATGAAAATTGTATCATTAGCACCAGAAGTGCTTTAATTCGTTTTAAGATGATAAAGCTAAAAATAAAATCAGGAGATATCGTAAGAGTAATTGCTGGAGACCACAAAGGTGCTGAAGGTAAAGTTTTACGTGTTTACCGTGAGAAAAACAAAGCGATAGTTGAAGGTGTAAACTTGGTTTCTAAACATACTAAACCAAGTGCTAAAAACCCTCAAGGTGGTATCGTTAAGAAAGAAGCTTCTATTCAAATTTCTAACATTGCTTTAATTGATCCTAAAACTAAGGAAACAACTAGAGTAGGTATCAGAGTAGAAGGAGATAAGAAAGTAAGATTTTCAAAAAAATCTAATCAAGTACTATAGTAATGGCATATACACCTAGACTAAAAGAAGAATATAAGAGTAGAGTAATTTCTGCTCTTAGAGAGGAATTCGGATATACAAACGTAATGCAAGTTCCTAAATTGGAAAAAATCGTTTTGAGCCGTGGAGTTGGTGCAGCTGTATCTGATAAAAAACTTATTGATTATGCAGTTGATGAGTTAACAAAGATCACTGGACAAAAAGCAGTAGCTACTATTTCTAAGAAAGACGTTGCGTCTTTCAAATTAAGAAAAGGAATGCCTATTGGAGCAAAAGTTACTTTACGTGGAGAAAGAATGTATGAGTTTTTAGATAGACTTATTACTTCTGCTTTGCCACGTGTTAGAGATTTTGGTGGTATTAAAGCTACTGGTTTCGACGGAAGAGGTAACTACAATCTTGGAGTTTTAGAGCAAATCATTTTCCCAGAAATTGATATTGACAAAGTAAACAAAATTTCAGGAATGGATATTACATTTGTTACTACTGCAAAAACAGACAAGGAAGCAAAGTCATTATTGGCTGAATTAGGATTACCTTTTAAAAAGAATTAAGACATGGCTAAAGAATCAATGAAAGCCCGCGAGGTGAAAAGAGAAAAAACGGTAGCTAAGTATGCTGAAAAGAGAAAAGCTTTATTAGAAGCTGGAGACTATGAAGGTTTACAAAGATTGCCAAAAAACGCTTCACCTGTTCGTTTGCACAACCGTTGTAAATTGACTGGAAGACCAAGAGGTTATATCCGTCAGTTCGGAATTTCACGTGTAACTTTCCGTGAAATGGCTAACAATGGATTAATTCCAGGTGTGAAAAAAGCAAGCTGGTAATTTAAAAAAGTTTATAAATTGATTAAAGGTTCAGGAAGCGGGGTGCTTCCTGAAAACCATAATCGCAATCAAATACATATGTATACAGATCCTATTGCAGATTATTTGACTAGAGTTCGTAACGCTGTGGCTGCAAACCACAAAGTTGTCGAAATTCCGGCTTCTAATCTTAAAAAAGAAATAACTAAGATCTTATTTGATCAAGGTTATATCTTGAGTTACAAATTTGAGCAGAACACAGTTCAAGGTTCTATCAAAATTGCTTTAAAGTATGATAAAGATACTAAAGAGCCTGTAATTAAAGATATCCAAAGAATTAGTAAACCTGGTTTACGTAAATATGCAGGTGCTGCCAAATTACCAAGAATCCTTAACGGATTAGGAATTGCAATTGTTTCTACATCAAAAGGTCTTATGACTGGAAAACAAGCGAAACAATTAAATGTAGGTGGTGAAGTAATTTGTTACGTATACTAATTTTTAAAGACTAAATAAGATGTCAAGAATAGGTAAAAGTCCAATTGTAATCCCTGCAGGTGTAACTGTTGAAGTTAACGAAGGTGTTGTTACAGTAAAAGGAAAGAAAGGTCAACTAACTCAGGAGTTTTCGGACGTGACTGTGAAAGTTGAAGGCGATCAGATTACAGTTGAAAGATCGTCTGATTATAAAGACCAAAGAGCAAAACACGGCTTATACAGAGCATTAATCAATAACATGATTTTAGGTGTTTCTGAAGGTTTTACAAAAGAACTTGAATTAGTTGGAGTTGGTTACAGAGCTTCAAACCAAGGTCAGAAATTAGATTTAGCTCTTGGATATTCTCACAATATTGTTTTAGAAATTGCTCCTGAAGTAAGTTTAGAAACAATATCTGAAAAAGGTAAAAACCCTATCGTAAAATTAACATCATTTGATAAACAACTTTTAGGTCAAGTTGCTGCGAAAATCAGAAGTTTCCGTAAACCAGAGCCATATAAAGGAAAAGGTGTTAAATTTGTGGGTGAAGTATTAAGAAGAAAAGCAGGTAAATCAGCTTAAAAGATAAGATTATGTCATTAACAAAATCTGAAAGAAGACAGAGAATTAAATTCAGAATTAGAAAATCGGTTAGTGGTTCAGCTGCAAGACCTAGACTTTCTGTTTTTAGAAGTAATAAAGAAATTTACGCTCAACTTATTGATGATGTAAATGGAGTTACTATATTAGCTGCATCTTCAAGAGAAAAAGAAATAGGAAAAGGTACTAACGTTGAAATCGCTGCTGCTGTTGGAAAATTAGTTGCAGAGAAAGCGTTAAAAGCTGGGATTGATACCATCACTTTTGACAGAGGTGGATATTTATATCACGGTCGTATTAAATCATTAGCAGAAGGCGCAAGAGCCGCTGGACTTAAATTCTAATATATTATGTCTAAATACAAAAATGTAGAATTGGTAAAACCTAGTGGTCTTGAATTAAAAGATCGTCTAGTTAGTGTAAATCGTGTTACTAAAGTTACAAAAGGAGGTAGAGCTTTCGGTTTTTCTGCTATTGTAGTTGTAGGTGATGAAAACGGAGTAGTTGGTCATGGATTAGGAAAATCTAAAGACGTTTCTGAAGCAATTGCGAAAGCAGTAGAAGATGCTAAGAAAAACTTAGTTAGAATTCCTTTAAATGGTCAATCTGTTCCTCACGAACAAAAAGGTAAATTTGGTGGTGCACGTGTATTCTTAATTCCTGCTTCTCATGGTACAGGAGTTATCGCTGGTGGAGCTGTTCGTTCAGTTCTTGAATCAGTAGGTATTCACGATGTATTGTCTAAATCTCAAGGATCATCAAATCCGCACAACGTAGTGAAAGCAACTTTTGATGCTTTATTACAAATGAGAAGCGCTCATACTGTTGCAAAACAGAGAGGAGTTTCTTTAGAGAAAGTTTTTAAAGGTTAATTCAAGGAAATTATGGCTAAATTATTAGTAAAACAAGTAAGAAGCAAAATCAACTGCCCTCTTTCTCAAAAGAGAGGATTAGAAGCTTTAGGTCTACGTAAATTAGGACAAGTTGTGGAGCATGAGTCAAATCCTGCTATCCTTGGGATGATAAACAAAGTTAAACACTTAGTTTCTGTTGAAGAAGCTAAATAACAAATACTGTTATGAATTTAAGTAACTTACAACCTGCTGAGGGATCAACGCACAATCAAAATAAAAGAGTAGGTAGAGGAGAAGGTTCTGGAAAAGGCGGTACTGCTGCAAGAGGACACAAAGGAGCTAAATCTCGTTCTGGTTATTCTAAAAAGATTGGTTTTGAAGGAGGGCAAATGCCACTTCAAAGACGTGTTCCTAAGTTTGGTTTCAAAAACATCAATCGTAAAGAATACGAAGGTGTTAATTTAGATACGCTTCAATTATTAGTAGACAATGGATTAGTTACTGATTCTGTATCAATGACAGATTTCGTGGCAAACCGTCTAGCTTCTAAGAATGAAATCGTTAAGATTTTAGGAAGAGGAGAATTGAAAGCAAAATTAAAAGTAACTGCCCACAAATTTACTGCTACTGCAAAAGCTGCTATTGAAGCTGCTGGTGGAGAAGCTGTAACAATATAACTTACTCTATTAAGATGAAGAAATTTATTGAATCAATAAGTAATGTTTGGAAAATCGAAGAACTGAAAAACAGAATCTTAATTACATTAGGATTGCTTTTAGTATATCGTTTTGGAGCACACGTTACGCTTCCTGGAATTGACGCAATGCAATTGACTGGTTTAGCGGGACAAACTAAAAATGGTTTAGGTTCAATCCTAGACATGTTCACCGGGGGTGCTTTCTCTAAAGCTTCAGTTTTTGCTTTAGGTATCATGCCTTATATTTCTGCGTCTATTGTTGTTCAGTTGATGGGAATTGCGATTCCATATTTACAAAAACTTCAAAATGATGGAGAAAGTGGTAGAAAAAAGATTAATCAAATCACTCGTTGGTTGACAATCGCTATCACATTGGTTCAAGGTCCAACTTATATCTATAATCTATACAGAACACTGCCTAGTAATGCATTTTTGCTGGGCTTTGATTCTCCTGAGTTTTTATTCTCGTCAGTGATAATTTTAGTAACTGGTACTATTTTTGCTATGTGGCTTGGAGAGAAAATTACGGATAAAGGTATCGGTAACGGAATTTCATTATTAATTATGGTTGGTATTTTGGCTCGTTTACCACAAGCTTTTATCCAAGAGTTTACGACTCGTGTTACCAATAATAATGGAGGACCGATGTTATTAGTTATTGAAATTATTGTGTGGTTATTAGTGATCATTTCTTGTGTATTGCTTACAATGGCGGTACGTAGAATTCCAGTTCAATACGCTCGTCGTACAACAACCGGAGATTACGAGCAAGATTTGGCTGGTGGTAATAGACAATGGATTCCTCTTAAGCTAAATGCTTCAGGGGTTATGCCAATCATCTTTGCTCAGGCAATTATGTTTATTCCTGCTGCAGTAGCTGGATTGTCTAAATCAGATACATCACAATCTATTGTTGGTACATTTAGTAATATGTTTGGTTTCTGGTATAATTTTGTTTTTGCGACTTTAATTATTGTATTTACATTTTTCTATACTGCAATCACCGTACCTACTAACAAAATGGCCGATGATTTAAAGAGAAGCGGTGGTTTTATTCCGGGAGTACGTCCTGGAGCTGAAACTTCTGAGTTCCTTGATAAAGTGATGTCTTTAATAACTTTCCCAGGATCTTTATTCCTTGCTTTGATTGCTGTGTTCCCGGCTATTGTTGTAAGTATTATGGATGTACAACAATCTTGGGCAATGTTTTTTGGAGGTACCTCATTAATAATTATGGTTGGTGTTGCGATAGATACTATTCAACAAATCAATTCATACTTGTTAAACAAACATTATGATGGTTTAATGAAGACTGGTAAAAATAGAAAAGCAGTAGCTTAATATATTTATGGCAAAACAATCAGCAATAGAACAAGACGGATCAATCATTGAAGCATTATCAAATGCGATGTTCCGTGTAGAGTTAGAAAATGGACATGTTGTAATTGCTCATATTTCTGGAAAAATGCGAATGCATTACATCAAGTTATTACCTGGTGATAAAGTGAAACTAGAAATGAGTCCTTATGATTTGTCAAAAGCAAGAATTACTTATCGATATTAAAGGATATTCACTATGAAAGTTAGAGCATCAGTAAAAAAGAGAAGTGCCGAGTGCATTATCGTGCGTAGAAAAGGAAGATTGTACGTGATAAACAAAAAGAATCCTAGATTTAAACAAAGACAAGGATAATTATGGCAAGAATAGCAGGGGTAGATATCCCAAAAAACAAGAGAGGTGTTATAGCACTTACCTACATCTTCGGATTAGGAAAAAGTAGAGCTATTGAGATTTTAGAAAAAGCTCAAGTTAGCCAAGATAAAAAAGTTCAAGATTGGAATGACGATGAAATCGGTGCAATTCGTGATGCTGTTTCATTTTACAAAATTGAAGGAGAATTACGTTCTGAAATTTCTTTAAACATTAAACGTTTAATGGATATTGGATGTTACAGAGGTATTCGTCACAGATCTGGTCTTCCGTTAAGAGGACAAAGAACTAAAAACAACTCTAGAACAAGAAAAGGTAAAAGAAAAACTGTTGCTAACAAGAAAAAAGCAACTAAATAATAAGTAATATGGCTAAAGCAACTGCAAAAAAACGTAAAGTTATCGTTGAATCAACGGGTGAGGCTCATATTTCTGCCACTTTCAACAATATTATCATTTCTTTGACTAATAAAAAAGGTGAAGTTATTTCTTGGTCTTCAGCTGGTAAAATGGGTTTCAGAGGTTCTAAAAAGAACACTCCTTACGCAGCTCAAATGGCAGCAGAAGATTGTGCTAAAGTAGCACTAGAGGCAGGACTTAAAAAAGTGAAAGTTTATGTAAAAGGACCAGGTAACGGACGTGAGTCTGCTATCCGTTCTATTCATAACGGAGGAATTGAAGTTACAGAAATCATTGATGTTACTCCAATGCCTCACAACGGATGTCGTCCTCCAAAAAGACGTAGAGTTTAATTTTTTTTATTATTTATAGTATAAACAAGGTAGAACATAGATTATCGAAGGATTAGACCTGAATTCATAATTTCTACCTTTAAATTTTTTTTAAAATGGCAAGATATACTGGTCCTAAAACCAAAATCGCTCGTAAGTTCGGCGAAGCAATCTTCGGAGATGATAGATCTTTCGAAAAAAGAAATTACCCACCTGGTCAACACGGGATGGCTAAAAAAAGAGGAAAAAAATCTGAGTACGCTGTTCAGTTAATGGAAAAGCAAAAAGCTAAATATTCTTATGGAATTTTAGAAAAACAATTCAGAAATTTATTCGAAAAAGCATCAGCGACTAAAGGAGTAACTGGTGAAGTTTTATTACAATTATGTGAAGCAAGATTAGATAATGTTGTTTTTAGAATGGGAATTGCTCCATCTAGAAGAGGTGCGCGTCAAATCGTTTCTCACAGACACATTACAGTAAACGGAGAAGTTGTTAATATTCCTTCTTACCACCTTAAGCCTGGTGATAAAGTTGCAGTTCGTGAAAAATCTAAATCTTTAGAAGCTATCGAACGTTCTTTATCAAATTCAAGTCATGTTTATGAATGGATTACTTGGAACAACGATCTTAAAGAAGGAACTTTTGTTTCTGTTCCTGCAAGACTTCAAATTCCAGAAAACATTAAAGAACAATTAATCGTAGAGTTGTACAACAAATAATAATTGACTTAGTCGAAATTTATGGCAATATTTAATTTTCAAAAGCCCGATAAAGTTATCATGATCGATTCAACCGATTTTGAAGGTAAATTTGAATTCAGACCTTTAGAACCTGGTTACGGATTGACGGTTGGTAATGCACTTAGAAGAGTTTTGCTTTCAGCATTAGAAGGTTATGCAATTACATCTGTTCGTATCGAGGGTGTGGATCATGAGTTTTCTACTATTTCAGGTGTTGTTGAAGATGTTACAGAAATTATCCTTAATCTAAAACAAGTACGTTTCAAACGTCAAATTGAAGATATCGATAATGAAGCAGTTACTATTTCTGTTTCTGGTAAAGATCAATTGACAGCAGGTGATTTCCAGAAGTTTATTTCAGGTTTCCAAGTTCTGAACCCAGATCTTGTAATCTGTAACTTAGATTCTAAAATCAAATTGAATTTCGATTTAACTATCGAAAAAGGTAGAGGATATGTTCCTGCTGAGGAGAACAAAAAACAAAATGCGGCAATTGGTACTATTTTTACAGATTCTATCTTTACTCCAGTAAAGAATGTAAAATATGCTATTGAAAACTTCCGTGTAGAGCAAAAAACAGATTACGAAAAATTAGTTTTTGAAATCAAAACTGATGGTTCTATCAATCCTAAAGATGCTCTTACTGAAGCTGCAAAAGTTTTAATTCACCACTTCATGTTATTTTCTGACGAAAGAATTACACTCGAGGCTGACGAAATTGCACAAACAGAATCGTATGATGAAGAGTCATTGCATATGAGACAACTGCTTAAAACTAAGCTTGTTGATATGGATTTATCTGTGAGAGCATTAAATTGCTTGAAAGCGGCTGAAGTTGATACACTTGGTGATCTAGTATCGTTCAATAAAAATGACCTAATGAAATTCCGTAATTTCGGTAAAAAATCTTTAACTGAGCTTGATGAACTTGTTGCAGTGAAGAATCTTACTTTCGGAATGGATTTAGCTAAATACAAATTAGATAAAGAATAATTTACTTCATATTTTGCTCTCCATAGTGGATTGTAGCAAGATGAAGATAAAAAAAACACGTCATGAGACACGGAAAAAAAATCAATCACTTAAGCAGACAGACTGGACATAGAAAAGCTATGTTGGCTAATATGGCTTGTTCTCTTATCGAGCACAAACGTATTAACACTACTGTTGCTAAAGCTAAAGCGCTTAAACAATTTGTTGAGCCTTTAATCACAAAATCAAAAGAAGATACGACTCACAATCGTCGTATTGTTTTTGCTTACTTACGTAGCAAATATGCGGTAACTGATTTGTTCAGAGATGTAGCTGCTAAAGTTGGTGACCGTCCGGGAGGATACACTCGTATCATTAAAGTTGGAAATCGTTTGGGAGATAACGCTGATATGGCGATGATCGAACTTGTTGACTTCAATGAACTTTACAACGGAGGTAAAAAAGAAGTTAAAAAAGCAAAAAGCCGTCGTGGTGGTAAAAGTAAAAAAACTGAAACCGCTGCTCCAGAAGCTCCTGCTGCTGAATCAGAAACGACTACTGAAGCTTCAGAATAATTATGAAAGTAATAATTCTATAAAAATAAAGGATAGACTAATTTTTAGTTTATCCTTTTTTTTTGATTTTTTCAAAAACAAATTTTTAACTTATTTAAGTTTCAGGGTTTTATTTTTATGAATGAATTTTTTGAAAAACCTTGGAGGCACTCTTTTAAAGAAGTAAATTTGCAAAATAATTACAAATGAAACCAAAGTTTCATAAGACAATTAAAAAAACAATACAAATTAAAGAATGAAATACACAACACGACAAAGCGCCATTTTATTACTTAGTGACGGAACAATTTTTCACGGAAAATCTATCGGAATAAGCGGTAAAACTTTTGGTGAAGTTTGTTTTAATACGGGAATGACAGGGTATCAGGAGATTTTTACAGATCCTTCTTATTTTGGTCAGATTATGGTAACTACTAATCCACATATTGGTAATTATGGTGTGAATGACTTAGAAGTAGAATCAGAAAGTGTGAAAATTGCTGGTTTGGTTTGTAAAAACTTCAGCTTTAATTTTTCGCGTGAAGCTGCATCGGGAAGTTTAGAAGATTATTTTGCTAAGCATAACCTGATTTGTATTTCTGACGTTGATACCAGAGCACTTGTAAGCTATATTCGTGATAATGGTGCCATGAATGCTGTAATTTGTACAGACGGCACTTCAATTGAAGACCTTAAGAAAGAATTGGCAAACGTGCCTAATATGGAAGGTTTGGAATTGGCTTCTAAAGTATCGACTACTGAACCTTACTTTATTGGTGACGAAAATGCGACGTACAAAATTTCAGCTTTAGATCTTGGGATAAAAAAGAATATCTTAAGAAATCTTGCTAAAAGAGATTGTTATATAAAAGTATTTCCATACGATTCTACATACGAAGATTTGACAGCATTTAATCCAGACGGTTATTTCTTGTCTAATGGTCCTGGTGATCCAGACCCTCTTCATGGAGTAATCGATGTTGCAAAGCAAATCATCGCAGAGGATAAGCCTTTGTTCGGAATTTGTCTTGGACATCAAATTATCGCTCTAGCAAATGGTGTTCAGACGTATAAAATGTTTGGAGGACATAGAGGAATTAATCATCCCGTTAAAAATCTTCTTACAGGTAAAGGAGAAATTACTTCTCAGAACCACGGTTTTGCTGTAAAAAGAGAAGCATTAGAAGGTCATCCTGAATTAGAACTTACACATATCCACCTAAACGATGATACGGTTGCTGGTATGCGTATGAGAAACAAGAATTGTTTTTCAGTACAGTACCATCCGGAAGCTAGCCCTGGACCACACGATTCGTCTTATTTATTTGATCAATTTGTGGATAACATTAAAAGTAGCAAAGCCTAAAACGATGTAGTTAATAAATAAAGGTGTTTAATCACTACAATGCGTTTTTAGTATTAAATATTTTTATAATTTCGAAAAAAAATATATAATTTATTAATAAAAAACAAAAATAATGAGTATTATAATTAAAGTTCACGCAAGACAAATTCTTGATTCCAGAGGGAATCCTACTATTGAAGTTGATGTAGTAACTGAAAATGGTGTATTAGGTAGAGCTGCTGTTCCATCTGGAGCATCAACCGGAGAACACGAAGCTGTTGAATTACGTGACGGAGGTAAAGCTTACCTAGGAAAAGGTGTTTTGAATGCAGTGAACAATGTAAATACTGTTATTGCTGAAGAATTAGTTGGGACTTCTGTTTTTGAACAAAACACAATCGATCAGTTAATGATTGATTTAGATGGAACTCCAAACAAATCTAAATTAGGTGCGAATGCTATCTTAGGAGTTTCATTGGCTGCTGCAAAAGCTGCTGCTAATGAACTTGGATTGCCATTGTACAGATATGTTGGTGGTGTTTCTGCTAACACACTTCCTGTTCCGATGATGAACATCATCAACGGTGGTTCTCACTCTGATGCTCCTATCGCTTTCCAAGAATTCATGATTTTCCCTGTAAAAGCAACATCTTTTACACACGCTATGCAAATGGGAACTGAAATTTTCCACAGCTTGAAAAAAGTGTTACACGATAGAGGCTTAAGTACAGCTGTTGGTGACGAAGGAGGTTTTGCTCCAAACTTAGCTGGCGGTACTGAGGATGCTTTAGATACTATCAAACTTGCGGTTGAAAAAGCAGGATATACTTTTGGAGACGAAATTATGATTGCTCTTGACTGCGCTGCTTCTGAATTTTATGTAGATGGTAAATACGATTATACTAAATTTGAAGGAGAAACAGGAAAAGTTAGAACTTCTGCTGAGCAAGCTGAGTATTTAGCTGAACTTGCTGCTAAATATCCAATCATTTCTATCGAAGATGGTATGTATGAAGATGACTGGGATGGATGGAAAGCTTTGACTGAAAAAATTGGAAATAAAGTACAATTAGTTGGTGATGATTTGTTTGTTACTAATGTTGCTCGTTTGTCAACTGGTATCGAAAAAGGAATTGCAAACTCTATCTTAGTAAAAGTAAACCAAATAGGTACTTTAACAGAAACTATTGCAGCTGTAAACATGGCTAAGAATGCAGGATATACTTCTGTAATGTCTCACCGTTCTGGAGAAACTGAAGATAATACGATTGCAGACTTAGCAGTTGCTCTAAACTGTGGCCAGATTAAAACTGGATCTGCTTCTCGTTCCGATCGTATGGCAAAATACAATCAATTATTAAGAATCGAAGAAGAACTAGGAAATACAGCTTATTTCCCAGGATTAAACGCTTTCAAGATTAAATAATCATAAGAGTTATATTAAGATAAGCCATTCGTTTTTTAACGAATGGCTTTTTTTTGGAGTTTTAACAAATTCATAGCAGTATTCTTTTTTTAATTAGTGTTAAATTCCTTAGATTTGGTAAATTATTATTTAAAGAATTATTTCCGAAATATTATGTCAAAAATAGCTACATTAGAAGTAGATGGTAAGAAAATTGAACTTCCGGTAATTACAGGAAGTGAAAATGAGTCTGCTATCGATATCAACAAATTACGTGATTTAACAGGTTTTATAACTATTGATCCGGGTTATAAAAACTCTGGGTCATGTAAAAGTGAAATCACTTTCCTAGATGGTGAATTAGGGATTTTGCGTTACAGAGGATACTCAATCGAAGATTTGGCCGAAAAAGCCAGTTTCTTAGAAGTGTCTTATCTTTTGATTTTCGGAGAATTGCCAACTGCTGCCGAATTAGAAAACTTTGAAAACAATATTAAAAAGCATTCTTTGGTTAACGAAGAAATGAAAAATATTATTGATGGTTTTCCAAAAACAGCTCACCCGATGGGGGTTTTATCTGCTTTAACAAGTGCTTTAACTGCATTTAATCCTAAGGCAGTAAATGTTGATAACGAGAAAGAAATGTATGAGGCTATTTGTAAAACAATGGCTAAATTCTTAGTTATTGCTACATGGACTTACAGAAAATCTATGGGTTATCCTTTAAATTATTATGATAATACTAAAGGGTATGTTGAGAATTTTATGCAATTAATGTTCCAATTGCCTACAGGACCTTACAAAGCAAGTCCTGTTGTAATTGATGCTTTAGATAAATTATTTATTCTTCATGCAGATCACGAACAAAACTGCTCTACTTCTACGGTAAGAATGGTGGGTTCTTCTCATGCTGGCTTATTTGCTTCAATCTCTTCTGGTGTTTCTGCTCTTTGGGGGCCTTTACATGGTGGTGCAAACCAAGCAGTGCTTGAAATGTTAGAAGAAATTAATAAAGACGGTGGAGATACAGATAAATTCTTAGCAAAAGCTAAAGATAAAAATGATCCTTTCCGTTTAATGGGATTCGGACACAGAGTTTACAAGAATTTTGATCCAAGAGCTAAAATCATCAAAAAAGCGGCTCAAGAAGTATTAGAGACTTTAGGTGTTGAAGATCCGATTTTAGATATTGCAAGAAAATTAGAAACTGCTGCTCTTGAAGATGACTACTTCAAATCAAGAAATTTATATCCAAATGTAGATTTCTACTCTGGAATTATCTACAGAGCATTAGGTATTCCGACTGATATGTTTACAGTGATGTTTGCAATTGGAAGATTACCAGGCTGGATTGCGCAATGGAAAGAGATGCGCGAAAATAAAGAGCCAATTGGAAGACCAAGGCAGATTTATACAGGACACGCCTTACGAGAGTTCAAGTCTAATAAATAAAAAACGAAAGCTTCACTTAACTGTGAAGCTTTTTTTATATTTGCTCAAAATACAATAAAGTTATGTTGCAATTAAATGTAAAGAACGAAACTTCGCGGCTTCGCGCCGTAGTTTTGGGTTCTGCTGTTCATAATGGTCCAACTCCAACTGTAGAAGAGGCTTATGATCCTAAATCGTTGGAACATATTAAAGCAGGAACTTATCCTGTAGAAAAAGATATGGTTGCTGAAATGGATGCTTTTAATAAAGTATTTCAGAAATACGATGTAACTGTTTATCGCCCTGAAATGATTGAAAACTACAATCAGATTTTTGCAAGAGATATTGGTTTTGTGATTGATGATGTTTTTGTGAAATCGAATATTCTGCCTGATCGTGAACGTGAATTAGACGCAATTCACTATGTTATTGATCAAATCGATCCAATAAAGGTAGTTCGTCCGCCGGAAGAAGTTCATATTGAGGGTGGAGATGTGATGCTTTGGAACGATTATATCTTTATTGGAACTTATAAAGGAAGTGATTATAAAGATTACATTACTGCGAGAACCAATATGCATGGTGTAAACTATATCAAAGAATTATTTCCCAATAAAATTGTCAAAGAATTCGATTTGGTGAAATCAAAATTAGAAGCTCGTGATAATGCTTTACACTTAGATTGCTGTTTTCAGCCTGTTGGCAAAGACAAAGGTATTATCTATAAAAGAGGTTTTCGTGAAGAAGCTGATTATTTGTATTTGGTGAAACTTTTCGGAAAAGAGAATCTTTTTCATATTGAAAGAAACGAAATGTATCATATGTTTTCTAATGTATTTTCAATTGATGAGAATGTGGTAGTTTCTGAAAAGAATTTTACAAGATTAAACAATTGGCTTCGTGAAAAAGGTTTTATTGTTGAAGAAATTCCGTATGCTGAAATTTCAAAGCAAGAAGGTTTGCTAAGATGTTCAACTTTGCCATTAATTAGAGATTAGAAATTAGTTTCAATTTTCAGGTTGTCTAAAAGCCTGAAACTTTAAACCTAACCCGTGGCTTTAGCTCAATTGGCGAAGCAAAAAAAAAGACATAAAATCATGAAACAAACAACAAATGCAATCGTGATGATTCGGCCTGTCGCTTTTAGAATGAATGAACAGACAGCCGTAAATAATTATTATCAAAAAGTACTAGACGGGCTTCTCCCAAGTACGGTTAATGCCAAAGCGCAACAAGAATTTGATGCCTTTGTAGAGAAACTCAGAGCGGTAGGAGTAGATGTGACTGTTGTTGATGATAACTTAGAAACCGATACTCCTGATAGTATTTTTCCAAATAATTGGGTGTCATTTCATGAAAATGGCGACGTAGCTCTATATCCAATGTTTGCTGAAAACCGTCGTCAGGAGCGCCGTGAGGATATTTTGGATACTTTAGAAGAAAAAGGATTTGAAATTACCAATATAATGGATTACACATCTGCAGAAGAAGATGGTATTTTCTTAGAAGGAACGGGCAGTTTGCTGCTGGATAGAGCCAACGGAAAAGCTTATTGTGCCTTATCGCCAAGAGCAGATGAAGAACTATTTATTGAATTTTGCGAAGATTTTGATTATGCACCAGTAATTTTTGAAGCTTTTCAAACAGTTGATGGCGAGCGTAAATTAATTTATCATACCAATGTGATGATGTGTTTAGGCGAAACCTTTGCTGTAATTTGTGCAGATGCTATCGATGATAAAAAAGAACGTAAAATGGTTTTGGATAATCTGAAAGAGAATGGGAAAGAAATCATTCTAATTACAGAAGACCAGGTGAACAATTTCGCTGGAAATATGTTAGAAGTTCGTGGAACTAATGATAAACGATACATTGTTATGAGTGCATCGGCTAATCAAAGCCTGACTCCAAAACAAATTGCTCAGTTAGAGAATCACGCTGAAATATTAAGCTCAAGCCTTGATACGATTGAAGCTTGCGGAGGTGGAAGTGCTAGATGCATGATGGCTGAAGTTTTTTTGCCAAGAAGTTAAAAAGATAACATCATAAAGAGAAAGGGATAAAATCATTATTCGATTTTATCCCTTTCTTTTTATGAACAATATTGAGTTAGAAATTTCCTTTGATAATATTTATAAGAGCACTTACAATATATTGGATTCCGATAGAAATTACAATAAAGCCAACTATTCTCGAGATGGCAACAATTCCCGAAGCGCCTAATATTCGGGCTAAGTAATGTGCGCTTTTTAAAATCGCAAAAATAGCGACGGCGATAGCTAAGATTGCTAAAGTCGAAATTATGATTTCATTCATTTCATGATGTTCCTGATAAAAAGCAATCAGAAGAGAGATTGATCCTGGGCCGGCCAACATGGGTATAGCCAGTGGCGTAAGCGCGATGTCATTTCGCTGATGCGCCTCATTTTCAATCTTTTTGTTGATACCTCTTTTTTTGTTGAATTTTCCTGAAAGAAGAGAAAAGCCTGAATTCACGATTATGATTCCGCCAGCAATTCGAAGAGCATCAATACTTATTCCGAAAAAAGTCAGAACATATTGTCCAATAAAATAGGAGACCAATAAAATGATGCAAACATTAATAGCGGTCCAAAGTGAAATCCTCGAACGTTCTTTCTGTGAATCGTTCTGTGTCAATCCTACAAATATAGGCACAGTTCCGATAGGGTTGAGCACTGAAAAAAGTGCTGCAAATAGATAAATGAATAAGTCCATAGAGCGGGGGTTAGTAAGGTAAAAATAGTTATTTTTTTATGGTTTTAGATGAATAAATGTTAGTATATTATTTTTTAACGCTAAGTATTCTCTATCAATTAGATAATAAAACACTAATAATTTTAGTTAATTTTGTATTCTAAATAAAAAATCATGAAAAACAAAAAAACACTAGTTCTTGGGGCATCCACAAATCCAGAACGATATTCATACAGAGCTGTAAACATGTTGGTTGCTAAAGGGCATTCAGTAATAGCAATTGGTCAAAAAGCAGGAGAAGTTGCTGGAGTGAGCATTCATGCAAAAATAATTCCCGTAAAGAATATAGATACCATTACGTTGTATCTAAATCCGAACCGTCAGCGCGAATATTATAATTTTATTGTAGAAACAAAGCCGAAAAGAGTTGTTTTTAATCCAGGAACAGAAAATCCAGAATTGTATCAATTGCTAGAATCAAACGGAATTGAAGTCGAAATTGCTTGCACTTTGGTGCTTCTTGCGACTAGTCAATATTGAGTATGTTATCAGTAAATCGACAGATAAAATTCGAGATATATTTTATAATAGTACGCTAATTGAGAGTATAAAGCAATATTAAAATAGTACTTTTGCCGTCATGGAATTTTCATCAAAATTAATAGAAAAAGCGGTAAACGAAATGTCTCAGCTTCCAGGAATTGGAAAAAGAACAGCATTACGGCTTGTGCTTCATTTATTAAAACAGCCAAGAGAGCAAACTGCTTTTTTGTCTCAGGCGTTAACAACGATGCGCGAAGAAATTAAGTTTTGCGAAAATTGCCATAATATTTCAGATACAAAATTATGTGAGATTTGTTCTAACAATACTAGGAATCATCAGACAATTTGTGTTGTAGAAGATATTCGTGATGTAATGGCAATCGAAAATACAGGACAGTTTAAGGGTATTTATCATGTTTTGGGAGGTAAGATTTCGCCAATTGAAGGAGTAGGGCCAAGTCAGCTTACGATTTCAAGTCTGGTTGAAAAAGTAAAATCGGGAAAAGTAGTTGAGATTATTTTTGCCCTAAGCTCGACTATGGAAGGAGATACCACAAACTTTTATATTTATAAGCAAATTGCAGATTCAGATATTATAATTTCTACCATTGCCAGAGGTATTGCAGTAGGCGATGAACTTGAATATGCAGATGAGATAACGCTGGGTAGAAGTATCCTGCATCGTGTGCCTTTTGAAAAAACATTTAAAAATAATTAAACTTAAGCCCCAAATAAAACTTAGATTTCCTGATAACTAAAGGAAAAAGTTATATTTGCGTCAAAATTAAACTGATGACAAAAAACAGCTTTTATATTTTATTACTGTCAAGTGTACTATTTACTTCCTGTATTCCGCTAAAAGACTTGGTCTATTTGCAAGATAAAAACACTTCGAGCGAGCAAAATTCAATAAGCGCAGTAGAAGCAAAGCCGTATAGGGTGCAGGTAAATGACATTTTAAGCATTAATATCAAGGCAATCGACCCCAAACTTGTAGCTATTTTTAACACCAGCGAAAGTTCATCTACTTCCGCAGGTCGTTCTGAAACAGGTTTGTATTTTGATGGTTTTAGGGTAGACGACCATGGGAATATAAGAATGCCGATTCTAGGAGAGATTAATGTTATCGGATATACTTTAGAAGAAGTACGAGTGAAAATAGAAAAGAAACTTCTAGAAGAATATTTTAAAACCGAGGCGAATTTATTTGTTAACGTAAAATTGGCTGGTTTCAGATATACGATTAATGGTGAAGTTGGAGCTACTGGTACGAAAGTATTGTTTAAGGACAATGTAAATATTATGGAAGCAATTGCCAATGCTGGAGATATTACTACGGTTGGTAATAGAAAAGCGGTAATGGTGATTCGCCAGACCCCAACTGGTGTTCAGATGAACGAGATAGATCTTACCGACGTTAATGTCATGAACTCTCCATATTATAACTTACAGCCCAATGATTATATCTATGTAAAACCTTTAAGGCAGAAAACTTGGGGAACGGGACAGACAGGTATTCAGTCTATTGGAAGTATCATTACTTTGTTGTCTTTGGCTACAACTGTTTATTTGATTGTCAGAAATTAAAACCAAATTCTCAAAATGTTAGATATAAAAGATTTTTCCTTTTTTGAAAATCATTCCAATTTTGATTTTAAAGGGTTTTTGCTAAAAATTGCCAGCTATTGGAAATGGTTCTTGGTTAGTTTAATTATTGCTTTTACAATTGCTTACCAAGTAAATATTCGAAAAGAGAAAATTTACGCTATGCGTACTATGATTTCGATAAAGGAAGAAAGCAATCCGTTTTTTACATCTAATACTAGTTTAGTTTTTAATTGGGGCGGAATCTCTGATCAGGTTAACGGAATTTCGACAATCCTTCAGTCAAGATCACATAACGAGTTAGTTGTCAATAAGCTTCAGTTTTATATCGACTATTTGGAACAGGGTAAATATAATCTTATAGATTCTTATGGTGCCGTACCTTTTTATGTAAATATTGACAAAAATAAAGGACAGCTTGCAGGAACGCTAATAAAGATTAAGTTTTTGACTCAAAATGAATATGAAATTGAGATTCCTTTTGAAACAAATGCTGCTTCTGTGATTACTTATGCTACAAATGAATACAGTAAAACCGCAGTGCAGCCTGTAAAATATACTCATCGATTTAAAGTAGGAGAGCAAGTCGCCATTCCTTTTTTAAATTGGAATCTTCAAATTACGGATAATCCTGGCTTATATGTCGGGAAAGAGTATTTCGTGCGATTTAATGATTTTAATACAACGGTATCTCGCTATAAAGGGGTGAGTATTGAGGGCGACAAAGCAGGTTCGATACTAACGCTCTCAATGCAGGGGACTAATAAAGCCCGAATGGTAGAGTATTTAAATGCGACTGTTAGAATGCTAATCAAAATTCAGCTTGACGGAAAAAATCAGTTTGCAACAAATACTATTAAATTCATTGACAGTACATTGGTAGCAATGGAGTCGCAATTGAAAGAAACCGGAAACGAACTGAAATCATTTAGAAAAGACAAAAATATCTTTGAGATTGAAGCTGGAGGAGAACGAGTTTCTGAAAAAATAATGAATTTTGATTTAGAGAAAGATCAAATAGCACGAAAAATCGCATACTACAATTCATTAAAATCATATTTAAATAACAGTCAGGATTATTCTAGACTTCCGGCGCCTTCTGTAGCAGGAATAGAAGATCCTAATATTGTTAGCGGTGTTGGTAAACTTATAGCACTTTCTACACAAAGATCTGAAATGGCTTATGCGGTAAAAAGCGAAAAGATTTTTAAAGATTTTGACAACCAGATGCAAGCTGTAAAAAATGTGCTTTTAGAAAATATTGCTTCAGCAAAAGCATCGTTATTAGGTGATCTAGCTTCTGTAAATGCTAAAATGGGACTGGCAGAAAGTGCCGTTAGGAGACTGCCAGAAGAACAACAGGAATTGTTGAAAATCAAAAGAAAGTATGATTTAAATGACAATATTTATACAGAGTTTCTTCAAAAGCGAAATGAGGCAGAAATTGTAAAAGCTTCCAACTTATCAGATATTCATTTTATTGACCCCGCCAAAGATATTGGAGGAGGATTAATTGGTCCTAAAACTTCTGTAAATTATGTTCTTGCATTGTTTTTGGGTATCTTGATTCCGTTGCTTTTTGTATTTGCTATTTTCTTCATTAATAATTCGATTCAGAATACAGAAGACATCAACAAGCTCACGCAGATTCCTGTAATTGGTGTTGTTGGTATCAGTAAAAATACAGGAAGTCTGGCAGTATTCGAAAAACCAAAATCTGCACTTTCAGAAGCATTTCGGGGAATTCGATCTTCTTTGCAGTTTTTGTACAAAAAACAACAGGTTAGTGGCTCAAAGACATTGATGATCACTTCTTCAATAAGCGGTGAAGGAAAGACATTTTGTTCTATAAATATTGCTACTGTTTTCGCTTTAAGCGAAAAAAAGACTGTAATTGTTGGTTTGGATTTGAGAAAACCAAGATTGGCCGATGAGTTTAATTTGACAACTTCTCTTGGTGTGGTTAATTACCTCATTAAGCAAAACAGTCTAGAAGAAATTACCAATACCACACAGATTCCAAATCTTGATGTAATACTTTCTGGGCCTATACCTCCTAATCCATCTGAGTTGATAATTAGCGAAGCCATGAAGGAATTAATAGATGAACTTAAACAAAAATACGATTACGTAATTTTAGATACTCCGCCAGTTGGTCTAGTTGCAGATTCTTTAGAATTAGTGCAATTTGCCGATGTCACTTTATATATTGTAAGACAAAATTATACTAAAAAGGACATGATTACAGTTTTGAATACTAGAATCAAAAGAGGTGAGTTGACTAATGCAAGTATTGTTTTAAATGGTTATCAAAATAAAGCCAAGTACGGAGCCGTTTATGGATACGGATATGGCTATGGGACGTATGCAAACGGATATCATGAGGAAGAACCAGAAACAGGATTCTTTTCAACAATCTTTAATAAAATCAGAAAAAGATAATTAGATGGATACGATAAAAAGTACAATATTGATTACAGGCGGTGCAGGGTTTATTGGCTCGAACTTGTCTGAGTATTTTTTAGCCTCAGGATATAAAGTAATTTGTCTGGATAATTTTTCTACAGGACATCGACATAATTTGACAGATTTTATAGAAAATCCAAATTATACTTTGATAGAAGGTGATATCAGGAATATCGCTGATTGCATAAAAGCTGTAGAAGGTGTCGATTATGTCTTGCATCAGGCGGCTTTAGGATCTGTCCCTAGGTCTATAAAAGATCCGATAACAACTAATGATGTTAATGTTTCGGGATTCTTAAATATGCTTACGGCAGCGCGTGATGCAAAAGTGAAGCGTTTTGTTTATGCAGCTAGTTCCTCAACATATGGTGATTCAGAAGGTTTGCCAAAAGTGGAGGACGTGATAGGTAAACCGCTTTCTCCGTATGCCATTACCAAATATGTAAACGAATTGTATGCGGAAATTTTCAGTAAAACTTACGGTATAGAAACTATCGGTTTGAGATATTTTAATGTTTTTGGAAGAAAACAAGACCCGAATGGTGCCTATGCTGCAGTAATACCAAAATTTGTAATGCAGTTCATGAAACATGAAAGTCCGGTAATTAATGGAGATGGAAATTATTCTCGAGATTTTACCTACATTGACAATGTCATTCAGATGAATGAACTGGCTATAACCTGTCAAGATTCTAAAGCGGTAAATACAGTTTATAATACGGCATTTGGAGACCGCAATACATTAAATGATTTGGTGGCTTATCTCAAAGAATATTTGTCTGAGTTTGATTCTGCGATTGCAGCTGTTCCTGTAGTTTATGGTGAAAACAGAGCAGGAGATATTCCGCATTCGTTGGCTTCTATCGACAAGGCAAAAAGACAGCTTGGTTATAATCCAAAATATTCTTTGCAAGATGGATTAAAAGAAGCAGTAAGCTGGTACTGGAATAATTTAAAATGATAAAAGATCAAGATAATAATAGAGATTAGATGAAAATTACAAAAATTTGCTGTATTGGCGCAGGATATGTAGGCGGACCTACAATGGCGGTTATAGCACAAAAATGTCCACATATTCAAGTTACGGTCGTAGATTTAAATGAACAAAGAATTAAAGACTGGAATGATCCTAATACTAAAAATATTCCGATTTACGAACCGGGACTTTCGTCAATTGTTGCCGAAGCGAGAGGAAGGAATCTTTTTTTCTCAACAGAAGTTGACAAGGCAATTGACGAAGCCGAAATGATTTTTATTTCTGTGAACACTCCGACCAAAACCTATGGAAAAGGAAAGGGTATGGCGGCTGATTTGAAATATATTGAATTGTGCGCTAGACAAATTGCAAGAGTTGCAAAACAAAATAAAATTGTAGTAGAAAAATCGACCCTTCCAGTTCGAACTGCAGAGGCGATTAAAAGTATTCTAGATAATACAGGAAACGGTGTTCAGTTTCAGATTTTGTCAAATCCTGAGTTTTTGGCAGAAGGTACGGCTGTAACAGATTTGCTCAATCCAGACAGAATCTTAATTGGAGGGGATACAACTCCAGAAGGTGAAATAGCAATCAAGGCTTTGGTTGATGTGTATGCAAATTGGGTTGCAGAGGAGAAAATCTTAACCACTAATGTATGGTCGTCAGAATTATCAAAATTAACAGCTAATGCATTCTTGGCGCAACGTATTTCGTCCATTAATGCAATGTCGGAACTGTGTGAGAAGACAGGAGCAGATGTAAGTGAAGTTGCTAGAGCAATTGGTATGGACAGTCGAATTGGACCTAAATTCTTAAAAGCTTCAGTTGGATTTGGCGGATCTTGTTTTCAGAAAGATATTCTGAATTTAGTTTATATCGCAAAATCATACGGGCTCAATGAAGTTGCCGATTACTGGGAGCAGGTAATTGTTATGAACGACCATCAGAAAAGAAGATTTTCAAATAAAATTGTTCAGACCCTGTACAATACGGTAGCCGATAAAAAAATTGCTTTTTTAGGCTGGGCTTTCAAAAAAGACACTAATGATACACGTGAATCTGCAGCGATTTATGTTGCAGATGATTTGATTAATGAACAGGCAAAAATTGCAGTTTACGATCCTAAAGTTTCAGAACATAAAATAATGAATGATTTGAATTATTTAGAAACAAGATCTGTTACTGATAATAAAAATGCAGTTGTTGCGTTTGAAAATGCTTATGACGCTTGTAAAGATGCGCATGCAATAGCAATTTTGACAGAATGGGATGAATTTGTTTCTTACGATTGGCAGAAAATTTATGACAATATGCATAAGCCTGCATTTGTTTTTGATGGACGAAATATTTTAAATGCCAAAGAGTTAGAAGAAATCGGATTTGTATACCACGGCATAGGTTCGTAAAATGCTTCAATTGAGATAAATTGAGTGTGGAAAAAATGATGTTGACAAAAGTTTTATTTCAATAAAATAAGAAATTATGAATTGGTACGTTATCTATACCAAGCCAAAATGGGAAAAAAAAGTGGCGGAAAAACTCGAGCAATCAGGAATTGAATGCTACTGTCCATTAATAACCCAAATTAAGCAATGGTCTGATCGAAAAAAGAAAGTAGAAGTGCCTCTTTTTAATTCGTATGTTTTTGTTAGGTTAGAGGAAGCAGAAAGGAACTCGGTATTTCAGGTTTCGGGTGTTGTGCGATATCTCTTTTGGCTCGGCAAACCGGCAATTGTAAAAGATGAAGAAATTGAAATTATCAAATCGAGTCTTAAATCGCCAAATATTGCAGATGTGACAGTAACGGCGATTCAGGTTGGAGATAAAATAAAACTCGAATCAGGCGCTTTTAGTAATCAGGAAGCGATTGTACAGGAAGTTTCAAAAACGCATTATATTTTAATCTTAGAATCATTGGGTTGTATTCTGAAAATAAAATACAAGTAATGTTATTTGTTTAATGTTATAATAATTACAAGAGAGTTTAATCATTAGATGTTTGACCTCTCTTTTTTTGTAAATAAAATCTTTAATCGTTGACTAAGAGAGCTTTATTTATTTTAGAAAAAATTAATACGAATTTCTTTTGAGTTATACGGGAAACCGTATTGATAAAGTAATGTGAATATCCTATATTTGCGGGAAATCATTTGTTTAAAGTGTCTGAGCCCTACCCTGTGGCTTAGAAGGGCGAAGCCGTGAATATTAATGACTGAAAATAATAGAAAGAATTGGGATCAGAAGAAAATATAAAAATAGCAGTTATTGGTTTAGGTTATGTAGGCCTGCCTTTAGCTAGATTATTTGCTACAAAATATTCGGTTGTAGGATTTGATATTAACGAATCACGGGTAAAAAGCCTCAATTCTGGAATCGACAGCACATTAGAAGTTGATGTTGATACTTTAAAAAAGGTTTTAGTCGATAATCCTATTAACGGTACAGGATTGTATTGCACCAGTTCTTTAAATGATATTGCAAACTGTAATTTTTTTATCGTTACAGTTCCTACTCCAGTTGATAAAAACAATCGTCCAGATTTAACGCCTTTGTATAAATCTAGCGAATCTGTTGGAAAGGTTCTCAAAAAGGGCGATATAGTTATTTACGAATCTACCGTTTATCCAGGAGTTACAGAAGAGCAATGTGTACCTGTTTTAGAAAAAGTCTCAGGTCTTATATTCAATGAAGATTTTTTTGCAGGTTACTCGCCAGAAAGGATAAATCCCGGAGATAAGGAACATACTGTAGAAAAGATTTTAAAAGTAACTTCAGGATCCACAGAAGAAATTGGACTAAAAGTAGATGCTTTATATAAATCAGTAATAACGGCGGGAACACATTTGGCTCCAAGTATAAAAGTAGCTGAAGCGGCTAAAGTTATTGAGAATTCTCAACGAGATATCAATATTGCTTTTGTAAATGAGTTAGCGAAGATTTTTAACTTAATGAACATCGATACACAGGAAGTATTAAATGCCGCAGCCACAAAATGGAATTTTCTGCCATTTAAACCAGGATTAGTAGGAGGTCATTGCATTGGTGTTGATCCCTATTATTTAGCGCAAAGAGCACAAGAGTTCGGTTATCATCCTGAAATAATATTAGCAGGACGTCGTTTGAATGACAGCATGGGTGAATATGTGGCTTCGCAAATTGTGAAGTTGATGATCAAAAAAGGGATTTCTGTAAATGGCGCCGAATTATTGATGTTAGGAATTACCTTTAAAGAAAATTGTCCTGATGTTAGAAATACTAAAATAGTTGATGTGGTAAAAGCATTAAAAGAATATGGGATTTTAGTAACTATATTTGATCCTCTTGCAAATGGGGATGATGTAAAAAAAGAATATAATTTAGTAACATCAAGCTCTGTTCCCAACAATAAATTTGATGCGATAGTTCTAGGCGTTTCTCATAAGGAGTTTCTAGAATTAGATTTTGCTGAACTGCAAAAATCAAATAGTTTAATATATGATGTTAAGGGAGTTTTAGGGACTATGGCAGATAATAGGCTATAGTATTCTAACTCTTTTTTTTAAATTAATAAAATGGAAGATAATTCAATAATACACGTAATCTTGACAGGAGGAGTTGGCAGCAGATTGTGGCCTCTATCAAGAAAGAGCCAACCAAAACAATATTTAGAGATATTTGATGGAAAATCTCTTTTCGAGATGACTGTTGATCGTAACAGTCATTTGGCTAGTAAAGTAATGGTAGTAGGAAATGTCGATAACCATCATTTAAGCGAAAAAGTGATGTGCAAAACCAATACAGAATACTTAAATGTTGTAGAAGCTACGCCAAGAAATACAGCTGCGGCAATTGCATTTGCGGCCTTAGCGGCCAAACCAGACGACATTTTGATTATTACACCTTCGGATCATATAATTGATTTAATGGATAATTACAACAATGCAATCAATGAAGCTATCACAAAAGCAAAAGAAGGTTTTATTGTAACTTTTGGAGTTATACCTACAAAACCCGAAACTGGTTATGGATATATTGAAGCTAAGGGTGATAAAGTAATTTCATTTCGCGAAAAACCAAATGAAACCACAGCAAAAGAATTTATAGCAAGAGGTAATTTTTTATGGAATAGCGGAATGTTTTGTTTTAAGGCCGGAGTTCTTCTAGCTGAATTAAAACAATTCCAGCCTGATGTTTATGAAAAATCAAAAGCAGTTTGGGAAGCAGCAAAAGACGGCTTTCTAGATTTGGCTTTATCTATGGAAATTCCATCAATAAGTATTGACTATGCTGTAATGGAAAGAAGTAAGAAAATCAAAGTGGTTCCAGCATCATTTTCTTGGTCAGATTTAGGTTCCTTCGAATCGGTTTATGATTATTTAGTAGCTAAAGGACATCCCGTTGATGCGAATGGCAATATGGTAATAGGATGTGATAAGCACACAACCTTTTTAGGAGTTAAAAATACCATCTTTGTTTATACAGATACAGCTAATTTAATTTTGCAAAAAGAGAATTCACAGGATGTAAAAGACATCTATAGTGAATTAGAAAAGATAAATTCAGAATTGTTAAATTAATGAAAAAAATTTTAATAACAGGAGGAGCAGGTTTTATAGGGTCTCACGTTGTTAGACGTTTTGTAAATAAATATCCCGAATATCAGATTTTTAATCTAGACGCTCTAACTTATGCTGGGAATTTAGAAAATATTAAAGATATAGAAAACAAGTCAAACTATACTTTTATAAAAGGGGACATTGTTGATGAAACTTTTATTAATGAACTTTTTTCTATTCATAATTTTGATGGTGTTTTACATCTAGCGGCTGAATCACATGTTGATCGTTCAATTAAAGATCCTTTGGCATTCGTAAAAACAAATGTCATCGGAACAATGAATTTGTTAAATGCTGCAAAAAATCAGTGGAAGAACAACTTTGAAGGAAAAAGATTTTACCATATCAGTACAGATGAAGTTTATGGTTCGCTAGGAGCTGAAGGTTTGTTTACAGAAACTACCCCATATGACCCAAATTCGCCTTATTCTGCTTCAAAAGCTAGTTCGGACCATTTTGTTAGAGCTTACGGAGAAACGTATGGATTGCCATATGTTTTAACCAATTGTTCTAATAATTATGGTTCCTTTCACTTTCCAGAAAAGTTAATTCCATTATTCATCAATAATATTATTAATAATAAGCCTCTTCCTGTGTATGGAGATGGAAATTATACTCGTGACTGGCTGTTTGTAGAAGATCATGCTATCGCTATAGATTTGGTTTTCCACGAAGGAAAAAATCACGAAACCTACAACATTGGAGGATTTAACGAATGGAAAAATATTGATTTGGTGAAACTCCTTTGCAAAATAATGGATCAAAAATTAGGGCGTAATGCTGGTGATTCTGAGAAGTTGATTACTTATGTAAAAGATAGACCGGGTCATGATTTACGTTATGCTATCGATGCATCTAAAATTAATGCAACATTAGGGTGGAAACCTTCTGTTACTTTTGAGGAAGGGCTCGAGAAAACAATTAATTGGTATCTGAATAATAAAGAATGGTTAGAAAATGTAACTTCTGGAACCTATAAAGAATACTACCAAAAACAATATTCATAAATATATGAAAAAAATAACCTACGTTCTTTTCTTGCTTTTTGCATTTATGACGTCTTTAAGTGTTAACGCACAGGATATAATGAAGTCTAAAGACTTGAGCACTGTAAATGTTGATTATTTATCAGATGATGATTTGGCCAAAATTAATGCACAGCTAAAAAGCAATAATGCAACAATTGATCAGGTTGAGCCAATGGTATTATCTAAAGGTATGAGTCAAGCAAATTTCAACAAATTAAAGGTTAAGTTGAACGAATACGCAAAGAAAAATGCAAATCCAGCCGAAAATGTTGAAAGAGTTGAAAAAAAATCTGATTCTGGTAGAAAACAGGATGCAATCAAAAATGTAAAAGTAAAAGACTCCGCAAACGCTATTATTTTTGGGTCCGAACTGTTTGATAATCCGACTCTTAATTTTGAACCGGATTTAAAAATGGCTACTCCAATGAATTATATTCTGGGACCGGGAGATGAACTTCAAGTTACAATATATGGAGTACAGGAATATAACGGAACTCTTCCAGTTAGTGTTGAAGGAAAAATAGCTATTGAATATGTAGGGCAGATTGCTGTATCTGGAATGACAATAGAAGCGGCAACACAAAAAATAAAAGCTGCAATAGCAAGAGTATACAGCACAGTTAGATCTGGACAGTCACAAGTAAGTGTTAGTTTAGGTAAGATTAGAACAATAAAAATTACGGTAGTCGGAGGAAAGCAACCGGGAAATTATTCTATATCTTCTTTAGCAACAGTTTATAATGCTTTACACTTAGCGGGAGGACCAGGTAAAAATGGAAGTTATAGAAATATTGAATTGATTAGAAATAATAAAGTTTATAGGAATATTGACATCTACAGATTTTTAGTGAAAGGAGATCAGTCAGATAATGTCAGCTTAAAAGAGAATGATGTTATTAGAATTCCTGCTTACACACAGAGAGTTACTGTTGAAGGAGAAGTAAAACGTCCAGGGATTTTCGAAATGAAAAAAGGAGAAACATTTGCCGATTTATTAGGTTTTGCCTCCGGATTCAATGAGTTTGCCTATACAGCGTCTGTAAATGTAGTTCAGAAAACAGGAAAAGAATTTAAAGTTCATGATATAAACGAAAGTGAGTTTAAAACCTATCAACCACAATCAGGAGATGTTTTTAGAGTAACTAGAATATTAAATCGCTTCGAAAATCGTATTAAAATTGAGGGAGCAGTCTTCAGACCAGATTATTATTCATTTACAGAAGGAATGCGAATTTCTGATCTTATTACAAGAGCAGAAGGCTTAAAAGAAGACGCTTATAGCAAAAGAGCAAGAATTATTCGTTTAAAAACCGATTTAACTACAGAGATTGTAAATGTAAATTTAGAAGCAGCCTTATCGGGAGATTTAAGTGCTGATGTCGAATTAAAGAGAGAGGATATTGTTACCGTTTATTCTATTTTAGATTTTAGAGAAGAATATAAGGTCACAATTGATGGAGAAGTCAAAAATCCGGGAGAATATGAGTTTTATGAAAATTTAACTTTAAATGATTTAGTTGTACAAGTCGGAGGTTTGACAGGTTCAGCATCGAAAAGAGTAGAGATTGCCAGAATGGTAAAATCTGATGAAATCGATGACGCAGACCCAAAAAGAGTCGAATTAATAGAGCTAGAAATCACTGCAGACAATAATGAGCAGGTTAAAAATTTTATCTTAAAACCATTCGATGTAATTAATGTCAGAAGAATTGCAGTTTATGAAAAGCCTCAAATGGTAACTATTAGTGGAGCTGTAAGTTATCCTGGAAAATATGTTTTGGCGAATAAAAAAGAGACAGTTTATAATGTTGTAATGAGAGCTGGGGGTTTAACTTCTATCGCGAATCTTGATGGAATGAAAATCAAGAGACCTATAAAGGAAGATCAAATTGAGACATTAGAGAGGATTGATTTAAATTTAGACAAGAACGATACCCTAAAAGGCAAACTGGCCAAAAAATTAAAGGAAGATTTAAAGTTCGCAACTATTCCTGTAAACTGGGAAAAAATTGTAAAAAACAAAAATCATTTTTCAAATGTGACTTTATTTCCTGGAGATGAAATTGAAGTTGCAGTATATAATGAGGGAGTAAAAGTTACAGGAAATGTATTACTTACATCTGAGATTCCTTACAGAAGTGGTAAAGGATTTAAATATTATCTAAACGCTGTTGGTGGTGTTGATAGTAAGGGATGGAAGAGAAAAGCGTATATAATTTACCCCAATGGGAAAGCCGACGTGACGACTTCATTCTTATTCTTAAAATCTTATCCAAAAGTTGAACCGGACTCTCAAATAGTTGTTCCAGAGAAACCAGAAAGAAGAAAGGTGAGTGCGGGAGAGTGGGCAGGTTTAGGTACTGCATTTGCTAGTTTAGCATTGTTAATTGTTTCGATTTTTAATAAATAGTTTAATGGATCAAATACCAAATGAAAGCGCTGAAATTTCGTTGAAAGAATTAATACAAAAATTAAATGAATGGTACTCATATTTGCTCTCTCAGTGGAAAATTATAATATTAAGTGGTATAATAGGAGCTGGTATAGGCTTAACGTATTCGTTTCTTAAAAAGCCAATATACAAGGCTACTTTATCTTTTGCTTTGGAAGACGACAATGGCTCTTCTGCTGGATTAGGTTCATTAGCAAGTTCTTTTGGTATTGATATTGGTGGCGGGGGCGGAAGTGTCTTTATGGGGTCTAATCTTATTGAGTTATTTAAGTCAAGGAGTATGGTTGAGCAGACTTTACTTTCACCAGTTAAGATAGATGGGAAAGATATTTCATTAGCTGAAATGTATATTCGAAATAACAAATTACGTCAAAGCTGGAATAAAGATCCTAAATTTAAAAATATACAGTTTTTACCTGGAACAGACCGAAGTTATTTTACGCGTGTTCATGACAGTATTCTGGGAGTCATCTATCAAAATTTATCTCAGGGATCTTTGGCGGTTGGTCAAAAAGATAAAAAAATAGCAGTTATTTCGATAGATGTAGCTTCAAATAATGAATTGTTTTCGCTATATTTTTGTGAAGCACTAGCTAAACAAGTGGGCAAATTTTACGTTGATACAAAAAGTAAAAAAGCTCGAATAAATATGGAGATATTGAAACGTCAAAGCGATTCTATACGTGGAGAACTTAATAGTGCTATTACAGGAGTTGCAGTTGCCAATGATAACACTTTTATGTTAAATCCCGCTTTGAATGTCCGTCGTGCACCATCCTCTCGTAGGCAAGTAGATGTTCAAGCTAATACAGCAATTTTAACAGAATTGGTAAAACAGACTGAACTTGCAAAAGTTACCTTACGTAAAGAAACACCTCTAATTCAGGTTATTGATCACCCTATCTTGCCATTGCCAAAAGAACGTTTGGGTAAAGCAAAGGGATTGATGATAGGTGGAATCTTAGCTGGTTTCTTAACTGTTTTGTATTTGATTGTTAGACGATTTATAAAAGATTTGATATAGTATCATCATTAATTTATTGCTTTTTATTTGAGTTCTTAACAACTCGATTTGAAGCAAAAGTTTGAAAGAGGCATTATTTAGTTACATAATTAGTTAATAAATGAAACCATATATTATCAATTTTCCAAAAGTTCATGATCCAAGAGGTAATTTAACTTTTTTAGAATATCCTTCTCAAATCCCTTTTGAAATAAAAAGAACTTTTTGGACTTATGATGTTCCAGGTGGAGAGGTAAGAGGAGGGCATGCCTATAAAATTCAAGAAGAAATTATTATAGCTCTTAGCGGAAGTTTTGATGTAGTTACAGCAAATTTAGATGGCACAACTCAAAAGTATTCATTAAATAGAAGCTACTACGGATTATATTTGCCTGCAAAGACATGGAGGCATATTGAAAATTTTTCTACAAATTCCTTAGCATTACATATTTCTAGTGAATTTTTTTCCAACGAGGATTATATTAGAGATTTTGAGGAACTTAAAAAATTAAAAGATGTATAGTGTTTCAGATTGTAAAATTGTTGATTTATCAAAAGTGCATAGCGATGCAGGTAATATTACAGTTTTAGAGAATAATAAAAACGTTCCTTTTGATATTAAAAGAATTTATTATTTGTATGATGTTCCCATGGGGTCTGAGCGTGGAGGACATGGACATTATGAGCTAGAGCAATTTATTGTTGCGGCAAGTGGATCATTTACTTTTGTTCTTGATGATGGAGAAAATCAAAAAGAAGTTTTTTTAAATGACCCTTCAAAAGCATTATATATTAAGCCTGGAATATGGAGAGAAATCAAGAATTTTTCGAGTGGATCCATTTGTATGGTTTTAGCTTCACAGATTTATTCTGAAAAGGATTATTTAAGAGATTACAAAGAATTTTTAAATTTTAAAAAATTATGAAAAAAATATTAATTGGTGGAGCTGGTGGGGCCCCATCAGAAGGTGTGATAAATTCACTTTTACGTAGTAAAAAAGGGGAAGAAATTATTGGAATGGGAAGTGATCCAACTGATTTAGTTTTATCTAGTGCGAAAAAAAAATATGCACTTCCATATGCTGATTCTCCAGAATATTTAGAATCATTATTAGGAATTCTTAATACTGAAAAACCAGATTTAATTCATTTTCAAAATGATTTAGAAGTCTTTTATGCTTCTCAATATCGAGAACAAATTCATGCTACAGGCACGAAAACATTTATGCCAGATCATGATGTTATTGATACATGCGTGCATAAGTATAAAACTTATTTAAAATTGAAAGAAGCCAATGTTAAGGTGCCTACCAATATACTTTTAAATAATGAGGAAAATCTTTTAAGAGCTTTCGAAGAACTAGGAGATGAAGAAGGTAAAATTTGGTTAAGAGCTTCTTCGATCGGTGGTGGTGGAAAAGGAGCTTTACCAACAAATGATTTTACTTTTGCAAAAGGATGGATTGAGCGTTATAATGGATGGGGAGATTTTATTGCAGCAGAACTGTTAACGCCAGAAACTGTTACTTGGTTATCGATATGGCATGAGGGTGAACTAATTGTAGCTCAAACAAGAATTAGAAAAGGATGGACACATGGAAATAGAACCGTATCTGGTGTTACTGGTGTTACAAAGGTAGGTCAAACTTTTTCGGATAAAATTGTTGATGAAGTTGCCATTAATACTGTAAAGGCAGTTTCAGATAAGCCTCACGGGATTTTTGGAGTTGATATGGCCTATGATAAAGATGGTTTTCCGAATCCTACAGAGATTAATATTTCGAGGTTTTTTACTACGGTATTATTTTTTACTGAAGCAGGATTGAATATGCCCGAAATTTTTAAAGATTTAGCATTATATGGTGAAAAACCAGATCTAAATAAAATCATAAACCCTTTGCCAGATGGCCTGCTTTGGCTTAGAGGCATGGATACAATACCTAGAATTTTCAATAATGAACAGATTAGAAAAGAAATAATTAATCTATAATGATATTATTGACTGGAACTTCAGGTTTTATTGGGGCTGTTTTATTAGATAAACTCATAGATAAATATGGAGCTGATAATATTCTAGCTCTAACATCCAGCCCAATTGAAAAATGCAGGTATTTATTACATAATAATTATAATGTTAGCCCAGATTCTTTTCTTCGTTCTGATTTTGAGAATATTGATACCATAATTCATGCAGGAGCATTTACTCCTAAACAATCAACTGAGGCAAATGAGTATTTTAAATGTAATAGCAATATAATCAATACAGAAGCTCTTTTAAAATTAGGATTTCCAAATTTAAAACGATTTATTTTTTTAAGCACTCTTGACGTTTACGCGGTTAGTGATATTATCAATGAGAATTCAGTGGTTAATCCAATTTCATTGTATGGACATTCTAAAGTTTATTGTGAAAAAATGATTACTTCTTGGGCAAATCAACAGAATGTATTGCATCAAATTTTGAGAATTGGGCATGTTTATGGCCCTGGTGAAGAAAAATACCTAAAGGCAATACCAGTCATGATTATGAAAATTTTAAATAATGAACCTATTCAGATTATTGGTTCAGGAAAAGATATACGTTCATTTATCTTTATTGACGATGTAGTAAATGCAATAGTAAAATCAATGGATTTAACTTTTTTTAATGGACCTATAAATATAGTTAGCGAGAATCAGATCAGTATAGAAAATTTAGCAAGACAATTAATCAAAATAGCAAATTCAAAAGTTGATATTGATTTTGTAAAAACAACAAATGATAATATTAGGAGGGATTTTATTTTTGATAATTCCAAGATGAAAAAATATCTACTTAGTAAAGAAATTAATTTTATTGAAGGATTAAGAAGTGAATTTAATTATATGAAAAAAATAAAAGCATGAAAATATTTTTCGATTTAGATGGTACATTGCTTGATTCAAAACCAAGGCTATATCATCTTTTTCAATTTCTCGTTCCAACTTCTAAGCTAACTTTTGAAGAGTATTGGAAACTAAAAAAAGATAAAATTCCACATAAAGAAATACTCATTAAGTATTTTGGATACAAAGATGATGAGGTATTAAAATTTAATACTGAATGGATGGAACTAATAGAAAGTGCCGAATGGTTAGCTTATGATAAACTTTTTAATGGAGTAAAAACATTTTTGGAATTTTTAAAATCAGAGAATGAATTATATCTTGTAACGGCTAGACAGTATGAAGATGTAGTAATTAATCAGATTGAAAATTTAGGATTGAAGGGCATTTTTAATGATATTTTAGTTACACTTCAGAAGACGGACAAAGAAGAGCTTATTAGAAATAGATGTGCAATGAATGAAAATGATTGGATTGTTGGTGATACAGGAAAAGATGTTGAAACCGGAAAAAATCTCGGAATTCGTACTTGTGCAGTTCTGACAGGATTTCTATCCAATGAACAATTACTTACTTATTCGCCAGATGTGATTGTTTCAGATGTAACACTGTTAAAATTCTAATACTAAGACTATAGTTGAAACTAACTTATAATAAAATTTAGAATAATTTGTAATAAATCTCTACGAGATTATTTAATTGGAGCAGGTGATGATTGTTGATGAAAACTTTATAAATTAAAAATAATGATTAAATTTTTAGATTTACAAAAAATAAATGGGCAATATGCTAAAGATCTCAAAGCGATAGCAGCTGAAGTAATTGACAGTGGCTGGTATTTATTAGGAGATAAAGTAAAGAAATTTGAAAGTAAATTACTAGAATTTCAAGAAGGAGGCAATGTAATAGCTGTTGCTAATGGTTTAGATGCCTTGCGACTTATTTTTAAAGCTTATATAGAATTAGGTTTTATGAAAGAGGGTGATGAAGTGATTGTTCCTGCTAATACATATATAGCCTCAGTATTAGCAATTACAGATAATAAATTAGTTCCTGTTTTGGTTGAGCCAGACTTAAATACTTTTAATTTAGATTTTAGATTAATTGAGAGTAAAGTAACGCCTAAAACAAAAGCTATTATGGTTGTTCACCTTTATGGTCGTGTTTGTTGGAGTAATGAACTTGAAACTGTCGCAAAAAAGCATAACTTAAAAGTAATTGAGGATAATGCTCAGGCAATAGGAGCACGCTGGAATGGAATTAAAACTGGTAACTTAGGTGATGCGGCGGGTTTTAGTTTTTATCCTGGAAAAAATTTAGGAGCATTAGGAGATTCTGGGGCTATTACTACAAAAGATGCAGAATTGGCTACAGCAATTCGTGCTTTGTCAAATTATGGTTCAGCTCAAAAATATGTAAATCAATACCAAGGTTTAAATAGTCGCATGGATGAAATTCAGGCAGCTTTTTTGACTGTAAAATTACCATATGTTGAAAATGAACTAAATCTTCGTCAAGAAATTGCTGAATATTACAATTCTAATATAAATAATGATAAAATAATCCTACCATCTTTAGGTGAAGTAGGAGAGCATGTTTGGCACCTTTATGTTATACGTACACCCCAAAGAGACGAATTACAGCTTTATTTGCAAGAAAAAGGAATTCAGACTTTGATCCATTATCCAATTCCTCTATATAAACAAGAGTGTTACTCTAATTTGTCTCATATTTCTTTGCCTATTACGGAAAATATACACAAAGAAGTTTTGAGTTTGCCTATGAGTCCTGTTATGAGTATGGAAGATGTAGAATTCGTAGTACAAATAATTAATCAGTTCTAAAAAAAATTTTCATGAAGAAATTTGTCAAGGATAGAATACTAAATTTTTTGGATAAAAAAGGTTTTGAAAGAAAAACCGTTGGAGAAGATCCCAAAATTAATCTTTATAATCAAATGAAGACAGTATTTAAGTCTGATAATAAAAATATTGTTTCTGTAATTTTTTCAAAAGACCGAGCAATGCAACTAGATGGTTTTCTTGCAAGTTATTTTGAAAACGTTGAGAATTATTCTCCAATTAAAGTGCTTTTTTGCACCAGTACCGAAGCTCATAAGAAATCTTATGATGACTTAAGTGAATTTTACTCTGATTTACCTGTAGAATTTATTAAAGAATCTAATTTCAGAGAAGATATTATTGGAGCTTTAGAAAAATCTTTCGAAGATAGAGTCTTTTTTTATGTAGATGATATGCTCTTTTCACAAAAATTAGATTACAAATGGTTTGAGGAGATTGATCCTTTGCAAAATATTTTAAGCTTATCTAGAGGAAAAGATTTAAATTATAGTACAGTTCTTGCAAAAAAAATTGCAGTTCCGTCTTTCAATAAGATTTCAGATAATATGTACAGTTTTAAATGGGATGAAATCAAAGAGTTTTCTGACTGGACATATCCAATAGGGGTTTCTGGCTATATGTTTTCACGTTTAGAAATTCTTGCTATGATGAAAGCTACCCATTTCAAAGCTCCTAATTCTTTAGAACATAACTTACAAAAATTTTTACCTTATTTCAGTATGCGTGATGGTATCTGTCTTGAAAATGTCGCAACACCCTGCATTCATACTAATCTGACACAAACTGAAGGATATAATAATATATTAGGACATTTTTCATTAGATGAATTATTAGATTTATGGAACGAGAATAAAAGAATCGATTATAAGGAGTTTATGGGGCTTGAAGTTTCAGAAGCTGAAATTAAAAAGTATAACTTCATTGATAGAAATTGATTATTCTTTCATTAAGATAAATGCAACAATCTAAAAACAATAATTACAAATCCATTATTAAAAGTTCAGCCATTTTTGGAGGAACACAATTGTTTACTATTTTAGTTAATCTTATTAGAGGGAAAGTTATTGCTATATTTTTAGGCCCTGCTGGAATGGGAGTTTCAGCTTTATTAACAAACACGACAAATATGATTCAACAGTTTAGTTCATGTGGGGTTAATTTAACTGCAGTAAAAGATATTTCGCAGGCAGAAGCAGAACAAGATAAAAAAATGTCTGGTATTTTGTTAAATATAAGGGTGTTAATTTTTGTTCTGGGATTTGTTGGATTGCTAATATGTTTGTTATTTGCAGGACAGTTTAGCCAATTTACTTTCGGAAACGATAACTATATTTTTGAATTTAGATTGCTGAGTATTTTTATTTTTCTTACTACAATGGCTAATGGAGAACTTTCAATATTACAAGGAAGAAAAAAGTTTAAAAAAGTAGCCTTAGGAAGTGTAATAGGTGCTGTTTTTGGACTTTTAATAGGACTTCCATTTTATTATTATAAAGGTATTTATGGAATTGTACCCGCTATGTTAGCTCTATCATTAGGCACTTTAGCAGTTAATATTTATTTAAATAAAGATAACTTTAATTTTTCTTTTAATAAATTAAATATTATTGATTTCAACAATTCTTCAAAGCGTATGATTAGCTTAGGGATTGTATTAATGATTGCTGTATTGCTTGGTACGTTTTCTACATATCTGTTAAATATATTTATAACGAGAACTGGAGGTATTGGAGATGTAGGATTTTTTCAATCTGCTAACTCCATGACAAATCAATATGTAGGACTTGTATTCACAGCCATGTCAATTGATTACCTTCCAAGATTAGCAGCAATTTCTGATGATAAGCTAAAAACAAATGAATTGGTTAATAATCAAATAGAAATTGTTTTACTCTTAGTAGCTCCTATAGTTACAGGATTTATGATCTTCTCTTCACTTGCTGTCAAGATTTTATTAACCTCTAAATTCTTGATGATAGTTCCTTTATTAAATGCAATGGCACTTGGAGCTTTTTTTAAAGCAGCTTCCTATCCTCTGGGGTACATTTCTTTCGCAAAAGGAGATAAAAAAGTTTTTTTTTGGATGGAAGGAGTTTTTGGAAATTTTCTACAACTGAGTCTTAACATTATTTTCTATTATTATTTTGGATTAAAAGGACTAGGATATTCCTTTATAATTATATACCTAATATATCTTTTTATTGTAAGTGTCGTTGTATATAGAAGGTATCAATTTAAGTTTGAATCGTCAAGTATCAAACTGACGCTAATTTTAGGCCTTGGATGTGTAAGCGCTTTTTTTATTGTAAGTACAGTTGGTAACGTCTTTTTAAAATATGCATTAGGAACTATTGGATTGATAATTTTATCTTTTTTTAGTTTTTCCGAGCTTGACAAAAGAATTAGTTTTATGAGCATTTTGCGATCTAAATTTATTAAGAAATAACTTTTTTTCAAATATTAAAAAAAATAAAAAAAGGAGAATAATTTAAGTTAAGAAGATAATAGAGAGTAAAGATTAAAAAAAAATAATCTTTTTGAAAATTATTAGAAATTAAAAATGGAGAAAAGACTTGATCTTTCGGTTATTGTTCTTTGTTATAACCAAGAACAAACTATTGCTCGAGCAATTGATAGCGTATTGATGCAACAGACCGAATATACATTTGAAATAATTATTGGCGAGGATGCTTCTCCAAATGACAATACAAGATTAATTTGTGAGGAATATGCTGAAAAATATCCAAATATTATTCGTTTAATGACCAAAGAGCCTAATAAAGGGGTATTGAAAAATTATTTTGATTGCTTAGATAAATGCAATGGGAAATATGTTGGGATTTGTTCTGGAGATGATTGGTGGCATAATCCAAATAAAATACAGTTACAAGTTGATTTTTTAGAAAAAAATAAAGATTATGGTTTAAGTTTTACTGACTTTAGAATAGTTAATGTGGATATAATAAATGGTGGTGCAGTTTTTTCTAGTTCTAAGCCTATTTTTATTGAGGATAATATGTATAAAAGTTTAATTACAGAAAATTTTATTTCAGCAGGAACTGTCGTTTTTAGAAAGGATTTGTACTTAAATCATATAAATTTTGATAAATTTAGATCACTTGGATTTTTAATGGAAGATTATCCAATGTGGTTAGAAATGATTCAGCATTCAAAGTTTAAATACATCCCAATTGAAACATTGAGTTATACGATTGCAGAAGGATCAATAAGCAATAATAAGACCGATTTTAGAAAGACAGAAAAGTTTGAAAATTCAGTATTAAATATAAAGAAATATTATATAGAAAAATATCCTGTTAAAGGTGTTGATTTTCAGAGGTTAGAGCAGATTCATCATAATCTTTTAACAGTTGTTTTTGTTAGAGAGGGGCATTTTGAAAGAGCAAAATATCATTCGAAATTTTTAATTAATTCTGGACTTAAAGGGCTTCTTAAATTTGTTATATGTCATACTTCGCTAATTAAGTTTTATTCCAAACATCTAATGGCAAATAAAAACTAAGTCTCTTATCTGCTAATTTTTTTAAAACATCATTCCATATTTAACTTTATGTTAGTAAGTGTAATAATTCCTATATATAATGTGGAGCAACATATAAAACGTTGCTTGTTTTCTGTACTAAATCAAAGTTATAATAATATTGAAATTATTTTGGTTAATGATTGTACTCTTGATAATTCAATGAAAATTGTTGACGACATACTGTTGTCAAGACCAGATGAGAAAAGAGTTAAGATCATGACTCATTTTGAAAATGAGGGATTATCTGTTGCTAGAAATACAGCGATAAAAATTGCAAGTGGTGATTACATTTATTTTTTAGATAGTGATGACGAAATTACAATAGATTGTATTGAATTTTTGGTTCAAAACTGTAAAGATGAAGATTTTGTTGTGGGGGGATTTTTAAAAGGAGATAGATCTCCTTATTTTCCTAATGTTGAAAATAAATTTGAACAAGAAGCAGTTGCAGAGGCATATTTTAAAGGTAAAATATATGATATGGCTTGTAACAAGCTTGTTAAAAAAGAATTTATAATTAGTAATGAACTCTTTTTCAAGCCAAGATTAGTTCATGAAGATATATTATGGACATATCAATGCTGTATGTTGGCACAATCTGTAAGAATAATTGAAAAATCGACTTATCTCTATTTTATTCAAGAAGATAGTCTTAATTCAAATTTTACCAATCGTAATTTAAAAAATTTGGAAGAAATTTACAGCGAAATAAAAAAAGATATTATTCTAAAAAATAAAGACAAGAATCTACTAGCAAACACATTCTTGATAAATTTTATAATTGGTATAAAAATTAGAGCAGTTAGATCTTCAATTTTAACATTTAGTGAATTTAGTAAAATTATCTTAGAACCTATTGACTTCGAATGCAAAAGTATTAAACTAAAATTAAAATATTTTTTCTTGAAATCACCCTTTGTTTTTCAATATTTCATGATAAAGATTCTTACTAGGATTTTACCTTCATAGACACATAAATAACTGATATTATTTTATTGCTTGAGCTTATTTTACTTGGCAAATAACTCAATAGACTCGTTTTTATCATTAAGTATATTTTTAATTTTAAATTATTCTGGTTGAGCTGTTTAGCTAAGTACTTGTTCTTAAATAAAATTAATGAAAGTTAAAGAAGTTATATTTTTAAAAATAAAAAATGTCAAAAGTTTATTATATAGATTCTTTCAGTACCGAGGGAATGCATGAACAGTTTAATTCTTCTTTAATAGTAATATGCAATTTATTATTTGACAATGTAGAATGTTGCACCAGTAAAAGTTCTTGGAAGAATTCTTTGAAACTAATAAAGAACCGTAATTTGCAAAATGTAGAGTATCGAAAATTATTTGTTGTTGCTGGATCTAATAAAATAAACTGGATAATTAGATATTTAACAAGTGCCTTACAAAATATAAGATTTTTGCTCCTTGTTCCAAAAGACGCAGTATTGATTTTTCCATTTAACAATATTTTTTCTTTAAGAATATTGAATTTTTTAAATAGATTTTTTAAAAAAAAGGTTGTAATATTTTGTCATGGAGAAATGGAAGGTTTATTGGGGGCGAACGAACATAGTGGTTTTCTTGCTAGAGCTCTTTACAACATGTTGAATAATTTTTTTACTAATCAAAAAGTTAAGATAGCTGATAATGTATATTTTGTAGTTTTTGGCGATAAAATTGAGAGCAATATAAAATCTATTATAAATGAGGATAAAATTGAAAATTTTATCTCAATTGACCATCCATATCTCTTTGATGGCAAGTTTAAACAGCTTAATAAAACAGACAAGCTCAATAAACTGAATTTAGGTACAGTAGGTGTTCTAAATAGAGCTAAAGGAGTTGATTCTTTACTGCATTTTGTTGATTTATTAAGTCCCCTAGTCAGAGATTTTGTTAATGTTTCTGCTGTTGGTAAAATAGAAATCGACATTGAAGAGTTAAAAAAGAGAAATATTCTCTACTTATTGCAGAATGGTGCAATAATTAGCCGTGAAACTTATGATGCTAAGATAAATGAGCTAGATTTTATCCTTTTCTTTTATTCTCAAGACAGTTATAAAATTACTGCTAGCGGAGCGATAATGGATGCTATAAAAATGGAAAAACCAATTATAGCATTGAAGAATGATTATTTCGAATATCTATTTAACAAATTTGGTGCTTTTGGATATCTTTTTGATACAATCGATGAGATGGTAAATACAGTTGAAAAAATTGCTTCTGGTAAAATAAAAGATAATTTCAATTTTGAGCAAATAAAAAATAATTTTTCACCTGAGTCAATTTCTAGACAGACATTAAAGGAATTTGAGAAAATTAAATTTATAAAAAGTGAAAATTAGGAATGGGGATTTACTTTGGAATTTTTATTTTTTTTGGAATTTTTGCTTTTTTAGAAATTTGGGGTGCAAAGAAAACAGCAATACTTCCAATATTTTTATTTCTGTCGTTATTCTTATATATACTTTCATTTATTAGATGGGAGACAGGAACAGATTGGATTACCTACGAATTTTTTTTTAATAAAATAACAGGATGGTTTGGTGAAAGTGAATTTGAATGGGGTTTTGCACGTTTAAATGAGTTCGTAAAAATTACTTTCGATAACTACAGCGTATTACTATTTATATTAGGAACAATTCTTTTTAGTTTTCAGACAAAAGCAATTTATAATTTTAGTTGTTATCCTCTTACCTCACTTTGGTTGTTATGGTGTATCTCATTAGGGAATGTTTTTTTTGTAAGGCAAACTGTTGCAACAGTCCTAATGTTTTATGCTATAAGATTCATACAAGAAAAAAAGCTCTATTATTTTTGTTTCTTTATTTTATTAGCAATGTTATTTCACAGAACATCCATTGTTTTTATTTTTGCTTGGTGGGTGTATAAGGCTAAAATTAGCGTCTCTCGAATGCTTCTAATAATAGGGTTAAGTGTTGTTTTTTCATTTGTTGTTGGAATAATTATTGGAAAACTTGGAGAAACATTAGGAGGTATTTTTCAGCAAAAAGTAGATGTTTATTTTGCAGATTCTGATGCAACTTACGGGATGGAAGTTTCTAAAGAAATGCTTGTTATTAGAGCAGTACTAAATAAAGGGTTTATATTTTTTGTGTCTTTGTATATGTTAAAAAAAATTGAATTTAAGAATAAAGAATACAGGGGGTTTTTGAATTTGTATTGGTTCGGAATGGTGCTGTATTTTTCAACAGTTTCTATTTCAATTGTATTAGCAAGATTAGCTGCAGTATATGATTTAACACTAATAATTCTTATAGCTTTCATACTTAAATACGCAAATAATATTTATGAAAAATTATTTTTGTTTTTATGCTTCACAGGATATTTTGTATTAAAATTATATACCACAATTAATCTTTATTATGATTTTTATGTGCCTTATAAAACTATCTTTTAATTTCTAAATTTCAAACCCAACAATTTCAGGATTTAAATAATTTTAATTTTAATCGTTTTAAAAAGACTTACCCAATAACATATTAAAATATAATAAATGGTTTCAGTAATTATTCCAGCTTACAATTCTGAGAAAACTATTGTAAGAGCAATTAAGTCAGTTATTCTTCAAACATATAAAACTTGGGAAGTGATAATTGTTGATGATGGATCTAAGGATCGAACAGTTGGGGTTGTTGAAGACTTTATGACTTCACTGCCTATGACTTATGCAGATAAAATTACTTTACATAAACAAATTAATCAAGGTCCTTCTGTAGCTAGAAATAAAGGTATTGAGATTTCAAATGGAGAATACATAGCTTTTTTAGATTCTGATGATGAATGGAGTGTTGAAAATAAATTAGAACTGCAAATGAAGTATTTTACAGAAGACCCTTCTATTGCTTTATGTGGAGCAGGGCATGATAAAAAAAGAATTAATAGTAATTTAGATTTTAAGATAATATCTTTTAATCAATTATTGCTTAAAAATTATTTTGCAACGCCTGCAGTAATTTTAAAGAAAGAAATTTTTAACATATTCAAATTTGATATTTCAAAAAAGTATTCTGAAGATTTTAAATTATGGTTGCAAATTTGTTACAATTACAAATGCGTATATATAAACTCAGTTTTATCAAATAATCAGGAAGGTAAAAGACGTTATGGGGTTTCAGGTTTATCAGTTGATTTATTTGCAATGGAAAAAGGAGAGCTTCTTACTTACTATGATCTGTATAAAATGAATATGATTGGTGGTTTGAAGTTTGTTTTTATTTGTTCTTTTTCTCTTTTTAAATATTTTGTGAGGCTTATAAAAACTGGAATTTATAAGTTAATAGGATAAATGAAAGAGTTTCAAATAAGTGTAGTTATGTCTGTTTATAAAAACGACAATTCAAATCATTTCAGAGATGCTTTGACGAGTTTATTACAGCAAACATACTTACCTGCAGAAATAGTTATAGTTGTTGATGGTCAGGTAAGTACAGAAATAAACAAAGTGCTTGAAGATTTTTCCAATAATAGAATAATAAAGATAATTAGATTGGAAGAGAATAAAGGGCTTGCAAATGCTCTGAATGTTGGAATTAAAGAAACAAAACATCAATATATTGCTAGAATGGACTCAGATGATATTTGTTTTAAAGATAGATTTGAAAAACAGATAAAAGCTTTAAATGAACTTGACTTGGATATTGTTGGTGGACAAATTATAGAATTTGGTAAGAACGTCGATGATGTAATATCAAAAAGAATTGTTCCTCTTGAGCATTCTGAAATGATTAAGTTACTTAAGTTTAGATCTCCATTTTCACACCCAACTATACTATTTAAAAAAGAGGTATTCGATGTTTTAAGAGGATACGACTCTTCAATATTTCCTGAAGATTATGATTTTTTTGTTAGAGCTTACTTGCAAAAATTTAAGTTTGGAAACCTAGAAGATGAAATTTTATGGTTTAGACTAGGAGAGAACAGATCCGATGCAATAAAAAGAAGATGGGGATTTAAGTATGCAAAAAATGAATTTCATTTATATAAAAAATTTTTAAAGATTGGTTTTTTTAATCACTATGATTTCTTCAAAGTTGTTTTCTTAAAAATACCAATTAGATTATTACCCTTTTTTATGTTTAAATTTGTTTATTATAAAATTGCAAGATAAATGACAGTCATTCTAACAAATCAACAACGTGTGATTGTCACAGGAATATCTGGTTTTGTAGGTTTAAATCTTCAAAATTATCTAAAAAAAGCTTATGTAATCAAGCCACTTAGTGTTCGTTATTTACCTAATCAAAAAATTAGTATTAAATCAGATGTTTTAATTCATTTAGCAGGTAAAGCTCATGATATAAAAAAAGTATCTGCTCCTATTGATTATTATGAAGCAAACTATGAGCTAACAAAACAATTGTTTGATGCTTTTTTAGATTCAGAGGCTAAAGTTTTTATTTTTATGAGTACAGTAAAGGCAGTTGCTGATGAAGTAAGGGAAGTTTTATATGAAGAAACCGTTCCTGATCCTAAAACTCATTATGGAATTTCTAAAAATAAGGCCGAGAATTATATTCTTAGTAAAGAAATACCAGAAGGAAAACGAATTTATATCCTTAGACCTTGTATGATTCATGGACCAGGAAATAAAGGAAATCTTAATTTACTGTACCAAATAATTGAAAAGAAAATTCCTTGGCCATTAGGTGCTTTTGAAAATCAGAGATCATTTTTAAGTATCGAAAATTTATGTTTCGTAGTAAAAGAGCTTTTAGCAAATGATTCAATACCTTCTGGTATTTATCAAGTGGCAGATAATAAATCCTTATCTACGAATGAATTAATAAAATGTTTAGGGAAAACTCTTGGTAAAAAAAGTATTATATTAAGATTACCACAAAAGGTTATAGTTTTTCTGTCTAAATTGGGCGATGTTTTACATTTACCATTAAACACAGAAAGGTTAAAAAAACTAACGGATGATTACGTTGTAAGTAATAGGAAAATTGTTGCGGCAATTGGAAAACCTCTTCCAGTCTCAGCTGAAGAAGGCTTAAAAAGAACATTTATATCATTCAAAAAACAGAAAAAATAAAAAAACAAAATGAAAACAGCACTTATAACAGGAATCACAGGTCAAGATGGATCATATTTAGCAGAATTATTATTAGAAAAAGGATATATGGTTCATGGTGTAAAAAGAAGAGCTTCTTCTTTTAATACACAGCGTATAGACCACATTTATCAAGATCAACACGAAGCTCATGTGAATTTTAAGCTGCACTATGGGGACTTGACAGATTCTACGAACGTTATTAGAATAATTCAAGAAGTGCAACCTGATGAGATTTATAATTTAGGAGCAATGAGTCACGTAAAAGTATCATTTGACTCTCCAGAATATGTTGCTAATGTTGATGGTATTGGTACACTTAGAATTTTAGAGGCCGTACGTATTTTAGGGCTGGAAAAGAAAACGCGTATTTATCAAGCATCAACTTCTGAATTGTATGGTGGTTTGGCTGAAAATAAAAATGAAAAAGGATTTTATGATGAGAATTCACCTTTTTATCCACGTTCTCCCTATGGAGTAGCAAAAATTTACGGTTTTTGGATTACTAAAAATTATCGTGAGGCATACAACATGTATGCATGTAACGGAATTTTATTCAACCATGAATCGCCACGTCGAGGCGAAACCTTTGTAACTCGTAAAATCACAATGGCTGCCGCTGCAATTGCTTTAGGTGAACAAGAATGCTTATATTTAGGAAACCTAGACGCACAGCGCGACTGGGGGCATGCTAAAGATTATGTGGAAGCTATGTGGCGTATATTGCAGCAAGATGTTGCTGAAGATTATGTTATTGCAATGGGAGAAACTACTTATGTACGTGACTTTGTAAGAATGTCATTTGCTGAGCTTGGTATTGAAATTGAGTTTAAGGGCGAAGGAGTAAATGAAAAAGGTTATGTTGCTTCTTGCAGTAATCCGGCTTATCAAATTGAAGTGGGGAAACAGATTATTGCTGTTGATCCTGAATATTTCCGCCCTACAGAAGTAGATTTGCTTATTGGAGACCCTACTAAATCTAAAACTAAATTGGGATGGGTGCCGAAATATGATTTAGCTGGATTGGTTAAGGAGATGATAGCGTCTGATCTTCAGTATGTACAGAAAGAAAAAATGATAAAAGAAGTGAGGTCAGCTGTTAGATATTAATTAACGGTAAGGCATTATTATTTTTATTATTTAGAAATTTCATATTATGAACAAGACAGATAAAATATATATAGCAGGGCACCGCGGTATGGTCGGGTCGGCTATTTTGAGACAATTAAAAGCTGAAGGGTTTACAAATTTTGTTTTGAAAACTTCGTCAGAATTAGATTTGAGAAATCAGCAGGCAGTTGCAGATTTTTTTGAAAAAGAAAAACCAGATTATGTTTTTTTAGCAGCTGCAAAAGTAGGAGGTATCATTGCCAACAATACTTATAAAGGAGATTTTATTTACGAAAATCTGATGATTCAAAATAATGTTATTCATCAGGCTTATTTAAATGAAGTAAAAAAATTAATGTTTTTGGGCTCTTCTTGTATTTACCCAAAAATGGCTCCTCAGCCATTAAAGGAAGAATATATGCTTACAGGAGAATTGGAGCCAACAAACGAACCTTACGCAATAGCAAAAATTGCAGGTATAAAAATGTGCGACGCTTACAGAGATCAGTTTGGTTGTAATTTTATTTCAGTAATGCCTACCAATTTGTATGGGCCAAATGATAATTACGATTTAAAAAATTCTCATGTATTGCCAGCGATGTTGCGAAAGTTTATTACAGCTAAAAAAAATGGAGATGACTCTGTGACAATTTGGGGTACAGGAAGTCCGAAAAGAGAATTTTTGCATGCCGATGATTTAGCTGAAGCTTGTGTTTATTTAATGAAAAATTATAATGAACAAGGGCTAGTAAATATCGGAGTAGGAGAAGATATCTCTATTTTAGATTTGGCTATTCTGGTTAAAAAAGTTGTTGGATTTGAAGGTGAAATTGTAACAGATACAACTAAGCCAGACGGTACACCACGTAAGCTTATGGATGTTTCTAAACTTCATAGTTTTGGCTGGAAAGCTAAAACTTCTTTAGAAGAAGGCATTCAAAAAGTTTATGACGAAATAAAAGACACAAATTGGGAGTAATCTCGCTAAAATAGATAATGGAATTTACACTGCTGGGACTTATATTAATGATTTTAATGCTTCTCTACTTTAGAGTTGCTGACCGTTATAATATCATTGATAAACCAAATTTAAGAAGCTCACATACTGAGATTACTCTAAGAGGAGGCGGAATCATTTTTTGGTTTGCCTCTTTGATATATTTTGTGCAACATCTCCAAAATAACTATTTGTTTTTTACTGGAATCACCTTAGTTAGTCTGATTAGTTTTTGGGATGATATTCAAAGTTTGTCAAATAAAATCAGAATATCAGTCCATTTTCTGGCTATTTCATTGATTTTTTTTGACCTTGGAATTTTTCAGGTTTTACCAGTTTGGCAGATTATTACGGCTTATATACTTGCTATAGGTTTAATTAATGCCTATAATTTTATGGATGGTATAAACGGGATAACTGGTTTATATACTTTGTCTGTAATGGGAGCATTGTTATTTGTTAATACAAAAATTCAGCTTTTTATTGATGGAAGTTTCATAAAATATGCTATGATTGCAAGCTTGGTGTTTTTGTTCTTTAATTACAGAAAAAGAGCCAAATGTTTTGCTGGAGATGTAGGAAGTATAGCTATTGCATTTTGGATTATTTATTTGGTTTTGAAACTTATTTTGAATACTAATTCTTTAATCTGGCTATTGTTTCTAGCAGTTTACGGAATAGATGCAGTTTGTACGATTCTGCATCGTTTATATCTAAAACAGAATATTTTCGAGGCACACCGTTTACATCTTTATCAGGTTTTAAGCAATGAATATAAGATACAGCACCGACTTGTTTCTTTTTATTATGCTATAGTTCAAAGCGGCATTTCGTTTTTGGTCATATCTCTTTATCAGAAAGTAGAAGATGTAACTTTGTTTGCAATTGTCATTGTTCCACTAGTAATAATTTATTCATCAAAGTTTTATTTGTTGAATAAATATAATATGAAAGCAAGCGCATGAATCCAAAAGTAATTCAGGGAGGGAATTTTTCAGATCATCGGGGAAGCATTTCGTATGTAAATGACTTTACCTTCGAAGACATCGAAAGATTTTATATAATCAGCAATTCTGATGAGAATCCGATTCGTGCATGGCAGGGACATAAATTAGATGCCAAAAATTTTTATTGTTTAACAGGCTCGTTTAAAATTCATTTCGTAAAAGTAGATAATTGGGAAAATCCATCTAAAGATTTGCCAATTGAAACAGTTTTAGTTTCAGAATCTGATAGTAAAGTTGTTCACATTCCTGCGGGCTATGCTAATGCAATAGAATCTTTAGAATCGAATTCAAAATTGATTTCGTTTTCTACTCTTCCATTAACAAAAGTTAGCGAAGATGATGTTCGATATGAAAGTGATTATTGGAAAATAAATGCAGAATAAAAGAATTTATCTTTCGCTGCCAAAACAAAGTGGTTTCGAAGAGCAATACATTAAAAATGCATTTGAGACCAATTGGATTACTTCTGGCGGACCAAATGTGGAAGAGTTTGAGCAGAAATTAGAAAAATATTTTGAAGAGGAATCTTTTGTCACAGCTTTAAATTCCGGGACTTCAGCTATTCATTTGGCATTAGTTTTATTAGGAGTAAAAGCAGGCGATGAAGTAATTTGTCAAAGTATGACATTTTCAGCATCGGCAAATCCAATTTTATATCAGGGAGCCGTTCCGGTTTTTGTAGACAGCGAGATTGATACATGGAATATCTGTCCACAATTTTTAGAATTAGCAATTCAGGATAGAATCAAGAAAGGCAAAAAACCAAAAGCTGTAATAACGGTACATCTCTACGGAAACCCATATAAGGTCGAAGAAGTGCATGTGGTGGCCAATAAATATGATATTCCAGTAATAGAAGATAGTGCAGAGGCATTAGGAAGTAGTTTTAAAGGAAAGAAATGCGGTACTTTTGGTAGTTTGGGAATTTTGTCATTTAACGGAAATAAAATTATAACAACTTCAAGCGGAGGAGCATTGATTTCAAATTCGGAAGTTGACAAGAATAAAGCTTTATTTTTTGCAACTCAAGCCAAAGATAAAGCAGTTCATTATCAGCATAGTGAGATTGGTTATAATTATAGAATGAGTAATATTTGTGCAGGAATTGGTCTTGGCCAAATGGAAATTCTAGAACAAAATATTCAAGAAAGACGAGAAATAAATACTTTTTATAAAGAGCTTTTTAAAGATATTAGCCAGGTTGAAGTTTTTGAAAATACAGACACGAACTTTTTTTCGAACTGTTGGTTGACAACGATTTTAGTTGATGCTCAAAATAAAAAAGGTATAAATAGAGAAAATTTAAGAATGGCATTTGAAGACGCAAATATTGAATGTCGTCCACTTTGGAAGCCAATGCATTTACAACCTGTTTTTGAAAAATATCCTTATTATGGTGAAAATATTGCCGAAGGATTATTTGACAAAGGATTGTGTCTTCCCTCTGGGAATTTATCTTTTGAAGATAAAAATAGAATAACAAAAGTTATTAATAACTTTATAGGAATAAAGTAGAATTGCAAAAATCTCATATGAGACTCGAAGAAACATTTATAAAAGATTTAGTAATTATTGAACCAGTAGTTTTTGGTGATGACAGAGGTTACTTTTTTGAATCATACAATAAAACTACATTTGAAAATTTAGGAATTAATATTGATTTTGTTCAAGATAATCAGTCTTTTTCAAAAAAGGGAACCTTACGAGGGCTACATTATCAAAATCCTCCGTTTGCCCAAACAAAATTAATACGAGTTTTGGATGGCGAAATTATTGATGTAGTCGTCGATTTGCGTAGAGACTCACCTACTTACAAAAAATCTTTTACAATGCATTTATCGGCTGAAAACAAAAAACAATTATTAATTCCACAAGGATTTGCTCATGGTTTTTCTGTTATCAGCGAAACAGCGTCTGTAATGTATAAATGTGATCAATTTTATAATAAAGCATCAGAGGGAGGAATTAAATATGACGATTCTTCTTTAAATATCGATTGGGGTATGGATTTAAAAGACGCTATTGTTTCAGAAAAAGACCAGATACTGCCTTCCATTGAAAATTGTAATAGTTTATTCTAATGAAGAAAATTCTAGTAACAGGAGCAACGGGGCAATTAGGTTCTGAACTTTCAGTTTTATCTTCTTCTTATCCACAATATGAATGGATATTTGCAGATAGAACAAAAATCTCATTAGATGACTTGGATAAACTATCATCTCAATTAAACGAAATTAAACCAGATATTATTTTTAATTGCGGAGCCTATACTGCTGTAGATAAAGCGGAGTCTGAGAGAGATTTAGCTTTTAGAATAAACCACTTAGCAGTAGAATCACTTGCAAAATATGCAGCAGCTAATAATGTTAAATTAATTCATATCTCTACCGATTATGTTTTTGATGGCTCTTCTTCAATTGCCTTAAGTGAAGAAGCTGGAACAAATCCCATCAATGTATATGGAGAAAGTAAATTAGCAGGCGAAATTGCATGTTTGAAAGAAAATCCAAATGCAATCATTATAAGAACTTCTTGGGTTTATAGCACGTTTGGGAATAATTTTGTAAAAACGATGCAGCGATTAATGCAAGAGAGAGAAGAATTAAACGTTGTAAATGATCAAATAGGTTCTCCAACTTATGCTGCTGATTTGGCACAGGCTATGATTGACATAATAGAGTTTCGAGCATGGGTTCCTGGGATTTATCACTATTCAAATGAAGGTGAGATTAGCTGGTATGAATTTGCGCTAAGTATTAAAGATTTAGGAGATTACAATTGTAAAGTTAGAGGAATTCCATCGTCTTCCTATACAACTCCAGCAAAACGACCTAATTTTTCTTTATTGGATAAAACAAAAATTAAATCTGTCTATAATTTAGAAGTTCCATATCACAAAGAAAGTTTAAAGAAAATGTTTGTTTAAATCATGATTCTAAATTTCGTATTCAAATTTGAATCGAATTTTGAGATCTAAAATCAAATTTTATGAAAGGAATTATACTAGCTGGAGGTTCTGGCACAAGATTGCATCCGCTGACATTAGCAGTAAGTAAGCAATTAATGCCCGTTTATGATAAACCCATGATTTACTATCCATTGTCAACATTAATGATGGCAGGAATAAATGAGATTTTAATAATATCTACTCCTCATGATTTGCCTCATTTTAAGAAACTTCTTGGAGATGGAAGCCAAATAGGTTGTAAATTCAGTTATGAAGAGCAGTCCCATCCCAATGGTTTAGCAGAAGCTTTTATAATTGGAGAAGAATTTATCGGAAATGATAAGGTAGCACTAGTATTAGGAGATAATATTTTTTTTGGAACAAGCATGCGTCAATTATTAAAAGACAACGCTGATCCGAATGGAGGTATCGTTTTTGCTTATCACGTTTCCGATCCAGAAAGATATGGTGTAGTAGAATTCGATGAAAATAAAAATGCGATATCTATTGAAGAAAAACCATCTGATCCGAAGTCAAATTATGCTGTTCCCGGACTTTATTTTTACGATAACTCGGTAGTTGAAATTGCAAAAAAAATTAAGCCAAGTGCTCGTGGAGAATACGAGATTACTGATGTCAACAAAGTATATCTTGAAAATGGAAAATTAAAAGTTGGCATACTTGGGAGAGGAACTGCTTGGCTTGATACAGGAACTTTTAATAGTTTAATGCAAGCAGGACAATTTGTACAAGTCTTGGAAGAACGACAGGGATTGAAGGTGGGTTGTATCGAAGAAATTGCATGGAGAGAGGGCTTTATAAACGATGAACAACTAAAAGAAGTCGCCTTGCCATTAGTAAAATCAGGATACGGTAAATATCTTCTGGATTTTTTAACACAAAAAAACAAAGGTGTTAAAATTTAATTTGTAAGCATAAATAAACATTTAGAAAACTTTAATTTGTATTTTTGTATATAGTCAAATTTGACAGATTTAAATAATTACTCAATTGAATACAGAAAAACCTAACAGTTTAGCCTCTATAATATTTAATACTTTTTCGCCAAGAAATCTGAGAGCTAATATTAATAATCTAAGTTATCTGCCTAGGTGGATTATTGTTGTTATTGATATAATGGTTCTGTTTTTTTCTTTTTCGTTTACCTACATGCTTTTTGATGGTACTGCGATTGGTTACATCATTACATCTCATGATTTTTATTTTGTCGGAGGATTAATTTTTGTCAATATCTTTTTCTTTTGGCTTTTCAGAACTTATTCTGGAATTATAAGGCATTCCTCCTATATTGATGCTATTAAACTGCTTTTTTCTCAAATGTCGGTTTTAGTGTTTTTCTTGTTCTTTAATTTGGTTTTCGAATTATATACAGGACATAAAGCATTTTTAAATACAGCTCTTTTTATAAATTTGGTTTTGTCTTTCTGCGGTTTGTTTTTGTACAGGGTAATCGTAAAACAGACTTTTGAAATGTATTTTTCGGAAAAAGCAAGTACAAAACTAATAAGGACAGTTATTTACGGTACTGATGCAAATGCCATCTCTGTGGCTAATGCATTAAAATTTGAATCGCCTTCTCGCTTTAAGATTGTTGGTTTTGTCGATAAAAACAATCAGAATGCTTCTAAAAGAATGTTGGATCTTCCGATTCTTATCTTAAGAAAAAAACTGCCTGCACTAATGCGCTCTGTTGCTGCTGAAGGTGTGATTATAGCAGACAAAAGTTTGACAAAAGACGAACAACTTATCATAGTTGACCAATGTCTTGAATTCAACTACCGAGTTTATACGGTTCCGTTGATTTCGGATTGGGAAAATCAAAAGGAGATTTCGCAAAAGGTAAAAAATATACAGATTGAAGATTTATTAGAAAGAAAACCTATAGTTCTAGATAGTAAATCTATTTCAAAACAGCTTAAAGATAAAACAATTCTAATTACACGCAGGTTCAATAGGAAGCGAAATTGTAAGACAGGTTTTAAATTTCAATCCTAAAAAGGTAATCATACTGGATCATGCTGAAACACCACTTCATAATTTATGTTTGGAAATTCAGAATATGAATTTGTCTACAAAAATGGTTGCGGTAATAGCAGATGTAAGAAGCCACAAAGCACTTGAAAAAATATTCAAAAATTATAATCCACATGTCGTTTTTCATGCTGCTGCTTATAAACATGTGCCATTGATGGAGGAGAATCCGGCACAAGCTATTCATACCAATATAAAAGGTACCAAAAACCTAGCAGACCTATCTTGTAAGTATCGGGTGAAGAAATTTGTGATGGTTTCTACAGACAAAGCTGTAAATCCGAGCAACGTAATGGGGGCGAGTAAACGTATTGCCGAAAAATATGTTCAGTCTTTATTCTTAAAAAATCAAAAGGAAAATGTTGAAGGAGGAACCAAGTTTATTACTACTCGTTTCGGAAATGTTTTAGGTTCTAATGGGTCTGTTGTTCCTTTGTTTACAAAACAAATTGCAGAGGGCGGACCAGTTACAATTACGCATCAGGATATTATCAGATATTTTATGACGATTCCAGAAGCTTGCCAATTGGTGCTTGAAGCAGGTGCAATGGGGAATGGAGGCGAAATTTACATTTTTGATATGGGCAAGCCTGTTCGAATTATCGATTTAGCCAAAAAGATGATCAAACTAGCAGGATTTATTCCAGATAAAGAAATTAAAATTAAGATTGTAGGTCTTCGTCCTGGCGAAAAACTTTACGAAGAATTGTTGAATGACACTTCAAAAACACTTCCGACTTATCATAACAAAATCATGATTGCGCAGGAAATACAGGACGAATACGAAAATCTCCACATCGATGTAGAAGAACTAATCGGAATTGCAGACTTTTATGATAATGACGATATAGTGGCAAAAATGAAAAAAATTGTTCCGGAATTTAAAAGTATGAACTCGGCTTTTGAAGTTCTTGATAAATAAATTATATATTTGGACAAAATTTAAATAGTAGAAAAAGGTGTTTTTTAAACGCCTTTTTCCATTTTTAGGAATTTCCATAAAAGGTAAAAATCTTGTTAAATCTAGTGGTTTTTAAGTTTTATTCTTAGAATTTCTGAAAAAGCTATTTTAAAAATTATGTAATCAAAACAAATGAACCCTACCCCCCAATCTAAAGAATGGTTGTTTGAAATAACACCAAAGAACAAATTTTTATCTCTAAATTTTAAAGAAATTTGGCAGTATCGAGATTTATTAATGCTTTTTGTAAAAAGAGATATAATTACTGTTTATAAGCAAACAGTTTTGGGACCACTTTGGTATTTAATTCAACCCCTCTTTACATCGATAACTTTTACAATAATATTTAATAACGTTGCCGGAATTAAAACAGGAACTATTCCTCCTTTTTTATTCAATTTAGGAAGTATAATGGTTTGGAATTATTTTACTGCTTGTTTGACCGGAACTTCCGATACTTTTAAATCTAATGCCAGCATATTCGGAAAAGTATATTTTCCGAGAATTATTACTCCTCTCTCTATAGTGATTTCGAATTTACTCAAATTTGGAATTCAGTTTGGTATTTTTATAGCATTCTATATTTTTTATTATGTGAGAGGGTTTAATTTAAGCTTAAATGTATCGGTATTGTTTTTTCCTGTGTTAATTGCATTTATGGGGATTTTAGGACTAGGATTGGGCATGGTGATTTCCTCAATGGTCACAAAATATCGTGATTTGAATAATCTAGTAGGTTTTGGAGTTCAATTGCTTATGTATATATCTGCCGTAATGTATCCGATGGAGCTAATAAAACAAAAATTACCCAATTTAGGATGGATTGTAGAATACAATCCATTGGCTTACGTTATAGAGACTTCTCGTTATATGCTTTTAAATATTGGTGACATTTCATTTCTAGGTCTAACTTACGCAATGGTAGTAACTTTGGTTATTTTCTTTTCTGGATTATTGGTTTTTAATAGAACAGAGAAAAGTTTCATAGATACCGTATAATTGACTTCGAAAAAGATTTTATAAAATGAAAGATATAATTTTAAAAGCTGAAAATATTTCTAAGCAATACCGTTTAGGTCAGGTAGGCACAGGAACTTTGAGTCATGACTTAAACCGATGGTGGTACAAAATTCGTGGAAAAGAAAATCCGTATCTCAAAATTGGAGATACGAACGACCGTTCCACAAAAGGAACATCAGACTATGTCTGGGCGCTACAAGATATTAATTTTGAAGTAGAACGTGGAGAAGTTTTAGGCATCATTGGTAAGAATGGTGCAGGAAAATCTACTCTTTTAAAAATACTTTCTAAAGTTACAGCTCCAACAACTGGAAGCATTAAATCTCGAGGACGTATCGCTTCTTTATTAGAAGTTGGTACAGGATTTAATGGCGAAATGACTGGTCGAGAAAATATATTTCTTAATGGAGCCATTTTAGGAATGACTAAGAAAGAAATTGCTTCGAAACTAGATGAAATTATCGAGTTTTCGGGATGCGAACGTTATATTGATACTCCGGTAAAAAGATATAGCTCCGGAATGACAGTTCGTTTGGCATTTGCAGTTGCGGCTTTTTTAGAGCCTGAAATTTTGGTTGTTGACGAAGTTTTGGCGGTTGGCGATGCAGAGTTTCAAAAGAAGGCGATTGGTAAGATGCAGGATATTTCGAGAGGTGAAGGGAGAACGGTTTTGTTTGTGAGCCATAATATGGCAGCTGTAAAGAGTTTATGTACTAGAGGTATTGTAATGGAATTTGGAAAAATAATCTTTGAGGGAAGTATTGATGATAGTATAAATTATTATTCTGAAATTTTCTCAAAAACCTTTAAAGAAGATCCTATACATAAAGATTATGCAAACAAAATAGAATTTAGATTTTCAAATTTTGAAGTTAATGACAAACTAATTCACAGTGGAGCAACATTGTTTTTAGGACAAAAAATTAAATTGAAACTACAGTTTTTAATAAAAGATAATTTAGACGATTTGTCTATTGCCTTTGATGTGATTAATAAAAGTGGAGAGTTGGTTTCACACTTAACAAATGAAGATGATGGTTTTTACATATATAAATTAGTAAAAGGTGATTTTTTAAACATTGAAATTGAAACAGCAGAATTATTATTCATACCAGGATTTTATTGTATAAATCTTTGGGTAGGAATAGCTCAAAGGCAAGCTTTGTATGATATTAAGAATTTTTTCTCTTTTTCATTAGAACAAAGTAATTATTCTAAAAGAACTAAAGCTTTACCACAACATGCAAAAATGTATTTGCATTCTAATTGGAAGATACCTGATATAGCAAAAAATGATTAAGAGATTTTTTTTTAAAAGTTTAAGTTCTCTTCGTTTTTCAGTTTTTAAAATAATCAGAACTCCATATTACTCTTTATTTAGAGATGATATTGTAAATTCTTTATCTAAGAATATATCAATTGTATCTACAACAGATACTCTAGATGAAGTAGAAGCATCAATATTAACGAAACAAAAAGGAGCTTACTTAAGATTTGGAGATGGAGATGTTTTTTTGATGAATGGAATGAGAGATTCCTATCAAACAACTGATAAAAAACTTTCAGAAGAAATGAAGGAAGTTTTTTTGATGCAAGGCTCGCATATTTACAAGTGCCTCGCAATACATTCCGATAGATTTGGGTATGAAGAAGGAATGTCAGCTGGAAATCATAAAAATGAAGATAAATTTGCTTTAAAATTATTTACAGCTTGCTTTGTATATTTTGTCGGTTGCAAAATATATAGCCCAGTTGCGTTACACTTTACTTCTACAAATAATGTTGCAAGAGCAAATTCATTCTTGAAAACTTTAAAGAGTAATACTAAAATATTTGTCGGGAATCAATCTGTGAATGTGGATTTGAAAGAATTGCTTTTTGGGAGTAAAGCAGTACACGTAAAAACTCCTGAAAAAGACGCTTATTCTGAAATTGATAGAATTGAAAATGAGGTACTGAACTTGATTGCAACAAATGATGATTTCTTTGTGATTACTATTGCAATGGGATGTTCTGGTAGACCATTAATGAAAAGAATTTGGGAAAAAAATCATAATGTTTTTTTATTTGATTTTGGAAGTTTACTAGATGGTATTTCTGGAAACAACACAAGGAAATGGCTAAAAATAAATAATCTTGATCTTGATTTATTATTAAAAGGATTAGACGAAGTCGAATGAAAAATAAAAAGGTTGGAGTTGTAATAGTAACATTCAATGGAATGAAATGGATTGAAGCATGTTTAGCTAGTCTAATAAATAGCACTATTCCATTATCCATAATTGTAGTAGATAATAATAGCACTGATGATACGGTTTCGTTTGTTAAAAATAATTTCAAAGATATAATCCTATTAGAGCAAACTCAAAATATAGGATTTGGTAAAGCCAATAATTTAGGAATTAAAAAAGCTTATGAAGAAGGAGCTGATTATGTTTTTTTATTAAACCAAGATGCTTGGGTTGAACCTGACACAATATCAAACTTAGTAAAAGCTCAAAAAAATCAGCCAGAATATGGTATTGTAAGTCCTATGCATCTAAATGGGAAAGGCGATGCGCTGGATTATAATTTTTCCAATTATATAAATCCTTCAAAATGTAAAAATCTATATTCAGATATTTTTTTAAATAAAACATTAGAAGGAATATATGAAACTGATTTTGTAAATGCAGCAGCATGGCTGCTTTCTAGAAACTGCATAGAAATGGTTGGCGGATTTAATCCATCTTTTTTTCATTATGGCGAAGATCTTAATTACGTGGAAAGATTAAAATATCATGGACTTAAAACAGGTGTTTTGCCAACTTCTATAATTTATCATGATAGGGAATATAGAAAACCAAACAAATTTTTTAGTGATCTAAATATAATTTATAATCGTTCATTAATACTTGAATATTCAAATCCTTTTGAAATCAAAACTTTTAATAAAGAGTATTTGAAGTGCATAAAAAAAATATTTAAAGCGCTGTTTCTTTTTAATTTTAATCAATTAAAACAAAGTTTTTTCAAAATTAAAATATTAAACAATTTGGATAAAAAGCAAATAATTAGAAATAGGGCAGAGTCCAGAAGAACTAAAAACTCTTTTATAAATTAGTTTAATGATTCCTTTAATTTCTATCATTATTCCGGCTTATAATAGAGCTCATATTATACATGAAACTTTAGAAAGTATTTGTGAACAATCATATCAAAACTGGGAATGTATTATTGTGGATGATGGATCTACAGATAATACTAATCAGATTGTAAATCACTATATAGAAAAAGACAGCCGTTTTCAATTTTACAACAGACCTTCTGACCGCTTAAAAGGGGCAAATGCCTGCAGGAATTTCGGACTGGAAAAGAGTAAAGGCGAATATGTAATGTTTCTTGATTCTGATGATGTTTGCGAGTCTTTTTGTTTGGAGGAAAGAGCCAGTATTGTGTCCGGTGATTTTTCCATAGATTTATTAGTTAGAGATACTGCTTATTTTATTGATAATGTAAAACAATTATTTTCTATCAATAAAGATCCGGAAACAAAGAATAGCGAAAATTATCTAAGCATGTTCTTAAGATATAAAATTCCTTGGCCGATTATGGCCTGTTTATATAAAAAAAGCAGTATTGGGAATTGTAGATTTGATGAAAATTTAAAGCGTTTTCAAGATTTAAGTTTTAATATTAGAGTACTTTCGCAATCTAAAAAGGTGAAAATACATCGAGATTTTAAAATTGATAATTATTACCGAGATGATAAACAAAAGATTCTGAGTCCAAGTTTTATTAAGAATATTTATGAGTCACTTAATGTGTTTCATCAAATTCACAGAGATTTATTAGCAAATAGAAATTATAAACTTGAATTTAGGAAATTTAACAGTAAAATCATAATTCAGTTTGTGATGCCTTATTTTTATCAAAATAGGAAAGAATCTAATAAATTTCTTTTCTGGACAATTAAATCCAATATTTTTGCAGCAAATCAGAAATTGGCAGTAATAATGACAATGCTTTTTTTAAATACTGGACTATTTAAAATGAAAGGTATTGGTATGAACAGACTTAGAAATAAATTTAAAAAATCACAAATTAATTAGATAGGCGAGTGTTGGAGAAAACCCTTATTTCTGTTATTGTACCTTGCTATAATCAGGCTCATTTCTTGTCTGAAACATTACAGTCTGTTTTAGATCAAACTCTAGCAGATTGGGAATGTATTATTGTTAATGACGGCAGTTTGGACAATACTGAAGAGATAGCTCAAGAGTGGTGCAATAAGGATTACCGTTTTAAATATCTCAAAAAAGAAAACGGAGGTTTGTCGAGCGCAAGAAACGCTGGAATTGTAATTAGTAAAGGGAGGTATATTCTGCCACTTGATTCAGATGATAAAATTCATTCAACATTTCTGGAAAAGATAGAATTGGCTTTTGCAAAAAGTAAGGATTTAAAGTTAGTTACCTCAAAAATAAAGTTTTTTGGTGTCACTAATGATGAGATGAAATTACCAGATTATAGCTATCAGAAATTGTTGGTGAGAAATTGTTTTGTTTGTTGCTCATGTTTCGAAAAAAAAGAATGGGAAAGAGTAAATGGTTATGATGAAAGCATGAAATCATTTGAAGATTGGGAGTTTTGGATCAGAATTCTGGATGAAAAGAGTCAAGTTTATAAGATTCCCGAATTTATGTTTTTTTACAGAAAACACAAACTTGGCAGTATGAGTAATAAATTTGTGAGAGATCCTGATTTTTATTTCGGTCTATACGATTATGTTTATGAAAAGCACAAAGAAATTTATAAAAAACATTTTCCAAACCCGATTATAGCCTTTAACGAAAATTTGATTTTAAAAGAATTCAATGAAAAAGTCAAAAGGAATATTTTATTCAAATTGTTAGTGAAAATCAAGAGCAAATTATGAAAATTAGTGTTGTAATTAGAACTAAAAATCAAGAGAAAGCACTTGATTTCCTACTTAAAAATTTAAAGCAGCGTTATGCTCAGGACATTGATGAGGTTGTTGTTTTGGATAACTTATCTGTTGATGCTACCCGCAAAATAACAGAAAAATACGAGGCTAGATTTGTCTCAATAGAAAAATTCAGTTACGGAGGCAGTGCTAATATAGGAGCTTCATCAGCAAGAAATGAAATTGTGGTTATATTTAGTGCACATTCTTATCCCGTAAGTCCTGATTTTTTTAAGGTTATTAAACAAAAATTTGAAGAAAATCCTCATTTGGCAGGTGTAAGATGTCTTCATTCAACCAATGATTACAAGAATTACATATTGGGTATCGACGCAATTACCGATCCGAATAAATCAGGCCTGATTTTCTCTGGTTCAGCTTTTAAGAGAGAGGTATGGGAAATTATTCCTTTTAACGAAAATGTACCGACTTTTGAAGATAAAGACTGGACTAAAAAAGTCTTAAAAGCAGGGTATAAAATTGATTTTGCCCCAGTAGTTTTTAATTATGAAGTTAAAAGAACACCAGCCCAAGAATATTTCCGATTTACAAGAGATGTTTTTGGAAATTATCAGATTTGGCATCATGAAGATTCAGGACTTTCAATTCTAAAAGGATTTATAATGTCTTTAATCAGAATAATAAAACAATCTTTCGTACAAACATATTACGCCTTTAAAAGAATGTTTTTTATGGTTCGATTTAAATTTAACAAACCTCAAAAGTTCGATTATTAATGAGAATCATTTTTTTGTATTGGTGTTCTTTAAACCGAGAAGACAAAAGAGATAATTACGGCGATGTATTATCAAAGTACATAGTCAAAAAGCTTAGTAAGTCTTTTGTAATTAAGGTTAAATATCCGTCATCTCGATTCTATAATTTCTTTGTAAAAAACTACAGCGTGATAGGCAGTATCATAACGGCTGCGAGTGTGAACACAATTGTTTGGGGAAGCGGTATCATAAAGAAAAATGAGAACATCAGAAAAGCTAAGTTTTTAGCAGTAAGAGGTCCACGTACTAGAAAACGAATAATGGAGTTAGGATATGAAGTGCCAGAGGTTTATGGCGATCCTGCCATTCTACTTCCTGTCTTATTTGAAAATAAAACAGAAAAGAAATTTGAAATCGGAATTATACCGCATTATGTAGATTACGAAGAAGTAAATGAATTTTATAAAAATGATTCTAGAATAAAAGTAATTGATTTACTGACTTCTGATGTTGAACAGACAACCGTCGAAATTTTAGAATGTGAACAAATTGTAGCATCATCCCTGCATGGCGTTATAGTTTCGCAGGCCTATAATATTCCAGCTTTATGGGTTAAATTTTCAGATAAATTATCCGGAGATAATGTTAAGTTTTACGATTATTTTGAGTCGTTAAATATTCAATACAATAAAGAGTTTTCGTATAACGTAAGCGATTTAACGTATGAGCAGATAAAGATTTTGTTGTCTGCCGAGAAAGAGATTTTGCTTCCTAAAGAAGAAATCGTTTCTCTTAGAAGACAAGAATTACTAAACACTTGCCCTTTTACAAAATGAGAGTAGGCGATAATCCGGTAAGAGATCAAAAAATAAAAAAAAGTGATGCTTTTCATAGAGTTATCATTCCGTTGTACATTCCTAATGAAGAAGGATATTATGCAGATGCTTTCGAGATTTTTAAATATTGTTTGTTATCTGTAAAAAAAACGAGTAATTCTTTTATTAAGATATCTGTGGTAAGTAACGGCAGCTGTGCAGCGGTTAATGAAAAATTAGCATTGCTTTTTAATGAAGACGCCATTGACGAACTAATTATCGAAAAAAGGGCTATAGGCAAGATCAATAGTATCTTGAAAGCTCTTCGAACTGCAGACGAACGTTTGATTACAGTGACCGATGCTGACGTTTTGTTTGATAACAATTGGGAAAAAGCAGTATTAGACGTTTTTAAGGCATTTCCGAAAGCAGGTTCAGTAAGCCCAGTTCCGGTTTTTAGAACTCATTTTAGACATACGGGCAACATCTGGATCAAACATTTTTTTTCTAAAAAATTATATTTTAGATCTGTTAAAAATCCAGAAGGATTAACAGCATTTGCGAAAAGCATTGGTTGGTCAAGGTTAGATTTAAAGTTTAAAGATGTAATTGGAACGATAAAAGCCAATGATACGACTGCTGTTTTAGGATGTTCGCATTTTGTAGTTACCTACAAACGAGAAGTTTTTAATGAATCACCCAAAAAAAACACCGATTTTTTATTAGGTGGAAACAGTGAACATTTATATCTGGACGTCCCGGTTTTGAAAATGGGAGGTTATCGTCTTGCGACTTATGATAATCATGCTTTTCATATGGGAAATAGTTTAGAGCCATGGATGAAAGATGTGTATGATAATTTGATAACGAGTGAAAAGCAGGTTTTAGATTATAGTTCTTTAAAGAAACTTAAAAAGAACAAGCTGGAATATTTTTTAGGTGAAAAAATATTCAGAAAAATTATCGGCATAAAAACAATCCAAAAAAATATGCTTCGATATAAAGGACTGACAAGCGAACAAATTAAAAATTTTACAAGTTGATCTCAATTGTTTTAACCAATCGAAATCGCGATTTAAACATTGTGAAAAAATGTTTAGACTCGCTCAAAAATCAGTCTAATGATTGGTTTGACTTGTTTTTTGTAGATTACGGTTCTGATAAAAACTATTTGGTCAGCTTAGAAGAATTGCTGCATTCGTATCCAAAGATAAATTTTATAGGTTGTTGTGTTTCGGGACAACTTTGGAATAAATGCAGAGCTATTAATATTGCTCTAAAAGAATGTAAAACAGACTTTTTTTTCGTTGGAGACATAGACATGATTTATCATCCGGATTTTGTAAAAAGGCTTCATGAACTCAAAAATGAAAAAGTTGTTAAATATTTTCAGGTTGGCTTTTTAGATAAACAAGAAAGTGAAAAAAGCAGATTGTTCAAAGAGTATAAAATTAGCTTTAACTCGACCGATAATGCAACTGGCATGACTTTGTATCCAACCGAATTGCTTAAGCAGATAAACGGATTTGATGAATTTTACCATGGCTGGGGATCTGAAGATACAGATGTGCATGTCAGATTAAAAAATCTTGGAATATCTGTTGAGTATTATGATAAGGAAATATTGATGCTGCATCAGTGGCACGCCAAAGTATATCGCTCAGTTCAAAATATAGCAGGCTTTCATACATCACTAGAAAAAATTAATGCAAGATATCTTTTGCAGACTCAGGAGTTTGAAAAAACAAGAGCCAATCTTAATTTTGAGTGGGGAGTTATTCCAAATCATGATGATTATATGTCTCTGGATAATCCTAATGTTTTTATTTCGATAACAAACGAAAGAGCAACAGTTGATGCCTTGCTTAGGGGAACCTTAGTTGATTTAAAAAACTCAATAGTAGAAATAGAAATAAATAAAGCTCAGGAAGAGAAAACTAAAAATCTGATCAAAAAAGCTATAGGTAAAAAATACATAGAATATTATGAACTGCAAATGATAAATGATCTGCTTTTAGAATTAATAATTTCTTCTTTCAGAAATGCACCTTATCAATATTCTATAAGTCAAAATAAAATTCGTTTAAGAATAAAATTGTGATTAATAAATTAAAGATGAGAAAAAATAAAGAATACCTGAATTTCTAATCCGTTAAGAAATAAATGAATCCTATCAAACTATTTAAAGCGTCGACATTTACCTATACTCCATTTGGCAATTATATTCCAGGCGATCTCGATTTTTTGTCAAAAAACAATATTGTTTTAGTAGATAATGTTAAAGATGCAGATGTTATTATCTCACAGAATTATAAGCACTTAACAAAGTATTTTTGGAGATTTATTCAGAAAAAGAAATTTTTAGTCTGGACAAATGAACCAAGATTTGACACATCTTTTAAGGCCTTAAAGAAGATTTTTTTCGGATTGATAAAAATTCATTTTATGAATATTTATACAAAGGATGTCTTTGTGTCCAATTTATCTTTTACCGCAGTGTTGATAAATAAAAAATTGGAGCTCATAACAAAAATTAGCCCAGAAAAGACGAAAAATGCCGTAGTCTTAATGTCTTATTACGGAGGGTTAAATGCTCCAAAACTAATACGAGATGGAGTAAATATTGATTTAATTACATTGAGAGCATATATTGCTACTGAAGGTTATAAATCTTCTGTTATGGATATTTATGGAAAAGGATGGCCTGAGGGTATGTCTAAGGAAAATTCGAGAGCTGGCGAATGGAGGACGAGAAAACAAACTTTATTAGAGCCTTATAAATTTAATTTATGTTTTGAAAATACCATTGCTTTCAATTATCTAACAGAAAAAATTTGGGATAGTATAGAAAGTTACTGCCTTCCTATTTATTATGGCGCAGGAACTAATGTATATGAAATTTTCCCTGAAAATAGTTTTATAGATTACTCTAAATTTAATAACCCCAAAGAATTGTTTGATTATATCGAGCAAATGCCAGATAGTGAGTACATTTCAAGATTAAACAAATGTATAAATGTTTATAACGCTATAAGCGAGAAAGGTGCTGACTTAGAACATTCGGAAAGGAAGATGGTGTTGGAGAAAATTGTTCAAAAGCTTAGATTTATTGTGCAAAGGGCCAACAATAAATAAGTAATGATGTGCTGCATCGTTCTAAAAATAATTAAAAGGAAATATGGTAAATCAATATATAGAAGCATATAAATCAATTAATAATTCTATCAGTAAGACGGAGCTAATATATCCGCTCACTAATAGAGGATTTTTTTCGGAAATTAATAATCTAGTTCTAGCGGCCTTGTTTTGTCTTGATAATAAAATCAAGTTAAGACTTTGCACTAGAAATTGGGTTGGAGGAAAATGGAATGATTATTTTATACCTCTGCTTGAAGAGTATAACGGGCTAATGCCAGTACCTAATGATGTGTTTTCTAAAAAAAGAGAGGATGTTTTCTTAAAAATGTATCATAAAAATCTAAAAGGCAGGAAGATTTTACAAGATGATATCTGGAAAGAAATGAGAAGCAGTTCATTTACCGAAAAGTATTTTAATTTTCCTGAGTTAGGTATTGACGGATCTATTTTTGCAGCTAAAAGACAGCTTTGCAACATACTGCTTAGTTATAATAAGGAAACTTATGAAGAAGTTTTTTTAATGAAACAAGCTGATAGCGATTTTGTAAAGGATAGTTTCGGAATTCATATTAGAAGAGGTGATAAAGTAAGTGGCAAAACAAAAGAAGCTGAACTATTTGATGTTGAGCTCTATTTAAATAAAGTTCAAGAAATTAATTCGGAAATTAAAAAAATTACCATCTGCACAGACGACTACAATGTCGTGGAAAATTTTCAAGAAAAATCACCTGGATTTATTTATTTAAGCTTTTGTGATTCAGCGAAAAACGGTTATTTTCAGGCTCAATACAATAAAACAAAAGACATTAAAAGAAAAAGAGCAGAAGTTATAGATGTTCTAAAAGATGCCAATTTACTAATAAATTCAAAAATATTCATAGGAACTAATTCAAGCAATATTTCACGTTTTGTCACCTTGATGCGAAATAATAAAGATTGTTATAGTCTCGATACAGAATGGTCTCCTTTATAAATAGTAAAAAACTATGAAAAAAACCGCCATAATACCACTTCGCAAAAATTCTAAAGGAATTCCGGGCAAAAATAAAAAGAAAATGCTGGGGCGTCCGCTTTTTTCATGGGTGCTCACAGAAGCTGTTTTTTCTGAATTAGATGAGGTGTATGTTTTTACTGATGATGAAGAAATAATAGCATACATTGAAAGAGAATATTTTTGGACTCCAAAAATAAAAGCCCTCTTGCGCAATGATGAAAATGCATCCGATACTGCATCGACAGAAAGTGCCATGATTGAATTTGCGGAGGCTGTAAATTATGATTTTGAGCTGCTTTGTCTGCTTCAGGCAACGTCGCCACAAACAACCGCATCAGACATTAATGCCGTATTGAACGAAGTCATCAACAATAAAAAAACGTCAGCGATAACTGTTGTAAATACCCATCGATTCATTTGGAATGAAGACGGAACTCCACAAAATTACGACGTTTTCAATCGCCCGAGAAGACAAGATTTCAATGGGCTATTAATTGAAAACGGAGCGGTTTACTGTACAACAAAAGAAGCTTTTTTAGGTTCAAAAAACAGAGTGAGCGGTACAATAGGTTTGGTTAAGATGGCAGAAGAATCTCTTGTAGAAATCGATAGTTTGTCGGATTGGGATATTGTCGAAAAACTACTGGCGGATCGCCAAAAGAGAAAGAAAACACATCAACGTATTGAATATTTGATCCTTGATGTTGATGGTGTTTTTACAGATGGTTGCGTTTACTATGATCAGAACGGAGAAATGGCTAAAAAATTTGATATGCGTGACGGAATGGGATTGGAAATTTTAAGACAGAATCAGGTGGAGGTTATTGTGTTAACTTCAGAAAATTCTGAATTAGTCGCCCAGCGAATGAAGAAATTGCAGCTAAATCAAACTTTTTTAGGGGTAAAAGATAAGTTTTCGTTTTTAACACATTTTCTTTCAGAGAGAAATAGTAGTTTTGGCGCCGTTGCGTACGTAGGTGATGATGTCAATGATCTTGCAAATATATGCAGTGCTGGCTGGTCGTTTACTCCTGCTGATGCGGTAGACGTAGTAAAGGCTAATGCTGATTATGTTTTGACTCATGCCTCTGGAGCAGGTGCCATACGAGAAACTTGTGAAATTTTATTAAAGTATAATAAACGTTATGAAGGAATTTAAAAAACCTTACGTCATTGCCGAAATAGGCTGTAATCATAAAGGTGAAATGGCAATAGCCAAAGAATTAATAAAAATTGCTAAAATCTTCGGGAATGCAGATGCCGTAAAATTCCAAAAACGCAACAATAAAGAACTTTTAACAGAAGAGCAGTATTATGCACCGCATCCAAATGCCAGTAACTCTTACGGAGATACGTATGGCGCGCACAGAGAATTTCTCGAATTTGATGCTGTACAGCATGCGGAACTAAAATCCTATTGCGAAGAAATCGGAATTGTTTATTCAACTTCGGTTTGGGATACTACATCGGCAAAAGAAATTGCAGCTTTAAATCCGGAATTTATTAAAATCCCTTCCGCTTGTAATAACAATTTTGAAATGCTGGGTTGGTTATGCGAAAACTATTCGGGCGAACTTCACATTTCAACCGGAATGACAACCAAAAACGAGACCGATATTTTGGTAGATTTCTTTTCTTCAAAAGGAAGAAACAAAGATTTGGTTTTATACAATTGTACTTCTGGTTATCCTGTTCCGTTTGAAGATGTATGTCTGCTGGATATTAATCTTCTAAAACAAAAATACGGAGACAAAGTCAAACATATCGGTTTTTCTGGCCATCATTTAGGAATTGCTGTCGATATTGCAGCCTATACGCTTGGCGCCAATATCATCGAAAGACATTATACACTTGACAGAACGTGGAAAGGTACAGACCACGCAGCTTCTCTCGAGCCAATGGGTTTAAGAAAACTGACGCGTGACTTACAGGCTGTTTATGAGGCTTTGACTTATAAATCCTCGGATATTTTACCGATAGAACAAGTACAAAGAGACAAACTGAAAAATAAAAAGGTATAATATTCTATGTTGTCAGGCAGAATCAGGCTTTTTTGGTGGAATGAAAGAATTATTCAGGGGAAATCTCATGAAAACTACGGAGATATTCTTGGAAAATATCTTGTAGAAAAAATATCGGGGAAAAAAGTTGTTTTCGCTTGGCCTAAAAAATTCTCTTTTTTAGATTGGTTTGCGCCTATTTATGTTACTGTTGGCAGTATTTTGGCTAACGTAAACAAAAAATGTATTGTTTGGGGAAGCGGTATTATTGACCAGAAAACCCCAATTAAGAAAGCTGTCTTTTTAGCTGTCCGTGGTCCTCAGACAAGAAAATTTCTTCTAAATTCAGGATATGATGTTCCTGAGGTTTATGGCGATCCGGCGCTTTTGTTGCCTAGATATTTTAATCCGAAAGTCGAAAAAAAATACAAATACGGCTTTGTTCCCCATTACAATGATTATAAACAAGTAAAAGACTGGTTTGTAAATAATGAAGAAATTTTGCTGATTGATATGATGACTAATGACATCGAATCTAAAACAGTTGAATTTTTGCAATGCGAAAAAATCATTTCCTCTTCATTGCATGGCGTAATTATAGCACATTCGTATAATATTCCTGCAGTCTGGCAGAAATTCTCTAATAAAGTTTTTGGCGATGATATAAAGTATCAGGATTATTTTGAATCTGTTGAAATGCCATTTTATAAGCCTCAGATAAAATCGGAAGTTTACACAGAAACTGAAATAAAAAATCTTTTTGAAGAATTGCCAAGTCTGCCTCAAAAAGAAAAAATTATCGAATTATGCGACGGACTTATGGAAGTCTGTCCTTTTAAATAAAACGTTTTTTAAGTCTATCCCAAGTCTATTTAAATTTTAAATGAAAAAGAACATCTTTATTTTTCTGCCAGACGGTGTCGGGCTTCGCAATTTTGCCTTGACTGCCTTTAAAAGCATCGGTGAAAAAAATAACTACGATATTACCTATTGGAATAATACTCCTTTTTCAATCTCAGAAAAATTAGGTTTCAAGGAAGTTCATATCAAAGATACTTCTCTGCATCCTTTTACAACGGTCTATACGCGAGCTCGCAAGCGTATGGAGTTGAACTTTTTTGACAAGCAATTTAAAGAAACCGTTTATAATACTTATAATTTTCCGCATTCATATAAAGGGGTTAAAAATGCTTTTAAGAGCCTAATGGTCGACGCTCTAACCACTTTTGGATCTAATGAAAAAGGAATTAATTTCGTTCGAAATAAAATTAAAAAATTAGAACGAAGCACTCCGAAATACCAGTACTGCAAAAAACAACTCGAAACTCATAGGCCAGATTTTATCTTTTGCACCAACCAGCGTCCTACACAAGCAATCGCACCAATTTTGGCAGCTCAAGATTTAGGAATTCCAACAGGAACTTTTATATTTTCATGGGATAATCTTCCTAAAGCAACGACTCTCGTAGAAACAGATTATTATTTTGTGTGGAGCGAGCATATGAAAAAAGAGGTTTTAATGTATTGCCCGTATGTAAAAGAAAATCAGGTTTTTGTTACAGGTACTCCGCAATTCGAAAGCCATTTTGATAAAAGCCTTTTGCAAACAAAAGAAGAATTTTATAAATCGCACAATTTAGATATTTCTAAAGAATACATCTGTTATTCTGGAGACGATATCGTAACATCTCCTTTAGATCAATATTATTTAGAGGACCTTGCCGTTTCTGTTAGAGAATTAAACAGTCAAGGTTATTCTTTAGGAATTATTTATCGAAAATGTCCTGTAGATTTTACAAATCGCTATGATGCAGTACTAGAAAAATATAAAGACGTAATTGTAAGCATAGATCCGCTTTGGAGCCCGGTTGGGGAGAGTTGGAACGAAATTATGCCTACAAAAGAAGATTTCGCTTTACAGGCAAATGTATGCGAACATACTGCTTTTGTTGGTAATATTGCTTCGTCCATGGTATTCGATTTTGCAGCACATGATAAATCATGTCTCTTTTTTGATTACGAACAGCCGCAACTAAAAAAAGGAATCCGTGATATTGGACAAAATTATAAATACATTCATTTTAGATCCAAACCTTCTGAAGAAGCTGCTTTATGGATAAGAGATAAAAAAGATCTGACTTCTACAGTGAAAGACATTCTTGATGGAAAAATTTCAAGTGTGAAAGAAAGCAAAAAATGGTTTGAGATTATTGTAGGATCCGAACCAACAAAAGCATCTGAAAATATTTGGAAAAGTTTTAATGAGATTTTAAGAAAGTAATTAATTTATGTTTTTCAATTCTCTAGCATTTGCTATTTTTCTACCAATCGTTTTCTTTTTATATTGGTTTGTTTTTAATAAAAATAAAAGCACACAGAATGCTTTATTAATTGTTGCAAGTTACTATTTCTATTCTTGTTGGGATTGGAGATTTTTATTTTTACTGGTTTTTTCAACATTTTTAGACTATTATACTGGAATTCAAATTGAGAAAGGAAAATCGGAGAAAAGCAGAAAATTTTGGTTCTGGCTGAGTATTATTGTCAATCTAGGATTTCTGGGAATCTTCAAATACTACAATTTCTTTGCTGCTTCTTTTGCCGAAATGTTTACTTCTTTCGGGTTTAAAGTAAGTCCTGTTTTACTGAATGTAATTCTGCCAGTCGGAATTTCGTTCTACACTTTCCACGGACTATCTTACGTAATTGATATTTATTATAAAAGAATTAAAGCCGAATACAATTTTGTTGATTACTCTTTATTTGTGAGCTATTTTCCACTTTTGGTTGCAGGACCAATTGAGCGAGCTACTCATTTGCTGCCACAGGTAAAGCTAAAACGTGAGTTCGATTTGGAAAAAGCAAAAGAAGGAATTTGTCAGATAGTTTGGGGCTTGGTCAAAAAAGTTGTGATTGCGGATACTTGCGCCGTTTATGCAAATGCGATTTTTGACCATTACACTTCCATGAATACTTTTTCACTGATTTTAGGAGCGATTTATTTTGCTTTTCAGATTTACGGAGATTTTTCAGGTTATTCAGATATTGCGCTTGGGGTTTCTAAATTGTTTGGTATAGACCTGCTTCGAAATTTTAATTATCCTTATTTTTCAAGAGATATCGCAGAATTCTGGAGACGTTGGCATATTTCGCTTTCATCTTGGTTTAGAGATTATTTGTACATTCCGTTAGGAGGAAGCAAAGGTGGACTTTGGATGAAAATTAGAAATACCTTTATCATTTTTATCGTTAGCGGATTTTGGCACGGAGCTAATTGGACCTATATTGTTTGGGGATTTATCAACGCAGTTTATTTTCTTCCTTTATTATTATCTAATAGCAATAGAAACAATATAGATTCTGTTGTTTTAAAATGGGATCTGGAATCTCTAAAAACTATTTTCAGCATTTTGTTTACTTTTTTACTGACTTGTATTGCTTGGGTATTTTTTAGGGCACGAACAATTTCTGACGCTTTTTTATATTTAAGAAGGATAGTGACAGATTGGAATTTCAGTTTACAATATTTGGATAACGAGCGCTACAATTATGAAATAATTGTAATGGTTGGCATTTTTGTTTTGGTTGAATGGTTTAATCGCACTAAAGTTGAACCGATTTCAGGAAAAAATAGTTTGCTCAAAATAGCGTTAGCCATAATGGCCATAATCGCTTTTGGTACTTATTCTGATTATAAAGAATTTATATACTTTCAGTTTTAAATGAAAAAGTTTTTACTGTATATCGTTAAGATTTTTGTCGTTACTGCTTTAATTGCTGTATTTTTAGACGGCCTATACACCTACATTTTCATGCACTCGAAAAATAGAGGAAAGATTGAAAGTGTTGTAAATTCTGAAGTTCAAAAATATGATGTCGTGATTTTAGGGTCGTCAAGAGCAAATAATCATTTTGTGTCTCAGATGTTTCAGGATAAAGGAATCAAAACTTTTAATTACGGAATGAGTGGCGGTCATTTGTTTGAAGCGTCCTTAATGTTGAAGTTAATGATTGAGAGAAAATACCAGATTAAAAATGTAATTCTCGAAGCCGATTTAAACCTTTCAAACGACAAACAATCCGAAGGGGTCTCGGCTAAATTTTTACCATTTATTCACAATTCAGAAGTAATAAAAAAACACTTTGAACATGAGAAAGATTTTAACGAACTCCACTTTATTCCTTTTTACAGATATATAAAATACGATTCGAAGATTGGTTTTCGAGAGATGTTTAAAATTGTAAAAAAAGAGGAAACAAATGCATTGGATAATCTAGGATTTTATCCATTAAAAAAACATAAAAATGGCAATATGAAGAATAATATTGTCAGTTTGAATCCGCTGCCACATAACAAGTATTATGAAGAAATAAAATCAATCTGTAAAAAGAACAATATTAATTTTATTGCAGTAATGACCCCAATGTGCGAAAATGTGGTGGGAATGAATTATTTCGATAAAGTAAAAAAAGCTTATCCAGAGATTCATAATTATGAAAACACTGTTATTGAAGATAAATACTTTTCTTCATGCGGACACATGACAGATGAAGGAGCAAAAATGTTTACAGCTAGAATTTTAAAAGATTTTTTTAAGAAATAATGCATATAGCTTTTTTGACCCCAGAATTTCCTCACCCAAAAGTGACTCATGCCGCTGGAATAGGAACTAGTATAAAAAACCTCACGACAGCTTTAAGTAAAGAAGATGTTAAAGTTACTGTTTTTGTGTTCGGACAGAAAACTCAAGAAGTTTTAGAAGAAAACGGAATCACAATACATCTTATTCAAAATAGAAAATATAAAGTTTTTGGATGGTTTTTTCATCGAAAATACATTCAAAACTATATCAATTCGGTTGTCAAAAAAGAAAAAATTGATTTGCTGGAAGCTCCTGATTGGACAGGAATCACAGCTTTCATGAATTTTGATATACCCCTTGCCATTCGTTTTCACGGAAGTGATACTTATTTTTGTCATTTAGAAAACAGACCGCAAAAACGCAAGAATTTCTGGTTTGAAAAGACAGCGATAAAAAAAGCAAATGCATTTATTGCTCCAACAACTTTTGCTGGTCAAGTCTCAAAAGAATTATTTAAGATTAAAAATAAGGAAATCAGAACCATTCATTACGGATTAGAAACAGAAAAATTTGAGAATGGATCTCCTGAAGTTTTTGAAAAAGGACTGCTCTTATATATTGGTACTCTGATTAGAAAAAAAGGAGTTTTAGAGCTTCCTGAAGTTTTCAGTAAAGTACGTAAGATTTTTCCAGATGCAAAATTGGTGTTAATTGGTGGCGATTCTGTTGATATTGCAACAGGTTCAAAATCTACTTGGGCATTGATGCAGGAAAAATTTAAGAATGACGATTTGCAGAATGTGATTTACACGGGTAAAATTCCGTACGAAAAAGTCCAAGAATACATTAAAAGAGCAAATGTATGTGTTTTTCCAACTTATGCAGAAACTCTAGGAATGGTAACCATAGAATCGATGGCAATGCAGAAACCAGTTGTAAACAGCAACATAGGCTGGGCAAAGGAATTGATTATTGACAATAAAAGCGGATTTTTGGTTTATCCTTCTGATCATGATTTGTTTTCAGAACGAATTATAGAGATTCTCAAAAATGATTCATTTGCACTTCAAATTGGCAAATCAGCACGAAAAAGAGTGCTTGAAAGATTCGATATAAGTAAACTCGTTCATGACAACATACAGTTTTGCAAGGAGATTATAAATTCAAATAAGCAATCATGATTATTATCTATCATCAAAAAAATAAAATTGTTGAAGTTGAAAATGATCAGGGATTACTAAAATTTCAAGATAAAAATCCAGTAGTGGTTTTATTTGAAGCTGCGGAGAAATTTGAAAATCAATTCATTATTTGGTGCCATATTGATTTGAAAGACAATTTAAGTCTTAAAAATCTGAAATCTGTTTTTCATCACAAAAAAATAATGGCATCTTATAACCCTGGTCACAATTCTTTCTTGCCTAATTCAATTGGTTATGTAGATGGAGCACCTTTTTTAAAAATCAATAAAAATGTTGCTTATCCAACCTGGATGATGAGTTCGTGGGTGGGAGGTATTCATGCATCAATTTTAAAAGTTCTTAAAAAGGATTTTTGCCATATCAGAAATCTCGGTTTTTTTTTAATTTCCCTTGCAAAGAAAGCTTCTGACGAAGGACTTTTGTGTTACTCAGAACCAAAATTATTAAAAGATAAATCTGTTACAGTAGCAGAGTTCAAAGAAGATTTTTTCATTTTGTTTCAATTTGTCAAACAGAATTATAAAGCTCAATGGACTTTCTTTTTATTTATTTGTCTAACATTGTTTGAGAGAAAATTTAAGTTTTTGCCTCTTCTTTGGAGTTTCTTTTTTAAAAACAAAAAATTAACGACAGCTGTTTTAGATAATATCGAAGTCATTTCTTCAAAAAATGTTGTAGAATTAGGAACTATAGATGTAATAATTCCAACGATTGGGAGAAAAAAGTATCTTTACGATGTTCTGAAAGATTTAGCTGTGCAGACTCATTTGCCAGTAAATGTAATTATTATCGAGCAAAACCCTAATCCTGAGAGCAGTTCCGAATTGGATTACTTGACGTCAGAAGATTGGCCGTTTACTATAAAACACACATTCACAAATCAGTCTGGCGCCTGCAACGCACGTAATCTCGCTTTAAATCAAGTTGAAAGCGAATGGGTATTTTTGAACGATGATGATAACAGGTTTGGTTCTGATTTGCTTGAAAATGTTTTGAGTAATTTAAAAAGATTTGGTTTGCAAGCACTAACAACATCTTATCTGCAAACAAATGAGATTAAAAAAGATTTGAGAGTAAAACAACATTCTTTTTTTGGTTCAGGAAACAGTTTTATTTGTTCAAACGTACTAAATAAAGTGAAGTTCGATATGAAATTCGAATTTGGATACGGAGAAGATATTGATTTTGGTATGCAACTTAGAAACATCGGGACAGATATAATTTATTTCCCTAATTTAGAAATACTTCATCTAAAAGCTCCGATTGGTGGTTTTAGAACAAAACCAGTTTTGAGATGGTCTTCTGACCCTATTCAGCCAAAGCCTTCGCCAACGGTTATGCTGTGCAAGCAACTTCACTTAACAATAAATCAGGTAAGTGCCTATAAGTTTATTCTGCTTTTAAAATTTTATAAAGTTCAAAAAATAAAAAATCCAATTTTGTACTATGCAAATTTTAAAAAGCAGTGGAGACAAAGTTTATATTGGATGAACAACTTAAGAAACAGCTGATGAGATTCTCATTAATCATTTGTACGTACATGCGCCCAATATCTTTATTGAGTCTTTTGAATTCAGTGAAGGGACAAAATTTATATCCTGATGAAATTCTAATTATTGACGGTTCTGTAAATAAGGAAACTGAAGCAATTTTTCGTGAGAATGATTTTCCAAACTTAACATATTTTTTAGTTTCTGATGAAAACCGAGGTTTAACAAAGCAGAGAAATTTTGGTATTTCTAAAGTAAATCCAGATTCGGATTTTATTTGTTTTATAGATGACGATACAATTTTAGAATGCGATTATTTTCAAGAAATTGCCATAACTTTTCAAAATTATGCTGAAATTACTGGAGTAGGAGGAGTTGCGGTAAATGAAAATAAGTGGAAAGAAAAACAACCTGAGGTATTTTACGATAAACGGAAATATTATTTCTTTGAAGGCTTTGTTTATAAGGAAGGGCTACGAAATGTAGTTCGCAATTATTTAGGACTTGCATCAGATTTAGGGCCTGGTAAAATGCCTTCCTATTCACACGGCAGAACCTGCGGATTTCCTTTAACCGGCAAAATGCATGAAGTAGATTTATTAATAGGAATGTCAATGGCATTTCGAAAGAATGTTTATGAAAAAATAAAATTCTCAAAATTTTTTGAAGGATACGGTTTGTATGAAGATGCCGATTTTAGCCTTAGAGCATTGCAGTTCGGAAAAAACGTTATTAATACTAAAGTAAAATTAGATCACTTTCATGCACCCTCAGGAAGACCAAATCAATATAAATATGGAAAAATGGTGGTTCGAAACGGTTGGTATGTATGGAAAGTAAAAAATCCAAATCCAACTTTTAAAGACCGTTTGAAGTGGAATTCTATAACCATTTTACTAATTCTAATTAGATCGACCAATGTATTGACCGAAAAGCAAAAAAAAAGTGCTTTTACAGAAAGCTTAGGCAGAATGGTAGGATTGGGAACATTATTATTTAATAAACCCAAAATGCAATGATTTTTTTACTAAAAAAGAAAATACTCAAAAAGCTTAAAGAATTTAAAGAGAGTTACTCGCAAGTTCGTTTTTATAAAGAAAATGAACCAGTGATTTATATCCATTTAAACCATAAGACAAAGGTTAGGACTTATTTAAATCTTTTTTTCCGAATTCGTAGCTGTTACAAAGAGCCAATCGTTATAAAGTTTTCTGTGCTTCGAATGATTTTTTTAGCAAAATGGTTTAAGAATCTTGATTATATTTATTTTGAAGCACCATTTTCAAATAACAAAAAAGCTAAGGTTTTCAGTCATAAGCAAAATGCTGATTTCATAGTTAATTACAATTATAAACAAATTTATAGTGTAAATGATTTTCAAGAGAATGCACTTCCGTATATAATGCATCCGGGAAATTATATGCAAGGAGAAGTTAATAAATTACCTAAAAAAGCAGGTATTTTAATGAGCGGGAATTTTGAAGAAAAAATTTATAATACCAAAACAATACAATTAAATTTCGGATTATTAAACCGATGGGAAATCTATCAGGAAGTCATAAAATACAATGAAATAATTTCAGTCTCAGGAACTGATTTTGTAAATGAACTTGATTCTAATAGATTTAATGGCAAATTTGTTCTTATGAAATGGCAGTCAGGAGCGATTCCTACAGATAAATGGAGACATTATCTTTCTGCGGCCGATTTTATTTTCTGTGCTCCTGGAATGACAATGCCAATGTGCCACAATGTACTAGAAGCAATGTCGGTTGGTGTAATTCCGATTTTAAATTATGCGCATTGGTTGAATCCTTCATTGCAAAATGATTATAATTGTTTAGTTTACGAAAAGGTTGGTGATATTAAAATCGTGATAGATAAGGCGCTGTCTATGTCTGGGGAAACTAAAAATAAAATGATGAAAAATGTACTTGATTATTACTCGCAATATTATCAAAATTTTGATTTTGAAAAGAGTGGCAGTAAAGATTTAATTTTGTTGAATGAAAATACAAACGATTTAAAATAAATTATGACATTATTCCAACTGATTAAGTCTGATTACAAAAAACACCTAAAATACGGAGGTAATTTTTTTGTTATTGTATTTTTCACACAGGGTTTTTGGGCGTCTTTTCATTATAGAATTTCTCATTACATTTACAAAAATGTCAAATGGAAAATCTTTCGTTTTCCTTTATTACTTTGGGTTTTAATAAATCAAAAAATTATTGAAGTTTTAACAGGAATATCTATTCCGGCTTCTGTAACCATCGGCCATTCTTTTTATATCGGCCATTTTGGAGGGATAATTATAAATGCAAATGCGGTTATCGGGAATAATTGCAATATTTCGCAAGGTGTTACAGTTGGTGTTTCTGGCCTTGGAGAAAAACGAGGCGTTCCTATTTTAGGGAATAATGTGTATATTGGAGCAAATGCGGTTATTGCCGGCAAAATTATATTGGGTAATGATGTTTTAGTGAGTGCATGTTCGCTAGTAAAAGACAGTTTTCCAGATTTTTCTATAATATCTGGAGTTCCAGCTGTTGTAATTTCACAAAAAGGATCAAAAGGATATATATGAAATTATTAATTGTATCAACTGCTACGATAATTTACAAAGAAAAGCAAGCTTTTGCCTACGCACCTTATGTAAATGAACTAGTTATTTTAAAAAAAAATGCATTCGAAATTGATTTTTGCTGTCCGGTCTGGGAACAGGAAAATGGACTTTTGATTACTCAAATTCCGTTTGAAATTGCTCATCATTTTAAACTTATTGATTCAAATTTGAAAACATTGAAAAATGCGATTAAATCTTTTTTCAACGTTTTTTATAACCTTGTGATTTTGTTTAAGGCAATGAGAAAGGCAGACCATATTCATTTGCGATGTCCAGGAAATATCGGCTTACTCGGGAGTTTCGTCCAGATTTTTTTTCCACATAAAACAAAAACCGCAAAATATGCCGGTAATTGGGATCCTAAAAGCAAGCAGCCTTGGAGCTACAGATTACAGAAATATATTTTGAGCAATACTTTTCTAACCAGAAAGATGCAGGTTTTGGTTTATGGTGAATGGAAAAATCAATCAAAAAATGTAAAATCCTTTTTTACGGCAACTTATTCGGATGCAGAAAAAATCCAAATTCAGAAGCAGGAATTAAACGAGAAGATAAAATTCATTTTTACAGGAAGTCTGGTGTCAGGAAAAAATCCGATGTATGCTTTATTGCTTGTCAATGAATTGCTGAAAAAAGATTTTAAAGTACAATTTGATTTATTTGGTGAAGGACCAGAAAGAGCTGCTCTTGAAAGTTTTATTACAGAAAACAAATTAGAGCAATCCGTTTTTTTACATGGTAATCAAAACAAAGATGTTTTAAAAATAGCGTATCAAAAGAGCCATTTTGTAATTTTACCATCAAAAAGCGAGGGCTGGCCTAAAACAATCGCAGAAGGTATGTTTTGGGGGTGTGTTCCTGTTGCAACTGCTGTTTCATGTGTTCCTTATATGTTAGATTATGGTAATAGAGGAATTTTATTAGAAATGAATTTAGAAAAAGATTTGCAGGCAATTGAGCAAATGCTCTTAAATGAAAAGTATTTTTTATCTAAAAGTAAATTGGCATCAGAATGGTCAAAAGATTATACAACAGATATTTTTGAAGCAGAAATTAAAAGGCTTTTGGTTAAATGAGAGTTGCACAAATTATAGATTCCTTAGAGGCTGGAGGAGCAGAAAGAATGGCAGTGAATTACGCTAATTCTCTATCAGGTAAAATAGATTTTTCAGGACTGATATCGACAAGAAAAGAAGGTGTTCTAAAGGAAAAATTGTACAAAGAAGTTCCTTATTTTTTTTTAAAAAGAAATAAAACTATCGATATTCCGGCAATTTTTCGTTTAAGGAAATATCTAAAAACAAATCAAATTGATATTTTACACACACATGGTTCATCATTTTTTATTGCTGTGTTCGTAAAACTAACAATGCCAGCAATAAAAATTATATGGCATGACCACTATGGCACAAGAATTAAGGAAACAAAAAAACAGAATAGGGTTCTGATTTCTTTATCGGTATTTTTTTCTTCCATTTTTGTGGTAAATCCGAAGCTAGAAGAATGGAGTAGAAAAAACATGAAATGCTCTAGTGTAACTTTTATACCCAATTTTGCTAATGTGGATATATATGAAAAAACGACAGAATTGAAAGGAGATGCAGGAAAAAGAATCGTTTTTTTGGCGAACTTAAAGAACCCAAAAAATCATATCTTGATTTTAAAAGCATTTCAAGATTTAAGATTAAATGATTTGGGATGGAGTTTGCATTTGATCGGAAAAGATTATTTTGATGATTATTCCAATACCATCAAAAATTTCATTAATACATATTCTTTAGAGCATAGTGTATATTTGTATGGAGTAAGAAATGATATTGGCTATATCTTATCTCAGGCTTCAATAGGAATTTTGTCTTCTACAGAAGAAGGTTTTCCTGTTGCTTTGCTAGAATATGGAGAAAAAGAACTTGCTGTAGTTTCTACTAGTGCAGGATACTGTTCTAAAATTATTGAACATGGTTTTAATGGCTTATTATTTGATCCTTTTTCGAACTCTCAAGTAAAATTGCAATTGTCAGCACTCATTAATAACGAATCTTACAGAAGGGATTTAGGAAAGAATTTAAAAGAAACAATTTTAAAGAATTACGCCGCAGAAATTGTTATAAATAAAATCACTTCTGAGTACAAAAAAATAAAGAAATGAAAAGTAGTAAATTGCATGTTTTTCTTATTTTAAGTCATGTCTTTATTGCTGTGGCAATTTTTGCATTACCTTTTTTATCTAAAATCTACAGCTTTTTGATTTTAGTTTTTGGGCTTTCAATTATTTTTATCAATAAAAATAAAAATAATGAAGTGTTATTGGTAAGTGCTTACATGGTGGGAGTGGAAGTCTTTTTACGGATGACGGGTGGAAATTTTAATAATGAATATGTGAAAGTCTGTCTCATATTTTACATGTTTTTAGGCATGATCTATAGTAGTTTTTCTATAAATGCCTTTATTTATTTATTGTTTTTTCTTCTTCTTGTACCTAGTGCTGTGTTGGCCACAACGTTAGATAGTTTTAATGTAAACATAAGAAAAATTTTAATGTTCAATTTATCAGGGCCTGTATGTCTGTTTTTTTGTGCAGTTTACATGATAAAGCGTAGAATTTTGCTTTCTGATTTACAGAATATTTTAATAATAATGGGACTTCCAATTATAACCACTACCGTATATTTATTTTTGTATAATCCCAGTGTAAAAGATGTGGTAACTGGAACACAATCTAATTTTGAAACTTCTGGAGGATTCGGTCCTAATCAAGTTTCTACCATTTTAGGGTTGGGTATTTTCATTTTTTTCACACAACTAGTTTTATTTTCCAAGTCAAAAATGACAATGCTTTTAAATGTAAGTTTGCTAATTTTTATAAGTTACCGAGCTATTGTAACATTTTCCCGTGGAGGTGTTTTAACAGCTGTTGGAATGATTATTTGCTTATTATTTGTGGTGTATTTTTTCTCTAACCAAAAAGGGAGGTCTAGATTTAGTGTGGTTTTTTTTATGACGAGCCTTATAGCTATCGGAATCTGGACGTACAGCTCTTTGCAAACTAATGGTTTAATCGAAAAACGGTATGCTAATAAAGATGCACTTGGAAGAGAAAAAGCAGACCGTTTAGGAGGAAGAGAGGAAATTATGAATGAAGAAATTAAGTTGTTTATTGATAATCCCCTTTTAGGAATAGGGGCTGGAATGAGTAAGTCAAAAAGAATGGAAACTACAGGTGATGAAGTCGCTTCTCATAATGAAATAACAAGACTGCTTTCAGAACATGGTCTTTTCGGAATTCTTGCTTTTTTAGTGCTTTTTATTACACCCCTTATGCTTTATGTAAATAATAGGCAGCATCTTTATTTTTTGTCATTTTTTGTTTTCTGGCTGTTAACAATCAATCACGCTGCAATGCGAACTGCAGCACCCGCTTTTGTGTATGCTCTTACACTTCTTTCAGTGGTTGTTAAAAATCCAGAAAAAGCATAGTGTTTTATAGATTTTCTTGAATTTTTTACGATACATTTGCTGCTAATAAAATGACTCCCAAACATTTTAACACATGCCTGCAAAAAGAAGAATACATTTCGAAATTTCTGAAAGGAAAGTTTTGCTCCATCTCTGTGATGCAGTATTTATTTTGTCTTTTCTCTACCTGCTGAGTTTATTTTTTGAATTCCATTATTTTGAATGGAGTACCGAAAAATTTTTAAAAAGTCTTTTGCTTATTTCTTATGTATACATTTTCGGAACTATATTCGAAATGTATAATCTTCAGACTGCTAGCAGCCAGCTTCAAATACTCAGAAGTGTTATTCTTTCTTCTATTACAGCTTCTACTTTTTATCTGTTTACTCCCGTGCTTTCGCCTGAATTGCCTAAGCAGCGAATTGTAATTCTGATTTTTTACTTTGCGGTTCTTAGCGCACTTTTAGCCTGGCGTTTTTTCTATGTCTATTTTCTCGCTTCTACTCGTTTTTCACAAAATGTAGTTTTGATTTGTGATGAAAGTCAAGTCGAAGAATTGGTTCTCGGATTAGAAAGTGTAGATCCGCATTACAAAATTATTGGTTTTGTAAATTCAGATTCTGAGTCAGTTGCCAATAGTGACTTTCACTATGTAAAAGAAATCAAAAAGAAAAATCTTGAAAGTTTTACTGCTTCAAACAATGTTTCGGAAATTGTAATTGCATCGCAGAAAACAGACGGAATTACAGCAGATTTATACCAGCAACTGCTTCATTTATTAGAATCGGGTTATGTTATTAGAGAATATACTCAGGTTTACGAAAGCAAGACACAACGAATTCCGGTGCATTACATTGGTCGGGATTTCTATCGTTTTTTCCCCTTTAGCAGAAGCAATAATAACAGACTGTATCTGATCCAGATTCGATTAATGGAGTTTTTTCTCTCTGTTTCGGGTTTAATAATCTGTTTTCTTTTTATTCCAATAATTTATGTCGGAAATCTGATAGCAAACAAAGGTAGTTTGTTTTACACACAAGATCGAGTAGGAAAAAACGGTGTTGTTTTTAAAATCTATAAGTTCAGAACAATGGTTGAGCATTCTGAAGCTAATGGAGCGGTATTTGCTTCTTCTAATGATAAAAGAATTACGCCTTTTGGTAAATTTTTACGCAAATCGAGACTCGACGAACTTCCGCAGTTTTTTAATGTTCTAATAGGCGATATGGCTGTAATTGGTCCAAGACCCGAACGTCCGTTTTTTGTCGAAGAAATTGCTGCTCTGATGCCTTTTTATGAAACTCGCCATGTCATAAAACCTGGACTTACAGGCTGGGCACAAGTAAATTATTCGTACGGAGAATCTATAGACGAAAGCTTGGTTAAACTTCAATACGATTTATATTACATCAAACACAGAAGCGTTTTTCTTGATTTGAGCATCACTTTCAAAACCATTACTACTGTTTTGTTTTATAGAGGTCAATAGATTTTTTTAGATGATAATTGGTATTGGCTTTTTGTTTCGGATTGCAGTTCGTACTAAAAGCACGCCGCTTGTGATGATTAACGGCAAAGTGATGAAGAAATGTGCTTTATTAATCAAAAATAAGAAGTAAACTACCAAAAGGACAAAGTTGATTAATGAAAATCGATAAGTCCATAATTTGTTTTTGAGAATCGAAAACAAAACGAGAATCAATAAAAATGGACTGAATAACAATATGTTATAATTCATTGCCAGTTCTTGGTGGAATGAATAAAATCCCATCACCACAAAGAAGATTCCAATTAAAGACAGGATTGTAAAATAAATTTTATCAACTGTTTTATTTCTGGCAAAAATTACAAAAAGCAATATAAAGAGATAAGTATAAACGTTGTTCCACCAAGATTTCGGAGTCTCTTTTTCAAACTCTAGCAATGTTTTGCTTTTTGCTGCAAGAGGTTTATTTTGAAAAGTAGTTTTGTCTAAACTGTTTTTAAGTTCAAAAGGAAGGAAAATTCTCGTTCCCATTTGGTCTACTTTTGTTCCGAAAATAATACTGGTTCCTAATTGGTCATAAAAATGACCGTTAAAATAAGGAAACAGAATCGAACGATAGGTTTTGTCTGCATCTTCCTTCTTTACAATTACATTTCCGTTTAATGTTTTATTTACGATATCAACCACCATCGAAGTGCAGTTTTTATCAATGAATTTATAAGTATAATAACGGTCTTCAGAGGCTAGTACAGCATTTAATTGATCAAAAAGCTTTTGTTTTAAATCTTGAGAAATTAAAAGTTCTTGCTCAAAAATGCTTCTCTTCTCATAAGTGTATTCGTTAAAAAAATCTGCATACGAATGCACTGTAGCAAAATATTGTAAATCGCCTTTTGCAAATTTCAGCACAAAATTCGGAGTTCTGAAGTCAAAAGCTCCGTAATTATACACGACATCAAAATTATTTTCAGGGTCAGAAACTCTTATGCCGGTGTGTCCGAAATAAGAATAAGTTTCATTTCCTAATCCGCAAGTTAATATACTTATTTTGGCATCTTTAGATAAAGGTAAACTTTGGCTAAAACCAATAAAGCTAGATAAGAATAAAATAAAAAGTGCTTTTTTGAATACAGTTTTCATGATTTAATTTTTTAAAGATTTATGGTTTTAATATTACCTAAAGACTCCTAAATCTACTTTCAACGAAAAAATGTTAGAATATAATGCAGTGCTTTGATTTCCTAAATCGGTCAAAGCATAATCAATCTGGATTCCTTTGTATCTAAATCCTAATCCGATGTTAGGCTGAAAACTTAATTTTTCACTATTATCGAGTTGCGTTACATTCTGAAAGTTTCCTGCGCCGGCTCTTAAGAAAACCAAATCGGTATAACCAAATTCAAACCCTAGAGCTGGGTCTATACTTACTACTTTTGATGAAATAATATCATTTGTTTGTTCAAATCGCATATTTAGATTCGCAGCGGTTACAAGACTGTAATCATTATGAAAATCAAATCTTTTTGAAACTCCCAATTGTGCTTTTGGCAGAGTTATTTCGGTGCTTTCAGGTAATTCATTGTTTTCTCCCGGAATTGCATCAGAGATTTTTTTGTATTCTTCTTCATCAATATTCCAAATATTGTAAGTAGTGGTAATATCGCGAAGCATTAAACCGAATTTCCAGTCGTTTCTTTCAAACTGAAGTCCGATATCAAATCCGAATCCCCATGAGTTGGCAAATTTCCCGATAACTCGTCGAATTACTTTGGCATTAACACCATACTGAAATCCGTCCACAGGAAGTTTTCTGGCGTACGAAAAAGTAAATCCGTAATCTGCTGTAGAAAACAATCGAATTCTATTGTAATCGATATTACCCTGACTGTCGATTAGTTGCGTCGTATCCATAATGTCATCGACTCCAAAACGGATCATCGAAATTCCCCACGCACTTCTGTCGTCAATCGGGCTTGCGTAGCCTATGTAATCGTACTGCGCAATATTGGCAAAATAACTCGCGTGCATCAAGGCAAGCTGATGATCTTCAAGATTGGTTAGGCCGGCCGGATTCCAATAAACGGCATTTACATCGTTTGTAGAAGCGGTTACGGCGCTCGACATCCCTAGCGCTGCAGCATCAACTCCAATATTCATGAATTCATTCGAATATTTTCGAACCGTTTGTGCGTACGGAAAGGTAAAACTCCAAAAGAGTAAAAATGCAAAGATTTTTTTCAACGTATCTATTTTTGCAGATTGAGGTCTGTTCTAATTTTTATCAAAAATAGAATATTTTAATTATCTAATTCAATTATTATAAAAGTTAAGTTTTGTGATTTTTTAGGCGATTCGAATTTTGTAGACCCAAATGCGAATTTTGTTACATCAAAGTGTGAACTTTTCTACCAAAATGTCGCTTATTTATACGAAATTTGTCCTTCACAATTTATCAAATCAAATCATGAATATTAAAAAGCATATTCCAAATCTAATTACATTATTGAATCTTTTCTGTGGCTGTGTTGCCGTTGTATTTGTGTCTATGGCAAATAGCGGACAAGATTCTGTTTATTTTCTTATGGCTTTTTATATGGTATGTTTAGGAATCTTTTTTGATTTTTTTGACGGATTTTTTGCCAGATTGTTCAAAGTTTCAAGCCCGCTCGGACTGCAGCTAGATTCTTTGGCAGATATGGTGACCAGCGGTGTAGTGCCAGGATATGTGATGTATAGTTTGTTTGAAAGAAGCGGTCATCAAATTGGTGGTCAGGCGGCCATACCTTTTTTAGGATTTGTCATCACTTTAGGGGCTTGCTACAGATTGGCTAATTTTAATATTGATACCCGTCAGACAGATTCATTTATTGGTTTACCTACTCCTGCCAATGCATTGTTTATTTTGAGTTTACCTTTGGTTATAGATTTTTCTGATTCTCTAATAATGCTAGAAATTTTAACCAATGAATGGGTTTTATTACTGATAACAATTTGCAGCGCTTATGTTATGAATGCCGAAATTCCGTTATTTTCTTTAAAGGTTAAGAAATTCAGCTTAAAGGAAAATGCGCTTCAAATTGTATTTTTGATAGTTTCTGTACTAATGGTCGTTTTGTTGCAATACATTGCAATTCCGCTAATTATTGTTTTTTACGTGTTGTTGTCTGTTGTCAATAATCTCTTTTTAAAAAAGTAATTTAGCTGAATGGCAAAAAAAACGACTTATCGTAAAACATATTCTAGAAAACCAGCAGGAAGTTCTTTTCTGGGCAGGATTTTTAGAACACTTTCTCTGCTCTTTTTTACGGCACTCTTTATTGGCGTAATCTATCATTATCGCCACGGACTTGCTTATTACCTTGGTTTTAAATCAGAAAAAGTTATAGGAGAAGACGAAGTCGAGAAGCATCTTTCTGATGTTCGGAATATTCGTGTTTTGGAAAATCACAAAGGCAAAGTGATCGGAATCGACGTATCTGAATTTCAAGGAAAAGTCGACTGGGAAGAGATTGAGATTTTAGAAGATAAATATCCTGTACAATTTGTTTTTATACGCGCAACGGCAGGAAATGATAGAGTCGACCGCCAGTTTAAGAAAAACTGGACAGGCGCAAAAGAAAACAAGATTATGCGCGGCGCTTACCATTATTACCGTCCAAACGAAAATTCAATCGAGCAGGCAGATCTTTTTATTAAAACCGTAAAATTGGAAAAGGGCGATCTTCCGCCGGTTTTGGATATCGAAAAACTTCCCAAGAATCAATCTTTAGACAGTTTGAAAAAAGGTTTAAAACGTTGGTTGCTTAAGGTTGAAAAACATTACCAGGTACGTCCGATTATTTATTCAGGAGAAAGATATTATTCTGATTTCTTAAAAGAAGAATTTGGAGACTATTTGTTTTGGATAGCCAATTATAATTTCTACAGAGAAAAAATTGAAGATGACTGGCTGTTTTGGCAATTTACAGAAAAAGCTTCTTTGCCAGGAATTAAACATCGTGTTGATGTTAATATTTACAACGGCGATATTGAGCAGTTGCAGTTTATTACTGTAGAATAGTGTTCAGTGTTCAGTTTTTTAGTGGTCAGCCCTAAAAAAAAAGTTCAGTATTTAGAATTTTAGTGTTCAGTCTTTAAGGATTCAAAAAGAAAATCAGTTTTTTAGTATTCAGCTTCAAACTGATGACTAAAAAACTGACTACTAAATATAACTGATTACTTAAAATCTGACCACTGAATACTAAAACTCCAGTTTCTTTTTTCGAAGCTCGAAGTTTTGTCCAAGATATACACGACGAACCATTTCGTCTTCTACCAATTCTTCTGGGACACCCGCTTTTAGGATTCCTCCTTCAAACATTAGGTATGTTTTGTCGGTAATGGCCAATGTTTCCTGAACGTTGTGGTCGGTAATCAGGATTCCGATGTTTTTATTTTTAAGCTGGGCTACAATTCTCTGAATGTCTTCAACCGCAACTGGGTCGACTCCTGCAAAAGGCTCATCTAATAAGATAAATTTCGGGTCGGTTGCCAATGCGCGAGCAATTTCAGTACGACGGCGCTCACCTCCCGAAAGTAAATCGCCTCGGTTGGTTCGAATATGTTCTAAGCTAAATTCTTCGATTAAGCTTTCCATTTTAGCAATTTGAGCTTCTTTAGAGAGTTTTGTCAATTGCAAAACGCTCAGAATGTTGTCTTCAATACTTAATTTTCTAAAAACAGAAGCTTCTTGCGCTAGATAACCAATTCCTTGTTGCGCACGTTTGTACATCGGATAATCGGTAATATTCAAATCATCAAGATAAATGTTTCCCTGATTTGGTTTTACCAATCCCACAATCATGTAGAAAGACGTTGTTTTTCCGGCTCCATTCGGCCCCAAAAGCCCAACGATTTCTCCTTGATTTACCTCAACAGAAATTCCTTTTACAACACTACGTCCTTTATAGGTTTTGATTAAATTATCGGCTCTTAGCTTCATTTTTAATTAGATAATTAGATAACTTGAAAATGAGATAATTAATACTAGCTCAGATTTAATTTGTTAATTTGATTTGAAAGGCAAAATAAATGTAAAATAATCAATCCGATAAATGAATTAACAAATTATTGCGTTTTCAAATTTAGAATTTGTTCTTCAGTATTGAATAATTAGCGTATTTCAAGAAATTATCTAATTATCAAATTGGCACATTTTCTAATTATTTACCCGCTTCTTCTAGAGCTTCCCAGAATTCGTAAGCTCTCCTTAAATGCGGGATTACGATCGTTCCTCCAACAAGAGTTGCGATTCCCATTGCTTCCATCATTTCTTCCTTAGAAACGCCTTCTTTGTAACTGGTTTCTAAATGGTATTTTACACAGTCGTCGCATCGTAAAACTGTAGAAGCTACTAAGCCTAAAAGTTCTTTTGTTTTTACATCAAGAGCTCCCGGTGCGTATGCGTTGGTATCAAGGTTAAAAATACGCTTTACAATTTTGTTGTTATCTGCGAGTAATTTTTCGTTCATTTTAGAACGATAATCGTTGAATTCTTGAATTAAATCAGACATTTTCTTTTAATTTATTTTTATAAACAACCTTCGAAATCCAGATGCTGAGTTCGTAGATAATTAACATCGGAATCGCTACAATAGTCTGGCTCACAACATCTGGTGGCGTAACAATTGCAGCAATAATTAAAATAAGAACTACTGCGTATTTCCAGTATTTTCTTAAGAACTCAGGCGTTACCAGCCCCAGTTTTGTTAAGAAGTAAATGATAATCGGAAGTTCGAAAAACAGTCCGCTGGCTAAAATACTCGTTTTTACCATTCCCATATACGAATCAAGGGTAAACTGGTTTACCACAACGTCACTAATAGAAAAAGTCGCAACGAAATTTACAGACATCGGGATTACTACATAATAGCCAAAAATTACTCCTAAAAAGAATAATAACGAAGAAGTAAAAATGAATATTTTAGCATTTTTTCTTTCTTTTTCATACAAAGCTGGACTAATGAATTTCCAGATTTCCCAGAGTATAAAAGGAAAACTCAGGATAAATCCAGCCAGAATACACATCCAAACAAATATGTTAACCTGACCTTCCATTTCAGTATTCTGAATAATGAAATTAAGTTCTGTGATGCAAATGCTGTCTGCAAAACCCAGCTGATGCGATAAATCACAAAACCAGACATAAGTAAAAAATGTGGGTCTTGTTGGGCCGAGGATGATTTCGTCAAACAAATAATCACTTATAAAATAAGTCACAATAGCCATTACGATAACTGCAATTGTGCTTCTTACTAAAAGCCATCTTAGTTCTTCAAGATGGTCTAAAAACGACATTTCGTTTAGGTTTTTCTTTGCCATTATACGATTCCTTCTTTTAAAATGTCATGTAAATGCAATATTCCTTTGTATTGGCCATTGTCTGCCACAATCAATTGGGTAATTGAAAAGTCTTCTAGGATATTCAAAGCGTCTACCGCCATAGTTTCAGAAGAAACTATTTTCGGATTTTTGCTCATGATATCCTTTGCAGTCAAATCGGCAATAGTATCTCGGTCATTAAGCATTCTTCTAATATCTCCGTCAGTAATAATTCCGACAATTTTATCACTTTCTACAACAGCTGTAACTCCAAGACGTTTTTCCGAAATTTCGAAAATAGCCTTTTTTATAGAAGTTTCTGGCGTGACCATTGGTTTTAGCGAATGCTCAATCATGTCTTTTACACGCAACAATAGTTTTTTTCCTAAAGCGCCTCCTGGATGATAAAGCGCAAAATCTTCAGGCTTGAAATCACGCATTTCCATTAAGCAAACTGCAAGCGCATCGCCCATTACGAGTTGAGCCGTCGTACTGTTTGTAGGGGCCAAATTGATAGGGCAGGCCTCTGTGTCAACGGTAGTATTTAAAATATAGTCTGAGCCTTTTGCTAAAGATGAAGTAATGTTTCCAGTAATGGCAATCAATGTATTTCCGAAACGTTTCAATAATGGAATAAGAACTTTGATTTCAGGACTGTTGCCGCTTTTAGAGATACATATTATAACATCGTCGTTTTGAATCATTCCTAAATCACCATGAATAGCCTCTGATGCGTGCAGGAACATAGAAGGTGTTCCGGTCGAATTAAAAGTGGCTACCATTTTTTGCGCAATGATGGCGCTTTTTCCGATACCTGTAACGATTAATCGCCCTTTTGATTCGTAGATGCGCTGAACTGCTTCGTTGAAATTTTCATCTAGATAATCAATTAGTTTTGTAATTGCTTCACTTTCAGAGAGGATTGTTTTTTTGGCGATTGCCAGTATATTTTCTTTTGTAATCAAAACAGAATATTTAAAATTTGTAGGTATAAAAGAAAGTTGTATCTTTATGTGTTGCAAATTTATACAAATTACCATTAATATAGAGAATGAATTCAAACGAAATTGAAATACATAAAGAATTAAAGAAGTATTTCGGCTTTAGCCAATTTAAAGGCTTGCAGGAGCAAGTCATTACGAGTATCTTAGATGGAAAGAATACTTTTGTAATTATGCCGACAGGTGGTGGAAAGTCTCTTTGTTATCAATTACCCGCTTTAATTCAGGATGGAACAGCAATCGTTGTTTCTCCGTTAATTGCTTTGATGAAAAATCAGGTCGATGCCATTCGAAGCCTTTCTTCAGAAAACGGAATTGCACATGTGTTGAATTCCTCTCTTACAAAAACAGAAATTGCACAGGTTAAAAAAGATATCACTTCAGGTTTAACCAAACTTTTATATGTAGCTCCCGAATCTTTAACAAAAGAAGAGTATGTTGCTTTTTTGCAAAGTGTGCCAATCTCATTTGTAGCTATTGATGAAGCTCATTGTATCTCAGAATGGGGACATGATTTCAGACCTGAATACAGAAATTTAAGAAGTATTATTAAGCAGTTAGGAAAAGTGCCTATCATTGGGCTTACTGCAACTGCAACTCCAAAGGTTCAGGAAGATATTCTAAAGAACCTTGATATGTCTGATGCTAATACTTTTAAAGCGTCATTCAACAGGCCTAATTTATATTATGAAGTACGCACTAAAACAAAAAGTATCGAGTCTGATATTATTCGTTTTATAAAACAGCATAAAGGAAAATCAGGAATTATTTATTGCCTGAGCCGTAAAAAAGTAGAATCGATTGCCGAAGTTCTACAAGTAAACGGTATCAGTGCGGTTCCTTACCACGCAGGTTTAGACGCTAAGACCCGCGCCAAACATCAGGATATGTTTTTGATGGAAGATGTTGAGGTTGTGGTGGCAACTATAGCATTCGGAATGGGAATTGACAAGCCTGATGTTCGTTTTGTAATTCACCACGATATCCCAAAATCACTAGAAAGCTATTATCAGGAAACAGGACGTGCAGGGCGAGACGGAGGAGAAGGACACTGCCTTGCTTATTATTCTTATAAGGATGTAGAAAAGCTGGAGAAATTTATGTCTGGAAAACCGGTTGCTGAACAAGAAATTGGTTTTGCTCTTTTGCAGGAAGTTGTGGCTTACGCCGAAACCTCTATGTCGCGCAGAAAGTTTCTTCTTCATTATTTCGGAGAAGAATTTGACAGCGAAACAGGCGAAGGCGCCGATATGGACGACAACGTACGTAATCCTAAAAACAAAATAGAAGCTAAGGACGAAGCAGTCAAATTGCTAGAAATCGTACGAGATACCAAACATATTTACAAATCAAAAGAAATTGTGTTTACTTTAATCGGTCGTGTAAATGCCGTTATTAAAGCACACAAAACAGATACGCAACCTTATTTTGGTTCAGGATCAGAACATGACGAAAAATATTGGATGGCACTTTTAAGACAGGTTTTGGTTTCAGGCTATTTGTCTAAAGATATCGAAACCTATGGTGTAATTAAAATTACACAGCAGGGATTGGATTTTATTAAAAACCCAGTGTCGTTTATGATGTCTGAAGATCATGAATATACTGAAGCAGATGACGAAACAATCGTAACAGGGGCCAAAGGTTCTGGCACTGCCGATGAAGTACTGACTGGCATGTTGCGTGAACTTCGTAAAAAAGTAGCCAAAAAACTAGGTGTGCCGCCGTTTGTGGTTTTTCAGGATCCTTCTCTTGAGGACATGGCGCTTAAATATCCAATTACCATAACCGAATTATACAATATTCATGGTGTCGGTGAAGGAAAAGCCAAAAAATATGGAAGCGAGTTTGTAGCCCTAATCAGCCGATATGTTGAAGACAACGATATTATTCGCCCAGATGATCTTGTAGTAAGGTCTACAGGCGTTAATTCTGCTAATAAACTCTACATTATTCAGAATATCGACAGAAAATTGTCTCTAAATGATATCGCATCCGCGAAAGGTTTGACCATGGATGCTCTTATTAAGGAAATGGAACAGATTGTATATTCTGGAACGAAGCTGAACATAAAATACTGGATTGACGATATGCTTGACGATGATCAGCAAGAAGAAATTTATGATTACTTCATGGAATCAGAATCGGATAAGATTGAAGATGCACTAAAAGAATTCGATGGCGATTACGATATTGATGAATTACGTTTAATGCGTATTAAATTTATTAGTGAAGTTGCTAATTAAATTCCAATTTTTAGAAATTCCAAATTCCAATCTTTTAAGGGAATATTCAAATAAAAATTCCAAGTTCCAGTCTTCTATAGCATTGGAATTTGGAATTTTATTTTTTTTGGAATTTTACTCAGCATAAACTTCCCCTCGATGCGGTTTCAAAGCATCTCTTACCTGAATCATATTTTCATCAGTAACTACCATAAAAGCGGTTGCGTGCATCTCATTTAGAATTGAAAAGCCAGTAATGTTTAATGGAAGTTTTTCAATAACTATATATTCTTTCAAATGAATTTCATGATGCTCGGCGGTCTTGGCTGAAGCGGGTCCGCGGAAATCCCAAATTAGTTTTATTTTTCTAGACATTATTTTATAGGTGCAAAGGTTCAAGTGACAAAGGTACAAAGTCTTTCTTAAAGGTTCTAGGCTTCTGAGATGCTAAGGTTCTAAGTTTTTTGCTCTAGAAAGGCACCGCAGTGTGTCTAACTACTCGTAAGGGAATCATTTTATCCAAATAATCTGTGGCTAAAAGAATAATCATAAAATCTGTTTGGATCTGTCCTAATCTGCGTGCAAATTTTACAGTAAATATAAAATCTCATTTCAAAATAGTACTTTTGCATGTTCTTTTCATAGAAAGAAAAGCTAATAGAATAAAAAAGACAAAATGCCGAAAGAACTTTTACTTCAAGTTACACCTGAAATTGCTGCAAACGAATCATTGCTAAAAGACCATTTGTCTAAGCAGATTAAAGTTTCTCCACAAGAAATTCAGCATGTTTCTATTCTAAAACGCTCTATTGATGCACGTCAGAAAGCGATTAAAATCAACTTGAAAGTGGTTATTTATTTAAAAGGCGAACCTTTTCAGGAAACTAAACTCGAACTTCCAAAATATAAAGACGTCTCAAACGCACAAGAAGTTATTGTAGTTGGAGCTGGTCCGGCGGGGCTTTTTGCCGCATTGCAATTAATTGAATTAGGCTTAAAGCCAATTGTGCTCGAAAGAGGAAAAGATGTTCGAGGGCGTCGTCGTGATTTAAAAGCAATTAATCGTGAACATATTGTAAACGAAGATTCGAATTATTGTTTTGGTGAAGGTGGAGCCGGAACTTATTCTGACGGGAAACTTTATACACGTTCCAAAAAACGAGGAGATGTTACCCGAATTTTAGAACTTCTGGTGGCTTTTGGCGCTTCATCAGCTATTTTGGTCGAAGCGCATCCGCATATTGGAACAAATAAACTGCCTAAAATTATTGAGGATATCAGAGATAAAATTAGGGAATTTGGTGGACAAGTTTTATTTGAAACCCGCGTTGATGATATCTTAGTAAAAAATAATGAAGTACAAGGAATCGTAACACAGAACGGAGATAAAATTCATGCTAATAAATTAATTTTGGCAACAGGGCATTCGGCCCGCGATATTTTTGAATTATTAAACAGAAAGAAAATTTTAATTGAAGCAAAACCTTTTGCTTTAGGTGTTCGTGCAGAGCATTCACAAGAATTGATTGATAGTATTCAGTACAGTTGTGATTTCCGTGGCGAACATTTGCCACCAGCGCCATATTCTATCGTAAAACAAGTCAACGGACGTGGAATGTATTCGTTTTGTATGTGTCCGGGAGGTGTAATTGCGCCTTGTGCTACAAGTCCGGGAGAAGTGGTTACAAACGGTTGGTCGCCATCAAAACGTGATCAGTCGACAGCAAATTCAGGAATTGTGGTCGAATTAAAATTAGAAGATTTTAAACCTTTCGCAAAATTCGGAGCTTTGGCAGGAATGGAATTTCAAAAAAGCATAGAACAAAAAGCATGGCATTTGGCTGGACAAACTCAAAAAGTTCCGGCGCAGCGAATGATAGATTTTACTCAAAATAAAGTTTCAGCAGATATTCCGAAAACATCTTATGTTCCGGGAACAACTTCGGTCGAATTAGGACAGGTTTTTCCGGGTTTTCTAACGCAGATTATGCGTCAGGGATTTCAGGAATTTGGCAAATCAATGCGAGGTTATTTAACCAACGAAGCCATTTTACATGCGCCAGAAAGCAGGACCTCATCACCCGTAAGAATTCCGAGAGACCCTGTGACTTTAGAACATTTGCAAATAAAAGGATTGTACCCTTGCGGAGAAGGAGCAGGTTATGCAGGCGGAATTATTTCTGCGGCAATTGACGGCGAAAAATGTGCGTTGATGATTGCTGAGTCCTTGAAATAATTGCAAAATAGATTTTTTCGGATAATTAAATTTTGTAATATATTTATTGCTTTGTTTAACCCGTTGGGTGTAATTAAAAAATAAAAGCATTTTAACACATAGAAGCATAGTTTTTTGTGCCAAAAACAGAAAATGGAAGAAACAAGTTTCCACACATAGCTAAACTATGTGCATTTAGAGTAGTGAAACGCCTTTTTTAAGTTTAGTTAAACTATGTTTCTATGTGTTGAAAATAATTTCACCCGACGAGTTGCTTTGTTTAATCAATATATGCCTAATGAAAAGCCTATTCTCAAATTTATTTAATAGAAACAACGATCCAGAATCAATAATATCTTTCGATGTTATCAACCCAATATATTCTTATTTGTACAACCAGCAGGGAAGTTTTGAATTTAAGGTTAAAGGAATTCAGGATCAGGTCTGGGTTAATTTATTTTATTTCCCAGGCTCGTTTGATCATGATGAAGCGAGAAAAGAAATTAGAAAAGCAGGTTTTACTAATTCTTATGAAGTTTTAAATGAACTTTATAAAAAGGTCGATATTGGAACGCTGACTCCAGAAATGATTGAAGAAGGTTTAGAATATGATTTTATTCATATCCAGTTTTATTCGGAACCGACAAAAGAAGTCAAGCAATATTTTAAGCGTACGATGAATAATTTTGTCATTTTATTCTGTTGTACGAACAGTCTCGAAATAAACGATTTCAAAATCTTATATTCTAGCACGCACTTTACCGATTATACCAAAGGTTTGCTGGATATGGAACAACTGGACTTCAATAACCCTAAAAACGAAACTCAGAAAATAGGCGTTAAGGATTTTAAACTGGTTTTACAGGGAATCTGCGAATATCTGGATATCGAGATCCCGAAAACGGTTGAACTGCCTTCAAATGAAAGTTTGATAGAATTTGAAGAAGTGACTGAAAAGACTTTCGAAGAATTTATAAACTTGGTTTCAAGAGGAGATTTTGAAGAAGAAGAGCTTAAAGAGCAATCTAAAATGTTGTTTGAGAATTTCAAAAGGCCAGAAGAAGATTATTACGATATCATAGAAGGACATTTTGAGTTTTTTGAAAGCATAGATGCTTGGAATAGCGACTGGAAATTTGATCCGGAAGATGCAGAATATTTTATTTCTGAAATGATTGGAGAAGATTTGAATTTTGAATATCCTGAAGAAACCTACAGCCACGATTTGTTTCCGTATATACAAACAGCTTTAGAAAAACACGGACTTGAGTTGATGAGTTACAATACAAACGGAGATAATTACCTGTTTTTTGTCGCCAATAAAAATGAGGTCAGCAGAATTTTAGAATTGTCAGAATTAACGAAGATTGAAATTGACCAGCTTTAGAAAGATAGCCACGAATTACACTAATCTGCGTTAATTAATTTAAATTTAAAAACAAAGTGAATGAAAACTGAAGCTCATTTACTAGGTTTATTATTTTGGTTTTAAGTGAAATTAAAAAGCATTTTCTTAACATAAAAGCCACCATAAAGTAAGGTAGTTGAGTTTTCCGTCTTTAAAATAAAATAGAAAAGCATCGTCACTCTGATTGTTTAAATAAAATCTAAATCGAACTTCGTTTGGATAATCAGTTTTTTCCATTTCTATATTCGGAAACTTGCTTCTAAACTCTTTTACCGTTGTGTCTTTATTTAATTTGATATTGTGCGAAATAATTTCAAAAGTATTATTGTCAGCAGAACCTGTGTCAAATAATACGATATGATTATTGGTCGCAAAATCAATATTTTGGCTGTATATGCTCGTTATTTCCCCGTTGAATTTGGGAAATAGTCCTGTTTCTTTATTTTTTTTACCATATGTTTTAGTCATCCATTTTTCGTCTAACCATTCAAACGGACTGCCGCATTCCCAAAGCCGTGTTTTTGTAGAATCAATGTGCGTATAAATTGATTCAAATTCATCTTTTGTCAATATTACTTTATGATTATTGATTAAGACGTTTTCTTTTTCAAGAAATTTCGAATCGTAAATTGATTTATCTTTTTCTTTAGGCTCTGTAGATGTAGTAACTTTTTGTTTGGTTTCAATAATCTTTTTAGGCTCTTTTACTTTTTTATTGCAACTATTACAGGCTATTAATATTGTAAATAATAATAAAATTAAATGTCTTTTCATGTGTTTGATTATTGTTAAGCTTTGAAGGTCAAGAATCGCTTGGATAAGATTTAAATTAGATTTTAGGAAACTTCATATCATTAAAAGTACTTTTTTCTAAAGCCAGTTTTTCAACATCCTGCCATTTTCTCGGAGATTCCGCCGAAAGGTTTTCATAAGAATCTTTTTTGATTAAAATATCATCTTCAATTCTAACTCCGATATTCCACCATTTTTTATCACAAGTGCTGTTTGCGGGGATATATATTCCGGGTTCAACAGTAATAATCATGTTTTCTTTTAGGGTTCCCATATAATCTCCTTTGTCGTGAACATCTAAACCTAAAAAGTGCGAACAGCTATGCGGATAGTAGATTCTAACATCTTTAGCATCGGTTATTATTCCGAGTTTTAGCAGTCCTTTTTCAATTACTTCACGAGCTCTTTTGTTTACATCCTGAAAAGGAGTTCCTTCTTTGCAAAGCTTAAAAACTTCTTCTTGTGCATCATAAACCAATTGATAGATTGCTTTCTGTTCTTCCGTAAATTTCCCGTTTGCAGGAACAGTTCGGGTCACATCGGCAGAATAACCGTGGTATTCAGAACCAACATCCATCAACAAAAGCTGATTGTCAATTTTTACGGCATTGTTTTCTCCGTAATGCAGAATACAGCCATTTGCTCCAGCGCCAACAATCGGCGGATAACCTTCATCTTCGGCACCATAATGTCTGTGAATGTATCTGTGGATTCCGTCTGCTTCATTTTCGCTCATATCCGGGCCAACCGCTTTCATTACTTCGTTGTGGGCAATGCAGGAAAGTTTAACCGATTTTCGCATTAAATCTATTTCTTCAGGAGTTTTTATTTCTCTTAAAGAATTCGTGATCGTATTGAAAAGCAATACAGGAGCTTCATCATCAGTTTTAATCGAAGCTTTAGATTTGAACGATTCAATTAAACCGAAAAGATCAAAACCTGATTTGTTTTTTCCAAGATCTGTTGGAATTTTATCGTAGATAATTTTGTCAAATTTTTTAAAGTCAATGGCAAAAGCATTAAAATCTTTTCCGTTATAAACAGTGGTAAAACCTAATTTAGATTTGGCGCCTTCAACACCCAGACGTCTCCCTGTCCAGGTTTCCTGAGCAGCATTTCTTTCTCTCACAAAAAGAGCTTCAGTATATTTTTCGACTCCTTGTGGTTCTTTAAAAAGCAACAAAACAGCATCCGGTTCTTTGTAGCCAGTTAGATAATACAGATCAGGATTTGCGTGGTAATTATAATTGATGTCTTTTGAAAACACTCGTTCGGGATAAGAAAAAACTATCGCAACCGAATTGGCGGGCATTAAATTTCGAAAAGCGTCACGGCGGCCTTTGTGAAATTCTTTTGAAAGGAAATCTGTTGGCAAATTTTCCTGTGAATGGATTTCGGAAAAGCTAATAATAAAGGCAAACAATAACAGTAATTGTTTCATTGTTTTTTGATTTTTGGTTGATGATTTTGGTTTTGATTCCTGAAAATTACAAAAAAATGCATTTGCTTAATTGAATTTAAATGTTTGACCTCTAAAAAAATAAATAAAGTGTAGTAACTTACATATATAAAAATTCCCATTCAAAAAACTAAAACCTGAAACTAAGGCATGAATATTGAGAAACGGAATATTTATAATCTTCAAAAACAAATAAGAATAATCTTTTAAAACAAAAAAAAATGAAAAAATACACACTCGCAGTCGTTTCGGTTTTGACTTTATTTTTTGCTTCATGCAATGCATCAAAAGAAGCTTCAAATGCAGGAAATCTATTTGATACCACTTGGCAATTAGAATATATTTCCGGACCAAGAATTGCTTTTGATGGATTGTACCCGAATAAAAAGCCACAGCTTACTTTTGACCAAAAAGAAACCAGAGTTTACGGTAATAACGGATGTAATGGTTATAGTGCTCCATATACTTTAAAAGGAAAATCTTTGACTTTTGGCGAGGCTGGACCAACAACCATGATGTTTTGTGATGGTGGAGGAGAGCAGGAATTTTTGAAACAAATAAAACAAGTTACGAGTTATTCAATTGATAAAGATGGAAAACTGAATTTAATTAATGGAGATGTTCCAGTAATGCGATTCAAAAAAGTAGCAAAACAATAGTTTCGTCTAAAATGGATCAACGAATAAATAGGCCACATGAAATAGTGAACAGCTTATTTAGATTTTTGTTACTCTACTTATTTTAATTAGGGCCCCAGAGGGGCAAAATATTTATAGAAATAAAAAGATCCCAATAGGAAAGCTCCAGCGGAGCGGCATATTTTACCATTACGAAAAAAAACATGCCGCTCCGCTGGAGCTTTTTTTATCAATCATAAATACATTTTCTATAATTATTTTGCTCTCCGAAGCGTGCTTTTTTAAAATTAAATAAGCTGCTCGATATATTTTGAACAGCTTATCTTTTACATTGAAACTTTTAATGCTTTTTAAGTTTATCCTTGAAAACCTTTTCAAATTTTTCCAGCTTTGGCTGGATTACCATTTTACAATACGGCTGATTTTTATTGTTTGCATAATAGTTTTGATGATAATCTTCGGCTTTGTAAAAAGCTTTTAAAGGTTCTACTTTGGTCACAATCGGATTGTTGTATACTTTGGCTTTGTTGAGTTCGGCTATAATAAGTTGTGCCGCTTTTTTCTGTTCTTCGTTTTTATAGAAAATCACCGAACGATATTGCGTTCCGACATCAGCGCCTTGACGGTTTAAAGTCGTTGGGTCGTGAACGGTAAAAAACACTTTAAAAATTTCATTAATGTCGGTCACAGTCTTGTCATACGTAATCTGAACAACTTCTGCATGTCCAGTTGTTCCGGTACAAACTTCCTCGTACGTTGGATTGGCAACTTTGCCTCCAGAAAAACCTGAAACGACAGATTTTACACCATCCAAATTTTCATAAACAGCTTCAACGCACCAATAACAACCACCGCCAAGCGTAATGGTTTCTAAGTTAGATGCTTTTTTATTCTGCGCAATGCCATTCAGCGAAAGCGAAATAAAACATATTAAAAGTATATTTTTCATAATAAATTATTTAGAGTCGGGGATAAAATCAAGGGCAATCGAATTCATACAATATCGTTTTCCGGTAGGCTCTGGACCATCATCAAAAATGTGACCTAAGTGTCCGCCGCAACGCCCGCAAAGTGTTTCGATTCTTTCCATTCCAAGAGAATTATCATCTTTAAAGACAATGCTTTTTTTATTTTCCTGTTCATAGAAACTCGGCCAGCCGCAGCTGCTTGAGAATTTTGCAGTAGACCTAAAAAGTTTATTGCCGCAAGAAGCGCAATAATAAGTTCCCTTTTCATCCGTATTCCAATATTTTCCGGTAAAAGGCCTTTCGGTGTCGGCTTCACGCATAACAGCGTAAACATCTTCTGGTAAAACCTTTTTCCATTCGGCATCACTTACGTTTAGTTTTGTAGTGTCTGTATTAGAATAATACGGATTGTTTGGTTTGCTGATGACATTTTTGGCAGCAGTAGGTTTTGTATAATTTTTATTGTTTTGTCCGCAGGCTTGCAAAATAAAAAGCGGTAGTAAAAAACAAAGACTCAGAAATTGTGTTTTAGATTTCATAAACAAATAGTGGATTTTGTATTAAATCAGTATTCTTTAGGATTTTGAATATATCAAAGATACGTTGAGATTTAGCTCGAAATACTGAGTTTGAAATAATTGAGATTTTTTTAAGTGTGTTTTAACTTTTTATTAGTTACGTAAATAAAGTGAATCTAGTTTTTATGTCTTAATTTTAACAGCTTTTAATTTTTAACGTGATTTATAATGTTGTAAATCAGAAAAATAGAAATTGAGTTACGAGTTGGCATTTTTACAATTTTGATTAGGATTTTTAAGCCATTTCTTTTTTCGTATTTTTGTTTGCTTAAGAAGACTTATGACAGAAGAAAACGTAATATTAGTTAATCAGAATGATGAGCAGATTGGCTTAATGCCAAAGTTAGAAGCACATGAAAAAGCGCTTTTGCACCGTGCATTTTCTGTTTTTGTTTTAAATAAACAAAATGAAATCATGTTGCAGCAGCGAGCGCATCAAAAATACCATTCACCTCTGCTCTGGACAAACACTTGTTGCAGTCATCAGCGCGAAGGAGAAACCAATATCGAAGCGGGAAGCAGAAGATTGTTTGAAGAAATGGGATTTAAAACAGACTTAAAAGAACTGTTTCATTTTATTTACAAAGCACCTTTTGACAACGGACTGACAGAACACGAATTGGATCATGTAATGATTGGGTATTATAACGAAGATCCAAACATTAATACCGAAGAAGTGGAAGACTGGAAGTGGATGAAGATTGAAGATGTAAAAGCAGATATCGAAAAACAGCCCGAAATATATACGGTTTGGTTTAAAATAATTTTTGATGAATTTTATCATTATCTAGAAGATCATAAACTTTAACCCAAACGAACCAAAAGCCTAAATGAGAGTAACCATATCAAGAAAAGCACATTTTAATGCTGCACATCGGCTGCATCGAAAAGATTGGTCATTTGAAAAAAACGATGCTGTTTTTGGAAAATGCAACAATCCTAATTTTCATGGTCATAATTATGGTTTAACAGTAAGTGTTACAGGAAAGATTGACCCAGAAACTGGTTTTGTTTTAGATGTGAAAGTATTGGCAGATATTATACGAGAAGAAGTAGAAATTCCGTTTGATCACAAAAATCTAAATCTGGATGTTCCCGAGTTTTTAGATTTGAATCCAACCGCAGAAAATATTGCTGTTGTGATATGGAATAAGATTAGAAAAAGAATTCATCCCGACTTTGATCTGGAAGTCGTGCTTAATGAAACGGATCGCAATTTTGTAACTTATAAAGGAGAATAAAAAAATGTCATTAAAAATAGGAGATATAGTTCCGAATTTTACTGCAAAAGACAATAACGGAGAAACTTTTGAAAGCCAAAGCGTTTTAGGAAGAAAGCCTGTGGTGATTTATTTTTACCCAAAAGATAATACGCCTGGCTGTACAACAGAAGCCTGCAGTTTTCGGGATCAATATGAAGATTTTAAAGATTTGGGAGCTGAGGTAATCGGGATTAGCAGTGATAGTGTAAAATCGCATCACAAATTTGCTGCTAAACATCAATTGCCTTTTATTTTGCTTTCTGATCGAGATAAAAAATTAAGAAAGCTTTTCGGTGTCCGCAATAATTTGTTCGGACTTTTGCCGGGCCGTGTTACCTATATTATTGATAAGAACGGTTTGGTCATTTCGATATTTGACAGTGTTAATGCCGCAAAACACATTCCGAAAGCACTGGAAACAGTAAAGGAGTTGGTTTTGTAAATGAGAAACAATAAACAGAATTTAATTAAAATACAAGCCCAAGAAAATGAATAAGAATTTATACCCATTACAATTTGAACCGATTTTAAAGGAAAGAATCTGGGGAGGAGAAAAACTAAAAACAGAATTAAATAAACCTATTACTTCTAAGATTACTGGCGAAAGCTGGGAATTGTCTACTGTAGAAGGAGATATAAGCGTTGTTGCAAACGGAGATTTGAAAGGAAAATCCTTAATGGAACTGATCGATCAGAACCCAAACGAAATTTTAGGAACTAGAGTTTATGAGCGTTTCGGAAAACAGTTTCCGCTGCTTTTTAAATATCTTGACGCTAGAGAAGACCTTTCAATTCAAGTTCACCCAAACGATAAATTAGCCAAAGAGCGTCACAATTCATTTGGAAAAACCGAAATGTGGTACGTCATGCAGGCAGATGCAGATGCTAGGATTATTGTTGGTTTTAAAGAAGATTCAAGCAAAGAAGAATATTTAAAACATTTAAATGATAATACTTTGGTATCAATCTTAGATGACGTAAAAGCAAAAGCGGGAGATGTTTTCTTTTTAGAAACAGGAACAGTTCATGCCATTGGTGCTGGTTTGGTTGTTGCCGAAATTCAGCAGACTTCTGATATTACGTATAGATTGTACGATTTTGACCGTGTAGATGCTCAGGGAAATAAAAGAGAGTTGCATGTAGATTTAGCGCTTGATGCAATCAATTATAATAAGGTAGATACACAGAAAAAATACGGGTCTAAAGTAAATACTTCTAATACGGTTGTAGATTGTCCTTATTTTACAACGAATTTTGTTTCTTTAGAAGATAAAATTGAAATTTCTAAAACAGGAGAGACTTTTACAGTTTATATGTGTATAGAAGGAACTTTTGATATTGAATATAATGGATTTAAGCAGTCCTACAAAAAAGGAGATACCGTTTTGGTTCCAGCTGCGATAAATGCATTTAATTTGAGCGGAAAAGCTTCAATTTTAGAAATTTACATTTCTTAACATATATTCTCAAGATTATATGTACTTTTGCAGACGCAAATTAAAATTATAAATAAAAATGGCAAACGTTAAGAATTTAAAGAAAGACATCAACTTTGTGTTGGGAGATATTATTGAGGCAGTTTACTTGTTTGAGATGTCAACAACAGGAAATCCAACTCCAGAAACGAATGCTTTGGTTGATGAAGCTATTGCTGCATTTGATACTTTGATTACAAAAGTGAACGCAAAAAACGTTGAAAATAAAAAAGCGCACTTCAAACAAATAAATGCAGAATTGGAAGAAACTGCTAATCAATTGATTGAAAAAATAAACGCTTTGTAAGCAAAAAAAGTATAAAAAAAGTGCAAATTTATTTTGGGAAATTGAAAAACCGCTTTATATTTGCACCCGTAATGAGGCCGATGTAGCTCAGCTGGCTAGAGCAGCTGATTTGTAATCAGCAGGTCGTGGGTTCGAGTCCCTCTATCGGCTCAAACGGAAACCATTCACGAAAGTGAATGGTTTTTTTGCTTAAAATGAGGGGCAGTCTCATTTAAAATGAAATGTTCTTCAGAAAATGCCGATGTAGCTCAGCTGGCTAGAGCAGCTGATTTGTAATCAGCAGGTCGTGGGTTCGAGTCCCTCTATCGGCTCAA
>NZ_SJTF01000012.1 GCF_004634245.1 Flavobacterium foetidum
TGGTCTACTAGGACTCGAACCTAGAAAGACGGCACCAAAAACCGTAGTGTTACCATTACACCATAGACCAGCAGTGCTGTTAAGCGAGTGCAAATTTAAGGGTTTATTTAGTTTGTGCAAACTTTTTAACCAAAAAAAATCATTTTTTAAGTTTTTTTTCACTTTGAAATCCTTCTCCATTTCAGAAGCACTTAAAAGACAATAAATTACTACCTGCTGAGAGTTTTGTAGAATTTTTTGTTAATGCTCGTTTCTTTACATAAAAAAACATTTTCTTTGTAGGATAGAAAAAATACAAAATTTTAACACCTAAATATGGCACAATTCAATTTCAATAAATGGAATACAATTATTGGTTGGTTTGCATTTGCAATCGCTTTAATTACTTACACACTAACTGTTGAACCTACAATGAGCTTTTGGGACTGTGGCGAATATATTGCTACAGCAGCCAAGTTAGAAGTGGGCCATCCTCCAGGAGCACCGCTCTTTCAGATGATGGGAGCATTTTTTGCGATGTTTGCCATAGACGCTCAGCATGTAGCGTTAATGGTTAATATGATGTCTGTTTTCTCAAGCGCTTTTACAATCCTTTTTATGTTCTGGTCTTCTTCTATGATTTTGAAAAAAATTGTGGAACAAACTTCAGAAATTACACAAAGCAATTCTATCGTGATTTTAGGAAGCTCATTGGTTGGATCCTTAGCTTACACCTTCTCAGACAGTTTCTGGTTTAATGCAGTAGAAGCTGAAGTGTACGCAATGGCATCTTTGTTAATTGCATTGCTTTTCTGGTTAGGACTAAGATGGGAGCAGGATATGCACAAACCAAAAGGAAACAAATGGCTTTTGATCATTTCTCTTGTTATTGGACTTTCATTTGGTGTGCACTTTATGGCTCTTTTGACTATTCCATCGATTGGGTTTTTATACTATTTTAAGCATTATGAAAAGGTTACTCTTAAAAACTTTATTATCGCCAATATTGTAGTTATCGGAATTTTATTATTCATTTTCAAATTATTACTTCCGTTGACAATGGCATTTTTTGGAGAAACTGAAATTATAATGGTAAACAATATGGGAATGCCATTTAACTCAGGAACCATTTTTGTTGCTCTTTTATTTATTGCATTTTTCTATTTCGGCTTAAGATACACCAGACAAAATGGTTTTATTTTCTACAACACCATCATTCTCTGCATCTTATTTATATTGATAGGTTTTTCTACATGGCTAATGCTTCCGGTACGCGCCAATGCAAATCCGGTTATCAACGAAAACAAGCCTTCAGACGCCGCAGAAGTACTGGCTTATTATAATCGTGAACAATACGGTGTAAATCCTTTATTTTATGGACCGCAGTATACCGAAGTTTTTGCTGGCCTTGACGCCAAAACACCTTATCTGGACAAAAAACCAAACTACGAAAGAGACTATAAAACTGGGAAATACATTATTACCAACAACTATAAAAATGCAGAGCAAAATTCTGACGACAACCAGAAAACTATTCTGCCTAGAATGTGGAGTACAGAAACATCTCATATACAAAATTATATAAACTTCACGAATCCTCCGAAATTTAGAATTGACCCAAATCATGATTATGGAGAAGATTTGTCTAAATACGGAATCGATGCACAGCAATTATCTGAAGACGAATACAATAAGGCAGTAGCACAATTGCGAAACGAGGTCGAAAGCACGGTTTCTGAATTCAGAAGAGCTTTTGCACAAAAACAAATTGACAACGAAGGCTACATTAAATTCCTGAGAAGTTACGGCGAATACTTGGTTGTCGAAAAACCATCAACAGTAGATAATCTTGCCTTTATGTTTGAATATCAGTTCGGATATATGTACTGGAGATATTTGATGTGGAATTTCGTAGGACGCCAGAATGACATTCAGGGCAAATATGACAATCTGGACGGAAACTGGATCAGTGGCATCAAGCCATTAGATTCTATTCACTTAGGTTCTCAAAACAACTTGCCTGAAGACGTTTTAAACAATAAAGGACGAAACGCTTATTACTTTCTGCCGTTTATATTAGGCTTGATTGGTATTATGTATCATGCCAACAAAGACCTGAAGAGTTTTTATGTGCTTTTAGCATTATTCTTATTTACTGGAATCGCACTAAAAATCTATCTTAATGAAAGACCGTTTGAACCGCGCGAAAGAGATTATGCACTTGTAGGATCATTTTATGTATTTGCCATCTGGATTGGTTTTGGGGTTTATTCATTGTATGAAAGCCTACGAAGCTATATTGCACCAAAAATTGCCGGACCAATAATTATTGCCGGAAGTTTATTAGCCGCACCTGTATTAATGGCATCTCAAAACTGGGACGACCACGACAGATCTAACCGTTACACTGCTGTTGCAATGGCAAAAGCATATTTAAGTTCATGCGACAAAAACGCTATTTTGTTTACAATTGGAGATAATGACACCTTCCCATTGTGGTATGCGCAGGAAATTGAACATTTTAGAACCGATGTTAAGATAGTAAATACAAGCCTTTTCATGACAGATTGGTACATCGATCAAATGAAGGCCAAATCATATGAATCTGACCCGTTGCCAATATCATTCAAACATGAACAATATGTTGGAGACAATCTAGATTATGTTGCTCATATTCCTAAAATCGAAACTCGTTGGAACATTAATGATTTCCTTGATTTCATTAAAAATCCAAAATCGACTGTAGGGCTTCAGAACGGGCAAACTATTCACTTTTTCCCAACTAATAAAATCAGGGTGAATGTTGATAAGGATGCTATTATAAAGAACAAAGTTGTGAATCCGAAATATTATGATTCTATAGTTCCTTATCTGGATATCGACATCAAAGGAAGCGCATTATACAAAAACAGATTAATGATGCTTGATATTTTAGCAAACAACAACTGGAAACGCCCTATTTACTTTAGTGGCGGTGCATTTGATGATGAAGATTATCTATGGCTTAAAAGCTATTTACAGCTAGACGGAATGGTTTACAAACTTGTGCCTATTAAAAACGCACCTTCTAAAGAGGGCGGACCAATGGACATGGGCCAGATTGATGCTGATAAAATGTATGATATTGTAATGAAATGGGATTGGGGCAACAGCGAAAGCGACAAAATCTACCACGATCCCGAAACCAGAAGAAACAGCATTACCTACCGCACCAATTTATCGCGTTTGATGGATCAATTGATTGCTGAAGGAAAAATAGACAAAGCCAAAAATGTAATCAATCTGGCAATGACTAAAATGCCTTTGGATAAATTTGGATATTATTCGTTGGTTGAACCTTTCGCAAACGGATATTACAAGGTGGGGGAAACTGCAAAAGCGCAAGATTTGCTAAACAAGCTGGTAGATAAATATAAAGAAAACCTAAATTATTATAGTACTCTGAAGCCTACTGACCAGGTTGATTTGGCTATGGATATTATTACAGATATCGAGCGTTACAGAAGCCTTCTTCATGTAATGAAAAATAATAATGACAAAGCTTTTTACGAAAAACACAAAACTGCATTTAATACTTATATAAATGTATTTGAACGTTTTGATAGAGATCCAGAAAAAGATTCTGTACAGGAAGCCAAAAAAGATTCTGTGAAAAGTAAATAATATACAAAAAAACTAATAATTAAAAAAATGCAGCACGGTTTGAAAAATCGCGCTGCATTTTTTAATTTTACAAAGGGTCGTAAAAGAAATTTCAAATGAGCTTCTATTGGGTAAAAACTAACGCATTCATAAAAAAGGTGTTTTCTAAATATTGCTGGGACATCCCAAACAATGAAAAGAAAATATACCTCACTTTTGATGATGGCCCAACTCCTGAAATTACCGACTGGGTACTTTCTGAATTGAAAAAATTTGATGCAAAAGCTACTTTTTTCTGTATCGGGAAAAACATAAAAGCCAATTTGGCTTTATTTGAAAAACTGATTACTGATGGTCATTCAATAGGAAACCATACCATGAACCACGTAAATGGGTGGAAGATTCACACTGAAGATTATATCCGAAATGTACAGAACTGTGCAGAAGTTTTAGAAGAACAGAAAAAAGCGCCAAACAGACTGTTATTTCGTCCTCCTTACGGAAAAATCAAAAAAGCGCAATCTAAAATCCTTAGAAAATTAGGCTATAAAATTGTGATGTGGGATGTTTTAAGCGCCGATTTCGACCAAAGCATTACTCCCGAAAAATGTCTTGAAAATGTTACGAAAAATGTAAAATCAGGAAGTGTAATCGTTTTTCATGACAGCATCAAGGCTTCGCCAAATTTAAAATTTGCACTGCCAAAAACCCTGAGCTTTTTAAAAGAAAATGGATATCAGTTTGATATTATTCACTAAATAAAACCAAACAAGATTTTTTTAGATGCTATTGAATTGTTCTTGAACGATTCCAATCAGCGTATTTGCGTCAAGCTCTCCAGATTGTCTCCAGATCATCTGTCCGTCTTTATAAATCATAAGTGTCGGAAGCCCTTTTATACGAAGTGCCTCAGCAAGTTCCTGATTTTTATCTACATCAATTTTGATTACCTTCGCCTTATCGCCAAGTGCAGCTGCAACATCCTTAATCACAGGATGCATAGAAACTGATGATTCGTTCCAATCTGTATAAAAATCTATTAAGACTGGGACTTGTGCATTTATTAGTTCTCCAAATTTTGACATAAAACCAAAAATTTAATTCTTTTCTAATTTAATAAAAAGAGGTAATTATATACAAATGTAGCATTTTTAACGAATTAAGCCACATTGTTGCCCTTTTTTAGTTCAATAACCGTGATTTCAGGCATAATTCCGACACGGCCCGGATAAGCATGAAAACCAAAACCACGGTTTACGTAAATGTATTTTCCGGCTGTTTCGTACAAACCAGCCCATTGTTTATAAATATATTGCGCCAGACTCCATTTAAAATAATCTGGAATCTCAATTCCAAACTGCATGCCGTGCGTGTGGCCTGCAAGAGTCAAGTGGAAATTTTTCGGATGATTCTTAATTTCTGCATCCCAGTGGCTTGGGTCATGACTCATCAAGATCTTAAAATCATCCTGCTGTACATTTTCCGACGCTTTATTCAAATCTCCTGCTTTCTTAAAATTAATGCCCCAATTCTCAACACCAATCAGTGCAATCTTATCAGCACCCTTCTCAATATAAGTATGTTCATTTTTCAGAAGCTTAAAGCCGATTTGACGATATAAATCTTTTATCGCTTCAAAATTTTCGTCTTTTTCTGCCTGAGTCGGCCATGTTACATATTCACCATAATCATGATTTCCTAAAACTGAAAATTTTCCGTATTTGTAATTTTTAATTCTTTTAAAAGTTTCCAGCCACGGATGCATCTCCTTAGCATGCGTATTTACAATATCTCCAGTAAACAAAATAATATCAGAATCCTGTTCGTTTATCAAATCAATTGCATAATTTATCTTTTCAGGATTATCAAAACTACCGCTGTGTACATCTGAAATCTGAGTTATTTTAAAACCGTCGAAAGCATCTGGAAGGTCTGGAAAAAAAATGGTCTGTTTAAAGACTTTGTAATTATATTTACCTTCAAAAATTCCGTAAATCAGAGACAAAAAAGGAACTGCCGCAAGACCTAAACCAATCTGACTGATGAATTTTCTTCTGGAAGGAATTGCATCTGCCCCTTTAGCATTGTAAACAAAATAATTGACCGCTCCTGCCCCTGCTCTATAAATATCTTCTCCAAACAGCACTAGACACAATACAATCTTAGGCACATAGACCAAAAGAGTCAAGCCCATAGTAAACATTGTTTGCTTGGTCTGTCCTACTGACCGATCAAACTGCATGAAAGAATAAACGATAAATGTTAAGAGAAATAAACTTATAATGAGGTAACCAATTACAACCCATTTTATTTTGAATAAAGCCTTAAAGGCTTGGTAAGAGTAGTATTCAACAAAAAGTATAAGTGCACATAAAATTGCAAGGCGAAGGATCATTTGTATTAGTTTTAAACAAAGTAACAAAGAATGAAAATTCTATGGCTTTTTATTATAAAAAATTTAACGCTCTTAAAAGCAAAAAGCCGACGGATTCCCATCGGCCTAATGTCACAATTTTTTTTAACTTATTTCTCAGCCTTTTTGTACGGCCAAAATTGTTTTACTTTTTAGTTTTTGCTGTTTCAGTTTTAGCCGTTTCGGCTTTTTTTTCTTCTTTTGCTCTTTTGTGTCCTTTTTTATCGTGTTTAGTAGCTTTAACCTCTTTTGCAGGTGTTGCTGAAGCTGGAGCTGATTGAGCGTTTACCATTGAGATTGTTCCTAATACTGCTACTGCTAAAAATGCTAGTTTTTTGATTTGTGCTTTCATGACTTTAAAATTTTATGATTATTATTATTTCATTATTTATAAGTCAAAACTACGCCTGAAACATGAAGAGAAAATGAAGAAAAAGTCTTACAGAAAAATTTAACTTTTAATTGGCTTTTGGGAATAACAATCGAAAAGTAGTGCCTATACTTATTTCTGATTCTACCTTAATTTGAATGTGATGAAAAACAGCAATACTAGATGCAATTGCAAGTCCCAGACCCTGCCCATCTTGATCAGAATTCATCCTTTCAAAACGATTAAAAATTTTCCCCAATTGAGATTCATCCATTCCTATTCCAGAATCTTTGATTTGAATAAAATAATAATCCTGCACTACACCATCCGAAATTATAATTTCGCCTTCTGACTTATTGTATTTTATGGCATTAGTCACGAGATTATAAATCAAAATGTGAATCAAAGTTTTATTTCCTCTAAAAACAAAATCATCTTGCAATTTATTGGTAAATACTATTTTCTTGTCTTCTATACGGTCTTGAAGGTCTTCATAAAGATCAAGTATTATTTCTTTTAGATGAATTTCTTCGTTTGCTTGGTACTGATTGTTTTCTATTCTTGAAATCAGGAGCAGATTATTGATGATTTTCTTCAGCATATCTAAGGTTTTCAGCGAACCAGCAATTTTATCTACTGCAACATCGTCTAGTGACTCATTCTGAAGCAAATTTTCGAGTTTGTTTTTGAGAAGTGCAATCGGGGTCAAAAGCTCGTGAGAAACATTTGAAATAAACTGTTTTTCTTTTTTAAAAAGCTCCGCAATACGATCCATCATTTGGTTTAAAACAAAATCTAATTCCCTGAAATCTCTTGAGGCCGCTTTTATTGGAGTATGATCAAAAGCTTCTGGTTCGTTTACGCGCCTAATTTTCGTATCGATAATACGATAAAAAGGTTTTAAAAGATATTCGATATAAAAAGTATCGGCCAGAAAAGTGATCAACAAAATGACTACAAAAACGATGATGATAAAAAAACGGATAATAAAAGTAAGATCATTTACTTCGCTCAAACTACTCCCAATTTCGAGCTGATAGTTTACGTTTTCATAACTGAAATAGTATTTAAGTATTCTGTACTCGTTTTCCTCTCCTTCAATAATCCTGTATTCGTTTGTAAAAGTGGTTTGTTTTTGAGACTTAATAGAACTTTTTGAAAGAACCAAAAATTCGCTGTGCAGTGTAGAGAATTGCGAATATGTTTCGGCAGTATTGTCTTCATCCTCTATAAAATCATCTATTTCTTTTCTGTTTAAATGCTCTATGAATTTTTTCTTTTTCTCAATCAGTCCATTGTTAATATGCCTGTACACTACATTTTCTACCAAAATAGGAAGCATCAGCCATAAAATAAGAATCACCAGCAATCTGGTCAGGGCATTAAAAATAGCCAATTGATGTTTGATTTTCATCCTAAAAAATTATTCGTTTATACGATAGCCCACATTTCGAACAGTTTCGAACCAGTCGATAGACCTGTGCTTGTCTAGCTTTTTGCGAAGATTCCGCACATGAACGTCAATGAAATTAGAATCGGAGTTGACTTCCAGAATATCTCCCCAAATATGCTCCGTAAGCTGTAAACGGGTAATTACACGGTTTTTATTCAAGACGAGATACTGAAAAATATCAAATTCTTTTTTGGTCAAATTAATCGGGACATCATTAAAAGTCACTTTATAATCCTGCAATTGAAGTTGGAATCCGTGTATGCTTAAACTATTTAACGTAAATCCGTGTATCCTGCGTATAACAGCAAATAATCTAGCGCTAAGTTCTGTCAGCGCAAAAGGTTTGGTCAGATAATCGTCTGCGCCGAGATGCAAGCCGTTTATCCTGTCGTCGAGTTCGCCACGTGCGGTAAGAACAATCACTGCCATCTTTGATTTGGTTTTACGGACCGTCTGCAGCACATCAAAACCATCGCCATCAGGAAGACCAAGATCTAATAGCATCGCATCGTAATCATTACCTGTAAACTCTTCAAGTGCATCGGCACAGTTATTTGCGATTTTACAAATGTAACCTGCCTTGCAAAGAAAATCATAAACTTCTGTGGCGAGTTCCTTATTATCTTCTACAATTAAAACATTCATTCTAAATAGATTTAAGCATAGCTAAAATTAATCATTATATAAAATTGATGCTGTGCATTATTAAAAAATTAACGCATAAAAAAAGCTGACAAATTTCTTCATCAGCTTTCTCCATCTGCATTCAGCATAAACATTTTTATCTGGGCTTAAAGATTCAGAACCAGACAAAATATTTATTTTTTCACTTTTTCTGTTTCTGTTTTAGAAGTTTCTTTTTTCTCTGATTTTGCTTTTTTATCAGATTTATTTTTTGGATGTTTTACCGCTTTAACCTCTTTTGCAGGAGCTGTTTTTACATCTTTTGCAGGGAACGCTTGAACCATTGCACTTGTTCCTAAAACTGCCACTAATAACATTAATAAATTTCGCATGATTTCTAAGTTTTAAATTAATAACTTTTATTTTACAGTTCAAAATTACCTTCGCAAAATGAAGAAAAAATGAAGAAAGCGTTCTTGTTAAACATTTTAACTTGATATTAACTCTTGAGGATTTTTCTACCATATAAGTGATGTAAGTTCATTTAAATATTTAACCGTTAAACTATGTTTCTATGTGTTGAAAATAATTTCACCCAACGAGTTAACCTAACTAATATTCGTAAAAAATAGTAGACGCAGTACAGTGCGTCTCTACAGAAGGCATCTTTATTAAAATGAACTTACATCACTCATATGGTTTCAAAAAAATTAATTTTCACCAACAAATCTGTTTTTAAAACCCAATTGATTATTTTTACAGACTAATATTTTTAATATGTCAACTCAAAAACGCCTTTTTCTTCTAGATGCTTATGCCTTAATTTTTCGTGGTTATTACGCCTTTATCAAAAACCCGAGAATCAACTCAAAAGGAATGGATACATCTGCAATTATGGGTTTTATGAACTCACTTTTGGATGTTATTAAAAGAGAAAAACCAGATCATTTAGCCGTTGCTTTTGACAAGGAAGGAAGCCATGTGAGAACGGAAATGTTTGCAGATTATAAAGCCAACCGCGATGCGACGCCTGAGGCCATCAAAATTGCGATTCCGTACATTCAGGAATTGCTAAAAGCTATGCATATTCCGATTATTGAAGTTGCAGGCTGCGAAGCTGATGATTTAATCGGTACAATTGCCAAACAGGCAGAAAAGCAAAATTACAAGGTGTACATGGTAACTCCTGATAAGGATTTTGCGCAATTGGTTTCTGAGAACATATTTATGTACAAACCTGCCCGTATGGGTAATGGAATCGAGATTTGGGGGATTCCCGAAGTCCTTGCAAAATTTGAAGTCGAAAGACCAGAACAGGTAATTGATTTTCTTGGAATGATGGGCGATGCTGTCGATAATATTCCTGGACTGCCTGGAGTTGGAGAAGTAACTGCAAAGAAGTTTTTGAAAGAATTTGGTTCCATGGAAAACCTTTTAGAAAACACACATTTACTAAAAGGCAAAATGAAAGAGAATATCGAAGCCAATAAAGACAAAGGAATCTTGTCGAAAAAGCTGGCCACCATTATCTGTGATTGCGATGTTGTTTTTAATGAAGATGATTATGAACTTTCTCGTCCGGATATCGAAAAAACAGATGCTATTTTTCAGGAATTGGAATTTAGAAGAATGGCTGAACAGTTCGACAATCTTTTTAAAACAGATGGAACACAGATCGCCACTCCTGCTTCTGATGCCAAATTATACAAAAAACCACAAAAAAACGAAGACCAGTTTGACCTTTTCGGAAGTACAACTGATGAAGATGCCGACACTTCAAGAACTTCATTTTACAATACTTTAGAAAACACTGAGCATTCTTATCAAATTGTTCAAGGAGATTTAGGAATCAAATTGCTTTTGCAGAATCTAGAAAAACAGACTTCTGTTTGTTTTGATACCGAAACCACAGGAATCGACGCCTTGCATGCAGAATTGGTAGGTATGTCTTTTGCGTACGAAAAAGGAAAAGCTTTTTATGTACCGTTTCCGGAAAATCAGGAAGAGGCACAGGCTTTAATCAATAAATTTGTTCCGTTTTTTGAAAATGAAAACATTGAGAAAATTGGACAGAACCTAAAATACGACCTAAAAATTCTTTCTAATTATGGCGTAACCGTAAAAGGAAAACTTTTTGACACGATGATTGCGCATTATCTGATCAATCCGGATATGCGTCATAATATGGATATTTTAGCGGAAACGTATTTGAAATATTCGCCAAAATCTATTGAAACCTTAATCGGCAAAAAAGGGAAAAACCAGCTTAATATGCGTGATGTTCCTTTAGAAGACATAAAAGAATACGCTGCCGAAGATGCTGACATAACCTTGCAGCTAAAGGAAATCTTCACAACTGAATTGGATAAAACCGAAACGAAAAAGTTATTTGACGATATCGAAATTCCGTTGGTAAGCGTTTTGGCCGCTATGGAAACAGAAGGAATTCGACTTGATGTAGATTTCTTAAAGCAAATGTCTGGAGAAATGGATGTCGAAATCAAAAACCTAGAGCAAAAAATCTACGAAACGGCAGGCGAAACATTCAACCTTGCCTCTCCAAAACAATTAGGCGACATCTTATTTGACAAACTCAAAATCGGCGGAGCGAAACAGAAAAAAACCAAAACCGGGCAGTATGCAACCGGCGAAGAAGTTTTGACTTATTTAGCAAATGACAATCCGATTGTAAAAGACATTTTGGACTGGCGACAAATGGTAAAACTGCAAAGCACTTATATTTTGGCTTTACCGGAACAAGTAGACAAAAAAACGCAGCGTGTTCATACCGATTATATGCAGACCGTTGCGGCAACTGGGCGTTTGAGTTCTAATAATCCGAACTTACAGAATATTCCAATCCGTACCGAAAGAGGCCGTCAGATTCGTAAAGCTTTTGTAGCTCGTGATGAGAATCATACTTTAATCTCTGCCGATTACTCTCAAATCGAATTGCGAATTATTGCTGCTTTAAGCGGTGAAGAAAATATGATTAAGGCTTTCCAAGATGGAGAAGACATTCATAAAGCAACTGCTGCAAAAGTTTTTGATGTGGCGTTGGAAGAGGTTTCGCGCGAACAAAGAAGCAACGCTAAAACCGTAAACTTCGGAATTATCTATGGTGTTTCTGCTTTCGGGTTGAGCAATCAGACCTCACTTTCAAGAAGCGAAAGCGCTGCTTTGATTGATGCTTATTACAAAACATATCCACGTCTTAAATCCTATATTTCTGAACAAGTTGAATTCGCAAGAGAGAAAGGTTATGTACAAACTATTTTAGGTCGACGCAGATATTTAAAAGACATCAATTCCGCTAATGCCGTGGTAAGAAGTGCTGCCGAACGAAATGCTGTAAATGCGCCAATTCAAGGAAGCGCTGCCGATGTGATTAAAATCGCGATGATCAACATTCATAAAAAACTAAAAGAAGAAAACTGGAAATCAAGAATGCTGCTTCAGGTGCATGATGAGCTTGTGTTCGATGTTCACAACGATGAACTCGAGAAAATTCAGCCCATGATCAAACACGAAATGGAAAATGCCTTTAAAATGTCGGTTCCTTTAGAAGTTGAACTTGGAATGGGTAAAGACTGGTTAGAGGCGCATTGATAATTTTAGATTTCAGATTGTTGATTTTAGATTTTAAAATTTGTAAAAAAAGCAAGAATGGTCGATAATTTCAAACCTCCTATAAAAAGCCGAACAACAGAGGAACTTTTAAATATTGTTGGTTCTCCAAAAAAAATGGAACCGTGACGCTGTTTATCTCGCAAAATATGAATTAGCAAACAGAAATGTTGATATTTCAGAAATAGAAAATGCAATTAAAACTGCCGAAAAAGAAGAAGCTGAAGAAATTTTAAGAAAGTCAAATAAGAGTTATGAAATCTCTGATTTCATTCTTAAACCTAAAAGCACATTGTTCGAATTACTATTTACATGGGAACTAAAAAAAGACGGCTATATACTTAAAGCTAAACAACAAAAAACATTTAGAATCACACTTATCACTGTTATTCTTTTTGTTTATCTAATTAAATTCATATAAGAGCTATAAATAAAAAACCATCAGTTTTACTCTGATGGTTTTTCTTTATTATAGAACTCTAGTCCATTATACTTTTCTAGTCGATTCTCTTTCTTTCAACTTCGTCTTGATCACGATTGTTTCATATTCTGAAGTCGTTCCTTCTGGCTCTTCTAATCGTTCGATTAATCTTTTGGCTGCCACTTCTCCGATTTCGACTCCATGCTGACTTACAGTAGTCAGACTTGGTGATAAACGTCTTGACGCCAAAATTCCGTCTGCAAAACCAATAATCGAAATGTCTTCTGGAACTCTAAATCCTTTTTTCAAACTTACTCGCAAAGCGGCAACTGAATCATTTTCGTCCAGCGCAAAAATTCCGTCGATTTTATTGTCAAACAAGGCATCAATTTTGCTTTTCATATCTTCTTCAGAATCGGTGCGAAGAATGATTTTTTCGTTAATCGGAATATTATTGTCTTTTAAAGCTTTCAAATATCCCTCTGTTCTTAGTTTTCCGACACTAATATTGTCGACAGAAGAAATCAGTGCAATATTTTTACAACCTAAATTAATCAAATGCTGTGTAGAATTTAAGGCCGAATCAAAATCGTCGACCACCACTTTGTCGCAATCTACTTCATCAGCAATACGATCAAACATTACAATTGGGGTTCCGTCGTTTATGATTTCAGAGAAATGATTATAATCTTGAAGTTTTTGAGCCTCTTGAGAAACAGACAGAATAAAACCGTCAATAGTTCCGTTGCTCAGCATTTCGAGTGTATGCACTTCTTTTTCCAGAGATTCATTCGAAATACATGTAATTACATTGTATCCTTTTTTATCAGCCACTTTTTCGATACCGCTAAACACTTTTGCAAAGAAAGAGTTTAATATATTAGGTATAATTACTCCAATAGTCTTGGTTTTACGATTTTTTAAATTCAGACCAATAACATTAGGCTTGTAATTTTTGAGTTTGGCATACTCCTTAATCTTAACCTTAGTTTGTTCACTAATTTCTGGGCTGTCATTTAGTGCCTTAGAAACTGTCGATACAGAAACACCAAGTTCTTTGGCAATTTGTTTTAGAGTTGCTTTAGCTTTCATTTAAAAATAGTTTTTCACGTAATTGATACAAATATAGTAGAATTACCGAAAAAAAAACAAAAAACAAGCAGTTCATCTTCAAAACACTGAAACTTTTTTAAAAGGAAATCCGTCAGATTGCTAGAACATAAAAACAATTGGTTTGTTGCGCCAAAAAAACCAACTTTACACCTTAATTATATAGCGCTTCAAATCTTTTTATTTCAGTAGCTTTTTTAAAGGTTTTAATTCAAAAACTGAATGCCTGATTTTCAGACAATAAAATATTCTTTTCAGGTATTTGGTTTTAAAATAATTAATTGTACTTTTGCATCCCCTTTATTGGGGATGGAATGTTTAATTAAAATAATATTATGGACGCATTAAGCTACAAAACAGTTTCAGCAAACAAAGGCACTGTAACTAAAGAGTGGATTGTTGTTGACGCTGAAGGTCATAACTTAGGACGTCTTGCTTCAAAGGTTGCTATGATCTTAAGAGGTAAGTACAAGCCAAGTTACACACCGCACGTTGACTGTGGAGATAACGTAATTGTTATCAACTCAGAAAAAATTAACCTTACAGGTACAAAAATGAATGACAAAATTTACATGCGTCATACAGGTTACCCAGGAGGACAAAGAACTTTAACTGCTAAAGTATTGCAAGCTAAAAATCCAGCTGCATTAGTAGAAAAAGCTGTAAAAGGTATGTTGCCTAAAAACAAATTAGGTGCTGAACTTTTTAGAAATCTAAATGTTGTTGTAGGATCAGAGCACAAACACGGAGCTCAAAAACCTAGAACTGTTAACCTAAATGATCTTAAGTAATGGGAGTTATTCACAAAATCGGTAGAAGAAAAACCGCTGTTGCACGTGTATACGTTTCTGAAGGAACTGGAAACATCACTGTAAACAAAAAAGAATTCGCAACTTACTTTCCAACTGCAACTTTACAATACAAAGTTTTACAACCGCTTTCTATGACAGAAAACGCTGGTAACTTTGACGTAAAAGTAAACGTTTACGGAGGTGGTACAACTGGTCAAGCAGAAGCTGTAAGAATGGCATTAGCACGCGTAATGTGTGAAGTTAACGCTGAAAACAGAGCTATCCTTAAACCAGAAGGTTTATTAACAAGAGACCCAAGAATGGTTGAACGTAAGAAATTCGGTCAGAAGAAAGCTCGTAAGAGATTCCAGTTCTCTAAACGTTAATATTACCTGTCTTGTTCGGATGGGACAAGACATTATCAATTATTTATTGAAATTAAAAAACACAGTTATTGTTGCTCTCCTATCGAGGTAGGATTTAGTTTAGCATCTAAATGTATAAAGCCAGAGAAATCGCCATTTATACATTGCTAATCAACAGAACGTAAACTAGTACAAAAATGGCAAACAAAATAGAAGTAAAAGAATTACTAGAAGCAGGTGTTCACTTCGGACACATGACTAGAAAATGGGATCCAAACATGGCTCCTTACATTTATATGGAGCGTAATGGTATTCACATTATCAATCTATATAAAACTGCAGCTAAAATTGAAGAGGCTAATGAAGCTTTGAAAAAAATCGCTGCATCAGGTAGAAAAATCTTATTCGTAGCTACCAAAAAACAAGCAAAAGACATCGTTGCTGATAAAGCAAAAGCTGCAAACATGCCTTACATCACTGAAAGATGGCCAGGTGGTATGCTGACTAACTTCGTAACTATCAGAAAGGCAGTTAAAAAAATGTCTTCTATCGATAAAATGAAGAAAGACGGTACTTTCAACACTTTATCTAAAAAAGAGCGTTTACAAGTTGATCGTCTACGTGCTAAATTAGAGAAAAACTTAGGTTCAATTGCTGATATGTCTAGACTACCTGCAGCATTGTTCGTAGTAGATATCAAAGCTGAACACATCGCAATAAAAGAAGCTCAAAAATTAAACATTCCAGTTTTCGCAATGGTTGATACGAATTCTGACCCAAGAGAGGTTGATTACGTGATTCCTGCAAATGATGACGCTTCTAAATCAATTGACAAAATTTTATCTTTAGTAACTACTGCTGTAATCGAAGGTCTTTCTGACAGAGGTGCAGAAAAAGAAGTTGAAGCTGCTGAGGAAGAAGCTCCTGCTGTTGAAGCTGAAGCTCCTGCAACTGAAGAATAAATCAAATTTTAAATTCCAAATTTTAAATTCCAAAATCCAACCAGAATTAAAAACGTTATGTTGATAATTTATTAAAATTGGAGTTTGGGATTTAAAAGCTGGAATTTTTTACTTTTAAACACATTAAAACTTAAAATATTATGGCAACAATTACTGCTGCAGACGTAAATAAATTAAGACAATCTACAGGTGCCGGAATGATGGACTGTAAAAAAGCTTTAGTTGAAGCTGAAGGAGATTTCGACAAAGCTATACAAATCCTTAGAGAAAAAGGACAAAAAGTTGCTGCTAACCGTTCTGACCGTGAGTCTTCTGAAGGAGCTGCTGTTTCTTTTGTTAATGCAGACAACACTAAAGGAGCTATCCTTACTTTAAACTGCGAAACTGACTTCGTAGGTAAAAATGAGGCTTTCGTTGCTTTAGCTAAAGATTTAGTAGAAAGAGCTATCAACTTCTCTTCTAAAGAAGAATTTTTAGCTTCAGATTTCAACGGAATTACTGTTGCTGAAAAATTAATCGAGCAAACTGGAGTTATCGGTGAGAAAATCGAAATCGGTGGTTTCGAAATTTTAGAAGGCGCTTACGTTGGATCTTATGTTCACGTTAACAAAATTGCTGCTTTAACTGCAATTTCTGCTCCAGTTGCAAACGCTGAAACTTTAACAAAAGATATCTCTATGCAAGTTGCTTCTATGGGAGCTGACACTTTATCTTACAAAGATTTTGATCCTGCTTTCGTTGAATCTGAACTTGCTGCTCGTATCGCTGTAATTGAAAAAGACAATGAAGAAGCAAAACGTTTAGGAAAAACTTTGAAAAATGTTCCTAAATACATCTCTTTCTCTCAATTAACTCCTGAAGTTATCAAACAAGCTGAGGAAGATGCTAAGGCTGAATTAAAAGCTGAAGGTAAACCAGAACAAATCTGGGACAAAATTCTTCCAGGAAAAGTACAGCGTTTTATCTCTGACAACACTACTTTAGATCAAGAAAAAGCTTTATTAGATCAAAACTTCATCAAAGATGACAGTAAAAAAGTTGGTGATTACGTAAAAGGATTCAACGTTGAAATCACAGGTTTCAAAAGAGTTACTTTAGGTTAATATATTATTTTTTCAATATAAAAAGCCCGAATATTTATTTATTCGGGCTTTTTTGTTTGGCTAATGCAGACGTACAAAGCACGTCTGCATTTTATTAATTATTTTTTAGTTCCAGCAACCGGAAAGTTTCTTGCTCGCATTAAAGCATCAGATTTTGGCGCTCTTCCTCTGAAGTTTTCGTATGCTTTTTCCTGATCAATCGTATTTCCTACGCTAAAAACAGTTTCATAAAGACGTTTTGCTACTGCTTTATCATAAGGACCTTTTCCTTCTGTAAAAGCTTCCCAAGCATCTGCATTGATTACATCTGCCCATAAATAACTGTAATATCCTGCAGAATATCCGTCGCCTGAAAAGATATGTCCAAACTGCGGAATTCTATGTCTCATTACAATTTCTGAAGGCATATGAAGCGCATCCAATGTTTCCTTTTCAAATTTCTTTGGATCTATTTTCTCTGTTGCCAAATGCAGTTTCATATCAACCAATGAACTTGAAATGGTCTCAACTGTCGAAAATCCTTCTCCAAAAGTTCCTGCTCTCTCAATTCTATCTACTAATGACTTTGGAAGCGGTTCTCCTGTTTTGTAATGCAATGCAAATTTGTTTAATACTTCTGGAGTTGCCAACCAGTGCTCTAATAATTGAGATGGGAACTCAACATAATCACGAGCTACAGAAGTTCCTGCTAAACTTGGATAAGTAACATTTGAACATAGGCCGTGAAGCGCATGTCCGAATTCGTGGAATAAAGTAGAGGCATCTTCCCAAGAAATCAAGATTGGTTCGTTTGCCGCTCCTTTAATAAAATTACAGTTGTTAGACACTATAGTAAGCACTTCGCCATCCATTCTTTGCTGATTGCGGTATGCGTTCATCCATGCACCAGAACGTTTGCCTGCACGAGCATATGGGTCAAAATACCAAAGTCCGACAGCTTTTCCTGTTATCTTATTGCTTACCTCCCAAACACGAACATCAGGATGGTAAACTGGCACATTTGTAATTTGCTTAAAGCTTAAATTAAACAACTCACCTGCTACCCAAAACATTCCTTCACGAAGGTTTTCCAGCTGTAAATAAGGCTTAACTTCGTTTTGGTCTAAATCGTATTTTGCTTTTCTAACTTTTTCTGCATAAAAACGGTAATCCCAAGGCTGAATTTTAAATTTCCCTCCTTCTGCATCTACAATTTTCTGCATTTCGGCTACATCTTCGTGTACTTTTTCAACTGCAGGTTCCCAAACAGAAAGCATTAAATCTAAAGTTTTCTGTGGGTCTTTTGCCATTTTGTTTGATAAACTCCAATTAGCAAATGTTGGAAAACCTAACAATTTTGCTTTTTGAGTTCTTAATTCTAAGATTGAAACTGCTGTCGAATTGTTGTCGTTTGCATTTCCGTTATCTCCTCTTTTCACAAAAATATCAAAAGCTTTTTCTCTTAAATCTCTGCGTGTCGAGAAAGTCAAAAACGGCTCAATTGAAGAACGTGTATTGGCGATACATCCTAAAACACTCAATTTTCTTGTTTTAGCTTCTGCAATGGCTGCTTTTTTAACTTCATCTGGAAGACCGTCAAAATCACTTTCTTTTTCTAAGGCCACATACTGATTTTGCTCTTCTGCCAACAAATTCTGGCTGAAACGAGTGTAAAGTGACGCCAATTCTTTATTAATAGCCGCTACTTTCGCTTTATCGCTTTCGTTTAATTTTGCTCCCTGACGAACAAAATTAGTGTAGTACAACCAAATTAGACGTTGCTGTTCGCTGGTCAGTTTTTTGCTTTCTTTTGAATTGTAAAGCGTTTCAATTCTGGTGAACAGTTTTTTGTTCTGATTGATCTTGTCACTGAACTCAGAAAACTTCGGAGACATTTCTCTGTCGATAGCGCTAAATTCTGGGCTGCTTAAATTCGATCTGTAAATTCCGTACACCGTAAAAATTCTGTCCATTGTTTTTCCCGAACGCTCCATTGCCGCAATGGTGTTTTCAAAAGTCGGCGCTTTGGGATTGTTCGCGATAGCATCAATCTCATTAAGTTTTTCCTGAATCGCAAATTCAATTGCCGGTTTAAAATCTACTACCTTATATTCATTAAAAGCTGGAACACCGCCATACGGACCTGCCCAGGGTTTTAGTAAAGGATTGTTTGAATTGGTCTGTGCCTCTGCACTCAGAAAGGTTGTCCCCATGAGAAAAAATGTTAGTATTCTTTTCATTACTCTAAATTTGATTATATAAACTTGTTATGTTTCAAAAATAACTAAAATCAGCCTGCAAAGAAGGAATTTTAACTTTTATGTTAGCCCAAGAGTTTCTATTAACAGAAATAAGCATTTTTTAAGTCAGCAGAAAAAGATTAATTTTGAAATATCATTCATAAAATCAAAATGTTTAAAACCAAAAAAGAAATCGTATTTGTTGTACTTGCTGGTATATTTATAACAAATGCCGTTGTGGCAGAACTTATAGGAGGAAAATTAATTCAGATTGGTCCGTTTGTAATGAGCATCGGAATTCTGCCTTGGCCAATTGTATTTTTGACTACTGATTTAATTAATGAGTATTTTGGAGAAAAGGGCGTCAAAAAACTTTCTTTTATAACAGCCTGCCTGATTGCTTATGCATTTCTTATCCTTTTTATGGCTATTACAATTCCGGCCGCAAAAGGCATCAGTCCAGTAAATGACGAACAGTTTGAGGCTGTATTTGGACAAAGTATGTGGATAATAATTGGAAGCTTAATCGCTTTTATGGTCTCGCAGCTTATTGACGTCTGGATATTTTGGTTTTTTAAAAAACGAACTGGCGAGAAAAAAATATGGCTTAGAGCCACGGGATCTACCGTTATTTCGCAGCTATTCGATTCTTTTATTGTTCTCGGAATTGCCTTTTGGCTTCCCGGCAAAATCGATTTTAAAACTTACATCACATCGGGATTAACTGGCTACATTTTTAAACTTACGCTTGCTATTGTACTGACTCCGCTGATTTATGCCGGACATCATTTCATCAAGGAATATCTTGAAAAAGATAATCATTCAAATAGCGAAGAACATTTATAAGAAATGAAGAATTACAAAATATACTTTTTAATCCTCATTGCGAGCTGCTTGGTAAGTTGTTCAAAAAATGCTAAAAAGCAACTATTAGAAGTCACTAATAAGATTACTGACGAAATAGAAAACATTTCAGAAAGCACTGTAGAAACTGTAAAAGAATATAAAAATTCAATTGTAGAAAAAATCACTATAACCGAAACTGCCACTGCAAACAAAGAAACTATAAATGACAGTATCGCAGTCGAGAAAATTGAAAATGAAAAATTTTTAGGGATTACGTATTTCAAAAAACTCATATCGGATTGCAAAACCGGAGAAACTATAACACAGAAAGAGCTAATTGAAAATCATAATATTCCAGCTGATGGAATAAAATTAATCAAAAGCATTACCAAGATAGCCGAAGATGAAATTGAAATAAAATGGAAGTCGACCTGGCTGGTAGAAAAAATTTCTGATGCTAAATTTACTGACGCCAAAATAAAATTCAAGTTCGAAGCCAATAAAATATATACTTCTGGACAAGCCATCGGAATTAAATACAAAAAGAAAATCTACACTGATCTGATCATAATTGGAACAAAAGCTTATATACCGAGCGTAAAAGGTTATCACTGGAAAATTGGGAAATAATGGAAGACAAAGTAAGATGCAGCTGGTGTACTTCCAGCGATTTATATAAAAAATATCATGATGAAGAATGGGGCGTTCCTGTTTATGACGACCCAACTTTATTTGAATTCTTAATTCTTGAAACTTTTCAGGCGGGTTTGAGCTGGATTACGATTTTGAATAAAAGAGAAAATTTCAGGGAAGCTTTCGATTATTTCGATTATAAAAAAGTCGCAAACTACTCCGAAGAGAAAATCGAAGAACTAATGCAGAACACCGGCATTATTCGAAATAAATTAAAAATTAAAGCTGCAGTTACCAACGCTCAGGCTTTTATGAAAATTCAGGACGAATTTGGCACTTTCTCCGATTATATCTGGAAATATACAAACGGAAAACCAATCGTCAATATTCTGAAAAATTCCAAAGATGCTCCATCTACTACGCCGCTTTCAGATGAAATCAGCAAAGATTTAAAGAAAAGAGGTTTTAAATTTGTAGGTTCAACCGTAATTTACGCACACATGCAAGCCACCGGAATGGTCAATGATCATACTGTAGATTGCTGGACGAGAACAAAGTAAATTTTGTTTCAAATATTAAGTTTCAGGTGATACAGCAACCGCTATAGAAATGGGGAAATTCGCCCCAATAACAATCTGAAACCTGAAACTTGAAACTTTTTTAAACTCCGAAACGAAATTTTCATTACATTTGCTTCACACTTTAGGGGTGTCTGCATCACGCAGGCTGAGATTTTACCCTCTGAACCTGATCTAGTTCATACTAGCGTAGGGAAAAGTAAGATGACTTCTTAAGCGCATTTCTGTGCGTTATTGTAGCCATTCCTAATGTGTATCTATACACTAAACTGAGAAAGGAATGGAACTTAAAATCAATCAACAAACCAAAAATTTCAATGCTGAATCGCTAAGCGTTCAATCATTGCTCGATCTCGAAATTCCGCACAAACAATACGGAATCGCTGTTGCTGTCAACAATACTGTTGTTCCAAAACTCAAATGGAACGAATACTTCGTACAAGAAACCGACGAAATTTTAATTATTTCTGCTACGCAAGGAGGTTAATTTTTGAAATTCCAATTCAAAAAAACTGCTGTGCGCCTCCACAACACATAACTTATAACTCATAACTTCTTTTCCTATGACAAACGAAGAACAAATATCCAGAACCCCATTTCCAAATTCTAAAAAGGTTTATGTCGACGGAGAAATTCATCCGATAAAAGTCGCTATGCGAGAAATTGCTTTAAGCGATACTAAACTTTCCAACGGCGGCATTGAAAAAAATCCTCCTGTAACGGTTTACGACACTTCCGGTCCTTACACAGATCCAAATATTGAAATTGATATTCGAAAAGGATTGCCACGCTTACGCGAAAGTTGGATTCTAGAACGAAATGATGTCGAAATCTTAGACGAAATCACTTCTGATTATGGCTTAAGCCGATTGAAAGACGAAAGCTTAAATCATCTTCGTTTTGAATATTTGCATCAGCCAAAACGTGCTAAAAAAGGCGCAAACGTAACGCAATTGTATTACGCCAAACAAGGAATCATTACTCCTGAAATGGAATATATTGCGATTCGCGAAAACCAGCGTATCGAGCTTTTAAACGAACAAACCAAAGCCATGCAATGTCAGCACGGCGGAAACAGCTTTGGTGCGAACACGCCAAAAAATAAAATTACTCCAGAATTTGTTCGTTCTGAAGTTGCTTGCGGAAGAGCCATTATTCCAAACAACATCAATCATCCAGAAAGCGAACCAATGATTGTCGGTCGTAATTTTTTGGTAAAAATCAATGCGAATATCGGAAACAGCGCCGTGACCTCTAGCATTGAAGAAGAAGTGGAAAAAGCCGTTTGGGCTTGCCGTTGGGGAGCTGATACGATTATGGACTTATCAACGGGAAAAAACATTCACGAAACCAGAGAATGGATTATTCGTAACTCTCCTGTACCAATCGGGACTGTTCCGATTTATCAGGCATTAGAAAAAGTAAAAGGAATTGCCGAAGATTTGACTTGGGAAATTTTCCGAGATACTTTGATTGAACAGGCAGAACAAGGCGTTTCGTATTTCACGATTCATGCTGGAGTTTTACTTCGCTACATTCATTTAACTGCCAATCGTGTTACGGGAATCGTTTCTCGTGGCGGATCGATTATGGCAAAATGGTGTTTGTTTCATCATAAAGAAAACTTCTTGTACACGCATTTTGAAGAAATCTGCGAAATCATGAAACAATACGACGTTGCTTTTTCTCTTGGAGACGGATTACGTCCGGGTTCTATTGCCGATGCTAATGACGCCGCACAGTTTGCCGAATTAGAAACTCTGGGCGAATTGACTAAAATCGCTTGGAAACATGATGTTCAGGTTTTTATCGAAGGACCAGGCCACGTACCGATGCACATGATTAAAGAAAACATGGACAAACAATTAGAGCATTGCCATGAAGCTCCGTTTTATACATTAGGTCCGTTAACTACAGACATTGCGCCGGGTTACGATCATATAACATCAGCAATTGGTGCGGCTATGATTGGCTGGTACGGCTGTGCAATGTTGTGTTATGTTACGCCAAAAGAACATTTAGGCTTACCGAATAAAAAAGACGTAAAAGACGGCGTAATCACGTATAAAATTTCGGCTCATGCTGCCGACTTAGCAAAAGGTCATCCGGGAGCGCAATATCGCGATAATGCATTGAGCAAAGCGCGTTTTGAATTCCGTTGGGAAGATCAGTTCAACTTGGCTTTGGATCCCGATACGGCAAGAGAATTTCATGATGAAACCCTTCCTGCAGACGGTGCAAAAGTGGCGCATTTCTGCTCAATGTGCGGCCCGAAATTCTGCTCTATGAAAATATCTCAGGAAATCAGGGATGTCGCTGCTGCAGAAAAAGGAATGCAAGAGAAATCAGAGGAATTTATTGAGCAAGGGAAAGAGATTTATATTTAAAAAATGTATTAAGATGGAAGAATTAAGTATTAAGACTTAAAATCTGCAAACTCTTAATACTTTCATCTTAATACTTAATACTTTTTTGAAATGATTGTGATTACAAATCCTTTTGCTGTGGTAAACGAAATCAAGACAATTCATTCTTTGTTGGAGGAAGGATTGCCTTTACTCCATATTCGGAAAGCTGATTTTTCTGAATTGGAAATAGCGCAGTTTATTCATCAGATAAAATTGGAATTTAGAGAGCAGCTCGTCTTGCACAATCATCATAAACTGGCAGAAGATTTTGGTATTCATAGATTTCATTTTTCTGAAAAAGAAAGAAAACGCAATCATGACTTTCCTGCAAGGTTTCCAAAACCTTGTAGGTATAAAAACGAATCTAAATCGACATCAACACATTCAATTGAAGATTTTAATTTATTAAAAAATGATTTTGATTATGCTTTTTTAAGTCCTGTTTTTCAAAGTATTTCAAAAGAAAATTATCATCCTGAAACAGATTTTTTCGAAGAAATAAAAAAACGAACAAACCAGCAGACAAAATTGATCGCTTTAGGCGGAATTGATGCTGAAAACATTCAAAAAACATTGGAAAATGGCTTTGACGATGTCGCGCTTTTAGGAAGTATTTGGAAAAATGAAAATCCATTAAAACAATTTAAATTATGTCAGAAGAGCGTCCTTTCGTACTCACAATCGCTGGTTTAGATCCTTCTGCAGGAGCAGGAATTTTGGCTGACATCAAAACATTTGAACAGCACAAAGTAACTGGTTTTGCTATTTCGACAGCAAATACAATCCAAACTGAAAATCGGTTTTATGAGATTCAGTGGACCGATTTAAGTTTTGTCATCCGCTCTATTGAAACGCTGTTTTTGAATTATAGAATCAGCGTAGTGAAAATTGGAATTATACCTTCCTTATACGACTTAAACCGAATTGTTTCGACTGTAAAAATCCTTTCTCCATCAACAAAGATCGTTTGGGATCCTGTTTTAAGATCGACCACAAAGTTCGAATTTATGGAAGTTCAGAATCATTTTGATCTAAATAAGACACTTTCAAAAATCGATTTGATTACGCCAAATTATCACGAAGCCGAAATACTGTTTCCTGGTTTTGTTTCAAAAAATCTGTGGAAAGAAAACAAAATTTTGACAAACATTTTGTTGAAAGGCGGACATAACGAAAAAGCCTTAGGAACAGACTGTTTATTTCTAAAAGACGAAGTTTTAGAATTGCATCCATCAGAAAAAAGATGTTTTGAAAAACACGGTTCAGGCTGTGTGCTTTCGTCTGCCATTGCTTCCAATTTAGCCTTAAAGCAGACGTTAAAAGAAGCCTGTAAAAATGCTAAAACCTATATCGAAAACTACCTGAGTTCAACATCAACCTTAATCGGATATCATTATGTATAGCAAACTTCAATACATCTCGCAGGGCGAAACGATCGAAAAACAATTATACAACATTCATCAAGCGCTTGATGCAGGTTGTAATTGGGTGCAGATGCGCTTTAAAGACCAAAACCAAAAAGACGCTTATACTTTAGCGGAAGCGGCAAAACCTTTATGTAAAAAGTACGCGTCAACCTTTATTATAAATGACGATATACATCTGACCAAAGAAGTAGATGCAGACGGTGTGCATTTGGGTTTAACCGATACCAAAATCGACGAAGCGAGGGCTTTTCTAGGAACTTCGAAAGTGATTGGAGGAACAGCCAATACTTTTGAAGACATTCAGAATCATGTGCAAAATGGCTGTGATTATATCGGTTTGGGGCCTTTTCGTTTTACTGCTACCAAAGAAAAACGGAGTCCGATTTTAGGGCTGTCGGGTTATTACGACATTCTACAAAAACTGAAAAAAAATAAAATCGAAATTCCTGTTTATGCCATTGGCGGTATCACATTACGAGATGTGAATCCGTTAATGGAAACTGGGATTTTCGGAATTGCTGTTTCTGGAGTCATTACTGAAAGTGATGAAAAAGAAAAATTGATTCAACAACTAAACGAAAAATTATATGCAAACATCATTGTTTAATATAGGAGACAAAACCTTTAAATCGCGCTTGTTTCTTGGAACAGGAAAATTTGGTTCGAATAAAGAAATGGAAAATGCTATCGTGGCTTCAGAAAGTGAATTGGTTACAGTTGCCTTAAAACGCATTGATCTAGAAACTGATACTGATGCTATTTTATCGCATCTTAAACATCCGAATATCAATTTATTGCCCAATACTTCGGGAGCTAGAAATGCTAAAGAAGCCGTTTTTGCAGCACAATTGGCTCGTGAAGCGCTAGAAACGAATTGGGTAAAGCTCGAAATTCACCCCGATCCGAAATATTTAATGCCTGATCCAGTTGAAACTTTAAAAGCAACTGAAGAATTGGCGAAACTTGGTTTTACTGTGCTTCCGTACATACATGCCGATCCTGTTTTGTGCAAACATTTAGAAAATGCCGGAACATCTGCTGTTATGCCTTTGGGTTCACCAATCGGCAGCAACAAGGGTTTAAAAACCATTGATTTTTTAGAAATTATTATCGAACAAAGCACTGTCCCTGTTATTGTAGATGCTGGAATCGGAGCGCCTTCTGATGCCGCAAAAGCCATGGAAATTGGCGCTGATGCTGTTTTGGTAAATACTGCGATTGCAGTTGCAGGAAACCCAAGTTTAATGGCGGAGGCTTTTAAGGAAGCGGTTATTGCAGGAAGAAAAGCTTTTGAAGCCCGAATTGCGAATCAGCAGAATTTTGCTTCGGCTTCTAGTCCTTTGACTTCTTTTCTTTATGAGTGATTTTTTTCACGCAGATTTGGCAGATTTAAGCAGATTAAATACGATTTTATTTCTCTTAAATCTGTAAAACACAAAACATAAAAGAAAGAAAATTCTTTAATTTGTTTTTTTTAAATTAAAGAATTATGACTGAAAATGAAATATCATATTTGATAAGAGGTGCAATTTTTAAAGTGTATAACAATTTAGGACCAGGTTTATTTGAATCTGTTTATGAAAGTGCTTTGCTTTATGAATTAGAAAAATTGGAATTAAAGATTCAAAAACAAGTTGAAGTTATAATTACTTATGAAGAAATAATTTTAGATCCTGCTTTTAGGATTGATATTTTAGTTGAAGAGAAAGTAATTATTGAACTAAAATCAGTAGACGATTTAGCTCCAATTCACTATAAACAACTAGCTACTTATTTAAGATTAACAAACAAAAAATTAGGACTGTTAGTAAATTTCAACACTACAAATATTCTTAATGACATTAAAAGAATAGCAAATAAATTTTAATGACAGATTAAAAATTAAATCATTTATAATCTGCTTAAATCTGCCAAATCTGCGTGAAACCAAAATAAAATGAAAACATTCAAATCTATTTTTGAGCAATATAATTGGGATGAAATTCAATCCAGAATATACAAAACCACATCAAAAGAGGTCGAGCGAACTTTGGCTAAAACCAAATACAATCTCGATGATTTCTTGATATTAATCTCTCCTATCGCCCAGAATTATTTAGAACAAATGGCACAAAAATGCCATGAAATAACCAAGAAGCGTTTTGGGAAAACCATTCAAATGTATGCGCCGTTATATCTGAGCAACGAATGCCAAAACATCTGCACCTATTGCGGATTTAGTCTCGACAATAAAATCAAACGAAAAACGCTTTCTGATGCCGAAATAAAACTCGAAGTTGAAGCTTTAAAAAACACAGGTTTTGATCATGTTTTATTGGTAACAGGCGAAGCAAATTATACCGTAAATATTAATTATTTTCTGAACGCCATCAATTTAATAAAAAATGATTTTTCGATTATTTCTGTTGAAGTGCAGCCACTTTCTCAAGAAGATTATGAGCGTTTGCACAATGCCGGAGTTTATTCTGTTTTGGTTTATCAGGAAACGTATCATCAGGAGGTTTACAAAAAATATCACACTAAGGGCAAAAAATCAAACTTCGATTATAGATTGGAAACCCCAGACCGAATCGGAACTGCCGGAATTCATAAAATGGGTTTGGGCGTTTTATTAGGCTTGGAAGATTGGCGAACAGATAGTTTTTTTAATGCTTCACATTTAGATTATTTACAGAAGAAATATTGGCAGACCAAATATTCGGTTTCTTTTCCGCGTCTACGTCCAGCAGAAGGAATTATTGAACCTAATTTTATTATGGATGATAAAGATTTGACACAATTAATTTGCGCTTACAGATTGTGGAATGAAGACTTAGAAATTTCTATTTCGACACGCGAAAACGAAAAATTCAGAAACAACATAATTCCAATTGGCGTTACAAGCATGAGTGCCGGTTCTAAGACAAATCCGGGAGGTTATGTAGTGGATCCACAGTCTTTGGAACAATTCGAAATCAGCGATGAACGTTCGGCAGAAGAAATTTCAAAAATCATAAAAAATGCTGGCTACGAACCTGTTTGGAAAGATTGGACAAAAGCATTTGTTTAAATTCCAATTTAAAAATTCCAAATTCCAACATCAATCTAAAATCAGAAATCTAAAATTAAAAAATGAGCATCATAAAAGAATTCCTTCGCTATAACAGACAAACTATTCTTCCTGAAATTGGCGACGAAGGACAGGAAAAACTAAAAAAAGCACGTGTTTTAGTTATTGGCGCAGGCGGTTTAGGTTGTCCCATTTTACAATACATTGCGACTGCCGGAGTTGGTTTTATCGGAATTATGGATTTTGACACTATCGAAATTCATAATCTCCACAGGCAGATTTTATATACTGAAAATGAAATTGGCCAATGCAAATCAGTCGTTGCAAAAGATGTCATCTCAAAATTAAATCCGTTGATTGAAGCGGTGGCAATTAATGAAAAATTAACTGCTAAAAATGCATCTCAATTCATTGAACAATACGATATTATTGTAGATGGTTCTGATAATTTTTCGACTCGTTATTTGGTGAATGATACTTGCGTCGAATTGAAAAAACCTTTGGTTTACGGAAGTATTCTAAAATTTGAAGGGCAAATTGCTGTTTTCAATCACAACGGAAGTAAAAATCTTCGAGATTTATTTCCCGAAATGCCTGATCCAAAAGATGTTCCGAATTGCAATTTGAATGGTGTTCTAGGAACCCTACCCGGAATTATCGGTAATATGATGGCGCATGAAACGCTTAAATTGATTCTCGAACTGCCAACTTTAAACAATGAATTGATACTTTTTAATACTTTAAATTGGAGTTTCACTAAGCTGCATTTTTAAAAAACAACCTCATCGCCAACATTGACAACTCCCGAATTCAAACTCACAATATTAGTTCCGAATAAAACTGAATTATTGACATTACGGTATTTGCTTAACGTTTTTAGAGGTTCTTTTTTTACAATTCCTTTCTGCGGGTCATTATTCACCATAATGCATCGACCGCAAGGTTTTATGTTTTTAAACTGAACTTCTCCGATTTTGAAAGTTGTAAAATCATCTTCTTCATGAGCACTTTTGGTACTCACAACAATGTTTGGGCGAAATCTCTTGATGGTGATTTTTTCTTCTAATTTCGCGTTCAGAAACTCAAGGCTTTCCGTTCCAATCAATAAATACGGATAACCGTCTGCGAGGCTAACATTATAGGTTTCTTGGGTACGAGAGCTTTCATGTTTTCGATCGCCATTTTTAAGGATTTTTACGAGTCTGCATTCAAAACCTAATTTGTCGCTAAACCATTTTGACGAATTTTTACTGACTTCGAAAACTTCGCTTTTATCATCCCAGACATTTGATTCTATGGGTGTTTCCAAAAATTCGTTTATCAGGAATTCATGACTGTCATCACCAAACGTAATTTTAATTTTATCATCTGAAATCCGAGGATAAAACTGACTCATTATCGGATATTCTCTTTGGGTAACATGAACATTTTCTGAATTAATCAGCATCCATCTTCTATCATTTTCGAAACCCATTTCTTCGGCTTTGGCACTTTTTAGACTAATGCCAGCCAAACTTTTTATAGGATAAATATAGATTTCTGTTACCTGATAAACTGCACTCATTTTATTTACTTTTTAGAATAGACATAAAATCATCACGGTCAATTTCTCGACAGCCTAAGCTTTCCAAATGCGGATTGTAAACCTGGCAATCTAATAATTTGTATTTCTCTTTTTTTAAATATAAAGCTAAGGCAATAAAAGCGGTTTTAGAAGCATTTGAGACTTTAGAAAACATACTTTCGCCACAAAAAACATTTCCCAAATCAATTCCGTACAAACCGCCTACCAGCACTTCATCCTGCCACACTTCTACAGATTTTGCAATTCCTTCTTCATTAAGTTTGCAATAGGCCTCAATCATTTCATCTGAAATCCAAGTTCCGTCCTGCCCCTCTCTTTTGATTTTTTGGCAATTTGAGATTACTTCTTTAAAACTCTTATTAAAGGTAACTTTGAAAATCTTTTTATTCAGGATTTTTTTCATGCTTTTGGAAATCACCAATTCATCAAAAAACAAGACCATTCTAGGATCTGGAGCCCACCAAAGTATCGGCTCGCCCTCATTGAACCATGGAAAAATACCGCTTTTATAAGCCAGCTTCAAACGCTCTGGGCTTAAATCTCCTCCAATTGCAAGAATACCTTCTTCATCGGCTTCTGTTACTGGCGGAAAGTATAAATCGTTGAATAAATAATACATCTTTTTTAAGTTAAATTCCAATATGGAAATTCCTAAATTCCACTTACTTAATTTTGCCAGTCCTCCTGATTCGAAATGGCAAAATGAACTCAAAAATAAAAATTCCAAATTCCAAATTCAGTCGAATGAATTGGGATTTGGAATTTTAGTATTTGGAATTTACTTTTTTTAGAATGGTAAATCGTCTGGTTCGTCTTCGTTTATGCTTGTTGCAGGAGCAAAAGTTTGTGCTGCAGGCATTGGAGGCGCTTGTGTAGGTGCTTCCGAAGCCATTCTCTCAATTCTCCAACCTTGAATACTGTTAAAATAACGAGTTTCTCCTTGAGGATTAACCCATTCTCTTCCTCTTAAATTGATAGAAACTTTTACTGCTTCTCCTTGTTTATAGCTGCTTAGCAAATCACACTTGTCTTGTGTAAATTCGATTAAAATATGCTGTGGATATTGCTCCTCAGTAGTAACTACCAATTCTCTTTTTTTGAATGAGGCACTTACTTGCTGCTCTGGATTCACCACTTTTACTTTTCCTATAACTTCCATCTTCGTCTTTATTTATAATTGTTTCTATTTCTATCTTTTAGCTAAAAGCACTTTCCATGCCGACTCAACATCTTCTTTATCGAGGTATTTCTTGGCTTCTAGATGAATTTTTTCCTGATCGTCTGAACTTAAAACCGCCTTGACCGAAAAGTTTTCTTTCACAAATATAGTAACTTCTTTTGTCGTAGGCAAGGCTTCTATATTTCCTAATTTACCTAAATCATTTCCGTTAAAAACTGGACTTTCTTTAATGAAATTCGGAATAACATCTACCCCTACGCCCAATGTTGTCAAGGGTTTTGCGACTTCAAAAAGTCCTTGGTTCGATCTTGAATACCAGTTATTTCCGAGCCTAGAAACTAAATCGATTTTATGCTGGTCGATCGCCCCTTTTTCATCTAAAACAGATTCATGTATATGAATTTTTACTACTTCGCATAAAATCAGATTTCCGGCACCTCCTTCATCGCCAAGCGGAATGATTTGTGTCACTTTACATTCAAACTGAACTGGAGATTCTTTTACGCGGTACGGTTTTACAAGATCCGACGGAATTTGTGTCAATCCTGCTTTTATAAACTCATTTACGCCATCGCCATATTCTGTACTCGCTAGAGAAGTCTGTTGCACTAAGTCAAAATTAACTACATTTATTACAACTTCCCGAGTCGCTTCTGCATTTATCAAAGTATGTTTGATCGTATTATCACGAACGCGTCGCGCAGGCGAAAAAACCAAAATCGGTGGGTTGGCACTAAACACATTAAAAAAGCTGAAAGGCGATAAATTCGGAATTCCTTTTTCGCTTATCGTACTGGCAAAGGCTATTGGCCTAGGTCCTACGGCGCTCTGCAGATATCCCTGCAATTGGGCTGTTGGGATTTCTTTTGGGTTAATACTGATCATACTTTTTTGGTTTTAACTGAATCTCATTTCAGTACATGCAAAAGTATAGAAATCGTTTAAGGTTTAGAAATAGTTTGGCGCATAAAAACGTAAATCTTTTAAAGCTTGGCAAAATATTAAATGTGTATATTTCGTTATATTTATACCTCAAAACAATAGATATGTCTTTTTCTGAAAGAACAAATACAACCCGCTGGATTATTATTTCGGTCTGCTTTTTAATCATTTCACTGATTCTCTGGAACACTTATAATTTCTTCCAAATCTTTAAAAACGAAGAACGCCTTAAGATGAACCTTTTTGTGAATGCGCAGATTACAATTGTAAATGCAGACGAAAATACCGATGTAGAACTCCCTCTTCAGATTATCGACAACAATACCTCGATTCCCGCCATTGTAATTTTGTTTGACAAGGTAGTGAGCGCGAAAAATGTTCCCGATGAAATTCTCGACAACAAGAATAAAAGAGATGTCTTCCTAAAAAAGCTAAAAAGCGAGAATGAGCCGATTACTTTTGAATATGCGCCAGGAAAATACCAGACTTTATATTACGGAAACTCTGCCCTTCTCAACAAACTTAAATATTATCCGATTGCCTTGTTGCTGATTGTGTTTTTGTGTATTGCCCTGATCTACAACTTTTACAAAAGCACAAAAATGGCTACCCAAAACAAACTTTGGGCTGGAATGGCAAAAGAAACCGCACATCAGATCGGAACTCCTTTATCGTCTTTAATCGGATGGGTTGAAATCTTAAAAACCGAAGACATCGAGCAGTCTATTACAGCTGAAATAGAAAAAGATATTGAACGCCTGCAGACCATAACCGACCGTTTTTCTAAAATCGGTTCTGTCCCTGTTTTGGAACCCCACGATGTAGTAACCGAAACATTGAATAGTTACGAATACCTTCAGTCGCGTTTTTCTAAACAGGTTGCATTTTCATACAAAGCGCCACAAGAACCTATTTTATCTTTGATTAACCCAACACTGCATAGCTGGTCTATCGAAAATCTAGTTAAGAATGCAATTGACGCCATGAAGGGAAAAGGCAGTTTAGAATTACAAATCGAACAAGATACCCAACATATAAAAATCAATATTAAGGATTCGGGAACCGGAATTCCGAAAAAACAATTTAAAACTATTTTTGAGCCGGGTTACACGACAAAAAAACGCGGCTGGGGTCTCGGACTTTCGTTAACCAAAAGAATTGTGGAAGAATATCACAACGGAAAAATTAAAGTACTGCAATCGGAAATCGGAAAAGGAACTACGTTTCAGATTTTACTCAATAAAAAAGTGCAATAAAGAAAATTATTGCACTTCAGCTCTTGGTTAATTATGAACCTGCTTATCTTATAGATTCGATTGAATATCTTTTGCCAAAGCCTCAAATTCTTCTTTGGAAAGCGAAACTTTATTGATGAAACGCATTTCGTCCATTTCGTTTAGCGGAATCAAATGTACGTGTGCATGAGGCACTTCAAGACCTACAACCGCAATTCCGACTCTTTTGCATGGAACCGTTTTTTCTAAGGCCGCCGCTACTTTTTTAGAAAACTTCATTAGACCTAAATACAATTCTTCGTCCATATCAAAAATCTTGTCAATTTCTTGTTTCGGAATACAGAGCGTATGGCCCTTAGCATTTGGATTTACATCTAAAAAAGCTAGGTAGTTATCGTCTTCTGCAATTTTGTAGCAAGGAATTTCGCCGTTTACTATTTTGGTGAATATTGAACTCATAGTTTTAGTCTCTTGTAATTTCAAGAATTTCAAATTTCAAAACTCCGTTCGGAACCGTAATTTCAGCTACTTCTCCAACAGATTTTCCTAGTAAACCTTTCCCGATTGGAGAGGTCACAGATATTTTTCCCGTTTTTAAATCGGCTTCACTTTCAGCAACAAGCGTATATTTCATCTCCATTCCGTTGCTTTGGTTTTTGATTTTCACATTAGATAAAACCAAAACCTTAGAAACGTCTAGTTGAGACTCGTCAATCAATCTTGCATTTGCGTATACTTCTTCTAGCTTAGAAATTCTCATTTCCAATAAACCCTGCGCTTCTTTTGCCGCATCATATTCTGCATTTTCAGACAAATCTCCTTTATCTCTTGCATCGGCAATATCTTGAGATGCTTTCGGACGCATTACGCTTTTTAAATGCTCCAATTCATCTTTTAATTTTTTTAATCCTTCTGCTGTATAATAAGATACTTTACTCATAACTTCATCGTTTATATAAATACAAAAAATCCCATCGCGACGGGATTTTCTTACCACAAATATACTATAATTTTTTATAGTACATAATTATATGTTAATCATATGTAAAATTCAAATCTAAATAAATTATTTTTGTTTCACTAATCTTTATTCAAATAATGAAAAAAATCTGGCTCTTTATCGCATTTACGGCTGTTTTATTTTCTTGCAGCGACAATAACAGAAGCAACAATAACCCGAATATCCCAAATTATTCTGTAAATGCTTATCTGGACAGCAATCTCCCTACTTATAATAATCTGAAGTATGTAAGCAGTCCTGTTTTTGTGGCAAACTATGGAGCCAAAGGAATTATCGTGATGAAGACCGGAGACGGAACTTACAATGCCTTTGATGCCGCTTGCCCGAATCAGGCGTTTAATTCGTGCACAGCCATGACTATCGACGGAATTTACGCGGTCTGTTCTTGTGATAAAACCTCTTATAATTTATATACCGGACTTGGAGGCCAAGAATATCCTATGAAACAATACAGGGTCGAAGTTTCTGGAACTGTGGTTCATGTTTATAATTAAAACTCGATGGGTGAAATTATTTTTTTTAATTCTATTAAATCATCCTAGATATAAATCTGTCTAAATCTCCTTTAATCTGTATGAATCTGCGTGAAAAATTTATAAGCAAAAGGATTTTAGCAGACAAAATTAGATTTTAATTTTTGAATGAAGCTATTTTATTCTATTTCACCCGACAGCTTATTAAAATAAAAAAAAGCCTGAAAAAATAAACTTTCAGGCTTTTTTATTCTTAAAACTTCAAATTCAAACCAACCAAAAAGTTAGTTCCAGCCTGAGGATAGTAGTACGGATAAATATCCCACATGGCTCCGTTTGAAACATATTTTTTATCAAAAATATTATTGACCAAAGCAGTAATGGTAATCGATTTAAAGATTGACTTTGGTTTGATTTCGTACGATGCATTAAAATCGTTTACAAAATAATCGGCCAGTTTTGCAGCCGGAAGCTCAATATTATTCATGTACTGTTCGCCAACATATTTTTGCAGCAGCGAAAGATAAAGTCCCTCAATAGGTTTGTAAACAATAATATTTCCTGCAATGACTTCAGGAGAATAAGCAATTTTTGTTGTTCCATAAAATTGTCCTTCAACTGCCAAATCAACATTTTTGTTGCTGCTTAAGGTAAAGTTTGGCCTTAAGATGAATTTTTCTGAAAGCGCAATTGTAGCATCAAATTCAAAACCTAGGCGATAACTTTTATCAGTATTAGAACGAATTGGGTTTCCAACATCGTCTAATCTTCCTGTCAGGATTAATTGATCTTTATAACCCATATAATAGAAATTAGAATTCAGTTGGAATTTCTCCGAATTAAACCTCCATCCTAATTCAAAATCGTTCAATTTTTCCGGTTTTACGTTTCCGCCTTCATAATCGGTTCTGTTTGGCTCACGGTTGGCGCGTGCGTACGAAAAGTACAACGTATTTCTTTGATTGATTTCGAAATTCAATCCCGCTTTCGGATTAAAGAAATTAAAATCATCATCAACCAGACCTGTTTCGGCTCCATTTGCTTTGTACGTTACTCTTCTGTATTGCAGATCTCCGTAAAAACTTAATTTGTCAATTAGCTGATAATTTGCTTTTGCGAAAACATTGCCATCGGTTTTAGCAGAATAATCGTCGTAATAATGATCTCCTAATTCTGACTGCGAAGCGTATCTCGCCCAAATTACTTTTCCGAAGTGATCGCCTTCATATTTATTCCAGCCACCGCCTAAAATTACATTGAGTTTTTCGGTTACATATTTAGCAGAAAAAGTAGTGCCGTAAAAGTCATTATCCAACCATTTCTGACGAATCAAATCAGTGGTATTAATGGCTCCAACCGGACTAAGATTATATTCTGCCATGTCGGCATCTTCTTTATAATTCTCAAAATAACCTTTTCCTTTGGTATAATGAAAAGCAAGATTGGTGCTCCATTTATCCGAAATCGATTCGCTCCAATGCAACTGATAATGATCCTGATTGTAATTATCGGTTTCATTATCGTAATAACGAGTATTGCCAAATTCGTCTGTGTATTCGCCGGCCGAATTGTATCTTCGGTTTTCGTTTAAGGTTTCGGCATCAATACCGTTCCAAGACTGATATGTTTTTTGAGTACCGCCAAAAACAAGCGCTTTTATTAAGGTTGTCTTACCCACATAAGTTCCCTGCAAGAAATACGATTTTAAGTCAGAACTTGCCCTGTCTACATATCCGTCGGATTTCATTGCCGATAAACGTCCTGCAATTTCAAAATGATCATTTAAAAGACCTGTACTGAATTTTACAGTATTTTTTAAAGTATTGAAAGATCCGGCCGAACTCGAAATTTCGCCTGTTGCTTTGCTCGCATAACTGTCGGTAAGCATATTTAAGCTTGCTCCAAAAGCTCCCGCTCCGTTTGTCGAAGTTCCGACACCGCGCTGTAATTGCAGACTTTCTACTGATGAAGCAAAATCGGGCATATTTACCCAAAACGTTCCTTGGCTTTCGGCATCGTTGTACGGAATTCCGTTTATCGTCACATTCACGCGTGTTGCATCGCTTCCGCGTACACGGATTCCGGTATAACCAATTCCGGCTCCAGCATCAGTCGTAGTCACTACCGAAGGCAGATAATTCATGAGAACAGGAATGTCCTGCCCAAGATTTCTGTATTTAATTTCTTTTTTGTCCATATTACTAAACGTAACCGGAGTTTTAGTAGTAACACGAACCGCAGAAACCAAAACATCATCAAGTTGATTTACTTTAGTTGAATCTTGCTGTTGTGCAGAAGAAATTAGAGTAAAGAAAATAGAGAATAGAGCAAAGATAATAGATTTGGTTCTTCTACGGTTTCCAACCTTAGAACCTTTGTTTCTTAGCACCTTAGTACCTTTAAAATAAGTTTTCATTCGTAAAGATTTACGAATAAAAGGGGGAATTATTCTTTTGTTAAATTAATAAATGTGTTTCTTACGACAAAATATAGTGTGCACGCTAACATTTGTCGTTTTTTCCCTTAGCAACATTACTCGCTCAGGTTCTTTGGGTATGATCTCAGCTCGTTATTTAGAGCACCCCTTTGAGACAGCGCAAATGTACTTAATTTAAGCCATGAATTCACTAATTAATTTAAAAAAAATCTTGAATTGGTTGCTAAAACTACACTTAAAAAAGCATAAAAAAAAATTCCAAACCCCAACAAAAAAAATGGAATTTGGAATTTAATTATTGAAATTTAAAATAATTAACCTACAAGGTTAATTATTTTTCCAGGAACGATAATCACCTTGTTTGGAGTTCTACCGTCTAATTGTTTTAGAGTTCTTTCGTCTTTCATTACGATTTCTTCGATTTGTTCCTTGGTTAAATCCAAAGGCAATTCGATTGTAAAACGCATTTTTCCGTTGAAAGAAACTGGGTATTCTTTATTCGTTTCAACTAAATGTTTTTCTTCAAAAATAGGAAACGGAACTTCAGAAATTGAAGTCGTGTGTCCTAACTGTGACCATAATTCTTCTGCGATATGTGGCGCATAAGGCGAAACCAAGATTGCTAACGGCTCTAAAATCGCTCTAGAATGACAGTTTTGAGAAGACAATTCATTTACACAAATCATAAACTGAGAAACCGAAGTATTGAAAGAGAAATTCTCGATATCTTCTGCCACTTTTTTGATGGTTTTGTGTAACGATTTCAAATTGTCTTTTGTTGGTTCGTCGTTGTTTACGATTAAACCGTTATCATCAAAATACAATCTCCATAATTTTTTAAGAAAACCGAATACTCCTGTTATTCCTCCTGTACTCCATGGTTTTGTTTGTTCTAATGGACCTAAGAACATTTCATACAAACGAAGAGTATCAGCACCATATTCATTACAAATATCATCTGGATTAACAACATTATACCAACGTTTAGACATTTTCTCCACTTCTCGTCCAACGATAAATTTTCCATTTTCAAGAACAAATTCACCCTCTTCAAATTGAGGTTGCCATCTTTTTAATCTTTCGACATCAATTTCATCTGCAGCATTTACCATATTAACATCAACATGTAAAGCTTCAGTTTCATAATCACCTTTTAGATTTTTAGAAACATATTTGTTTGTCCCTGACACTCGATAAACTAAAGCACTAGTCCCCAAAATCATTCCCTGATTGATCAGTTTTTTGAATGGCTCTTCGGTTGGAGCAAAACCTTTGTCTTTTAAGAATTTGTTCCAGAAACGAGAATACAATAAGTGACCCGTTGCGTGTTCGCTTCCTCCAATATATAAATCTACATTTTCCCAGTAAGCCAAAGCTTCTTTAGACGCAAATTCATTTTCATTATGAGCATCCATATAACGCATCCAATACCATGAACTTCCCGCCCAACCTGGCATTGTGTTTAATTCTAAAGGGAAAATAGTCACATTGTCAATCAACTGAGTACTAACAACTGAACACTGAACACTATCCCAAGCCCAAACTGCTGCGTTTCCTAATGGTGGCAAACCGTCTTCGGTTGGCAAGTATTTCTCAACTTCTGGCAAAATAATCGGCAAATGTTGCGCATCAATCATTTTAGGCAATCCATTCACATAATAAACTGGGAATGGCTCACCCCAATAACGCTGACGAGAGAAAACAGCATCACGCAAACGGTAATTGGTTTTACCTTTTCCTTGACCGATTTCTTCTAGTTTTTCAATCGCTTTCTGCGTTCCTTTTTTATAATCTAATCCGTTTAAGAAATCAGAATTGGCGATTTCAACGTTGTCTTTTGATCCGTAAGCCGCTTCAGAAATATCAACATTGGCGAAGATATTTTTGATTTCGGGCATTCCGTTCTGACCTTTAAAGAAATTTGCAAAAGCATAATCTCTTTCGTCTCCACAAGGAACCGCCATTACAGCGCCAGTTCCGTAACCTGCCAAAACATAATCTCCAATCCAAACCGGAATTGGCTCTTTTGTAAACGGATGTTCCGCATAAGCTCCAGTGAAAACTCCCGAAATGGTTTTTACATCCGCCATACGCTCACGCTCAGAACGTTTTGCTGTTTTTTCGATATATGCCTCAACTTCTGCCTTTTGCTCTGGAGTTGTAATTTTAGCAACCAAATCGTGTTCTGGCGCCAAAGTCATAAAAGTTACTCCAAAAATGGTATCAGGTCTTGTTGTAAATACTTCAATAAAAAGTTCTGAGTTATTAGTTATAAGTTCAGCGTCTTTGACTTTAAACTTAACCATCGCCCCAACTGATTTCCCAATCCAGTTTCTTTGTGATTCTTTGATAGACTCACTCCAATCAATATCATTTAAACCTTGAAGCAAACGCTCTGCATAAGCAGAAATTCGCATGCTCCATTGTGTCATTTTTTTACGAATAACTGGGAATCCGCCACGCTCAGAAACACCGTTTACGATTTCGTCATTTGCCAAAACTGTTCCTAAGCCTGGACACCAGTTTACTTCGGTTTCTGCCAAATACGTTAATCTATATTGCAAAAGTATTTTTTCTTGTTCATCTTTCGAAAATGCATTCCATTCGCTTGACGAAAAAATAGCAATATTCTCATCAGAAACTGCATTTACATTTGCATTTCCTTCTTTTTCAAAAACAGCAACTAAAGTTGAAATATCTTCGGCTTTATCTGTCGTTTTATTGTACCAAGAATTGAACAATTGAATAAAAATCCATTGCGTATGTTTGTAATAATCTGGATTTGAGGTACGAACTTCACGAGCCCAGTCAAATGAGAATCCGATTTTATCTAATTGTTTTCTGTATCCTGCAATTTGTTTTCCTTCTTTGTCTACTCCACCGTCGATATTTACGCGAGTTGTATCTTCCGGACGCTGGCCTGTCTGAATCGCATATTGTTCAGCTGGCAATCCGAAACTATCATAACCCATTGGATGCAAAACATTGAATCCCTGATGTCTTTTAAAACGAGAATACACATCTGAAGCAATATAACCCAGCGGATGCCCAACGTGTAATCCTGCTCCAGACGGATAAGGAAACATGTCGAGAACATAATGTTTCGGCTTTTCGGAGTTATTTTTTGCTGCGAAAGTTTGACTTTCTGCCCAATATTTTTGCCATTTGGCTTCAATTTCGTTTGGATTGTACTTCATTTCTAAGTGACTAAGATTCTAAGTTACTAAGGTTCTAAGCTTTTCACTAAATTAATTTAGCCGCAAATTTACATTTATTGTTGTTTGTTGCAAAGCTATTTCATTGACAAACAAATAAAATATGTAATTCTTCAATTAAAATAAGTCAAAATCACAATATTACTCTTAAAATTAACTGCAAAGTCAGTCTACACGTTTACAAAACACAAGGTAAAATATCAAAAAACTTTGCGCCTATTGCGGTTAAACTCCCAATTTATTCAATATTTAAATTGTACTTTTAATTATAAAAGTTTGTTATTAACTTTAAATAAAGAAATTGTTTATTATTTTTACCACATAATTTAAGCAGACTATGAGTTCTAACTTTGATAAATTTCAAAAGCGCAGGTTAATTTCCTCTTATTTTTCGGTTGTATTGAGTGTATTCTTGGTTTTATTCCTTTTAGGGGTACTAGGATTATTCATTATCAATTCTAAACAGCTGGCAGACGATTTTAAAGAAAAAATCGCCATGACGGTTTTCTTTAAAAATGAAGCAAACGACAGCATTATCAAAGCATTTGATAAAGAACTTAAAAGAGCTCCTTTTGCACTTTCACATGTTTATGTATCTAAAGAAAAAGCGGCAAAAGAACACACTGATATTATCGGAGAAGACTTTTTAACTTTCTTAGGAGAAAATCCTTTATTGAATTCATATGACATTCACTTAAAAGCCGATTATGTCGAAAGAGACAGTATTGTAAAAATTGAAAGCCGTCTTCGTACAAACGCTATGATTTCTGATATTGTTTACGATAAACAATTGGTAAATCTTGTCAATGACAACATCAAAAAAGTCAGTATGTGGATTTTAATTATCAGCGGTTTCCTAACTGTTATTGCGGTATTGTTAATCAATAGCTCACTTCGTTTATCGATACATTCAAACCGTTTTATCATCAAAACCATGCAGATGGTTGGTGCTACAAAAGCATTCATCAGAAAGCCTTTTGTAATGAGAAGCGTAAAACTTGGAATGCTTGGCGCTGGCTTAGCTATCATAGCCTTAATTGCGCTTTTACTTTATGTAGAAACTAATTTCCCTGGTTTAGGAATTTTAGAAGATAAACTTTTAACAGGTTTAGTTTTAGTCGCTGTTTTCGGATTAGGTGTTTTAATAACTTGGGTAAGCACGCACTTTGCGACGCAGCGTTTCCTGAATTTAAGAACAGACGACTTGTATTAATTGAGATTTAATACTTTAGAGAATATTAAATAATAACTCAGAATAGCTTTCTGAGAACAAGAAAAGACAATGAAAAACATCAAACAACAGCCTGCAAAAGAATCTTTTTTAGAAAATCCGAAACAGGAATTTCTTTTTGACGGCATCAACTACAAAATACTTTTGATCGGAATTGGCGTTATAGCGCTTGGTTTTATCTTAATGGCCGGAGGCGGAAGCACCGATCCAAATGTTTTTAACGAAGAAATCTTCAATTTTAGACGTATTCGTTTGGCTCCCACAACTGTTTTAATCGGTTTCGGAATCACGATTTATTCTATTTTCAAAAAATCAAAATAATATAGGTTGAAATTATTTTGTGCGGTCCAAAAACTGCACAATCTAAAATGTGAAATCTGAAATCTAAAATTTTTAAATGAATACTTTACAAGCAATTCTTATTGCAATTGTAGAAGGCTTAACAGAATATCTGCCTGTTTCTTCTACCGCACATATGATTTTTACAAGTTCTTTTTTCGGGATACAGGAAGATGATTTTGTAAAATTATTTCAGGTTTCCATTCAATTTGGAGCTATTTTGGCTGTTGTCGTTTTGTACTGGAAGAAGTTTTTTGATTTTAGTAAAATCAATTTCTATGTAAAATTGGCTTGTGCGGTAATTCCAGCTCTAATTTTAGGAAAATTATTTGATGACAAAATAGATGCAATTCTAGGCAATCCCATTCCAATTGCAATTGTATTAATTCTGGGAGGATTCATTTTACTTTTCATTGATAAGCAATTTAAGAACCCAACAATTATTCACGAAGAAGATATTACAATAAAAAAAGCTGTAACAATTGGTTTTTGGCAATGCTTGGCAATGATGCCTGGCACAAGCCGCTCTGCCGCTTCAATAATTGGAGGAATGCAACAAGGTTTAGATAGACAAACTGCTGCTGAATTTTCCTTTTTTCTTGCTGTTCCAACAATGCTGGCTGTAACCACTTATTCTCTACTATTAAAAACATATGAAGTTTCACAACTTAAGGGATATGAATTACTAACACAATCACCAGACAATCTTAAATTGTTTTTGATGGGAAATGTAATTGCCTTTGTCGTTGCCATTATAGCAATAAAATCTTTTATTGGGGTAATTAAAAAATATGGTTTTAAGCCTTGGGGATACTACAGAATAATTGCGGGGATACTTTTATTGGCTTATTTTTCCTTAAACAAATAGATTAAATGACACCTGAAGAATATTTAAACGGACAAGTTTTATTGATTGACAAACCATTAAAATGGAGTTCGTTTCAAGCTGTCAACAAATTAAAATACCTTTTAATCAATAAAGTTGGACTTCCAAAAAAGTTCAAAATCGGTCATGCTGGAACTTTAGATCCTTTGGCAACGGGACTTTTGTTAATTTGTACTGGAAAATTCACCAAGAAAATTTCTGAACTTCAAGGACAAGCAAAAGAGTATACCGGAACATTCTACATTGGCGCCACTACTCCATCATACGATTTAGAAACCGAAATCGATCAGACATTCCCAACCAATCATATTGACGAGGCTTTAATTCAAGAAACTGTAAAACAATTTTTAGGCGAAATTGACCAGAAACCGCCTATTTTTTCGGCTATAAAAAAAGACGGTGTCCGCTTGTACGAACATGCGCGCGCAGGAGAATCAATTGAAATTGAAAGCCGAAAAACTACTATTCACGAATTTGAGATAACGAGAATTGCATTACCAGAAGTAGATTTTAGAGTGGTTTGCTCTAAAGGAACATACATTCGTTCGCTTGCTTATGATTTTGGAAAAGCGATGAATTCTGGTTCGCATTTAACGGTTTTACGCCGAACCAAAATTGGCGATTATGATGTAAAAAATGCCATAGATATTACTTTGTTTGAGGAAGAACTCTTGAAAAAATAAAGATACATGAAGAGAATTTTAATAACGATTGCATTTACCGTTTTTGTTCATTCAATCGTACGCAGCCAAGCAACTAAATTCTCTTACGTACAATTTGATTTTGCGGTTTCTGTTACGGGAAATCAGGATAGGTACAACTCCTATGACGGTTCTGAATCGACTTCTTCAAATGCATTTTTTGTCCCTAACGGCCTAGGTTCTCAATTTGGCTACGGAATTCATTATAAAAAATGGGCTACACTGGGAGTTCATAGCGGTGTAGACTGGAAATGGGACGACAAAGCGGTTGCTGTACCTGTGTTTTTAAACCTCGGCTTAAGTCCAAAAGTAGGCACTGAAACAAGAATTATGCTTCAGGTGGGTTACGGAAAAGGTTTTGCCATAGGGCGCGGCAATTTAAATGGAGAATACAAAAAATTAAAGCTCGGAATTGGCTCAGATGACTTTATTCTTTTTGCAGAAATACACGATTACGCTTTTCCGCTTCATAACCAAAAAAGTCTTGGCGCTATTTCTTTTGGAATAACGCTACAGGATTTCTTCTATTACAAATCAGAAACAAACTAACTGTGGAATATAAAAAAGCACATTACTTTTTATTCGGTAATGTGCCAGGCTTTCTAAAGCAAGTACAGTTATTTCATACTTATCTTAAATTAATAGTGAGGCACATTTTTTCCTCCAAATAAAAATGTAGAGAAGAAATCATAAAACCTTTCAAATAACTTTTTCATAATAGTGTACTTTTAATTGTTAGACATTTAAATTAACACCAATAAAAAGAGTAAATTAGAAAGTTATAATAGAAGTGGGTTAGCATCACTAAGATACAAAATCGAATTCAAACTAAAAAGACTTTAAGATAATTTTATCAATCAAACCCACTTGTTTTCAATATATTACAAAAAAAATCATAGACGATTATAAGTAATATTGTCCATAATTTCGACCAATTCTTCCTGTACAGAAATGCCTTTATCGGCTAAATACCATAACTGCAGATCGGTTTTTATTTTTTCATCGACAATACCAAAATCTCTTTTATAATCTGCCATTAGCTTTGCAGCACCTTTTGGCCTCGGCCCCCAGTCGGCACGAACAATTCCTGCTTCTTTACAGATTACAATCACTTTTGGAATCGCTCTACCTCCGTTGGTCAGGTACTGATTCATCAATTCTTCATTCTCATCTCGCAGCACAATTCTGAGATCTATTTTTTTGTTGGACTGCATCGCCATTTTATTCAAAATCGGAAGAATCTGCGCTGCATCTCCACACCAACCCTCAGAAAGTACCAGCCATATATAGTGATTTTTTAGATTTTGCAGTTTATAAACTATGCGGTCCTCAATGGTGATCGTCTTTTCTAGTCTATTCATTCTGGCTTCATTCAGCTTGGTATAATTGGTCAAGCTTTCTGATTGTTCTTTTCCAGTCGATTTTCCGTCTGCTACTAAATCTGTGACTAATTTTCGGTATTCTGCATAGGAATAACTATTGAATAGTCCTTTGGCTACGATGCTTTTCATATTGTTTTTTTTGGTTATGCTAAATTTAAAACAATTTTGCAAAACAGAAGAATGACTTTTGTCATAATTGAGAGGAATTCGCCTTGAGACAAAAGTCATTCTAATTTTTTCAAGTAAAACAAATTATAACCTATTAAGCATAATCACATTTAAAAAATAAACTTTTGAATAACGATTCTGTCTAATTTTGTCAAAATTTATAGCATTTTAATTGTACGCAACAACGTAAGTCACTAATTATTACGTATCGCAAGTTACATCATCCCACTCAGCTCCTGCATAATTTATAAGCCAATTTAGCGCATAATGACGCTCATAAACCACGCCTGGATGAACCTTTGTCATTTCTTGTCCATTTAATCTTGCATCTACACAAGCCCAGTCCAACCTATAATACAAGTCATTTAAGGCCAATATTTCAGTTTTGCTTCTTGCATTAAAAGCGGCATTAATAAAATCATTCGGGTCTTTATCCGGTCCTACTGGATACTCTTCTTCTGGAATGTCATTCAGACTGCACAACTCATCAGGAAATCCTAAATTTTCAATTTTATTCAGAGCAAACATCAATACCCAGATGCATTCGCACTTCCATGATTCATGGCTTTTTTTCTCTTCCGTAGGGTTTGCCAGAAAGTCTTTTTCATTTGGAGAAACAAATTCCCATAAATTATGAGCTTGAAGATATTCAATAGCCTCTTCGCTTGAAATTGTACTAAAAGCTACCAGATTTGTCATTGCCAAAATGCATATTCGTTGAGCTATTTCTTGTGAAGACCTAAGCTGTACTTCATCTTCTGATTCGATGTAAGGCAGGTGCTTGTTTATTTTTATTCCTTTTTCTTGAAGTATTTTCTCGCTGGCGGTTTTCCATTGTTTTTGTTCTTCGGTTATTACCGCAGAAACATTGTCGTAATAAATGCTCTTAATTTTTACTTCTAAGTTTTCGACCTCACAATTTCCATTGGCATCAAGAAGCAAATCCAGATTTTCATCTAAAAAATGCTGCGAATCAGATTTGCTGATAACTGTTTTGGGCTGCACAAAAAGAACTGCTTCTAAGTCTTTTGCCAGCTTTGTAATGAACTCTTTTAAATCTTTGGTTTGTCCTTTTTCTTGACTGATTGAAAATTCAGAATTTAAAGTTTGGATTTTATGCAAAAACAAAGATTTTACTTTTTCATTTTTTGACTGAAGCGAATCAACATAACCATACAATCCTCTAAGGTTTCCCGTTAATGCACACTCGTCTGTTTCGGGAATCTGGTAAGACGGCTGATTTTTTTCGCGGTAGCTGATTGTTAGTTTGCTCCCGGAACTCAAAAATCCTCCTTTGATTTCGATTTCTGCAATTTGGGAATCATTTTGGCTACTAATTTTAATTACTGCCTGTGGATAACTGTTTTTGACACTTTCTAAAATTTTGTCAAAACCAATATGGTGCGAATAAATTGTACAAATCATGTTTTAAAGTTATTTTCAATTAATAGCTGCATTGTTAGATTTTGAGTTTTATTCCAAAAAATCTTTTTAAGCCAATTCTTACAACGCCGAAAAATTCAATCCAAATATAGAGAGAAATTATTTTTGCAAACATTATTTTTAAAAATCAGAATATGTCTATATTTGCACAAATTAACGCAACAACAAACATGAAATATAAAAGAATTCTTCTAAAACTAAGCGGCGAAGCGCTAATGGGTGATTTACAATACGGTATAGACCCAAAAAGATTAGCCGAATATGCAGACGAAATTAAGCAGATTCACAGTAAAGGAGTAGAAATCGCAATTGTTATTGGAGGAGGAAATATATTTAGAGGCGTTGCCGGAGCCAGTGCAGGAATGGACAGAGTACAAGGTGATTACATGGGAATGCTTGCAACAGTAATTAACGGAATGGCCTTACAAGGCGCTCTTGAAGACAAGGGAATGAAAACACGTTTGCAGACTGCCTTAAAAATGGAATCTATCGCTGAGCCTTATATCAAAAGAAGAGCCGACAGACATCTTGAGAAAGGAAGAATCGTAATTTTTGGAGCTGGAACCGGAAATCCGTATTTTACAACTGATACTGCGGCTGTTTTGAGAGGAATCGAAATTAATGCCGATGTAATCTTGAAAGGTACACGTGTTGACGGAGTTTACGATTCTGATCCTGAAAAAAATGCTTCTGCCGTAAAATTTGATTTTATTTCTTTTGACGATGTAATCAAAAAAGGATTGAATGTAATGGACACCACTGCTTTTACATTAAGCCAAGAAAACAAACTTCCGATTGTTGTTTTTGATATGAATAAAATCGGAAACCTATTAAAAATCTGCGAAGGCGAAAACATCGGAACTGTAGTAAACATATAGTTTCAGTCACGGTTTAAAGTCTTAACACCTACTAAACTGAAAACTGAAAAACAAAAAACTGAAAAATAAAAAAAATGACTGAAGAGATAGATTTTATTTTAGAAAGTACTGAAGAGTCAATGAATGGTACTATTGCACACTTAGAGAAAGAATTTCTAAATATTCGTGCAGGAAAAGCTTCTCCGGCTATGCTTGGAGGTGTTTTTGTAGATTATTACGGATCTTCGACACCACTTTCTCAGGTTTCTAAAATCAGCGTTCCTGATGCCAGAACAATTACATTACAGCCATTTGAAAAAAATATGCTTTCTGTAATTGAAAAAGCCATTTTGATTGCCAATATCGGTTTTAATCCGATGAACAATGGAGATGTTATCATCATCAGCGTACCGCCTTTAACAGAAGAGCGCCGTCGCGATTTGGCAAAACAAGCAAAAGCTGAGGCAGAAGATGCAAAAATCGGAATACGCAATTCTAGAAAAGATGCCAATACCGATATTAAAAAATTAGAAAAAGAAGGAACATCTGAAGATATCTGCAAATCTGCTGAAGAAGAAGTTCAAAACTTAACTAATGCTTATATCAAGAAAATTGACGAATTATTGGCTTTGAAAGAGGCTGAAATCATGAAAGTGTAATTTTTATAAGCTATAAAATAAAAATCCGCTTGGTTTATTGTACCAAGCGGATTTTTTTATTGTTATTTTTGCATACGGAAATTATTTTTTTTTCGTTTTTGAAATTATATCATTCTATATGAAGCTATTTTGTTTTTTGACTTTGTTTTTTACCCTTAGCCTTCAGGCACAATTTCAAATAAACGGTATCGTAACCGATTCAAACAACAGACCCCTTCCTTTCGCGACTATAACTACTCCCGAAAACAATAATACGATTACAGATGTCGACGGAAAGTTTATTTTTAAAATAAGCACCACAACTTCTTCAATGACGGTTTCTTATATTGGTTTTCAGACTAAAACCATTTCTGTTTCAACCGCTAAAAAGTTCTACGCCGTTTCTCTTTTACAGAAAACAGATGATTTGAAAGAAGTTGTGGTTTCGAATGAAAATCCGGCATTAACCATTATCAAAAAAGTAATTGCCTCAAAAAGCCAAAATAATCCGCAAAAAAAGCTGCAAAACTTTGAATACAAAACCTACAACAAACTGATTGTAACCGCAAATCCTGATTCGATAGACGGTCGTATAGATTCCTCTGCAGCTTATAAAGACCTAAGCAAAAAAACGATACACATAGATTCGTCTGATTATAAATTCAAAGAAATCATCAGCAAACAGCATTTATTTCAAACCGAAAAAGTTTCACAATATCAATTTTCGGAGAACAAACTAAAAGAAACGATTCTCGGTACAAAAATGGCAGGCTTCAAACAGCCTGTTTATGAAATCATTACATTCAACCTCCAGTCTATTTCTATTTATGATTCAAATTATGAGCTATTTGAAACCAAATACGAAAATCCGATTGCTAATAACGCTCCTTCCAATTACAATTATAAACTTCTTGATACGGTAAGTCTTAAAGGGCGAGATGCTTATATGATTTATTTTAAGAATAAACGAAAAAAAAGAGCATCTGGACTTGAAGGCGTTTTGTATATAGATAAAGAAAATTTTGCGATTGCAAAAGCGGTAATGCGCATAAAAGGTGTTCTAGATATCAGTGGCGTTCATGATTTTGAATATCTTCCTAAAGAAAAATTATGGTTTCAGAGCAACACAACATTCAAAATCGTAAAAGGAAAAAACAATGATGACATCAAAATTTTAGGAGGCACAATTCAGTTTGACAGTGATGTTGACGAGAATTTTGAACCAAGAAAAAAAGTCGCTTCAGATTTTACTTATCTGCTTTCAGAAAGCAACAGTTTTGATGTTCGCATCAACACAAATGTTCCAGTAAAAAATCCGTCGCTTTATATTGAAATCAAAGATGATGCAGCCAATAAACCCGAAAGTTTCTGGGAAGCCTACCGAAAAGAGAATCTCGATGCAAAAAGTCAGAAAACATATGTTTTAATTGACAGTCTTTCTGTAAGCAATAGAGTGGAAAAACGTCTGGGAATAGGCCGAAAAATCCTTAACGGATTTTATCCGATTGGTCCTGTCGACCTTGACCTGAAAAAGATTATAAGTTACAATAATTATGAAGGATTCCGTCTTGGATTGGGAGGAATTACGAACGAACGCCTTTCAAAAAATTTTCGGATTGACGGATATACCGCTTACGGAACCAAAGACGGCGCTTTTAAATACAGTCTGGGTGCCGGCATCTTATTAGACAGAAACACAAATACGTGGTTCAATGGTTATTACACCGATGATGTTCGCGAGATTGCAAGTACGGTATTTGCAGTTGATAAACGTGTATTTAAGATTTATGACCCACGCCCGATTAATATCAGTACCTTTTATGAATATACTGGCTGGAGAGGAAATATCCAAACCAAATATATTCCGAAAACGGAAGCGGTTATAGAATTTTCGAGAAATCATATCGAACCAAAATTTGACTATATTTTTAATCTAAACGGAAAATTATATTCTAGCTACGTAATGTCGACCGCTATGATTTCGATAGTTTGGGCGCCGTTCAGCAATTTTATGCAGACTCCTACAGGACGGAATGAAACCGAAAAGAAATTTCCGAGATTTACTTTTCAGTACACACAGTCATTACCCAATGTTTTCGACAACGATTTTACTTTCAGCAAAATAGACTTTAAGGCGGAATATGAAAAAAAATACCTCAATCGCCAAAAAACAGCCCTACTGTTGCAGGCTGGTTTTGCTGCTGGAGATATTCCACTTACGCATTTGTACAATACTTCTCCAAATAACTTAACCAAAGAAACAGTAAATCAACGAATTACGTTTGCAGGAAGAAATGCATTTGAGACGATGTATTTCAATGAATTTTTCTCAAGTCAATACGTAATGTTTCAAATCAAACATGGCTTTGACAGAATTAAAATCCTTAAAAAAGTAAGGCCGTCACTGGTTCTTGTTTCAAGAATGGCATGGGGAAGTTTGGAAAATCCGGATGAACATTTAGGTCCACAATTCAAAACACTCGAAAAAGGCTTTTTTGAATCTGGAATTGAGCTGAACAAGATTTACAAAGGTTTCGGTCTTGGAGGATTCTATCGCTATGGTCCAAATCAGCTGCCAAAATTTGAAGACAATATTGCTGTTAAAATTTCGTATGTGATTGATTTAGGATTATAAAATTTAATTCTTAAATCGATTACTCAACATCAGGTTTCTTTCTTGACTGTTTAATTGCAGAAAGGTTCTTTTTGTCTTTGATTCGTTTTTTAACTGCAGCTTTGGGAACTTTAGTTGCTTTTCGGATTTTAGGAACATACAGCCCTTTCTTTATAATCTCTAAAAAGCGTTTTGTCACGATTTCTTTATTTTTAAGTTGGCTTCTGTCTTCATCACAACTCAGAATCAAAATATTTTCAGAAGTAAGTCTCGAAGCCAAATTATGCTGTAAAATCAGTTTTTCTTCATCTGCTAAAGCCTGAGAAGCATTCAAATCAAAAGATAAAATCACTTTTGAAGAAACTTTGTTTACGTTTTGTCCACCAGAACCGCTGCTGCGGACGGCCTTAAAACCTAATTCTGATATGATTTTTTCTGCTTCCATGTTTATTGAGGCTGATGTGCGGGTTTCAACAAATCATTGACTGTTTTTACGGGATTAAAGGTAATTAAGGGAACAGCAGCAAAAATAGTAAGCCAGCCAGCCATAGAACCATTCCATAATCCTGGAAGTTCATAGTTTCGCACCACTTTACCATCAACGCTTTTTTCTGCTATAAAGCCCGTTTTTTGATCCACAAATTTCTGCAGGTCAAATTTTTCATTTTTATAATTCCTGATACCGCAGACCAAATCAACTGGATTAAAATGAGTCGCTTTTGCAAAAATTTCAACCTGTTTCTTATTGGTTAAATCAACTTGAGAAGTTTCAACAATCTGCAATGAAGTCACCCCTTTGTCATTCATGACCCAAAACGGACCACCGCCGGGTTCTCCTTCGTTTTTTACCATTCCGCATACACGTATTGGTCTATCCAGAAGCTCTTTGAGTTTCGAAATTTTATTTTCTGGGGTAAACTTGTTAAAGTCGTTTGAAATTTCTGTGTTCAGTTGCTGTTTTAAAAACGACACAATTTCTTCAATAGTTGCCTCTTTAACTTCCTGTTGTTCAATCTGATTTAAGTAACCAAAAACCTTTTGTTGTACTTTTATTAAAATCCCAGCCAAAGCTTTTTTGTACAATGTGATTTCGTCAATATGATTCTGAATCACATTATCGATGTTTTTTATAAAAATGATGTCGGCTTCAAGATTGTTAAGATTCTCAATTAAAGCTCCATGTCCGCCTGGTCTAAATACAACTTTCTCTTTTTTATCGCGAAACAGCTTGTTCTTTAAATCGACTGTAATCGAATCTGTCTTTTTGCTTTGATAAGAATACTGAATATTGATTCTTGTTCCCGATTCATTTTCAATTTTGTCTTTTAAAGGCACGCATTCATTTTCAAACAAATGCTGATGTGCTTCAGAAACTGTAAAATGCAGGTTCGAAATTTCGTCAGCAGTCGCATAATGAACACACTCATTCAGGTGCTCCTCAATTGGATTGGCAATGTGGCTTACATATTCGTGAAACGGCAGCACCGCTTTTGGTTTATTAGCAAAATCAAAATAATCAGGAGACAGCAACAATTTAATAAAGTAATAATTTTTGTAGTCCCTGTCCAGAGATTCAAAATCGAGATAAATTTCTCTTAACTTTTTATCAGCTGCCTTAAAAAATGGGAATTTTTCCATTCCGACAATAAAAACAGCAAGTTCTGTATCTTTTTTTCGATTGATATAAGCATTGATTGTCTCCTCGCCTATTTTAAAATCATTTAGGAAAGCTGTCAAGAACTTAAACATCCTGCTTGCTGCACCAGAAGCTGGAACAAATTTTTTAAGCTTAAATTTTGACTTTTCGGCATCAAAAAAAGCAGCATTTTCCTCAAATGCAGTTTTAGACAAATCCAAAATTCCATTATTCAAACCTGCATGACTTATCAGATTACTTTTTGCAATTCCGTTCTCAAAAATTTCCAATTGCTTAAGGATATTACCAAATGCAGCACCGTGGTTATATATTTCAACAAAATCTAGCGAAGAAAATCCCTTTTCTTTGGCTAGAGTCAAATCATTGATAATTGACACAGCATTTTCTAATCGTTGCTCCTTATTGCCAGAAAGGGTTACAAAAGGCTTATTATGGTCGATAAGTGTTTGCTTGAATACCGAAAAAACAGTTTCTCGCCCTTCTGCTTTATCTCTAATGTCATCTTTTTCCCAAGGAACATCTATATTGGTTAGAAATATAAGATCATAATCGTGTTTTAGAGCTGCGTCATAAAGGGCAGGTTCACAAAATCCATAATAAATTTCAGAGAAAACTTTGGTTACCAGAAGGTTGGTGTCACAAAAAAGATATGTATCTGCATCAGCAAGTTTTTCATTTTCTAATGCGGTTTGGCCGTACGCGATAGGCATCATATCCGACGCATCGCAGATATGCTGATTCTCTTCCCATCTTTGCTGTAAGTAATCACGAGCAAATTCTGGAACCCATTCTGTTTTATAATGTGCAGCAAGCTGTTTTGCCAAAGTTGTTTTCCCTGTACTTTCAGGACCAAACAAGGCAATTCTTATGATTGTCGATTTTTGCTGTTTAAGATTTTTCTCCATTCTATATAAGCCGATACAGCCAAAATTGTAAAAATTAAATATTGTAGCGAAAGCATGCCCAAACCTCTATAAGCATAAAGTGGCACTACAATGATATCACCAATAATCCAAAGTGTCCAGTTTTCGATTTTTTTTCTGGCCATGTACCACATTCCTGCAAAAAATATCCCCGACGAAATCATATCGACATAATTGTCTGCTTTTATCTCGTAATCAAAATATTTATAAATTCCGAAAACTACAAAAATGGTAACGATAAACAATACTATGCCGCCAATTTTTTCGTTTAAGGTGGTTCTCGTTATCGGCAGATTATCTTCTACTGTTCCTCCTTTTGCCCATACATACCAACCGTAAATGCTCATTATCGAAAAGTACGCATTGATAATCATATCTCCGATGTAACCAGCGACGTACAATAGGTATACCGAAATTACTGTGGCAATTAATCCAGTCGGATATACCCAAATGTTTTCTTTTTTGGCAAACCAGACACTTAAAATACCGCAGACAAAAACCAAAAATTCCAGAATAATATGCCAAAGCGGTGCGTTTTTATAACTTTCAAGAAAAAAATCAATCATTGTGGCCATTTTGGGTTACTAAAGCTGATTCAAAAAAATGGCTGTTATTTTCAAAAGCAGTTCCAATAACTACTAAATCTGCACCAGCGTTGTATGCTTTCTGAATTCCATGCAAATCTACAATTCCGCCTCCAACAATAACAGGAATTTCTATATTTTGAGCAATTGTCTCAATCATTTCGAGCGGAACAGCTTGTTTGGCGCCACTTCCGGCTTCAAGATAAATAATATGGTTTCCGAGCATTTCTCCAGCCTGCGCTGTTGCCAATGCCAGATTTATGTTATCTCGTTGAAGAGGCTTTGTTTTGCTTACTCTTTCAACAGCTGTCTCGCTCCCGCTTTCTATTAAAATATAACCTGTTGAAATGACTTCAAGCTTGGTTTTTTTCAGGATTGGCGCTGCCTGCACTTGGTATTCTATCAAATAGTCTGGATTTCTGCCCGATAATAACGACAAAAACAAAATTGCATCGGCTTGAGGCGAAATCTGGGAGGGATCTCCCGGAAACAAAACAACCGGAAGCGAAGTTTTTTGTTTTAGTGCCGAAATCAATTCTTCTAAAATATCGGTCTGTACAATACTTCCTCCCACAAAAATATGCGTTGCAGGAGAGTGATTGATTTTCTCAATCAGCTCGGTTAGGTTTTCCAATACAATTTTATCAGGATCCAAAAGCACTGCCAGCAATTTCTGGCCTTTTTTTTTGGCTTCTAAAATTTGTTGTCGAATCGTAAATATTTGTTTTTGCATACAGAGTGTAAAAGTAAAAGTTTTTTGATGCAGAAGAACTATTTTGAATGAATTATATTTGTCTATTGGCTTTTTATAACGCAAAAGACACGATATGATTACATCTGATTTATTAGAAAAATATAACGCTGTAAAAAAAGCAATCGGCAAAAACGAAACCATTTTTGAAGAAGGCAATCTGCCGTTGCATTACTATCAGATTATTTCGGGCGAAATAAAAATGAGCAACTATAATGATGATGGACGCGAATTTATTCAGGGAATCTTTTATAAAGACCAGTCTTTTGGCGAGCCTCCTTTATTCTTAAATCAAAAATATCCTGCTAATGCCATTGCTGTTGAGGACAGTGAAATATTTATGCTTCCGAAAGCTAATTTCATGAAACTTCTTGAAGAAAACCCTACAGTCAGCATAAAAATAATCAAGAATTTGGCGCAACGGTTATATTACAAATCGGTTATGGCAGCCGAAATGTCAACTCAGGAACCAGAGCATCGTGTTCTAAAATTAATCGATTACGGAATTACTCATTTTGATTTTAAAAAAGACCATAACGGATACTTAATTAATTTTACAAGACAACAAATCGGCGATTTGACGGGATTGCGAGTAGAAACCGTCATCAGAACTATAAAAACGTTAGAAAAAAAAGGAAAATTAAAGATTATTAATCGAAAAGTATACAGATAAAAAAGTTCTGGTTTTATGATTAAAGTCATAAAATGCAGCGGTATAGTGGACGTATCTTTGTCATATAAAAATCTGAATATCATGACACTATATCAAACAACATTCGACATTTTCAATAAAAACTACATGGGATCAGCTGCAATGGCTGTAATTGGGCAAAGCTGTTTAGGAGGTGCTGCCGCAATGTATGTTTTATCAAACGGAACTTCTATTTTTCAAATGATCCAGCTGGCAATTATCGTTTTAGCTTGTATCTTTGTAAACACTTCAATCTTGGCACAAATGAAACATAAAGTAGTTTTTAATCTATTACTTTTGAGTTCAGTTTTAAGTGTATTTTTTATTTTATTAAACACGCTTTTTCTGTGAAAAAACAAATAGAAAACAGAACTGACATTTCTTTTCTGGTAAATCAGTTTTATGATAAAATAAGGGCCGATGCAGAAATCGGCTTTTATTTTAACGAAATGATTTCGGATTGGGAGGCACATCTCGAAAAACTAACTGATTTTTGGGAAACCAATCTGTTTGGAATTCGCAAATACAAAGGAAATCCACATGCTGTACACAATGAAGTAGATGCTCATTTTGGTGAAAAAATCACAGCAAACGAATTCGGAATCTGGCTCAATCACTGGTTTCAAACCATTGATGAACATTTTGAAGGCGAAAACGCCGAAACCTTAAAAAGACGCGCTCAAAAAATGAGTACTTTTTTGTTTTTAAGCATGTTTCAGCATCGCCAAAAAGAAAGTGAAGTCTAAAAATCAAAAATTTGGAATTTGGAATTTGGAATTTGGAATTTGGAATTTGAAATTTTTTATTAACCCGTTGGGTGTAATTAAAAAAACAAAAGCATTTTAACACATAGAAGCATAGTTTTTTGTGCCGAAAAAAGAAAATGGAAGAAACAAGTTTCCAAACATAGCTAAACTATGTGCATTTAGACTAGTGAAACGCCTTTTTTAAGTTTAGTTAAACTATGTTTCTATGTGTTGAAAATAATTTCACCCAACGAGTTTTTTATTATTATTTTTCTATTTCTCAAACGCATATACCAATGTAAAATTTTCGATTTCGAGATAATGCACCTCAAAATCCTTAATCAAATCATCAAAATACAGACTCGCCGAAGTCTGTTTTTTATTTAAAGAGAAATCATTCACACGAATATGATCTTTGAAACTAATTCCTTTTTCGTTTCTGATTTTAAAAATTGCTTCTTTAGCACCCCAAATTACCGTTAGCTTTTTGATGTATTCTTCAACCTCATCTGGTTTTAGGTAATCGCATTCGTAATCTGTAAATTTGTCTGCGATTCTAATGATTTTTTCGCGTTGCAATTCCATATCAATTCCGACCGTTTCTTCGCTGATGATTATAGCCGCAAAATTGTGCGAATGCGTAATCGAAATATAATTATGACAATCGAAATAGGGTTTCCCGAATTCATCATAATGCAGATCTTTATCGGTAAAGCCCATTTCTTGAATTAGCATACGAACACTTAAAAAAGCACGTTGATGCATTTCAGACTTCATTCCGTCCAATCTGCGCTGCGTTTTCTCCTTCAAAGAAACCTGACTGTACAATTCATCAAAAGATTCGGTAATTTTCCAAATTAAAATTTTAGTAGTTTCATTGAACTGTATGGTCTGAAATAGAGGCATTTCTTTTTAATTGTGAATGGTAAATTATAAATGAATTAGGTAGTAAATTTTAAACCATATAAGTAATATAAGAAAATATAACTTTGGGCTTAAAAACGTACTAAGTAAATATAAGCAATTCGCAACAAAGGTAATAGTTTCAAAACCTTTTTTAAATGAACTTATATTACTTATAAGGTTAAAATCATTTCACAAACTAATGTTCTAAAGATTAATAAATTAAAGATTTCACAAATCTTATAGAAATTAGTAAAAATAAAAAGCTATTCCTTAAATTTGCAAAAATTTTACACCCGAGCCTGAAAGGCGAACGGACGAAGTAATTATACAAATATAATATTTAAACTATAAATGAGTACAACGACTACGCCTTACGTGGCTTACAAAGTAAAAGACATTTCTCTGGCTGCTTGGGGAAGAAAAGAAATTGAACTAGCTGAAGCTGAGATGCCAGGATTAATGGCACTTCGCGCTGAGTACAAAGACGAACAACCTCTTAAGGGTGCGCGTATTGCAGGATGTCTACACATGACTATTCAGACTGCTGTTTTAATCGAAACTTTAATTGCTCTAGGTGCAGAAGTTACTTGGTCATCTTGCAACATTTTCTCTACTCAGGATCAAGCTGCTGCCGCTATCGCTGCTGCTGGAATTTCTGTGTACGCATGGAAAGGTCTAAATGAAGAAGAATTTGACTGGTGTATTGAGCAGACTTTATTCTTTGGTGAAGACAGAAAACCATTGAACATGATTTTGGACGACGGTGGAGATTTAACTAACATGGTTATTGATCGTTACCCAGAATTAGTACCTGGAATTAAAGGTCTTTCTGAAGAAACTACAACTGGTGTTCACAGACTTTACGAAAGAGTAAAAGCCGGAACTTTACCAATGCCCGCAATCAACATTAATGATTCTGTTACTAAATCTAAATTTGATAACAAATACGGATGTAAAGAATCTGCTGTAGATGCTGTGCGTCGTGCAACTGACTTAATGTTGGCTGGAAAAAGAGTAGTAGTTTGCGGATACGGTGACGTTGGAAAAGGAACTGCAGCTTCTTTCAGAGGTGCTGGCTCTATCGTAACTGTTACTGAAATTGATCCAATTTGTGCTTTACAAGCTGCAATGGACGGTTATGAAGTGAAAAAATTAGATACTGTAATTGCTAATGCTGATATCATCATTACAACTACAGGAAATAAAGATATCGTAGTGGGAAGTCATTTCGAAAAAATGAAAGACAAAACTGTTGTTTGCAACATCGGACACTTTGATAACGAAATCGACATGGCTTGGTTAAACAAAAACCACGGTGCTTCTAAAATCGAAATCAAACCTCAGGTTGACAAATACAACATCAACGGAAATGATATCATCATCTTGGCTGAAGGTCGTTTGGTTAACCTTGGTTGTGCTACTGGTCACCCAAGTTTTGTAATGAGTAACTCATTTACAAACCAAACTTTAGCTCAAATCGAATTATGGAAAAACAGCGCAGCTTACAAAAATGAAGTTTACATGTTACCAAAACATTTAGATGAAAAAGTTGCGGCTTTACACTTAGCTAAATTAGGCGTTGAACTTGAAGTTTTAAGAGAAGATCAAGCAGCTTACATTGGTGTAGAGGTTCAAGGTCCATTTAAACCAGAATACTACAGATATTAATCTAATTGTAGATTTTAGATTTTTAATACATATTCAAACCCGACAGGTTTTAAAAGAACTGTCGGGTTTTGTTTTTGTTTCATGTTTCAAGTCTCAGGTTCCGCATAACTTGAACAAATAATTTTGGATGTTTTCTAAAAATAAACCTACATTTGAGTTGTAAAACCCCAATATCTGCAATCAATATGAGAACACGCCTAGCTTTAATCGCACTTTTACTTTTATCCTATATCAGTAATGCACAAACCAGTTTTCAGAGGCAAATGCAGGCTTCTAATGCCATGGTAAGACAGCAAAATCAAATGTTTTTACTGCAGCAACAGCAACAACGTACTATGTCAAACATGATGCATAGTATACAATCTACTGAAGGCAAGTTGGCAAATGAGGAAAAAAAACTCCAAAAACTCCAAACTAAGGTCACAGAACAAGAAGCCGATTTAAAATTGAAACAAGACGAATTAGCGGCACTCGAAAAAAATCCAAACAATACTCCTGATGCTCAAAAAGAAATCGAAAAGGCAAAAAAGAAAATAGCAAAATCAGAAGGAAAAATAACTGATTCGAAACAGGACATCGTGAAGGTTTCAAACAAAATTGAGGATTTAAAGAAAAAACTTGAAGACGATAAAATCAAAAAAGAAGAGTTGGTAAAAAAACACGAAGAAGAAAAAAGACTGAAGGAAGAGGAAAAAGCCAAAAAAGAACAAGAAAAACTGCAAAACAAGTAATTTTTACGAGGTAGCACCAAAAAACATCACGTCCTTAAATTACAATAATAACACTAGATTTAAGTTATTACTTAACAATATACCAATGTCTTGAACTGGATTTCTATTGATAAAAATTATTCTATGAAAAATGCTGTTTTTTTATTCTTATCACTCATTATAAATTTAGGTGCATTTGCACAAGAAGATATCTGGATGTCTTTTCCAAACAAAGACACTACGCTTGTTGGATTTAAAGACAAGAACGGAATCGTTAAAATTGAGCCTAAATTTTCAGGCTTTACAACAGCACGAAAATTCGAAAATATTATAGCTGTCACAGAAGAAAAAAATGGAAAATGGGAAAGCTATTACTTAACCAAATCAGGCAAAATAATTGGACGTGATAGCTTGTATGTTTTTGATAATGGCCCAGACTGCGAAAACGAAGGTTTTATAAGATTTACAGATCGCAAAACAGATAAAATGGGAATGTTTGACGGCGACGGAAAAATCATTATTCCAGCAATTTATAGCAATTTGACAAAAGCAAGAAACGGTATGATTATCGTTTTGAAGGACGCAGAAAAAAAACAAGACGGAGAACATTTTTTCTGGACTGGCGGAAAAGAATTCTTAGTTGATATTCATAATAAAATCTTAGTTGAGAATTTTGCTTACAATGATGAATTAGACTTTTATTCTGTAGAAAAATCAAAGGAACCAAGTAAAGACCCTATAAGAGATAATTTTCTTGCGGTTGACGGAGAGTATTATTCTTTTGTAAATTTTGACAAGGAATTTAAAGCTTGGTTAAAGAAAAATCTGCTTTCTGACTTATCCAAAAAAAACCTTTTAAAACATTCATTTGATAAAATTACATACACTAAACCTCTGGAAGATTGGATTTATAAACCCAAAGAAAAATTTATCAGCAACAACTACCTCTATTTAAAATTAAAGCTTGAGGAACTCAAAAATCCGAAAACAGATTACTTTATAACGACCGACGGACTTAATCCTTTTATTTTTGAATCGCCTGAATACAATGTGTATTTCAATAATTGCAATGAATCTAAAGACTGGCTTTATCCGGTAAAAAGCATCATCGTCAATCCAAAAAACAAAGCCGATTTCAAGCAGGATCATATTCAGTTCCTGCGAACAGAAAATGGCTATAAATTGATTAGTATTTCTTCTGCAAAAGATAATCTTAACTAAATCATCTCTTTTCAATAAAAGTTAACTTTGCAAAAAAGTTAATCATGAAGAATTTCTTATTTTTATTCATTGCCATTGTATTCGAAATCATCGCTACTTCAGCATTAAAGAAGTCTGAAGAATTTACCAAACTCCTTCCAAGCATCATCACTATTATTGGTTATTGCGGTGCTTTTTATTGTTTAAGTTTTGCCATCAGAACCATTCCGGTTGGGTTTGCTTATGCTATTTGGTCAGGCGTCGGGATTGTATTGATTACTGCAATTGGAGCCATTTTCTTCAAAGAAATTCCAGATTTACCAGCTATCATCGGATTGTCTTTAATCATCGCAGGAGTTGTTGTGATTAATGTTTTTTCTAAAACCACGGCGCATTAAATCAAAAAACATTATTTTTGATAGTATCAAATGATACTATCATGAAACCTCCGTATGACATTACGCCTGCTATTTTGAAACTGATAAGTTCTATCTCTGAAAAGATTGGGGCAATAAATGCGGTATATCTAGACAAACATTCGCCTCAACTTAGAAAACAAAATAGAATCAAAACGATTCATTCTTCTCTGCAAATTGAAGGAAACACTTTAACAGAAGAGCAAATAACAGCTTTAATAGAAAACAAAAGAGTAATTGGCCCACAAAAAGATGTATTAGAAGTTATAAATGCAATTAGAGTTTATGAAGATTTAAAAAAATATAAATCTACCTCATCAAAAAGTTTTTTAAATGCTCATGGTTCATTAATGAAAGGGCTTATTTCTGATGCTGGAAAATATCGCAGACAGGGAGTTGGAATTGTCAAAGGATCAAAAGTTGCGCACATAGCACCTCCTCATGAGAATGTTCTGTTTTTAATGAATGATTTGTTTGATTATTTAAAAAACAAGGACGAACTAACCCTAATAAAAAGCTGTGTTTTTCATTATGAAATGGAATTTATCCATCCATTTTTAGACGGAAATGGCAGAATGGGCAGATTATGGCAAACCGTTATTTTAATGGAAGAATATCCCGTTTTTGAATTTCTTCCTTTTGAAACGTTAATCAGCAAAACACAAGATAGTTATTACAAGTCTCTCGCGATGAGTGACAACAGCGGGAAATCGACTCGTTTTATCGAATACATGCTTGATGTAATCAATAAATCTTTAGAGAACGTGCTCAATTACGAAAACAGAACAATAAAAGACATTGATCGTTTGGAGTATTTTTGCTCTCTAAGGATTAAGGAATTTACACGAAAAGATTATATGCATGTTTTCAAAGATATTTCTGCGGCTACAGCCAGCAGGGATTTAAAAAAAGGATTAACGTTGAATCTCTTTACAATCATAGGGCATCAAAGCACTGCTAAATATATTTTAGTTGAATCTTAGTCTTCTTTTATAATTAATTTAAAATGGATTTTAGAAAAGCCACAATTTCAGATTTAAGCGAAATGCAGGAATTATATATCGCTACTATTCAATCGGTTTGTAAAAATGATTACAATACAGAACAAATAGAAGCTTGGATTTATGGTGTGAACAATAAAGAAAGATGGATTGACGTTATCGAAACTCAATTTGTTTTACTAGCTGTTATCGAAGATAAAATTGTAGGTTACGGAACTTTAAAAGACGCTAATTATATTGATTTCTTTTATGTTCATAAAGATTTTCAACGAAAAGGGATTGCAGATAAAATTTTAGCAGAATTAGAACTGGAAGCCAAAAAACAGCATTCCAAAATTATAACTTCGGATATTAGCATAACGGCAAGGCCTTACTTTGAAAAGAAAGGTTTTGTTGTTAAGACTGAACAAAAAAATATACGTTTAGGAGTTGAATTGATTAATTATAAAATGGAGAAAGAATTGTAATTTTTTGTTTCAAGTTTCAGGTTGTTGGAACGTGAAGCTTGAAACCTGAAACAAAACAAAAAAACTTCGCAAGTTTCGGATTTTATTCCCGCACAAACCAATCGATCTTTGTCTTATAATTTTGAATGAAGATGAACACACAGGAAACCATAAATTATAATCGCATCGCTGAAGCTATCGATTACATCAAAGCTAATTTTAAAGAGCAACCGAATCTAGATGAAGTGGCAGAAAAAGTGCATCTGAGTCCGTTTCATTTTCAGCGTCTTTTTAGCGATTGGGCTGGAACAAGTCCGAAAAAGTTTTTGCAGTATACCAGCATCGAGCACGCCAAAAAATTACTTAAAGAAAATCAGGCAACGATTTCTGAAACCGCTTTTGAAACGGGACTTTCAGGTACAAGCCGTCTTCACGATTTATTTGTTAATATCGAAGGAATGACTCCAGCCGAGTATAAAAACGGCGGCAAAACTCTGGAAATAAATTACAGTTTTGCCGAAAGTCCGTTTGGGAATATCATTGTTGCTTCTACTCAAAAAGGGGTTTGTTTTATGGCTTTCGCCGAAGATGAAATCAGCGGATTTGTTGCTTTAAAAGACAAATTCCCGAATGCCCAGTTTTCTAAAAAACTCGATTTAGTACAACAGAATGCATTATTTATTTTCCAGAACGACTGGAGCAGACTATCTGAAATTAAACTGCATTTAAAAGGAACCGATTTTCAACTGAAAGTCTGGGAAACCCTGTTAAAAATCCCGATGGGACAACTTTCGACTTACGGAAAAATTGCCCTGCAAATTGAAAAACCAAATGCCTCAAGAGCAGTTGGAACAGCAATTGGCAGTAATCCGGTTGCTTTTCTAATTCCGTGTCACCGCGTAATTCAATCTTCAGGTGTTCTTGGAGGATATATGTGGGGAAACACACGTAAAACAGCAATCATTGGCTGGGAAGGTGCACAAACCGAAACTTCGAAATAAAGATATCTACTAACCGAAACTATTCGCCACGAATTACACAAATTTTCACGAATTATAATTATTCAACTGCATAAAAATTTGTGCAATTCGTGCAATTCGTGGCAAAAAATCACATGAAAAATATACAATCCAAAATTGCTTCTCAAAACTGGGAAAGCATTACCGAATCTATGCACGAAAATGGATTCGCCATTATTCCAAATATTCTCAATAATGAACAATGTGAAGACTTAAAATTCGATTACGATAATCCGCATCTTTATCGAAAAACAGTTGTAATGGAACGCTACCGATTTGGTTTAGGCGAATACAAATATTTCAATTATCCTCTTCCCGATTTAATTCAAAACATACGAACTTCGATTTATCCGAAACTGGCTCCAATCGCCAATGCTTGGATGAAAGCTTTGAACATCAATACCATTTTTCCTAAAACGCATGAAGAACTTTTAAAAGAATGTCATGAAAACGATCAATTAAAAGCGACTGTCTTGATTTTAAAATATGGCAAAAGCGGTTTCAATACTTTACATCAGGATTTGTATGGAGATGTTTATTTCCCGATTCAGATTGTGCTTTTTCTTTCTAATCCTGATGAAGATTTCACTGGCGGTGAATTTGTTTTAACGCAACAAACGCCAAGAGCACAATCAAAAGCGATTGTTTTAAAACCTAAAAAGGGAGATGTTTTGGTTTTTACAACCAATTTCAGACCTGTAAAAGGAACAAAAGGCTATTATCGCGTGAATATGAAACACGGCGTAAGCGAAGTGCATTCAGGCGAACGTTTTACACTGGGAATTATTTTTCATGATGCGTTAAATTAAGGTGCAAAGAAGCAAAGGTTCAAAGGCACAAAGATTGAAAGCCTTTGTCTCTTTGTAACTTTGAACCTCTGCAACTAAAAAAAGAAATGATTCAACATAACAAAATTTCAGATTCAGATCTTCGAAATAAAATTAAAAAAGGCGAAATTTGTTTCGGTGGCAACCAAAAACTAAAAATCTTCGGGACATTAAAATGTTCTTCGGGAAAAAGAATGAAACGCCAAAATCGTGTTTTCTTTTCTTCAGAAAATGAAGCCAGACAAAATGGTTTCCGGCCTTGTGGACATTGCATGAAACCTGAATATCTAAAATGGAAAAATGGACTTATTTAATCCTCAAACAGACGAAAACACAAACTTGCTTCCGAAAGACGGAACAGTGCATTATTACGGAAAATTGTTTTCGCCAAAAGAGGCCGATTACTATCGTGATATTTTACTCAATACAATCGAATGGAAAAACGACGAGGCTATTATCTTTGGAAAACTAATTTTAACCAAAAGAAAAGTGGCTTGGTATGGCAATCAGGAATTTGAATATACCTATTCGAATACCACCAAAAAAGCGTTGCCTTGGACTCCTGAACTTTTAGAATTAAAAAAAATCATTGAAGAAAAAACTGGAGAAACCTTTAATTCTTGTTTGCTGAATTTATATCACACCGGCGAAGAAGGAATGGCTTGGCACAGCGATGCCGAAAAAGATTTAAAGAAAAATGGAGCAATTGGTTCGCTCAGTTTTGGCGCCGAACGCAAATTTGCTTTCAAACATAAAGAAACCAAAGAAACCGTCTCTATGATTTTGGAACACGGTAGTTTATTGGTCATGAAAGATGAAACCCAGACGTATTGGCTGCACAGGCTTCCGCCAACAAAAACTACTCAAAAACCAAGAGTAAATTTGACTTTCAGAACCATTGTCGAATAAAACATAATCATTAAGAGATTAAGAAAATTTAAAGTTGAACTCAATAAACCTTAATTTCTTAATGAGTAAAAATTTATTTCTACCAACCTTGATTCAGACCATTTTTTAAGACCTCATCGTATTTTTCTTTATCGAAAGAATAAAGATTCGGGGCTTTGTGCGCTACGTTGTTTTTTTTCTCGTCCAGTTTGGTCAAGATTCCGATATTGGTTATTTTTCTGAAAAAGTTCCTTCTGTCCAACTTTTTGTCCAAAATCGTTTCGTACAGTTTCTGAAGTTCTGGAACTGTAAATTTTTCTGGCAGTAAATTATACCCTACAGGCATCAAATTTAACTCGGTCCTCAACGTATCGAGAGCTTTGTCGAGGATTTCTTTGTGGTCCAAAATAAGTTCGGGCACTTCTTTGTGATCGATCCATTCTACGGTTTCGTGTTTATTAGTCGGATTCGGAACAATTTTCGAAAAATCTACCAACGCATAATATCCGATTGTAACAAAACGCTGTGTAAGCCACTTGCTTCCTTCATCTGAAATTTCCATCCTTTTTAGGACTTCTTCTCCAAAATGATTATGGTTTCGCATTACTTTTCCAAAAACCGCAAATTGTCGCAAAAAAACACCCTCAACTCCAGTTCGGCTGTTGAGCACCGTGATTGCAGCTGTATCGATATCTTGATCAAGCGGTACAAATCCGCCGGGAAGCGACCATTTTTGAGAATTTTCTACCTGAATCAATAAAACTTTGAGCTGATTGTTGTGAAAACCAAAAATTACGCAGTCTATAGAAAGTCCGGGTTGATAATTTTGGTTGTTATCTAAAATATCTTTTAACATCTGTTTTTGTAGGGTGAATGCTTTTAGCTGCAATTTAAACATTTTATTGAGAAAGCCTCTTTAACTGGTCAAAATGAGTTAAGTGTAAAAATCACAATTTTTCCTTAAAAGATAAAACGGATCAAAAAATTAAGTACATTGCGTCATTATAACACATTTGAATTATAAATTATTAAAATCGATTCTTTTTTTGAGAAAAATATCACAAAAAGACAAGATGCTTAATTCTAAAAATTATGATTTCCAATTCATTAAAAAATATCAATCAAAAAATTGCGAACAAAATCTGGACTTCTTTCGGTTTTATTTCTAAGACTTATCTTCTTGAAGCTTCTTTAAAATACAGCGAGGAGCAAGAAAGAATTTTTAATGAAATGATTAATGAAACCGATGCCAAAGACAAAAAAGCAAAACGCGAGGCACTAGACAAAGCACTATACGCTTCTTATAAAGGAATCGGAGCAATGGATTTTATTAGTACTGTCCTGAAATAATTGTATCAATTATTTTAGTTTATATACGCTAGCCTCACTTTTTAGTGGGGCTTTTTTTTGTTTAAACTTTTATAAAATTATCGAACAAAATAAAGCATTATTAATTATTTTTGTTTTCACCCAAGTAAGAATATACACCAATAAAATTTTATTATTTATAAGCATGGACAATACTATAGAATTAGAATATTACAAAATTCAGAAACCTGAAAACTGGGCTCCAGAAATTAATGACAATCAGCTGATTGAATCTATAAAAGAATCTGATTTCTCAAACAAACAAGTTGAAGAAGGCAGAGACTTCTGTTATCTACTCGATAAAGTTTATTATACAAGCGATAACGAAAATAGCGAATATGCATGCGTTGCTTATACGCTTAACGAGCCTTCGAATCTTGAAAGCGCTTCGGTAAGAGATGTTGTTGTTGAAGAGAACGAAACTTATATTATTCACAGAATAAGCGTTCTTAGGGAAGGTGTTCTGATTGATAAAATCGCAGATACCAAAATTAAAGTTCTCGATAGCGAAAATCAAAGTGAAGGCGGTATTCTGAGCAGCAACAAAAAAGTAAATATCACCATCAAAGATTTACGTCTGTATGATGTTTTAATTACCGAGGATTCTCGTGTAAAGGTATTTACAGAACGTGATTTTATGCGAAAAGAATTCCTGAAATATGTTTACGTAACTCCAAGCACTTACTGGGCTTATGGGAATTATAAATTTACTTTTATCAACGACCGCAAAAATCCTATTGCTTACAAAAAGACCTTTTTTAGGGATGAAGACGGAAACGTCTTAGAACCAGAAATTCAACATCTGCAAAAAGGCGAAAGATTTGTGATTGAGAAAGAAAACTACATCAACTTTTTTGATACCAACAGAGAAATAGCTCCTTTTATCGATTTTGCAACCGACAGCACTTGGATAGATTTGGCCAATTATATAGCTCCTCTTTATGAAGAAATCTACAACAAAGCTTCCTTAAAAGAATTTGCTCCAAAACTTGTAGAGAAATTAGACGCTATAGCCGATAAAGATGAACAGCTGCAATTTGCAATAGATTATGTGCAGAATCATGTTTACTATATTTTTAATGCTGATGAAATGAACGGCCACAAACCGCAAGAACCATCGGTAACTTATGAAAACAAGCAAGGTGATTGCAAAGCGAAATCGGTTTTATTAAAAGTTGTTTTAGATTATATCAATGTTGATTCCTCTGTAGTGTTGGTTAATTTCAATACCGATCATTATATAAAGCATTATCGGCCGTCATTGCTAACTTTTAATCATGTAATTGTAAAAGTAAATTACAAGGGAGAAACTTATTTTATTGATGCAACAAGCAGAGATGAGTTTGGATTAATCGAAAATCGCGGTTTTATTTATTTCCTTCATTATCTAGAAGTAAAACAAAATCAGGGATTGCAAATTAGAGAACCACACAAATTTTCATATTACGGTATTAACGAAAAAGTAGATTTTATTGCAAAAAATAATTCTGGACAATTGAAATTGGTTACGACTTACAAAGCAAATCGTGCCAATTATATGCGTAAATATTTCAAAAACACCAATAAAAGAGAGATAATCGACAGCTGGAATAATTTCTTATTTTATACTTTGAATTATTCAAATGACAGAAACGGAACTGACATTCGAACCATATTTAAAGATGCCGCTATTGAAATCATCAGCGATGATAAAAAATTGAATGAATTTACGATTCAATATAATGCCACAATCGAAAATCCGTATTTTGTAGATGCACAGAAGAACCGCTTCTTAATGTATTTTGACCGCAATATGGTTAAAAATGCAGCTCGTGATTTTATGCATACTGATATTCCTTTCTGGCATAATTTCGATAACGAAAAGTATGAAGTCAATTTGTCTACAGATGAAAAAATAGATACTCAAGAAAAATATACTATACAGGAAAGCACAATCAATAATCCGTATTTTGATTATACAAGTCGTAAAAAAGTAACCAAAAACGGCGCATCGGTTTATATTGACTACAAACCGTTGGTAAATCTTGAAATTCCTCAGAAAGATTTTGAAGAGTTTAGAAATGCGCACCACACGATTGCTGATAGCAATTTCGGAATCGGAATTGATATTATCGAACAAGGATTATTGAATATGCTGAAATACAGCTTCAAGAAACGTCTGAAATAATAACACCAGAAAAACGGGGCCTTTAAAAGCCCCGTTTTTTATTTACTGATTTGCTAGTAATTCAAAATCCGACCTTAATCTAATATCTGCAGAAGAAGAACCAATCATAACCTCAAAATCTCCAGGTTCTGTTGTCCATTCTAGTTTATCGTTGTAGAATGATAGTTTGTCTTTGTCGATTATAAACTCGATTGTTTTAGATTCTCCCGCATTCAGTTTCACCTTTTGGAAATCTCTTAATTCTAAAACCGGACGAACCACCGATCCAAATTTATCTTTAAGATACAATTGTGCTACTTCTTCTCCAGCCACTTTTCCAACATTTGAAAGTTTAAATGAAACTTTGATATTTTCATTGCTTTTGATTTTTGTCGCAGAAAGTTTCAAATCAGAATAACCGAATTGAGTGTAACTCAAACCATATCCAAACGGAAATTTAGGAGAGTTTTTTAAATCAATATAAGCTGAGACATAATTGGTTTCTGTTTCTGTTTTTGCCGGTCTTCCCGTACTGAAGTGATTGTAATAAATCGGAATCTGTCCTATTTCTCTCGGAAAAGTCATCGGGAGTTTACCCGACGGATTATAATCTCCAAACAAAACATTCGCAATTGCGTTTCCTGCTTCAGATCCCAGCCACCAAGTATATACGACAGCCGGAACATTATCTGCCGTCCAGTTGAAAACTAGCGGTCTTCCCGCATTTATTAAAACTACAATTGGTTTTCCTGTTGCCTGAATTGCTTTTACCAAATCTTCCTGAACACCTGGCAAGTGAATATCGCTTCTGCTTTTTGCTTCACCGCTCATATCGTGTCTTTCGCCAATACTCAAAATGACGACATCTGCTTTTTTTGCTGTTTCCACAGCTTCCGCAAAACCATCTTTGTTTTCGCCTGTAACTTCACAGCCTTTCGCATACAATAATTTTGTGTTCTTGCCTACTTTATTTTGCAAGCCGTCCCATTGCGAAACTACCCATTTGTCATAATTTACCTCTGGAAGTTCTACAGCCCAAAAGCCCATATTGGCTTTGTATTCTTTTACCATAGGCCCAATAAATGCAATGGTTTTAATATCTTTTGAAAGTGGCAAAGTCTGGTTTTCGTTTTTCAGCAAAACAATACTTTTTTCAGCCATTTCTCGTGCTGCTTTTCTGTTTTCAGGATTTCCTAAAACTTTTTCTGCTCTTTTATCATCAGAATAACGATACGGATTTTCAAACAATCCCAATTCGAATTTCTTACGAAGAATACGTCTTACTGCATCGTCAACCAAATCAACAGAAATCCTACCTTCTTTAACCAATTGTGCCAGATTATAACGATATGCATTACTTTCCATATCCATATCGCTTCCGGCTGTAATGGCAGCATAAGCCGCCTCTTTCAGATTTTTTGAATAACCATGTGCGACCATTTCTCCTATTGATCCCCAATCGGACACAACAAATCCTTGAAAGTTCCATTTTCCTTTTAAAATATCACGTTGTAGATGAACATTTCCGGTTGCTGGTATTCCGTTTATATCATTAAATGAATTCATGAATGTTGCTGCACCAGCATCTAAAGCTGCTTTAAAAGGCGGCAAATAAGTTTCCCAAAGCATCCTTTCGCTCATGTCAACAGAATTGTAATCTCTACCGCCAACTCCCGCTCCATAAGCTGCAAAGTGTTTTACACAGGCCATTACAGAGTTTAAGTCTCCTAACTTATTTCCTTGAAAACCTTTTACTCTTGCATAGGCAATTTTAGAACCTAAATAAGTGTCTTCGCCTGCGCCTTCCATAACGCGTCCCCATCTTGGATCGCGGCTAATATCTACCATTGGAGCAAATGTCCAGTGAATGCCGCTTGCAGAAGCTTCTTCTGCCGCTACCCGTGCCCCTAGCTCGATTGCTTGTAAATCCCAGCTTGCTGCTTCGGCTAAGGGAAGAGGAAAAGTGGTTTTATAACCGTGAATCACATCTTGCCCAAATAACAACGGAATTTTTAAACGCGACTGCATCGCCAATTCCTGATATTGTCTGGTATATTTTGTTCCGATGACATTCAGCATCGAACCTACAAGACCTGCCTTGATTTCGGCTTGTTTATTAGGATTTATCGTAATTGGCCCAGTTGCCTGATTGTCACCAGTGTATTGATTAAGCTGGCCGATTTTTTCTTCAATTGTCATTTTTTTCAACAGATCATTTACTTTCTGATCTATCGTCTGTTGCTGTGCCGTCGCAAAAAGCGAAACCATCAGCAAGGCAAATGTGGTTACTTTTTTCATGAAATTAGTTTTGGTTACCAAACGTAGGTAGCTGCTGCCCCTGCATTTAATGAAGTTGAAATTTGTTTTTGATTGTATTTTATATTGAAAGTCTCTGCTGAGGCTCCATCATTTTGTACGATCAAAACAATTTGTCCCTGTGGTGTCTTAAATGCAACATTATGGAGGTTTCCAATTATATTGCTCCCAATTCTCACAGAACCTTCTGGAACAAATTTAGAAGCATGCCCGATAATATAATATCCTACTTCTCTCTTTATATTCTGATTTTGATCAATCATTAATGCCCCTTTGCAAGTTGTACAGCCTCCTGGTGTAAATGGTTTGTAATACTCATCGTTTGCCAATCCCCAGGAAAGGGCAATTTTGCTCCAATTGCGCATAGAGCCAATCACCACATTTTTCACATTCCATTTTAAATCGGTTTCAAAACTGCTTCCTGATCCGGTATATTGCTCGGTAAAATACAAATCTTTATTTGGAAATTCGTTATGAACTGTTGTTAAAGCACTTATATCGCCTTCATACAAATGAAAAGCCGAACCCGCTACAAACGGATTTGCTTTACTGTCTCTCAAAATCGTTAGCGGATATTCTGGTTTGTTGCAGTTGTGATCGTAAACAATAATTTTTGTCTTAATTCCAGCTTTCGCGAAAGCGGGACCTAAATGATTGCCCACAAAATCTGCTTGTTGTTCTGCAAGCATCAACAAACTCGGATTATTACCCGGATGCAATGGCTCATTTTGCGGCGTGATTGCATCAATGACAATGCCATGAGATTTCATTGCCTGAATGTATTTTACAAAATATTGCGCATATACCTCATAATATTTTGGTTGTAAACTTCCTCCTTTAGAATTTCCGTTATCTTTCATCCAAACTGGAGGTGACCACGGAGAACCCATTATTTTTATCTTTGGATTTATTTTTAAGATATCCTGTAAAACCGGAATCACATCGTTTAGATCCGGCCCCAGATTGAAATGTTCTAATTTTAAATCGGTTTGCCCTTCTGGCATATCATCATACGAAAAAACTTTCTCATTCAAATCAGATGCTCCAATACTAATTCGAATATAACTCAACCCGATTGCATCCTCTTTTCTAGAGAACAATTCTTGAAGCAGTGCTTGCCTTTTGACCTTATCTAATTTTAAGATTGCCTGAGCGCTTCCACCAGTCAAAGAAAATCCGAAACCTTCTATGGTCTGGAATTTTTGAGAAGGATCGACTTCAATGCTTGGGTTTGAATTGGTTTCTGAACTAAAAACTAAATCATTTTGTTTTTTTAGTTTTGAAGTTTCATCTGTTGTTGTAATCCAAGAGGCTACTTTTCCTGAATTGGATCCAACACTTTTTGAAGATCCGCATTTTAGCTGCACTGCAACAAGAGGCAGCAAAAGCAAGATTTGAAGTTTTTTGATGCTGTTTTTCATTTAATCTATTTCTATTAAGACAGGCAAATGATCTGAGGGATATTTTAAATCTTTAGAATCACTCAGCACTGCATGTTTTTGAATTGTGAGTCCACTGTTTTTTGAAACAAAAATATAATCCAATAATAATGTCACTGGTTCGTTGTGCTTAAAACCATTGAATGTTCCCGATGGTCCAAATGGCTTTTCTTTTGAAATCTCTTTAGTATCATCCATAACCTTCTTGGTTTCAGAAATTTGAACTGTTTCTGGTTCCGAGTTAAAATCTCCCATCAAAAATGCTGGATAGTTTTTTGTGTTTAGTGTTGCCATTTTTGAAAGCGCCAACTCGACACCTTTTACTCTTGCCACTTCGCCTATATGATCCAGATGAAGATTAAAAACGTAGAATATTTTTTTAGTTTTCAAATCTTTAAACAGCCCATAGGTACAAACTCTGTTGCAAGCAGCATCCCATCCTCGCGAAACTACATTTGGGGTTTCTGAAAGCCAAAATGTATTAGAATCCAATAATTTAAATCGTTCTTTTTTGTAATAAATCGTGCAAGCTTCTCCTGTTCCGTTTTCTTCTCGTCCTATTCCAAATTTGTTATAATTTGGCAATGCAGAAGCAATCTCAAGTACCTGATTGGGCAGCGCTTCTTGAACTCCAAAAATATCCGGACTATAAAATCGTATTTGAGAAGTAAAATAATCCTTTCGGTTTGTCCATGCATTGTCTCCGTCAGAGGCCACATCTAAACGAATATTGTAGGTCATGATTTTTAGATTCTGACCAAAAAATGAAGTGCCCACCAAAAGCATCATTACTAAAAAAATTGTATTTATCTTTTTCATGTTTAAAAAATTTTAATCCGTAAAGCTAGTGTTTCCAAAGCCTCAAAGAGAAAAACCTATTTAAAACTTATGTTAATTGTATTGTGCTCAATCACATCATTTTTTCTAATAATGAAAAAAGAATCAGCAAAATGAGTGTTATAAATCCAAATTTGTCCATAAGCTGTTTTTTTGATTCCAGTATTATTTTAAGAATTCTATATAATTGAGATTGAAACCTCCTTTTTCAAAAACAACCTTTATTTTTTCTTGACCTGCCTTCAATTCAAAATCTGACAAAACAACAGTTTTCCATATATCTTTTCCACCCGTTGCAGGCAGCGTGATTGATTGTGATTTTGCACCATTTTGAGATTCTAAATGAAGTTTTCCTACCGCTTTTTCACTTGAATAACGAATGGCGACTTTGTACTTCTGCTGTTTTTTAACCTGAGCTGTAAATTGCAACCATTCATCATCTTCGATAAAAGAAACCTGATATCCGTTTGATCCGGCATCTTTACAAGGAAGTATGTCTACACCATCGTTTCGCATTGTGTTTCCTCTGTTCCATTCTTCAAACTTGTTAGTTTCTACTCTGTAATTCACAAAATCTTTATCAGAATAGGCATAACCGTTTGTTCCTAAATCATAATGCGTTGCAACAATTTTTCCAGGAATATTGTATTTTTTGTAAGCCTTTGTTTCATTAGTCTGTACCTGTCTGAACATAGCGTCTATAACATCTGGCTTAACAGTTACGTTTTCCATTTTGTAATTATCAGCCATTTTCATCAATGCTTTTTTTGCAAATTCTGGCGATGGTTTTTGTCCCCCTTCTTTCCAGTATTGCAATAAAACATCGTATTCGGGAATTTTGGTTACAGAAGTCACTCCAGCAATGTTTTCGATTTTTTTCATCGGCCAAAACGCCCATCCAATGTTGTTGTTTTCTACCAATGTCAGCGCATCTTTGAACCATACATTTGAGTTTTCGCCACTTTCACCCAACCAAATCGGAACATTGTACTGTGTTCGGTAATCCAGCATTTTCTGAATAGATTCCTTGGTATTGTAATTCCAATATTTATGAAAACTCAGTGCCATATTATCATCCCATAAAGGGAAAATTCCGTTGTAGTTATTTCCCCAGCAGTTTCCCTCAATAAAAATTAAGTGATTGTTGTCGACTTCTCTTATAGCTTTAGTTACTGCAACCATCAAATCTCTCAAAGGTCCGTTCGAGTTTTCATCACAGCCATTTTTATTCGATCCTGTAAAATTCCAGTTCGGTTCATTGATGATATCGTAGGCGCCGATCCATTCCTTATCACGATAGCGAGCGGCCAGTTTTTTCCATAAAGCGATCATTTTTTTCTGATTTGCCTCACTTTGCCATAAAGAAGGTTTTGTCGTATCATAATCAGAGATGGCGGCATCATTTCCTTGTCCGCCCGGAGCCGCATGCAAATCTAAAATCAGATATATTTTATTCGCCTCGCACCATTTCAACAAATTATCCGTCATGATAAAACCTTCTTCGAGCCAAGTTGTCTCACCGTTTTTTTCCTGTTCGATTGGCGGCGTATAAAGATTATAATGCATTGGAAGGCGAATCGAGTTGAATCCCCATTTTGCCAAAGAATCAATATCACGTTTTGTAATTCCGTTTGCCTTGTAAGCCTCATAAAATTCTTTGGTTCCCTTCTCCCCAATTACATCCCGAATTTTCTGCCTGATTTGATATTGCGGACTTGCAAAAGGCTGTGTCTGGAGCATATAACCTTCCTGTACCATCCATCCTCCGAGACCAAGCCCCCTTAAAATGATGTTTTTCCCGTTTTCATCCACAATTTTTTGTCCGTCTCTATGCAGAAATCCTTGGCTGAAAGCAGCAACAGAAAGCAATAATTGAAGTGTAATTACTATCTTTTTCATTAAAATATTTCTTTAATTATTTCCAAGTATACGTTCCGACTGATCCGCCTTCAAGAGAAGTAGTCACCCATTTACCATTAAATTTTATATTAAACATCTGAAGGTCTGAACCATCATTTTCTACAATTAAAACTTTTGAGCCAGAAGGTGTTATAAAGGCGGCATTCTGTAGATTTCCGCTAATATTGCTTGAAATTCTAATCGATCCAGCAGGCACAAATTTTGAGGCATGTGCAATAATATAATAAGCCACGTTACGCTGAAAATTTTCGGGAGACGTTATCGTCAATGCCCCTTTACAGGTTGTGCATCCGCCAGAAGTATTGGGTCCGAATGAAGCATTATTGGCTAAATTCCACTCCAAAGCATTTTTACTGTAGTTCCTCATAGAACCGATAATCACATTTTTAAGATGCCATTTTAAATCACCTCCAAAATCGCCTGTTGAAGCAGTATATTGCTCAGTAAAATATATATTTTTTGTTGGATAAGCATTGTAAACATTGGTAAGTGCACTTATATCTCCTGCATATAAATGAAAAGCCGATCCGTCAACGAAAGGAAATGCTTCGGCATCTGCCAAAATTGCTTTAGGATAATTAGGATTATCGCAGTTATGATCGTAGGTAATAATTTTTGTGGTAATATTTGCTGCCTTAAATGCAGGTCCTAAGTTCTTTTTTATAAACAATGCCTGATCCGTTGCAGACATGTACATGCTTGGATTATTTCCATCGTGCAAAGGTTCGTTCTGAGGTGTCACAGCATCGATTGTGATGCCTTCGGCTTTCATCTGCTGAATGTATTTTACAAAGTATTTAGCATAGACATCAAAATATTGTGGTTGCAGTTTTCCTCCCACAAAACTGTTTTTATCTTTCATCCAAAGTGGCGCAGACCAAGGAGTTGCCAGAATTAAAATTTTTGGATTTATAGCTAGGATTTCTTTCAAAAGAGCAATTACTCCGTTTCTGTCTTTGTCTAAACTAAATTTTGCAAGATCTAGATCTGTTTCACCAGTCGGAATATCATTATAGGTAAAAGGCGCCGCGCTCAAGTCTGATGCTCCGATACTGATTCTAAGATAACTCACACCTATTGAATTTTCGCCTGAGCCAAATAATTCCTGCAAAAGAGCGCTCTTTTTTGCAGGTGTCAGTTGATTGATTACATCAGCGCTTCCGCCTGTTAATGTATATCCGAAACCATCTATTGTTTGGAATTTCTGAGTGGCATCAACTTCAATGGTGTTGTAAATATTATACGTAGTTCCGAATCCTAAAGTTCCTGCCTGTTTTGCTAATAGTGCGCTCTGATTTCCTTTGGTAAGCCAAAAATCAACATCGTTGGTAACCACTGGCGGATTTACAATTGGAGGCGTTACTGTTCCCGGATCGGTTGTATCTCCAGAAGACGAGCATTTGATCTGCGCCAGCATAACTGATGCAAAAAGAAATGTTTTTATGATTGCTTTTAAATTCATTTTTATAGTTTTTTAGTTAATCATGCGTTAGTAGACAATTGACTGCATAGCATGGGCTGGAATAGTTATAGTATTTTTAGACGATTTATTTTCTAAAGAATAAACAATTTCGTTATCCGACTGGTTCATGACAATCGTAATCAATTGCCCGTTCGGATTTTGAAAAGAAGTGCTGAGCAAAGATTTGTTTGTGATGGTTTGTACAATTCTCTTTGCGCCAGGCCTTATAAATTTTGACAAATGCCCAATATAATAGTACATTGGGGTGTAAATCAATTCGTCTTTGGCAAGGTCGGCATGAATTGGTGCAAAGCAAAAGTTCCCAACATGATTAGGGCCTCCGTTTTGGTCGAGAAGAATATTCCAGTCTGTCCATCCTGTAGTTCCGTTATTAAAGTCATTAATCATATTAAGACCATAACGTTCTGCATTTCCCCAAAACAGATATTTTTTTACATCAAACTTTTCGATGCATCCTTCTGTAAAAAGAAGATTTTTATTCGGAAAGGCTTGATGAACTGCGCCTACAGATTCAAATTTTGGTGTCCCTCCGTTCCAGGTTTCGTACCAATGAAATCCAATTCCCCATGCATACTTAGAAACTTCTGGATCTGAAAAAACAAGATCAGCCCTTTTTTCGAGCATATCGCCTCGATTATGGTCCCAAATAATAATTTTTTTTGAACCCAAGCCTTCTCTTTCTAAAGTCGGTCCTAGAAAATTTTTCAGGAAATCTCGTTCTGCTTCAGGCGTATAAATACAAGATTCCCATCTTTGTTTTGCCATTGGCTCATTTTGTATCGTCAATCCCCAGATTGGGATGCCTTCTTTTTCGTAGGCTTTTATGAATTTTGCATAATACAACGCCCAAGATTGTGCAAATTCAGGCAATAAAACGCCGCCGTGCAAAATATCATTATTGTCTTTCATAAAAGCTGGGGGACTCCACGGACTAACAAATAAAGTTAATTTCCCGCCGGCTGTTTCAATTGCTTTTTTAAGTAACGGTATTCTATATTTTTGATCGTGGTTTATAGAAAAGGACTTTAATTCTTTATCACCTTCTGCTATATAAGTATAGCTTTCGCTGCTGAAATCACAGCTGTGAATAGTGGTTCTGGCCAGCGTGTAGCCAATTCCGTTTTCTTTGCTGTAATAAGCATTTATAAATTCAAGCTGTTTTCTAGGAGAAAGTTTTGCAAAAACCTCTGCACTTGCGTCTGTAATGGCACCTCCAATTCCTAAAAAAGTCTGATCTGTCTTTTCGGTATCTATAAAAATAGTGGCCGATGGTTGTTTGTGCTGTTTGTTGTTGTTAGAAATCAAATCATTGGATAATGATAATCTCAGATTGGAGTTTTCAGCAGTAGTGTAAACACTAATTTTAGTTCTTGGTTTGTGTAAAACCCCATGATGTTTGGCTGCATTTTGTGAAGACAAACAGCTTATTTGCATCAATAGGAGTATTGCCGCTAAAATTTTATTTTTGGTTTTCATACTGCTTTAAAATCAAATAATTAAAAGAAGAGAGAAGACTATTATGGATGATTCAACAAGCCTTCATCTCTACTTTACTTACAAAACATTAATAAACAAGTGTCTGAATTGCGTGAGGTGGAATCTTCACAACTGTTTTTTCGGCACCAATAATCAGATTATACGTAAGTTCATTGGCAGATTGGTTCATTACAACTGTCGCCATTGTTCCGTCTGTGTTTAAGAATGAAGTACTTAGGAGCGCACTTCTACTTACCGCTGTGCTAATTCTAACCGCATTTAAACGAATGAACTTCGAAAAATGTCCGATATAATAATAGGATGGAGTGTAAATCAATTCTCCCGTTGAAGTATCTGCGTGAATTGGTGCAAAGCAAAAATTCCCAACATGATTAGGTCCTCCTTTTTGATCCAGCAAAATGTTCCAATCTGTCCATCCTGCTGTTCCGTTGTTAAAATCGTTGATCATCGAAATTCCGTAACGCTCACCGTTTGGCCAATATTGGTATTTGGCTGCATCAAATTTCTCAACACAACCTTCGGTAAACATTAATCCCTTATTCGGATAAGCTTCATTTACTTTTGCGACATTCTCAAACATTGAAGCGCCGCCAGACCAGTTTTCATACCAATGAAATCCCATTCCCCAAACATATTTCGAAGCTTCTGGATCAGAATAAATCACATTTGCTCTCTGATTCATCAAATCGCGATTATGATCCCAAATAATGATTTTTTTGCTTCCTAGATTTTCTTTTTTCAAAGTTGGCCCCAGAAAGTTTTTTATAAAATCTCTTTCTGCTTCAGCAGTATAAATACAGGATTCCCAAGTTTGAACTGCCATCGGTTCGTTCTGGGTCGATGTTCCCCATATAGGAATACCTTCTTTTTCATAAGCTTTGATAAACTTCACATAAAAATTGGCCCAAGTTTGATAATATTCTGGTAATAAAGTTCCGCCCTTCAACACGTTTTTATTGCTTTTCATAAATGCATTCGGAGACCACGGAGCAACATACGTTGTAAGTTTTCCGCCAGCGGTCTGAATTGCTTTTTTAATCAGTGGAATTCGGTATTGCCTGTCATGATCAATAGAAAACGTTTTAAGGTCTTTATCGCCTTCTTCGATATAAGAATAGCTTTCACTGCTAAAATCAGAACTTTGAATCGTTGTTCTTAGCAAAGAATAGCCAATGCCTTTTTGTTTATCGTAATAAGCATTTAAAAACTCGCTTTGTTTTTCTTTTGAAAGTTTGGCAAAAATCTCTGCGCTCGCATCTGTAACAGCACCACCAATACCCATAAAAGTCTGGAACTTTTTAGAAGGTTCTACAAAAACCGATGTTTCGGTTTCGAGTGGTTGTTTGGATGCCGTAAAAGTCAAATTATCTGTTGATGTCAGACGAAGATTAGTATTTTCTGCAGTGGTGTACACTGTAATTTTCCTGCCTTTGACTGTAAACTCTTTCTTGGGCTTAGGCTGCTGTGCAAAGGCCGCTGCGGCCAACATAAGACATAGAATTTTTAAACTATTTTTTTTCATTCTTTCCAATTATAAATTCAAAATTGAAGTTTTAAACGGCATGTTCAAGGATTTAAAAAATAGCCCATATTCAAAACGATTACGGGCTATTTTACAACCAAACTTAAACTTAACTTAACACTTTATTTTCCTCTCAGCTCAACACTTCTGATGCTTATTCCGCCTGGCGCAATTCCGCCTCCACAACGAATCATCAGATAGATTTTGCCAGTTGTATCAAATGCCACAACATTACTGATTGCATCTTTTTTAGCATTTTTCACGCATCCAATCGCTGATAATCTGCCCGAAAATTCCGTTTTGCCACAACCGTCCCAAGTGCTTAATCCCATCACTTTTCCTCCATCACTATAATCACCAGAAACAGTTGCTGGATCGGCCTTTCCTGCGTAAACTTCAAACCACATATCGCTAGAAGCTCCACCAGAAACAGTCATATCAATAGTGTATTCTTTGTCTTTTACAATATCAACAGCTTGATAAATACCCGCATGTCCGCCGCTTATAGTTGCTCCTTTTGCACTGTATGTCCAGTCTGCACCAGCACCGTAAATCACTTTTTTCCAATTTGCCTGATCTTCTGCCGTTACAAATGAGCCACCTTTTATAAGATTTCCTTTTGCTGGGTCAGAAGTTGCCACTGTCACTTGTGCGGTTGCGGTTCCCATTGCACCACCCGCTCCAATCGCTGTATGCGTAATTGTGTACGTTCCCGCATCTGGCAGAGAAACTGTTTCATTCATTTTTCCTGGATAGGCACCTGTACCTGTATCCCATTTTGATGAAATAACTCCTTTTGGCTGGGCAGTCAAAAGATAAGTATTGACAGCTCCTGCAACTGGAGTTACAGTAAACGAAGCGTCGACATTTGAAGCAGTCAGCGGGTTGCCGTTAACATCTTCATCACAACTTGTCAGTGTTCCTAATGCTACTGCCAGCATTAGGAATACACTTCTTTTAAGATTTATATTTAGGTTCATTTCTTGTTGTTTTTGGTTAATTAAACTTCTTACTGATAATTAGGATTTTGTTTCAATTTTGTACCGTTTAACTCTGTAAAAGGAATTGGGAAAATCTCATCTGTACCTGCATCAAAACCTCTGTCTGCTAATGCTGCAGCTGCATCTCCCCATCTTACTAAGTCAAAGAATCTATGCCCTTCGCCTGCTAATTCCATTCTGCGCTCATTTTTGATTGCGGCCAATGTTACAGGAACAGATGGAAGTCCGACCCTAGCTCTTACCGCATCTAATAATGCTTGTGCTCTAGGTCCAGATCCTAGTGCCTCTGCCTCCATTAAGTATGTATCTGCAAGTCTGATTACATAAGAGTTTTGTTTGTAATTCAACTCAGCAGCACCTCCTCCGGTCCTAACATCCGATTGTCTTGGAAGATATTTGTTCAGGAAATAACCTGTATCCTGATAAGCTGGAATATAATCTGCTTTTCCTGCTGCTTTCAAAGCTTTCAAATCAAAAATAGTAGCTTCAAATCTTGGGTCATTTTTCATCGCATCATATAATTTCTGAGTTGCAACGTTAAATGCCCAACCTGCAGGAAGATCTGGCGCATCAGAATTTGCTGTTCTTACATAACCTCTTGGGCCAACCATAACGTTTAAAGAGTTTCCTTCGTCTTTACCTTGTCCCCAGAAGCCCCATTCCGAATTACCAGCACTAGTATGAGATACTTCTAATAAAGACTCTGCATTAAACTTATTGGTCGTAACCCATAAATCGCTAAACTTATCTAACAATTTATTTCCATATTGATTAACAGCTCCCGGCGTACCATTTACTTGTGCTAACACAGTGGCTGCTTCTGTTTTTTTGTTCTCAAACAAATAGACTTTTCCTAGAATTGCCTGAGCGGCACCTTTGTTAAGTCTTCCAGATTCTGTTTTCGCATCAAGAGTATTCGGCAGACCTGGGATAGCTTCTAATAAATCTTTTTCGATTTGCGCATAAACTACATCTGGCGTAACTTGTTCCGGATCATAAATCGTCTGCGTATTCAAAGGCACCAAAATCAGTGGAATGTTCTTAAACATTCGAACCAAATTAAAATAATAAAACGCTCTTAATGCTTTTGCTTCTGCAGTAAATCTGGCTCTTACATTATCGTTCATAGAAGCTGCAGGAAGTTTTGATATCAACATATTTGCTCTCGATACACCTTGATAGTGATCATTCCAATAACTGCTCGGAATGCTAATTGAGGTTAAGGAGTGAGTCGAGAAATTCTGAATTCCGTTTCCATCTGTAGCACTTCCTCCACCAGCGTAAAAATCATCTGAACCGGCATTTAGCATAGCTACTAAATTTTCGAACCCTCCAGTGTTTTTTCTTAGTGGATCATAAACTCCGATTAAAGCAGCATAACATTCTTGTTCGTTAGAAAAATAAGTACTCGAATCAAATTGCCCTTGTGGATTAATCGTAACAAAATCTTCAGAACAAGATGTGGTTAAGGCTCCCAATGCTAAGGCAAAGCATATATATTTAAATTTTATAGTTTTCATAATTCTTTAATTTTTAAAATTGAACGTTAGCTCCTAACAGAATAGTTCTTGCTTGCGGATAAACCCCTTTATCTACACCGAAAACCTGACCTCCAATTTCTGGATCATATCCAGTGTATTTGGTAAAAGTGAATAAGTTTTCTCCCGTTAAGTAAAAACGAACTTTATCTGCGCCAATTTTAGATGACAAACCAGTTGGCATTGTATATCCAAGAGTCACAACTTTTAAGCGTAAATAATTACCGCTTTCTAGGTAAAAATCAGACATATTGCTGAAGTTTTTGTTTGGATCATTGTTGGTCAATCTAGGATAGTCGTTTGAAGTTCCTTCTCCAACCCATCTATCCAAAGCTTTTGTCTGATAGTTGGCTGTTAGCATATCAAGTCTTCTTAAACCTTGGAAAATTTTGCTTCCTGCTGCACCTTGAGTAAATGCCATGAAATCAAAGTTTTTGTAATCTAAGTTTATCGTAAAACCAAAAGTATATTTTGGGATGTTTGTTCCTAAGAATTGTTTGTCTGCTTCTGTAATGGCACCATCTCCATCAGTATCTGTCCAACGGAAATCTCCAGGTTTTGCATTTGGCTGAATTAGACCTCCTGAAGCATTTTTGTAGGCTGCTACTTCTGCTTCATTTTGGAAAATGCCAGCTGTTTTGTAACCATAGAATTCATTGAATGAATGGCCTACTTGTGTTCTGGTTACTTGTCCCATAGATTGAAAACTAGCATCTCCGGCAATAAAGTTTGTAGACGATCCTACGTAAGTAACTTCATTTTTTAAGTAGGCAAAATTGGCATTCACACCTAAATTAAAATCTCCAAGTCTTTTCTTGTAACCAGCTTCAACCTCAAAACCGCTGTTGTTCATATCGGCGATATTTGCGGCAGGTGCATCAACAACTCCCACATAGCCAGGAATAACAACATCTCTTAAGATTCCGGTAGTTCTCTTTTTGAAATAATCTAAAGTAAGAGTGAAGTCATTAAAAATTCTAGCATCAAGACCAATAGTAGTTTGAGACGTTTCTTCCCATCCTAAATCTGCGTTAGGTAATGTAGAATTTCCGTAACCTGTAGTAATTGCTCCTTCATTTCCAACAGAGTAATTGTATCCACCAACTACTAAACCTCTATATTTGAAATCCCAAATATTATCATTCCCTACAACTCCGTAACCACCACGTATTTTTAAAGTATTTACTACGTTGTTTTCTTTCCAGAAGCCTTCTTTCGAAATCACCCATCCTAAAGAGAATGATGGGAAAACCCCAAATTGCTTGTTTTCACCAAATCTGGTCGAACCATCACGACGAACAATACCTGTCAAAAGATATTTCTCTTTATAATCGTAGTTTAAACGGAAAAATAAAGATGATAATTTGTGCTGTACTTTATCGCTTGCCGTAGTAACGATATCTGTTTGCGGAATATTGAAATTCCAAGAAGCATCTTTATAGCTCGTAATAGGCAAACCAAAAAATGTAGTTCCAATGGTTTTTCCGACATTTTCAACGTAAGCACCCTGTCCTGCTAAAAGATTGATAGAATGGTCTCCGAATTTATTAGAATAAGTAAGGATGTTTTCAATATTCCAAGCAAATGATTTCTCATTAGTTTGGCTAAAATTGTTTTTATCGACCTTCATGTTTGGATTCAAGTACGAAACAGGAGTAAACATTTCTTTCCCCCAGTAAGCCAATTTACCTCCAAGCGTAGTTCTGAATTTTAAATGACTTGTAATATTAGCTTCTAGATAAGCATTCCCAACAAAATCATCAGACCAGTTATAACCTCCTAATCTCGTTTGCATAAAAGCAAGCGGATTGGTCATCTCTTGCTGTACAATTGGAGAAATTCCGTAAGGATTTCCATTTCTGTCTCTAATGACGTTTGCATTTGTATAATAACCCTGCGAAGCTAAAACAGGATCTGTCTCGACTAATGGAGTAAGGGGATCTAGGTTGATTGCGGAGCTTAAAACTCCTCCAAACTCATTGTTTACGTTTCCGAAATCTGTTGATTTTTGGTGAGTGTATCCAAAAGTCTGTCCGAAAGTAAAATAGTCAGAAATTTTGTGTGTCGAATTTAGACGGAAGTTTTTCTTTGAATAGTTTGAAATATCCGTTGCAACAATACCTTCTTGGTCCTGAATTCCGAAAGAAGCATAAAAAGTAGATTTTTCGCCACCACCGCTGATACTCAATTCGTGTGTATATCTAAAAGCAGAATCATTAAAAACGGCATCTTGCCAGTCTGTACCTTTACCATAAGATGCAGGATTAGCATATTTTATAGAACCACCATCAGCCAAAGATTTTTCATTCATTATGGTGGCATACTGAGTGGCATTCAAAAGGTCTAGTTTTTTTGCAGGACCAGCAATTCCAGCAAAACCATTATAGTTTACAGAAAGTTTTCCTGATTTTCCTTTTTTAGTTGTTACCAAGATAACCCCAGTTGCAGCACGAGTACCATAAATTGCGGCCGAAGCAGCATCTTTAAGAACCTCGATAGACTCAATGTCAGACTGATTAATAAATCCGATTGCGCCTGCATCGACAGCAATTCCGTCAATTACCCATAAAGGATCATTTCCTCCTTCTCTAAAAGTAGTTATACCTCTAATACGCACTTTAGAAGATGCACCAGGCTGCCCAGAAGTAGCCGCAACTGTAACACCAGCAACCCTCCCTTGTAATGTTTGCTCAACACGTCCGTTTGGCACTTTTTCAAGATCTGCAGCTTTCACACTCGAAATTGCTCCTGTTACAACCGACTTCTTTTGTGTACCGTATCCTACAACTACAACCTCATTCAAAGATTGTGATTCAGGTTTTAATTGAATTGTTATTTTAGTTCTTCCATTTACAGCTTCATTTACCGTAGCGTAGCCGATAAAAGTAACAGTCAAAATTCCGTTAGAAGGTACTGCAATCTGAAATTTACCATCAAAATCAGATGCTGTAGATTTATTTGTGCCTTTTAATAAAACTGTAGCGCCCGGAACAGGCATCCCACTTTCATCTTTTATAGTTCCACTTACCGTGACATCTTGAGCCACTGCAATAACCGAGAACAACAAAGACGAAATACAAAAAACAAGTAATTTTGTTAATTTCATTTTTCTAAAAATTTTGGTTAATTAATTAGTAATTTGATGCAATAATAATGTTAATTTTTTAGTATCAGCAATTAAAATTCACTACAAAAACACATCAAATTAAATTTTATTACATTACAAAAACACATCATTTTTTTTCCAATAAATTGAATTACAATAATTTAAAATAAAATTTAACAATGTTATTGAAATGTTAATTGATAAAATAAACACTACAATCTTCTTTTATTGCTTACATTTATTTAAAAAACAGCAAACTACAACGAAATAGTCCTATCAAACAACTATAAACGCCTATAAACAAAACAATTAAACCTATCAACAACCAAAAAACAAAAAATTACATGAATTTGAAAGAATCATATTTTTATATTACTTTTTTTACACTATTCACAATAACCTTTTTTGGACAGGTAAAAAATATAGGACTTCCAGATGTAAGAAATTACAAACGAAATGAATATAAGGGTGGAACTCAGAACTGGAATATCGGACAAGACGAAAACGGAAATCTATACTTTGCAAATAATAATGGATTACTACAGTTTGACGGCGCATCTTGGCGAAAATTTCCCCTTCCAAATCGCACCTCTGTACGATGTTTAAAAATCGACCAATCGGGAAAGATTTTTGTTGGTGGTTATAATGAATTCGGCTACTTTGAACCTAATGAAAAAGGAAGGCTGACTTATACGTCTCTTTCCAAATATGTTGATAAGAATAAGATCAAAATCATTGATTTTGTATGGAAAATCCATTCCGTAAACAATCAGGTTATTTTTCAGTCTTTTGCAAGAGCCTACATCTTCAAAAACGGCAGACTTTCTATTTTGAAAGCTCCAAAACGTTTTCAGTTTTCGTTTACCGTAAACAATAAGATTTACTTTCAGGATATCGAAAAAGGAATCTTAGAATATCGTAACGGGAAATTATACTCACTTCCCAATACAACTCCCCTAAACAATACTGAAATCTGGGGAATGTATGCTTTAGCTCCAAACAAAACTTTAGTTATTACGCTAGAAAAAGGTTTGTTTATTTATGAGGACAATACCTTGAAACCTTGGCACACGGAAGCTAATACTTTTGTCAAAAAAAACAATTCGCTTGGAGGCGTGACCATCAACCATAAGTTCATCGCACTAAATTCGGTTTTAGACGGCGTTATCATTTGTGATTTTAACGGAAAAATAATCCAGCATATAAATCGCAAAAAAGGACTCCAGAACAATACCGTTTTGACTTCTTTTATTGACAATAAAAACAATCTCTGGCTTGGCTTAGACAACGGAATTGCCTATGTAAACGAAAGCTCGCCCTTTACTTATTTTGGCTTTAGCTACAATCTAAGCACCGTGTATGCTTCTGTAGTCTATCAAGGAAATCTCTATGTAGCTACCAATCAAGGTGTTTTTTATCACGCATGGAACAATAACTTTAAAGAAGATGTCTTTAAACTTGTCGAAGGAACAACGGCTCAATCGTGGAATGTGCAGATAATCGGAAACGAATTAGTCTGTTCTAACAACCGAGGCGCCTTGGTAATAAACGGCGGAAATGTTACCCGAATCATTGATTCAAAAGGGTATTTTGGGTTTAAAAAAGTGCCGAATCATCCCGATTATTTTATTGGCTCTAACTATGATGGGTTTGCCATATTTCAAAAAACAGCAAATGGCCTTATTTTTAAGAACCAAGTTGCGGGTTTTGACAAGTCGTCTAATAGTTTTGAACTTGACAACACTTATTTATGGCTTAAAAAAGACGAATCGATTTATAGAATGACAATGAGCGATGATTTGAGCCATTTTTCGTCTATTAAGAAAATCGACCAGCTCAGTTCAAAATTTAAGTCAATAGGAAGCTTGCAGAAAATTGGAGGCAGAATCTATTTTCAGAGCCATAATCATTTTTATAAATATTCTGACGAACAGGATTTATTTTATGAAGACAAAAAAGTTAGTTCGCTTTTTAAAAACATTCCTGTCATAAATGCATTATATGAAGATTCTCACTCTAATCTTTGGTATGCTTATGATGAATCTGTCGGAGTTTTAATGAAAAAAGGCAATAAGTACGTAAATATAGTTGCTCCATTCTCAAGCCTTACCGGAAATCTAGTTAGCAACTATCTTTCTGTAAACACAATCGATCCAAAAAATATTTTTATTGGACTAACAGACGGTCTTGCCCATTACGATTCGGCTGTAGAAAACAACTTTGTTGCCAAACCTAAAGCATTTATACGCAGCTTTTCTTTCCCTGGGGACACTATAATTCTAGGCAATAATAAAAATAAGACCGAAAAAATCCGTATTAAATATTCGGCAAATCAGGTGCGATTTGCTTTCTCATCGCCAACTTACGAAAATCTCGAAAATGTCGAATTCTCTTATCAGCTAGAACCCTTTGATGACAAATGGAGCAATTGGTCGACCATTTCGTTTAAAGAGTACACAAATCTTCGAGAAGGAGATTACACAATGAAGGTTAAGGTAAGAAACAGCTACGGAATTCAGTCTGAGCCCTCAACTTTAGCCTTCACGATTTCTCCCCCATGGTACCGTCATTTTCTAGCTTTCATTGGTTATTTTGTTTTGATAATCATTGCGATTTACGTCATTTCAAACCGCATTAAAATGAAAATCAGAAAAAACAAATATTACGAAACCATCGAACAAAGAAGGCTTTATCTGGAAAAAGAATCCAAAATCAGACAAGAGCAATATGATTTAGAAAAAGAAATCGAAAAGCTAAAAAACGACAAGTTGCAGATCAAGATCCTTGCTAAAGACAAGGAGCTGGTTAATAATTCGCTACAGGTGGTCAAAAAGAACAAAATCCTTAATGGCATCATCCACAAGCTAAAAGAAATTGATGTAGACGCTCTTGATGATTCGACGAAATTTCAGGTAAGCAAATTGAACAAAAGCATCGTAAAAGAAGTCAACACAGATAAAAGTTGGAAAGATCTGGAAAAACACATTAAAAATGTGCATTTTGAATTCCTGAAACGATTAAAAGAAAAATATCCGACTATTTCTCCTCGCGAACTTGACCTATCGACTTATTTGCTTATGAATATGTCTACAAAAGAAATTGCAGAAATTATGAATATCTCAACCGGCGGTGTCGAATTGGCTCGTTACAGACTTCGCAAAAAATTAGGCCTAAACAAAAAAGAAAACCTAATCGGATTTTTGATGAGTATTTAAAAGAAAACAAAGCCATTCTGTCGAGAATGGCTTTGCGTTTAAAAAATATATTCTAATGTACGTTCCAGCGCCATACCTCGCGACCCCTTAATCAAAATGGTATTGTGATGAAACTGATGTGTTTTAATATGATCTGCGAAGGAATCAAAGGTTTCAAAAAAGAACACTTGATTGCTTTCTGTTTTGTTTTCATAGAAAAATTTCCCAATCAAATAACAAACCGAATCGGTCTGTTCTTGTAATGAATCTACGATAATTTTATGTTCTGAAGCGCTTTCGTCGCCCAATTCAAACATATCACCCAAAATCATGATTTTATTCGGACTTCCTAATTGCAAAAAGTTAGCAATTGCTACGGCCATACTGCTTGGATTTGCATTATAAGCATCAAGAATAATCTCATTTGATCCTTTTTTGATCATTTGAGACCTGTTGTTGGCCGGAATATAGTTTTCAACCGCACTTTTAATAGCATCTTGAGCCACTTCAAAATACAAACCTATTGCGGCTGCGGCATTGATGTTATTGGCATTATAAAGTCCGATTAAATGAGATTGTATACTAAAATCGATATAACTAACAGCTACAAACGGATTTGCTTGAACATCCTGAATATTTAAATCTGCCTTTTCATTTTTAAGTCCAAAAGTAAACGCTTTAATATCTTTCGATTTTTCGACCTGAATTGCATCGTCCAGATTTACAAAAACGGTCTTGTTGTTTGCTCTCAAAAAATGATACATCTCGCTTTTTCCTGCAATTACACCCTCTACACCCCCAAATCCTTCCAGATGTGCTTTTCCGAAATTGGTTATATAACCAAAATCAGGTTGGGCGATATTGCACAAAAATTCAATTTCTTTCTGATGGTTGGCTCCCATCTCTACAATTCCGATTTGGGTTTCTTTGGTAAACGACAACAAAGTCAACGGAACTCCGATATGATTATTTAGATTTCCGACAGTAGCCTTTGTATTGTATTTTTTAGACAGAACCGCATTTATAAGTTCTTTTGTTGTAGTTTTTCCATTGCTCCCTGTTAAAGCGACAATTGGCAATGCGAGATACGAACGATGAAATTTTGCAAGTTCCTGAAGCGTTTCTAAACTATTCTGAACCAAAATAGTTCTCTCGTCTATATAATAGTTCTCGTTATCGATAACCACAAACAAAGCCCCTAGGTCCAAAGCTTCTTTTGCGAAAGTATTAGCATCAAAATTCTCGCCTTTTATAGCAAAAAACATAGAATCTTTTTCAATTTTTCTCGTATCAATTGAAAGCGATTTACATTGTAAAAACAGTTTATGAATCTCTTGAATATTCATTTTAATCTTTTTTGTTCATTTTATAAAATTAGAAAAAAACAATAAAAAAATTCCAAATTCCGAACTGAATATTCAGTGTTGGAATTTGGAATTTTATATGTTTAGAATTCTAAATCTTAATTCCTTGGTGATTTTCTTCTTTCAGTTTTAGAACCTACTCTAGACATAGCACATCTAAATCCTAAATAGTCGGTTGCCATATCCTGAGGGAAGTATCTTCTTTGAGCAGGGTCTAACCAGTAAGCTCTGTCTCTCCAAGATCCACCTTTGTAAACTCTTACATTATCATCAATCAATGTAGTACGTTTGCTTGAGTTGTCATACTTTCTAACCATCTGACCTAAACTATCCACAGTTACATTGTGTTTAGGAGAGTTGTACATTGCTTGATCCGCTTTTGGCCCAGACTCTGAATCTCCGAAGTCAAAATATCTAGAAGATTGTTTATCACCATCTCTATAGTTGATATTGTCGCTTTGGCTGAAGTTTTGTCTTAGGTAAGTTTCATTTTCATCAACTGGCACCTGAGCAATTTCTCCCGGTAGATTTGTAGCAACTTTTTTACCGTTACTTAAAGTTTTGTACTTTATGTTATCTTTATTGATGATTTCAAGTTTACCGTCTTTACCAATTTTGTTTTTAGCGTATTGGTTTCCTCTGAAATAGTTGAAATCGTTAGCTTCATTATCAATAATAGGTCTGTAAACATCGGCAACCCATTCTGCTACGTTACCAGCCATATCGTATAATCCGAAGTCGTTTGGAGCATAGCTTTTTACAGCATTAGTAATATCTGCACCATCATCAGACCAACCTGCAATTCCACCGTAGTCACCGTTTCCTTGTTTAAAGTTAGCCAATTGGTCACCTCTATTTTTACGTTTTGAAGAACGTGTATAATCTCCAGACCAAGGGTATTTTTTTTGTCCTTTATAGATATTGTATTCTCTTTGTCCAACATCAGCTGCAGCGGCGTATTCCCATTCTGCTTCGGTAGGAAGTCTGTATTCTGGCAAGATAATACCTGAAGAACGTTGTGCATAAACATTTTTCTCTTCTGCACCTTCTTTAAGTCTTCTTCCTGTTGAGCTTTTCTTTAGAACTAATTCTTCGTTTCCACCATAAGTCGTAGATGGAGATGCAAGATAAGCCTCTGTATTGAATAAACTTTCAGCACTTACATCTTGTGTTTTAGCACCTTTTTTAATGTATCCGTTTTTCTCTAAAACTGCCTCATTTACACGGTCAGTTCTCCATTTGCTAAATTCAACAGCCTGAATCCAGTTTACACCAACTACTGGATAATTAGCATAAGACGGGTGTCTTAAGTAGTTGTTTGTCATCGTTTCGTTGTATCCTAAACGATTTCTCCAAACCAAAGTATCAGGAGATGCTCCTTCGTAAATATTCTTGTAATTTTCTTCTGTTGGAGGGAAAACCTTTTTCAACCACTCTAGGTATTCTAAATACATACCATTAGTAACTTCGGTTTCATCCATATAGAATGATTGTACGTGTTGTTGAGTCGGAGTGTTATTCCAATCGTGCATAACATCATCCTGTACTTTACCCATTGTAAATGTACCTCCTTCAACAAAAACCAAACCAGGACCTGCCTGTTGTTTTTTACCTGCATTTCTAGCAGCAGTTCCATTCTGACTGTCTACATCCCAGCCAGTCGCTCGTGAAGCGTGAGAGGAACTCGATTTTTTGCTACAACTAGCCGTGCCCAACATCAATACTACTGACATCATTAACTGCAAGACTACAATTTTGTTTACTTTCATACTCATTCTTAGGTGATAAATTTAGGTGCTGCAATATAATAATTAACATTTAATTAGCAACATCTGTTCTAATAATTTTATTTAGCTGTTTTTTACCAGAAAATAACCTATAGTTACGAACGCAAAAATATACTTTTTATTATTTACTATAACATGAAATAATATATTTTTACTAATCAAAATAATTTTAAATTAAACCCGTTTTTCTGACCTATGAAACAAGCTCTATTTGTGTACCTTTTTCTGCTTCCTATCTTGTCGTTTTCCCAGATAAATGGGAGCTTCACGATAGATTGGAAAACCAAAAAAGAGATGAGTTTCGGAGATTATAAAACGATTATTCCTTATTTCACCGGCAACAGTTTTCGATACGATTTTACCAAAAAAAGCATTTCGATCATGCTCAATCTGAGTCAATCGAGCGCTGTAAACGGCGGCTCTGTGCAAATTTCTAACGTATTATACGAAACTGTTTCGGCGGCAGAATTGGGAGATTTAAACCTTAACAGCCTTCCCGAAAAGCCAAATGAAACGCTAAAAAGTGTTCTTTCCAGAGACAGCAGGCAACTTTTTTTACTACTTTCTCCTATTATTAAAGAAGGAAACAGTTTTAAGCGAATCAAATCATTTTCATATCAAATAAGCGCTTCTTCAGCAAGAAGTTCGAATGCTACTGCTTTTCAAAAATCAGCTGCGGTTTACAATTCGGTTCTTTCCTCGGGGGAATGGTACCGATTTTATGTCGAAAAATCGGGAGTATATAGAATTTCGAGATCTTTTCTACAAAGTCTCGGGTTTGACCCCGCCAAAACCGACCCTAGAAGAATCAAAATCTACGGAAACGGCGGGAGAATGCTGCCACTTGCCAATAACATTTATTACCCAGAAGACCTTACCGAGAACGCCATTCAGGTTATAGGAGAAAACGACGGCATATTTAACAACGAGGATTATATACTTTTTTATGCTGAAGGGGTCGAAAATTGGAATTCAGAAAGCCAAACCAACCTTAACTTATACGACACAAAATCATATTATTACGTTACAACAGCCGGCGGTGACGGAAAAAGAATCGGAAACCTTGCGCAGCCGTCCGCAAATGCCTCTCTAGAACTGAACACGTTTGATGACTATCAATTTCATGAAATCGACCTCACCAATATCGGGCATTTGGGAAGACAATGGCTTGGCGAATCTTTCGACATCAATCAAGAACAGGAGTTTACATTTAACTTTCCTAACATAGAAGCTTCAGTTCCTGTAAAAATTGAGCTCAATGCCGCTTCAGCCGCGTATACTCCTACTTCTTTTTCAGTAAGCTCAAATGGACAGAACATCGGAACCATTAATTTTAATTCGCTAGCTACCAATTCTGAGACAAAATACTACAACGGAAAACTGCCCTCTGGTACAACTTTTACAGGATCTGAATCTGTAAAAATCAAATTGACATACAATAATAATGGTGTACCGGGTTCTAAAGGCTATCTGGATTACATAAATCTAACTGCAAAAAGAAAACTGCTAGGCACAGGAAAGCAATTCAGATTTCAGTATGACGCCGCAGGTTCCTCTACAGGAATCGTAAATTACACTATCGGAAACTCAACTTCCATTTCGCAAGTATGGGATATTACAGACCTATATAATATAGTACGTATTGAAAATGTCAATCAAAATTCTTTCAGCTTTAAAGCAACTTTGGGAGAAGTGCGAAAATACGTAGCTGTAGACCCCGCAGATTACTACACTCCTTTAAAAGACAATCAACCTAAAATCGCCAATCAGAACCTAAAAGGAACACTTTTAAGAAATTCACAAAACAGCTTTCAGGATCTTGATTATGTCATCATCACGCCAAAATCATTAGCTTCTCAAGCTGAAAAACTGGCCACCTTTCATCGCAATTCTTCAAACTTGAATACAAAGGTGATTACACTCGAAAATATCTATCAAGAGTTTTCTTCGGGCAAACAAGATATTGCCGCTATACGAAACTGCATTAGATATCTTTATCAAAACGCCTCTTCTAATGATAAAAGAATAAAATACGTTAATCTTTTTGGAGACGCATCATATGATTATAAGGACAGAATTTCAAACAACACGAATATTGTCCCGATTTATCACGCCTTAAACAGCACAACTTCTGGAGAGTCTTCTTTTGCTTCTGATGATTTCTACGGACTAATGGATGCTGACGAAGGAAACGTAACATCATTCTTTGGCGGAATTGACATTGCTGTCGGACGAATGTTGGTTGCAGATAATTCACAGGCGGCCGAAATGATTAACAAGGTTTTGGAATACCACGATTCAAAATCATATGGGAACTGGAGAAATAATTTTGTTCTAATAAGTGACGACTCCGATCAGGCATCAGACGCATCTCTGCAGTCAAGGCAAAACAACTTGGCTGATGTCATTGCATCAGAAAAACCTTTTTTTAATATCGACAAGATTTTTTTGGACTCTTACACTCAAGAAGCTTCAGCTGGAGGATCACGTTACCCAAAGGCGAGGTCCGATTTTTTTGATGCTTTTGAAAAAGGCGCTTTGGTCTTTAATTATTTAGGACATGGCGGCGAAGACGGTCTCGCAAGCGAAAGAATTTGGGAAAAATCGGATGGACAGAATCTCAACAATCAATACAAATATCCTTTGTTTATAACCATTACCTGTGAGTTTTCTCGATTTGACGACCCTACACGACCAACAGCAGGAGAATATACGTTTTGGAATCCAAAAGGCGGAGCAATTTCCATGTTAACCACAATAAGGTCTATCGGGCAATTTAATGCTGAAAACTTCAATGATAGCCTGAGCAGAAATCTCTTTTCATACGGATCGAATCAATATACAACTATCGCCGAGGCGCTGCGAATTTCGAAAAACGAAAATCCAAGTTCGGCCAGCAATGTTGTTTTTTACATAGGAGACCCAGCCTTAATGCTTGCCATTCCGAAGCCAAGAATTAATCTGACCAAAGTAAATGACATTGAGGTTTCTCAATCTATCCCTGATTTTAAATCTTTAGCAAAAATCAAAATCACGGGCGAAATCACAGATGAGAACAACAGTGTTTTAAGCAATTATAACGGAGAACTCGCTGCGGCCATTTTCGACAAAATGATCACAACTTCAACCTTAAACAATGACGGCAACAGTCCGGTAATGCAGTTTAAAAACCTTGGCGAAACTATTTTTAGAGGAAACGCCTCAGTAACCAACGGTCAGTTTGAATTTAGTTTTGTTGTTCCAAGAGACATCAGAATTCCTCTAGATAATGGAAGAATCAGCTTTTATTCCAAAAAAAATGAAACCCTTGAAAATCAATCGGGCTATAACACCAACATTAAAATTGGAGGAATTAACGAAAATGCACCTCAGGACAATATAAGTCCGAAAGTTAAGTTATATATGAATGATGAAACTTTTGTATCTGGTGGAATTACAAATGAATCGCCTTTTCTTTTAGCCTTTCTTGAAGATGAAAATGGGATAAATACAGCAAGTGGCATTGGGCATGACATTGTAGCGATTTTAGATGGAGATGTAAGCAATCCTTATATTTTGAATGATTATTATCAAACAAAATTAGACGATTACACCAACGGGAATTTACGTTTTCCGTTGCGTAATTTAGCTCCCGGACTGCATACAATAAGTTTTACCGCTTGGGACGTTTATAACAATCCTGTCACAAGCGAGATTCAGTTTACGGTGGTCGGAGACGAATCTTTAACATTGTCACATGTTCTTAATTATCCGAATCCCTTTTCGACTTATACAGAATTCTGGTTCTCGCACAACAGGCCTTACGAACCGCTGGACGTACAAGTTCAAGTAATGACGATTACAGGAAAAGTAGTCTGGACAAAAAACCAGACCGTTACCACCGAAGGCTTTTTATCTAGAGAAATTACGTGGGATGGCAGGGATGATTTTGGCGACAGAATCGGAAAAGGAGTTTATATTTATAAGCTTACCGTTAAATCGAATTTAACAAATAAAAAAGCAGAAAAATACGAAAAGCTTGTCATTTTATAATAATCTATATATTTGCATCACCAACCCATTAGTCCCATAAATGAGAAAAATATCACTTCTATTAGTTTGTTTCTTTACGATTTATAATATTCAAGCCCAAGAGTCAAGGCCTATTACAACGGGAGTACCTTTTCTTTTAGTCGCTGCAGATGCCAGAGCTGCCGGTCTTGCCGATCAGGGTGTCGCTACATCATCAGACGTCTTTTCACAACAGTGGAATCCCGCAAAATATGCTTTTGCAGAAGACGCACAAGGCCTGTCTATTAGTTACACTCCTTATTTAACAGACCTTGCCAACGACATTTCGTTAGGACAATTAACCTATTACAACAAAATAAACGAGAGAAGTGCATTTGCAGGAAGTTTTCGCTATTTTGGTTTTGGAGATATCGAGCTCAGACAAACTGGAGACCCAAACGAAGTTGCCAGAAGAGTAAATCCAAACGAATTTGCATTAGACGGATCTTATTCACTTAAACTAAGCGAAACCTTCTCGATGGCTGTGGGGGCGCGTTTTATAAATTCTAATTTAAAAGTAGCTTCAGAAGATGTTGATGCATCTGCCGCTAGAACATTTGCGGTTGATATTGCAGCTTTTTACCAATCTGAAGAAATTGCCTATCAAGATTTCAACGGAAGATGGAGAGCGGGTATTAATCTTCAGAACCTTGGACCGAAAATCAGCTACGACAGAGATGACTTTAGCACTAATTTCTTGCCCGCAAATTTGAGAATAGGGGGAGGATTTGAATTTATTTTTGACGACTACAACAAATTTGCCCTAAGTGCTGAACTTACAAAACTTTTAGTGCCAACCCCTCCAGGACTTCAGGCCGCTATTGACGGAAATGGCGACGGAGATTTTGACGACCCTGAGGATATTACACAGCAACAAGCTACAGATGCTGCATACAACGATTACCGAAACATAGGATGGGTTTCTGGGATTTTCAAATCATTTGGAGATGCCCCTGGCGGATTCAAGGAAGAAATGAAAGAAATCACCTATAGCGTTGCAGGAGAATACATGTACCAAGATTCTTTTGCAATGAGACTTGGATATTACCATGAAAGTCCAGAAAAAGGAGCAAAACAATTTTTCTCACTTGGAGCTGGATTCAAATACAATATTATCAAGGTAGACGTTTCTTACCTATTCTCTGCTTCGAAAGTTAAAAATCCGTTAGAAAACACGCTTCGTTTCTCTTTAACATTTAACTTTGGTGACAAATACGAGACTTATTAAAAAAATAATTAATTAAGAATAATACAATCCAAATTTCTGCTTATCAGAAATTTGGATTTTTTTTCCAATAAAGAGAATGAAAGAAATCAGCATAAACTCCTCATTTACAATATACGAAAACACAAAAGAACTTCCAGAAGACATTCAGGAACTAATGAATCAGGCGGTTGAGATAAGAAAAAAAGCCTATGCGCCTTACTCAAAATTTAGAGTCGGTGCCGCCTTATTGCTGGACAACGGAAAAGTAGTTCTGGGATCTAATCAGGAAAACGCCGCCTACCCTTCCGGATTATGCGCAGAGCGTACTGCTATCTTTTACGCCGGAAGCATCTATCCCGAATCAAAAATCTTAAAAATGGCCATTACAGCGGCCTCAGACACCAATCAAACACAGGCACCAATTCCGCCATGTGGTTCTTGCAGACAGTCGATTGCCGAATACGAAATAAAGCAGGAAACCCCTATCGAAATCTATTTTATGGGCGAAATAGGCGAAGTTTACAAATCGGCATCCCTTAAAAATTTGCTTCCATTAATGTTCGATAAAAAGTTCTTGTAAAAAAAAGCCAAAAAGTAGCTTTTAAATTTTAGTTCTTAAATGTAATGTCTTATTTTTGCATCCCGACCTTTCGGGCGCAAATTTGTGGGAGGAAACTATTTTGCGTTACAGGCACAATAATCGATAACACAAACAACTTTAGCAAAAGAAAGAATTCAGATGAAAGAAGTTACAAAAGAGGTATATTTAAAGTGGTATGAAGACATGCTGCTTTGGAGAAAGTTTGAAGACAAACTTGCAGCATTATACATTCAACAAAAAGTTAGAGGTTTTTTACACCTATATAATGGTCAGGAAGCCGTATTAGCGGGAGCTCTTCACGCTATGGACCTGACTAAAGACAAAATGATTACTGCTTACAGAAATCACGTACAGCCAATTGGTATGGGAGTTGATCCTAGAAACGTAATGGCAGAGCTTTTAGGAAAAGCAACTGGAACTTCTAAAGGTATGGGAGGTTCTATGCACATTTTCTCTAAAGAACATGGTTTTTATGGAGGACACGGAATCGTAGGTGCTCAAATTCCTGTAGGAGCCGGTATTGCCTTTGCAGACAAATATTTCAACACTGGCGGTGTTACCATGACTTACTTTGGCGATGGAGCTGCAAGACAAGGTTCTCTTCACGAAGCTTTCAATATGGCTATGTTATGGAAACTTCCGGTTGTATTTATCGTTGAAAACAACGGTTATGCAATGGGAACTTCTGTAGAAAGAACTGCAAACCACACTGACATCTGGAAATTAGGTTTAGGTTACGAAATGCCTTGCGGACCTGTTGACGGAATGAATCCTGTAAAAGTTGCTGAAGCAATGCACGAAGCTATTGAAAGAGCTCGTCGCGGAGACGGACCGACTTTCCTTGAAATGAAAACATACCGATACAGAGGACACTCAATGTCTGATGCACAATTATACCGTTCTAAAGAAGAGGTTGAAGAGTACAAAAAAATCGACCCGATTACACAAGTTCTTGACGTAATCTTAGATCAAAAATATGCTACACAAGAAGAAATCGAAGTAATTGACCAACGAGTTAAAGACTTAGTTGAAGAGTGTGCGAAATTCGCTGAAGAATCTCCGTACCCAGATTTGCAACAATTATACGATGTAGTATACGCACAAGAAGACTATCCATTTACACCTCATAAATTATAAGAATTATGGCAATTAAAGTAACTATGCCTCGTTTGAGCGATACAATGACGGAAGGAACGGTAGCGACTTGGCTTAAAAAAGTAGGCGATAAAGTAAGCGAAGGTGATATCTTAGCTGAAATTGAAACAGACAAAGCAACAATGGAGTTCGAATCTTTTAACGAAGGAACTCTTTTACATATCGGAATCCAAGCTGGAGAAACCGCTCCAGTCGATTCATTATTAGCGATTATCGGTAACGAGGGAGAAGACATTTCTGCTCTTTTAGCTGGTGGAGACGCTCCGGCAGCTGAAGCCCCAAAAGCAGATGCTCCTGCAGCTGAAGCAAAAACGGAAACTGCTGCTCCTGCAAAAGCTGCAACAGAATTACCAAAAGGTGTTGTTGTAGTAACTATGCCACGTTTAAGTGATACAATGACAGAAGGTACAGTGGCCACTTGGTTGAAAAAAGTTGGCGATACTGTAGCTGAAGGAGATATTTTGGCAGAAATTGAAACAGACAAAGCGACTATGGAGTTTGAGTCTTTCAATGCTGGTACATTATTATACATCGGAATTCAAGAAGGAAATACTGCTCCTGTTGACAGCTTATTAGCGATTATCGGACCTGCTGGTACTGACATTTCTGGAATTGCTGACAACTTTACTGCCGGAGGTGCTGCAACTGCAAGCGCTCCTGCTGCTGAAGAAACAAAAGCTGCCCCTGCTGCCGAAAAAGCGCCAGAAGCTGCTGCTGAAACTTCAAACGGAGGAAGAATTTTAGCTTCACCTTTAGCTAAAAAAATCGCTTCTGACAAAGGAATCCAATTATCTCAAGTAAAAGGATCTGGAGAAAACGGACGTATCGTAAAAAGCGATATCGAGAACTTTACTCCATCTGCTCAGGCCCAAACCGCTGCTTCGGCACCTGCTGCTAAACAAGAAGCATCTGCTCCTGCTGCTCCAAAAGTATTTGTTCCTGCTGGTGAAGTTTTCACAGAAGAGATTAAAAACTCTCAAATGCGTAAAATCATTGCAAAACGTCTTTCTGAGTCATTATTCACTGCTCCTCACTACAACTTAGTAATCGAGGTTAGCATGGACGAAGCAATGCAAGCAAGAACTGCCATTAATAGTGTTCCTGATACAAAAGTATCTTTTAACGATATGGTAATCAAAGCTTGTGCTTTGGCATTGAAAAAACACCCAAAAATCAACTCTACTTGGAAAGAAGATGCTATCATCATCAACCACCACGTAAACATTGGTGTTGCTGTAGCTGTTGAAGACGGATTAGTTGTTCCTGTATTGAAATTTACTGACGCTATGAGTTTATCTCAAATCGGTGGTTCAGTAAGAGATCTTGCTGGAAGAGCTAAAAACAAAAAATTAGGACCACAAGAAATGGAAGGAAGTACTTTTACAGTATCTAACCTTGGTATGTTTGGTATTACTGAATTCAACTCAATTATCAACCAGCCAAACTCTGCTATCCTTTCTGTAGGTGCAATTGTTGAGAAACCAGTAGTTAAAAACGGTCAAATCGTAGTTGGAAACACCATGATGTTATCATTGGCTTGCGACCACAGAACAATTGACGGTGCAACTGGCGCTCAGTTCTTACAAACATTAAAACAATACATCGAAAGCCCAGTTACAATGTTGGCGTAATCGTTGTTAATTTTATAATTAAATCCCGTTCCGAAGTTTTGGAACGGGATTTTTTGTTTAATTTTCATCCTCAAATTCAAAACCTCACAAAATGAAGAAACTAATTCTTGTCGCTTTATTTCTTACAGCAATTGCCTGCCAGAAAAAAGAGCAAACAGAAAAAACTACTGCTGTTGTTGACGAACATAGCTATTCTAAACCAGAACTTGCTGTTGCAAAACATCTTGACCTTGATATAAAAGTCGATTTTGACACACAAACGATTTCAGGTAAAGCGTCTTGGACAATTGAAAATAGCAGCAAAGGAAACGAAATTATTTTCGACGAAAATAATTTAAATATCACCAAAGTTACTCTTGGTGATGACGAAAAAGAAACCAAATTTGAACTCGGAAAAGATGTTGAATTCCACGGAAAACCGCTTCATATTACAATCGAGCCAAATACAACCAAAGTAAACATTTATTACAGTACAACTAAAGATGCAGTAGCTTTACAGTGGTTAAAACCAGAACAGACTGCAGACAAAAAGAAACCGTTCTTGTTCTCTCAGGGAGAAAGTGTTTGGTCAAGAACCTGGATCCCGTGTCAGGATTCTCCGGGCATTCGTTTTACTTATAATGCAAAAGTTACAGTTCCGAAAGATTTATTAGCGGTTATGAGCGCTGTAAATCCACAGAAGAAAAACGATACTGGGGTTTATACTTTTAAACAAGATAAAGCGATTCCGTCTTATTTAATGGCTATTGCAGTTGGAGATATCGAATTTCAGTCAATCGACAACAGAACTGGTGTTTATGCAGAACCATCTGTTTTAAAAAGCGCGGCTTATGAATTTGCTGAGCTAGGCAAAATGGTAAATGCGGCAGAAAAATTATACGGACCATACCGATGGGGACGTTATGATGTTTTGGTTTTACCTCCAAGTTTTCCTTATGGCGGAATGGAGAATCCGAACCTGACTTTCTTAACACCTGGAGTAATTGCTGGAGATCGTTCGTTAACGAGTTTATTAGCGCATGAATTAGGACACAGCTGGAGTGGCAACTTAGTTACAAACGCGACTTGGGACGATATTTGGCTAAACGAAGGTTTTACAACTTATGTAGAACACAGAATTGGCGAAGCTATTTTCGGAAAGAAAGAATTTGACATGCAAAACGTTATCACCAACAAAGAATTAGTTGATAATGTTGCGGAATACGGGGATACAAATCCAGACACAAGATTAAAAGTAAGTCTCACAAACAGAAACCCTGACGATGGAATCAGCCAGATTCCTTATGTAAAAGGATATGCGTTTTTAAGAGTTATTGAAAATGCTGTCGGAAGAGAAAAATTCGACCCGTTTATTAAGAATTATTTCGATTCTCATGCTTTCCAATCGATCACCACAGAAGATTTTGTAAAGTATTTAAACGAAAATCTTATTAAGGGAGACAAAGCTTTAGCAGATAAAATCAAATTAGAAGAGTGGATTTACAAACCGGGAATTCCATCCAATATTCTTCCTGTCAGTTCAGCAGAATTTGATGCTATTGATGCAATTCAAAAAAGTTGGAGAGAAACTGGCGTTGCCGGTTTAAACAAAAAAATCACTACAACTGCCGAAAAACAGCATTTTATAGATCATTTGCCAGCTGATATTACAGCAAAAGAAATGGAAGCAATTGACAAAGAATTCAACTTTACGAAAGGCGGGAATTTCATCATCAAGCGTCAATGGTTTGTTCAGGCAATTCGTCATCAATACAAAGCCGCCGATCCTGCAATTGAACAATTTTTGATAGGAATAAGCAGAACAGGTTCTGTGATGATGCTTTATAAAGAAATGGCTAAAACTCCAGAAGGGAAAGTTTGGGCTAAAAAAGTATTTGATAAAGCAAAATCTGGTTATCATGCTACGACTATTCAGGCTGTTGAAGGGGTTTTGAAATAGTATTCAGTTTACAGTTTAAAAGTACTCAGTTTAAAAACTGAAAACTCAAAAAATCCCCGATTACATTGTAAACGGGGATTTTTTATGCGCACTATTTGTCATTTCGACCGAAGGGAGAAATCTCACTAGAAACTTCGCCAATCTTTGTGGTTACGCGTGCGATTTCTCCCTTCGGTCGAAATGACAAACTGCATGGAAAATCATACAGAACAACTCCAATCTTTGTCGAGCTTCTTGCGGAGATCCTTCCTTCGTCAGGATGACAAACTAGACGACAATATTTAAACAAAAGCATCCTTTTGAAACCAAGTGCCCTAGCCCAGATTGGAGTGGAAAGCCCGGAACTGCAAACCTTGATTTTTCTTGCCAGAAAACAGCGACCAACGGAAGCTCGTTTTATGGCTTAGAAAATCAGGGTTTGCAGTGAGGACTTGAAACGGAAAGCTGGATCAGCTCCTGAAAAAAAGCTCAGGGAAAATTATCCATCACATAGCGTCAATCCTCCATGTTCTAAAATCTGTAATCGTTGCAACTTTGTAATGTCAAAAGACAACAACAAATAACAACTTTAAAAATTAAATAAAATGACACGATTAACAGCATTAAACCCAGAAGAAGTAACAGGAAAAACTAAAGATTTATTCAACGCTGTGCAAGCAAAATTGGGCGTTGTACCAAACATGATGAGAACAATGGGAAATTCTCCAGCAGTTTTGGAAGGATACTTGAATTTGAGCGGTGCTTTGAGCCACGGAAAATTAAGCGCAAAAACAGGTGAATTGATTGCATTAGCAGTTTCAGAAAGCAACTCTTGTGATTACTGTTTAGCAGCTCACACTTTTATTGGGGAAAAATTAGTGAAAGCAGACCCAGCAGTTTTAAAAGCTGCGAGAACAGGAAATTCTGATGATGCTAAAACAGAAGCGATTTTACAATTGGCGAAAACCTTAATCAGCAAAGGTGGTTTGGTAAATGATGAAGATGTAAATAAAGCGAAAAACGCAGGAGTTTCTGATGCTGAAATTGCCGAAACTGTTGCACATACCGCTTTGAACGTATTAACAAACTACTTCAACAATTTAGCCAATACTGAAATTGATTTTCCTGCAGTATAATTAAACAGCACTTTCACAATAACAAAAAACGATGTATAAAGATAGCTCCGAATTTATTTGAGAGCTATCTTTATATTTCCAAAAATGAAATAAATCATGAGTTCCCAAAATGTTTTTACTTTAATAAATCCGCAAAATGGTAATTTGGCTTTTAAGATTCTTTCTTTTGATGACAACAGTCATTTCGATCATTTGCAGCGAAACAATTATTACTCTTTAATTTGGGTTACCAAAGGAAAAGGCAAAGTAAAAGCCGATTTTGCAGAACATCAATTTGAAGAAAACTCACTTCTGGCCTTTTCGCCTTATCAACCTTTTATGCTTTGCGTGAGTGAACCGATTGAAGGAATCGCGATTCATTTTCACCCTGATTTTTATTGCATTCACATGCATCAGAAAGAGGTTTCGTGCAATGGGGTTTTGTTCAATAATATTTATCAGCCTCCTTATGTTCAAGTTACAGAACAAGCGGCAACAACTTTTAAAATGGTGATTGAACAAATGAAAGCTGAAATCCAGAATGCAGAATTGGCGCAATACGAATTATTGATTTCCTATTTGAAAATCTTTTTAATTACGGCTTCACGATTAAAAACAGAACAACTGGAAGAAATGAAATCGGTTCCGGATGCAAAAGAACCCATAATTCTTCAAAACTTGAAAGATGCGATTGAACTGAATTTCAAAACCAAACATTCGGCTGGAAATTATGCCGATTTATTGAATATTTCTCCAAAAGCATTGGCCAAGATAGCCAAGAACTATTTCAACAAAACTTTGACTGGTTTAATTTCAGAAAGAATTATTATTGAAGCCAAAAGAGAATTGTACATGACCAACAAAACCGTAAAAGAAATAGCCTATGAATTAGGTTATGATGACGAACATTATTTCAGCCGTTTCTTTAAAACCAATGCAGATGTTTCGCCTCAAATCTATCGTGAAACGGTTGGTTTTGGAAAAATGGAAGCTTAAAGTTTGCAGTCGCAGTCCGCTGATTACTGTAAACTGTTACTGATTACTTATTTTTCGCTTCAATCCATTTTGACATGTACATGGTGCTTTTAAAAGCATGATGCTGGAGAAGATTTCCCATAAAATTATGAAGTCGATGGCTTTCAGAATCCATCAAAAGTGAGTTTACCAATGAAATCAATTTCTCTGAATAATTCTTTTTTTGATAGCATTTATTAATGATTTCTATTCCATTTTTTTGAGCTTCTTTCCAAAGATTTTCATCTTGATAAAGTGCAATTGCTTTTTTTGAAAATTCTAATGGGTTGTCTTCAATAAAACCATTCCAAGATAAATTGGCATGCATGGCTTCAGAGCCAATTGAAGTCGTTGCACTTGGCGTTCCGCATTGCATGGCTTCTAATAATTTTCCTTTCAGCCCTGCTCCAAAACGAATTGGCGCCAGAACAACTCTGGCTTTTTTCACAATTTCATTGGCATCTTCTGCCCTTCCCATAATGAAAAATCCATTTTTAGGCTGATGTAACTGTAATACTTTTTGCGAAGGATAAGCGCCGTACACTTCCAAAACCGCTTCCGGAAAATCTTTTTTTACAGAAGGCCAGATTGCTTCTTTCAAATGCTGAACGGTATTCCAATTGGGTTCATGAAGAAAATTTCCGATAAAAACAAAATTCTTTCGTTCCTCAAAAGAAGGCAATTTTAGAAGCTGTTCTTCTTTCATTTCATCAACCAAAAAAGGAAGATAAAAAAGTAAGTCTTCATTAATTTTGAAAACCTCTTTTAGGATATTCATTTCAAATTCAGAAATAATTAGAGACAGATCACATCTTAAAATGCTGGCGATTTCTCTTTTTGCCACTTCTTCAGACAACAAATCAAAAAGTGCGAAAGGGCGGTTTTCTTTAAAAGCTTTTTGTCGAGCTGTTCGAAGACAATGCAAATCTTCGGTATCTAAAATTCGGATTGCCTTTGGACAGTTTTCAATCACTCTCCATCCAAATTGTTCTTCAATCATAAAACGATCAAACAAGACAACATCTGGATTTAATTCTTTTGCAAAATCATCAAAACTCGAAGAATTAAGTTCGATATTTCTTTTGACGACCCCAAACTCACCTAAATCAACCATAAAATCACTGTCTTGGGCCGCGCTTGCAAATGTGACTTCAAATCCATTTTCTTTGAAAATAGAAATCAACTGCATCATTCTTCCACCTGCTGCAGACGAGTTGGGTTCTGGCCATACAAAGCCAATAATTAAAAGTTTTTTCAGCCGTTCCATCTTAATTGGTTTCATTTTACAAAATAATAGTTTTTTGAACATTTTTGAACCATTTTTACTAACTTTTGGTTGTAAAAAAAGACTAATTTTGCAGCACATAAATTACCGCTGTCATGTTAGGATTAAAATTAGCCACAGACCCTCGCTGGGTAAATATCGTTGAGTCAAATATCGAAGAAATTCTGACCGACCACGCCTGGTGCGAACAAAAAGCTGCTTCGAATGCCATAAGCATCGTAACCTACAATTCTGAAATAGAAGAATTGGTAACCGAGATGCTAGTTATCGCAAGAGAAGAATTAGAGCATTTTCAAATGGTTCACAACATCATTAAAGAGCGTGGACTGACTTTAGGACGCGAGCGAAAAGACCATTACGTGAATGAACTTTTTAAATTCATGAAAAAAGATGGAAGCCGAAGAGATGCGCTTTGTGACCGATTGTTATTTTCTGCCATGATCGAAGCCAGAAGCTGTGAGCGTTTTAAAGTGCTTTCAGAAAATATTCAGGACAAAGAATTGGCTAAATTCTACCGCGACTTAATGATTTCTGAAGCCGGACATTACACAACATTTTTAGGATTCGCCAGAAAATATCAAGACAATATTGACATTGACAAAAGATGGAAAGAATGGATTGAATATGAAGGTTCTATTATTACCAACTACGGTAAAAAAGAAACCGTTCACGGATAAAACTCCTTTTTTATTTCATTCCCCAAATCAATCACAATACCGCATCTACGCCTATATGTCTAAAATTACATCAAAACCGTTCTTATTAAAAACTGCTAAATACACAGGAATTACACTTGCCGTAATTTTAGCATTACTTTTTGTTACCCCTATTCTTTTTGCAGATCAGATTAAGGAAAAAATAAAAAAAACTGCAAACGAAAGCTTAACGGCAGAACTTAACTATTCGGACGTCTCTGTTTCTTTTTTTCGTCATTTTCCGTCGCTGACTTTAACTCTTAACGACTTACAATTAAATGGTTCTGCTCCCTACAAAAATGAAAAATTCATTACAGCAAAAGAAGTTTCTTTTGGCATTGATGTCCTAAGTCTAATTTTTAGCAAATCAGCAAAAATTGATGAAATCTATTTGTCAGATTCTTTTATTAATGTAAAGGTAAACTCAAATGGTGAAGCAAATTACAACGTTTATAAATCTACCCCACAGGATTCTAAGCCAGAAGACAGCTCCTCCAATACAGCTTTAAAACTTGACCGAATAGAAATCTTAAACAGCAAAATTATTTACGACGATCAATCGACAAAAGTGCATTTTGATGCATTTGGCTTTGATTATCTAGGAAAAGGCGATTTAAATAAAGCGGTATTTGACCTTCATTCAAAAGCAAAAATCGAGAAGCTGAATATTATTTATGACAACGAACCTTACTTAATGAACAAAAAGGTAGATGCTGATCTTATTACTCAGGTCAACATGAACTCTTTGTCATTCTTTTTTCAGCAAAACAACCTAAAAATCAATCAATTGTCAGTGGATTTTGAAGGAAAATTTGATTTCTTGAAAGACGGTTACAATATGGATTTTGTTATAAAATCTGATGATAGCGAACTGTATGATGTGTTTACGGCCTTTCCTCCAAAATACGTTACCTGGCTTTCTAAAACAGATTTAAAAGGAAATACGAATCTACTTTTGACCTTAAAAGGAAAATATATCGCATCACAAAACATCGCACCCGATTTAAATTTCGATTTAAAAATAGAAGATGGTTTTATAAATTATGACAATAGCGATTTTCCGATTTCGGACTTAAATATCGAAATCAAAAGCAAACTCCCTTCCTTAAGACCAAATTCACTAATTGTTAATGCGGCCAATTTATCTTTAAATGTCGGTGAGGATTATTTTAAATCGAAATTTTACCTGGAAGGAATAGACACACCCATAGTAGATGCTGAATTTAATGCTAAAATTGATCTTGAAAAACTCAATAAAGGATTAGGAGTTCCTGGCTTGACCTTAAAAGGAATTTTAGTCGGAGACGTTAAGGCCAAAGGTAAATTCGACAGAAAAAACAAGCTGTTTCCTATTGCAAACGGCGCAATAGAATTAAAAAAAGGATTTGTGAAAACCAGTCATTATCCTAATCCCATTACCAATATTGAATTTAAAACAACGATCGAGGATAAAAAAGGAACTTTTGAAGACCTCAAATTATACCTTAAACCTGCTCAATTTACTTTTGAAGGAAAGCCAGTTTTTGTTCAGGCTTTATTAAATAATTTTGCTGATTTAAATTATGATGTTACAGCAAAAGGCGAACTTGATGTACAAAAAATATATAAAGTTTTCTCGCATAAAGGACTGAACTTAGATGGTTTTATAAAAGCTGACTTGGCCTTAAAAGGAAAGCAAAGCGATGCCTTAAATGGAAATTACGACCAACTCAACAATAAAGGAACTTTAGAGATCAGAAACATTGGAATCAAATCAGAATTTCTGCCTCAAAAGTTCATTATAAGAGATGGCCTTTTTAAAATTAATCAGGATAAAATCTTTTTTAATGATTTCTTGGCATCCTACGGTAAGTCTGATTTTAGAATGAATGGCTATCTGCAAAATGCAATCAACTACGCCACAAGACGAAAAGGAATTTTAAGGGGTTCGTTTACCGTCTCTTCGAAATATCTTAATGTTGACGAATTTATGTTTAATAATACCCCAGACACACATGCATCAAAGAGCGAAAAACAGTCTGGAGTAATTATAATTCCTGACAACTTTGATCTAGAGCTTATAGCAAATGCTCAAAAAGTTTATTTTGACAAATTGCTACTCGAAAATGCAGGAGGCAATCTAAAAATAAACAATAACAGACTTACGATGCAGCAAACAGGCTTTAATTTAATTGGTTGTCGTGTTGTTATGAATGGAAATTATGAGGCTGTTAATACGCAAAATGCTAATTTTGATTACAAAATCAAAGCATCTGATTTTGATATCAAAAGAGCATACAATGAAATTGATGTATTCAGAAAAATGGCAAGTGTTGCAGAAAAAGCACATGGAATCGTGTCTCTCGATTATCAGCTGCGAGGCAAATTAAACGGTAATATGAATCCTGTCTATCCTTCACTCGTTGGCGGGGGAGTACTTTCTGTAAAAGATGTAAAAATAAGAGGTTTGAAAATGTTTAATGCCGTAAGCAAACAAACAGGTTCTGAATCGATGAAAAATCCGGATGTTTCTAAAGTTGACATAAAAACTACCGTAAGGAACAACATCATGACTATAGAGCGATTTAAATTCAAATTTGCGGGCTTTAGGCCAAGAATTGAAGGAACAACAAGTCTTGATGGAAAACTAAATCTTAAAATGCGTTTAGGATTGCCTCCTTTTGGTATCTTCGGAATTCCGATAACGGTTACAGGCACAGGAGAAAATCCCAAAGTAAAAGTTGGACATAAAACAGAAGAGCCAGAATAAACAACAGATAGCGAAAAGATATTTCAAACTGTAAATCGCAATTAAATACCACAAGCCTTTGCCAAAGTTTCAAAAAACTGCAGCAAAGGTTTTTTTTATCTATTATAACAAACTTAAATGTATGTCAAAAATGAACAACAGAAGAACATTCATTTTCAAATTGTAAATACTGCCAAGGCTAAATACATCGAAAGTATCCGTCCCAAAAAAATGGTTCGATATCGAGATCATCGACAAGGAAAAACGCACAACAACAATTCCATTAATGCAAAATGACAGATGGAATTTTCTTTGAATTCGAGGGAATTTCTTTTGAAGGAAAGGAAGGAGAAAAATTCATCTTTGACTACATTCAGAAAAACTAAAAAAGAGATTCCGTTTTTTTATAAAAAAAAACCCGATCATTTCTGAACGGGTTTTGTAAAAAGTAATCTTTAGATTATTATGCCTCAAATGGGATAATAGATACATAAGATTTGTTATCTCTTTTCTTTTGGAACTTAACAACTCCATCAACTTTAGCATGTAAAGTGTGATCTTTACTAATGTAAACGTTTTCACCTGGATTGTGTTTAGAACCTCTTTGTCTTACGATGATGTTTCCAGCAATAGCAGCTTGACCACCATAAATCTTAACGCCTAGACGTTTTGATTCTGATTCTCTACCATTCTTCGAACTACCGACACCTTTCTTGTGAGCCATGACGTATGAGTTTAAATATTGTTATTATTCTTTAGTAGCTTCTTTTTTAGCTTTTGGAGCTGCTTTTTTAGCTTTTGGAGCTTCTACTTCTTCAGTAGCTGTCTCTTCTGCTACAACCGCTTTCTTAGCTGCTGCTTTTTTAGTTCCTCCTGCTGCAGTAATACCTTCAATTACAATTTGTGTAAGATATTGTCTGTGACCATTTCTTTTTTTGTATCCTTTTCTTCTTTTCTTTTTGAAAACGATAACTTTATCACCTTTTAAGTGTTGTAACACTTTAGCTTCTACTGAAGCACCTTCTATAGCTGGGGCGCCTAAAGTTACATTTCCGTTGTCATCTAATAAAAGAACTTTGTCAAAAGTAACTTTTGAACCTTCTTCGTTAGCTAAACGGTGAACATAAACCTTTAAGTCTTTGCTTACTTTAAATTGTTGCCCTGCTATCTCTACGATTGCATACATACCAAATTGATTTATTGATTTTTAAGGTTGCAAATATACAACTAATAATTTACTGTGCAATCTATAGTCGTAAAAATATTTAAGGGCTTGTAATTACTGTGTTTCAGGCGTTTCCAATCTAACCATCAATGTATTTTGAAGTAAAAGACTGTTAAATTACAACGAAAATAATGGCAAAACATCAAACCATAAGTAAAAAAAACTATTTTTGATGTAACTAAAATCGACTCTTGTCTACCTACTCTTTGTAGAATATAAAAATTATTAATCTTTATGAAAAAATCAATAATGATGTTAAGTGCTGCATTAATGCTTGGCGGCGTGTCTCATGCCCAAAAAGTAGCTTTTGAAGAATACAATTTAGATAACGGACTGCATGTTATTCTTCACAACGATTCATCAGCTCCGGTAGTCGTAACTTCGGTGATGTATCATGTAGGCTCAAAAGACGAACGTCCTGACAGAACTGGTTTTGCGCATTTTTTTGAACATCTTTTATTTGAAGGAACAAAAAACATCAAACGTGGCGAATGGATGAAAATCGTTACGGCAAATGGTGGGGTAAACAACGCCAATACAAACGATGACAGAACTTATTACTATGAAGTTTTTCCTTCCAACAGTCTTGAACTTGGCTTATGGATGGAATCAGAAAGATTAATGCATCCGATTATCAATAAAATTGGAGTTGAAACGCAGAATGAAGTTGTTAAGGAAGAAAAAAGAATGCGTTACGATAATCAGCCTTACGGAAATATTCTGCCTGAAGTTAAAAAGAATATGTTTAAAAACCATCCGTATCGCTGGACTACAATTGGCTCAATGAAAGATTTGGACGCAGCGACACTTGAGGAATTCCAAGCTTTCAATAAAAAATTCTACACCCCTAACAATGCAGTATTAGTAGTTGCTGGTGATTTTGACAAAGCAAAAACCAAAGAATGGATCCAGAAATATTTTGGCCCAATTCCACGAGGCGCAGAAGTTAAAAAACAGACTTTTACCGAAGAACCGATTACTCAGACTATAAAAGCAACTTATGAAGATCCGAACATCCAGATTCCAATGGTGGTAGCTTCCTATAGAACCCCGTCTATGAAAACAAGAGATGCACGTATTTTAGATTTGATTTCATCATATTTAAGTGACGGGAAAAGCTCTAAATTATACAAAAAAATTGTAGACGATAAAAAGATGGCGCTACAGATTGGCGCAGTCGGATTTAGCCAAGAAGATTACGGTATGTACATTTTGTACGGTCTGCCTATGGCTCCTAACACCACAGCCGACATCTTAAAAGAAATGGATGAAGAAATAGTAAAACTTCAAACCGATTTGATTTCTGAAAAAGATTATCAAAAATTACAAAACAAATTCGATAACAATTATGTAAATGCGAATGCAAGCGTAGAAGGAATTGCAGAAAATCTGGCTTCGTATTATTTGCTTTACGGCGACGTAAATTTAATTAATACCGAAATCGAAATGTATCATTCGATTACAAGAGAAGAAATCAGAGATGCTGCTAGAAAATACCTGAATCCAAATCAGCGTTTAGTTTTAGATTACGTTCCTTCAGCAAAAGTTCAAAATTAAGAATATCGAATCATGAAAAAATTATATACAGTTTTAATCCTTTCCTTCCTAACTGGAATTATGCAAGCACAAGATCGACCACAGCCAAAACCGGGCAATCCGCCAGTTGTTAACATCAAAAAACCTCAGACTTTTGTTCTGGCAAACGGCATTAAAGTTCTGGTTGTCGAAAACCACAAACTGCCTCGCGTAAGCTTTAATCTTACTCTTGACAATGCGCCTTTTACAGAAGGAAACAAAAAAGGTGTTGATGAATTGACCAGCAGCTTAATTGGCAATGGCACAAAAAAAACCACCAAAGAAGCTTTTAACGAAGAAATCGACTTTTATGGAGCTAATATAAATTTTACGGCTCAAGGTGCATATGCAAGTTCGCTTTCTAAATATTCGGGACGAGTTTTAGAACTTTTGGCAGAAGGCGCTCTACAACCTAATTTTACACAAACTGAATTTGATAAGGAAAAAGCAAAGTTACTCGAAGGGCTTAAAGCAGACGAGAAAAGTGTTCCAGCAATCGCAAACCGCGTTGTAGATGTTTTGGCTTTCGGAAAAAATCATCCCGCAGGAGAATTTTTATCGGAAGCAACCGTAAACAACGTTACACTAAGCGATGTTCAGAACAACTATAATACTTATTTTGTTCCAGAAAACGCCTATTTAGTTGTGATAGGAGATGTCAAATTTAAGGAAATCAAAAGTTCGGTAGAAAAGCTTTTCGGCGGATGGAAAAAACAGGCTGCACCAAAAAATACGTATCCTGATCCAACAAACGTAGCGAAACTTCAAATTGATTTTGTAGACATGCCCAATGCGGTTCAGTCTGAAATCTCATTAGTAAATACGGTAAATCTAAAAATGAGCGACCCTGATTTCTTTCCTGCAGTAATTGCGAATCAGATTCTAGGAGGCGATTTCAACAGTTACCTGAACATGAACTTGCGCGAACAGCACGCTTGGACATACGGAGCCAATTCTAGCATTGGAAGCAGCAAATATGTGACTAAATTTAAAGCTACTTCTGCCGTTAGAAACACAGTAACCGACAGCGCCGTGGTACAATTCATCAAAGAAATCAAAAGAATAAGAACAGAAAAAGTTAATGCTGATGTTCTAAAAAATGTAAAAGCGGGCTATATCGGAAGATTTGTAATGCAGGTAGAAAAACCACAAGCTGTCGCTCGTTATGCTTTAAATATTGAAACAGAGAAACTTCCTGCAGATTTCTATGAAAAATACATTCAAACTATAAATAACGTTACCGCTGATGACATTTACAGTGTTGCCAACAAATACTTTTTATTGGATAATATGCGTATTGTAATCGTTGGAAAAGGTTCTGATGTGCTTCCTGGATTGGAAAAACTGCAGATTCCGATATCGTATTTTGACAAATACGGGAATCCGGTTGAAAAACCAGCTGTTAAAAAGGATGCTCCAAAAGACATCAGTGCTAAAACTGTTTTCGAAAACTACATAAAAGCTATTGGAGGAGAAAAAGCGGTTTCTGCTGCAAAAACATTATTTATGAACGGAAGCACATCAATTCCGCAAGCTCCTGCTCCATTGACTTTTACTTCTAAGTTAGACTCAAAAGGAAAAATGATGGTGTCATTATCAATGGGAACAATGACCATCATGAAACAGGTTGTAAATGACAAAGGCGCTTATATTGAACAACAAGGCCAGAGAAAAAGCTTAGAGGGAGAAGATCTTAAAGAAATGAAAGCAAACGCCGCTCCTTTTGAAGAATTGCAATTGGTAAAACGCACAGACTTAAAAGTGGACAGTATTGAGCCAATAAACGGAAGTGATGCTTACACTATAAAAGACGGAAAAACAACTTACTACTATGACATCAAATCGGGTTTGAAAGTAGCCGAATCTAAACTACGTGAACAAGGCGGAAAATCAGTTACACAGATTACTCATTTCAAAGATTACAGAGAAGTAAAAGGAGTAAAAGTTCCTTACAATCTAGTTCAAAATATCGGTTTCGAACTGGATATTAAAATCGCCGAAATCAAAATCAATGAAGGTGTTTCTGATGCAGATTTCTTGTAGTTTTAAGTTGCCTAGGATTTAAGGCTCTAAGCTACTAAGGCTCTGAGTTTCTAAGATAATAAGGCTTTGTCAAGGTTTGAACTTTGACAAAGCTTTTTTATTGATTAATTATGTCTAGCTAACAAGCCTACCCTCACTTTTTCGCAGACAAGTAAACTCCGATTAGAATAACAAAAGCACCTACTGACTGAATCGGCGTCAGGATTTCGTTATCTAATAATCCCCAGAAACAGGCTACTATCGGAATTAAATAGGTTACAGATGTTGCAAAAACGGGCGATGACATCTGAATAAGCTTAAAGAAAAGAATATTTGCAATTCCGGTTCCTAAAATGCCAAGAATCATCACAAAAAATATAGAGTGCTGTGTTTCTGACACATTTATTTTTTGACTGATATCGGTTGTACATACTATAACTAAAGCCGGAAGCAGCAAAACCGTAAAATTTCCGGTAGTTATGCTTACAGAGTTTAGATCGTGTAGGTATTTCTTAATCAAATTTACATTAATGGCATAACTCAAAGTTGCTGCAACCACCAACGAAACGTAAAGATAATTTTGACTTCCTCCTAAAGAATCGCCGCTTAAAACCAGCAACAAACATCCGACTAGTCCAATAAAAACTCCTATAACCTGACGCTTTTGAAACTGAATCCCGAAAGCCAAAATCCCTAATATCAAAGTATTTAAGGGTGTTAGCGAATTTAAGATTGCCACTATTGAGCTCTCTATCCTTGTTTCTGCAATGGCAAAAAGATATGCGGGTATAAAAGTTCCGAAAAGTGATGTAATGGCCACAAATTTCCATTGACGTCGCGAAATCTTTTTTAGGCTATTAAAACCTACAATCAACAGAAAAAGCGCCGCAAAAACAATTCGGAACGAACCGACTTGGATAGCAGTAAGGCCAATCAATCCTTTTTTTATCAGAATAAAAGAGCTTCCCCAGATAAGAGAAAGAATCGACAAGTAAATCCATTTTAGCTGTTTTGTATCCATAAATTGTAGTTTACTGCAAATTTGTAACTATTTTGCGAACTGACGGCTCTATTTTTAGTAATTTTGCAGGAAAGTAATTCGCAATTTAAATTCCTATATAATGAAAATTTCAAAAATCTTAATCGCTGCAACAATCGCTGGGCTAATGTTTATTGGCTGCAAAAAAGAAGAAGATAAAAGCCTTCAAATTGTAAATGCAGAAAAAAGTGCTCCAAAAGAACACAAACCAATTGTTGCTGAAAATTTACAAACTGCAAGTTTCACAATCGACGGAATGACTTGTGCTGTTGGATGTGCTAAAACAATCGAAGAAGAATTAGCAAACCTTGACGGAGTTGAAAAAGCAACGGTTGATTTTGACAAAAAAACAGCAACAGTAAGTTTTGATAAAACAATCCAAAACCCAGAATCTTTAACAAAAGTGGTTCAAGAAACAGGAGACGGAAAAACATATAAAGTTTCGAATTTTAAGTCTTAAATTCTTAATCCAAGAATAAAAAAATGGCGTTCAGATTTGAACGCCATTTTTTTATTTCCATTTCAACGTCTCCATCAAACGCTGCATATCATTTTTAACATAACTTACTGCTGGCATAACCGAGTCGAAATTCGGTTTCGCATAAAAATAAACAGAACCAATCAGAAAGTGTTTTGTACTGTCGGTAACATAAAACTGAGAATTCGTTGCTGCGTTTCCGTCAACCTGATAGAACATTCCGTAAACCTTTTTCTGCGGATTTAAATAGGGTTGTTCCAGAATATCATCTGCCTTAATTACGTGCTCATAAGTCAGTTTTTGAGCATCCCTCAAAAGCTTGTCAATATTATTGCTTACCGGTTTATATGTCAAATAAATCGTCGCTTTCATTTTAGGATAAGTAATTGCAAAACCGCAGTCTTTTTCTCCTTTAATAATTGCGTCTTCATTCATTTCGAATGTAAACGGACAATTATTTTCGAAATTCATATATTTTGCTTCAGCATAATCCAAACGCAAAAATCCTGCTGGTTTTGGAACCACGTCATCTTTACAGCTTACTGCGGTCGCTGCCAAAATTACAGTGGCAGCAAAAATTACTTTTCTAAACATTCTTTATTCTAATGTTACTTTTATTTGTTTTACACGTTTTTTATCGACTGTTTCAACGGTAAAAACGCAATTTTCAAATTGTATTTTCTGGTCTTTTTTCGGGAAATTTCCTAAGATTTCTAAAATAAATCCCGCAAGCGTTTCTGCTTCGCCTTTGTGTGCATCAAAAACATCTTCGTCAACATCTACAATTCGGTAAAAATCTTTAAGATTTATTTTTCCTTCAAAGAGAAAATTCTTTTCATCTATTTGTGAGAAATTCAGATTTCCATCATCAAACTCATCGCTTATATCCCCTACTATTTCCTCGATTACATCTTCTAGCGAAACCAATCCCGATGTTCCTCCGTATTCATCAACCACAATCGCTAAATGGCTTTTTAGACTCTGAAAATCCTTTAAAAGATTATCCAGTTTTTTATTTTCTGGCACAAAAAAAGCTTCTCTCATCAGTGATGTCCAGTCAAATTCTTCCTTATCAATGTACGGAAGCAAATCTTTGACAAACAAAACTCCTTCAATCTGGTCGATATTGTCTCTATAAATGGGAATTCTTGAAAATCCTTTTTCGATTATTTTTGGATATATTGACGCAAATGATTCGGTTATTTCCAATGCAAAAATATCAATTCTCGGACTCATAACCTGCTTGGTGTCTGTATTTCCAAAAGAAACGATTCCCTCCAGAATTTTTTGTTCTTCTGTTGAAGTTCCTTCCGAATCTGTAAGCTCCAAAGCCTGTGATAGCTGATTGATAGAAAAATTGTTTTTCTGTTTCCCTAATTTATTCTGCAAATATAAGGTAACGCTTCGCATTGGCAAACTGATTGGAGAAAGCAATTTATCAAGAAAAGCGATTGGATATGCTACCCATTTCGCAAATTTAAGACTGTTTCGACTCGCAAAAACCTTTGGGAGGACTTCTCCAAAAAGCAAAATCAGAAAAGTTACTAAAATTACCTCCAAAATAAACTTTATGGCTGGAGAACTCACACCTGAAAAAATATCATGCCCAATAAAAGCAAACAATATTACGACTCCGATGTTTAAAAAATTGTTTGCGGTAAGCAATGTTGCCAACAGCTTTTTAGGTCTGTCGAGAAGATTTGATATGATTTTACCTTTAGAAAGATTTTCTGCCAGCATATCATCAATTTCTTTTTGCGAAAGCGAAAAAAGCGCCACTTCAGCTCCAGAAACAATAGCTGATAAAAACAGCAAAACAAAAATTGCGACAAAACCAATTATAAAATTGCTGTCTAGATTGGTAGTAACAAATAAACTGGGCTCTGGGTCCAAATCAAAAAAAATTAGTTAAACATAGCTAAAACGGCAGGTCGTTTATAGGCAGACCTTCATTTGGCGCATCAAAGTTAGCGTTTTTTGCTGGCTCAGCCTCCTGATTTGACTTCTGATTTACTGTTTCTTTTTTGGTAGTAAGAAATGTAAATTCAGTTACTTGAATTTCCGTAGTATATTTTGTTGTTCCGTCTTCTGCTTGCCATTGGCGAGATTTGATACGGCCTTCAACATAAATTTTATCTCCTTTAGAAAGATACTTCTCGCAGATTTCGGCAGCTTTATTGCGTACAACTAAATTATGCCACTCTGTTGAAGTAATTTTTTCGTTAGTACTTTTATTTATATAAACTTCATTTGTAGCCAGCTGAAAACGTCCAATACAATTTCCTCCATCAAAATAATGCATCTTCACATCATCGCCCAAATGGCCGATGAGCATCACTTTATTTAATGTTCCATTCATAGTTTTTTGTGGTATTTCTACCAAAGATACATTTTTTTAGCAAATTAATTCCTGCTTTTCTATAAAATTACAAATTAAGAGTACTTAGCTTTAAGATTTCAGATACTAGCTCACTTTCTCCGTGCATCAAATTGCTTTTATAATTTTCTAAATAGTTAAAGTTGCTAAAAAACCGATTCTTACATTTAACAATTATGAATAAAAACTCACTTTTTTATTCTTGTATCAAACTATTCAGAAGAGTATCACAAATTTAGTTCAGACTTACAAGTAATACTAAAAATCTTTTCATTTTTTATTCCGATTCTTGGATTTCTTATTTATGCATTAAAAAAAAAATAAAAATCCAAAAGCGGCAAAATCTGCGTGCGAAATGGCCATTGCAGATTTCTTTTTTTTATCTTTTTGCGAATCCTTTATTATGCTTATGTGTATCGTTAGCTGTTGACCTGCATATTTTCTATAAAATTGTAAATAACAATCGGAAAAGGAAACGTTTTGAGTTTTTCTTGATCAATTCCGTCTTTAAGTACGTTATTTATTTTAATTTTCCAGAACTGTATGGCAAGATGCTGATGCGATAATTTATGGGCAACAGCATCGCTATATTTCTCTATACTATTAATAGTATAATCAGGAAAAAAAAGCTGTGAATTCTGAAAAACAAAATCAAAATCGACTATGCTGTCTGTTTCGAGAAGCGGAAATTCATATAAATTATGCCAGATACCTTTGGAAGTCCTTTTTTGAATAAACGTATTTCCTAAAGCATCTTCGAGGACCAAATAATTAAAATAACGATTTGTAATTTTGACTTTTTTTGACTTTACCGGAAGCTGGCTTACTTTCTTTTTGTGAAGTCCCGCGCAGCTCTCATTAAAAACACAAATCGCGCAGTCAGGATTTTTCGGCACACACTGAAGTGCTCCAAATTCCATAATCGCTTGGTTAAAAATTGCAGGATTATCCGCAGGCATGAGTTCTTTTGCCAAGGCTGTAAATTCTTTTTTAGCAGTAGGCATTGCAATATCGGTTTCGATATCAAAATAACGCGAAAGCACACGAAATACATTTCCGTCAACCACTGGTACAGCTTCATTATACGAAAAAGAAGCTATCGCAGCGGCAGTATATTCGCCAACTCCTTTTAGTTTTAAAAGCTCCTTATAAGAATCTGGAAAAACACCATTTAAGTCATTTGCAATAAATTGCGCTGTTTTATGTAGATTTCTGGCTCTAGAATAATATCCTAATCCCTGCCAAAGTTTTAAAATCTTTTCTTCTGAAGCATCTGCTAAATTTTTTACTGTAGGAAATTCCTCCGTAAACGAAAAAAAATAGGGCATTCCCTGAGCAACACGTGTCTGTTGTAGCATAATTTCTGAGAGCCAAATATGGTACGGATTAGTCGTTTTACGCCATGGTAAATCACGTTTATTCTGTAAATACCATTTTATCAATATGTTATGGAAATTCATTGCAAAATACTTATAATACAAAAGTAAATGTTTATGTAATTAAAATTTAACGAATTAGCTTGATTAATTATTTTTTTAATTCCTATATTTGCAAACTCAAAAAAATAAAACACCATTTATAAAAATAAAAAGGAAAGAAAATGACGAAAGCAGATATCGTAGCGAAAATTTCAGAGAAATTAGGTCTTGAAAAAGGAGACGTTCAAGCAACAGTTGAAACTTTTATGGAAGAAGTTAAAACTTCATTAGAAACTGGAGACAATGTCTACCTAAGAGGTTTCGGTAGTTTTATCGTTAAAACTAGAGCTGAAAAGACAGGAAGAAACATTTCTAAAAACACAACTATCAAAATTCCTGCACACAACATTCCTGCGTTTAAACCTGCAAAAGTTTTTGTAGAAGGAGTTAAAACTAACAACGAAGCAAAATAATATTAATTAACATAAAATCTGACACGATATGCCAAGTGGTAAAAAAAGAAAGAGACATAAGGTAGCTACTCACAAACGTAAGAAAAGAGCGAGAGCTAACCGCCACAAAAAGAAAAAGTAGTTTTAAACTACTTTTTTCTTTTTAAACGTTCATTGAAATTGAAAATTAGTATTCAGTCATCAGTTTTTAGTGTTCAGCCTGCTGATTACTTAAAACTGCAAACTGCCAGCTAGTTTTCACCGGGTTAATACCTGTTAAAAATATTGTTTAATCCATCTGTAGATAAGATTTTAGATTTTAGATTTCAGATTTTAGATTCTCACTAAATCTACATTCTATTCTCTATATTCTATTTTCTGAAAAAACAGATAAAAATTTACAGTGTGAATAAAGAATTAATCATTAGATCTAGTTCTGAAGCAGTAGATTTTGCCTTATTAAAAGATGGAAAACTAATTGAATTACACAAAGAAGAAGAAAAAAGCAATTTTCAGGTTGGTGATATTTTTATTGCCAAAATCAGAAAACCAGTTGCTGGACTTAATGCTGCTTTTGTGAATGTAGGCTTTGAAAAAGATGCCTTTTTACATTATCACGATTTGGGTCCAAATCTAGCTTCTCAGCTGAAATTCATAAAACTTGTAAGCGCAGGTAAATTAAAAGATTTCTCCCTAAAAACCTTTCAGTTTGAAAAAGAGATTGACAAAGATGGCATCATTACTGATATTTTAAGTGCCAATCAATCTGTCTTAGTTCAGGTAGTTAAAGAACCTATATCAACCAAAGGTCCAAGAATAAGTGCTGAGCTTTCTCTTGCCGGAAGATTTATCGTTCTAGTTCCTTTTTCTGATCGCGTTTCTATTTCTCAAAAAATAGAAGACAAAAAAGAAAAGGATCGTCTAAAAAAACTTGTTCTATCGATCAAACCTAAAGGATTTGGTGTTATTGTTCGTACAGTAGCCGAAGGCAAAAACGTAGCCGAATTAGAAAAAGATTTGCAGAACCTGCTTGGCAGATGGTCTGCAATGTGTAAAAAATTACCAACTGCTCATCATCCATCAAAAGTATTAGGAGAGCTTAACAGAGCTTCTTCGATATTAAGAGATGTATTTAACGATACCTTTAGTGGTATTCAAATAGATGACGAAGAGTTGTACCATCAAACGAAGGAATATCTGCAGGAAATTGCACCTTCAAAACAATCAATTGTCAAGTTTTATCAATCAAATGACACTCCGATTTTTGAGAAATACAATATAGAGAGACAAATCAAAACTTCTTTTGGCCGAACTGTTTCCATGAGCAAAGGTGCGTACCTAATCATAGAACACACTGAAGCGCTGCACGTTATAGACGTAAACAGCGGAAACCGTTCTAACAAGGCGACCAACCAAGAAGACACTGCCATGGAAGTAAATATGATTGCCGCTGCAGAAATCGCAAGACAGTTACGTCTTCGAGATATGGGCGGAATTATAGTAGTTGATTTTATCGATATGTCTAATCCTGAAAACAGGAAAGTTTTGTTCGACTTCTTGCGAGAAGAAATGAGCGACGATAAAGCAAAGCATAAAATATTACCGCCGAGTAAATTTGGTTTGGTCCAGATTACCAGACAGCGCGTAAGACCAGAAGTGAATATCAAAACCAGAGAAGAAGATCCAAATAAAGTTAATGGCGAAATCGAAGCGCCAATCTTAATAATAGACAGGATCACCTCTGATTTAGAAAGACTTTTAAAAACCCACAAAAAGGTTGTGCTTAATACACATCCGTTTGTGGCTGCATACCTCAGCAAAGGTTTTCCATCATTACGTTCAAAATGGTTTTTTGAACATAAAAAGTGGGTGAAAATCATACCTCGTGACGCTTACACGTACTTAGAATACCATTTCTATGATAATAAAGGAAATGTTATTTCAGAATAAAATAAAAACCGCCTTTCGAAAGACTGGCGGTTTTTTTGTGACTTTTTGTAAGCATCAACACAATTGGGTTTTGGAATTTTAAAGATTGGAAATTTATTAGTTAGGAGCATTTTCCAGCTATCCACTTGTATCTTTTCCTGGCTAAAGAAGCCAGAAAAAGGATACCGCTTCTATCTGGGCTAGGCACTCTTTTTCATTTGAATATTTATTTTTAATATAAAACTCCTTTCTGTCATAATAACATAAAAAAAACTTAATACAGCTACTAGATCATTTATATTTAAATATGTTTATGAAGATTTTAATAACCCAATTATGGCTCTTAGCAATTTTTATAAAACATATTCAGGAGAACTAGGAATTTATTGTTTACTACTCGTCCTATTTACTGTCAGAATAACTGCCCAAAATACCAAATCTGAAGATAAGTTTGAACCAATTTTCTACGTAAACTACTCAGTAGCAAACAAAAGTCTTTTGACTGCTGGGCTCGAATTTTGTTTGGATTGTAAAGATGAAAACAAACTCTTTTTGGGCGCGGGATACGGAGTCACAAACAGTTACAACGGAAATTATTATGGCCTTTCTGATTTAAATTTATCCTATAGCAAGGAATTGCTTTTTATAAAAACAGGAAGTTCTCATAAAAACGCCTATGCACTAGGCGGATTTACCTTTTTAAATAGATTTGATTTAGGTTTTGGATATTCCTTTCCGTACAATAATAATGAAAAAATACCTGCATATAAAGGCTTTACTACTTCGCTCACTTTACGTCTAACAAAAAATGAAAAAGCGTACCAAAAGTTTAATATGATACAATAAACTTATTCCCTCACAATTTCGATTTTTCTCCTAATTTCATTTCCTGAAGCATCTACCACTGTAATATAATGCATTCCCGTTGTTGGCGTTATAGGCAGTTCATGAAAAGTTTTGGTTGTCGCTTTATATACATCATCAACATACCAAAACAGTTCTTTATCTCTTTCAGAATAAGCCACTTTTAAAATAACAGGCTGAACGTTACTATTAAAATCTTTTGTCAAATAGATTTTGCTATTTGCTTTTGGATAAATAAAATCCATTGTGGTGGTTTGTGTTCCTTCGCAGCCTTCTTTAAATGGAGGTAACGGCAAATATTCGATATGCTGACTCTTGTAATACCATGCCATAACTGGAGGCAGTACAAACCAGTTTTTAGTCACTATATTATCTACACTTTCACAACTGCTGTTGACCTGAAATTGCTCCGTTTTGTCTAAATGAATTGTTCTATGATACGGACAAACTTTAGTCGATTTTCCTTTTTTTGTAACCCATTGCTTGATTTTCGGACAATTATCTTTTGCCAGATAACCGCTTAATCGGCAAACCTCAACTTCTGCCAAATCTTTGTAAGGCGTATCAAACCATCTTTGTCTTGGCAATAAATTAAAAACGTCAAACAAAATTGGGGCAGCACTCGTTACTCCTGTCAAAGTTGGCCTTCCTTCTCCTGTGGCATTTCCAACCCAAACTCCAACCACATATCTGGAATTTGTTCCAATGGCCCAAGCATCTCTATTTCCGAAACTGGTTCCGGTTTTCCAGGCAATTTTCAGCGAACTGTCATAAAATTTCCACGCTTCATCTCCTTCTGGTCTATTGACCTCTTCCATTGCGTTGTAAGTCAGCCAAATTGATCCTGCACCCAAAATGTTCTTCTGGTCGGTTTCTGAACCAAAATCGGGCTTAAAATCGTTTTTGTAATTTAGTTCAGTAAACTCATTCGTTCTGTATTTCGCCTGATGTTTTGTAAAATAATTCAGTGTTGAAGATAAATTAGCATAGGTTCGGCATAAATCCCACAAATTGCTTTCTGCACCTCCTAAAATAAGCGACAAACCATAATGGTCGGGTGTTTTATTAATGTTCTTCAATTTAAACTTTTGTAGTTCCTCGTAAAACTTGTTTACAGTAAATTTCTGAAGCATCAAAACCGCCGGAATATTAAGCGAACGTGATAAAGCTCTATGTGCAGGAACAGCTCCATCAAATGTCAGATTAAAATTCTGAGGCGTATATCCTGAAATTTGCGTTGGAATATCAGCCACTAAAGTATTTGGCAATAGTTCACCATCATCTAACATTGCACCATATAAAAGCGGTTTTAAAATACTTCCTGTACTTCTTGGCGCCTCAATAATATCAACATCTTTTTGATGGTCACTGTCTGCCGGAGAATTCCCTACATAACCCATTACATTTCTGTTCTGAACATCGATAACCAAAATCGCCAAATTATGCACTTCATTCTGCTTGTACTGATTGTAATAATATCTTGCAATCTGATTCACTCGATTTTGCAGCGCATAATCAATTGTTGTTTTTACACTTGTTCCTTCTTCATTTTTGGCAACCCTTTGCAATAAATGTGGAGCGATCTGAGGTAAATCGTATGGCTTTTGAGGCAGAGGCTCTTCTATAGAAAGTTCGTATGTCTGCTTGTCGATAATACCTTCTTGATGTAGCTTTAATAAAAGTCGGTTTCGTTTATTCAGTAATTTTATTTGATTTTTTCCCGGATAAATTAAACTGGGTGCATTTGGCAAAACCGCTAAAACTGCATTTTCTGCCCATGATAATTGATTGGAGTGAACGCCAAAATAACGCCACGAAGCCATTTCTAATCCTACAACGTTTCCCCCAAATGGTGCATGGGCTGCATACATTTCGAGAATTTCATCTTTTGAATATCCTAACTCTAATCGGGTAGCGAGAATTATTTCAATGATTTTTTCAAAATAGGTTCTGTTTTTTCCTTTTCGGGATAATCTAATAACTTGCTGTGTTAAAGTACTTCCACCTCGAACCACTTTTCCTGCTCTTTTATTTTGCTTAAAAGCATTAATCATCGCTCCGGGATTAAAACCGGGATGTTTATAGAAATATTCGTCTTCAAAATAAACAATACACTTTTTGAATTTGTCCGGAACGCTGTCCTGAGCCGGAAAACGCCATTGTCCGTCACGGGCAATTTTAGCTCCAAGCAATTCTCCTTCTTTGCTTTCTATAACTGTCGAATAAGGCTCTTTAAACAAAGTTCGAGGTATCGAAAAATAGTAAATCAGCAAGAGCAGAAATGCAATTGCTGATTTTATTTTGTTTCTTTTTATCCAGTTTATAATGCGTTGAAGGAACGCTTTTAATTTATTTTTCAAACCACACTCTTATTTCGTATCCTAACAGGTTTCCAAAACCTGTTAGGTATTCTTTATCCATTCCTAAAAGAAAAAATAAAAATTTCTTCACTATATCTATAAAATACCTAACAGATTTTGAAAACCTGTTAGGTATTCTTTATCCATTCCTAGAAGAAAAAAAAAAAAATCTTCACTATATCTATAAAATACCTAACAGGTTTTGGAAACCTGTTAGGATATCAAACACAATTTTTATTCATCCAGTAAATTGATCTCATTAATTATTCCTTCATAAATCAGTCTTTTTTCATCATGACAAAATATGAAATTTTCTAAATCACCAAACAATTCAAGAATAAATTGACGATCAATATTGCTTGGTTTACTTGACAAATACGATTGCCAAGATGAATGTTTGTAAGATTGAAAATCTTTAGAAAATTTATGTTTTACAGGATTCAAGTGAATATAAACAATCAGCTTTTTCAAATAATTTTCGTTTTCTATTCTGTTCCTCTGCAAATGTTCCTGAAAAAGACTTCCGCTTCTTCCATACATTTTATTTATGCTTTTAGAATAAGAATTAAATAAATTCGAAAATGGAAGATGAATTTTTTCCTTAAACTTTTCGGGCAAATCAATTTTATCTTTAACCCTGAAAACAATATGAAAATGATTTTTAAGCAGACAGTAAGCATAAATATCTGCTATCGGTAAAACATACTTTTTAACCTTTTCTAGAAAGTAATTGTAATTTTTATCTTCAATAAAAATATTCTCACTATTGTTTCCTCTATTATAAACATGGTAATACTGCCCAGCCTCAAAAACATCTTTCTCCAAAATACTACTCTTTTTTATTATCCTAACAGGTTTCCAAAACCTGTTAGGTATTCTTTACCCATTCCTAAAAGAAAAAATAAAAATTTCTTCACTATATCTATAAAATACCTAACAGGTTTTGGAAACCTGTTAGGGTACGTGCTACCTAAATCTACTTCACAACCTCAACCCAGAATCCTTTTGTTCTAGCTAAGAAAGTATTATCATACATTGCTTCGCACTGTAAGCCTGGCAAATAGTAATTTCCTAAATAAGATGCATTTAACAGAATTCTAAAAACTTTGGTTTCCCTGGCTTTCATTCCGAAATAGAAGTTCGTTCTGTCGTCACGAATGTCGATATAGTCTGCGATATTGTTCACCGTATCACCATAATCTGTAAAACGAGTATTTACAATTTCGAATCCTGAAGGCAGAATTTGTGATAGTGCCACATTTTGAACACTTTCTCCTCTTTGATTTTTAACCGTAACCTCAGCCACAAATTCAGTTCCTTGATTGATTTTCGAAACATTGATTACACTTCCTTTCCTGTTTTTAAAAACGACAGAAGCCGAAACATCGCTTTGAACCGCATTTTCTTGTCCGATTGGAAGAATTCCTGTATTCAATACTCGAACATAAACCGTATTGGCTTTATTGTTTTTCAGCGTTATGCTGTTTGCCCCAGAAGCAACAGCTAAACTACGGTCTGCAACTGATTTACCTGTATTGATTGTCTCTCCTTTTCCGTTTTTACTGAACTGAATATTGATTCCCTTTGGACCGTTGCTTATCGCAAATTTCGACATTGCATATAAACAATAAGCCGTAGTCTGTGTACTCATCCATTGATTAGCCGACATTTCTTTGGCTAATTTCGTTGCTGTTACAAATGCTTTTTGTTTCTGTCCTAAAAGTAGCATTGTTTCTAATGCCATTGCTCTATTTCTTTCGCTTGAACCGTAATAGTAATAGCTGTAACCGTCTGAGCTTCCGTCGATGCTCGTTTTCAGGAACAAACTTTGTCCTGCCGATTTTTGTCCTGCTAAAACATAAGCTGCGGCCAAACGAAGCATACTTTCGTTCGAAATACCTTTGGTTTCACGCAATCTGTTCATTGATGATAAATCGGCATTTCCTGCTAAAGCTAAGGTGTACAATCTATAAGCCTGAGCTAAATCATTTCCATATTTAGGCTCAAAACGCCATTGTTTGGCTTCTTTTTGCTGATAGGACAACCATTTTGATTTGAAATTAATTGGTAATACATATCCTTTTTTCTCTGCTTCAATTAAAAAATGTCCAGCATAAGATGTTCCCCAATCGTCTGGAACTGCATTCCCCTGCCAATAAGGCAATCCACCATTTGATAATTGGAAATTTCCTAATCTAGCAATTCCGGCCGCAATATTTTTTTGAATCAAATCTTTACGTTTTGCATCAATATCTGCTACATCTCCCAAATACAATTGAGGGAAAACAGATGAAGTCGTCTGCTCTACACAACCATGCGGATACTGAATTAAAAACTGCAGTCTTCCGTTCAAATTCATCGAAGGCATAGACGAAACTTCTAATCTTGCTTTATTGCTTCCTGCAATTCCGAATGTTTTCCATGAAATGGTTTTGGCGCTATTTGGCGCTAAAACAACATCGGTAAATGTGCTCGTAACCGGATTCGGATTGGTCATATCGATTTCAACTTCATAAACCGATTTCTCGCTTCCTGACGTTGCGATTACCTGAACTTTTGCAATTCCAGTAGCCGAACTAACAACTAAATTAAAATAGGCCATTTTTTCATCTGGCTGTGCAAAACTTAGTCTTTGAACGGCATTTCCCGCAACTTTCAGTCCGTTGCTTGTTTTTACCTGAATCGTTACGTTTTTAATCTTATTTTCAGTTGCAAAAACCGTAACAGGAAGCGTTACTTTTTCTGATGGCGAAATTTTTCTTGGCAACGAAGCCAATACCATCAATGGACTTTTGACCTGAGTTGCTTTTTCAGCACTTCCATAAGCACTTGTATTTGCATCTCCTGCCACAACCATTGTTCTTACTGAACCAATGTATTTCGGCAGTTTTAATTGGTGCGATTTTGTTTCGCCTTTTCCTAATTTAAATGGACCATAATACAATACAACTGGTTTAAAACGGTTTGCTTTTTTAGCTTTTCCACCACCTAAATCTTGGTCACCACCAATACTGAAAATCTGATTTATTTTTCCGCCATAAGCACCAATTACATCATCGTAAACGTCCCAGGTTTTTACGCCCAAAGCTTCACGAACATAAAAACTATCCCATGCATTTGGTGTTTTAAAACGAGTTAAATCCAAAAGACCTTCATCAACAACTGCTATTGTATAGGTCATTTCTTTATCAGATTTCTCGCCCACTTTTACTGTAAATGGCTGTTCTGGCCTCAAAACGTCAGGCATATTTAATGTTGGAGCTAAAATTGTGTTTTTATCCACCACTTCAATTGGTACAATTCCGTACATACGAATTGGCGAGTCGTTTTTGGTTGAAGCGTGTGGCTGTAATAATGTAATATTGAAATACACATTTGGCGCCATTGCTCCTGTAATTGGAATCTCAACTTTTGTTTCTCCCTTTTTGGTTTCAGCCCAAACAGTTTGTACAACTCTTGAACCATTTTCAACAGAAATCAAGGCACGTCCACCTTCACTTGAAGGGAAGGAAATCTGCGCTTTTTCTCCCACTGCATAGTTTTTCTTATCGGTTGAAAAAACCAACATATTTGCAGTTGAAGCATCTCTATTTCTTGTTTTTCCAGACCAGATTGGCCAATCGATATTTACGGTTAAAGAAGTAGCATGCCCGCTTTCTCCGTCTTCAACACGAATTAAATAGCGTCCCCATTCTTCATCTGTCAAAGCAAATTGAAAACTTCCTTTTCCGCTTGAATCAGTATTGATTACAAAGGTTTTGTATGAAGTTGTAGCGTTTGACGAATTATAATTAGACAAATTATCGCTTGAAGAATCCCACCACCATCTCCAATCCACTTTGTAAACTCGCACTTCGAGATTACGAACTGCTTTTGGTCTTCCGTTTTCATCTACGGTTACCACATCAAAACGGTTGTTCGTTCTGGTTTCAAGCATATTATACTTGTTTAATTCGGGTGTTTTTATTCCAACATAGGTTTGGTATGGCGAATAAGTTGTCGACATCACATCGGTGCTAAAATCTCCTCCTTCTTCATACACTTTTGTGATGAATGAAGCACGCAACATTCCAGGTGCCTGACCTTGCAATCTTGGCTGAATATTTACCGAAGCTTTTCCGCTTTCGTTTAATTTTCCAGAGAAAACATTGATTTCTTCTGTGCCGAATTGTCGCGCCAAATCATCAAAACTATATTTTTCATATCCTTTGAATGTCGTTGTTTGTTGCGAAAATTTAGCCTGCATTTCTACATTCAGATTTTTCGCAATCGCTCCATGAAGCCAAGTTACTTCCAGATTATCTGTATTTGGATAGGAAGCCGAAAGTGTTTTTCTGCTAAAAGTATTCTTGATTTTTAAACGATTTGGTTTTATAGTCTCAATCTTGATACTCTTGTAGAATTTTGCACCTCCAACGCTCACCATCGCTTCCCAGTTTCCTGTTGGCGCATCTTGATTGGTTGGCACCGTAAAAGCATAATGATTCAGTTCGTTTGTTTTTTGAACGGTCTGATAAACCGTTTTCCCATTCGGGTCATTCAATCTAAATTTAATTGGATGCGATTTAGGCAATTTATTCGCCGCATCATTCAAAATAAAAGACAAATACAAATTATCTCCTGGTCGCCAAACACCTCTTTCTCCGTAAATAAATCCTTTTAGCCCTTTTTGTAAAGTCTCTCCGGCAACATCAAAATTACTGACAGACAACGAAAGTCCGTCGTCTAATTTTACGTAAGTTGACTGGTCTCCTAAAGTTACAATAGCAAAATACGCAAATTTATCCAATTGGAAAGATGCAATTCCCTCACTGCTTGTCGCTTCTGAAGCTATTTTTTGCTGTTGGAAATTATACAAATCTACTCTCGCGTTTGAAACTGGTTCCGTCGTAACGATATTGTTTACGGCAAACAAATACGATTTATTCTCGCCTCTTTTGGCAATAACTCCTAAATCTGACGCTAAAATATTGGTCGCAATTCTTGCATTGTAATAGTAAGAACCTGTGCAAGGGTCTTGGCTTTCTCTCCAATCGTAATCATCATAATAGTAATAATCATCGTAAGAGTTGCCGCTGTAGTTTACGTCATTTTCATCTACTTCTTCCTCTTCTGTTTCATCATCATTACTATCTGATGTTTCGCATTTATAAAGCGAATATTTCTTTTTATAAACAAATTCGACTCTGTAAATTGCTCCTGGCTCTGGTTTGATAATTTTAGATAAATCCAAAGCATAAGTATTCCATTTGGAGAGATTTACGAGCGTGCTTTCCCTTAAATTCAATGTTGTTTTAGCAATTGGCTGCGCGACTTTTTTAAGGTTTTGTCCGCCATTTAATTCGTTGTATTGTAAAAACTGAAGGATATTGTTTTTGTAAATTTTATACACTTTTACATCAACAGCGCTTAGATTTACGGCTTCGAAATTCAGTTTCAAATTGTTGGAACTTGGCAGAATCGTTCCGTTTTTCACAAAGCGGATGTTTGGTTTTATCTGGTCAAACGAGATTTTTTCAGAATAATTGTTTTCCATTTTCTTGCCGTACTGGCTTTCAATTCCTTGAAAAACTTCCAATAATAATTCTCCCGTAACTACTTGCTCTGGTTCTTCATCCGGTACATATTCAACTGCTTCTTCTACAACTGTGGCGGCTGAATCTACGGCAACAGTGGCTGAATCAACCATAACGGCGGCCGAATCTACTGCTACAGCGACAGGTTCTGCCACAGCTACCGCTATAGGCTCTTCTTTTTTCGGAGCGTTTTGGTTTGTAAAATATACTTTCAGTAAATTTCCTTGTGTTGAAAACTTCAGGTTATTGGTATTTTGAATCGAAACCAATCCGGCAAAATCCTGTCCTTTTTCTAAAGGCTCAGAAAAATTAATCAAAACCTGCTGATTGTTTCCGTCTGGAACTTCAACTTTTATAACCTTAAATTCGTTGATACTCGTAATCGGGAAATCGATTTGTCCTTTTTGCTCAATATCAAAATCACTTCCATCATAAATAATCTCTAAGTTTGAAGCTTCCGATTGGCGTTGGATACTGTCTATTATAAAACGAAATTCTTTTGCAGGGCCGTTTGTTTTCTCAAACTTAATTTTAAGATTATTGCCGTTATGTTTGGCTTCAACTAGCTTTTGAGCCGTTTCTAAATCAATATTGTCTGCTGTTTTTAAAACACAGTTTAAATATTGATATTCTTTGCTGTACGACTGAATATCACCAGTATTGATCGTAAAATCCTGTTTTACTGTTTTAACTGTAAAATTGAATTTAGAAAGTTCCTTTTCTTTCTCTTTCGGAATGGCAGTCAGTTTATCTAAGTTTAAGGTAACCTGATATTCTGTTCCTGCTTTTAGTTTTTTCTCTGGAATAAAAGCCAAAGTATTGGTTGACAGCGCTATTACTTTTCCGTTTACACTTGGCGAAATATCAAACAAATCGTCGTCTAATTCCTGATTTGGTTTCCAATCGTTTTTATCAAAAGCCAAAACTACTCGAATATCAGAATCTGCCGAAACAATGCCGCCCGTGAAACTCGTAATGTAGTCTTTGAATAAAGAAAAATCGGAGTTGAAATCTGCAGCTGATTTTCTGCCGCAAGATTGAAAAATAAAGAACACAAAAAAAACGAGAACTAAACCTTTTGCTTTCACTTTTATCTAGAGTTAATTGGTTAACAAATGAGAATTTAACATATTTTACTGCTAAAAGCCATAACAACAAAATACAAATTAAATTATGATAAAAGTAAAATAATTTTCAGATGATTTAAGAGGAAAATTCTCTACTTCTTATTATTTAACTTTTGTTGAAGTTTACAATCTATTCCCACGCTTATTCCTGCTAAAGGAGCAGGAAAAAGGATGCCGCTTCCATCTGGGCTAGGGCTATCATTTTCAAAAGATTATTTTTCTTCATATTGTATATAAAACAGTATATTCGTACAGAATCAAAATACAGCAAATGCAAGAAAGAAGTTTTACAGAAAAGAAATTTGTAACCAACAATAAAAAAACGGTTATCAATATTTTGTATTTAATAATCTTCTTAATTTCTATTGCCTTTATTGATTATTATTTATTGCCAAAAACAAGTATAAACGACAATATTGACTATTATATTGAGAATGTTGGAAAAAATAGGAATGGGCGTTCAAAAAACATAGTTTCTTATAATTATTACACCAAAAAACGAAATTCCTTTTCAACTAAAAATTTTCTTGTAGAGGAAGATGCTATAGAAATCGAGTATACCCTATTATTAAAAAGCGTCACAACCGTTAAATCAAAAGATGCTGATTATACAAAATATCTCGTTAATGGTTTAAATCCTAACGGAATTGAGTTATATTGTTGTTTTGTAATTCTTTTGTCTATAGCTTTAAGCTTAAAAATACTGCTTTCGAAAAAAGCCGTTTCTGAAAATACATTTTACAATATTATCTGTTTCAATGGCTTTCTCTTATTTGTAACTTTTTACATGATGTATTTATTTTAAACTGAGAAATCTTAATGCTTTAAACTTTTAAAGCTCCGTTCCTAGTTTTGACAGAACCTTATCTAACTCATCAAAATGTTCCTGACTTGCTGACGAATAAAAAAGCTGCTCATTACTCATTACAATAATCACCTCATCATCATGATTACCAAAGAAACGGATGCCGTCTACCCATTGTGTAAAAGACACACCTTTATTTTTATAATTATCAGCGATAAATTTTAAATCCGTATCCTCTATTTCATAAAAATATTCTGGGGTATATTCTAACGCAAAACCAGCCTGAAGATAAGCCATTGCAGTAAAGAAATCGGTTAAAGTTTCGGTTTCCTTTTTTCCATTCTTTTTCGTCGTAACTCATATAAACTAGAGGATTCTCTTTTGACAAATCGTCCTTATGAATTCCCCAAACGCAAACTCTTTGATTTTCAGAATAAAAAATCAAATAGTCCTCATGTTTAAAATATTGAAATTGGTCTGGTGTATTTAAAGAGTCCTGTGTATTATTTAGATTTTCGATTTTACCCAATTCTGTATAATAATCGATAAAAACTTTTGGAAGTCTCCAAAAATATCTTTTATAATCTGAATTTCATCTTTTGTAAAACCATTTGGTTCTGTAATATGGAATAGCTTTTTTATAGTTGAAAAGTCTGTCATGATGATTTTAGATGAAATAAACAATTAGAGCCACAAAGATAAAAAGAAAGTAATATCTCACAATTATTTTCGCCTTTCCAGAAAAAAACGTTTCATCAAATCGGCGGCTTCATTGGCCATTACACCCGAAACTACAGTGGTTTTTGGATGCAATTTGGTTCCCATATTAATAAAACCGCGCTGTTCGTCTCTCGCGCCAAAAACAATTTTAGAAATCTGGCTCCAATACAAAGCCCCCGCGCACATTTGACAAGGTTCAAGCGTAACATAAAGCGTACAATCCTTTAAATATTTTCCCCCGAGGAAATTGGCAGCAGCTGTTATAGACTGCATTTCGGCATGAGCTGTGACATCATTTAGTAATTCAGTTAAGTTATGACTTCTTGCAATAACTTTATCAGCCACAACAATTACAGCTCCAACAGGAATTTCGCCTTTTTCAAAAGCCATTTCAGCTTCCTGCAAAGCTTTTTTCATGAAATATTCGTCGGTGAAAGGATTTATCATAGTTGCAAAAATAGGGTTTTGAAAGGATTTCTTAAGTATATCAAAATTAATTGCCTCAAAAAAAGTCATTTTTTGAGGCAATTAATAAAAATAATCGACTCATTGGTTATGTATCAAAAAAACTATACAAACTAAGAAAGCCAATTTTTCTGTATAATTTTTATTACATTTAAATTTTGATATTTGAATATGGAAAGAAATTATAAAATAACCATTCCTGAACCCTGCCATGAAGATTGGAACAAAATGACACCAAACGATAATGGGCGTTTTTGCATGAATTGTTCTAAAACGGTTACTGATTTTACATCCATGAGACCGGAAGAAATCCAGCATTTTTTTATTCAAAATCAAAACAAAAGCGTTTGTGGAAGATTTAGAAAATCGCAGTTAGATTCTATTACAATTCAAATACCAGATCACATTTTATATTCGCAAAACCATTATCATAAAATGTTTTTACTGGCATTATTTGTTATCATGGGAACTACTTTATTCAGTTGTGCTGATAACGAAGGTAATAAAGTGAAAATTGATAAAATAGAGGTTGTTAAAGATAATTTGGCAAAAAATCCTGATAATTTAAACACCAAAGATTCTCTATCACAAAAAACGCCACACTCTTCTCCTTTACATATCAATGTGGAGCCTGTAAATGAAACTTCTTCAGGCATTTCATATGTAAGTGACTATGACCATAACATTATCAGTGGAGGTCTTGCGTTTGAATATATTGAAGAACCTGATTATCCCGGCGGAATTGGTAAATTCAGTGATTATATAAAGAATGAATTTCAGATCCCTAAAAAAGCTAGAAAAATTACTGGAAAAATTGACGTTTCTTTTGTTGTAAATAAAGCTGGAACATTAGAGCAATTTAAGGTCTTTGACAATATTGGTCACGACATTGGAGAAGAAATGATTCGGGTTTTACAAAACTCAAAAGCAAAATGGAAGCCAAAAATAATTAACGGAAAAGCAATTCCAGATACTATTAAAATGAATATTGTTGTACAAAAAGACAGCTTGAATATTGAAAGAAAAAAAAGAAAACTTTCAAGCATGGAAAGAAAACACAAAATAACGATACCTGAACCCTGTCATGAAAACTGGGACAAAATGACGCCAAAAGATAATGGCCGTTTTTGTTTGAGCTGTTCTAAAACAGTGGTTGATTTCACTTCTATGTTACCAGAAGAAATCAGATACTATTTTATTCAAAATCAAGACAGCAGAATTTGCGGAAGATTTAAAAATGAGCAATTAGAAACTATTACAATTCAGATTCCGAGTCGCATTCTTTATTCTCAGACACAATATCATAAAATGTTTTTACTAGCCTTGTTTATTGCCATGGGAACAACGTTATTTAGCTGTTCAGATAAAGAAGGCAACAAAAATAAAATTAACAACATCGAAATTGTTGGCAATACAGAACAAAATGAAGATGAAGCTGTATCCAGATGTTATGGCCATCAGATTGAGTCTAAAAAACCAAATCCCAAAAAAGCAAACGAACAGTTTATGCTTGGAATGGTAGCCACTCCCATTCTGGATGAAAAAGGAGATTTTAAATATCACACGGTATATAATTCAGCGGATTTAGATATTTCCCCTATTCCTGTCATGGGAATGAAGAAATTCTATGATTTTTTCAATAAAAATTATACAGCTCCAGACCAAAGAGAAAAGTTTAAAGGCAAAATATCTATTCTATTTGTTATCGAAGAAGATGGCAGTTTAAGTAATTTCAATATTGTTAAAAACACACCTAAAGAAATAGGAGAAGAAGCTATTAGAGTATTAAAAACAGCTCCAAACTGGATTCCCGGCAAACTAAACAACAAAGTAGTCCGTTCGTCTTATATTTTACCGATTACAATTAAATAATGGAAAAAAACAATAAAATCAGCATTCCAAAACCCTGCCATGAAGATTGGAACAAAATGACACCAAATGAAAATGGTCGCTTCTGTATGAGCTGTTCTAAAACAGTTGTTGACTTTACTTCTATCCTTCCAGAAGAAATCCAGCATTTTTTTATTCAAAATAAAAATGACAAAATTTGTGGACGATTTAGAAAATCGCAGTTAGATACCATAACAATTCAAATTCCAAGTAAAGTTTTGTATACGCAACCCAATTATCGCAAAATGTTTCTTTTAGCCTTATTCATTGCTACGGGCACTACCTTGTTCAGCTGTCAGAATAAAGACGGGCAAAAACAAAAAATTAACAAAGTTGAATTGGTAAAAGATTCCGATGCAAACTCACCTATAGTTGTTGGCGAACCAGCTATCGATGAAAGCAGTACAAAACAAGCTGTTTTACCGCCTCCGCCATCTCCCAAAATAGATCAGGTTAAATTCGACGAAAGCATAGTAAAAACCAAAAAAAATAGTTCGAATCAGTCATCAACTGTCAAATCAGAAAAAACAAATAACAAGAAAAACAGCTCAGTAGACAAACCTATTTATGTTAGTAGTGAAGTAGTTTCTGAAACCAATGCAGAATTTCCAGGCGGTATCGATCAATTTCATACTTTCTTCATGAAAGAATATAAAAAACCGGAAAACATACATTATTGGAAACTCAATTTTACGCTGGCATTTGCAGTAGAGAAAAACGGTACAGTTTCGTTTATTGAATGTTCTCCAGCAGTTGAAGAACCTTTGGAAAAAGAAATCGTCAGAGTTTTGAATTTATGCCCGAAATGGCAACCTGGCGAATCAAACGGAAAAAAAATCAGAATGCAATATTCTGTACCTATTTTGCTTAAATAATACGTTGCGGAAAAATTAAATTTAAAACCGTAAATTTGCTTTTTTCCTTACAATGAAAAGCGATTTACTTTCTCACATATACAATCCAGCCGATTTACGTCTTTTAAAAGAAGAACAGCTTACTCAGGTTGCTAAAGAACTGCGTCAGTTTATTATTGATGTCGTTTCGGTAAAAGAAGGCCATTTGGGAGCGAGTTTAGGCGTTATAGAATTGACAATTGCACTACATTATGTTTTTAATACGCCTGAAGATTTATTGGTTTGGGATGTTGGACATCAGGCTTACGGTCATAAAATCTTAACCGAAAGAAGAGAAATTTTTCATACCAATAGACAGATTGACGGAATTTCTGGTTTTCCAAAAAGAGCTGAGAGCATTTACGATACTTTCGGTGTTGGACATTCTTCGACATCAATTTCAGCAGCACTCGGAATGGCGATTGCTTCTAAATTAAAAGGCGATTTCAAAAAAGAACATATTGCAGTTATTGGAGATGCTTCTATCGCAAGCGGAATGGCTTTTGAAGGCCTTAATCATGCAGGAGTTACTGATGCTAATATTCTGGTAATTCTAAACGATAATGCCATCGGAATTGACCCAAGTGTCGGCGCTTTAAAAAACTACCTTACTTCGGTAAAAACAGGAAAAAATCCGAGACAGAATAATATCATCAAATCTTTGAATTTTGATTATTCTGGACCAATAGACGGTCATGATTTGCCTCTTTTGATCAAAGAATTAAATCGACTGAAAAAGATAAAAGGTCCTAAATTTCTTCATATTGTAACCACAAAAGGAAAAGGTTTACAACAGGCTGAGGAAAATCAGGTCAAATATCACGCTCCAGGAAAATTTGATGCCTCAACTGGCGAAATCCATTTAAAAGTGGAAGAAAATCTGCCTCCAAAATATCAAGATGTTTTCGGATTGACCGTTCTTGATTTGGCCAAAAAGAATGAAAAAATAATCGGAATCACACCTGCAATGCCGTCAGGAAGTTCATTAAAATTTATGATGGAGGAAATTCCTGAACGTGCTTTTGATGTTGGAATTGCAGAACAGCACGCCGTAACGCTTGCTGCCGGAATGGCAAGTCAGGGAATGATGGTGTATTGCACTATCTATTCGACCTTTTTGCAGCGTGCCTACGACCAAGTGATTCATGATGTAGCGCTGCAAAATCTTCCAGTGATATTTTGTCTTGACAGAGCCGGTTTGGTAGGCGAAGATGGTGCAACACATCATGGCGTTTTTGACATTGCCTACCTGCGATCCATACCGAATATGATTATTTATGCACCGATAAACGAAATAGCACTGCAAAACATTTTATACACTGCACAATTAGGTCTGAATAATCCTATCGCAATTCGATATCCTAGAGGGCGCGGTGTTATTGAAAACTGGGAAGTAAATAATTTCGGACAGTACAAAACCGTCAAAATCGGAGAAGCTTCTTGTTTGAAAAACGGAACAAAAACGGCTGTTTTATCTACGGGAACGATCGGCAATAATGTTATTTCGGCTCTTAATGAATGTTCTGATACAGCAAACATCGCTCATTATGATTTTCCGTTTATAAAACCGCTAGACAACAAGACCTTACATCATATTTTCGCAAACTTTCAATCGATCATTACAATTGAAGACGGCGTAAAAAACGGCGGTTTCGGAAGTGCCGTTTTGGAGTTTGCGGCAGCCAATAATTATAAAAACAAAGTGCAGCTTTTAGGTATTCCGGATCATTTCATCGAACATGGAACAGTCAATGAGCTGCAACAAATTTGTAATGTCGACGTTAAAAGTTTAATAAATCTTTTTTCAAACGAGGCAAAATAAGTATTTTGCAGCGCCAAAAAAAAAACTAAAATAAGCCTAATGAAATTATTGCGTTCTACCCTTTTGCTTTTATTGCTTCTGTGTACTTCAAATAACTTTGCCCAGATTATCCAAACCACCTTAAGTCCTAATCAAGCGCCAAAACCACCTTCAAACTGGACAAAGAGAAATCAGCTTGGTTTCGATATTTCAGAAATTGCTTTTGTCAACTGGAGTGCGGGGGGAACTAGTTCTATTTCAGGTTTATTTAAGGGAGAATTTAATAGAACCTACGCAAAAGACAATCATAAATGGGTGAACGAACTTATTGTAAAATATGGCTTAAATAAGCAGGACGGAATTGAATTAAGAAAAACCGACGATGCCGTTCAGTTCAACTCTACTTACGGCTTTAGAAAAGATACCGCATCAAACTGGTATTATTCATCAAAATTGAACTTCAATACACAATTTACAAACGGTTACAATTACCCGAATAGAAGTGTCGCAATCTCAAAACCTTTTGCACCGGCATACATCTTTCTGGGAGCTGGAGCTGAAAATTCTAATAAACAAAAAAACAGAACTTTTTATTTCTCTCCTATCACGCTTAAAACAACTTTGGTTTTAGATCAATATCTTGCTAATCAGGGTGCATTTGGTGTTAAAAAGGCTACTTATATCTCCGACCCTCTAAATCCTGATTCTCAAATTCTAATAGATGAAGGACAGAAAGTAAAAGCCGAATTTGGTATTCTGTTTACAGGTTATATGAAAAGCGAAATCTATAAAAATGTTTTCTACGAAAACCGATTAAGTCTTTACACCGATTATTTAAATAAATTCGGAAATGTCGATATCGATTACGACACACGTCTGGATTTGGTGGTAAATGCCTATGTAAAAGCAAATATTGGTGTTCATCTAATTTATGATGATGATATTAAAACCAAAAAAGACGTAGTGGACCCTACAACTGGAAACAAAACACAGGTAAACGACGGACCCAGAATGCAGTTAAGACAAGTATTGGGAGTTGGTTTGGTTTATGCTTTTAAATAATAAAAATTTTGATGAGTTCTGCTTATCACGATTCATAAAAAAGGCTTTAGTTTGTGTGACTAAAGCCTTTTCCATTTTTATAGTTGTATTGAAATTAACGTTTCTTTCTCCCGCTGATCATTTCGTACAATTCAAGTGCATTTCCATCTGTGAGAAGCGAAACATAATGACAAATATGAAGCAAACGCTCGTACAAACTGCCTTTTTCTAAATGATGTTTTTCTGGCAGCATTTTGAGAATCAACTTATCATAATTAGAAGCGGTTCCGTCGAATTTATTATTAAATGCCGTAATAAACTTATCAAGTAAAGTCTGGATAATTTGATAACCCACAATCTCTTTTTCTATTACCTCGCGGCTCTGGTATATTTTATCGATACTTAGCTTGATAATATCGTCCATCTGGGCTTTATATTTGCTTTTTTCTGTTAAAGCAAAAGGGAAATTTCCAGCCAAGATTGCTTCTTCATTTTCAACAAAAACATCGACAGCATCATTGATCAAAGCTCCAATGGCCAAAGCGCGCAAATAACTGATTCTGTCTTCTTTGGTTTCCAACATATTGTATTTTTCAATACCAATATTGTCTTTTACCAGTTTTATAAGATATTCAAGAGCATAATCTTCAGAAACCAAACCAAGATTTATTCCGTCTTCAAAATCAATAATGGTATAGCAGATATCATCGGCTGCTTCTACTAGATAAGCCAAAGGATGTCTTTCAAATCCTAAATCGCCTTCTTCTTTGTTAGGAATCAAACCCATATCTTGGGCAACTTCTTCAAAAAAAACTTTGTCTGCCTGAAAGAAACCGTATTTTTTATCTGCAATATTATTAGTCGGTTTTTTAGGAAGACTTTCTTTTGGATATTTCATGAAAGCACCCAAAGTTGCGTACGAAATCCTAAGTCCGCCTTCAATGCCTGGTCGACTTGCTGTTAAGACCGAAAATCCATTGGCATTTCCTTCAAAATCGATTAAATCCTGCCATTGTTTTGCGGTAAGTTTGTCTTTGTATTTTAATCCTTTTCCGCTCGAAAAATATTCTCCGATAGCTTTTTCTCCCGAATGTCCGAATGGAGGATTGCCGATATCGTGCGCCAGAGAAGCAGCCGCGACAATTGCTCCAAAATCATTCATATGATAACCGTGGACTTCTTTTAGATAGGGATATTTTTCGATGATTTTTTTTCCGACCAAACGTCCCAATGATCTTCCTACAACAGAAACCTCAAGGCTATGCGTTAATCGAGTGTGTACGAAATCGGTTTTAGAAAGGGGAATTACCTGTGTTTTATCTTGTAAAGAGCGAAATGCGGCCGAAAAGATAATTCGGTCATAATCAACCTCAAATCCTAAACGTGTATCATCTTGTTCTGCACGTAATCGTTTGCTTGTATCTCCTTGTCTTTTTAATGATAAAAGTTGTTCCCAGTTCATTTTTTATTTTAGATTTCTGAATTTAGATTTTAGATTTTTCATCTAAAAGTCAAAAATACGTTTTATTTTAGGATAATATTCAATAAAAGTAAAGCCACAGATTAATTTGACTCAAAAGATTAAATGTTTTGTTTGTCACGAATTTTACTAATCAGCTCGAATTAATTCAAACACAATATTTTGTACTAATATGTGAAATTCATGACTAAAAAATAAACCAAATTATAACAATCATGATAATCTGCGTAATCTGTGGCAGAAAAACATTAAAACTCTAATGCCGTGCTGTGCTTGATTTCTCCCATTACGAAAATACTGTTTGTATTCCCGATATTTTCAATGGTTGACAATTTATTCATTACAAAATCCTGATAACTAGCCATATCTTGAACCAGAATTTTGAGCATAAAATCGTAATCACCGGCAATATTGTAACACTCAATAATTTCTGGAAGTGCGACAATATCTTTTACAAAATTGCTTCCCACATTTTTGGCGTGTTCTTTTAAACGCACATTGCAGAAAACCGTCATGCCGCGATTCATTTTTTTCTTATCCAACAGCGCCACATATTTCGTAATGTAACCATCTCTTTCCAATCTTTTGATACGCTCATAAACGGGAGTTACCGTTAAGAATAATTTACTCGCAAGGTCTTTTGTGTTGATATTGCAGTCTTCTTGAAGGTACTTCAATATGAGCAAATCGGTTTTATCTAAGTTTTCCATAGTTTTTTTTACGGCTAAAAGCTCGTTTTGGATAATTTAAAAGTGATTAAATCTTTTTAAATAAAATTTTAAAACACATTTTACTGAATTAATAGTCAAATATAAGTTTAAAAAACCAATACAATAAATTTGTACAGTAAAAAATACTGAAATCGAAATGAAAACAAACAATTTAGGTTACCCAAGAATTGGCAGCAATAGAGAACTGAAAAAAGCCAGCGAACTTTACTGGGCCGGAAAAATTTCGGCAGACGAACTTATAGATGTCGGAAAAGAAATCCGCCTTAAAAACTGGAAACTACAAGCTCAAGCAGGAGTAGATTTGATTCCGTCTAACGATTTTTCTTTTTACGATCAAGTACTTGATTTAACGCTGACCGTTGGCGCAATTCCAGAACGTTATCATGAATTAGCAAAATCGAACTCTTCTTTAGATCTATACTTTGCGATGGCAAGAGGTTCGCAGAAAAACGGACAAGATGTTGTGGCTATGGAAATGACAAAATGGTTCGACACCAATTACCATTATATTGTTCCCGAATTCAAAAAGAATCAAAAGTTTGAATTGTTTTCTGAAAAAATAATCAATGAATTCAAAGAGGCAAATGCTGTTGGAATTAAAACAAAACCTGTCTTAATTGGTCCTGTTTCCTATCTATTATTAGGAAAAGAAAAAGAAGAAGGTTTCAGCAGAATTGACCTTATTGACGCTCTTCTTCCTGTTTACTTTGAAATTCTTGAAAAATTGCAAGCAGAAAATGCCCAATACATTCAGCTAGACGAACCTTTCTTAGCTTTAAATTTAACAGATAAAGAAAGAAATGTTTTCACGAAAGTGTACCATGAAATCAACAGCCGTTTTCCAAAACTTAAAATCATCTTAGCCAATTATTTCGACTGTTTTGGAGAAAATTTAGAAACAGCTTTAGCACTTCCGGTTGATACTTTCCATTTAGATTTAGTGCGATGTGAGCTTCAGTTAGATGATATTTTAGAATCAGGAAAACTAGCTTCAAACGCAAAACTTTCCTTGGGAGTGGTTGACGGAAGAAACATCTGGAAAAACGACTTCAAAAAATCATTAGAATTAATCAAAAAAGCGACAGATGCTTTAGGCGAAAACAGAATTTTAATAGCGCCATCTTGTTCTTTAATCCACAGTCCATGCGATTTGGATTTAGAAACCAACGATCAGACTTTAACTCCTGAAATCAAACAATGGCTGGCTTTTGCCAAACAGAAAATCAACGAAATTGTACTTTTAAAACAATTTGCTTCTAATGAAGTTGCTGTCGAAGACTCCGCAGATTATAAAGAAAATGTTTTGGCAAATGAGAATCGAAAAACGTCAAAATTAATTCATAATAATGAAGTTAAAGCACGTGTTGCAGGAATTACCGCTTCTGATGACAAACGCAAAAGCGCTTTTGCTGTTAGAAGAAAAAGCCAGATTGAAGCTTTAAAACTACCACTATTCCCAACCACAACCATTGGATCTTTCCCTCAAACAGCAGAAGTGAGAAGCTGGAGAGCAAAATTCAAAAAAGGAGAATTAACCCCGTCAGCATACAACGATTTAATCGAGAAAGAAACCGAAGCCACGATTCGTTTTCAGGAAGAAACCGGAATCGATGTTTTAGTTCATGGCGAGTTTGAGCGCAACGATATGGTGGAATATTTCGGCGAGCAATTGGACGGATTCACTTTTACTAAAAACGGCTGGGTTCAAAGCTACGGAAGCCGTTGCGTAAAACCACCTGTTATTTACGGAGACGTTTCGAGACCAAACCCAATGACAGTAAAATGGTCGCAATATGCGCAGTCTTTAACACAAAAATGGGTAAAAGGCATGCTCACTGGTCCTGTAACGATTTTACAATGGTCGTTTGTGCGCAATGATCAACCACGTTCTGAAACTTGTACACAAATCGCGTTGGCAATCCGTGATGAGGTTGTCGATTTAGAAAAAGCAGGAATCAAAATCATTCAGATAGACGAGCCCGCCATTCGCGAAGGTCTTCCGCTAAGAAAAGAAGAATGGGCGAAATATTTAGACTGGGCTGTAAAAGCATTCCGAATTTCGGCCAGCGGTGTCAACGACGATACGCAGATTCACACGCACATGTGCTACAGCGAATTCAATGACATCATTCAAAATATCGCCGATATGGATGCCGACGTCATCACAATCGAATGTTCACGTTCTCAGATGGAGCTATTAGATGCTTTTGCGAATTTTAAATATCCAAACGAAATTGGTCCTGGAGTCTACGATATCCATTCGCCACGCGTACCTTCGAGCAAAGAAATGGTTCGTTTGTTAGAAAAAGCTTCGGCTGTTATCCCGATAGACCAACTATGGGTAAATCCAGACTGTGGTTTAAAAACACGTCATTGGGACGAAACCAAAAAAGCGTTAATCGAAATGGTTGCGGCGGCTCAGGAAATGAGAACGGAAGTAGAAAGCCCTGTTAGCTAAAATTTTTATCTGAAATCTATTTTTGTTTTTTATGCCGATAGGTGGAGTCGACGTTTAGTTATGTTTTAATCTCGGCTTCACTCGTCTGGCATTTTCTTTAAATAGCTGATTAATAAACCTGTGTAAACATACTTTATCTTTTTAAATCTACCTGAAAAGCAGTTGCACAAAAACTATCTCATCCAAAGGGTTGATTTATATTTTGAAGCAGAAAATTAACGTTTTAAAAAGCACGTTTTGTCCCGCTATCCACTATATCTTTTTCTGTCTAAAGAAGCCAGAAAAAGGATACCGCTTCTATCGGGGCTAAGGAAGAAACATATATTTTTCATAAGAATTTACTTTAAACAATAAAATACCTTATATTTGCAAAATGTTCACTTTTAAGATAACTTTGCAGAAATGGCAAGAACAATCATATTTCATAAAAACCATTTCATTGAGTTTTATCAAGTCCAAAATGAAAAGGTTAAATTGAAAATTCAGTACGTCCTTGAACTGATAAAACAAGTTGATAGAGTTCCTGAAAAATTTTTAAAACATGTATCCGGAACTGAAGGACTTTATGAAATAAGAATTGAAGTCAAATCAGATATTTATAGAATATTTTGCTGTTTCGATCAAGGAAAACTAGTGATTCTTTTTAATGGGTTTCAAAAAAAATCGCAAAAAACACCAAAAGAAGAATTACATAGAGCAAAGGAATTAATGACTGACTATTTTCAACAGAAATAAATACCACTATGAAAAATTATAAAAACATACAATCTTTTGATGATCTCATTGAAGTTGAACACGGAAAGATTGGCAGCGAAAGCAGAAACCAATTTGAAGAAAAATCACAAATGTTCATTATTAGTGAAATGTTAAAAGAAGCCCGTAAAGAAGCTAATTTAACTCAAGAACAATTAGCAGATAAAACCGGAACTAAAAAAAGTTACATTTCAAAACTTGAAAATGGAAAAGGTAATGTACAGCTTTCCACTCTAATTAGAATCTTTGAAATAGGCTTAAACAAGAGGGTCGGATTGACTTTTTTGTAAAAGCACTCCAAACCCCAAGATTTACTGTTTTACCGAAGTTGAAGTAGAAACTATCAATATCTGGTCAGTCGTTGTCATAACTTAACGTTTCGTATCCTAAACCTCCAATGCTGAAGTTAAGATCAAAACACTTTTTCATGTTTATGAAAAGTGCCGGAGTCAGACCAAATAGATTGCATTTTCTTTAATATTCAAAAAAAACACCTAATAGATGCAGTAAAATGATATCTATCGCATAACAAAAATTAAAATTCCTGCGTGTAAAATGCATTGGTATAAATGCAAAAAGCATCCGCCGAGGCGAATGCTTCCTGAAATTGAATATATCTAAGACTAGAAGTTTTTAGAAATTCCAATGTTGAATGTCTGACCGAAATTGAAGTAGAAATTACTCACGTCAGCACCATTGTTATCGTAGCTTAAAGTTTCGAAACCTAAACCTCCAATGCTGAAGTTAAGACCAAAACCTTTTTTCATGTTGATGAAAAGCGCTGGAGTTACACCTGCGTAAACACCATCAGCTTTAGATTTGTAAAATGCGTTTCCAGGACCGTACTCTTTGTACTTTTGGTTTTGTACACCTACTCCCATATCTGCAAAAACAGAGAAAGTCTGGCTCAATGGCATAGTGTAACGTACAAATGCACCGATTTTGAAACCGTTAAGTTTTTCTTCAACAGCTCCGTCATCGTTAGTTGCAGAAGTCACAGCAAATTCACCTCCCACAGTCCAGTTATCGTGAAATTGGTAACCCACTTTTGGAGAGAAAGTAAAAGAGTTTACTTTTTCTTCGCTAAACTGATATTCAGTTTTTTCAGAAGAATAAGAAATGTTTCCACCAACTAGGATTGTACCTTTTTGTGCATTTGCAAAACCACCGATAGCTAAAAGAGCCATCACTAAAATTTTTTTTGTCATGTTTTAAATTTATTTTTGTTGAATTTAAGCTTCCTTTAACAATAACAGTGCCGTGAATTAAGGGTTTTAAGTTTTTTTTATGATTACTTTAAAATGTAAAATACTGTGGTTAGAATTATTTTCTGTTTACTTTTGCAGTAAATAAAAAGTCATGTCGATAGTAGTAAACAACATATCAAAAAGTTACGGAACCCAAAAAGCGTTAAACTCGATTTCATTCTCTATACAAAAAGGAGAAATTGTTGGATTCTTAGGTCCCAACGGAGCTGGAAAATCTACTTTGATGAAAATTTTGACCACTTATTTGCTGGCAGACAAAGGTCAGGCGCTTGTAAATGGTCACGATGTCATGACAAACACAAAAGAAGTCCAGCGATCAATCGGGTATCTTCCAGAGCACAATCCGCTGTATTTGGATTTGTATATTCGTGAGTATTTGGCTTTTAATGCCGATGTTTATAAAGTTCCGAAATCAAGAATCGAAGAAGTTATTCAACTGACAGGACTGACACCAGAAAGCCATAAAAAAATAGGCCAATTGTCTAAAGGATACCGCCAGCGTGTAGGACTTGCAAATGCTTTGCTACATGACCCTGAGGTTTTGATTTTGGATGAGCCAACTACTGGTCTGGATCCGAACCAGTTAATGGAAATTCGGAACGTAATCAAAAATGCAGGGAAAAATAAAACTGTTTTTCTCTCAACACACATTATGCAGGAAGTAGAAGCAATCTGCGATCGTGTCATAATTATTGACAAAGGACAAATTGTTGCCGACAATAAATTAGACCATTTGGTTGCCGCAAATAAAGAACAGGTTATCGAAGTCGAATTTGATTACAAAGTGGAAGAGCAATTACTGGCTAGATTGGAAAACATCAGTTCCTATGTCAATACACACGATATGACTTGGGAGCTTACTTTTGTTACCGAAAAAGATATGCGTCCCGCAATTTTTGATTTCGCAAGCGAAAACGGCTTAAAAACGTTGCAACTCAATCAGAAAAATAAAAATCTTGAAGCCGTTTTTAGGGAAATCACCAAATAAGCCTCAAATTTATTATATCATTCACACAAAAGAGCGATTGTTTCAGAGCAAATCGCTCTTTTTGTACGTAATTATTTCATTTTCAGGTTTTGTTAACCTCTCTTTTCCAAGAGCTTAAAAATATTTTTCAAATTAATTTTATTTTTATTTAGACTTATTATAAATAGTTGTTATCTTTGGCATCATAATTTAAAATGCCACACGATGACTTCTACACTCCATTACATAAAAAAAGCTTTTTCTGCTACTTTACACCAGCTTTTAAATCTTCGAAAAAGAATTTCAGAAAAACTAGAACAGCTTGTTCTTCAATAATTCTTAAAACTCAGGATTTTATTCTAAACAAAATTTAGGATAGCAAATTAATCAGCATGAAAAATTTTATTACCTCCATGATGCTTGCTTTTTCGGTATACGGGTTCTCTCAGACAGAAAAAGAAAAAGACAGTATTATTGAAACCATAAACGTCTTAGACGAAGTTGTCTTGACCAAAAAAAAGGTTTTATACACTCAAAAATCAGATAGACTTGTTTTTAATGTCGAAAACAGTATCGTGTCTGAAGGGGGGACGGCTCTAGACGTACTTTCTCGTGCGCCAGGAGTTGTGGTTTCGCAGGATGGCGATTTATCGTTGCGCGGACAGCAGGGCGTTGCTGTCATGATTAACGGAAAACTGACACAGCTTTCGCAAAAAGAATTGGCCAATTATTTAAAATCGACGGCTTCATCTAATATTAAACAGATTGAAGTAATTACAAATCCATCAGCAAAATATGATGCTGCTGGAAAAGCCGGAATTATTAATATCATCCTAAAAAAAACTACCGAATCTGGACTAAAAGGAACGGCCTTCGCCAGCTATGGAAGAGGTCGAAAAAACCGAAATAGTGCGGGTTTTAACTTAAATTACAATAAGGACAAATGGGGCGTTTATGGCAATTATAGTTATACTTTCCGAGGTGAAGAAGAAAAGAAAGAATTCAATCAAACTCAGTTTACAGACGAAACACGTCAGCAAATTGCAACGAAGAATCATCAGACTTCTATCACAGATGAGCCTTTGACTTCAAACAATTTTAAAATCGGAACGCAATATGAAGTTTCCGCAAAAACGAATTTAGAGTTTTATGTAGATGCCAAAATCGGAAGCTATCAAAATATAGCCGACGGGACGAATTTATTAACAGATGCCTCAAATCAAACTGTTTTTGATGCCGTAACGTATAATAACAGCAAAGAAAAATGGAATGATTACACCTACGCTTTTTCTGGCGTTCATAAATTTGATAAAGAAGGACAAACCATGGCTTTTGATTTTGAATATGAAACCTCTAAATTTAGATCAAATCAATTTCAAAGTGCCGACAATACAGCTTCTGCCGTAACTGTAAATGATCGCCGAGGTTATATTCCGTCTCAATTAAAAGTTTTTAGCGGAAAAGTTGATTTTGTCAATCCGATTAAAGAAAAACAATCTCTAGAATGGGGTTTCAAAGGAAGCATTAAAAACAATGATAATCCTTCTGTTTATGAATATTATGACAACAATCAATGGTTAATCGATTTTAATTCGACCAACCATTTTGAATACAATGAACAGATTTTTGCAGCCTACATCAATTACAAATACCAATTAGAAAAACTCAATATTCAGGCAGGTTTAAGAAGCGAGTATACAGCAATCGATATCAATCAGAAAACCTTAAATGAAGAGCATAAAGACGATTATCTCAAATGGTTCCCGAGCCTTTCCTTAAAATATGAATTTACAAGCAGCCATTCGGTTCACGCGTCCTACAGTAGACGAATCAACAGACCGAGCCAGTTCGACTTAAATCCGTTTCGTTTTTATGACGACTCGTTTAATTATTCTCAAGGAAATCCAAACTTGTTACCTGAAATAACAAATGCTATGGAAATTGGCTACGCTTGGAAAAGCAGTTTTATGGCATCTGTTTATTTGAACAAAACAAAAGATGTTTTTACAGAAGTATACAATTACGACCCAAACACCAATACAACAGTTACCACTGAAATCAATGTAAGCAAATCTTACAATTACGGCATTAATATTACCAATAGTTCTGAGCTTAACAAATGGTGGTCGGTAAACACACTTTTTAATGTGTTTGAAAATAAATTTATGGGAAATGTACTCAACAGCACCACAATTGATCCTATTATGACTGTGAATCTGAATGTTCAAAATTCATTTACCCTTACCGAAACCCTTAAAGCCGAAGCAAATGCGCAGTATCAGTCGAAGTCTAATCTTGGGATTTACCAACGAGACGGCTTCTTTGATTTCAGCATCGGAATTTCAAAACAGGTTTTGGAAAAAAAAGGAACTATCAAACTTAATGTTACGGATATTTTCAACACCAATAATTTTCATATCAAATCTGTAGTTGCACAGACAAGCTTTGATAAAAAATACGATTTGGATAATCGTATTGCAACCATTGCATTTACGTACAGAATTTAAGATTATTCATTCTTGAATATTGTTTTTTGTTTTTTTTTTGTGTTAGTTAAAAAGAGTCTGTTTTCCTTTCAACAGACTCTTTTGTTTTTTAAACTACAATTCCAAAAGCAGTTTTTTCATTTCTTCGATTACTATTTTGATATCATTTTCTGTTGTACGCCAGTTTACAAATGAAGCTCTTATGCCTTTTTTATTTTCATAAACTGTTGGTGTTAAAAATACTTTTCCGGTATCATTTAAAGCAACCAAAAACGGACTCACTTTTTCCTGATTATGCTCTCCTTTTAAGGTAAAACAAACATTATTTAAACGGATTGGTGCCAACAGCTCAAAATTTCCATCTTCTATAAGTGCGTTTCCAAAATGAAGCGCTAATGATGTACTTTTTTCAATTAAATCCTGAAAACCTTCTTTTCCATAAGCTATCAAAGAAAACCAAACGGGAAGCGCTCTCAAACGACGTGAATTCTCCGGAAGCACATTCAAATAATTAAAATTTTCCAACGGATTGCCTAAATACGGTGCATTTGAATTTTGGAATGTTTCTATCTGGAGATTGATGTGGTCTTTTTTAATCAAATAAAATGCGCTTTCATAAGGAACGTTCAGCCATTTATGACAGTCAATCGTAATACTATCTGCTCTTTCCCAACCTTTTACGTAATGTTTGTATTTTTCTGAAACGGCCGCAAATCCACCAAAAGCACCGTCAATATGCCACCAGAAATTGTATTTTTCTTTTAATGCTGCAATTGCTTCAAAATCATCAAAATCAGCGGTGTTTACTGTTCCTGCACTTGAGATTAGAATAAAAGGGTTCCCATTTAGAGCTTTAATTTTTTCTTCTAAATCGGCGATATCTAAAGCTTCACGATTGCCTTCGATTGTTTTTACAACCGTATAATTCTGACTTCCTATTCCTAACATCGACAACGATTTTATCGAAGAAGAATGCGGAGTTGCTGTTAAAATATTGATGGTTTCAGAAATTCCGTTTTTAGCAAAATCTTTTCCAAATTGTTTTCCAAACCATTGTCTAGCAACTGCTAAACTCGTAAAATTGGACATTGTAGCTCCAGTCACAAATCCGCCCAAAAAGGAGTCTGGAAGTTCCAATAACTGCAGTAATAAATTAATTGTTTCCAATTCGATTAAAGCCGAATTTCCTCCTTGAGAAGTTACCGATTGCGTATTTTGATCGTAAACCGATGCCAGCCAATCGCCAACAATAGAAGCCGGTGTTGATCCGCCCGTTACAAATCCCCAATAACGAGGTCCTGGAGACGAAACCAATAAAGGAGCCAAACGATCTTTAAACTCTTTTAAAGCTTCATCAGAACCTAAACCCAATTCGTTCAAACTGCGTTTTGGATCAAGTGTATTTTTATTTGAAGTTGGAATATTTTCTAGATTATTCAGAAAATCGATTCCTTGTTGTTTTGCCTTTTCTAAAATATTTTCGAAGTTATTGAGATCTTGTTGTAATATTGAATTCATAGTATGGAGTATTAGGTTTCATGCTGATTGATTCAGATGAAAACAGATTAGATATAATTTTTTATTTGAAGAACTGCTGATTTGATCTTCGGCAGATTTTGGGATTTGGAGTTTAAGATTTGGGATTTTTAAAATCTAGTTACCATTTTGTTTTTTCGGAGAACCTAGAAACCATCATAGAACAGATTACATCTCCGTTGGCATTTAATAAAGTCGCAATTGGATCGACTAGAGTTCCTAGAATCATGGCAACTGGTAAAGCTTGTTCCATTGGGAAACCGTAAACGGTAATGGCTAGAATTTCACCAATATAACCTCCATTTGGAATTCCGCCTTCGACAATCGAAACTACAATTGTAATTCCTAAAGCGAGAAGAATCGTCATTGGATCTGAAAAATCTTTTCCAAACATAGCAAACAAAAAGGTTATTTTTAAGATGGACGACATACTTGAACCGTCTTTGTGCAAAGGCGCTCCAAGCGGAATTACTAAATTCCTGACATGTGATTGAATTCCCATTTTTTCTGCTGCTTTTAAATTGGCCGGAATAGTGGCAATACTGCTGCAGGTTCCTACTGCCGTTAATGAAGGTTCTATATTATTGGTCCAAAAAACTTTAAAAGCCTTTATCCCGCCAGCCACAAACGCATATAAACTGAAAAATACAAAGAAATAGAAAATACAAGCTGCATAATAAACCGCCATTGGTTTTGCATAAACGCCCAGTAATTGTGGTCCAAAAACTCCAACTTGATAAGCAAAATAAGCTCCTAAACCTATTGGCGCCAATTTCATGATAATGTTCAAAAGCTGTTTCATTACCTCGTTTCCTGAATCCAAAAAACTCTTGAAAGCATTCCCTTTTTCGCCTGATTGTAATGTGGCAAAACCAACTAATAAAGAGAAAATAATAAATGCCAGCATGCTTTTTCGGGATAACAATTCGAAGAAATCATTGGCAGTAAGCAGCTTCGTAATTTGATCTCCTGCCGATTCTGATGCTACTTCTTCAAACGGAACTTTGGCAATCGCAATATCTTCATGAATCGGAAAAAGATAAACGGCACTAATCATTACAATTGCTGAGATTAAAATTGTAGCGAGAAAAACCAATAACATGATAACAAACAGTTTTCCCAATTTTTCTGTTCGTTCCAAATTTGCAATTGATGAACCAATTGTAAAAAAGATAAGTGGAATAATGGCAGTAAAAAGCAAATTCAGAAAAATATCTCCCAACGGCTTTATGATCAGCACATCTTCTCCAAATACTAACCCGAAAACACTTCCGATTATGATTCCCCCAAGAAGCCATAAAATACTGCTGTAACTCTGCAAAAAATTGATTTTCTTAACTTCCATAATCGTAGAGAATTATAATTCAGAAAGGTTAATAATAAAGAATGAAAGTACTTAAAAAACTGCTAAGATTTTTTTTCCGCCACAGATTAAAGTGATTTACACAGATTTTAAAATGAACAAATTAATTAGTGGAAATTTGTGAAATTAGCGGCAAAAGAAATCCTCTTAATCTGTGCAATCTGTGGCAAAAAAAACTATTTCTCTAACACAATAGTCGTAAAAGCCCTTTCAACCAATTCGCCGGTTTTGCTTTTTACTTGTTCTGTCTGTGTTTCGGTATAAACGATTTTAAAATCTGATTTTTTGATTAATTCCTGCACTTTTTCGGTGCTGTACAATTCAAATTCAAACTGTGTAAAAGGCAGTTTTTTCATAAAATCTTCTTCAGCAAATGTCAGACAGAAAGTACCATTTGGTTTTAAAACCCTGTAGATTTCCGAAAGTAATTCTTCGGGTTTCTGCCAGAAATAAATCGTATTTACGGTAAATATTTTATCAAATAATTCGTCTTCAAAAGGAATGCTTTTTCCATCATAAAGTGAAAAGAAAGCCTGCTTTTGGGAAACAAAATTACGGTTGATTTGGCGCGCTTCCTGAAACATTAGTTCTGACATTTCCAGTCCGTAATATTTTAGTTTTTCGGCTTGTTCAAACAGAAATTCAACGTGGCCCGCGTTTCCGTGGCCCAGTTCCAGAATTGTGTTTTCGTTTGAAATATTTAGATTCAGAATTGAATGTTTGGTCATATTGATGTTCGTTTCGTTCATCATATTCCCCATTTCAATTCCTTTTTCTCCCGATGGATGTTTTAATTGAGAGGCTATGGCTTGTAGTTCTTCTTGTTTCATGATTTTTAAAATTTCAATTAAAAAAATTCCAAATTCCAATTTTTTTGTCATTTCGACCGAAGGGAGAAATCACACTAGAAACTCCGCACAGAAAGTCGCCAATCTTTATCGAATCCCGCGTGTGATTTCTCCCTTCGGTCGAAATGACAAAACAAACGTTATATCGCGCAAAGACCTTAAAAAACCTGACTTGCAATCTGGCGGATATTCTCAGATTTACCCATTGAATAATAATGTAAAAACGGAACTCCTGCGGCTTTTAATTCTAATGACTGCTGAATCGCCCATTCGATTCCGACTTGTTTGATTTCAGCGTTGTTTTTGCATTTGTCAACAGCATCGATTAAATCTTCTGGCAAATCGATTCTGAAAATCTGTGGTAAAACCTGTAAATGTCTTTGAACAGCGATTGGTTTAATGCCAGGAATAATCGGAATTGTGATGCCCATTTCTCTTGCTTTTTCTACGAAAGCAAAATATTTAGCATTGTCAAAAAACATTTGCGTAACAACATAATCAGCTCCTGCGTCTACTTTTTCTTTTAATCTTTTTAAATCCGATTGCAAAGAAGGTGATTCTAAATGTTTTTCAGGATAACCAGCAACACCAATACAGAAATCGGCTTTGTTATCGGTATCGATTACTTCGTGAAGGTATTGCCCGCAGTTTAAATCTTTAATTTGTTTAACCAAATCAACTGCGTAATGATTTCCTCCTGCTTTTGGCGTAAAAGACTGTTCGTCTTTCATAGCATCTCCGCGAAGCGCCATTACGTTATTGATTCCTAAATAATGACAGTCAACCAGCATGTATTCGGTTTCTTCTTTGGTAAAACCACCGCAAAGCAAATGCGGTACCGTATCTACATTGTATTTATGTTTTATAGAAGCGCAAATTCCAAGCGTTCCTGGACGCATACGAGTTAGTTTTTTGTCCAAAAGTCCGTTACCTTTATCAATATAAATGTACTCTTCACGAGAAGTCGTTACATCAATAAATGGCGGATTAAACTCCATCAACGGATCAATATTATCGTATAATTCCTGAATGCTTTTCCCCTTTTGAGGCGGAATAATTTCAAATGAGAATAATGTTTTTCCTTTGGCGTTTTCTATATGTTCTGTTACTTTCATTATTTATTTTTTGTTTCAGGTTTCAGGTTCCAGGTTTCAAGTTCTCTGTGTAACTTGAAACCTGAAACCTGAAACCAAAATAACTTTTATTAATCTGCTATATTAGGGTTTAACCATTTCATTGCGTAATCCAGCGGTACATTTCGGCGTTTGGCGTAATCTGTAACCTGATCTTCTTTTATTTTTCCAAGTCCGAAATAGCGGCTTTTCGGGTTTCCGAAATAATATCCTGAAACCGATGAAGCTGGCCACATCGCCATACTTTCCGTCAGCTTTACTCCAATTTGTTTTTCAACATCTAAAAGCTTCCATATTGTTGGTTTCTCCAAGTGATCTGGACAAGCCGGATAACCTGGCGCAGGGCGAATTCCTTTATAATTCTCTTTAATCAATTCTTCATTAGTTAATGATTCTTCTGAATCGTAACCCCAGAAATCTTTACGCACTCGCTCGTGAAGATATTCGGCGAAAGCCTCAGCAAAACGATCCGCAAGGGCTTTAACCATAATCGAATTATAATCGTCCAGATTCTTTTCATATTCCGCTGCCCATTCGTCAACACCAAAACCAGTTGTTACGCAGAAAGCTCCCATATAATCGGTTACGCCACTTTCTTTTGGCAAAATAAAATCGGCCAAAGCGATGTTTGGAGCACCTTTTGTTTTTTGTGATTGTTGTCTTAAAGTCAAAAACTTCTCTAACACTTTTCCATTTTCATCACGCAATTCGATATCGTCATCATCAACCTGATTCGCAGGGAAAATTCCGTAAATACCTTTTGCCTTCAGTTTTTTCTCTGCTAAAATTACTTTCAGCATGGCCTGAGCATCGTTAAAAACAGAAGTCGCTTCTTTACCCACAACCTCATCCGTTAAAATTGCCGGATATTTTCCGTACAATTCCCATGTCTGAAAAAACGGTGTCCAGTCGATATACGGAACTAAAACATCCAATTCTACTTCGATGGTTTGAGCACCAATAACTTTTGGTTTAACTGGAGTATATTCGCTCCAATCCAATGGTAATTTGTTTTTACGCGCATCTTCAATTGTCAGGAAATTTTTGTCTCTCGAACGGTTTAAGAACGTCTCTCTAAACGAATCGTATTCTGCACGAATACCTGCCGCATATATTTTTCTATTATGATCCAACAGATTTCCAGCAACCGTAACCGCCCTCGAAGCATCGTTTACGTGAATTACCGTTTCTCTGTACTGCGGTGCAATTTTCACGGCGGTATGGGCGCGCGAAGTTGTTGCTCCACCAATCATAATCGGGATTTTAATATCTTGTTTGTCTAATTCTTTGGCCAGATACACCATTTCGTCAAGCGAAGGCGTGATCAGTCCGCTTAAACCGATGATATCCACTTCGTGTTCAATTGCAGCAGAAATAATTTTTTCCGGAGGAACCATTACTCCTAAGTCGACAATCTCGTAATTATTACAAGCCAAAACTACCGAAACAATGTTTTTTCCAATATCGTGAACGTCTCCTTTTACAGTTGCCATCAGGATTTTTCCGTTTCCTTGTTTGTCTCCGGCTTGTTTGCTGGCTTCGATAAAAGGCAATAAATAAGCCACGGCTTTTTTCATTACACGAGCCGATTTTACTACCTGTGGTAGGAACATTTTTCCGCTTCCGAATAAATCTCCAACTACATTCATTCCAGCCATCAAATTGATTTCAATAACCTCGATTGGTTTAGTTGCTGCCAAACGTGCTTCTTCAACATCTTCTTCAATAAAAGTATCAACTCCTTTCACAAGCGAGTGCGTAATACGCTCCTGAACAGTTCCAAAACGCCATTCCTGAACCGCTTTTTCATCGCTTTTTGCCTCGCCTTTTACGCTTTCAGCAAAATCCAAAAGTCTTTCGGTTGCATCATCACGTCTATCTAAAATTACGTCTTCAACGTATTCTAATAAGTCTTTCGGAATATCATCATAAATTGTCAGCATTTCTGGGTTTACGATTCCCATTGTCATTCCGTTTTTAATCGCATGGTATAAGAATACTGAGTGCATCGCTTCACGAACAACATCATTTCCTCTAAATGAGAACGAAACGTTACTTACACCACCGCTGATATGTGCATGCGGCAAATTTTCACGAACCCATTTTGTTCCTCTAAAGAAATCCAATGCGTTCAATCTATGCTCTTCCATTCCCGTTGCAACTGGGAAAATATTCAAATCGAAAATAATATCCTGTGGAGGAAACCCAACTTTGTTTACCAAAATATCATACGAACGCGCACAAATTTCTACACGACGATCGTAATTATCCGCCTGGCCAACTTCGTCGAAAGCCATGACAATCGCCGCAGCTCCGTAACGTTTGATTAATTTGGCATGGTGAATAAACGCTTCTTCTCCTTCTTTTAACGAAATCGAGTTTACAACGCTTTTTCCTTGTACTACTTTTAGACCGGCTTCGATGATTTCCCATTTCGAACTGTCAATCATAATTGGCACTCTCGAAATGTCTGGTTCTGCAGCAATTAAATTCAAAAATTTAGTCATTGCCGTAACTCCGTCAAGCATTCCTTCATCCATATTAATATCGATGATTTGTGCTCCGCCTTCTACCTGCTGTCTTGCAATATCAAGTGCCTCGTCGTATTTCTCTTCCTTGATTAGTCTCAAGAATTTTCTTGAACCCGTTACATTCGTACGCTCACCAACGTTCACGAAAACACTTTCCGGCGTGATAATCAACGGTTCTAATCCTGATAATACAAGGTCTCTTCTTTTTTCTGTCATTTTTTTTTTAAGTTACTGAGATTCTAAGATGTTTAGATTCTGAGTTTTTTTATTCTATATTTTTTTAGGTCTTTAAACCTGTAATCTTTTTAATATTTTGGGCGTGTTTCGCCGCGGCGAATCGGGCTATCCGTTACAAGTCCTCGTCTCGTCAAAAGACGAGACTGCGGGCTTTTCACTTCTATCCCTCACGCAAACTTGGATTCATAAAAAATTATCTTCTCATTGAAATATTTTCATGAACCCATTTTACCTCATCCTCAACAGAAATTCCACTTTCTTTTGGTGTCAATCTACTAAAAGTAGCTCCTGCTGAATCATATGGCTGGCTATCATCAAAATAGGGACCTACCACTCCAAACATCCATCCATTTTTTGATGCCCAATGCGGTTCATTAGTTAAAAATTTAAATACATAATAAAACACATTATTGCCATCGAAATCTATTCTAACTTTTTCTTCAAGTTCTATTTTATCAGGGCAAGCATCTAATTCGGTTGGAAATTCAAGCCAATTTGCTAAGTGACTTTCCGCTCCTTTTTCAATTGTATGATAAAATTCTGGAAACAATTCTGTCTTTTTATATTCCCACAATAATTGATAAGTTGATTCTCTTGTCAATATATTAGAAGCAAAAGGCAAAACTTCTTCTCTTGTCAATTCTTTTCCATTTCTTAACTTCTCATAAATTGGTTCAATTCGTTGAAACCTGACTTTATTTAATTTTTTATTTTGAATATTAACAACAATAAATCTGTAAATCGCGAATAGTATTATCGCTGAAACTATTACACCAATTATTATAAATACTATCTTCATTAATTTTTCAAAATTTTAGAAACTTTTATACGCATTGTTCCTTGGGAATTTTTATCTCATATAGCCTAAAAGGTTTTCAAAAACTTACAGGTTTCTGATTTTATACCTCAACAAAATTATACCTACAAGGTTTTGAAAACCTTGCAGGAAACGTTACTCAAAAACTGGCGCCACTCTTGGTTTATGATCCTTCGCAACCTCAGCCATTAATCGGATATGGTCCGGAGTTGTTCCGCAACAACCACCGATGATATTGATTAAATTATCTTCTAAATATTCTTTAATGAATGCTTGTGTCTGTTCTGGTGTTTCGTCATATTGTCCGAAAGCGTTTGGTAATCCAGCATTTGGATGCGCTGAAACATTAAAGCTGGTGTTGTGCGCTAATGTTTTCAAATACGGTTTCAACAAATCGGCTCCAAGAGCGCAATTGAATCCTACGCTTAATAACGGAATATGCGAAACCGAAATCAAAAACGCTTCAACTGTCTGCCCTGAAAGTGTTCTTCCTGAAGCATCTGTAATTGTTCCTGAAACCATGATTGGAATATCCAGATTGCGTTCTTCTTTTACTTCTTCGATGGCAAAAAGTGCTGCTTTTGCATTTAAAGTATCAAAAATCGTTTCTACTAAAAGCAAATCACAACCTCCATCCATTAAAGCTTCTGCTTGTTCTTTGTAAGCGATTCGTAAATCATCGAAAGTTACGGCTCTGTAACCTGGGTCGTTTACGTCTGGCGACATACTTGCCGTACGGTTTGTCGGTCCGATTGAACCGGCTACGAAACGTGGTTTTTCGGGATTTTTTGCGGTAAACTCATCGGCAACTTGTCTTGCGATTTTTGCCGATTCGTAGTTTAACTCGTAAACCAAATCTTCCATGTGATAATCGGCCATACCGATTGTCGTTCCTGAGAAGGTATTAGTTTCGACGATGTCAGCACCTGCTTCAAAATAAGCGGCGTGTACATCGCGAATCGCTTGTGGTTGTGTTAGGGATAGTAAATCGTTGTTTCCTTTTAACGGATGTGGGAAATCTTTGAAACGCTCTCCTCTGAAATCTTCTTCGGAGAAGTTATAGCGTTGCAACATTGTTCCCATTGCTCCGTCAAGGATTAGGATATTTTTTTTTATTGCTTCTTGAATTGTTATTGCCATGTTGTTTTGCCACTAAGACGCTAAGGCGCCAAGTTTTTTATTCTATTATTAAAACATACCTAACAGGTTTTGGAAACCTGTTAGGATACGTATTTTTGATTCACATTAATTCCAAAAAACTCACTATTGCTGGCTCATTAGCCCCGATTGAGCCGATATCCTCGTAATGAAATGGAGAGATATAGGCGAAAGCGGGAACTATTGACTGCAAAAATGCGCCAATGATTCGCTCCTTCTACTGAATTGCTTCTGTAAATATTGTATGTTGTCTGGAAAAGTTTTGAGAAATACTGTATGTATTTGTGTTATCTATCTTTAATACTGGAAAATGTAAAAAGTAGAATTTAGCACCTTCTTTATAGTAAAGGGTTGCTAAGGTTTCATTGGGTCTGTCCCTCCGCCTTTCGTGATAACTGACAATAATTTTAAGAACAGTGCAAAGGTATGAAATAGGGTTTCGATTTGCAAATGTTTTTTTCTAAGGTTCTGAGGGGCTAAGATGCTAAGGTTCTAAGGTTTTTTTAGCTTCTGTTTTTCAAATATAGCGTGGTTTCAACCACAGGGAACGTATTGTTTTCATTCCCATTGATTATTCGTTGCGTCTATTCGTTGCGTTTCAGTGGTTGAAACCACTGGCTATGTTCGACTTCTAAAAAATAAAGCTCAAACTTTATAATAAGCTGAGCTTTATTCTTTTTAGTGTTTAGGCTTTTGTTTGGTTCCTCTAAAATTGATAATTGTTATGATATTGGATTCTTTGTCAATGCTGTAAATCAAATAATTGTTTTTGTCTACAATAGCTTTATGCAGAGAAGTATTTCTCTCGGATTTTGGAAATTGATTTGGGTTGAGATTGATTTGGTTTATTACTTGCTGGATTTTATTTTCTAAGTTTAAAATTTCCTTTTGTGTCCATTTTGCTTCAAGATAATCAACAACTTTATTAAATCCTTTTACGGCTTGTTTTGTCCATATAAATTTTAATGCCATTTCGAAAATCTTTTCATAACATCTTCGTGGCTTATAACTTCTCCTTTTTCAGCTTGGTCTAGTCCAATCTGGATTTCGATTTTCTCTGATTCTGATAATTCACTAAACCAATCACTTTGATTTGCTTTCAAAACCAATTCAAGTTTTTCTAAAACACGCTCGTCTTCTACCTTTACCAACTCCTGAATAAACTGATATTTTCTAGCTTCTAAATTCATGATAATCAAAATTTATAAACAAAGATAAGATTTTTTTAGGTTCTGAGATGCCAAGGTTCTAATGGGCTACATTTAAAGATTGACCCTTGTTATTCAAATATAGCCTGTGTTTTATACATTTTTTGATATATTGTTCAGCTCCGGAGGAGTATAATATTTATAGAAAAACAATTAGCACAACGCAAAAGCTCCAACGGAGCGACATATATTTCGCTCCGACGGAGCTCTATGAAAACGAAAACATTTCATCCCTCTGGGATTCTGCGTGATGAACAAAAAAAGCCCAAACATCTATGGTTTGAGCTTTTCTATCTTTCTAATTCTTCACTCAAAAAAAAGAGTGTATAGGGCAGAAAATCAAATGCTTTGTTTAAAAACTTCTGTCCCATTTTAGAAATGTATCAATGACTTCTTGATGATCCGTAAATTCATTATCTGTCATATTCATCTCATTGTCAATTTTTGCCTTTTCTTCGAGTAGTTGTTCTTCATTCCAATTGTTCATAATAGATAATTTATTTAATACTTTCTTAAAGTTAACATTTTATACTGGTTATTCAAATACTGAAAACCATTTTTTTTATTTTTAATACAAAGCTACTAAGCTTCTAAAGGATTAATATTAACTTGAAGTTGCTAAGATGTTAAGCTTATAAGATGCTTTTATTGAAGATGTTTCAACAATGCAGTCGTAGTATTGGAATTAATTACATTTTTCTGATTTATTAAAATGTGAATAATCAGTAATAAAAATTGAAATTCCTGTTTGAAATCACGCACAATTTTATACAAAAAAAAGCCCAAACTAAAAGTTTGAGCTTTCTATATAAAAAACCTTAGAACCTCAGTTCCTTAGAACCTCAGCACCTCAGATTAAACTATCGCCTTCACAACTGCCTTCGGCGCCTCTTTACGAGTTCCGTCGAAACCGTCTACACCAGAAACTGTTGTATATTTCAATACGCATTTTTTACCTGGGTTGATGATTGAGTAAGCAGCTTGGCACATTAAAGTTGCTTCGTGGAAACCGCAAAGGATTAACTTTAATTTTCCTGGATATGTGTTTACGTCTCCAATGGCGAAGATTCCCGGAATGTTAGTTTGGTAATCTAATGCATTGTTTACTTTAATAGCATTTTTCTCGATTTCTAATCCCCAGTCTCCAATTGGACCTAATTTTGGTGTTAATCCGAAAAGTGGAATGAAATAGTCGCATTCGATTTTACGGTGTGCTCCGTTTTCTTCGATGTCTAATGACTCTACGTGCTCAGCACCGTTGATTCCAACAACTTCTGCAGGAGTGATTAATTTGATTTTTCCTGCTGATTTTAATTCCTGTACTTTTTCTACAGAATCTAAAGCTCCTCTGAATTCGTTTCTTCTGTGGATTAAAGTTACTTCTGAAGCTACGTTTGCCAAGAAAATTGACCAGTCTAACGCTGAGTCTCCTCCTCCTGCAATTACAACTCTTTTATCTCTGAATTTCTCAGGATTTTTGATGAAGTATTTTACTCCTTTATCTTCATAAAACTCGATATCTTCGATAAGTGGTTTACGAGGCTCGAAACTTCCTAATCCTCCAGCGATTGCGATAACCGGCGCGTGGAATTTAGTTCCTTTGTTTGAGGTTACAATGAATGTTCCGTCTTCTTGCTTTTCAACTGTTTCGGCACGTTCTCCTAAAGTAAATCCCGGCTCAAATTGTTTGATTTGCTCCATTAATCCGTCAACTAAATCTCCGGCTAATACTTCTGGGAATCCAGGAATATCATAGATAGGCTTTTTAGGATATAACTCTGAAAGTTGTCCTCCTGGTTGTGGAAGTGCATCTAAAATATGGCATTTTAATTTTAACAATCCTGCCTCAAAAACGGCAAATAAACCTGTTGGGCCTGCTCCAATTATAAGTATATCTGTTTTAATCATTATGTTGTTGTTTATAATCATTCTTAATAACGCAAAGAAACGAATAAATCCTTGTACTTTCAATGATTTTTATCATTAATTTCTTTCCGAAACTTTTTTACTCTTTATTTTTTAATTTAAAAATTCCGAAACCATTGGATTGAAAACCAATGCTGTTATCATGTATACCGCGGATTAAAATCCAACGTTATTATCACGCGTACATCGGGTTGAAACCCGACGCTACAATATGAAACGTTCCTCCGGAACTCTTACAATTCCTTGTTTTTCAATGAATCGGTTATCTCATTCATTCTTTTAACCTTTTCTTCAAAATTACCTTTAAGCGTTTTTCTATATTCATTCAGATTCTCAACCATTTGATTGATATCTTCAGGAATTACTTCTTCGAAAAACTCACGCAATCTTTTTGCTGTTGTTGGTGATTTTCCATTTGTTGAAATGGCGATTTTTACATTTCCTTTTGTTACGATTCCGCCCAAATAATAATCGCATAAATCGGGTGTATCGGCTATATTGCAAATCAGATAACGCTTTCTGGCTAAATCGTAAACCTTTTTATTGACTTTCAAATCGTCTGTACAGGCAATTACCATGTGACGTTTTTTAAGCATTTTCTTTTTGAACTTCGACCTTGTCAATGTTATCGAAGGATGTTTTTCGGCCAGAACTTTTATTTCTAAATGAAATTCTTTTGCCACTACCTCAACATTTGCATTCGGACTTGACTTGAGCAAGAAAGAAAGCTTTTCCAGACCTACATTTCCTCCGCCTACAATCAAGACATTTAAATTGTGAAGCTTTAGAAATATGGGATATAATTCGTTTTGTTCCATTTTAATTTAATTTCATCTAAACAAAATTATACCTTTTTGTTCTTTAATATATCTTTTTAAAAATTAAGAGCTTTTCTTAATTTTATTTTTACCATTATTAAGAAAGATTAAGCATCGCTTTATTAACTTCATGCTCTTAATGGTTAAATTCTAAAGTTATCTTGCGATTTCTTTTGATAGAAATTCTTCGTAAAAACCTTTTAACTTGTTGCTTTCACGGACAACTTCGCCTAAAACAATAATTGCCGGAGAACCTAATTCTTTTTGTTTTACAACTTCTAAAATCGAATCTACAGTTCCAACTCCCACTTTTTCTTCTGCTGTTGTTCCGTTTTGGATGATGGCAACGGGTAAATTTCCTTTATCTTCTTTCTGAAACAAATCGATGATTTGAGGCAATTTGTGCATTCCCATCAAAATCACAACGGTTGCAGATGATTGTGCCGCTAAAGCTACATCTGAAGATAATTTTCTATCTGAAGTTGTTCCCGTAATTGCCCAAAAGCTTTCTGAAACTCCACGTTTTGTAATCGAAATTCCCTGACTTGCCGGAACTGCAACTACTGATGAAATTCCCGGAACCATAATGGTTTCGATTCCGAAACTTTCTGCAAAATCAACTTCCTCTCCGCCTCTTCCAAAAATAAACGGGTCTCCACCTTTTAATCTCACCACGTTTCCGTATGTCAGCGCATTATCTACAATCAACTGATTGATTTGCTCCTGTGTGTAGGCATGATTTCCGATTCTTTTTCCAACAAAAATTCTAATGGCATTTTTGGGTGCATAATCCAGAATTTCCTCGTTGGCCAAAGCGTCGTATAAAACCACATTTGCTTCAGCCAATGCTTTTACAGCTTTGAGCGTCAGTAAATCGGGGTCGCCCGGACCTGCACCGACTAAAGTTATTTTGGGTTTTATATTATGCATTTGCTAATTCCTGTGCTCTGAAAGTTTCGATTTTATCAAAGAAAACTACTGCCTGAGCAATGTAATCTTTAGCGAAAGCTTCAGATGGTTCATTTTTATTGATTTGGTAAACCAAGTCTTTAAAAGTTGAATTCAATTCGATTTTATTGGTATCGATAAAAATAGTATCAAACAAGTCTACGATTCCTGCGTGGTGATTTGTTTTTTGGTTTTCTGCCAATAACAATGCTTTTGCACCGTTTACAAATCCTGCGTAAGCATGGTAAATCGCATCTGACCATTTTTTCTCGTCAAAAGATTCCTGAGCCAAAATCAATTTCTCTTTAGCCTCAAACAATAATGTCGCCACTAAATCGATTACCACTCCGGCACATTCTCCAACTCCAACTGCTTTTACGTAATTGTCTGCGTTACCCCAATCCACAAAATCAGCTTCTGTCAAATTGGTAACGTCTGCGAAAGGTTTTAAGATTTCGTAGAAATATTTTTCTCCTTTTAAGTCGTAATAGTTTAGGAATTTTTCTCCGTTTGCATTTGCATCAAAATCATTTAAGATGGTACGCAAAGCATCTGGTCCTCTACGGCTTGGAATTTTAATTACTTTGTCAGCAAAACGTCCTGCTCCGTTTCCTAATCTTCCTCCACCTAATAAAACTTGTAAAGCCGGAGCCACTACTTTTCCTGAGTTGATAGACATTCCCTGGAATCCAATTGCAGACATATTGTGCTGTCCGCAGGCATTCATACAGCCAGAAATTTTAATTTCGATTTCGCGGTTGTTTAAATACTGAGGATATTCTGTTTTTAAAACTCTTTCTAATTCTTCGGCAATACCAGTACTGCTTGCAATCCCCAAGTTGCAAGTATCGGTTCCTGGACATGCCGTAATATCTCCAACTGAATTATATCCTAATTGAACAAAGTCAAGTTTGGCTAATTCTTGATAAAAGAAAGGTAAATTCTCTTCTTTTATGTTTCGTATTACAATATTTTGACGCAATGAAAAACGCAATTCATTTGCTCCGTAATTCTTGATTAAATCGGCTAATAATCTTGCTTTATCCGTATAAAAATCTCCTAATAAAACTTTGATTCCGATAGCATAATAACCGTCTTGTTTCTGCTTGATTACATTCGATTTTTTCCACGCTTCATACGCTTCTGTATCTTCGATTGTAACTTGCGGAACTTCTAATAACGGCTCTGTAATTGGTCCGTCAAAAGCGGTTGTATCAATTTCGTATGTTTCAAAAGCGATGGCTTTTTTCTCTTTTTCAACCAAATCAAGGAAAGCGTCTTTCCCCATTTCCTTGATTAAGAATTTCATACGTGCTTTCATTCTTTTGGCACGTTCTCCGTATCGGTCGAAAATACGAATGATTCCTTCTGCTGTTGGAATAATTTCGTTTACGGGAACAAACTCCGAAAGCAATTCCGCATGTGCTGGCTGAGAACCTAAACCTCCACCAAACATGATTTTGAAACCTTTTTGTCCGTCTTTGATTTTCGGAATAAATCCTAAATCGTGTAAATAGCTCAAAGCGGTATCTTCGTCTGAAGAAGAGAACGAAATTTTGAATTTACGTCCCATTTCCTGACAAATTGGGTTTCTTAACAAGTATTGAAAAAGTCCGTGTGCATAAGGCGAAACATCAAATGGTTCGTTTACATCAACTCCAGCCAATTCGCTTCCTGTAATATTTCTTACTGTATTTCCACAAGCTTCACGAAGCGTAATATCGTCTTTAGCCAAATCTGCCCAAAGCTCAGGAGTTCTGTCTAAGCTTACATAGTGAATCTGAATATCCTGACGTGTTGTAATATGCAAACGTCCTGTAGAATATTTGTCTGAAACTTGCGTGATACGTACTAATTGCTCGCTGGTTACTTTTCCATAAGGCAATTTGATACGAATCATCTGAACGCCTTCCTGACGCTGACCGTAGATTCCACGTGCTAAACGAAGACTACGAAAACGCTCATCATCAATTTTTCCTCCACGGAATAAGTGAATCTTTTTTTCTAATTCGATAATCTCCTTCTGAACTACCGGATTTTCTATTTCTGTTCTAAAACTTTCCATTTCTCTTAGTTTGTAGTTAGTTGTTGATTGTTTATAGTTGGTTGTTGACAGAAGAACTATCAACTAAAAACCACAAACTATCTAATGAATCCTACTCCTGCTGTTGTGTTTGTTGCTGTATCAATTAAGATGAAAGCTCCGTTTGATTTGTTTTCGTTGTAGGAATCAAAATATAACGGTTTGCTTAATTTGATTGTAACTTCCCCAATTTCGTTGATTGCTAATTGCGAAGCTTCTGTCGTTCCTGAATAATCTGTAGCAATAGTATTTTTAATGCTTTCTACTTTTGCTAAAACTCTGTTGGTATTATGCTGTACCAAATATTTAGTTCCTGCAACCAGTTTTTTACTGTCCATCCAGCAAACTGTTGTCGTAATATCTTTTTCAATTTTTGGAAGCTCATCTGATTTTACAATCATATCACCTCTCGTTACATTGATATCATTTTCTAATTCAATTGTAATTGAAGAACCTGCTGTAGCTTCGTCAAATGTTTTATCGAAAAAGTGAATTTTAGTAATTGTCGATTCTGTTAAAGAAGGAAGAACTGTTACAGCATCTCCAACTTTAATTGAGTTTCCGTATAATTTTCCAGCGTATCCTCTAAAATCGTGGTATTCTTCTGTTTTTGGACGAATAACCGTCTGAACTGGGAAACGTGCTTTTCCTGCTTCGTAAACATCATGAGAATGCAATCCTTCTAAATGTTCTAAAACTGTTTGACCATTATACCAAGGCATATTCTCCGATTTATCAACCACGTTTCCACCGTTGATTGCACTTAACGGAATATAGCTTACGTTTTGCTCTTTGAAAGTACTTTTCGCATTTAATGCCTCAAAATCAGCTTTGATTTTATTGAAAACTTCTTCTGAGTAATCTACTAAATCCATTTTGTTAATGGCAACGATTACTTCTTTCACTCTCAATAAATTATTGATGAAAAAGTGACGGTAAGTCTGCTCGATAACTCCTTTTCTAGCATCAATCAAAATGATAGAAACCTGAGAAGTCGAAGCTCCTGTAACCATGTTTCTTGTATATTCCACGTGTCCTGGAGTATCGGCAATAATGTAACTTTTCTTTGCAGTCGAAAAATAAATGTGCGCAACGTCAATCGTTATTCCTTGTTCTCTTTCTGCTACTAATCCGTCAGTTGCCAAAGAGAAATCTAAATAATCGTATCCTTTTTGTTTACTGCTTTTTTCGATTGCTTCTATTTTATCAGTTGTCAACGATTTTGTATCGTACAATAATCTCCCGATCAAAGTACTTTTTCCGTCATCTACACTTCCTGCTGTTGCTATTTTTAAAACGTCCATAAGCCCCTCCCCAGCCCTCCCCAAAGGGGAGGGAGCTGGATTTATTTTTAATTAGTAAATATTTTTTTCTTTTTTAGTCCTCATAATAATTCCCCCCTTAGGGGGTTAGGGGGCTAAAAGTATCCCTGTTGTTTTCTTTTCTCCATCGCCGCTTCAGAACGTTTATCATCGATTCTGGCTCCTCTTTCAGAAATGGTTGATGACCTGATTTCACCCACCACTTCTTCGATGGTTGCTGCGTAAGATTCAACTGCCGCTGTACAGCTCATATCTCCAACGGTTCTGAAGCGAACAATTCTTTCTTCGATTTGTTCGTCTTCTTCTTGGTACACAAAAGGAGAATGCGACCAGATTAAACCGTCTCTCAAAAAAACTTTTCTTTTATGTGAGAAATAGATTGACGGAATCTCGATTTTTTCTTTTTCGATATAACTCCAAACATCTAATTCTGTCCAGTTTGAAATTGGGAAAACACGAACGTTTTGACCATTTTCAATTTTTCCATTCAAAATATCAAACAACTCAGGTCTTTGATTTTTTTCGTCCCATTGTCCGAAATCATCACGAACAGAGAAAATACGTTCTTTTGCTCTTGCTTTTTCTTCATCACGACGCGCACCACCAATACAAGCATCAAACTTAAATTCTTCAATGGCATCTAAAAGTGTTGTTGTTTGCAAGCTGTTTCTACTAGAATATTTTCCAGTTTCTTCCACTACTTTTCCTTCATCAATAGCATCCTGAACATTGCGAACGATTAACTCTAAACCTAATTCTTCTACCAATTTATCTCTGAAAGCAATCGTTTCAGGGAAATTGTGTCCCGTATCAACGTGCAAAAGAGGAAACGGAATCTTAGCAGGGAAAAATGCTTTTTGCGCTAAACGCACCAACGTAATAGAATCTTTTCCTCCTGAGAAAAGTAAAACCGGTTTGTCAAACTGTGAAATTACTTCTCTGAAAATGTATATCGCTTCACTCTCTAAAGCGTTTGTTTTTAATACTGAACTCATTGTTTTTTTGTTTGATATTTTGTTGTGAAAATTTTGTTTCAGGTTTAAAGTTTCAAGTTTTTCGCCTAATCTAAAATCTCCACTCTTTATTCTATATTCTATTTAATTTTTTTCGAATAAAAACCTTTCGTTTCTTATCCACCTCTCCATCGGGTTAAAACCCGACGCTACAATATGAATCGTTCCTTCGGAACTGAAAATCTATATTCTATATTCTCTTTACTCTTGCTTCTTTACTCTTTTTTCGCACTGTGAAGCCCACACTCTTTATGGCTTGATTCCCACCACCATCTTCCGGCTCTGATGTCTTCTCCAGGGAAAATTGCTCTCGTACATGGTGCGCATCCAATGCTTACGAAACCTTGTTTGTGTAAAGCATTTTGCGGAACATTGTTTTCAGACAAATACGTTTCAACTTCTTCTAAAGTCCATTTTAGTAACGGATTAAATTTGATGATTTCGAAGTTTCCGTCATATTCAAACAAACTTAAATCTTGTCTGTTTTCTGATTGCTCGGCTCTTAATCCTGTAATCCAAACAGCATTTCCTGCTAAAGCTTTTCGCAACGGAACCACTTTTCGAATAAAACAGCATTCTTTTCTATTTTCAACAGAATCGTAAAAGCTGTTTGGGCCCTTTTCCTGCAACAGTTTTTCTACTGATGCTGCTTCCGGAAAATAAACCTCGATTGGTCTTTTGTATTTTTTTAATGTTTTATGAAAAACATCATACGTTTCCTGAAATAATCTCCCTGTATCTAAGGTAAAAATGGTAATATCTGTATTACTTTTTGCAATGAAATCAGTAATCACCTGATCTTCCTGACCAAAAGAAGTCGAAAAAGTAACCTGATTTGGATATTCCTTAGCCAAAAAACGCAAAGTTTCCTCCAAAGAGAAGTCTTTTGTTTTTTCTAATAAGGTCTGTACTATTGATAAACTCATTTTATTTTTTTTATTCTAAAATCTATTACCCTATCGGCTTAGTAGATTACTATGCAAAAGTAATACTTATTTATAAATTACAAAGCGATTTATGGATTTTTTTACTTTAAAAAACTGCTGAAATCCAAACAATTAGTACAAAACATACATTTAGCATTAAAAAATGACAACAAATCACAAAAGACATAATTAGTAATCTCCTGATAAACATTATTTTAAATAGCCGATTCAAATTATTTAACAAATAGTCTACCAAATCGATAGGATTATTATAAATTACTTCCTATTTTTGGCAAAAATTTTACTTTATGGATTTTCAAATAGGTCTTGTAATTGCAGGTTTAGTTGTTGGGTTTATAGTTGGATTAACGGGTGTCGGTGGCGGTTCGCTTATGACTCCTATATTATTATATTTCGGAATCCCCCCAACAAAAGCCGTTGGAACCGATTTGCTTTACGCAGCATTTACAAAAGCTGGAGGCATATTTGTTCATAACAAAAAGGGCAATATCAACTGGAAAATTACTGGATGGCTTACATTAGGAAGTGTTCCTGCTGCATTGGTGACTCTATGGATCTTAAACAGCATTAAAACTGATATCGAAACTATAAATCGTGTTATTAAATACAGTTTAGGATGGGCTTTACTATTTACTTCTATTGCCATTATATTTAAAAAGAAACTTCTAAATTTTTCTCAAAAACACGCTGGAGATAAATTTCACAGCGAAAGCACTACGCAAAATATGTTGACTATCGGTATTGGCGTTTTATTGGGAGCAACGGTTACCTTAACTTCTATTGGAGCTGGAGCGCTCGGAACCGTAACTTTGTTTTTCCTTTATCCGCTTTTGCCAACACCTCGTTTGGTTGGAACCGAAATTGCACATGCCGTTCCTTTAACGCTTGTTGCGGGAGTTGGACACGCTTCTATGGGAAATCTAGATTTAATTTTACTGGGACAATTATTACTGGGATCGTTACCTGGAATTTTTATTGGTAGTTTATTGAGTGGTAAAGTGCCTGATCAATTGCTTAGAAACGCAATAGCCGTAATGCTTTTTATGGTAGGGTATAAATTGATATTTTAAGATATTTTTTTTACCATATAAGTTATATAAGTTCATTTAGACTTTGCGTAAAGACTTAATTAAATGGACTTATATAACTTATATGGTTTATTCTTTTTAAAATGCTATATCAGCTAAAGAATTGCTTTCTAATATCTTAAGTGTATTATCTCTCACTTCTGTCATTAAGCGTCTTGCAGCACAGGTAGATTCATCATCACAGTCGTCGCATCTTTCGTAGAAATTATGACTGGCACACGGAAGAAGTGCAATTGGCCCTTCTAAAATTCGATAGACCTTGGCCATACTGATATCTTTTGGATCTTTTATCAAATAGTAACCACCGCCTTTTCCTTTTTTGGCTCCAAGAAAACCAGAATTTCTCAGCAATAACAAAATACTTTCCAGAAATTTGATTGAAATATGTTCACTTTTAGCGATTTCAGCAATTTGTACAGGTTCATTATTTTCTCGTCTGGCCAGATAGGTTAAAGCTTTTATTCCGTATTTCGTTTTCTTTGAAAGCATTTTTACATTTTAGATTGCAGTTCCCTTAATTATCGGATGGATTTCGGATTATTTCCCTTAATCAAACTACCACAAATTATTATAGAACAAAAATAGGCTTTTTAAATGAAAAATGACAGAATTAAAAGTTAAATTCTACTAATCCTATCAAATTACTTCAGTTTCTCCGATTAAATTGAATTCGTAAAAATTTTTAACTTCTTCATCCAAAGCTTTTTTATTGACTACATAAGTCCCCGGAATCGAGTCATGCCAGCCTCTGCTTGAACTCGACAAGAAAGTAAGCGCGTCAAAAGGAATTATCCTGCAAAGACTTCTTTTAAATATTGTCCCGAAAGATGGCTTTACACCATTTTCGTCTACGACAACCGTCCCTGTTATCAATTTGCCAAAAGAACGCCCAAGAAGACCTTCGGTGATTGTGTAATACGTAACTGCAATCAAAATGAAAAGCAGCCTTCCTTCTAAGTCACCAATATTATCAAGCCAGATTAATAATCCGTTTAGACCAAAAAGGCTTGCTATGATTGCCATGACGAAGCCAAAAATAAATACCAATATAAGGATAAAAATATTATCTAATAGGTAGTTTACAAATCGTACTGCTCCCGACACCAATAGTTTTTCGTCTAAAACATAAGTAGATTTATTCATGTTTGTTATAATTTTAAGGTTAGTAATTTATTTAGGTTGTTTGGTGACAAAAATATACTTTTTACCTATACAAACAACAAAACAAAAAACGATTTTTAACAGTAATAAATTTACAGTTAAAAATCGTTTCTTTATAGTAAGTAATTGAAATCTAAAGATAAAACCTAAATCTAATTAAGCGCTTGCTTCAAATCTGCTATAACATCTTCTACAGTTTCCAAACCTACCGATACACGAACCAAACCTTGTGTGATTCCAACAGCCAATTGATCTTCTTCAGACAACTTACTGTGCGTTGTAGATGCAGGATGCGTTACAATTGTTCTGGTATCTCCTATATTAGCTGATAGCGAGCAGAGTTTAATTGAATTCAGGAATTTTCTTCCAGCTTCGATACCGCCTTTAATTTCGAATGCAATAATGTTTCCACCTGCCTTCATCTGTTTTTTTGCAATTTCATATTGCGGATGCGATTTCAAAAACGGATATTTTACGCTGTTTACGTTTGGATGACTTTCTAAAAACTCCGCTACTTTTAAAGCGTTTTCACAATGTCTATCAACACGAACTGCCAATGTTTCTAAACTTTTTGAAAGAACCCAAGCATTAAATGGCGCTAAAGCAGGCCCTGTATTTCTAGAAAACAAATAAATCTGTCTTATCAAATCTGCTTTTCCAACCGTTACGCCGCCTAAAACACGTCCTTGTCCGTCGATTAATTTTGTTGCAGAATGAATTACCAAATGTGCTCCAAATTTAATTGGCTGTTGTAAATATGGCGTTGCAAAACAGTTGTCGATAATTAAAATCAAGTTGTGTTTTTTAGCAATATTCCCCAGCAATTCTAAATCGATAACATCTACTCCTGGATTTGTTGGAGATTCGGCGTATAATATTTTAGTATTTGGTTTGATAAAACTTTCGATTGTTTCTGGTTTGCTTATCTCAAAATAAGAAGTTTCGATATTCCATTTCGGGAAATACGTCATAAACAAAGCATGAGTAGAGCCAAAAACACTGCTCGCAGAAACGATATGATCTCCCGCATCTAATAAGGCCGCAAATGTTGAATAAACCGCCGCCATTCCGGTTGCAAAAGCATAACCAGACTCAGCACCTTCCATTTTACAAATCTTATCTACAAATTCTGTAGTATTCGGATTGCTGAAACGGCTGTAAATATTTCTTTCTTTTTCTTCTGTAAAAGAAGCACGCATGTCTTCGGCATCTTCAAATACAAAACTTGAGGATAAGTATAATGGCACCGAATGCTCTAAATATTGTGATCTTTCTAATTGTGTTCTAATGGCCTGTGTTTCAAAACCAAATTCTTCTGTATTCATTGTGTTGTTTTTTGTTTTTTTGTTTGAAGTTTCAGGTTTAATGTTTCAAGTTATTACTAAACTTAAAATTCAAACTATCTAAAGAAATTTTCTAATTTCCTTAATTGACTAATTATCTAATTTACAAAGCCTCGTTATTCAAGACAACTTTATAGCTAATGGTTGCTGTCGGCTCTACTGTTTTGGCAACTGAACAATATTTCTCGAAAGAAAGTTGCGCCGCCTTTTTGGCTTTTTCCGGATTGATTTCTCCTTCTAAGTAGAAAACCACATCGATTTCTTTAAAAGGTTTTGCTTCCTCAATCTGAACGCGTGTTCCTTCGACCTCAGCGTTAAAAGAAGTAATCTCCTGACGCTGTTTTTTTAAAATCGAAATCATATCAATAGCACTGCATCCTGCAACTCCCATTAAAACCAATTCCATTGGACTTGCACCTAAATCGCTTCCGCCAAATTCGGCTCTGCTATCAACGTCAACTACGTGTCCGCGTTCATTTTTTACTTTAAAATGAAATGCGTCATTTACTCTGTTTAAAGTTACTTTCATGGTATTTATTCCTAAGTTATTTGTCTTTTTTATCTAATTTATTCCAATATTCTAAAACCTGTTTTTTAGATTCTTCATCCAATGCTTTAAAATTATCAGAGAATTTGTCTGTTCCAAAATTATCCGAAACACTAGATTCTATAGTATATATCTTATCTTTTTGAGTAAAAATCAAATGAACTGATTGTTGTTTAAAAGCGGCATCATATAATCCGTAAATAAAAAGAGCGTCAACACTTTTGTCTTTATTATAATCTCCAAAAGCTTTTCGGCTTCCCCAAGACGAAATAATTCCGTTATGATTTACTTCTAAAATTGATTTTAAAACCCATTTACCATTCTCTTTTGTGAACCTTTGAAAATACATTTTATCAGGAACAGCATTTTTTTCAATCTTAGAAAAAATAAAAACATTATCCTCATTTCCAACAGAACTTACCTCGTCAATCTGAATTGCTCTAATTCCTTTATAAGGAAAAACATCCTGAGTATAACTGTCTTTATTCCTGATAACATTAGAAATCTGGGCAATGATACTATTTGAAACCAACAATAAAACAAAAATCTTTTTCATACTTTTAAAACTATTTAATCAAACTGCGAATTTAAGATTTTTCTTTCTTTTGTTGCGCTTTTAAAATTATCCTTTGTCCGACAATCTCAAAATATCTCCAAAAACTCCTCTTGCCGTTACTGCAGAACCTGCACCAGCACCTTGAATAACGATCGGACGGTCTCCGTAAGATTCTGTGTAAATTTCGAAGAACGAATCAGAACCTTTTAGCCCGCCTAAAGCTGTATCTGACGGAACAGAAACTAATTTTACTTCCAAATTTCCTTTGTCATTCTGCAAATCTCCAGACAATTCACCAATGTATCTCAATACGTGATTTGGCTGTTGTTCTGCTTTTATTTTCTCGTAAATTGGGTCAAATTCTTTTAGCTTTGACAAGAAATCGGCAACATTTCCTTCACGTAAGTGCTCTGGAATAAGATTCTGAATTGCTATTTCTTCAAACTCGTTCTGCAAATCCAATTCTCTTGCCAAAATCAATAATTTTCTACCAACGTCATTTCCGCATAAATCTTCACGCGGATCTGGTTCTGTATATCCATTGTCAATTGCTTCCTGCAAGATTTCGCTGAAAGGCGCATCTTTTGCAGAGAAATTATTAAATAAATAACTCAATGTCCCAGAGAAAACTCCTTTAATTTTTGTGATATTTTCTCCTGAAAGGTGCAATAATTTAATCGTGTCGATTAACGGTAATCCTGCTCCAACATTGGTTTCGTATAAATAATTCTTTTGGTTTTCCTCCAAAGCTCTTCTGATTTCTTTGTAAAAACCATAACTTAATGTATTGGCTACTTTATTAGAAGAAATCAAATCGAAACTGCTTTCTATAAGCGAAATATAATTTTCTACAAACGACGCACTTGCAGTGTTGTCAATTGCAATTAAGTTTTCTAAATGATGCTCATTTGCGTAAGCAATAACATCGTTAATAGTATATTCTCTTCCTTCTTTCTGAATTTCATTTTTCCAGTCAGCTGTTGCTCCGTTTTTATTTAAAAGCACTTTTTTAGAATTTGCTATAGCAAAAACATTCAGTTTTACGCCTTTACGTTTCTCGATTGCGGCTGCAGATTCTAAAATCTGATTGATTAAAGTACCGCCAACCAATCCGTGACCGAAAATCGCAATGTTGATTTTTTTAGAAACTCCGAAAATTTCACCATGAATTACACTCAACGCTCTATTTAGTTCTGATTTTTTCACCACCAAACTCACGTTTTTACCCGTAACTGTATTGTTGAATAAAATCGGAACAATTTTATTTTTGATTAAAGCCGTGTAAGGTTTATGGAAAGTGCTCAAATCCTGACCAATAATCGAAATAACCGAAACATTATCGGTAACCGTAATCTGGTTTACATCTTTCGAGTAAAAATCATTTTCAAATTCTTTTTCCAATTCCACCATAGCTGTTGTTGCTTTTTCTGTAGCCACAACCAACCCGATTCCTCTCTCTGAAGAACCTTGTGAAATAATACTGACCGAAATATTATTATCTCCCATAACCTTAAAGATACGGGCATCTACTCCGGCTTTTCCGAGCAATCCGCGTCCTTCAAGATTTACAAGCGAAACGTTTTCTAAAACAGAAAGCGTTTTGATTCCTTCTTTTGTGGAATCTGAAGTAATTAAAGTTCCTCTATTTTCGTGGTTGAATGTATTTAAAATTCGAAGCGGAATATTTTTTTCTAGTAACGGAATAATCGTTTTGGCATGAAGGATTGTTGCTCCAAAATTGGCCAATTCGTTTGCTTCATTAAAAGATAAAAATTCGATTTTTTTGGCATCTGCAACCAAATCCGGATTTGCGGTATAAATTCCGTCAACATGCGTGAAGTTTTGTAATTCTTCAGCATTTAAATAGTTTGCAATCAAAGAAGCGGTATAATTACTTCCGTTTCTTCCTAAAGTTGTGGTGTCGTTGTTGTTGTTTGAACCAATGAAACCTGTTACGATATTTACGGTTTTCCCGTTATGTTCCTTAAAATAATTGATTACGTTTTTCTTCGAAAGTTGCTCTAAAGGCTGAGCATCGCCAAATTTCGAGTCTGTCTTTAACAAATGTCTTGTATCGACAAAATTGGCCGGAATTCCTTTTTCTTTCAGAATAGCGGTCAATAATTTGGCAGAAAGCAATTCTCCTTTAGACAAAATCTGGTCTTTAATTTTGTTGCTGTAATCTCCAATAAGGCTAACGCCTTCAAAAAGCTTATCCAGAACATTGAACTCTTCTGACAAATCTACATGAGGATAATCTGAAATCTGATACTTTTTAAAGTTTTCAAGCAATTCTTTGTAGCTGCCGTTTTTTGCAGCGATGCTCAAGATAAATTCTAGTTCGTCTGTAGCATTTCCGCGTGCAGAAACCACAACAGCAATCTGCTCGCCCTGATTTACTTTATCTGTAATAATTGAGACAACCTTGTTAAGTCCTTCTCCGTTTGATAGTGATTTACCTCCAAATTTTAATACTTTCATTTTATTTTTTTATGGTTTCTGCCTTAAAAATACCGGCAAGTAAATAGTCTAATTGTTTGTACTCGATTAAAAAAGCGTCATGTCCGTGCACCGAATCAATTTCGCTGTAAAAAACATTGTCTTTAAACTTCTTCAACTCTTCATAAGTCTCAACATTTTCTTTGGCTGTAAAAAACAAATCTGAGTTGATTCCAATGATATGAATTGAAGCTTTGGATTTAGATAATAGATTTTCGAAATTCTGCGTATTTCTGGTAATATCGATTGTTTTAAGAAGCTGATTCATGAGCTTATAAGAAGAAAGCTGGTATCTTTTCTGCAGTTTTTTTCCGTGATGCGCCAACCAGCTTTCGATATTAAAAATCAAAAGATCCTGATTTATGGTTCTCTGAAATTTTTCTTTGAATGATTCTGGAGAACGATAACACAACATGGCATGAATTCTGGCATCTTCGATAGGTTTAGAAGAATTATTAAGAATCTGCTCCTGAAGAAAACAGTTTGCAATAAGCCAGTCTGTAGATTTCCAGTCGCTTGCAATCGGAATTAAATGTTCTGTGATGTTTGGCGCTAAAGCTAAAATCTCCCATGCAATTCCACCACCAACAGAGCCGCCGATAATCGCAAAAAGCTTTTCTACATTTAATGTTTTTAAGCCTTCGATAAATATTCGAGCTATATCTCTGGCTTTAAAATCTAGATGGTTTTCTACGATGAAAGACGTGCTTCCGTTTCCAGGAACATCAAAGGCCAGAATGGTGTACACAGCAGTATCAATAGTTTTTCCTTCACCGATTAAATCGCTCCACCAGCCATTTTCGCCAGTCACTTCTGCATTTCCAGTTAGTGCATGATTTACCAAAACAATTGGTGCGCTGTGCAGCGGCTGTCCGGCGAGCGTAAAATTTAGAGGCAGTGAATGAAAAACTGCACCACTTTCTGTGATGAAATCTTGAATTATAATGGGACTTGGTCTATTTTCCAATTTTCAAATCTATTTTTTTGATTTGTATGTGGAAATATTAGAAAGAAAGTCTAGAGTAAACTAGAAAAATTCTTGTTGTTATCTTTCCACGTTGGGCGTGGTAGAATGCAGCACCTTCTTCGAATTAACGAAGGGTTGCTAAGGATTCATCGGGTCTAATCCCTCCTCCTTTCTTTATAACATTTCAATACGTTTTTGAACTTAACGGTGCAAATTAACTACTAATTTCTTAAACAAGCAAATTTTATCGAAACTGATTAGTCGATTTCTTAAACATAATTCAATGAGAAACTATTGTACGCAAAAAATTACCGAACAATTTGCCCAGTAAAATTAAGCAGGTTTTACCCTAGTTTATGTCTCTTTCTATTTTAAATAAAAAGCGTTTCATTTTCTTTTGAGTACATCAAAAACAATAAAGAATTCGGAGTTTTTTTGGTAGCATTTTCTGCTGTACCGTTCATGCCGAATCTTGGGTGTGCCAATTCTTCTGTTGGTGGCGGATTGTTTCTTTTTGTCCTTTTATTTTTCAAATTAGAAATCGTTTTTGCTAAGTAGTTCAATGTGCTCATGATATTTAAGTTTTAGTAGTTGTTTTATAATCTTTATTTCTGTTTTATTTTTTTGTTAAATCCGTTGTGGGAATAAAAAAACCCTTTTGGAATTTCAGATACCAAAAGGGCTTAAGCTTTTAAACTCATTTATACTTTTAGTATCATCAGACGGGTGCGCAAATAGATGCGACAGCAAACATCTTGTTCACCTGTACGGATTTGTTCATCTGTGATTTATATTTTGTTATTTTTAAAAAATTCTGCATTTCTAATAATTTAAAAAGCCTCTCAAAATTGTTTGGGAGGCTTTGCATATAAAATTTGTTTCTTACAATTCTTTTAAGCAATAGACACTCCAGCCTCGGCAATAACCGAAATGGCACTAAACATTTTGTTGACTTTTAAGTTCATTTGATTTCTAGTAGTTTTTGGGTATAACAAATATGCAAATATTTTTTTTATTAAACAAATAAAATTCAGGAATTTAATTACAAAAATCGTTAAAAAGTGTTTTTTGTCGTTATAAAACATCTTACAAAATTCAAAAAACAGCAAACTTAAGCATAAATCCTACAAAAACAGACATTTCACAAGCAATCTAGTATCACTCTGTCAAAGAACAATCTTAAAAACATTTGCACTTTTTAAAGCCAGACGGCTTCTTTATTCTTTATTTTTTCGGCAATTTTCAGAATATCCGTTATGATTCCTCTAGAAATTGCTTGTTTACATGGAGACGCACTTCGAATCACAATCGGGATATCGGCATAAGACTGTGTATAAATTTCAAAAACAGTATCTGCTCCGTTTAGTTTACCTATTGCAGAATCTATTGGTTCAGAAACCAGCTTGGCGGAAAGCGAATTTTGGGCCGCATCAAATTCACCTACATAACGCAAAACATGATTTTCAGCCTGTGTAATTTTCGCAATCTTAAATGACTTATCCAGAGCCTCTTTATTCAATACGCCATTTTTCTCCAAATGCTTTTCTGTTATAAAAGGAAGAATTTCGACATCTGAAAGGTCAAAATCTTTTCCTATTTCTCGTGCCAGAATCAAAAGTTTTCGTGCCGTGTCGTTTCCTGACAAATCTTCTTTAAAAGTCGAACGCATCAATCCGAGCAAGCTTGCATCTTTTAAAACAGACGAAAACGAAACATCGTCTGCAGAGAACCTATTAAAGACATAACTCAAATTATCCGAAAAAACGCCTCTGATTTTTGTAATTTTTTCGCCAGCATAATACAAATCTCTTAAGGTCTGCAAAATCGGAATTCCGGTATCGACCGATGTTTCGTACAAAAACTCTTTGTCGTGTTTTTTCAGATTCTCACGAATTTCTTTGTACAAGTCAATCGGAAGCGTATTGGCGTTTTTGTTGACCGCAACAATATTAAATCCGTTTTCAATCAGCGTATTGTAATGATAAATCAGTTCATTGCTAGCTGTAGCATCGACTGCAATCAAATTTTCGAATTCGTTTTCTTTGGCAAATTCTACAATATCTTTCACCTTAAACGGAACGGCCAATTGCAGAAAATTGGTTTCCCAAGAATATCCCACTCCTTCTTTCTCAAAAAAAGCGACAGTTGAATTGGTTATTATTGGAAAATGAAAATCGACGTTTTTACTCTTGAGAAAAAAGTCCTGACTTTCAATAATCTGATTAATCAAAGTACTTCCGATATTCCCAATTCCAAAAAGAATGATATTTATTTTAAGCTTTGACATGATTTTTAAATTTTAATTTTTTTTCAACCATATAAGTAATATAAGTTCATTTAATTGCCGTGTACATAGCAGTTCTTCGGTCTAGAGTTAGACGCACTGCGGTGCGTCTGGCTTTGTAACGCAAAAAATATTTAAATGAACTTATATTACTTATATGGTTTAATTTATATTGATGTTTTTTATAAAAAATTACCTTTAGCAAAAAGCTAAAGGCAATCTTTCAAACAAAAAACAAAAAAACCTAGTTTTTATTGATGCTGTATTGCGATTGTGTTACACTTGCAAATACAGCTTCAAGATCAGCAATCAAATCTTCGATGTCTTCAATTCCGACAGAAAGGCGAATCAAATCTTTTGAAACCCCTGTTTCAATCTGTTCTTCATCTGTCAATTGCTGGTGAGTAGTGCTAGCCGGATGGATGATTAGTGATTTTGTGTCTCCGATATTGGCTAACAAAGAAAATAATTTGGTCTCGTCTACCACTTTTTTAGCGGCGTCAAAACCTCCTTTTAAGCCAAAAGTGATGATTCCGCTTTGACCCTGCGGAAGATATTCCTGAGCCAAATCATAATATTTGCTGGATTTTAGTCCTGGATAATTCACCCAAACTACCTCATCTTGTTTTTCAAGCCATTCGGCAAGAGCCTGAGCATTTTCGCTGTGTTTTTTGATTCGGACAGGAAGTGTTTCTAAGCCTTGAATAATCTGAAAAGCATTAAAAGGACTCAAAGCCGATCCAAAATCTCTCAGTCCTTCAATTCGGACTTTTGCAATAAAAGCGGCATTTCCAAGAGCTTCATGATAAACTAAACCATGATAACCTGCTGAAGGCTCTGTAAATTCAGGGAATTTTCCGTTTGACCAGTCAAAATTTCCAGCGTCAATAATGGCGCCTCCTAATGACGTACCGTTTCCGGAAATATATTTTGTCAAGGAATGAATAACAATATCGGCACCATATTTAATCGGGTTCAATAAATAAGGTGTCGCAACTGTATTATCTACTATAAAGGGTACTTTGAAAGCTTTGGCCTGTGCCGAAATGCCTTTTAGATCCAAAACATCTAATTTTGGATTTCCTAAAGATTCAACAAAGAAAGCTCTAGTATTTTCTTTTGCCGCCTTAGTAAAATTCTCTGGATTTGAAGGATCAACAAAAGTGGTTGTAATTCCTAAACGAGGAAGGGTCACCTTCAGCAGATTATAAGTTCCTCCATATAAACTATTTGATGCCACAATATGGTCTCCGGCTTTCAGGAGCGTTAATAATGTAGTCGAAATGGCCGATGCTCCAGAGGCTGTCACTACGGCTCCGATGCCGCCTTCAAGTGCTGCAAGACGCTGTTCTAAAACGTCGTTTGTCGGATTATTTAATCGAGTATAAATAAATCCTGCCTCTGCTAGTCCGAATAAATTGGCCGCATGATCGGCATTATTAAAAACATACGATGATGTCTGATAAATAGGCACTGCTCTTGTTCCAGCGTTTTTAGTAACATCGTGTCCTGCGTGAAGTGCGTTTGTTGAAAATTTTTGTGTGCTCATGATTTCTTAGTTTTTTAGGTATTGTTAATACGTTTATATATTGTTATTGTAATTGATTTTTGTGATTGTAATTGATTTTTGATTTAAGCAAAAAGACTCTCCGCTTCTTCTTCCAAATCATACAAATGAAAGAGCAATGATTTTTGAGTTTTAATACGCTGTTCCGGATTGTATTTTACTGTTTCTGCTGATTCTTCAGCATTATTATTTAAAGAATTATTACTTAATAAGTATTGAAATGCGATTGTATTTATATCTAGTGTTTTCATGATTTTAATTTTTAAGTAATGAAATAAAAAAAGCCCTTTCGGATGGCTTACCAAAAGGGCTTATAGTTGAAACTATAACAAAGATTCGATCTTTCACTTTTGGCAACAGCAACTTTGGATACACATTGGCATCTTACAACACATCATCATTTTATTTACTGTCGAATTTTTCATTTTCTTTTTTTTTTAATCCTATAGGCGATATAAGTTCATTTAATTTTACTGTAATCAACTTATATTTCTTATATCACTTATATGGTTGTATTTTTCATTGTATAAAAAAACCTCTGCTGTTGGGCAGAGGTCTTATTGTTATTTTTAGATTTAATTACTAAACAATAGTGCACTCTGCGGATAAATCCGACATCATACAGCACATATTTTTAGCAATTAGATTCATTTTTCTTATTCGTTTGTTTGGCAAATTTGAGAACTTTTTTTGAAACCACCAAACAAAAACCAAAATAATTTCCATTATCCTATCAAATTAGTATGCTAGTGTTAAATTTCTGCTATAAAAAATAAAAAAAGTTGAACTTTAATTTGCAAATCAAAATGGTTTTATACCTTTGCACGCGAATACAGAGGAAAAATTTGAACTGATTGCAACCTCTTCATAATGAAATGGTTCGTTATGAGTACTGGAAAGTTTTAATTTCGGTATTAAAAAATGCTAAAGCAGCAACTCTCCTTTAGCCTTTTTTGCAATTTTTCTCCTCGCTTAATTTTAATTTTAATCATTATTATGGCTTATTTATTTACGTCAGAATCTGTTAGTGAAGGGCATCCAGACAAAGTTGCAGATCAAATTTCGGATGCATTAATTGACAACTTTTTGGCATTTGACGCTGATTCAAAAGTAGCTTGCGAAACTTTAGTTACAACTGGTCAGGTAATTTTAGCAGGTGAAGTAAAATCGAATACTTATCTTGATGTTCAGCAAATTGCACGTGAGGTAATCCGTAAAATTGGATACACTAAAAGTGAATACATGTTTGAAGCGAATTCTTGTGGAATTCTTTCAGCTATTCACGAGCAGTCTGCAGACATCAACCAAGGTGTTGACAGAGCTAAGCCAGAAGAACAAGGTGCCGGCGACCAAGGAATGATGTTTGGTTATGCCACTAACGAGACAGCAAACTACATGCCTTTGGCTCTTGATTTATCTCATAAACTATTACAGGAATTAGCAATTTTAAGACGTGAAAACAAAGAAATCACTTACTTACGTCCGGATGCTAAATCTCAAGTAACATTAGAATACAGCGACGATAATAAACCAACTCGTATTGATGCTATCGTAATCTCTACACAGCACGACGATTTTGATGAAGAGGCTGCAATGCTTGCTAAAATCAAAAAAGATATCGTTGAAATCTTGATTCCAAGAATTATCGCTAAAAACCCTGAACACGCTCATTTATTCAATGATAAAATCAACTACCATATCAACCCAACAGGAAAATTCGTTATCGGTGGACCTCACGGAGATACTGGTTTGACTGGAAGAAAAATCATCGTGGATACTTACGGCGGAAAAGGTGCTCACGGTGGTGGTGCATTCTCTGGAAAAGACCCAAGTAAAGTAGATAGAAGTGCTGCTTATGCTACACGTCATATCGCTAAAAACTTAGTTGCTGCTGGTGTGGCTGACGAAATCTTAGTTCAGGTTTCTTACGCAATTGGAGTTGCTGAGCCAATGGGAATCTTCATTGAAACTTACGGAACTTCTAAAGTAAACTTAACTAACGGCGAAATCGCTAAAAAAGTAGAAGCTATCTTTGATATGCGCCCTTACTTTATCGAGCAAAGACTAAAATTAAGAAATCCTATTTATAGTGAAACTGCTGCTTACGGACACATGGGACGTAAACCAGAAACAGTAACTAAAACTTTCTCTGCTCCAGGCGGAAACGAAAAAACGGTTACGGTTGAATTATTCACTTGGGAAAAACTTGATTTTGTTGACCAAGTAAAAGCTGCATTTGGATTGTAATTCAGTCTAAATTCTAAATATAAAAAAGGCTGTTTATTATTTTAGACAGCTTTTTCTATTTAAAATCTATGCCTATTGAACGCTGATGAAACGGATTTTTTATGGGTTTATTTTTACCATTATTATGATTATTTTATCCCAAAAAAGGCTTTCTAAAAATCTTAGAAAGCCTTTATCTAGTATAAATTTGATTGAATATTTAAAAATCTGTTTTTATCTGCGTCTAAAATTAAACGCCAATAGTTTTATCTTTCTAATTGCACATTTGGCAATGTTTTAGGACGATTAGGGTCATTAGATAAAATCCATCCTGTGCGATACATCCATTCTGTCATTTTGTGGAGTTTAACGTAATCTATGTTTTCAGATTCATCCATTGGTGTATGGTATTGACTGTGAAGCACACTGGTGTAAAAAACAGACGGGATTCCTCTTCTCGCATACGGAAGGTGATCCGAACGGAAGTAAAAATATTCTGGATGTTCTGGTCTGTCCCAAAGTTTATCCAATTCAAATTTCGGGCCTTCATCATTGGCTCTTTTTGCAATCGCTACTAAATCTGATGAATTTTCATGAGGAGAACTAGATCCCAACAATGCTGCCTGATTTACATCATTTCTTCCAATCATATCGCCGTTTAAAACTGCAATAATATCTTTTTCAGGAACCGTTGTGTGGGCAGAATACCATCTTGAACCTAACAAACCGCGTTCTTCTGAACCATGAAACACAAATAAAGCTGTTCTTTTGCCAGGCTGTTTTTTGTAAGCTCTCGCAATGGCCAACATAGCCACACACGTACTTGCATTGTCGTCGGCACCATTGTAAATAGAATCTTGTCCGTATTTTTGACGTACTCCATCGTGGTCTTGGTGCCCGCTGAAAAGTACATATTCATTTTTCAATTTAGGATCGGTTCCTGCAATTGTTCCTACAATATTAACGGAAGGATATTTATAAGTTTCTGAAAAAACCTGTGCTACTAAATTTTCTTTCGTGCTTTTCAGGAAATCCAACTGATCGTTGTGCAGCCAGAAAACAGGCATTGTTTCAGTCAGCTTATCACGAAAACCTTCGATTCCGTAAATCCCTCTTGTCATTTGAGGCTCTACCTGAGACCAGCTTTTTTCGGCCAGTTCATCGGTAACCATGATCAATGCTGCCGCTCCTTTTTTTACTAATAAATCATAATATTTATTTCGCACCAAGCCAGGATAACGTCTATCAAAAAGCGAAATATCATCTGAAATTCCTTCTTTTGAAGCCAAAAGCACTACCGCTTTTCCTTTAATATCTGTTTTTTCAATAGTTTCTTTTGTTGCTGCCCCTAGATAAAGCAATGGAACATTTACTGAAGTATTAGTTGTTTCGGCAACCAAAACCTCCTTCCAGAGTTTGTACTCTTTCTGGCCGATTTTAAATTTAGTGTTGTTGGTAACTTGATGTCTGTACATATCAAAAAACTGAAAGAAAGTACCATCATCACCCGCCGGCGACATTCCAGCTTCTTTGGCTTTATTGGCCAACCACATCGAAACTTTTAATTCGTCTAATGTCCCGGCTTCACGTCCATTGAAGTGGTCGCCCGCCATTTGGTACATATCTGTTCTAAGATCTTTTTCAGTTATTGCCGTAACTAATGGTTTTTTAACTGCTTGAGCAAAAGCAAAACTGCCCGAAACAAGCAAACCAAGGATCAATTTGTTTTTCATAAGTTTAAATTTTAGTATTCAAACTTAAACAATTTTCGCAAAAAAATGCACTTTACTCATTGTTAAAGCATCGATTTTAAATCAAAATCCCGTTTTGGTTCAGAAATTTTCAAGAATGAATATTGGGGTAATTTTTGTTTTATGATTTTTTTAGTCCGCACATCTAATAATCACGACTCAAGTTTCCTACGAAAAAAACGCATCAATACTAATCGACATTAAAAAAACAACCCGGCAGAATTTGAATCCTGCCGGGTCTTTTTTAATGAATGCGGATTTTAATAGGTTCCGTTTTTCATTTTTTCCAATGTATTTCTAATATCTTCAGCCGTTTGGAAATCAACATCTATATTCAAGAATTTCACAGCTAAAGTTTGCGTTTCTAACGCTTTTTCTTTTTGTCCGTCTTTGTAATACAATTGCGCCAAAGTATCCAAATAATATGGATTGTTTTTGGTTACAACCAAACTATATTCAGACCATCTTATGGCGCTTTTTAAGAAAATATCATTTTGAGGTTTCAGCACCACCGACCAAGCGGCAGTATTGCAAAGATTAGAATTATACTCTTTGAATGAGTTCCAGCCATCATAAGAATAACTGGAGGATGAATCTAATTTTGAAAAAAGGGCATCCAGTCTTTCTATCGGACTTTCTTTTTCTGAAGCGAGCTGCGTGTCAAAATAAGTACTGAATTCTTTTAAGAAGGAAGTATTTGAACCGTCTTTGTCTTCAATTTGACTCATATAATCAAAATAGTTTCGGTACGAATCAAAATTTCCATTTCCTGAAGCTGCAATTTTTTTATAAGTAGCAATAACTCTGTCCTTGTTGATTTCTCCCGAAACGCCATCTTGTGACAAGTATAGATTTTGCTGCAAAGCCGAAGAAATTTCAGAATAGATGTTTCCTATCAAATGCAATTCGCCTTCTTTTACATTAAACGCCTGACGTTCTGTTTCTATAACCGTTGCGTGTTTCAACAGATAATCTATAGATAAAAAATCGGCATCGTTTAAGATTCGGTCTTCATTAAAAAGCTGTTTTGTAAAACCTTGATTTTTAATTTCTTTCACTATAGCTTCTACCAAATACATATTGGGCTTAGTATCTTTTTGATGAGCTTCTATCAGTTTTTTCCAAGCCAGATTAACTTCTTTTTGGTCTAAAGTTGTTTTGGTCATTACAAATTCTCTAGAATTAACGTCACTTGCAGCGTATTCAGAATCGTAGTCATAAGAAGTTTCCAGAACCGAAGCTTTATTAAAAAACCTGATCAAGTCTGCATCAGAAGCCTTTTTGCTTTTCAGTAATTTATTTAACGAAACAAGAGCATCGGTACGTTGGAGTTTTCTGTAAAAATCACCATAATAACTAAATTGATATTGCTTTTCTGAAAGTGTAGATTTTGCATCAGCCAGAATATCTCCTTCTCCATTTAAAACAACTACACGTGGCTCGCTGTCAATTTTATTGGCTTTAAGCCATTTTTTATCGTCATTGCCTACAAAATAATAATTAAAAATATCATAAATCGGATTGTATTTATCATACATATTATAAGCAGTCTGCGTTTCTTGATCCTTAACAAAAGCTTCGAAATCTGTTTTTGCAGACGCATTCTTACTATCGGCATAAACAACCAAATATTTATTTCCAGCATTTTTAGTAGATGACAGAGCACTCTTTAAATTGTTTTCAATCTTTAATTTAAAATCAATTTGATTTGATGGGTAAGCTTCTACAACAGGAGCTGCAGTGGCGGCACTGTCAATTACTGGACTATTTCCAAAATCTTCTGTTAATAAATTTACCGGTTTGCCAGGATAGGTCCAGCTTGTTAAAATCTGATTTTCCAGCGCCTTCACTTTCGAGACTGTTTCAGTCTTTATCTCTTTTTCATTTATAAAAACCAACGGATTTCTTCCTGCCTTTTCAGAAATGTTGAGCTGATTTGTTGTTTTATCAAAAACTCCCGTCAGATTTAAGCTTTCAAGCGAATAAGGCTCATAACTAATCGTGATTTCCGAAACATCCTTAGGAAGTGCAAACTTAGACAATCTGGTTTTTTCTCCGTAATACCCCTCATTTACAAGATATAAAAAGTCGGCACGATCAATCTCAAAAGCCAAATCTATCTGATCGTAATTTGGATTGACCTTATTCTGAATATCTGATAGTTTTTGGTAGGAAATTGCCTGACTTCCGTTTTGGGTTCCTATGTAAAGCGAATAATAAGCAGGATCTAAAAATGTAACCTTAACTTTCTTTGCCTTTTTATCTTCTTTAAATTCAAGATTAAAAACACTCTCTCCGCTTTCTTTACGGCCAAACAAAATTGAATCGCCTTTTATTTCATAATCTCCCGAGAAAAAGACAAGCTCAAATTTATTATTCTCTAATAAGTTTAGTTTAACCTGCTGTCCTTTAGCTGTAGAAATATAAGTTCCTTTTTCGATAGTCTGCGAAAAAGAACTGAATACAAGCAAAAAGAGCATTAAAAAACTCCATACAAAACTGCGCATAACAAAAATTTTGGTGATTAATAACAGCTGTAAAGATATTTCATTCAAACCGAAATCAATCAGAAAATCACGAAATCTGTGTAAATAAATTACTATAAATTATATTTCATAGAAAAGATGATATAGCGAGGCTGTACGGTATATTGCGATACTCTTGTAGAGAACTGTGTAAAATTATCGTCGTTCAAATATCTTGTGTTTAGCAAGTTTGTAGCCGAAACTTTGTATTCCCATTTGCTGTCTTTTTTCTGATAAATCAAACTCGCACTTAAAAAATCATATTCGTTATCAACCGATTTATTTCGGTTGTAATAATGATAAAATTCATACTCCGAAACAAAGGCAAAACTCTTCAGGAAATAATAATCTAGGCGTGCAAAAGGCTTGTCTGTGTAAAAAGTAGAACCGCTGTACTTATTGACCATAAAATTATATCCTAACTCAATGTTTGGCAGGTTTTTATAATTTGTAGATGCTTTTACAGTATAATTTTGAACGAAACTTTCTGTTGTGGAGAGTTTTTCATTTTGAATATTATTGAATTTTGACCAATTGATACTTGCAGTTGCAGATGCTTTATAATTTTTTAAGAAAGAACGTCCGTAGCTTCCCATTCCGATAAAAGTTTCATCGGCTAAATTGGAGTTATAAGGAACAGATGTCTGGTTGATTCCATCAAAATCGGCTTTGGTTTTTATTGCATCAACTTTTCGAGTGTAAGTAGCATTGGCAAAAATATTTTCAAAATTAAACATGTTATATTTGAAATAACGAAGTGAATGCACTTGCGATGTTGCATTTTCTAGGTAACGATTTCCACGAAACAAACTGCTATAATTAGACAAAACATAACCTTCTGCTAGTTGATTAATATCTGTAAAATCATTCGTTAAAGAGAAATTATACGTCAATGTTTCTGCTTTTTTGATTTGATATAAAGCAAAGAAATCCGGCAGCACTTTTACAAAATTCTGAGAATAATCAGACCCCAGCTGCCCGTTTGTCATTTGGTAAGTATGCACACTTACACCGGGAGTTAAAGTAAATTTTCCTGTTAGAATTTTATAATGAAAACCTAAAAAAGCATCATTAAACCTATAATCTACATCATTATTATTTTGGGAATCAGTCAAATCATTTCTTGTTCCGTCATCTAACATCTGAAAAATGTGGGAATTGAAGTTTTGATACGAATAGGTATTTCCTAAGGTAATATTGATATTGCTTTTTGGCGTTACCATATAATAGTAGTCCAGTTTAGCATCCAGTTTATTGGTTTTCACAAAACGGTTCTGATTGTAATCATTTCGACTTTGCCCAGAATTATATCCTGTCAAAAAATCATCACCAAAAGGTTGCGTGCGCAAATTTGCGTTATAAAAAGGATTTTCATCCTGATATAAATGCTGTATTTCAAAAGCAAAAATATTTTTAGTGCTTAGTGTATAATACAAATTCAAATTCTGATTGATTGAAGTCGGATTTTGTTTTTTAGTTGTAAAAATACTTTCCGAAACTGATACATTTTGTACAATTTGCTCTCTAAACAGATCTGAAAATTCTTCTTGCTTTGTCAATTTGGTCAAGATATCATAATCAAACTGAAACTTATCACTTGTTTTATAGGTTGAACTTAATTTAAAAAGTCCCAAATTATTCTTCTGATTTGTACTTTCATCACGTTTATCCTGATTTCCAGAACCTAAATACGTAGTCTGTGATTTGGTTTCCAATTCTGTTTTTGAAGTCGAAAGTATTCCGAAACCACTTAAAGTCCATTTTTTTGTCGGAGAATACGAAAAATTTGTTGCTCCGAATTTGGTTTCAATTTCTTTGGCGCGGTTATTACGCAACAACGAAATTCCTAAATCATTTGAGGAAACATTAAAATTACTGCCTCCCTTTTTCATCAGATTTTTAAATCCGCCCGTAAATTTGAAATAATCCTGTGCTGTTAAAGGAAGTTCGCCAATATTATTAAAATTTGTGATGAGATTAATGCTGTATTTCGGACTGTAATAAAACAGTTTGGGATTAATGATATAGCGACTGTCTAGCTCTGCAACACCGGTTCCGGCGGTTACATCTCCGAACCAGAAGTTCTTCTTGCCTTCTTTTAATTTGATGTTCATAGCCACATTTTCTTGGTCGTTTTCTAGACCTTTTAATTGGCTGATTTCATTAAAATTTCTTAAAACTTGAACTTTATCAATGGCATCTGCAGGGATATTTTTAACGCCGAGTTTGGTATCTCCATCAAAAAAATCTTTGCCTTCCACCATTAATTTGCTTACTTTTTTTCCTTCCACTTCAATTTCTCCATCAGCATTTACCTCAACTCCGGGAAGTTTTTTAAGAACATCTTCCAATTTTCTTTCGGTACCCGATTTAAAGGAATCTGCATTGTAAACTATAGTATCTCCTTTTATGGAAACAGGCATTTCGCGAACAATTTCTACACCTTCCAGCTCTATTCCTGTACCGTCGAGCACAATATTCTGCACCATGTTTTCGCTTTTGGTAGCAACCAGAATTTCCTTAGACTTCATTCCGAGGTAACTTACTTTTATCGTGTACGAGGTATTCGGTTTTAAAGTGAGCTGAAATTTGCCCTTATCATTGGTAATTCCGTACGAATCCATTGTTTTTGTACCATTATTGACTGCCATAATATTGGCCATTTCCAACGGATTTTTTTGTTCGTCCTGAATAAAGCCGTCAAAACGGATACTTTGGGCAAAAGTCATACTCGTCATTAAAAAAACAACGAAAGCAAATATATTTTTCATGGAAAAAAGAGATGAAATGCTAGAAATTAACGTCTGATCATTACAGGACCACCTCCTGGACCGCCATCTCGTCCTCGGTTCATTTCTCTAAACTCTTCCATTTTTTTGATTACGGTTTCATCATAATCTTTCTGAGAAATAACTTTTCCTTTTGTCGGCGCTTTAATCACGGCTTTGTCTTTAGCGTTCAAAACAATTTTAGAACATAAAATAGTGGTTCTTCCGTCATTTACTTCCAAAATCAAACCTGGAAGTCCCCAATAATTTTCAGGTCCTTGATTAATCGGGATTTCTGGCGAATACCAAGCCGTAATTACAATTTCTTTTGGCATCTCAAAATTATCCTGAAAATTGGTTTTGGTTTCTCCAGAAGTTTTCTTCGCATCCTCTTTTTTGTCGTCGTTTTTAGGTCTCAAATTTCTAAAATCGGTCTTGCTTGCTTCTTTTACAGCTGTTGCTTTGTAGCAAGTATAACCGCCAATCTGTTTGGTTTCCTGTTCTAATTTCCAGTTCAGTTTTGGCAAAGAATCGACAACTAAAAACTCTTTGCCCATAAACTCTTTATCAACGGTATAGGTTTTGGTTTTTACGTCTTTGTAAAATGTGCCTCCACCTCCCATAAATGAGTTCATCATAATACGCATTCCGCCCTGTTGGCCAGGAGCATCCAATTTTTCTTCTTCTTTATAAATCGAAGAGGATTTATCGAAGTTGAGAATAAATGTTTTTTCGAGCATTTTTTTCATACGCTCTTCCATGTTTTTCTGCATTTCTGGGGTTATGTCACGATTGGTGCGAATTCCGTCTAATTTCGGCGCTTGTGTTTTTGATTCATAAACCGCCATTCCCTGAAAATCTTTCTGAGCCTGAACTTGCATTCCTGTAACAATCAAAGTCAGGAAAAAATATATTTTTTTCATTTTGCTGTTTTTAAATTTTCGTAAATCCAATAAACCTACACTCAAATGTATTATTAATTTTACAATCGTAAAAATTAAATATATCAATAGGCAGAAGACATAGACAAAACTACCTATAAGTTAGACTATTAGGCTAAAAAAAGGTTTAAGCATCAAAAGACAATTTCTAAAACGGTTTTTTGTAATTTGGTTCGCCAGAAAATCGATTGAAAATGCGTTTTACATCACACAAATTTTTAACACAACTATTTCTTATACTGATATTTGCAATCTCGCATTCGCAAAACTCTGGCATAAGTCCTGTGCTTATTTCGCGTGAAGCGATTAATGCAGATGTGTTTTGCGGTTATGATTCTTTTGGGTATCTGTATCAGATAAAAAACAATGTTTTTAGTAAAATAAAAGGAAAAGAGATTTTTGAATATAAGAACGTTTCGCTAGGAAAAATTACAAAAGTCGATTTACAGAATCCTTTAAAAATTGTTTTGTTCTACGAAGATTTTAACAGCGTCATTTTATTAGACAACCAATTAAATAAAATGAGCGAAATTAATTTTTCGCAAAATCCAAATCCAATCAATGCCAGCGCAGTCGGAATGTCGACTCAAAACCAATTGTGGATTTACAATACGCTTAACCAGCAAATCGGCCTTTTTGATTATTTAAAAAACGAATACAAGACCATCTCTATTCCGCTTACTGAACCTATAAAATATTATCAGACCGATTTTAATATTTTTTATTGGATCGACAAGAAAAACCAATGGTACTCCTGCGATATTTTTGGAAAAATTACAGCATTAGGAAAAATTCCTGAGTTTGATAAAATCGAAATCGTCAGCTCTTCTCAATACCTCTTTAGCATTGGCGATCAAATCTATTTTTCTGCTAATACGAAAGCGGATTCTGACACATTTTCTGAAATTAAAATTTTAGAAAAATCGTTTGACAAATTCTATTACAAAGACCAAATTTTATCTATTTTTACATTTGCAGATATCACCAATTATAAAATCGTAACACCGTAATGCACATAGCAATAGCAGGAAATATAGGCGCAGGAAAAACAACTCTGACCAAATTATTAGCCAAACATTTTAAATGGGAACCTCATTATGAAGATGTAGTTGATAATCCTTATCTCGATGATTTTTACCATCAGATGGAACGCTGGTCTTTTAATCTTCAGATCTATTTCCTTAACAGCCGTTTCCGTCAGGTGCAGCAAATTCGCCAAAGCGGCAAAAAAGTTATTCAGGATAGGACTATTTATGAGGATGCCTATATTTTTGCTCCCAATTTGTATTCTATGGGTTTAATGACAAGCAGAGATTTTGAAAATTACACTTCTTTGTTTGAATTAATGGAATCACTTGTAAAACCACCAGATCTGCTGATTTATCTGCGAAGCACAATTCCGAATCTTGTCGGACAAATCCACAAACGAGGACGCGAGTATGAAAACTCTATTTCAATCGATTATTTAAGCCGTTTGAACGAAAGATATGAAGCCTGGATTCAGACATACACAAAAGGAAGACTGTTGATTATTGATGTCGACAATATCAATTTTGTTGATAATCCCGAAGATTTAGGAAACATCATTAATAGAATTGATGCCGAATTGAACGGATTGTTTTAAGCTCAACTCTTACAAACAAATAAACTCGTATTGGTGTTTTAATTTCAATACGTATTGAAAATAAAAAACAGGTTATCTACATTATAGACAACCTGTTTTTTTATGATTTGAATTTATGTATTGCAAGGCTACAATGCCGTAATTATAAATTCACTTCTTCTGTTCATCTGGTGCTCTTCCTCGCTGCATTTAACCCCGTCCGAGCATCTGTTCACCAGCTGTGATTCGCCGTAGCCTTTGCCCGTCAATCTGTCTTTGGAAACGCCGTTATTGATCAGCCACTGCATGGTCGATCTGGCTCTTCTGCCAGACAAAGCTTCATTGTATTTGTAGCTTGCCCTGCTGTCTGTATGGGAACGGATATCAAGTTTCATAGATGGATACTGATTCAGTACGTCCAGAATCTTTTCTAAATCGACGATCGCTTTTGGTGTGATGTCGGACTTGTCCAAAGCAAAATAGATATTGGTGATGTTGAAACATTTTCCTAAGTCGTCTCCAATAGTTACGCGGCATTCTGAACCGTCCAGCCTGATAGCTAAATCCGTTTTCCCGTTCTCTTTCAAGATGGTGGCAGGCTCCTCTTTTGTGGCATACTTCTCTTTTTCAGCTCTTACAAAGTAAACTTTGCCGCAGTCCACTGCAAAGCTGTAAAAGCCCTTCGGGTCCGAAATGGTGGTGCTTATCAGATTATGATCGGTGTCGTAAAGTGACAGCTTTGCATTGGCGAGTATTTCTGATGTATTGCTATCAGCTACGATTCCGCTAAGTTCCTGGCTGCAGTGCATGGCTCTGGTTTCAACAAATTTATAAATGTCATCCGAACCCTGCCCTCCTGGACGGTTTGAGCTGAAAAATCCCTTCGGGGAGTCTCCATCCAAGACGATATAGGCAAAGTCATCCTGGGCAGAGTTGATATCCGATCCTAGGTTCTGGATATTGCTTACGCCGTTTCGCTCCAGTCTTCCAACAAAAACATCAAGCCCTCCCAGCCCTGGATGTCCGTCTGAGGCAAAATAAATATCATTGCCTGCTGTTACGTATGGAAAGGTTTCTTTTCCTTCAGTATTGATTGTCGGCCCCAGATTCTCTGGGGTTCCATAGCTTTCCCCGTTGATGCTCACTTTATAGATGTCGGACTGCCCGTAGGTCCCCGGCATATCCGAGGCAAAGTACAGTGTCTTCTCATCTGCGCTCAGCGCCGGATGGGCAGTGCTGTAGTTGTCGCTGCTGAACGGAAGTTCTCTTATATTGGACCATTCCCCGTTTTCCAGGGTCGCTTTATAGATTTTCAGCAGGGTTGTCTTCGCATCGTTTTTTCCTCTTTTGCCGTTGTTGTAATTGTTTCTGGTAAAATAGACAGTCTTGCCGTCTTTTGTAAAGACAGGGGTCGACTCATTGAATCTGGTGTTTATTTTTGATTTGAATTCCTTTGGAGCGCCCAGGTTGAAATCCTCGCCTATCGCCGCCTGGTACAGGTTGGTGAAATGCTCGCCGGTCCAGGTATGTTTTCTCTGCGTAAAATTCCCCGTGTCGCGTGCCGATGCAAAATACACCGTATTGTTGTGGACAAAGGCTCCGTAGTCGGAAAATTTAGAATTTATCCCGGCGTTTTCTATTTTATAGCGGCCGCTGTTGGCTTTTATTTCCTCCAGATAATTCTTATCTTTTGCATAGAGTCTGGCTCTGCCGTCGTTTTTGGTGCGCCGCTCAAACTCATCCAGAATCCTGCCGGCTTTTACTGTTTCTCCTGCTGATTTGAGAGACTGCGCGTAACGGTAATAGTATTCGGTTTCTATCTGGGCGTCCATCGCAAACAGCTCGCCGTACCATTTGGCCGCTTTTTCAAAATTGGAGTTGAAGTAATATGAGTTGGCCAGTTTTTTGAACAGATCTTCTGATCTGTATCCTTTTTCGGCTACGCGCTCATAGGTTTTTATCGCATCGATGTAGGCGTAGCTGTCATACTTTCTGTCCCCGGCATTGATTTTCGCTTCCTGCGAGTAGCTGCAGAATGAAAAAACGCTTATCAGGGCAAGGTAACGGAGTTTATTATTTTTCATGACTATTATTTTTTTAGAAGAAGCGCGGGGTTGTTATTCTACTGTTTTTTCTGAAGAATTCGTATCTCAGGAATATCTCGTGCGATCCTGAGCTGTATCTGCTTAAACGGGTGGTTTCCTGATCGTAGCCATAGCCTATGTACATGCCTTCTGAAACCTGAAATCCCGCCATGGCGCTCATTGCCGCGCTCCATCTGTAGGCCGCCCCCACAACAAATTTGTCCATAAACATAAAGTTGGCCGACACATCCACCTGCAGCGGAGCTCCTTCAACCATTTTGGTCAGGATGGCAGGTTTGAATTTGATGTACTGGTAGCGGTCCAGATCAAATACGTAGCCTGCTATCAGATAATAGTTGATTTTGCTTTTATAGATCGCAACATCATTGTCGCTGTATTTGTTGCTTTCTATGAAATTGGGAACGGAAAGCCCGACATAGGCCTTATCCGAATGCCAGTACGCTCCGGCTCCAATATTTGGAGAGAATTTATTCTCCAGATCCTGGAACATCTGATCTCCCTGTTTTTCCGGATTCAATTTATTGGGATCCAGATTAAAAATGTTGGCGGTTCCCTTTACCCCGAAGGATAGTTTTGATAATGCCGACACCTGAATGGTATAGGAGAGATCAGCCGAAAAATCGGTCTGGTTGGTCGGACCTATTTTATCATTTATTACTGAGACTCCAACTCCCAGATTGCTGTTGTTGATGGGGCTGTTGACCGAAAAGGTGCTGGTTTTTGGAGCTCCGTCAAGACCAATCCACTGCGTGCGGTACAATCCAAAGATGCTTAAGGCTCCTCTTGACCCGGCATAAGCAGGATTGATATTGATCGTGTTGTACATGTACTGCGTGAACTGCGAATCCTGCTGGGAAAAGCCTGCAATAGCGGTCAACATTAAAACCAATGTAAATAACTTTGTTTTCATCTGTATAAGTTTATAAACAGGGGGAATCTATCCCCCTGTGTTAAAGTTTATTTTTTAATGTATAAGTAGCCTGATTTATCAAGCATTTTATGTCTTACTTCATCAAAGCATTTTAGGATGTAGAAATAGGTTCCGTCCGGCAGGCTTTCTCCTCGAGAAATTGTGGCTCTTCCATCTGAATATCCTTTGAATGTATTTCCATTTGATCCATAACCTGAAGTTTCAAATACTTTTACCCCCCAACGATTATAAATCTCAACAGTATTGTTTGGATAACACTCTAATCCCTGAATATGGAATTCGTCATTGATGCCGTCTCCATTTGGAGAAACTGCATTGAACACTTCAACCACGCAGGTCACAACATCAATAACAGTAGGCTTGTCGTCTACGAAATTCGTATTGTCGGAAAGCGCATTCACTTTTTCTCCCGACGGAGTTGTTCCCTCCGCCAATGCCTGATTGGTCACTGATCCTGCATCAATGTCCGCTTTTGTAATCGCATACACACCGACGAAATTCGTTGAATTGATTTCTCCGGGCGCCAGAGTGATCGGACCGCCTGATAATATTAATCCCGGCAGATTATCCGTTATCGTTACATTAGTCAGGGTTTCATTTCCTGTGTTTTTAACTTCAAAGCTGTATCTGATCGTTTCTCCCACCTCTGCGTAGCCGTTATTGTTCTCATCAACAAATACTGCTTTTTTGATTACAGCGATGCTGGAATTTGATGTCAATGGCGTGATTGTGCAGTCTGGACATGCTGGATCTATCGGACATGTGGTGCATGTCGGCGTTGGATCTGTTGATGTATTGGTTACGTCGTCTCCTTTCGGATCCTTGCCGGTTGCAGTCGCCAAATTGTACACCATTCCTTTGTCAATATCAGCCTGCGTTATGATATGAACCGCCGTGAATGTCGCTGCATCTTCTGCCCCTGCAGGCAGTTCAGTTAAGAATCCTGTTACATTGGCATTGTCATCAGTTACCGTAATATTGGTCAAGGTCGTTTCTCCTGTGTTCTTCACTGTAAAAGCATAGGTCACTTTATCCCCCACATTGGTTTTTCCGTCGTTGTTCGCATCCACAAACGTTCCGTGTTTGGTAATCGAAATGCTTGATTTCGATGGCACAGGCGTGATGGTACAATCTGTACAAACCGGATCTTTCGGACATGTGGTGCATGTCGGCGTTGGATCTGTTGATGTATTGGTTACGTCGTCTCCTTTCGGATCCTTGCCGGTTGCAGTCGCCAAATTGTACACCATTCCTTTGTCAATATCAGCCTGCGTTATGATATGAACCGCCGTGAATGTCGCTGCATCTTCTGCCCCTGCAGGCAGTTCAGTTAAGAATCCTGTTACATTGGCATTGTCATCAGTTACCGTAATATTGGTCAAGGTCGTTTCTCCTGTGTTCTTCACTGTAAAAGCATAGGTCACTTTATCCCCAACATTGGTTTTTCCGTCGTTGTTCGCATCCACAAA
>NZ_SJTF01000013.1 GCF_004634245.1 Flavobacterium foetidum
GAGCGAAAGACGAGGCTCGAACTCGCGACAACCAGCTTGGAAGGCTGGAGCTCTACCAACTGAGCTACTTTCGCATTGCTGGTGCAAATATAAAAAGAAAGTTAAGTTCAAAACAAGCTTTTTCGCAAAAAAAATCAATAAAAAACAACAATTATTTATAACCTATTTAAAATTAAAAAGTTATAATTTTACAATTTTATTTAATTTTATGAATACCATTAAAGAAATCACTTCTAAAGAAACTTATATTGTCCGCCAACCCGTGCTTAGAAAAGGAAAACCCATCGAAAGCTGTATTTTTGAGGGAGACGATTTACCTACCACGCATCATTTCGGATTGTTTGAAGATAAAAATTTAACAGGAATTATTTCGTTATTCACACAAATCAATTCTATATTTGCCGACGAAAATCAGGCACAGATTCGCGGCATGGCTGTACTCGAAAACCATCAGAAAAAAGGATACGGAGAAGCTTTGGTAACACACTGCGAAAAATTCTGCCAGAGCCAAAACATTGATTTAATTTGGTTTAATGCTAGAACTGCTGCTGTTGGATTTTATAAAAAAATGAATTATCAAATTATTGGCGAGGCTTTTGATATTAAAGATGTCGGAGAACATTATTTGATGTTTAAAAAATTATAATATGAAGAAACTTTACTTTTTGTTAGTATTATCTATTGTTATCAGCTGTAAAAAAGAAGAAAAGAAAAAGCCTTCTTTGTCTAAAAAACCAATACCCGCCATTATACTTACTGACGAAAGAAAAGTCACGATTGACACTGCCGTAATTAACAAATTTAAAAGCGAAACGCTGCAGCAGTTTTATACCGCTTCTGAAAACACCACTGTGTGGGGCAACCTTAAAAAAAGAACTTTTGTTTTGACACAGTTACAAAATTCTGATGCATTAGGCCTAAATCCAGACGATTACAAGATAACGCAGCTAAAAAATTTTGAATCAAGAATAAGCTCACTAAGCGATGCTGACTTGGCCGCATATGACGTACTGCTTACCTACAATTTTGAAAAATATCTAAACCACATTTATAAAGGAAAACTAGACCCAAAAAAGATCTACGGAAACTGGGATTTAGAAGAAAAAACCTTTGACATCAACAATGTACTCATTAAGGCTTTCAACAACAACAAGCTTGACAGTATTGTAGAGAACATTCAGCCAAAAACACTTATTTACAAACAACTTTTAAAAGCGCTGGAAATCATTAATAAATTTCCAGAAGACGACATAAAACTGATTGAAGGCGTTACTAAACTGACCTTAAACGACACCAATCCTGCCTTAGTAACCATCAAAAAAAGATTGATGTATTGGAACGATATGCCTAAAAGGGACAGCTTGAACAAAATTTACGACCAAAAGACCTTTGAGGCCGTAAAAAAATTCCAAGAACGTCATGGCTTAGCCGCTGATGGCGTAATTGGTGTGGGTACAATCAGCGCATTAAACTATTCGAAAGAAAAAAGAAGAGAACAAATTATCGCCAACTTAGAACGCTGGCGCTGGTATCCTTCAGAATTGGTTGAGAACTATTTTATCATCAACATTCCCGATTACAGTCTTAATGTTGTTGAGAACCAAGATACTACTTTAGTTAGAAATATAGCCGTTGGAACTAACAAAAGAAGAACTCCCGTAATTACTTCAAAATTAAGAACGGTTGTCTTTAACCCGACTTGGACCGTTCCGCCGACAATCTTAAAAGAAGATGTTGTTCCGGCAATGAAACGCAACCGTAATTATTTGGCTAAAAAGAACATAACCATTTATGATTCTGCAGGCAATGTAGTAGAACCGCACGCCTGGAACGAAAACAAGCCTAACCGATACCGCTACGTACAAAGTCCCGGATATAATAATTCCTTGGGAGTAATGAAAATCATGTTTCCAAATCATTATAGCGTATACCTGCACGATACAAATCATCGCAACATATTTGGAAGAAGCAACCGATCTTTGAGTTCTGGTTGTGTGCGTGTTGAAAATCCTTTAGAATTGGCGCAACATATTTTAGACGAGGAAGGAACGTGGCCAAAAGACAGAATTGACACCATTATTGCTTCAAAAAAAACCACAAGTGTAAAAATCACAAAAAAATATGCTTTGTACCAGTGGTACTGGACAGCTTGGAGCAAAAAAAATCAGCTCCTGTTCAGAGCTGATATTTATGATTTAGATTCGGGTTTGTACGCTTTATTAAGAAATTAATCTTTCTTCCATTGCAAAACTTCTTGACGGATGATAAATGTACAAACAAGACTTATCTTTAATTAACTGAATTATTTCGTTTGTCAATTCAACAGGAACTGCTGGACAACCTTGGCTTCTGCCTAATCTTTTATGATTTCTGATGAAAGATTCAGACACATAATCTGCTCCGTGCATTACTACGCCTCTTTCGCGTGCATTATCGTTTACACCGTTTTCTAAGCCGTCAAGACGCAAAGAAGCTCCGTGTTTTCCTTGATAAATTTCGCCAGTTGCATAAAAACCTAAACTGCTTTTAAAAGAAGAATTCAAGTTTGAAAATGCTGTTGCAAACTCTTCGCCTGTATTACGTCCGTGAGCCACTAACGAATTAAACAAAACGGTATTCGTACTTAGATCGATAACCCACAAACGTTTTGTGTTTGAAGACATGCTGAAATCAATAAGAGTTAAAATGTTCTTTTTGATCACACCTTTTTCTTTCAGGAGGTAAAATCCCTTTAATGCTTCTGTAAAAGTTCTAAGCTCGGGAAGTTTAAAATTGTTCGGATTTAAAGCATTGTAAACGCCTTCGATTTTTGCATCTACAGTTGTTTTCTCAACTTTTGCAATTGTTCTTACTACAGCTGCTTTTTTTAGATCGGGAGTGCTTTTTGAATCTTTTCCAAAAGATAATAACAAAAACACCAATAATGGATAAATTTTGTAAATCATTGAATTTCTTTAGGTTAAACAAAAAATTTGGGTAGAGCAAAAGTATAAAAAAAATATCGGCGACCAAATAAATCTCTGTAAATGAGGGTGTTTTTGTTTAAACTTTAACAATTTTTAAATAAAAAATTAGGACAATGACAAAAATCGATTACTTTTGTTGCGTAATTACCTACAAAAAATATTGATTTTGTGGAAATTATATAAAACCTTAAAATAGAGCTGTAACAAATTTGAAAATCTGTTGTCTATTTTATGTAATACCATTTCCAATTCAACAAATGAAAAAGTTAGTTTTCCTGTGCCTCATCTTTTCAATACATATTTTTGCTCAGAAGAAAACTGTGCGAGCGCAGATCACTTCTCAAAATATTATTGTAGACGGAAAATTAAACGAACCTGTCTGGGAAACTGCCGCAACGGCTTCTAATTTTGTCAACTACGAACCTGATAACGGAAAACCTGAACCAGATAATCAAAAAACCTCTATCAAAATTGTATACGATAATGATGCCATTTATATTGGCGCAATAATGTATGACGACGAACCTGACAAAATTCTCAAAGAAATCTCGCAACGCGACAATTTTGGAACGGCTGACTTATTCGGTGTATTTATTAATGGTTTTAATGACGGGCAACAGGACTTTATGTTTTACGTTTCTGCAGCAGATGTACAAGGTGATTGTATTATGACAGATGCCAACGGAGAGGACTATTCCTGGGATGCGGTTTGGATAAGCAAGGCAACCATTACCGATAAAGGATGGATTGCTGAAATCAAAATTCCTTACTCTGCATTGCGTTTTTCTGCAGAAAATAAACAGACTTGGGGTATTAACTTTTTTAGGGAAGTGAAAAGAACCCGCTATAAATACACGTGGAATTTCGTTGACAATAAACTCGGAACTTTTACGCAGCAGACTGGCGCATTAGAAGGAATCGAAAATATAAAACCTCCTACCCGACTATTTTTTATGCCGTATGCCTCTTATTATCTAAATGCTGGTGCCGGCCAAAAAACTTACGGAACGATGAAAGGCGGCATGGATATTAAATACGGAATCAACGATGCTTTTACAGTTGATGCAATTTTGATTCCGGACTTTGGGCAAACTAAATACGACGACCAGATTTTAAACTTAGGTCCGTTTGAGCAACAATTCAATGAAAACCGGGCTTTCTTTACAGAAGGAACCGATTTGTTCAATAAAGGTAAAATGTTTTACTCTAGAAGAATTGGCGGTCCTCCTTCAGTTGAACCTGATTTGAATGATAATGAAGAAATTATTGAAACTGTTCAAAATGTCAATCTTATCAATGCATTAAAACTTTCAGGAAGAACCAAAGGCGGATTAGGAATCGGAATTCTGAATGCCGTAACAGAAAAAACTTTTGCTACTATAAAAGATACTCTTTCCGGAGAAACAAGACGCGCTGTGGTAGAACCTTTGACCAACTATAATGTTTTGGTTTTGGATCAGCGTTTTCGGAAAAACTCGTCTGTAACATTCATAAATACCAATGTAACCAGAAATGCTCACTACAAGGATGCGAATGTCACAGGACTGGCTTGGGATCTGAATACAAAAGCGAACACATACAGCATATTTGGAAATGCGAAGTACAGCATTATCAATGACATTGAAGATAAAAAAGGATTTTATTCTACTGTAACCTTTGCCGAAACTAGCGGAAAATACCGTTACAGTATTGGAACCGATTTTGTAACCAAAGATTTTGATCCGAATGATTTAGGTATTAATTTTTACACCAACTATTACAACTTTTACGGAAGTGCCAATTACAGAATCCTAAATCCGACAAAACTTTTTAATGCTTTCAGGATCAATTATAATATGTATTCTGAATTTAATAAGGAATCAGGAAAATTGCAGGACAATAATATCAATGCAGACATAAATTTAACTACGGTAAAAAATAACTATTACGGCGGAGGCATAACATTTTATCCTCTTGTAACTTATGATTATTATGAACCGCGAGCAGAAAATAGATATGTTGCCATACCGCGAAGAATCGAAAGCTGGGCAAGTATTTCTACCAATTACAATCATCCGTTTGCGATTGACCTCAACGGAACTTTTAATGTCTTTGATGAAAGCGAACGAATCTCGTACGGTTTTGATATAGGTCCGAGATATCGTTTTAGCGACAAACTGTTGCTTACCTATTTTTTCAGTTATTTCAGAAGAAACAACAACAAAGGATACATCGATAATCTTGATGACGATGAAAACGAAAATACTCCCAATACAATAGTTTTCGCCAATCGAAACGTAATTACATACTCCAACACATTGAGCGGAAAATATGCCGTAAACAGTGCCATGACAATCAATCTGGCTGTGCGCCAATATTGGTCGTATGCAGATAATAAAGATATCTTGCAGTTGCAACAAGACGGAAATCTTACGCCTTACAACCAATACACCGACAATAAAAACTCCAGCTTTTATTCTTGGAACGCCGATTTATCGTACTCCTGGTGGTTTGCACCCGGCAGTCAGCTTTCGGTATTGTACAGAAATAATGCCTCCAATTATGAACGTATTATTGACAAGGATTTTAAAGACAATGTTTCAAGGCTTTTAACAAACGATGCTTTAAAACATATATTCTCAATCAGCGTAAAATACTTTATAGACTATAATGCGGTCAAAAATAAGATTCAAAAAAGAGCTTAGTGTGAATTAATTTTAAAAAATAAAGATTTCTGTAATTAAATTATTATTTTTTGTTACACTTCATTTTATTAAACATAAATGTAACACTGGTTTCTAGTCAAATTTTAGAAATGGCTTATCTTTGTAGAAAACAAAAAAGTAATGAACAAAAAAGTTATCCTTATGATTTTAGACGGTTGGGGAAAATCTCCCGACCCTAAAGTATCCGCAATAGACAATGCAAATGTTCCTTTTATAAACAGTCTTTACAAAAACTACCCGAATGCACAGCTTCGTACCGATGGTCTAAACGTAGGTCTGCCTGAAGGCCAGATGGGAAACAGCGAGGTTGGCCACATGAATCTTGGTGCCGGAAGAATTGTATATCAGGATTTAGCCAAAATTAACTTAGCCGTAGAGCATAAAACATTAGCAAAAGAACAAGTTCTCATAGATGCTTTTACTTATGCCAAAAACAACAATAAAAAAGTACATTTTTTAGGATTGGTTTCAGATGGTGGTGTTCATTCACATACTTCACACCTTCGCGGACTGATTGACGCTTCTCAAGAATATGGTTTAGAAAATGTTTTCGTTCACGCTTTTACAGACGGACGTGATGTTGACCCTAAATCGGGTGCAAAATACATTCACGATTTAGAAGATTACATTAAAGACACTCCCGTAAAAATTGCTTCTATTATTGGTCGTTATTATGCAATGGATCGTGATAAAAGATGGGAACGTGTAAAACTTGCTTATGATTTGGTTGTAAACGGAGTTGGAACTCATTCTACAAACCCTGTTAAGAGTGTTCTTGAAAGCTACGAACATGATGTAACAGATGAGTTTATAGAACCTGTTGTAATGGTTGATGAAAATGCAAAACCGCTTGCTACAATTGTTGAAGGCGATGTTGTTATCTTCTTCAATTTTAGAACAGACAGAGGTCGTGAACTTACAGAAGCGCTTTCGCAGCAGGATTTTCATGAGCAGAATATGCACAAATTGAACTTGTATTATGTTACGCTTACAAATTACGACGAAACATACCAAAACGTAAAAGTGGTTTATAACAAAGACAATATCACAGAAACTCTTGGTGAAGTTTTAGAAAAAGCGGGCAAAAAACAAATCAGAATAGCCGAGACAGAGAAATATCCTCACGTGACATTCTTCTTCTCAGGCGGAAGAGAAGTTCCTTTTGAAGGTGAAGAAAGAATCTTAAGAAACTCTCCTAAAGTAGCAACATACGATTTAAAACCTGAAATGAGCGCTTATGAACTAAAAGATGCTCTCGTTCCTGAATTGAACAAAGGTGAAGTTGATTTTGTGTGCCTAAACTTTGCAAATGGCGATATGGTTGGCCATACCGGAATTATGGAAGCTGCCATAAAAGCTTGCGAAGCCGTTGATGCCTGCGCTAAAGAAGTAATTGAAGCTGCTCTTGCAAATAATTACACCACAATTGTAATTGCCGACCACGGTAACTGCGAAACAATGATTAATCCTGACGGAAGTCCAAATACAGCGCACACTACAAATCCGGTGCCGATTATTTTGGTTGATAAAGATCTGAAAAACATAAACGATGGTGTTCTAGGTGATATCGCTCCTACTATTTTAGAATTAATGGGAGTACAGCAACCAAATGCAATGACCTGTCATTCACTTTTATAAGTTTATTTAAAACAACTCAAAAAAGAGGCAAATTCAAAAATTTGCCTCTTTTTTTTCGCCTTTTTTCATTTCGCCGTAAGAAGATAATCACTCCGAAATCGAAAAAGATTGCCCATTTTCTTTGCGACAATTATTTGAATTCAAAAGGTTATAAGAATAATAAAATAAAAAGGTTCGCAAAATTTAAAAAATCTTTGCGAACCTTTTTTTATGCTTTGCTTTCTTGCGTTAGAAAAACTTTGCGGTAAAAATTAATGAAAATGATCTTCTTCAATCTCAAATTCAGCATCTTTTTCCCAGATTTCCATTTCGCAGGGTTTGCAGTTAAATTTTAGTTTGTATTCCAATTCTCCCTGTTTCAATACTAAAGGCTCTTTTAGTTTGCCTTCCATAGTGTTTCTATGATATTTCGGGCATTTAGCCAATTCGTATTTAATGCAGTATTTGGTCGTCATTACACGAGATTTTCCTGGATCCCACTGCAATTCGAATGCTTTTTCTATTTCGGTAACACCATGGCGCTCGTAGAATTTACGAGCGGTTTTGTTTGATACATTGTACATAAAATCCAATTTGGTTTCTGGATAAGGATGTGACGTTTTTACCAACTGATGCTCTTCACGAACGTAATTTGCCAAACGAATTTCTGACAACTGATCGAAAACATTTCTTCTCATTTCGTTGATTTTTGAAATAGGAAGGAACCAGTTTTCAGAGAACATTACGTTGATTTCGTCGGCACTGTACGGTGTGAAGCCTGTTTTTGCCAATTGCGTTTTAATGTTTTCTTCTATAGATTCGCCTGTTTTCGTTTTTTCTTTTGGATGTTCTAATTTTACGGTGCTTACGTTTCCGTCTTCGTCTGTTGCGATTAATTCAAAACCGTTTTCATTTTCGGTAAGCAATAAAGTAGTTCCTATTTTGCGGATTGCGCTGTCTTCTCTCTCCACAATTTTGATGAAAGCAGCATCATTATTTCGATATATGAAGGTTCCGTCTTTAATTTCTTTTAAAACGTTTGGATATACTTTTCCGTTTTCGGCTTTGTTTACATAGATTCCGTCAGCTTCGTTATTTTCGTTGATAAAACAAAGTCCGTCACCATTGTTCAACAATTCGCCATTTTCGATTTCATAAGCATTTCCAACAGTTCTGACCAATTTGCCAATATATTGTCCTTTTGATTTCGGACTTTCCCAAGAACCGATGGTGTTGTGTCTTTCGTTTACGAAATAATCGGTATAACCACGGTTGAAAGTTCTGTTTAATGCAGAATCAAAAGTATAAGTGCATTTTCCTGAAGAAGCTTTAGTGTATTTATCGCTTCCTTCTAAAAAGCTGTCTAATTTCTGACGTAAATAAGAAACGTTGTTTTTAACGTAAGCCACATCTTTTAATCGTCCTTCGATTTTGAAGGAAACGATTCCAGCTTCAATCAAATTCGGAATCTGATCAGAAACGTCTAAATCTTTAATCGAAAGCAAATGACTGTTTTTGATTAAAGTCTCTCCGTTTCCGTCGATTAAGTTATACGGTAAACGGCAGTTTTGTGCACAAGACCCACGGTTTGCGCTTCGTTCTCCGTTTGCCACACTCATATAACAGTTTCCACTAAAAGATACACATAAAGCTCCTGTTACAAAAAACTCTAACTCGACATCAGCATGGTCGTAGATTTCTTTAATTTGATGAAGGTTTAATTCACGCGCTAAAACCACACGTTTGATTCCAGCATCTTTAAGAAATTTAATTTTATCCGCATCACGATTATTAGCTTGTGTACTGGCGTGAAGGACAATAGGAGGCAAATCCATTTCCATTATCGCCATATCCTGAATGATTAGAGCGTCTACACCAATTTCGTATAAGTCCCATATCATTAAACGACATGTTTCTAATTCGTTATCATACAAAATGGTATTGATAACTACAAAAACCTGAGCATTAAACAAATGTGCATATTTTACTAAGGCAGCAACATCTTCGAGAGAATTGTGCGCATTAGAACGTGCACCAAATTGAGGTGCACCAATATATACAGCATCGGCACCGCTGTTAATAGCTGCCATTCCGCCGATCAAATCTTTTGCTGGAGCTAATATTTCTATTTTCTTCTTCATTTCTAAAACTTTAGCCTTGTGGTATTCACGGAAAAAAGTTTGCAAAGGTCTTATAAATTATTTGAGATTGCTAGAAATGAGACGATTTTTTTTAAAATTGTTAACTCAATATCTTATGATGCTAAATTGATTGGTATGAGATATTGCTTTTTGCAACTAAAAATGGTGCATTATACATAATCTGTATCATTATTCCAATTATTGTAATTTCTCGCAAAATTCAATTGAGCTTCTAAATAGCTTTCTTCTTTTAAATTTTGATATTGATTCAATAAGGGTAGAATTGTTTTATGAAACTGTTCCTTTAGTGATTTGAATTGATTGACATTTTCAATGTAGAATCGATACTTAAATTTTTGTCCATTTTCAATAAATTGAATTGAATTTTCAAATCCGTAATATGATTTTTGGCGTCCGTACATTCTTCCGTCGTATGCGTAGATGCTTATCTTGATTTTTTCTAGATTGCTCCATTGGTGTATTGTGGTCCTTTGATTTTCATTGATTTCAAGACCATTTTCAGAAAAACTGATTAAGATGTCTTTATTTATAATTCCTGAAGGAAGAAATTTGTTTTTTGTAACTGTGTTAAAAATTTTAAAGCAAATTAAGCCAACCAGGGAAAGTAGAAAAAAGATGGCCTGCTTGGTGTTGACAGCATAAATAAAAGGAACAAAAATCAATGAAGTCAAAATGACAACCATAATAACTTCAATTATTGTTGGCTTTTGGTAAATGGCAAGCGGAAATTTTTGCTGGTTCATTTTTTAAGTCTAACTAGAATTATCGATGAAGCGGAAAAGAATATCCAGCTGAAATTGCTCCAAAAGATTGTTTTACAGCTAGACTTGAGTAGAAAGAATATGCAATGTCAAATTTGTTTTTTCGTCCGAGTGCAAGTCCAAAACTGATGGGTATATGTGGTGTAATTCCGTTTTTTTTCTCGTTTATATGATAGGTATAGGTTTTAAACGAGCCTATTGAAGCTCCAATACCAGTTTCTAGATAGGCAGCAAACCACGGAATTGGAGCACAAACACGCACTTTACCTCCAAGAAAAAAGGCATTAGTTTCCGCTTTATATTGTTCAGGATTTTTAATTACATCGTCATGAGTAGAAGTAAAGACTGCCCCTGCATAAGGTCTTATGCTAAACCATTTGGTTAAACCCATTACATATTCTGCATTTGCATAAAAGCCAAAACCAGAAATGTTTTCTAAATTCTCTTCATTATGATGCGGTGTGGTTAATCCGAATCCTATTGAGCCTTTAATAAAATTTCCTGTCGCTTGAGCAGTTATTTGGTGTGAAAAAAATGTTGCGAAAAGAAGGGCAAAACTGCGTAAAATTTGAGTCATAAATGATTTTTTGGTTAAAATTGGTTGTTTGCGAATGTAGGTTTTATTTTTCAATTTAATAGAAACAAAAAAATCATATGACACTCTGAATTCAAGTAAATAAAATTCGGCAAAAAAAAACCACCCAATCCGAAGACTGGGCAGTTTCAAAAAAAAAAGCATGAATCGATCGATCGATTAATTTGCTCTCATTTTAATTTGCGATAAGGTATTCTGAATACTGTTTAATTGCTTTGAAACAACAGAAATTTGACTGTATTCTAAGTGGTTTTCTTCTAATGCCGCTTTGTATTTTTCTATTGCAGCTTCTTCTCCGGTAATGCAGGCATTAATAATGGCTTCGGTATCTCCTCCAGTAAAGGCAGATTTGATATCAATCCAAGTGCGGTGTAAAGCTCCCAATGGTCCTCCTCCAGAAGTATCTGTTGATTTTCCTAACTTGTTAATTTCGTCTTGTAATTCTACAATAAATAAAGCTCTTTCGCGTGCATACTCTAGAAAATCAGTTTTCATTGCTGGGTTTTCTACATGTTCTGCTGCATTTGTATATCCTAGTTTTCCATCTTCAAGAATTGAAATCAATCCTTCTAAAGTTTTAACTGCTTCTTTTGTGGTTTCATCTGTATGTATCATGACTGATAGTTTTTAAAATTAATACATTACAAAGTTGAAGATTTATAAACTGTTATTTCTTACAGGATTACGAGCGAGGTTTTACAATATTGTAGAATGGGAATTTTGAAACTGTTTTTTTCCGCCAACTATTTCTCGAACTTTGCCGCTTGAGTTGTGGATAGCTTATTTTGAAAATGATTCTTCTGGTTTACCGTTTCGCGTGAGGGATAGAAGCGACATCCTTTTGTGGTGGGGTTCACCACAAAAGATATAGCGGATAGCCCGGCCGTAGGACACGCCCAAAGTAAACGCATAAAAAAAGCTTAAGTTTAAAGGTAATGAAACCTTTAAGCCTTAAGCTATTTTAATAAATCTTGAATATGTTACGCAGTCAAAGCTTCTTTGATTCTGCGTAATGCTTCTTTTAAGATATCGTTGCTTGTTGCGTAAGAGAAACGAATACAGTTTGGATTTCCGAAAGCATCTCCTGTTACTGTTGCTACGTTTGCTTCAGCTAAAAGATACATCGAAACATCGTTTGCATCTTTAATTTCGTGTCCTTTTAATGTTTTTCCGAAGAAAGAAGAAACATCTGGGAATACGTAGAATGCTCCTTCTGGAACGTTGATTTTTACGCCTGGGATTTCTTTTAGTAACTCAACTACTAAATCTCTACGGCCGTGGAAAGCCTGAACCATTTCGTTTAATACGCTTGGGTCGGCATCTACTGCAGTGATTGTAGCTCTTTGTGCCACAGAATTTGCACCAGACGTTACTTGTCCTTGAATTTTTGTACACGCTTTTGCGATAAATTCAGGAGCTCCAATATAACCTATTCTGTATCCTGTCATGGCAAATGCTTTTGCAACTCCGTTTACAGTGATTGTTTTTTCTAACATTCCTGGAATAGAACCAATACTGCAGAAAGTTCCTGAGAAATTGATGTGCTCATAAATCTCATCGGCAACTACGTAAATATTTGGGTGTTTTTCTAACACTTTTGCAAGAGCTGTTAATTCTTCTCTGCTGTAAACAGATCCAGATGGATTACATGGAGAAGAAAACCACATCATTTTTGTTTTTGGTGTGATGGCAGCTTCTAATTGTTCTGGAGTGATTTTGAAATCACTTTCAACAGAAGTTGGAACCTCAACTGGAACTCCTCCAGAAAGTTTTACGATTTCGAAATAAGAAACCCAATAAGGTGCTGGTAAAATAACCTCGTCACCATCGTTTAACATTACTTGTGCAATGTTGTATAAAGATTGTTTTGCTCCTGTAGAAACTACGATTTGAGATGGTTTGTAATCTAAATCATTGTCTCTTTTGAATTTTCTGCAAATAGCTTCTTTTAATTCTAAGTAACCATCTACTGGAGAATATGTACTGTAATTTTCGTCGATTGCCTTTTTAGCAGCTTCTTTGATAAAGTCTGGAGTATTGAAATCAGGCTCTCCCAAACTTAAACTGATAATGTCTTTTCCTTGTGCTTTTAATTCTCTTGCCAAAGCGGCCATTGCTAATGTCTGCGAAGTAGCAAGATTGTTGATTCTGTCCGAAAGAATATGGTTCATTATAAAAATTTTGAATGTCCTTAATTTGCTGTGCTGTTTTAAGGAAGGTTAATTATTAATAGATTTTTTTTAGTTTTTATACGGCTAATTCCGGTTTCATTCCCAAATCACGCAAGTGCTTAAAGTGAGCAATTACTGCACTTCGCATAGTTTTATATTCATAGTAAGGCAAATTGCACTCTCTTGCGGTTTCTTTTACGATTTTTGCAATTTTACCGTAATGAATATGACTGATATTTGGAAAAATATGATGTTCGATCTGATGGTTCAACCCACCTGTGTACCAATTTACAATCGCATTTTTTGGCGCAAAGTTGGTTGTTGTGTACAATTGATGAATTGCCCAAGTGTTATCCATTTCTCCTAAATCGTTTGGTGTTGGATTTGTAGTATGGTCTACAACGTGAGCCAATTGAAACACAATACTCAAGATTAGTCCTGCAGTGTAGTGCATAACGAAAAATCCTAGAAGTACTTTCCACCATGTAATTCCGATAAGAATCGGAAGAATAATCCAGATTGAAAGGTAAATTACTTTAGTAATGATTAAAGTTGTCCAAAGAATCTTAGGGCTTTTAGGTTCTCCGTAAGATAATTTTCTTTTAAGGTAATTGCGCATCTGCTTAAAATCTGTTGTAAGCGCCCAGTTGAAAGTCAATAGGCCATACAGGAAAACAGAATAGTAATGCTGAAAACGGTGAAAACGATGCCATTCTGCATGTTTTGTAAAACGAATGATTCTACCAGCATCTAAATCTTCATCATGCCCAGGAATATTGGTATAAGTATGGTGTAATACATTGTGCTGTACTTGCCAGTTGTAAACATTTCCTGCCAGAACGTAGATGGTGCCGCCCATAAATTTATTAATCCAGTTTTTAGTAGAATACGAGCCGTGGTTACCATCGTGCATCACATTCATTCCAACCCCTGCCATTCCAATTCCGATTACGACTGAAAGCAACAGCATAACCCAAAATGGCATTTCAAGCGTTAAGATTAAAAAGTATGGTGTTAAAAAAACAGCAAAAAGTATAACAGCCTTAAGGTGTAGTTTCCAGTTTCCTGTTTTTTTGATATTGTTTTCTTTGAAATAATTGTTTACCCGAGAGTTAAGTGTCCTGAAGAACTTCAGATTATCTTGCCTTGCAAATGTAGGTGCGTTGTTATTCATAATTATTTTAAATAGATTTCAAAGGTAATTATTATAAATTTTCAATTTGCAAAATTGAGTTAAATATTTCAATCGTAAAGTAGTACTTTTGTTAAAAATTTACTGCAATGGATGAGATATTGAAATATTTTCCCAATTTGACCGATATTCAGATTGAGCAATTTCAAAAATTAGACTTTTTATACCACGATTGGAACGAAAAAATCAATGTTATTTCTCGTAAGGATATTGATTCACTATATACCAAACACATTTTGCATTCTTTAGGAATTGCCAAGGTGATGAAATTCGAACCAGGAACAACGGTTTTAGATGTTGGAACCGGCGGAGGCTTTCCTGGAATTCCGTTAGCGATTCTTTTTCCCGAAACTCGTTTTTATCTTATTGATGTTATTGCAAAAAAAATAAAAGTTGTTCAGGGTGTTGTAGATGCATTGGAATTGAAAAATGTAAAAGCAGAGCAAAAACGTGCCGAATTGGTAAAAGGCGACTTCGATTTTATCGTGAGCCGTGCCGTAACCAATATGCCCGATTTTGTTTCTTGGATTAAGGATAAAATCAAAAAACAGCACAAGCATACTTTAAAAAACGGAATTCTGTACCTAAAAGGAGGTGATTTGACCGAAGAATTGAAAGACTTTCCGAATGCAACCTTATATGATCTAGCAGATTATTTTGAAGATGAATTCTTTGAAACGAAAAAAGTGGTGCATCTCCCTTTAAAGTTTAAACCCTAAAAACAGATAACCCGGATAGAACAACAATCTTCCGGGTTATTTTTTGAATGAATAAAAACTACTAAAAATTAAGAATGAATTCTGGAAAGGTTTAAAAACTGATTGGCCTGGTAATTTAAGTTATCAATAAAACCATGAATCGCATCTTCTGAGGCTTGATTCGTAAGTTTGAATTCAGAATCAAAGAAGAAATCGCGGCATATTACAGGTTCATTTGAAGAATCATAAACACTTTCATCCATATCGTCTAATTCTAAATTTTGATACTCGCACGGATAAAAACAAATTAATTCTACCATTACACGATTAAACCAGCGGTCAAAAACTTTCTTTTTAGGGGTAATGTGGCGCGCTAGCAATACTAATCCGACAAGTTCATTCTGCAGATAATAAGAACCTTTTCGGTACAAGGTGTCTATCATTCTCACATTCATATGAGCAATCCATAAAGGACCATTAACACTTCCCGAAGCTGGAATCTCAAAATCGGTGTCAAACAACAGCGGATTTGTTTTTTCAGGATTATCTATAGAACACCAAAGTGCTTCAATACGTTTTTGAGTATCATGTGTTTCTGTTACGCATCCGGTAAAACGCCAATAAATCCATTCTAATAAGGCCGCAGCTAGTCCAACAGAAGCTTTGTGGTTAATTTGCATTAATAGGTTTTCTAAGTCTTCATTTTCATCAAGAGGATCGAGTAATTCGTTTATTTTCTTTTTATTCCACTTAAAATCAATTGCATGGCCAATACTTTTTGATTCTAAAATGACTTTAGGAACATTGTTTAAATTTCTCATAGGCTTTAATTGTTCAGATTTTATTAATTGATTTTCGTGAGACAAATGTATCGTGATGTTTTTTTCTGAAATGGAACAAGAAGTTTTTAAAATATCAAAATAAGCTTTTTTGAACAGCTATCTCATTGGAAATCAATAAAATAAGAAAATTACTACAAATCATTTACACGTTGCTTTAAGAAGGATAATTTTGTTTGTGAAGTGATGTTTTAAATGCTAAAAACAAGAAAACTGTAAAACAGAAAGCCGAACCTTTTTAGAAAGATTCGGCTTTTTATAGGAAAGGTTTTAAATTGTGAACCCTAAAACTTGGGCACAAAAAATTAACCTAAGAAAGGATATCTGTAATCTTCTGGAGTTACAAAAGTTTCTTTGATAGTTCTTGGAGATGCCCAACGCAATAAGTTCAATGCAGAACCTGCTTTGTCATTAGTTCCAGAAGCTCTAGCTCCACCAAATGGTTGCATACCTACCACTGCCCCAGTTGGTTTATCGTTGATATAGAAGTTTCCAGCAGCGTTTTGCAATTTAGTTGTAGCAACTTCAATAGCGTAACGGTCTTGGCTGAAAACAGCTCCAGTTAAAGCATACTCAGATGTGGTGTCAACTAATTCTAAAGTTTCTTCCCACTTAGCATCTTCGTAAACATAAATAGTGATAACTGGTCCGAACAACTCAGTTTCCATTGTGGTATATTTTGGATTTGTAGTTACAATAACCGTTGGCTCAATAAAATATCCAACAGATTTATCATAGTTACCTCCAATAATGATCTCGGCGTCAGCATCTTTTTTAGCTTGGTCGATATAACTCGCTAATTTATCAAAAGAACCTTCGTGAATAACGGCAGTAATAAAGTTTCCAAAATCTTCTGGAGAACCCATTTTCATAGTTTTTACATCAGCAGTTAGTTGCTCTTTTACTGCAGGCCATAAACTTTGAGGAATGTAAGCTCTAGAAGCCGCTGAACATTTTTGGCCTTGGAATTCAAAAGCCCCACGAGTAATTCCGGTAACCACTTGTTTTACGTTTGCGCTTGGGTGAGCAATGATAAAATCTTTCCCTCCGGTTTCACCAACGATTCTTGGATATGTTTTGTAGTTGTGGATGTTTGCTCCAATTTTTGCCCAAATATCTTTAAAGACATGTGTTGATCCTGTAAAGTGAACACCAGCAAAATCACGGCTTGCTAAAACTGTATCGGTAATCATTAAAGCATCGCCGAAAACTACGTTGATAACACCGTCTGGAACTCCCGCTTCTTTGAAAACATCAATAATGATTTTTGCAGAAAACACCTGACTATCACTTGGTTTCCAAACCACCACGTTACCCATCATGGCAGCACTTGCAGGAAGGTTTGCAGCGATAGCCGTAAAGTTAAACGGAGTAATAGCGTAAACAAAGCCTTCTAACGGTCTGTATTCTACACGGTTCCAAACAGAAGAATCTGATTTTGGCTGATCGCTGTAGATCTGAGTCATAAATTCAACGTTGTATCGTAAGAAGTCGATCAATTCACAAGAAGAATCGATTTCTGCCTGATGGATATTTTTTGATTGACCAATCATTGTAGCAGCATTGATACGAGCTCTGTATGGTCCAGCGATAAGTTCGGCAGCTTTTAAGAAAATAGCGGCACGCTGTTCCCACGCCATATTGGCCCATTTTTTTCGTGCTTCAAGAGCATTGGCAATTGCTTTTTCGATATGTTGTTTTTCTGCCAAATGATATTTCCCAACTACGTGCTGGTGATCATGAGGAGTTGTGATGTTTTTTGTATTTCCAGTTCTGATTTCTTCGCTTCCGATATATAAAGGAACGTCAATTTGAGAATTCCACATGGTGGTATAAGCAGCCAGAACAGCAGCTTTTTCTGGGGAGTTTGGTGCATAGCCTTTTACGGGCTCATTTACCGCTTTAGGTACATTAAAGAATCCTTTTAACATGGGATAAATTATTTTATAATTACGAATTGTTTAATTTTTCACAAAAGTACAAATGATAATCCGATTTTATCACAACACAATATTAAAAAGTTGTAATTTAATAAACTAATTGCATGAAGTTGTAAAACTGCTCACTGTTTAAAAGTTTAAATTTGAGTAACTTCTGAAAGAATGTTTTAACACTACTACTATGAAAATCCCTCTTCTGGCTTTTAATGATAAAGGCATTTACTGCCAGCAAGCCGACGTTTATCTTGATCCCTGGAAACCTGTAAAAAATGCCATCATTACACACGGACATTCAGATCATGCGCGTTGGGGACATCAAAATTATATCACGCATCATTTCAACGTGCCTATCATCCGTCAACGGTTGGGAGATATAAATGTCTGTGGAAAAGATTGGGGAGAGACATTCGTTATCAATAACGTAAAATTTTCAATGCATCCTGCCGGGCATATTATTGGGAGTTCGCAAATCAGAGTAGAACACAAAGGAGAAGTCTGGGTTTTTACGGGAGATTATAAAACGGAAGACGACGGAATTTCAACTCCATATGAAACTGTCAAATGCCACACTTTTATAACCGAATGCACTTTTGGGCTACCGGCTTTTAACTGGACCCCACAGGCTGAGGTAATTTCAGAAATAAATAATTGGTGGGCAGAAAACAAGGCAGAAGGCAGAACATCAATTTTGTTTGGTTATTCGTTAGGAAAAGCACAACGACTTTTAAAATACTTGGATACCGATATTGGTAAAATTTACACACATGGCGCAATCGAAAACATGACCAACGTTTTACGCCCGATGGTTTATTTTCCGCCGACTGAATTGATTACAAGAGAAACCAAAAGAGAAGCTCTTTTAGGAAATATAGTTTTAGCTCCTCCAAGCGCGCACGGAAGCATTTGGATTAGAAAAATGACCCCTTTTGTAACCGGGGCGGCAAGCGGCTGGATGGCTTTTCGAGGCGCACGCCGAAGACGAGCAATAGACAAAGGATTTGTGTTGAGCGACCATTGCGACTGGCACGCTTTACTCGAAAGCATCAAGGCTACTGGAGCAGAACGTGTAATTTGTACACACGGCTATACTGATATTTTTGCCAAATATCTGAGAGAATTAGGATATGATGCAAGAACAGAAAAAACACAATATGAAGGCGAAGCTACCGAAATGGAAAAAACCGAACTTGATCAAGAAACTCCAATCGCTTCTGAATAATAATTGTAGATGAAAAATTTCGCCCAACTCATAAAAACATTGGACAGTTCCAATAAAACAAACGTAAAGGTTGATGCGCTGACGACTTATTTTAAGAATGCATCGCCAGAGGATAAAGTCTGGACAATTGCGATTCTTTCTCATCGTCGTCCGCCAAGGCCTGTCAATACTACTCTGTTGCGTCTTTGGGCTAATGAATTGGCAAATATTCCGTTGTGGCTTTTTGAAGAAAGTTATCATATTGTGGGCGATTTAGCCGAAACCATTGCTTTGATCATACCAACTACAAACGAACATTCAGATAAAAGCTTAACGGAGTTTCTTCAGGAAATAATTGCTTTAAAACGGAAAACAGATTCCGAGAAAAAAGAATACCTGCACGAGAACTGGAAAGCGCTGAATTATTATGAACGTTTTGTTTTTACGAAACTCATTACAGGCAGTTTCAGAATCGGCGTTAGCCAAAAACTAATGACGAGAGCCTTGTCAAAAGCAGAAGACGTAGACGAAGATGCTTTGGCTTATAAACTTATGGGAAATTGGAATCCGAATACGATCACGTTTCAAGAATTGATTCTAGACGAAAAAAGCAGTGATTATCTATCAAAACCTTATCCTTTCTATCTTGCTTATCCTATTGAAGGTGAAATCGAAGATTTAGGAAATCCTGAAGATTGGTCTATAGAGCACAAATGGGACGGTATTCGTTCGCAAACCATTATTCGCGACAATGAAATTTATGTCTGGTCAAGAGGCGAAGAGCTGGTAACAGACAAGTATCCTGAGTTTCAGGCTTTGGTGGGTTTGATTCCGAACGGAACTGTAATCGATGCCGAAATTTTGGCTTTTCCAGAAAATCAAATCGGGACTTTTAATGATTTACAAGCCAGAATTGGACGAAAAACCATTTCTGCAAATTTGCTCGAAAAAGTTCCGGTTATTTTAAAAGCGTACGACATCTTAGAATGGGAAGGCCAAGATGTTCGAAGTTTTGCCTATAGCGAAAGAAGATCTTTACTCGAAAGTCTGTATGACGATATCAAAGATTTGAGCACACCTTTTCGACTTTCAGAAAGAGTTTCGCTGAAAACATGGGAGGACGTTGCCAATGAGCGAATGCGCGCCCGTGAAGTGCGAAGCGAAGGTCTAATGTTAAAACGAAACACATCGCCTTATCAGGTTGGAAGAAAAAAGGGCGATTGGTGGAAATGGAAAATCGAACCTTTGACTATCGATGCCGTTCTGACTTATGCCATGCGCGGCCACGGACGAAGATCGAATTTGTTTACTGATTATACTTTTGCGCTTTGGCAAACTAATGCAAATGGAGAAAAGGAACTCGTAACATTCGCTAAAGCATATTCAGGTTTAACCGATGCCGAATTTAGACGTGTAGACGATTTTATAAAAAAGAATACTTTAGAACGTTTTGGCCCTGTTCGAAGCGTAACGCCGCAATTGGTGTTTGAAATTGGTTTTGAAGGGATTTCTCTTTCAAAAAGACATAAAAGTGGCGTAGCAACGCGTTTTCCTAGAATTTTGAGATGGAGACACGACAAGAAAATAGAAGATGCGAATTCTATTGAAGATTTAAAAAATATGATTTCGTAAAAGACTCAAAGGACAAAGCAACAGCTAAACTTTGTTCCTCTGAGCCTTTGCAACTTTGCAACTAAAAAAAATGAATAGGGAACAGCTATATACAATTGCCGAAAATTGGTTCAAGACTCAGGGATGGAAATCTTTTCCGTTTCAAAATCAAACTTGGACAGCCTTTCTGCAGGGCAAAAATGGTTTATTGAACGCACCAACAGGAAGCGGTAAAACCTATGCCTTATGGTTTCCGGTAGTTCTCGATTACATCAAAAAAAATCCCGATTATAAGACCAAGCATAAACCAGGATTAAAAGCAATCTGGATAACGCCTCTCCGAGCGCTTTCTGTAGAAATTAAACAGGCAGCCGAACGAATTATAGAAGATTTAGACTTGCAGCTAACTGTCGGAATTAGATCTGGAGATACTTCGCAAAGCGAAAGGGCAAAACAGAAAACCAAAATGCCGGATCTCTTAATTACAACCCCCGAAAGCTTACAGTTACTTCTTGCAGCCAAAGGATATCCTAGAACTTTTGCTAATTGTGGTTCAATTGTCGTTGATGAATGGCACGAATTGCTCGGAACAAAACGTGGCGTGCAAATGGAATTAGCTCTTTCGCGCCTAAAAATCATTGCGCCTGAAATGCGTATTTGGGGAATATCGGCAACAATCGGTAATCTTGAATTAGCACGGCAGGTTTTATTGGGTCCCGATTCTGAAGCTTATCAAAATTCGGTTTTGATCAAGGCGTATATCAATAAAAAAATAAAAATCGAATCGATTCTTCCTGAAAAAATGGAAACGTATCCTTGGCGCGGACATATGGGTTTACATCTAATTGATGAGGTGGCCAAAATCATACGAAAAAGCAAGACTACTTTAATTTTTACCAATGTTCGTTCTGCCTGCGAAATATGGTATCAGGCTATTTTAGAAAAATATCCTGAATTTGCTGGCGAAATGGCCATGCACCACGGAAGCATCAGCCGCGAAATTCGGTTATGGGTCGAAAGCGCTATTCGTAACGAAGAATTAAAAGTGGTAGTCTGCACTTCGAGCCTCGATTTAGGTGTAGATTTTGCTCCTGTTGAAACCATTATTCAGATTGGCGGACCAAAAGGAGTTGCGCGTTTTCTCCAAAGAGCAGGACGAAGCGGACACCAACCGGGAAAAGAAAGCGTGATTTATTTTCTGGCCACGCACGCAATGGAACTGATTGAAGCTTCGGCACTAAAAAAAGCTGTTGCCAAAACCGTTGTCGAGGATAGAATGCCTTATTTAAACAGTTGGGACGTTTTGGTACAGTATTTAAATACGTTGGCGGTTTCTGACGGATTTTTTCCAAACGAAATTTTTGAAGAAGTCAGAGCCACTTTCTGTTATCAAAACATCACTAAGGAAAACTGGAACTGGATTCTCAATTTTATTACAAACGGAAGCCAAAGCTTACAAGCTTACGATGAATTTAAGAAAGTAGAAATAGAAGAAGACGGTCGTTTTAAGATCAACAGCCGTTTTGTTGCCATGCACCATAGAATGCAGATGGGAACTATTGTTGGTGATGCCGTTCTGAATGTCAAGTTTTTAGGCGGCGGATTTATCGGGACTATCGAAGAATGGTTTGCTTCAAAATTACAGCGGGGCGATGTTTTTACTTTCGCCGGAAGGCAACTTGAATTGTTTCAGATCAAAAACATGCAGGTTTTGGTACGAAAAGCCGATCCAAAAAAAACGGCTAAAGTGGTAAGCTGGATGGGCGGACGCATGACGTTGTCTGCACAGATGAGTAAACTGCTTAGAGAGGAACTTTATGCTGCCAACACCGAGAATTTATCTCCAGAATTAAGGGCATTAAAACCTATTTTTGATAGACAGCGAAAGGAAAGCATTGTGCCGAATAATGATGAATTTCTGATTGAGACTTTTAAGACTCGAGAAGGTTTTCATGCTATTTTTTATCCTTTCGAAGGACGTTATGTACATGAAGCTTTAGCGAGTTTGATTTCGTACAGAATCAGTTTGCTTTCGCCGATTACTTTTTCGCTGGCCTATAATGATTATGGTTTTGAATTGCTTTCTGATCAAGAAATAGATATGGAATCCGTTTTTGATAATGATTTATTTACCACCTCTTATGTGCATTATGATTTGCAGAAAAGCTTAAATTCGACCGAAATGGCTCGAAGAAAGTTTCGCGATATTGCCGTAATTGCGGGTCTGGTCTTTACAGGAATGCCAGGAAAACCGGTTAAGACAAAACATCTGCAAAGCGGTTCTCAATTGATTTTTGAAGTTTTTAGAGATTATGAACCTGATAATTTATTATTGCAGCAGGCTTTTACCGAAACATTTGAACATCAGTTGGAAGAAGGACGTTTGATTCAGGCATTAGAAAGAATCAACAGCCAGAAAATAGTCTGGAAACAATGCAAGAAACCAACACCTTTTAGTTTCCCCATAATTACCGATCGTCTCCGCGAAAAATTATCTAGCGAAACCTTGCAGGAGAGAATCAAAAAAATGACGGCTAGTTACATGAAATAATACAAACATGACTATTACAATAAACAATCAAAATTTTATTTTACATCCTTGCGGCGCGGCTTTTTGGGAAGAAAAGAAAATGCTCTTGATTTCGGACCTGCATCTGGGGAAAATTGCACACTTTAGAAAACACGGAATGGCAATTCCCGAAAAAGCTGTTCAACAAAATTTTAACCGACTAAAGAATGTTCTAGAATTATTCGATTCAGAAGCCATAATTTTCCTCGGAGATTTGTTTCACAGCACCATCAATACCGAATGGGATTTTTTTGCTGAATGGACTAAGAGCGTTACACAGCAACTTATTCTGGTAGAAGGAAATCATGATATTATTTCAAGAAAGTATTATGCCGATTTGAATATCGAAATTTATTCGGAACTAATAATAGAAGGCTTTCTCCTCACCCATCATCCTTCTAAAAGAGAAAATTTCTTTAATCTCTGCGGACACATTCATCCCGGAATAAAACTGAAAGGTTTAGGAAGGCAATTTTTAAGTCTGTCCTGTTTTTTCAGAAAGCCGTATCAAATGATTTTTCCAGCATTCGGAGAATTTACAGGCAATTTTAATTTGATTCCCGAAGAAAACGACAAAGTTTACGCTATTGCGAAAGATGAAATAATCGAAATAAATCTTGGATTAGTTTAACGCAAAAGGAGCGCACATTCTAAAAGTAGGAACAATCACTTTGAATGTTTTGGTTGTAGTGAAATTGATCATGTTAAAATGACCTTTCATAGCTCCGTACGGAGAAGAAAGCAGGCATCCCGAGCTGTAAGTGTGGTTTTCGCCTGGTTTTAAAACCGGTTTTTTTCCAATTACGCCTTCGCCGTCAACCACTTCTAAATCGTTTAAAGAATCAAAAATTTCCCAGTGGCGAGAAGTCAGCTGGACAGAATCTTTACTATGATTTTCGATTGTAACTACGTAACTAAAAGCAAAGTGAATCTTGTAGTTCTTGAAGTAAGTACCTTCAAAACTAGTTAAAACTGATATTTTTATGCCTCTTGTAATTTGAGAAACCATACTAACGTAGTAAATATGTGTGCGTTATAGTTGCAAATCTACAAAAAAAAACCTTTCGACCTAAAACCTTAACAATGTTTTAATTGACGATGTTTATCGAGTTTGCATTTCCTTTTCCGATTACTCTTTGATATCGATCTGTATTTTCCTTGTAATAAACCAGAATAGTGTACTCATTTTCTGTCTGATAAAAGTTGCCGTCAATGGCATTTTCATAGTCAATTACACCTTTTTTATCTGCCACGGTATATTGAAAATTAGTGAATCCCTGCTTGATCATTATCGCTTTCTCGAAAACGGCTTTATCGGTATTATAGTCCATTTTGTATTCTGGCGAAAGGCTGTAATTGTTGAACATTCCAGTGATATAAATGTCTTTGTTCATTCTAAAAGCCGGTGCCGAAAGCGTAAAATAAACCCAAGCATAATCGGCTTCTATTTCATTGTTAGATCCGTTTATGTTTTTTACCACAAAATTTCCGTTCACGTCCAGATACAAAGTATAAATCTGATTGCCTCTAGCCTGATTCGTATACAGATAAGCGTTGTAAATATCGTTATTCGATCCTATACGCCCCACATTATTATTGGCCGCGCGAATATCTTTATTTTCAAAATATAAAAATTCATTGCCGCCCCAAAATTGTGTTTCGGCGTCGTATTTGTAAACCAGCTGATTTCCTATGGTATATTGTGGCGCTATATTTTTAATTGCAGTATTAAAATTTCCGTTTTGCAGCAAAAGCACTTTTACATTTTGTGTCGGAACCTGAAAGGTGATGCTGTTTGAAACAATCGAAAAATCCAGATTTTGTTTGTAGTCGATATTACTCAGGTTTCGACTTCTTTTGACTTGAGCCGCAACAGTGCATTGGTCTTCGTACAAAATGAATTTCCTAGAAAAAACAACTTCTTTGTCTTCATTCAAAATCTTCAGCATATAATTTCCCGACAATCGCAACTGCGTTGTAAACTGATTCGGAAAAGAAAGCTTGTAATGCGAATAAACCTGAAGCGTGTTAAAAGAGTTGATATATTCGGTGATGCGCTGGCCATCAAAACCTCGTAGATAGTCTGTTTTCGGAATATCGCTTGGTTTCCAGTTGTAATCGCAATGGGTAACTTCAAAATAATAATTAGCCTCGTTTCCAAAAAGATCATCAAACTGAAATTCAAAAGAAGCGCCCAATTCAAATATCGGAACAACATTATTGCCATTCTGAACAAATGAAACAGTTTTGATGTTGTAAGGAGGATCGATTTCTTTTTCCTGAGCTTTCGCTAATGTGAAAATAAATAAGAAAACAAAGCTTGTATATAATAATTTCGGCATCGCAATAGATTGTAAAATTGTAAATATAAGAATTTTATTAAACGTATTGCGATGCCATATTATTTGGTTTTTGAAAACAATGATATTAAGAATTCAGAATGTATTCTAAATTTGCCTCGATTTCATCGTTTATATAACTTTCTTCAAGCAGTGAATCTGATAACAGTTTTTTGTTTTCCTGGAGTTTGATAATTTTTTCTTCGACCGTGTTTTTCGAAATAAAACGAATGACATTCACCTTATTCAACTGGCCGATTCGGTGTGCTCTTGCTACCCCCTGCTTTTCTGCAAAAGGATTCCACCATGGATCCAAGAACAATACATAAGAAGCTTTTGTAATGTTCAGACCTACTCCACCTGCTTTGAGCGAAATAAAAAACAACAGCGGATTTTCTTTTTCCTGAAACATTTTGACTTGTTGTTCTCTTTTGTCTGAAGGTGTTTCACCCGTAATTTCGCAGAATTCTATTTTATTTTCCTTGCACCAGTCTGTATAAAAATTAAGATTGGTTACAAACGAACTGAAAATAATAGCCTTCTGCTTTCCTTTTACGAGACTTTCCAGATAATTGGTAACCGCAATATATTTTCCTGAATCAATTTCAGATTCTTGATCAATCATTTTCGGATGATTGCTCAACTGTCTTAATTTCATCAACGTATTAATAATGCTGATTTTGTCTGGACTAGAACCGTCAGTTTTAAGAAGCGAATTACGTGCTTTTGATTTTTCTTTCTCGTATAATTTTTCCTGTTCTGGATCCATGTCGCAATAATAAATCTGCTCGGTCAATTCTGGCAAATCTTTCAAAACCTGTTCTTTGGTTCTTCTTAGAATGTAAGGTTGGATAAGATTTTTTAATTCGCCCAAAACTTCTTCATTCTGCTTTTTCTCAATCGGATTTTTAAAATTTTCCATAAAGAAAGCATAACTGCCTAAAATATCCGGATTGATAAACTGCATCTGCGACCATAAATCGTCAAGCGAATTTTCTATTGGCGTACCACTCAAGGCAATTTTATGTCCTGTACTGATTTTGTTTATCGCTTTAAAAATCTTTGAATTTTTGTTTTTGATGTATTGACTTTCGTCTAAAATCAGATATCGGAAATCGTATTTTTCTAAAATTGAAATATCACGATGAATAATGCTATAACTTGTAAATATCAAATCGGTCGAATCTAATCGGCTGATAAGCTGTTTTCTGTCGTTGCCAACATATTGTATTTTCGAAAAATGAGGCGTAAATTTCACCGCTTCATTAAACCAGTTAAAGACCAAAGAAGAAGGCAATACAATCAGCGCTTTCAGAGGCTCTCTCTCAATGGTGGTTTCATTAGCAAACAAGTCAAAATTGGTGGTTTTAGTAGTAAAACCTAATTGTTCCTGTACAGAAACAAGAACCGCCAAGGTCTGCAACGTTTTACCAAGTCCCATATCATCGGCAAGACAAGCGCCAAGATTGGAATTAAAATGCCCTAAGAGCCATTTAACTCCATCGATTTGATATGGCCTTAAAGTAGCTTTCAGTAAATCTGACGCGGTGTATTCGGCATGAGAAATTACGTCATTATCAATTTCTGAAATTCCATCCAATGCGGTAAAATTGCTTTTACGCAATAAAAGAGTTCCGTTTTCTGTTTTCGCCAATTTTGCCAGCGAACCGTATTTGCTGAACCATTCTAGGGGAATCAGGAAATAATTTCCGTCGGGCAAAGCAAAAAGCCTTTCTTTGCTTTTAATGTTTGGAATAATTTCGCTGAAATTAATCTTATAATCGCCGATGGTAATGATGATTTTAATATCAAACCAATCACCATTAGTATCTTTTGAAGCCGAAATACTATACCCCTCAGTAATGATTTCTTTGCTTTCGAGTTTTAGGTTCTGAATTGTAAATCCGGCGTTTTCGAGCTGTTGTTTATGGTCAATAACAAACTGAAGTGTAGCATAAGGGTCTTCATTTTCTGTTTCAGAATTTAATCCGAACAGTTCGTTTTTAATTTTTGATAAACCAATTTCGTTTAATTTATCGGTATACAAAACCTCATCTGCACTTCGCTTAAACTGGATTATTTTGGGTTCGTTAGCAATGCTGAAATCTACAAACGAATGTGTTTTCTTATTTTTAGAAGCGTCAAACTGGTAGCCGCTATAATCAAAATAAAGATTGAGGTAGTAGCAGTTTTTAAAAAAATCATAAACGGGCTGCATTGTGCACGATAAGATTTGGTCACGAAGTTCTACTTCAAAACCATCTGCTTCAATATCAATCTTTTTAGCTATCTCGGGAATAAAACTTTTGAAGTAATTGTCGACTAATTTCGAAGGAATTTCGATTGATTTCTTCTTTAAAAACGGAGAAAGTTTTTTAGCGTTAAGCTCTTTTAATTGCCCTAGTTTTTTATCGATAATTAACCAGCCAGGTTCGTCAAGAAGAATTTCGACATTTTTGTCCATTGGCAGAAATATCGTTTCGTTTTCTTTTAAGGAAAGAGTATAAGTAATTCCTTCTTCATGTTTTGAAAAGTAAATCTGCGGTTCAAATTCTAGAGGTGTTATACCGACTTTTGAACGGTAAAAATCTTTTTCAGGTCCGAGATTAAAAGACAATGGAAATTGTTCCTGTACAATCAAGCTGTAAAAAGAACTCAAATGGAATTTTAGATGCTGACGAATCGCAAATTCAATTTTAGAATCTTTCTGCAGATCAGCAATTGTTTTTGCAGATTTTATTTTTGCACTGAATTTCTTAAAAATGAATTCAGGTTTTAAAGACTCGCACGCGTTCAGTATTTTTTTTGAGTTAGAATCTAAGTTGTCCAACACAATTCCGAAGCTTTGCATTACGTCAGGACTTGCTTTTTTGTCTAGATATTTAATTTCATCAGTACTCTCAACTATATAGGCGGTTGGGATATAAGTGCTGAGGTTTTTCTCAAAACTGATGTCGAAGCAAAATTGAAATGATTTTGTAGGTTCCAAGATTTAGGGATTTGGTTAGGCTTGTATTTTGAGAATTAGGCTAAAAAGTAAAAAGTTTTCAAAATAGGGAGATTCTGAAAACTTTTTAAATGAACTGGTATCACTTATATGGTGAAAAAATTAGTTTTCTGGTTTAAAACAAAGCGGAATAATTTCGCCTTTTGCTAAACAGTATTTTTCGACCAATTCTGGTGCTATTTTGTTGGTGTAATCTTCTTCGATTACGATAAAACCAATGCTTCTTAGTTTGTCGAAATAGTCGCGTCCGTAAATGCGTACATGGTCATATTGGCCAAATATTCTGGCGCGTTCTTTTTGGTCTGTAATAGAATCATCGGCAAAAGTAACTTCACGATTCAAATCCTGCGGAATTTGTAGAACGGCCATTCCGCCCGGTTTCAAAACACGAAATAATTCCTGCATTGCTTTGGTGTCGTCTGGAATATGTTCTAAAACGTGATTACACAAAATCACATCATATTGGTTGTCTTTAAATGGCAGGTTGCAGATGTCTGCTTTTACGTCTGCCAAAGGAGAAAACAAATCGGTTGTGGTATAATCCAAATTTTTCTGTTGGCGGAATCTTTTGTAAAAAGCCTGTTCTGGAGCAAAATGAAGCACTTTTTTAGGTGCTGTAAAAAAATCCGTCTGATCGTTTAGATACAGCCATAACAATCGATGTCTTTCTAATGAAAGCGTACTTGGCGAAAGCACATTATTACGTTGTTTTCCGTATCCGTAAGGCAGAAAAGACCTAAAGCTTTTTCCATCGATAGGATCTGTAAATTTATCTCCCCTCAAAGAGAAAGCCAAAATAGGACGCGCCACATAACTCAAACGAATTAATAAGGGACGTGGAATTGTATTTAAAACTAACTTGAAAAGTTTCTTCATGGGGCTATTTCAAAATATTTTTTGTTTTCCTGCAAGGTTTTCAAAACCTTGTAGGTATTTAGGTTTGAAAAAGACACCTACAAGGTTTTGAAAACCTTGCAGGAGTTCGATTTTTTTTAGGTTTTTGAATCTCGGCTATAATTACAATACTAAAGGCACTTGTCTAAATTCATCTTCTTCATTGCTTTCGATTCCTAAAGCTTTGTAGATGTATTGAAAAGTAGATAGCAATTCTGGTTTTCCGTCGATCAAGGCTACATCATGTTCAAAATGCGCGCTTGGTTTTCCGTCTGCAGTCAAAATTGTCCAGCCGTCTTTTAATTGTTTGATGTTTTTTGTCCCCATATTGATCATAGGCTCAATGGCAACCACCATACCTTCTACAAAAAGTTTTCCTCTTCCTTTTTTACCGTAGTTTGGCATTTCAGGTGCTTCGTGCATTTTTTGCCCCAATCCATGACCTACAAGTTCACGAACCACTCCGTAACCGTGAGATTCGGTATATTTCTGAATTGCATTTCCAACATCTTCAACGCGGTTTCCGGCTTTAAATTCGCGAATACCAACATATAGAGATTCTTTGGTTACTCTTAAAAGTTTTTTTACTTCAGGAGCAACTTCGCCGATTTCAAAACTATAAGCGTGGTCTCCGTGGTATCCATTTTTGAATGCGCCACAGTCTACAGAAATCACATCACCGTTTTTTAGAGGAATATTATTCGGTATTCCGTGCACCACCTGAGCATTCGGGCTCATGCATAAAGAATTCGGAAAATCGTATAATCCTAGAAAACTAGGAACTGCGCCGTGATCACGAATAAATTCTTCGGCTAATTTGTCAAGATATAATGTGGTAACTCCTTCCTTAATTTCAGAAGCAATCATTCCTAATGTTTTTGATACGATTAAGGCACTTTCGCGCATTAATTCGATTTCCTCTCTGGTTTTCGGGATAATCATATTTTTCAGATTTTCAGTTGGCAAAAGTACAATTTTTATCTCATTTTTTATGTAAATTTTTTAGCACCGAATTGCGCTAATTAACACGAATTACAATTTAAGACAATTACTAAAAACCATACAATTAGTACTAATTCTTGCAAATCGCAGCAGACTTTTGATTTAGTATCTCATAAAAAAGCCTTAAATTAGTAAGTAAAAAAAAATAATCATGGAAACTTCTATAAATCAAGATACAGTCAAATTAAAGGCGCTGCGCAGAATGAAGCGCAATGCTTTGGCACTTCTAGGAATTGCCGTGCTTCTTTTCATAATTGCAATTTATTACAAAATTCCGATGTTACAGGCTTTTAGCGAAGCAGCAATGGTGGGCGGTATTGCCGATTGGTTTGCCGTTGTGGCATTATTTCGTCATCCGCTAGGAATTCCGATTTGGCATACAGCTATTATTCCGACCAAAAAGAATGAAATCGGCGAAAATCTTGGAAATTTCGTTTCAGAAGAATTCTTGAATCGCGAAAAACTCGAAATCAAACTCGACGAATTCAATTTTGCCAACAAAGCTTCAGAGTGGCTTTCGAAAGAAGAAAATGCCGATAAAATTGCTAATGCCGTTGCCCTAAATATAATTCCGGGAATTTTAAGAACCATAAAAGACGAAGATGTCCGAAGATTTATTCAGGTCCAATTTAAGGAAAAAATAGAAGGAATAAATTTTGGAGACTGGGTTGCAATGGCGCTCGAACCTTTACAAAAAGGGAATGTAAAAGATGAGCTGCTGACTAATCTTTTGGAAGTAATGAGCGCCGAACTTACCAACAATAAAGATTTGATCAGAAAAAAAGTAAAGGCATCAACACCCTTTTTGAGTTTCGGACTTGCTGACAAAAGCATTACTGAAGGTGTTTTTAACGGTCTTCAGGATTTTCTTCATGAAGCAAAAAATCCAGAAAGCGCCGTTCGAGTTAAAATAGATGAGTATGTAGCAAATTTTCTTGATAAAATAAAAAACTCCGAAGAAATGAGAATCAAAATCAATGATATGATTCTGGGTTTTGTCGGCAAAAAAGAAGTGCAGGATTATATTAACGGTATTTGGGATGAAATAAAGTCATCTATAAACACAGATTTGAAAAAAGGAGATCATTCTTCTATCAAAAAAAGTGTCTCGAACTTGATTAAAGGTTTCGGAACCGGAATTCAGGAAGATCCGATTATGATTGACAAAATCAATAGTTTTATTAAAAATGATTTGCTCTCTGTACTTTTAAACAACAAGAAGGTTATCGGAGACCTTATCTCATCAACTGTAAAAAGCTGGGACGGAAAAGAAGTTTCGGAAAAGCTCGAACTCGAAATCGGCAAAGATCTTCAATACATCCGAATTAACGGAACTCTGGTAGGAGGTTTTATCGGACTTGTGATTTATGGGGTTGAGCAATTATACCATTATTTTATTGTGTAATAAACTCAATCTTATTTCGAGGGGAGAAATCGAAAAGTATTCGCAAAGAAATCGCCAGTCTTTTTGCAGAATTTCTATTGCGATTTCTCCTTAATCGATACGACAAGTTCTATAACTAGTTTGTATTAAAACAAAATCTAGCAACAAAATAAATCTGTTTGATCTGAGAATAAATCTCATTTTATTTATCTTTACTCTTTAAATAAATTTAAATGGAATCAAACAAAAACATTCAAAAGTATGCCGCCATTGCAGGAATTTTTGTGTGTGCTTTTTTTCCATTTTTAATTTTTTCCGAAAGTCTTTTTATCGATTTATGCACTCAAATATGCAATTTCGGAATATTCTGGAATCCAATTTTCTGGGGAATTCTATTTCCATTATTTATTGTTTTTCTATTTTGGAATACGGCCAAAAAAATCAGCCCTTCATTAAACGAATTAACCTATTTTACAGCTTGTTCTCGATTTTCTTTTAGGATAATTTCAAGAATTATAATATCTCTTTTGGCAATTTATATTATTGGCTTATTTACTAATGGCATATCTGTTATATTAAGATCGCAAATTCCATATGTTATTTTGTTTTCAATGCTAATGATTTTATTTCTCTCATTCGTATTAATAATTCTAACTTTTATAAGCAGTTTAATAATTGTAAAAGCAAGCAAAACACCCAAAATTTAAATCCAACAAAATGAAAATACTACTTCTAGGCTCAGGCGAATTAGGTAAAGAATTTGTCATTGCCGCACAAAGAATCGGACAAACTATAATCGCAGTTGACAGTTACGAAAATGCACCAGCCATGCAAGTTGCACACGGTTTTGAAGTCATCAATATGTTAGATGGCGAGGCGCTTGACCGAATCGTAGCCAAACATCAACCTGATTTTATAGTTCCTGAAATAGAAGCCATCCGCACCGAACGTTTTTACGATTACGAAAAACAAGGCATCACTGTTGTTCCTTCAGCGAAAGCGGCAAACTTTACCATGAATCGCAAAGCCATTCGTGATTTAGCCGCAAAAGAATTAGGATTACGTACAGCAAAATACGAATACGGAACTTCAGCAGAAGAATTGCAAAAAGCCGTTCAGGAAGTTGGAATTCCATGCGTGGTAAAACCTTTAATGTCTTCTTCTGGAAAAGGACAATCAACCATCAAAACCGAAAGTGATATCGAAAAAGCATGGCAATATGCCGTTGCAGGTTCTCGTGGAGACGTAATCGAAGTGATTGTAGAAGCTTTTGTAGACTTTCATTCAGAAATTACGCTTCTAACGATTACTCAAAATGACAATCCAACTTTGTTTTGCGCTCCAATTGGACACAGACAAGAACGTGGCGATTATCAGGAAAGCTGGCAACCGGCTTTAGTTTCAGAAAAAGATTTATACGAGGCACAGGATATGGCCGAAAAAATTACCGAAGCACTTGGTGGTGCGGGACTTTTTGGTGTTGAATTTTTCCTGACAAATGAAGGCGTTTATTTCTCTGAACTTTCACCTCGACCGCACGATACCGGAATGGTAACTTTGGCTGGAACGCAGAATTTCAACGAATTTGAATTGCATTTACGAGCGATTTTAAGTCTTCCAATTTTCGAAATTACTTTAGAAAAAGCTGGAGCAAGCGCTGTAATTTTAGCATCGGAAGATTCTGCAAATCCAACTTTCAGCGGAATCGAAAAGGTAGCCGCTTTACCCAAAACCGATTTCAGGATTTTCGGTAAACCAACTTCAAGACCCTACCGAAGAATGGGAGTTGTTTTAAGCCACGATACACTTTCGACTCCAATCAACGAAGTAACCGAACGCGCCAAAGAAACGGCAAAATTAGTAACTGTAAATTCTTAACCATGAAAAATATTTTATTGGCAACTTTCCTTTTTATTGGAATCGCCTTACAAGCACAGGACAAAAAGAAATTTGACAAACCAACAATCGTTGAAGCTTCTTGCGGAGAATGCCAATTTGGAATGAAAGGCAAAAGCTGTGATTTGGCCGTTCGTATTGACGGAAAAAGCTATTTTGTTGACGGAACAAAAATTGACGAACATGGAGACGCACATGCCGAAGACGGATTCTGCAATGCCATCAGAAAAGCTTCTGTAACAGGAGAAATAAAAGGACACCGATTTATCGCTACTTCATTCACTTTAATAGAAGATAAAAAATAATGGCATTAATTCTTGAAAACATTGCCAAACACGTTTCTCTGACACCAGACGAGCAGGCGCTTTTTTTATCTAAATTAGAAACCAACACTTACAAAGCCAAAACGCTTTTACTAAACGCTGGCGAAGTCTGCAAACATTCTTACTTTGTAAATTCTGGTATTTTAAGAAGTTTCAACATCAACGATAATATTGTAGAACATGTTCTTTCATTTGCCTGTGAAGGCTGGTGGATGAGCGATATGTACAGTTATTTTTCGCAAAAACCGGGACAGCTTTTTATTGAAGTTCTCGAAGAAGCAGAAGTTGTTTCTTTATCCAAAGAAAATCAGGAACAATTGTATCTTGAAATTCCGAAACTGGAACGTTTTTTCCGGATTTTAATTGAGAATTCATTAGTAGCGAATCAACAACGATTAATGGATAACTTGAGCTTACCTGCGGAAGAACGTTTTGAGAAATTCACTAAAAAATACGGAACCTTGGCTCATAAAGTTCCTCAAAAACAAATCGCTTCTTTCATTGGAGTTACACCTGAATTTTTCAGTAAAATGAAAGCTAGGCTTTTGAAGAAATAAGTTTTTTTGCCACAGATTTAACGGATTAAAAGGATTAAAAATGTTGCCACACATTACTAGAATTTTAACGAATTAAATTGAATAAAAATTTGTGGAAATTCGAGTAATGTGTGGCAACATCATTTTTAGTCATTAAATCTGCGGCAAAGTCTTAATCGCAACTCAAAAAATCTAATGAGAATTTCAGCTGCTTAAAGAACTTAACCTAGATTAAGTGCTTTTCCTTTACATCGGCCGTATCTTTGTACTATCAAAATCAATAAAAGACAAAATCATGGAAAATATAGTATTGCACAAAGCAGACACAAGAGGAAACGCAAATCACGGATGGTTGAATGCTTATCATAGCTTCAGTTTTGCAAGCTGGTACAACCCTGACAGAATTCAGTTTGGGGCGCTTCGTGTTTTGAACGATGATACGATTGCTGCCGGAATGGGTTTTGGAACTCACCCACACGATAATATGGAAATTATTACGATTCCGCTTGAGGGTGATTTGGCTCATAAAGACAGCATGGGAAATACGGAAGTAATTAAAAATGGCGATATTCAGGTAATGAGCGCCGGAACCGGAATTCAGCATAGCGAGTTTAATCCGAATGCAGACCAGCAGACAAAATTATTACAGATTTGGTTGTTTCCGAACAAAAGAAATGTAACGCCACGTTATCAGCAAATCACTTTGGATGTAGCCGACAGACATAACAAATTGTCTCAAGTTTTGTCTCCAAGTGCAGATGATGAAGGTGTTTGGATTCATCAGGATGCCTGGTTCAATATGGGAAATTTTGATGCTGGAATTTCTACTGAATATAAAATCAAAAAAGAAGGAAACGGAGTTTATGCTTTTGTTTTAAAAGGAAATGTAACCATCAACGGCCAGGAATTAAATTCTCGTGACGCAGTTGGAATTTCAGGCACTGATACTTTAAACATTAAAGCCAATACAGAAGCTGAATTTTTATTAATGGACATTCCGATGAATTATTAATTCAACTAAAAATATTTTTACCTGTACTTTGAAACGATAATAAATCTGTAAATCAGATTATTATCGTTTATTTTTTTACTCTATTTCAAAAAAGAAAAACTAACTTTATATAGGAGACCTAACAGGTTTTAAAAACCTGTTAGGCCTTTTTACAGACTTTTTTATTTCTTAATCTAGGTTAAGTGCTCCGAGACAACTGTCACCGTAACTTTGTCCTATCAAAATGAAATAAATTAATTATTAAAAAAATAAAAATTATGGCAACTACAAAATGGTCAATTGACCCTACTCACTCAGAAATTGGTTTTAAAGTTAAACACATGATGTTTACAAATGTTTCAGGAAAATTTGGAACTTATGAAGCTTCTGCAATTACAGAAGGAGAAAGTTTTGAAAATGCAGATTTCAGTTTTTCTGCTGATATCGCTTCAATCGACACTGCAAATGCAGATCGTGACGGACATTTAAGAAGCGGTGATTTCTTTGACGCTGAGAATCATCCAAAATTAACTTTCAAATCTTCTGCTTTCAAAAAAATCAATGATGGTGAATTTGAATTAACTGGAGATTTAGACATTAAAGGTGTTTCGAAAACAGTAAAATTCCCAGTTGAATTCAGCGGCATCATGACTGATCCTTGGGGAAATACAAAAGTAGGTTTAAGCATAGAAGGAAAAATTAATCGTAAAGATTGGGGTTTAAACTGGAACTCAGCTCTTGAAACTGGTGGTGTTTTAGTAGGTGAAGAAGTTCGTTTAAACATTGAATTACAATTTGTAAAACAAGCCTAATCCCTTTTTAGATTTTAATTGGTTGGTTAATAGCCTTGCGTTTTACTCGCAGGGCTTTTGTTTTTTAGCCACAAATTACACTAATTTACACGAATTATTTTTTAGCCACAGATTAAAAAGATTTCCACAGATTTTTAACCCAAATAATCCTTTAATCTGTGTCAAAAAATATCAACACATTTGAGAGAGAAAAATTAGTGGAAATTTGTGTAATTCGTGGCAAAATAACTTATCGTACTGTATTTCTAAATTCTGTAGGCGACATTCCGGTTTGTTTTTTGAAGAATCGGGAGAAATAGGAATAATCTTCGTAGCCAACTTTGAATGCGATTTCATTTACGGCTAATTGTTTGTCAATCAGCATTCTTTTTATCTCTAGGATTACTCTGTCCATAATTACTTCTGTTGCTGTTTTTTGGAGGATTTCATTGCAGATTCTGTTTAAATGTTTCAGCGTAATATTTAGCTTTTCCGCATAAAACGAAGGCAGTTTCTGAGTTCTGAAATGTTCTTCTAAAAGCGATTCAAACTTATTGATTTTGATATTGTATGAATGCGTTTGATGCGAATACGTTTCTCCGTATTTTCTGGCTACTTCAATGTGAATGCAATCCAGTAAATTCAGTAATTTGTCCAATTGATATTTATTATCTTGGCTATTTTCCTGAATCAGCAAATCGAAATATGGGAGAATTTTTGGGATTTCTCTTTCTTCAAAAACCATTTCTGGTCGGTTTTGAATGGAATGGTAAAAGTTGTAATCGTTTATCTTTTTTTGTCCGAAATACAAATTGTACAATTCCTGCGAAAAGATAATTACAAAACCTTCAATGTCTTCAGACAAATTCCAATGATGCATTTGTCCAGGCTGTAGCACAAACAGACTTCCTCTTTTGATTTCAAACTGATCAAAATCGACTTCATGCAATCCCGAACCTTTAGTAAAAAAGACCATCAGATACGAATCATGCCGATGCGGTTCTTCGACAAAACTGTGACTTTTTAAATGCTCTTTAAAAGTATTCACATAAAAATCACGATGAATGTCATTACAGCTAAAATTCTGAACACTATAAATGGGATATCTTTTCATTTTGGAATTTGGATTTTATTCTTTGAAATTTAAAACAAAAATGTCTTTATTGTGCTATAATAAGCGAAGATACTAAAAAGACTTTTACAATGCTCTGAATTACCTTTGTATAAACAAAAATCAACAATATCATGTCAAGTGCATTAACTCATATTTTAAAAAACGAATGTCCTGTTTGTCATAAAGGAAAAGTTTTTACAGACAAGAATATATTTCTGAATTTCAGTTTTCCAAAAATGAACGAATACTGCAGTCACTGCCATTATAAATTCCAAAAAGAGCCTGGCTATTTCTTTGGCGCGATGTATGTAAACTACGGTTTGACAGTGGCTCAAGGAATTGCAACCTATTGTATTGCACAGTATTTTTTCGAAACAAACTTCGATTTAAGAATCCTTCCTATCATTGCTGTTGTCATAACTTTACTCACTCCTTTTAATCTCAGATTTTCAAGATTAGCATGGATTTATATGTTTAAAGGTTATACAAGCTAAAAAAGTATTATTTTTGCCGTCCAATTGAAACTACTTTTCAATTTCCAAAAAAAGTATAAATAAAATTAGACAAATGAAAGCATACGTATTTCCGGGTCAGGGTGCACAGTTCACAGGAATGGGTAAAGACCTTTATGAAAATTCGGCTTTAGCCAAAGAATTATTCGAAAAAGCCAATGAAATATTAGGTTTTAGAATTACAGATATTATGTTTGAAGGCACTGCCGAAGAACTAAAAGAAACTAAAGTTACGCAGCCAGCAGTATTTTTACACTCTGTTATTTTAGCTAAAACTCTAGAAGATTTCAAACCGGAAATGGTTGCAGGACATTCATTAGGAGAATTTTCAGCTTTGGTTGCTAACGGAACTTTATCTTTTGAGGATGGTCTTAAATTAGTTTCTCAACGTGCTTTAGCAATGCAGAAAGCTTGCGAAATCACTCCATCGACAATGGCCGCTGTTTTAGGTTTAGCGGATAATGTTGTGGAAGAAGTTTGCGCTTCTATTGATGGAGTTGTAGTTGCTGCCAACTATAACTGCCCTGGACAATTGGTAATCTCTGGAGAAACCTCAGCGGTTGAAAAAGCTTGTGAAGCTATGAAAGATGCAGGAGCAAAACGGGCGCTGATTTTACCTGTTGGAGGTGCTTTCCACTCTCCTATGATGGAACCTGCAAGAGAAGAATTGGCTGCGGCGATTGAAGCAACTACTTTCTCTACTCCAATTTGCCCAGTATATCAAAACGTTACTGCAAATGCAGTTTCTGATGCTAACGAAATTAAAAAGAACTTAATCATCCAATTAACTGCTCCTGTAAAATGGACTCAGTCTGTACAGCAAATGATTGCTGACGGTGCTACTTTATTTACTGAAGTTGGTCCAGGAAAAGTTTTAACTGGTTTGATTAATAAAATTGATAAAGAAGCGGCTACGGCTAATGCTTAATTTTTAAGTGTTCAGTGTTCACTTTTTTGGTGTTCAGTTGAAAACTATATATAAAAAATCCTCATATACTTAATAGCTTATGAGGATTTGTTTTTATAACTCTTTTGCTTCTTCGCTGTGATTATTTAAAATTCCCGTAATCAGATAATTTTGATTTCTTTTTTCGAAGAAAATATACCAAGTAGTCCTTGAATTGGATTTATAGAAAATATAATTTGAACCTAGATAACGGAGAAAATCTGGAGTTTTTCTGTGTGGAAAAGTTGATATATTAGATTTAATATAGTCCACTATTTTGTTGGTATAAATCTGAGCTGATTCAACAAAACCAAAATACTCTTCCTCAAAAAGAATAAAAACTAAATTATCAAAATATTCCAGAACTGAATCTGCAAAAATTACTTTTTCCAAGGATAAGCTTTAATACGTTTAGACATTTCAGCTTTAAATTCCTCTGGCGTTAATCCTTTTGCAAACTCGGCATCAAAATCAAAAGTTTCAAAATCTATTCCTTTGAATTTGGGTTTTCGAGTTTCGTATTCTACTCTTGGCTCTTCAACCTTATTCTTTTTATTTTCTTTATCCGAATTCATAATTCCTACATTTTTAATTCTTACAAAATTACAAAATAAAACGAATCAAAATTTATACGGCTTTCTTTTCTTTCTTTTTGTAATTCACAATAAAAACACCAAGAATAATAAGTGCAGTTGCAATAATAAAATCGATTGTAATCACTTCATCTAAAAGCAACCAACCCAAGAAAACAGCAATTATTGTATTGACATACGACAAAATAGAAACCTGTACAGCCGTAACATGTTTCAGCGCATAATTATAACAGAAAAAAGCAATTACCGAACCAAAAACAGAGAGATACAAAGCTGCCGAAATGCTTTTCAGTGTCCATGAGCTAAGATTTGGATTTGGCGAAAAAATAGAAGCCAATACCAACTGGATACAAGATGCTGTAGTAAACTGATAAAATAAGTTAAGTACAATGTTATTTGATTTATTGGTATGTGTTTTGGTATAGATTGTCCCCGCGGCCCAAGACAGAATTGCAAAACCCATAAACATCATTCCGCTTCTGTAATCGGCATCTAAGAATGAGCTTAAACCATCTTTGAAGATAAAAACCACTCCGGAAAATCCGATAATAACACCAATAAATCCTTTTAAACTCATTTTCTGCAATCCGAACAAAATACTGCCTAGAAAAATAAGTATTGGAGATAAGGCGCTAATTACTGAGGCTAATCCGCTTGGCAAGGTTTTCTCGGCAATTGTAGTAAATCCATTCGCAATTACAATCATTAAAATCGAAGGAACAAGCTGGTGCTTAAAATTCTCCCAACCAATCCATTTTAATTCTTTTTTGAATAGTAAAATAATCATCATAATGATGCCCGCCAATCCCTGACGAATTGAAGTTACAAACCAAGGCGGAATAGTCTCAACCGCAACACGTATTCCTAAAAATGTCGTTCCCCAGATTATTCCTACTGCAGAAAGCGCAAAAATCAATTTATAATCTAAACTTTGTCTCATGATAATCAAACAATTAAAAAAGTCCCAAACTATATTGCTATAACTTGGGACTTAAAATCTTTTATAATTTTAATAATAAGAATTATGTACTCCTTACTTTTTGTTCCCATTTCCAGGCACTTGCCATAGCTTCGTCTAAACTTAGTTCAGCTTTCCAACCTAAAACATTATTTGCCTTGTCTGTATTTGCATACGCTTCGGTAATATCACCTTCGCGACGAGGCATCATTTTGTATGGCAGTTTTTTTCCGCTGACTTTTTCAAAACTATGAATGACCTCTAAAACAGAACTTCCTTTTCCTGTTCCTAAATTGAAAGTTTCCACTTTTGCTAAATTCTTCTTATTCAACAAACGTTGTAAAGCAATTACGTGTGCTTTTGCTAAGTCAACAACATGAATATAGTCGCGAACAGCAGTTCCGTCCGGCGTTGGATAATCATTTCCGAAAACCGATAATTCTTGGCGCAAACCTACTCCAGTCTGTGTAATAAACGGAACTAAATTCTGCGGAACTCCCAATGGCAATTCGCCAATTTCTGCAGAAGGATGAGCACCAACTGGGTTAAAATAACGCAATAGAATAGCACTGATATTGGTCACTTTTGAAGTATCTGTAATAATTTCTTCGCCAATTTGTTTGGTATTTCCATAAGGAGACATTGCTGTTTGAACTGGCGCATCTTCTGTAATCGGCATTTTTTCGGCTTGACCGTAAACCGTACAAGAAGAACTGAAGATAAAACTTGCTTCTGGTTTTTGCTGTAATCCTTGTAAAAGATAGACTAAGCTGCCAATATTGTTTTCATAATACAATAACGGATTTTCAACGCTTTCACCTACTGCTTTTGAAGCTGCAAAATGGATAACACCAGTAACATCGTTATGTTTTTTAAAGAAATCCTGAACATCTCTCTTTTCTCTTAAATCGATTTTTTCAAAAAGAGGCTGTTTTCCTGTAATTTTCTCAATTCCTTTTAAAACATTTTCGGACGAATTGGAAAGATCGTCTATCACAACGACTTCAAAGCCTTCATTTTGCAGTTCAACTACCGTATGAGACCCGATAAATCCTAATCCTCCTGTTACTAATACTTTCATTATTTGGTTGTTTTGTGGTTATTTTTTAGCAGATATATTATTTCAAAAATTCAATTACGCTCTCTGTAATGAATTTTATCTGTTCGTCATCAAGTTCTGTATGCATTGGCAAAGCAATTACCTCTTGAACCAATTGATTTGTCACTGGAAATTGCTCTTCTTTATAACGAGAATCTACATAAGCTTTTTGAGAGTGCAACGGAATCGGGTAATAAATTGCACACGGAATTCCTTTATCCAATAAATGCTGCATTAAAGCATTTCTGTCTGCATCGATGATTCTCAGCACATATTGATGAAAAACGTGATCATTTTCGTTTGCATCAAAATCTGGCGTAATGATTTTTGCATTTCCTGCAAAAGCCGCATTGTATTTTGTAGCTGCTAAACGACGTGCTTGATTATATTCGTCTAGGAAAGGCAGTTTTGCATTTAAAACTCCTGCCTGAATACTGTCTAAACGAGAATTTACACCTACAACGTCATGGTGATAACGCTCGTACATTCCGTGATTTACAATTCCGCGGATGATGTGCGCCAATTGATCATCGTTTGTAAAAATTGCTCCTCCGTCTCCATAACAGCCTAAATTTTTTGAAGGGAAAAATGAAGTTGCCGCAACATGACCAATTGTTCCCACTTTAGTTTTTGATCCAGACTTTGAAATATAATCTGCTCCAATTGCCTGCGCATTATCTTCAATTACATACAAATTATGTTCAGCGGCAATTTCCATAATGGCATCCATATTGGCTGCGCGACCAAACAAATGAACCGGAACAATTGCTTTTGTTTTTGGTGTAATAGCTTTTTTTACAGCCTCGATATCGATATTCATATTGTGCAAATCGACATCAACCAATACTGGAGTCAACTGCAATAAAGCAATTACTTCAACAGTCGCTGCAAAAGTAAAATCGGCAGTAATAACTTCGTCACCTGGCTTCAATCCTAATCCCATCATGGCAATCTGCAACGCATCTGTACCGTTTGCACAAGGAATCACATGTTTTGCTCCAAGATAATCTTCAAGATTTTTTTGAAACTGATGAACCAAAGGCCCGTTTATGTAAGTATTGGTATCTAAAACTTCCTGAATTGAAGCGTCTACAGTAGATTTTATTTTTTCGTATTGACTTTTCAAGTCAACCATTTGTATTTTTTTCATTTTTTGCATTTATTTAAATTAAAGACACCGTTTTCAGACAGAAATCTTTAAAAGGAGGAACAAAAATAGTTATTAATAGCTTCAAACCAATGAAAATAGTCGAAAGAAATGTAATTTAGCCACAAAAATTATTACATGCTTTTTTTATATAATCTAACCATATACATCGCAGGATTTTTCTTAAAAATCATAGCGCTATTTAGTCCGAAAATTAAGCTTTTTGTTGAAGGCCGAAAAAATGTTTTTTCAATTTTAGAAGAAAAGATCAAAGCCGGAGATAAGACTATCTGGTTTCACTCTGCCTCGCTTGGGGAATATGAGCAAGGACTTCCGGTCATTGAAAAAGTAAAGCAAAAGTTTCCTTCGCACAAAATCATCTTGACTTTCTTTTCGCCTTCGGGATACGAGGTGCGTAAAAACAATACAGTTGCCGACATCACAATTTATTTACCTCTGGACACTAAAAGCAATGCCAAAAGATTTTTAAAATTAGTTCATCCAGAATCTGTATTTTTCATTAAATATGAATTCTGGCTAAACTATTTAAATGAACTGGAAAAAAACCAAACTCCGACTTACCTGATTTCAGGAATTTTCAGAGATAGTCAAATGTTTTTTAAATGGTATGGCGGATTTTACAGAAAAGCGCTAAAAGCCTTTACCTGCTTTTTTGTACAAAACGAAAGCTCCAAACAAAAAATTGAAGCGATTGGATTTAAAAACGCAATAGTATCAGGAGACACACGTTTTGATCGCGTTGCGGCCATTTTGGAGCGAGACAATTCATTAGATTTTATAGCAAATTTCAAACAAAATCAGCCTCTGATTATCGCAGGAAGTTCCTGGCCAAAAGACGAAGCCCTTTTAGCCGAATATATCAATCAGGCTCCAGAAAATGTAAAATTCATAATTGCGCCTCATAATATCAAAAAGGAGCAAATCGAAAATCTTAAGTCGCAGATTAAACAATCGACAGTGCTGTTTTCTGAAAAAGAGTCATCAGACTTATCACAATACAAAGTTTTGGTTATCGACACGGTTGGCTTATTGACCAAAATCTACAGTTACGGCACCATTGCCTATGTTGGAGGCGGATTTGGAAATCCCGGCATACATAACATCCTTGAACCAGCAGTTTTTGGAATGCCGATTATAATTGGCCCTAATTACTCAAATTTTGCGGAAGCTACTGCACTTGTAAGCCTAGAAGGCTGTTCTGTAATTTCAAACCCTAATGAATTGAAAGCTGTTTTTGACCAACTGCTTGCTAACCAAGAAATTTACGACCAAAAGAGCCAAATCTGCTCTTCCTTTATTCAAAACAATAAAGGAGCCACAGAAACGATTCTAAAAAGTGTTTTTTAACAATTCTAAAACCATAAATCGACTCCAAACTCGCTTTTTTAACACTGATGCTCCACACGACCTACTCAATTTAACATCTTGGCGTTTGCATAAATATCCTTAAAAAAGCAAAAATAACTCAATAAACAGAATTAAAAAGCACAAAAACTTAACAGAATTTTCATTGAAAAATAATTATCACCTTAAATCCAATAATATATTATTTTTAGAAAATTTTGGCATATTTATTGATAAATAAGATAATCGTGAGTAAGGAAAATATTTTAAAAAAAAAGTGAAAAAATATTTTACATATTAAAAAATTTATATCTTTGCCACGAATTAATAATTAACCTTTTATAATAAAGTAAGATGAAAAAAGTATTTTTAAGTTTAGCTGTTGTTGCTGTTTTAACTGTTGTATCTTGTAAAAAAGCTGACGCTGCTGCTGATGCTACTGCTGTAGATTCTACTGCTGTTACTGTTGATTCTGCTGCTACTGTAGTTGATTCTGCTGCTGCAACTGTTGATTCTGCTGCTGCTAAAGTTGACTCTGCTGCTGCTAAAGTAGAAGAAGTAAAAAAATAATTAGAACCTAAGTTCTAACGATTTTAAAACCATCTTTAGAAGATGGTTTTTTTTATGCTTATTTTTAAAAATAAGCACATACAACAAAAAAAAAGCGTCCGTTTTATACCGGACGCTTTTTTTTATTCAGCCGCTTCGTCATCAGCATCACTATTTTCATCATCTCCAAAAATCGGCTCATTTGAAGAGAAATCCAAAATCTCCGCCTTGCAAGCATAAGTGGTAATCTCCTTAATTCCTTTCTGAAGAAGCAATTCTGTGCTGTATTTTCGGCTTGTCGCAAAATGAACACCGTCAAGCATCAACTTAAAAAAATACTTCCCGCCAGAGCCTTTAAATTTCAAAAACTTAGCAAGATCCATCGTCTTTTTAAACCTCTCAATATCCTCTTCACATTCGAATCTCAATTCATAACTCAAACTAGTAAATATCACCTTTCCTTTTCTGGAGGTAAAAACAAACTTATATTCATCATTAAACCTTCTGCTGATTACAAAAGCACCCATTTACAAATTTTAGATTTTAGATTTTAGATTTCTGAGATTCTAATAAATTTACTGAGTAAATTTATCAGTTGCAAGTCTGCAAATAAAAAAAGCCTCTTCAAAAGAAGAGGCTTTTGTACTCAGAGCGGGACTTGAACCCGCACGAACATTGCTGTTCACTGGATTTTAAGTCCAGCGTGTCTACCAATTTCACCATCCGAGCATTATGTGATTTTGAGCGAAAAACGGGGCTCGAACCCGCGACCTCGACCTTGGCAAGGTCGCGCTCTACCAACTGAGCTATTTTCGCATTTCAAATTCTCTAAAGAACCACAACACTCTATTTGTTTCGTATTGCGAGTGCAAATTTAGGACATTTATTCAATTAAACAAGCCTTTTTAGAAAAAAAAATCGACTTATTTTATAACTTTCTGATAACCTAAACTTTAAATTTGAAAAAAAATTGATTTTTATTTCTTGGCAAGCATTCTTTTGATTTCATTAAGTTTCATCAAGGCTTCTACAGGCGTAATGGCATTAATGTCGAGACCTAAAATCTCTTCTTTTATCTCTTCCAACAAAGGATCATCCAAATTAAAGAAACTCATCTGCATTTCGTCATTAGCCGCTTTAATTCCGTTTAACGCGTCCCCTGAATGATTTTTTTCAAGCTTCTTCAGAAGCTTTTGCGCTTTAGAAATAACCAATTGAGGCATTCCGGCCATTTTTGCCACATGAATTCCAAAACTGTGAGCGCTTCCTCCTTGCACCAGCTTTCTCACAAAAAGAACCGTATCTTTCAACTCTTTTACCGCCACATTAAAATTCTGAATTCTAGGCAACGATTCAGTCATTTCATTCAATTCATGATAATGCGTTGCAAAAAGCGTTTTTGCTCTTCCCGGATGCTCATGCAAAAATTCGGCAATCGCCCATGCAATCGAAATTCCATCATAAGTACTTGTTCCTCTTCCAATCTCATCCAGCAAAACCAGACTTCTGTCTGAAATATTATTCAGAATCGAAGCTGTTTCATTCATTTCGACCATAAAAGTAGACTCGCCCATCGAAATATTATCTGAAGCCCCTACTCTAGTAAAAATCTTATCTACAATTCCCATTCTAACGCTTTCTGCCGGAACGAAACTTCCCATTTGAGCCAAAAGAACGATTAGAGCAGTTTGTCTCAAAATAGCCGATTTACCAGACATATTTGGTCCAGTAATCATAATAATCTGTTGCGTTTCTCTATCGAGATAAACATCATTTGCGATATATGGAGTTCCGACTGGCAATTGCTTTTCGATTACAGGATGTCTTCCGTTTTTGATTTCTAATTCAAACGTATCGTCAATTTCTGGGCATACATAGTGATTCTCTACCGCCATCTGCGTAAAAGAACACAAGCAATCGAGCTGCGCAATCAGATACGCATTCATCTGAACTGGTTTTATATAAGTAGCAATCCAAGCCACTAGTTGCTCAAAAAGCTCTGTTTCGATTTTATAAATCTTTTCTTCTGCACCCAGAATCTTGGTTTCGTATTCTTTTAATTCTTCGGTTATATATCGCTCAGCATTCACCAAGGTCTGTTTGCGAATCCATTCTTCTGGAACCTTGTCTTTGTGTGTATTTCGAACTTCGATATAATATCCAAAAACATTATTAAAAGAAATTTTCAATGAAGAAATCCCCGTGCGTTCCGACTCTCTTTTTTCGATTCCTTCCAAAAATTCTTTTCCGGAAGTAGAAATAGCACGCAATTCGTCTAGCTCCTCATTAATGCCTTTTGCAATTGCATTTCCTTTTGAGATCGCTACAGGAGCATCCTGATTTAAGGTTGTTTTTATTTTTTCGCGAAGCAGATCACAAGCGTGCAGACTGTCTCCAATCACTTTCACCGCTTCCTGCGGACTTTGAAGCGCCAGGGTTTTAATCGGAATTATTGCGTCGAGCGATTCTCTCAGGTACACGATTTCACGAGGAGATATTTTGCCCGCAGCAATTTTAGAAATCAAACGCTCCAAATCTGAAATCTGTTTGATTTGATATTGAATGTCTTGCAAAATTTCAGGATTAGATTTCAGATAAGAAACCACCTCGTGCCTGCTTTTTACTTTGTTAGCATCTTTTAAAGGCAATGCCAACCAGCGTTTCAACAGCCTTCCGCCCATTGGCGAAAGCGTTTTATCGATAACATCCAAAAGCGTAACCGCATTTGGATTGTAACTATGATACAGCTCTAAGTTTCGAATCGTAAAACGATCCATCCAAACGTAAGCATCTTCGGCTATACGCTGAATTGTCGTAATATGTTGCACGCGATTATGCTGCGTTTCAGACAAATAATACAAAATTGCACCAGATGCAATAATGCCTTCTTTTAATTCTTCGACACCAAAGCCTTTTAACGAATTGGTTTGAAAATGCTTTGTTAAGGTTTCTAAAGCATAATCTTCTTTATAAATCCAATCTTCTAGATAAAAACTATGAAAATCTTCCCCGAAGGCATCCTTAAAATCATTTTTATTATGTTTCGGAACCAAAACCTCGCTCGGGTTAAAATTCTGGAGCAGCTTATCAATGTACTCCGCATTTCCCTGCGCAGTCAAAAACTCTCCTGTTGAGACATCTAGAAACGAAATTCCGATATTTTTACCAGCAAAATAAACCGATGCCAAAAAGTTATTCGATTTGGACTGCAGTACTTCGTCATTTAAGGAAACACCAGGGGTAACAAGTTCTGTAACGCCTCGTTTCACAATAGTTTTGGTCATTTTTGGATCTTCGAGCTGATCGCAGATTGCTACTCGAAGACCGGCTTTAACCAATTTTGGCAGATAGGTATTAATCGAATGATGAGGAAATCCAGCCAACGCAGTTTCGGTATCAGAACCAGCACCTCTTTTGGTCAGGGTAATCCCTAAAATCTTAGAAGACCTGATAGCGTCTTCTCCAAAAGTTTCATAAAAATCCCCTACTCTGAAAAGCAGACAAGCATCAGGATATTTTCTTTTGATTTCGTTATACTGTTTCATTAAGGGTGTTTCTTTCACCACTTTCTCTTTCGCTGCCAAATTAAGTATGTTTTAAATGAAAAATTAAGACAGCGAATTTAGTTTTTTTTGAAGGAATATGGAAACCGCTCAAAAATTAAAATATTTATGAATTTTTTTACGTTCACATTTAAGATTTTTACATAGCTTTGTTCATCAATAAAAAAGACTCTTAAAGATGAAAAAAATAATTTTATTCGTTATGCTTGCAGTTGCTGGAATTACAGCTACTAATGCACAAACAACAAAAAAAGCTAAAGCTACAAAAGTTGCTAAAGTTGAAGGAGCCGGAATGGTTTTTGAAACTGAAACTATTGACTACGGTACTATTGCACACAATGCTGATGGTAAACGCGAATTTGTTTTTGTAAACAACGGTACAAAACCATTAATCATTACAAGTGCTCAAGGATCTTGCGGATGTACAGTTCCTACTTCTCCAAAAGAGCCAATCGCTCCTGGCGCTAAAGGAGTTATCGGAGTGAAATATGCTACTGATAGAGTTGGTGCTTTTACAAAAACGGTAACAATTACTTCTAATGCAGAAGGACAACCTACAAAAATCCTAACTATTAAAGGAAATGTTTTACCAGATCCTGTAAAAAGCTAATCTGAAAAACATAAGAAATAATCAAAAAGCTTCCTTATCTTTGGAAGCTTTTTTTATGACCTGAATTCTATACAATGAGAAAACTCGAAAACAGCGAACTGGATCGCAAATCAATTGAAGATTTTAAGAAATCTAAAAAAACTCCTTTAATTCTGGTTTTAGACGATATCCGAAGCCTTCATAATATTGGTTCTGTTTTTAGAACCGCTGATGCTTTTCTTATTGAAAAAATAATTCTTTGCGGTATTACAGCAACACCTCCTAATAAAGAAATCCACAAAACGGCGCTTGGCGCCACCGAAACTGTTGCATGGGAACATCATGAAAACGTACTCGAAGTTATCGAAAACCTAAAGAAAGAAAATGTCTTGACTCTTGCGATTGAACAGGTCGAAAGTGCGATTTTTCTTCAGGATTTTAAAACTGAAAAAGATCAAAAATATGCTTTAGTTTTTGGCAACGAAGTGTACGGTGTTTCGCAGGAAGCCGTTGCAATATGCGACGGATGCATTGAAATTCCGCAACTCGGAACAAAACATTCACTTAACATCTCAGTCAGTGCCGGAATTGTAGTCTGGGACTTGTTCCAGAAAATAAATTGGCCTGAATAGAAATTTATTTTTTTATTATTATATAATTGATATTTTTATAAAATGAAAAATATCAATTTAGCAATTATATTGACTTTATCTCTTTTTTTAAGTTTTAATAATTCCTATTCGCGCAAAATAAACGAAGGTTTTAACAAATTACTTAAATTAAAAACAAAAGATGCTTTTAGACCAAATTTAAGGAAAAGCACTAGCAAATCCTTAGCAATAGACCCTCCTAAGCTTACGGCTCGGGGAAATCAATTGTATTGCCCACAGACATCAATTAAGATAGTTACCGATATTAAAATCAGCCACGATGCTGCAGAAAACGGAACTCAGGCAGTTTACATACAGATTTCATCTGGCTATTCTGCCGATTTGAACGATTAGAATTGTCTAATCCTGCATTACATCCCACCATAACTGCGAACTGGGATGCATCAACAGGAAAATTAAGCCTTGTAAGCTCAACTATCGCAGTGAATGAGGTTTCTTATGATGATTTTACAGCCGCTATAAAAGATGTCATATTTACGAATTCTTCTGCTAACGCATCGGGCACAAGGACATTTTCGATTACTATCGGGCAGGCAAATTATTTACCTTCTACAGGTCATTATTATCTATACATTCCAAATGTCGGTGTCACCTGGACAAATGCCAGAGATTTAGCTGCAGCCAGCACTTACTATGGGCTTAAAGGTTATCTAGCCACAATATTATCTGCAGAGGAAGCCAAACTTATTGGAGAACAAGCCTCTGGAACAGGCTGGATTGGTGGCAGTGATGCCGAAACAGAAGGCGTTTGGAAATGGGTTACAGGCCCAGAAGCCGGAACTATTTTCTGGAATGGAAACCAAAATGGCTCTACGCCAAATTTTGCATTTTGGAATTCCGGAGAGCCAAATCAGTTGGGCGATGAAGATTATGCACACATTACCCAACCTGGTGTTGGCATAAAAGGTTCATGGAACGATTTATCCAATACAGGGTCACTAAATCCTGGTGACAATTATCAGCCAAAAGGGTATATTGTCGAGTATGGCGGCATGCCGGGCGAGCCCGCTCTGGAAATCGCAACGAGCACAAAAATCACTATTCCGTCGGCCAATCCAAATACACCAAGACCCATCTGCGATTCGGGAAGTTTTACGTTGACAGCATCAGGAACAACTGGAGCCATATTACGTTGGTTCGATGCTCCAACTGGTGGCAATTTATTAGGCACTGGAGACACCTATAATACGCCAATCATTAGTTCAACCACAATATATTATGTAGATGCAGGCTGCGAAATCAACAGAAAACCTATAACGGCCACAGTAAATACGACCCCAGATAATCCTGTCGCCGCAACACCGATTTCCAGGTGTGGCTCAGGAAGCGTTACGCTTAATGCCTTAACCAATATGGGCATCATAAGCTGGTTCACAAGTGCCACAGGAGGAACAGCTATTTATACTGGAAATAGTTTTACTACACCCTCTCTTTCTTCTAATACAACTTATTACGCAGAAGCCTCAAACAGCGGTTGCGTCAACAACGCAAGAACAGCCGTAAACGTAGTAATTTATAAGCCGCCGACTGTAATGGATGAAAGCGAAATTTTGTGCGAGTCACAATCTATTACTCTTGATGCTGGTGTTTCAGGAATGACTTATCTGTGGTCGAATAGAGAAACCTCCCAAACCACGACAGCAACAACCGCAGGAGTCTATTCTGTTGAAGTTAAAAGTCCAGCACCAGAGAGTTGCAGCAGCATAAAAAAAATAACTGTTATAGAACATATCGCACCAAAAATAGCACGAATTGATGTTGATGGCACTAGCGCTGTTATTCAACCAGAAAAAACACAAGATTATTTTGAATATTCTGTAGACGGCATCTATTTTCAGGATTCTAATTCTTTTCATGATATTCCTGGTGGGTTGCAGACTGCTTACATAAGAGAAAAAAATGGTTGCGGATTAGCCATTAAGCAATTTGTTGTTTTGGTTTTTCCTTCTTTCTTCACTCCAAATAACGACTCTTACAATGATGTTTGGGAAATTACTGGAATGGAAAATTATCCGAAGGCACAAGTCACTATATTTGACCGATATGGAAAATTGATTGTCGAGTTGAGTCAATATAAAATGGCATGGGACGGAACTTTTAACCAAATTCCGCTTCCTGCTTCAGATTATTGGTACGCATTAAAAATCGATGATTCAATGCCTGTATTGCGGGGACATTTTACTTTAAAAAGGTGATTTTTAATGAAGCAATGAGATAATTGCCATTTACTAAATGATACTAGTCGTATAATTAGCTAATTGACATACTATTAGCTTAATTTTTTTCGGATTTCATTCAAGATATAAATATAGTCTTCGTGGTTTTTTACAAAATCACGCTCAGAAACATCAATTATAAGAACATTTAAATTAGTTTGGGATTTTATATACTCTAAATAACCAATATTAATTTTGTCCAAATATTCCGATTCTATATTCTGTTCGTAACTTCTTCCTCTTTTTTTGATGTTTTGCAACAGCCGATCCGTATTTTGATATAAATAAATGTACAAATCCGGTTTTGGCATTTCTTTATAGATAATATCAAATAGATTTCTGTACAAACGATATTCGTCTTCTTGCAAAGTTATCTTAGCAAAAATCAAGGATTTAAAAATATGATAGTCCGCTACAATGAAATCTTTAAACAAGTCAAACTGCGCCAAATCATCAGACAATTGCTGATAGCGATCGGCTAGAAAAGACATTTCGAGCGGAAAAGCATACCTGCCTTGGTCTCTATAAAATTTAGGCAAAAACGGATTATCTGCAAACCGTTCCAAAACTGTTTTGGCATTAAAATCTTCCGCAATTTTATTGACTAAAGTGGTTTTTCCTGCGCCAATGTTCCCCTCAAAAGCAATATAGTTGAAATGGTCTAATGGAATTTCCTTTAAAGGATTTTTCAAGCCCTTAACTGCCGTACAAACACTTTCATCGGGCGAGAGAGCTATGAGTTCTGAAATTGACTTGTTTAAAACCGGATGTCTCCAATCTAATTGTAAATCCAGCATCGGCAATAATACAAAATTGCGATTCTGCATTAGAGGATGAGGAATTTGAAGTTTTTCTGAATCGATAATTTGATTATCAAAAACAATCAAATCGATATCTATAATTCGTGATTGGTATCCTTCCTGATTAGAACGGATTCTGCCCAGTTGTTTTTCAACCTTCAAAACAAGATTAAGCACTTTATGAGCCGCTAAATTGGTATGCATCAAAAGTGCGCAATTGTAAAAAGCATCACTTTCAAAACCCCATGCTGGAGTTTCATAAAGTTCAGAAACCTTAACAACTGTCCCTACTTCTTCATGAATTAAATCGATACATTTTTGGATGTTTTCCAGTCTGTTTCCCTGATTGCTGCCTAACGATAAAACGACTTGATGCTGTGACTTCATAATTAATGCAAATTAACTAAAACTATTTAGAATTAGCTACATTATTTAATTCAGTACTTAGAAGTTTCCAACTATCTCAAAATCTTTTTTATTTTCTTTTTTATCCAAAACCTTTTGCAAAAAATCTTTCAATTCAATTGTTAGCGGCAACTGATTCTGGCTTTTCCAAAATTGCTCTGAATAGGGAAATTTTACTTTAAAAATATCTTTATCCATAGACAAATTAGAGTTTGCTTTTGCCGCAATAAAACTATTGGTTACAAAATATTGAGTAGAATAATCATAAGTTGCCTTTTGCATCTTTTCATTTCCTCTTATTTCAACCTTAACTTCAGAATTGGCATTGTTTAAGTAATATTTTCCAACAGCAGCATTCTTTTTATAATTGGAAGTTCTCTTAAAACTTGTCGTTCTGTATTCTACTTTTCCATCTTTGCTGTAAGGCACTTTTTCTGGATCATCATAAAAATCAAAATAGGTTTCGACTATTGCATAATCTGCTTTATGAATCACAAAATAACCACTGGTCTTCTGAGCCATCGAGTTGGGTTCTTTTTTGAGAAAACTAATTTTAAAATAATCTGCCCCAATATTTTTTTGCTGCGTCAACTCAAATTCCTCAAATTCGATATAAATGAGAGCGTTTAAATCAAATAATTTATCAAAACTTTGAAATTTAAAATATACAAAATCCGATTTTTCAGAAATGCCTACTTTTCTCATATTCAAAACCTCGACTTCAGATTTATTATCCGGCTGGCTTTTTGTTTTAAAAATACTCTTTCTGGAAACCTTTCCGTAAATATCCTGAAGTCTCGCCACTTCATTGTTTTTTTCTAAAATACATCTTAAAAAGAAATTTTCCTGATAAGGCTCTAAAACATAGTTTTCTTTCAACTTAGAATATGCTTTTTTTAGTATCGCAAATTCCTGCCCTACAACTACTTCATCAAGCTCTACTAATTTAGGTTGTAAAAAAATAGTATCTAGATTTTTTAACTGTTGCAAACTTGTTTTTAACTCTTCATAACCAAGGAGACTAAAGCAAACATCTTCTCTATTGGAAATAAAAGAAAAAACACCTTCTTGATTTGTTAATGAATTATCAGTTTCATTATAAACGCTAACATTTTCCAAAGGTCTTTTTGATGATTTATCTACAACAACTTTTGTTATTTGAGTTTTTTGAGCCACAATTAAAAAACTATTAAACAAGAAAAAGAATCCAAAAACTATTATTTTATTCATACTCATGAAATTAAAATCAAATATATAAAAAACTTACATTACGAATATTTATCTTACAAACAAAGGAGTCTAAAAGCCAGGATTAAAAATAAACATTTCCTAAATCGTCTAATCAAATTCAATCTTATTTCAATTATATTTGTAACAAACCAGCCATTTTAGCTACTTATTTAAAAAAAGATACTTATGAAATTTTTAGGAAATGTACTTGCCACTGTAATTGGTATTTTTGTCTTTATGATGCTCTCCTTTTTTGGAGTGATTCTTATTGGCGCCATTTTCGGTGGAGATGATAAAGTCTCTGTTAAGTCTGATTCGGTTATCGAATTAAACCTCAAACAGATTAACAATGATTATGCAGGAAAATATAAAGATCCGTGGGTTACTGTTTTCTCCGACAAAAAAGGAGTCGGACTAACAGATGTAATCAATGCGATTGAAGCAGCGAAAACCGATGATAAAATCAAAGGAATTTCGATTTTAAATGACGAATCTTCTCTTGGACTCGCACAATACAAAGATTTGAGAAATGCACTTGAAAGTTTTAAAAAATCAGGGAAATTTGTGTGGGCTTACTCTAATACCTATTCTCAGAAAGAATACTATTTGACTTCTGTAGCCAATAAAATCTACATTAATCCTGCAGGAGATTTAGATTTTAAAGGCCTTTCGTCTGAAATCATGTTTTTCAAGGATTTTCAGGACAAATCGGGCATTCATATGGAAGTGATCCGTCATGGGAAATACAAAAGTGCCGTCGAGCCCTTTTTAGAAAACAAAATGAGTGATGCCAACAGAGAACAGATTACAGCGCTTTTGAACTCAATCTGGTCTACGGTTTCAAGCGATATTTCAAAAAGCAGAAATATTCCTCTCGACAAATTAAACCAAATTGCAGACGGCTTATTGGCCAGAACTCCCGAAATGGCTAAAGCACAGAATCTGGTTGATATCGTGGCTTATGAAGATGTTTACCACAACGCTATTCGAAAAGCCCTAAAAGTTGATGCTGACGAAGATTACAATAAAATCTCCATTTTAGATTATACCCAAAACCATGTAACCACAGCATTGACTGATACAGCAAGCGACCAGATTGCTATTATTTACGCTCAAGGCGAAATTGCCAGCGGAGAAGGTGATGTAAACGTTATTGGAGAAGGCTCAATGCGACGTTCGCTACAAGAAGCCAGAAAAAATGACGATGTAAAGGCAATCGTTTTGAGAATCGACAGTCCGGGAGGAAGCGCTCTAACTTCTGACTTAATCTGGAGAGAAATTGAAATTACCAAAAAAGTAAAACCTGTAGTGGTTTCTATGGGTAATTATGCGGCGTCGGGCGGCTATTATATTGCCTGTAATGCCGACAAAATATTTGCAGAAAGCAATACTATTACAGGCTCAATTGGTGTTTTCGGAATGCTGCCAAACTTTACTCCTTTGGCAAACAAATTAGGAATTAATTCTGAACAGGTTAAAACACACCAAAACGCCGCAAATTATAGTCCGTTTGTGCCAATCGACGAAAAATTTAAAGCATTTACTTTAGAAGGTGTAGAAAAAATCTACAACACATTTGTAACTCACGTAGCTGAAGGCCGAAAAATGACTTTTGAACAAGTTGACGCTATTGCTCAAGGTAGAGTCTGGTCTGGAACAGAAGCTTTAAAGTTAGGATTGGTAGATAAAATTGGAGGGCTTAATGACGCTATTGCTGAAGCGGCTCGAATTGCAAAAATCAAAAAATATAGCACTCAAAATTATCCTGAATACGAGAAAAAATTCAACGAGCTTTTTGCTAATATGCCTTTTGCAAAATCAAAAGAAACTTTTATTAAAGAAGAAATCGGCGAGGAAAATTATCAATTGATCGAGCAGGTTAAGAAATTCCAAAAGCAAAAAGGTGTTCAGGCTGTACTACCTTTTCAAATCAGTATTCATTAATAAGGTTGAGATATGAATAAGGTAATTTTATTTCTTACCGCACTTTTTCTTACTGTATTAAATGCACAAGAAAAAAAAGAGATTGCCTTTAAGGAATCGCCAGTAACTTTAAAGATCAATATTGATCAATTGTACGGAACTCTGACCACTCCTGATCTATCGGCCAAGTACCCTGTTGCCTTAATTATTGCTGGGTCTGGTCCTACAGATCGGAATGGGAATAACCCTATGATGAAAAACAATTCTCTGAAAATGCTGGCTGAGGCTTTAGCTAAAAACGGAATTGCATCTTTACGTTTTGACAAGAGAGGAATTGGAGAAAGCAAAGCTTCTGCCGTTTCTGAAGATGTTCTGGTTTTTGAAAATTATACTGAAGACGCCAAAAGCTGGATCAATTTTCTGAAACAAGACAAACGTTTTTCAAAATTAATTGTAATCGGCCACAGCGAAGGCTCATTGATCGGAATGATTGCCGGCTCAAAAGCTGATAAATTTATTTCGATTGCTGGAGCAGGAGAATCTGCAGACAAAACCATTAAAGCGCAGATTGCATCGAAGTCAATGAAACCGATTGAGGACATGACTTTTCCGATTATCGACAGTTTAAAAAACGGATACAAAGTAAAAAAAATCGACCCGATGTTGAATTCTCTTTTTAGACCAAGCATTCAGCCTTATTTGATTTCGTGGTTCAAATACGATCCTCAGACAGAAATAAAAAAATTGCCGATACCAATTTTGATTTTACAAGGAAATAAAGATTTACAGATAAATGCTCAAGATGCAGAAAATCTTTCTAAGGCCAGTAAAAATTCGGAACTGTTTATTATTGACAAGATGAACCATATTATGAAAATTATTGAAGGAGACCAGCAAGCCAATATGGAAAGTTACAATAACGAGACGCTTCCAATTTCTGAAACATTAGTCAATAAAATTGTTTCGTTCATTCAGAAATAGACTTTTAAAATAAAAACCATCTCAAATCCGTTTAAGTAATTTAGACGGATTTTTTTATTTAACAATACTAAATAAAATTCTTACATTTTTAAGAAAAATTTATCTTCAAACTGAAGTAAAAAAAACTATTTTTGCAAGAGTCGATTTTAAGTTAAACCCACAAATCTATTTATATGTTAAAGAAAATTTTAAAAATAAGTGCCATTGTCCTTGTGGTGTTTATTGCTGCATTATTTGCGATTCCGTATTTCTTTAAGGATCAGATTAAAGCCAAAATTACCGAAGCCATCAACGAAAGCGTCGATGCTAAAGTAAGTTTTAATGATGCCGATTTAAGCTTGTTTAAAAACTTTCCCAATGCAACAGTTGGAATAGATAAGCTTGTGATTATCAACAAAGCTCCTTTTGAAGGGGACACCTTGGTTTCTCTTGGCGAATTGAACTTAAAAATGAGTATAAAAGAACTTTTTAAAGGCAAGGACGAACCCTTAAACATTCAGGGAATCAGTTCAACAAACGGATTAATCAATATTATTTTTAACAAAGATGGTGTCGGAAACTTTGATATCGCTCTAAAAGATAAAAAAGAAGACGATAAGAAAGACGAAGCGAGCAAACCGCTTTCGTTGAAAATTCAAAATTATAAGATTGAAAACTTTACATTTAGATATATTGATCAGGGTTCTAAAATCAAAATGGTTATTGACAGCTTAAACCATGAAGGAACAGGCGATTTTACCAATTCAAAACTAGACTTGAATACAAAAACTACCGCTAAAGTTTCATTAGATATGGATAAAATGAATTACATGAAAAATGTAAAACTCACTTTAGACGCTGTACTCGGAATTGACTTAGATCAAAGCAAATATACATTTAAAGAAAACAAAGCTTTAATCAATCAGTTGCCATTGGAGTTTGACGGATACATCCAAATGGCCGAAAACAAACAGATTTATGACCTGAAATTTAAAACCCCTACTTCATCGTTTACCAATTTCTTAGGTTTGATTCCGTCTGCTTATGCTTCCAGCTTGGAGGGGGTAAAAACTACAGGAGATTTTACGGTTAATGGTTTTGCAAAAGGCGAACTAACAGAAACAACTGTTCCAAAATTTAATATAGAAATCGCTTCAAACAACTCTTCTTTCCAATATCCTAACCTGCCGAAATCGGTTCAAAATATTGTAATCGACACCAAAATCATTAATGAAACCGGAATTCTGAATGACACTTACGTAAATTTGGACAAGCTTTCATTTAGAATCGATCAAGATGTTTTTAGTGCTAAAGCGAATATCAAAAACATTACTGTCAATCCAATTGTTGATGCGGCATTGAAAGGAACTATTAATCTTGCAAATCTTTCAAAAGCATATCCAATCAAATTAGACAAACCTTTGGCCGGTATTTTAAAAGCAGATGTTACTACCAACTTTGATATGGCTTCTGTAGAAAAAAGCCAATACCAAAATATCAAAAATGCAGGAACGATGAGTTTATCAGGATTCAAATATACTGATGAAAACAACAAATCAATGAACATCAGCACCGCTTTGGTTGAATTTAATCCGAGTAAAATCAATTTAAAACAATTTGATGCTACAACAGGAAAAAGCGACATCAGCATAAATGGAGTTCTGGAGAATTTCTACGGCTTTATGTTTAAAAAACAAGAACTTAAAGGAAATTTCAACATGAGCTCGAACCAACTGGCTGTTGATGATTTTATGACTTCTGGAGAACCTGCTAAAACGGAAACCAAAACGCCAGCAAAACCAGCTGAAGCCATGAAAATTCCGGCATTCTTAAATTGTACTTTAAATGCAAAAGCTACAACTGTTTTATATGATAATTTAAAACTTAAGGATGTTTCTGGAAAATTACTGATTAAAGACGAAAAAGCAACTTTAGAGAACTTTAAAACTTCAATTTTTGGTGGCTCTATCGGATTGACAGGTACTGTTTCTACCAAAGAAAAAGTACCAACTTTTGACATGAATCTTGGTTTTAATCAGGTAGATATTTCTCAGACGTTTACTCAATTGGATATGATGAAAAAAATGGCTCCGATTGCTGGAATCATTAACGGAAAACTAAATTCAACAATCAAATTAAACGGTAATCTCGATGCGAAAGAGTTGACTCCAGATCTAAAATCGATTTCTGGAGATTTATTAGGACAATTGCTTTCTACAACAGTAAATCCTCAAAACTCTACGCTTTTAAGTTCATTAAGTTCTAATGTTAAGTTCTTAGATTTAAACAAATTGAACTTAAACGATTTAAAAATGGCCTTAAGCTTTGATAACGGAAAAGTAAACGTAAAACCATTTGACATCAAATATCAAGACATCAAGGCAACTGTAGGCGGTACGCATGGTTTTGACCAAACGATGAATTACACCATCAAGTTTGATGTTCCGGCAAAATATTTAGGAACTGAAGCTAATAATTTAATCGCCAAATTATCACCAGCAGATGCTGCAAAACTGGACAATATCCCGATTAACGCTGTACTTACAGGAAACTTCTCGAATCCTAAAATCAGCACAGATATGAAAACTGCGGTGGCAAGCTTAACAACACAATTGGTGAATCAGCAGAAAGAAAAATTAACTCAAAAAGGAACTGCAGCGCTAACCGATTTAATCAATAAAAACACTAAAGCTAAGGATACAACACAAGCAGCAAAAACAGAAAAGGAGCAAAAAACCCAAGAAGCTACCAAAAAAGCGAGCGACTTGATTAATGGCCTTTTCAAGAAAAAGAATTAATATTCTAAAGCTTAGTTGCGACATATTTTTCACATAAAAAAATCCTGTTCTTAATTCGATAAGAACAGGATTTTTATTTAGCAGAAAGAAATTCTTATAGCATCTAATTGTTTTTATCCAAGATTGTTTTTATCGCCTTTACATAATCTGGAACCTTTAGAGTATTTGTATCTAAACCAACACTTCCATTTCCGTAAGGATGATATTTCTTGAGACTTGAAACCGAAAATAATCCGACAGTCGGAGCTTTTGATGCGCTTGCCAAATGCATGATACCGCTGTCTGCGCCCACAAAAACATCGACATTTGCGAGAACACTTCCTATTTCGCGAACATCTTTACTATAAAAGCTCGGCGCCTCAAAACTTATCTGAGAAACATTTTCGACAGGAAGCACTTCAAAGATATTATAGTCTTGAAAATCGTTTTTTAGTGCGTTATAAAAATCAGCCCACCAAGATTCGCAATAGCATTTTTCGCCTGTGGCAAAAGTAAAAATGGCTATGGTCCTTTTATCTGGGTCAATAATATCATTTAAGATTTTTTTGCCATTTGCTTTTTCAGCTTCAGACAATTTTAAATCTAAAAGTGCAATCGGTTCCTTTTTATCTTCGATACCAAACTGACTTAGAAAATACCTGAAATTATAAACAGGATATTTTGCAATATGATCGTAGTCGTTAAAATCTAATTGAACATTTTCTGGCAGATCTCCAAAAAATTTATATTTAGCAGTAGAAAACTGCACGGCAAGTCTTCCCGAAGAAGAATTCTGGTCGACATTAAGCACCAAATCGTAGTTTTGTCTTCTAATTAATGTCCAGACTTTTATATATTTTAGTAATTCCTTAAAAGGCTTTTTAGGAAGATCGATAATCTTATCGATATTGCCGTACCTTTCAAAAACAATCGGAGCCAAGGTTCCTTTTACAAACAGGTCAATGGTACAGTCTGGAAATGTTTTGCTCACTTCTTGAATAAGCGGCGTAATGAGGAGTAAGTTTCCTAGTCTTCCGTTGGGTCTGCAGATTAGTACTTTTTTTATTTTGCTGGTATCTATTGATCCGCTTTTTAATGCATTTGCATTCCCAATATTTTTGGTGAGGTTACGCATCAAACTGCGCCTGACCATGTTAACTTTTTTTAAGTTACCCATTCATTAAACTGTTTTTAGAAATTAAATGTTATCAACATTATTTGATTCGATCTGATCAAATATAAGTTAAAATTTTCCTAAAATTAAAATCTTTGAACAAGCAAACATTACAAAATTGTAAAATTATTTATCAAAATTCACATCATTCACTTTTAGAGGATGTTAAAATACAATGATTCTGATATAAATTTTATAACAATAGACGTACTCCAGCTAAAAATAGACGAAAGGCAGGTTTAACTAGACATTGATGGTTACGGTGTATCCTTCGGATCCGCGTATATTAAAAACGGTTCCGTTTTCGAAAATTAGATATTGCCCCTTAATTCCAATTAGTTTTCCCTGAAAAGAAGGTGTTTTGTCTAGATTCAGACTGGCTACCTTAGCTGGATAATTAAGAACTGGATACTTCAGGTCATAAACATCATTCTTTTCACTAAAAAAATATTCTTTAACCTCAGCAGGAAGCAGGCTTTCAATCTTTGACTTCTCCACAATTAAATCGCATGATTCTCCATTACACGAAAGCATTTTTCGCCAATTGGTTTTGTCTGTATAGTGATTTTTCAAGGCGACCTCGGTAATTCCGGCCAAGTATCGGTTTGGAACCTCTACCAGTGCGATTGCCTGCGTAGCCCCCTGATCTATCCAGCGCGTTGGAACCTGGCTTTTTCGGGTTACTCCTACTTTTACTTCTGTTGCCACTGCAAGATAAACCACATGAGGTTGTAATTGCGCCTTGGTTTCATAATCTAAATCACGATCGGCAATTCCTAAATGAGCTGTACTCAATTCGGGTCTCATGATCCAATCGCCCACGGCAGGGCTTGAGTAAAAACAGTCATAACAAAAACCTTGTCTGAATATTTTTTTCTTCTTACCGCAGTTGAGGCATTGGTAGCCTGTAAAATTGATTTCAATTTCTTTGTTCAACAACTGGTTTATGTTAAGAAAACTATCTTCAAAAACCAGATAATATTGAATCGGGTCTCCAAACTCGGTCTGCATTTTGGCAAGAACACCTTGATATGTCATTTTGTAAATTAGATTTTAGATTATAAATTTAAGGTTTAAACAACGCTTTTCAGTTTCGAATTTTAGAAATTAAAAGTTGAAATTATGTTAAATCTTTTCGTTTAAACAGGGTGTTTTTTTTTACAAAAAACATTATTTTTGATACAACGGCAAAGTTACTATTTGTCTATTTATATTCAAATTTAAAATATCCGGATTTTATGTTAAGGCATAAAATCTCTAAATAATAATTTAAAATCCAGCTATATTCCATGCCTTTATCGATAATAAATTCGTTTGCCTCATGGGTTCTTAAACAAAGGATACACCAGATAGAACTTTTTCTAAAATATCCGAATGAAGTTCAGGAAGAATTACTGCACAACTTATTGACAGCTTCAGAGAACACGGCTATTGGCAGACAATATGAGTTTTCTACCATAAACTCTTACCAGACTTTTGCAGAAAGAGTTCCTATTGCCACTTACGAAGAATTACAGCCCTTAATCGAAAGAACCCGTCAGGGCGAACAGGGCGTCTTTTGGGAAACACCAATAAAATGGTTTGCAAAATCAAGCGGTACTACAAACGCCAAAAGCAAATTTATTCCGGTGAGCAATGAGGCACTTGAAGATTGCCATTATAAGGGCAGCAAAGACCTACTTTGTTTGTATTTGAATAATAATGAAGATTCTGAACTGTTCCTTGGAAAAAGTCTTCGATTAGGCGGAAGTTCTCAGATTTATGAAAACAACAATACTTTCTTTGGTGATTTGTCGGCAATTTTAATTGAGAACATGCCAATTTGGGCCGAATTTAGCAGTACTCCTAGCAGCAAGACCTCATTAATGAGCGAATGGGAGAGCAAAATTGCAGCGATTATCAATGAAACTAAAAATGAAAATGTAACCAGTTTTGCAGGAGTTCCCTCGTGGATGCTGGTATTAATGAATAAGGTTTTAGAAAATACCGGAAAACAGAGCTTACTAGAACTTTGGCCGAATCTTGAAGTTTACTTTCACGGAGGTGTAAGTTTTTCGCCTTATAGAGATCAGTACAAAAAAATCCTTCCGAGCAACGATTTCAAATATTATGAAATTTACAATGCTTCTGAAGGCTTTTTTGCCATTCAGGACCTTAACAATTCTAGCGATTTACTATTGATGCTCGATTACGGAATTTTCTATGAATTTATCCCAATGGAAACTTTTGGCACTCCAAACCAAAAAGTAGTTCGTCTTGCTGATGTTGAATTGGATAAGAATTACGCTATTGTAATTACGACAAATTCAGGATTATGGCGTTATTTGATTGGGGACACAATCCGTTTTACCTCTCTAAATCCGTATCGCATAAGAGTTACCGGAAGAACCAAACATCACATTAATGTTTTTGGGGAAGAATTAATGGTGGAAAACACCGATCAGGCGATTGCAAAAGCTTGTCAGATTACGCAAACAGAGGTCATTGATTATACGGTTGCTCCTATTTTTATGCAAGACAAAGAAAAAGGCGCTCATGAATGGATGATAGAATTCAAGAAGAAACCTGCCGATGTTGGTCTGTTCCAAAAAGTTTTGGATGAAACACTGCAGACTCTAAATTCTGATTACGAGGCCAAACGCTACAACAATATGACCTTAAATCCGCTGGTAATTAACGTAGCCAGAGAAAATCTTTTCTACGACTGGCTAAAAGAACGAAATAAACTGGGTGGTCAGAATAAGATACCGAGACTTTCGAACCAAAGAGATTATTTGGAGCAACTGAAAGAGATGTGTTAAAACAAAATAAAAATTTTACCAAATCATACAAAATGAAAAAGAAGTTTAACGAAATGACTAGTGAAGAACTAATCAAAACGCATAAAACATTAAAAACAGTTACTTATTTATTTGGCGTCATACTGTTTGTTTTGTTTGTTCTTAATATTTTTCTTGTTGCTAATAAAGGCTTTAGCGCGTCAAATATTATTCCGATTGCGTTGCTTCCTATTTTTATTTTGAATATGAATACTTTGAAGGAAATTAAAAAGGAATTGGAGTCTAGAGGACAGCAATCCTAAACTTAGTAAAACATCAGTTCGCTATTGCTCGTGTGTAACTGGATAGCCTGCTCCGCCTTCTTTTGGCGGGACATGCCCAAATACAAAACCTCAACTCTTATTAAAAAGACTGAGGTTTTCTTTTTTGAGTTAAGTATCTGTCATTTCGACGTAAGGAGAAATCACACTAGAAACTCCACAAAGTGAATCGTCAATCTTTGTCGATTATCGAGTGTGATTTCTCCTTACGTCGAAATGACAAAAACGTTGTCAAGCTGACATTTGGGTTTCGCTCAGAGTGACAATTGTATTACATCATATCAATATATCGGTCATGGTATCCTAAAAGATATAAAACACCGTCAAGGCCTAAACTTGAGATTGAAGTTGATGCGCTTTCTTTTACTTTTGGTTTGGCGTGAAAAGCAATTCCGAGACCCGCCAAGTTTAGCATTGGCAAATCGTTTGCTCCGTCACCGACAGCTATAGTTTGGTTGATGTGAATTCCCTCTTTTTCGGCAATTGCTTTGAGATGTTCAGCTTTTTTCTGACCGTCTACGATATCGCCAATGTATTTACCGGTTAGTTTTCCGTCTTTAATCTCTAATTGATTGGCGTGAACGTAATCGATTCCTAATTCTTTTTGAAGGTATTCTCCAAAATAGGTAAATCCTCCCGAAAGGATTGCAGTTTTATAACCGTAATATTTTAGTGCTTTCATTAAACGATGTGCACCTTGCGTAATTGGAAGTCTTCTAGCCACATCCTGCAATACTTCTTCGCTCAAACCTTCAAGCAAAGCCATACGCTTTTTGAAACTTTCGTTGAAGTCGATTTCACCATTCATAGCCGACTCTGTGATGGCGCGAACCTGGTCGCCTACTCCGTTTAGTTCTGCAAGTTCATCAATAACCTCGGTTTGAATTAAGGTCGAATCCATATCGAAGCACACCAAACGGCGGTTTCTTCTATAAATATTATCTTCTTGGAAAGAAATATCTACATTAAGCGTTCTGGAAATTTCCATAAAACTAGCCGTCATGATGATTTTATTTACTATTTCTCCTGTTACCGATAATTGAATACAAGAGCGCGGATATTCTTCTTTTTCGACTATAGAAGTACGTCCGGTCAATCTAACAATAGAATCAATATTTAGATTCTGGTCCGACATTATTTTGGTAACAGCCGCTAATTGAGATGCCGCGAGTTTTTCTCCCAAAATATTGATGATATAGCGTTGTTTTGATTGCGATTTAACCCATGTTTCGTAATCTTCTATAGAAATCGGAATAAATTTTACTTTGATTTCTAATTCATAAGCTTTAAACAAAAGATCTTTTAGAACCGGTGCAGATGAAGATCCAGCGGCAATTTCGAACAAGATTCCTAATGAAAGCGTATCGTGGATATCGGCTTGGCCAATGTCTAAAATATTAGCATCATACGCCGCCAATACTGCTGTTAACCCTGCCGTAACCCCTATTTTATCGTGTCCAGAAACTTTTAATAAGATTATTTCTTTATCTTCTGCTGCCATTTTATCTTCTTGATTTTAAAGCGACAAAAATCGGCAATCTCTTGTTGATAAAAAAGAATAATCCTTGTTTTTTTGAAAAGAAAAAGCACATTTTCATGTGCTTTTTCGAGTAATTTAACAATTATGTTCGACTATTAAAATAACATAACTTTTTGATTATTTATTTGGTTCATTTTCGTCAAAATTAACCATCCAGTTTATACCGAATTTATCTTCGAACATTCCAAAATAAGCACCCCAGAAAGTTTTATTCATTGGCATTTCTATTTTTCCTCCAGCAGAAAGTCCGTTAAAAATACGATCTGCTTCTTCTGTACTTTCTGTATTAATAGAAACTGAAAAGTTATTTCCAAAACTTACATCACCATATTTCGGATGGCTGTCGCTACCCATTAAGTTTGTACTTCCAATTGGCAGGCAAACATGCATCACTCTGTTTGCGTCTTCCTCAGAAAGCGGTGCGTCTCCTTCTTCTGCTGGCGCGTCTTTAAATTTTCCTATATAAGGAAATTCTCCTCCAAAAACAGATTTATAAAATAAAAATGCTTCTTCACAAGTTCCGTTAAATAATAAATAGGGATTGATTGATGCCATGATTGTTTTTATTTGTTGTTAATAGTTTTTTGTTTGTCGTTATTTTCAAAAAATTAATTTTCTGAGAGTTCTTTTATTACTTCTAATCCTTTCGGAAAAGCTTCTTTAAAATAATCAATATGCTTTTCGATTACATCGACAGCCACTTCTAGTTCTACTTTGTCGCCATTTTGAGTCAGACGATAAGTTTCCATTGCGCCAACCCATTTCTGAGTTTCTTCATTTGGCGGTACTTCTTTTAGATCTTTAATTTCGCCCATATGCTTAAAAGCCATGTATTCGTTCGGAATTTTGGTGTCAATAATACTATTCATTCCTTCTCCGGTAGGTCCTAAAAAATAAATCTTATCGCCTTGGTTCCAATTCGATTTAGCGTAACTTCCTTCGCAGAAAGCGCTAGTCCATTTTCGGTACGTTTCATCGTTCCATAAGACATCCCAGATTTTTTCTCTTGATGCCTTGATGCTGATATTAAATTTAAGTGTTTCCATATCAATTTGGTAATTTGTTAAAATCCATGTACAAAACATTCCATCGATGACCGTCTAAATCGGCAAAACCGCAGCCATACATCCAGCCTTGGCTCTCGGCAGGAGGTGCAAAAACGTTTCCTCCTGCATCGGCAACTTTTTGCGCCAATTCGTCTACTTCTTCCCTGCTTTCGGCATCAATCGAGATCAGGATTTCTGAACTCGATTTTGTATCGGTAAGTTCGTTCTGAGAAAAACTAGAAAACAACATTTCTTCAAAAAGCATTACCACAAAATTGCTTTCGCCTACAACCATGCAGGTAGAACTTGGAGTATCATGCTGTTCGTTAAATGAAAATCCTATTTTCCAAAAAAAATCTTTCGCTTTTGCGACATCCTTTACAGGAAGATTCAACCATATTTGCTTTGTCATCGTTTTTTGTTTTTTGTTGGGTTAGATAATTATTTTTCTTCTTTTTTTAAACCATATAAGTGCTATAAGTTACCCCTTTGGGTGAAATTATTTTTTTAATTCTATTAAATCAGCTTAGATATAAATCTGTCTAAATCTGCTTTAATCTGTTTGAATCTGCGAGAAAAATTTATTAGTAAAAGGATTTCTCGCAGATTTTTAGCAAAACAAACTAGATTTTAATTCTTGAATGAAGCTATTTTGTTCTATCTCGCCCAACGGATTCCAGAATTCCCAAGCTTTTTCTTTCGGGACATTGATCAATATTTCTGCCACAATCATTATTACATTTCGGGAATCTGGCTTTCATCCATAAAAAATACTTCCCAGTGATGTCCGTCTATATCCAGAAAAGTCTTTTGGTACATCCATCCATAATCATTTGCCTGATCATAATCTGTTCCTCCAGCTTTAATAGCCTTTTCCAGCATTTCATCTACTTGCTCTCGACTGTCTACAGAGATAGCCATAAGAGCTTCACTACTTTTAGTAGCATCACAAATTTGCTTTTTGGTAAAGGTTTGATAAAACTCTTCTACCAAAAGCATCACGAATATATTTTCGTCAATAACCAGACAAGCGCCTTTTTCGTTTGTGAACTTAGGATCGGTCGAAAAACCAAGTTTGTTATAAAAAGACACTGCCTTATCTAAATCTTTCACAGCAAGATTTAAGAAGATTTTTGTTTTCATCTTTATAAAATTACGAATTAATTAAAACAAATTTAATTTTTTAAGATTAGTTTAAAATGTCAATAAAAGTCATTTTTAGGGTCATTTAAGACAAATTAATTATTTTTGTAAAGAAGTTAATTTTCAAAAAAACAAAAAATCATGAGTAGAAAGGTAGGCTTAATAGTTCCGCACGATTATAAATTGCTGAGTATTGCAGCAATTTTAGAAGTTTTTGAAACCGCAAACAAACTGAGCAGAGAATCACATAAACCTTTTGACATCATGCTTTTTCAATCGGCAGAGCAAATCGATGAAAAAGATTTTTTTGGACATAAAATCAATCCTATAGAGAATTCTATGGTTTTAGACCTCATCTTAATTCCAGCTTTTACGACGGATAATATGAACGAAATGATTGCCAAAAACCGCAAATTTATTCCGTGGCTGCAAAAACAGCACAAAGCCGGAGCAGAGCTGGCAAGTTTTTGCACAGGAGCGTTTTTGTTTGCCGCATCGGGATTATTAAACGAAAAACTCGCCACGACGCACGTAGATGCGTGTAGTGCGTTTACAAAAGCTTTTCCGATGGTAAAACTAAAACCTGAAGAAACGCTTACAGCAGACGGAAGTTTGTACACCAGCGGCGGGTCGACTTCTACATTTCATTTACTAATTCTTTTGGTACAGAAATTCTGCGGAAACGAAATTGCTGTTCAGATTGCCAAAATATTCTCAATCGACCTAAATCGGTACAAACAGAGTTATTTCAGTACTTTCAGACCAAATCATCTACATAATGATGCCTTGGTTGCGCAATTGCAGCAAAAAATAGAAAGCCAGTATCACAGCATCGAAAAGTTGGAAGAAATTACAAAAGACATTCCGACCAGCTCCAGAAACATGACACGTCGTTTTAAGCAAGTAACCGGAATTCCGCCCATTGAATATCTACAGAATATAAGAGTTGAAAGTTCAAAGAGATATTTGGAACAAACCCAGCTTTCTATTTCAGAAATCATCGAAAAAACGGGTTACACCGACCCAAAAGCTTTCCGAAAAGTATTTTATAAGATGGTCGGTATGAAACCAATTGAATATCGAGAGAAATTTAGAGTACAGTAATTTTCAGGAGCAGCTGGATTCGTTTTCAAAAGAACCTTTGATCCTGCTCTCCACTATATCTTTTGTTGTGAACACCACAACAAAAGGATGCCGTTTCGATCAGGGCTAGCTAGAAAGTTTCATTTTCAAAAGAACCCAAAATCAGGACCTAATAATCCACAGTAAGACTTTTTTGTTTGTTTTGAGAAGTTCGTCTATTTCTCTCATGCTTTCGTTAGAAACCGCTGGACAGCCCCAGCCTTCAGGAGTTCCTTCTGGAAAAACCTCTTCATTCGGAATCGCATTCCAAGAATGCAATACAATAGCGCGGTTAAGAGCATTTGAATTTGTTTTGTCTTTACCCAAAAGCAGATAATTGACTTTTATTCCCCATTGGCTGACGCCTCGAGTCGAAATCAGATATTTACCAAGAGAAGAACAATGCGAATCGGGTTCATTACTGATTTTTGGATTTTCCTTAGTTGCAGTACCGCCCCAAGCAGAATCGCCACAACCGTGACTCACTATATACGATTTTACAATTTTGCTTTTCTTGAAATCGTAAACAAAAAACCTTTTTAGCCCTGAATGTTTTCCTAAATCAATCAGAAAAAACACATCTTGATTGTAGTTCTTTTTTTCGGTGTATTCTCGGGCTTCTTTAAAAAACAAATTGTAGTAGTTGTCATTGTTTTCTCCCTTATTTATTGTTGCAATAGTATTCGAGATGTTTTCGTTTTTTAAAACTGAAGACCTTTCTTCTGTCTTTTTGCAAGACCAAAAACTCATTAACACAAATAAATAAGTGACTACTTTCATATTATGACATAGGAAAATTAAATTCAGATGCACAAAATACAGCTATTAATCTTATTTCTTAAACTTTTTTCTCAAGAATTTAATCAGTAAATACAAAAGAAATACAATAATTATAAAACCAATTATATTAATGAGTTGCCAAAGCATGTTGCTTACCTCGATATCCTCTACATTCTTATCCATAACTAATACATTTAAAACCAGTTACTACAAAAATAAGAATATCGCTCAAAACACTGAAATCACAAAATAGTTACAACTCAAGGAAATATTAATACGTTAGAAAAAACGCCCATTCACCCTTAGTTATATAGGTAAAGGAAAATATTTTGTTTTCTTTTAAACAAACATAAAAAATAGCTTTATTGTTTTGGGCAATGACATACGCATCTGCAGGTTCGTGCAAAAATTTTATCTTCTCACCTTTAAAATCAGGATAACTCACAATTTGAAAATCAGATTTTTTTAATGATTCGCTGTTTTCATTTTTGAAATCTAAGAAAAGCGTTTCAAAGAATTTCATTCGTTCCGTATGAGAAACCTTAGTGTTTTTAATTGACTGAAAATAGATATAATGATCTGCGATGAATTGCGCCGACTTATCTTCAATAAAAACAGCTTTTACAAAATCATTAATCACAGAAGTTTTGTTTTGGCTGAAAATCTTAGTCGCAGCCAACAGAATTAAAAACAGCAACAGTAATTTTACTTTTCTCATAATCAATTTTTTAACGAATATAAGAAAATTAATTATGGCTTTTTTTGTTCACAAAAAAACCTGCTCAAACTAATGAACAGGTTTTTAAAAGTAAACTTTGTCAAAACATTGACAAAGTGGAATAAGGTTTTAAGAAGCGATTTCCATACGCTTCAATAAATTTTTGCTTAAAGTATGCTCTGCATATTCTTTATCGATTACAAGAGTTGTATCGCTGGAGCTTGGAAGTTCATACATAGCGTCTGTTAGGATTGCTTCGCATAACGAACGCAATCCGCGTGCGCCTAGTTTGTATTCTAAAGCTTTGTCTACAATAAAATCTAATGCCTCGTCGGTAATGCTGAATTCAACATCATCCATTAAAAATAATTTTTGGTATTGTTTTACCAAAGCATTTTTAGGCTGTGTTAAAATGGCACGAAGCGTTTCTTTATCCAATGGATCCATATGTGTTAAAACTGGCAAACGTCCAATGATTTCTGGAATTAAACCAAAATCTTTAATATCCTTCGGAATGATATATTGCAATAAATTGTCTTTGTCGATATTATCTGTATTCTTAGAAGTAGAATATCCAACTGCCTGACGGTTTAGACGTTTAGAAATGATACGCTCTACACCATCAAAAGCTCCTCCTGCAATAAATAGGATGTTTTGAGTATTTACCTCAACAAATTTCTGGTCTGGGTGTTTACGGCCACCTTTTGGCGGTACGTTTACCACTGTTCCTTCCAGTAATTTTAATAATGCCTGCTGTACGCCTTCGCCAGATACGTCACGTGTAATTGACGGGTTGTCGCTTTTACGTGCAATTTTATCAATTTCATCAATAAATACGATTCCTCTTTCAGCTTTGGTTACATCATAATCTGCCGCTTGCAAAAGACGGGTTAAGATGCTCTCAACATCTTCTCCTACGTAACCCGCTTCTGTTAAAACTGTTGCATCAACAATTGCCAAAGGAACATCTAGCATTTTCGCGATTGTTTTCGCAACGAGGGTTTTTCCCGTTCCGGTTTGCCCAACCATGATAATGTTGCTTTTTTCAATCTCAACTTCATCATCTAATTGCTGTTGCATTAAACGTTTATAGTGATTGTAAACCGCAACCGACATTACTTTTTTTGTTTGATCTTGACCAATAACATATTGATCCAAGAAAGATCTGATTTCTTTTGGTTTCTTTAAAATTAAGTCCCCAACAAGTTTTGCGCTTCCGCTTGATTTTAATTCTTCTAGTACAATTCCGTGTGCCTGCTCAATACACTTATCACAAATATGTGCATTGATTCCGGCAATCAATAAATTAGTTTCTGGCTTCTTTCTTCCACAAAACGAACATTCTAATACTACTTTTGCCATTCTTTATTTAAGTTTCTAAGCTGCAAAGATACTAAGTTTCTAAGGTTTTAAAGTTTAAAACTCAAAAACTTAAAGACTTAGTATCTCGCATCTTAACTTTTTTTTATTTTTTTTTAATTTCCAGTTACATAAAGAAACTTACTAATTGAGTTTCGTAGTAACTTAGAAGCTTAAATTTAACCTCTTCTTAAAACTTCATCAATCATTCCGTATTCTTTTGCTTCATCAGCTTTCATCCAATAATCGCGTTCGCTGTCTTTGTGAACTCTTTCGAATGGCTGTCCTGAATGTTGTGAAATGATGTGATACAATTCGTCTTTCAGTTTCAACATTTCACGTAAGTTGATTTCCATATCTGTTGCAACTCCCTGTGCTCCTCCTGAAGGCTGGTGGATCATAACTCTTGAATGAGGCAAAGCAGAACGTTTTCCTGCTGCGCCTGCACATAATAAAACTGCTCCCATAGAAGCCGCCATTCCTGTACAGATTGTTGCTACGTCTGGTTTGATGTACTGCATTGTATCGTAAATTCCTAATCCTGCATAAACGCTTCCTCCTGGAGAGTTTAAGTAGATTTGAATATCTTTTGATGCATCTGCACTTTCTAAGAATAACAACTGTGCCTGAACAACGTTGGCAATTTGGTCGTCAATTCCAGTTCCAAGGAAGATGATTCTGTCCATCATCAATCTTGAGAATACGTCAAGAATAGAAACATTCAGCTGACGCTCTTCGATAATGTTTGGAGTTAAATTAGTCGGAGTCATTGCTGCAATGATTTTATCGTAATACATTGCGTTTACTCCTTGATGCTTTGTAGCAAATTTTTTGAATTCTTTACCGTAGTTCATATGTAATTTGTTCTAAGTTTTACGTTTACTTGGTGTTTACTTCTTATCCTCTGCAAAGGTCATACCTTTTTGCAAAGAATGTCAATATGTCTTCTTTTGAGTTTCAAAGTTTCTGAGGCAAGTAGCTTCTAAGTTTTTTCCACAAAAATTGAAACAAAAAAAAGAACGTCAACAGAAAAAAACTCCATTGACGTTCAAATATAATTATTTTTCAGAAATTATTCTCCGTAAGAAGCGGCAATAAATTCTTCGTAAGTAACTTCTTTTGTTGTTGGATTTGCTTTTTCTTTGAAGATATCAAGCAATTTCGCAGCTACAACCTGCTCAGAAAGTCTTTTTACTTCGTCTTGATTCGATAGCACTCTTGCAACGATTCCTTGAACTTCTTCGTCAGTTGGATTTGTTTGTCCAAATTGAGCCATTTGCTGTCTGATCGCGTTTGCAGTAAACTCTTTCAAATCTTCAAATGTAATTTGGATATTGCTTTGAGCCATTGCTTTACCTTCAATTAGCTGGAAACGCAATCCTTTTTCTGATCTTGCATATTCTACTTCAGCTTCTTCTGCAGTTAATTTTTTCTCCCCTACAGTTTGCAACCATTTTTTAAGGAATTCAGCCGGCAAATCGAATTTTGTGTTTTCGATCAAGAAGTCTTGAACGTCTAACAATAATTTTTGATCCGCTTGCTGTGCGAATTGCGCTTCAGCATCTTCTTTAATTTTAGCTTTCAAATCTTCAAGAGAAGCTACTTTTCCTTCTCCAAAAAGTTTGTCGAATAATTCTTGATTTAGCTCAGCAAGCTCAGAACCATTGATAGCTTCGATTGTAAAGTTTACTTCAACATCTAAACCATGAACTCCTTCGTGACCTACTTTTAGATAATCCATTAATTGGTGATCGTCATCAAACAAGCCTTTTGTGCTAACTGTAACCACATCACCAACTTTTTTGCCTACAAATTGCTTTTGTGCTTTTTTGCTGAATGCGCCAACTGCAATTGTAGTGGTATTGTTGATTCCGTTTGCCTCACTTGAAAAAGTTCCTGTTAAGTCAGAATCTGCATCAGAAACTTCTTGAGGAACTGCTTTTCCGAATTGTTTTTGGATACGTTTTACTTGACCGTCGATTAATTTATCATCGGCAGTAACGATGTATTTTACGATATCATTTTTTGCTTCTAAATCAATTTCGAAGTTTGGCACCAAACCAATTTCGTATTCGAAAGTTAGCTCTTCTGCATCCCAGTCAAAGTTTTCGTTTACTTTTGGAAGTGGAGTTCCTAAAAGATTTAATCTTTCAGACTGAATATAACGCTCCAAAGCCAAATCAACTACTTTTTTAATCTCTTCTTGCTTAATAGCTTTTCCGTATTGTTTTTCAACAAGATCTTTAGGCACTTGTCCTTTTCTAAATCCTTTTACTTGCGCCAAAGGCATTTTTTCGTTGATTCTTTTTGCCACTTGACCTTTATAATCCATATGAACTACGTTCATTACAATTGTCTCGTTTACAGCGTCTATTGCTACTCTTTTGATATCCATCTTCTTCTTTAATTTACATAATAAAATTGGGTCGCAAAATTATAAAATTTTTGCAACCCAGCCAAGTTTTTAATCTATTGTCTTTGAAGCGTTTTAGAACACTTCTCATTTTTATTTTTTATCGTCTCCTAATATTTTATAAGTAATAGACTGCAGTATAGACAAGATTACACTGAATATTAAGGCCGTCAGAAACGAATCGACCGCAAAACCTCCGACGATTTTCGTACAGAAAATAATCATTATAGCGTTTATTACCAACAAAAATAAGCCTAGAGTGATTACGGTAACTGGCAATGTCAGAACCACTAGAATTGGTTTTATAAAAAGATTCAGCAAGCCTAAGACTACTGCCACAATTACAGCTGTGCCAAAACTTGCGACATGAACTCCCGTCAGAAGAATAGACAACAACAAAACCAAAGCAGCCGTTACCAAAAGTCTAAGTAGTATTTTCATATTTTTCTAAATTTAAATTTTCAATAAAAGTACTAAAATTTTAGCGAGTGAAATACTATTATTTTAAATATGCTGGTTTACAACAACTATCTCACAATTTAAAGCATTCTGAAACTCATCAATAAAATCAGGCTTAAAATCGGGCCAGTTCCAAAACTTAAAACCTAAATTACTGAAACCCCACGGAGGCTGAATTTCCAATTTATGAATATCTATCGAAACATCGCAGAATGGACAAGGCGACAAATCGGTTTCGTGACAAAACCAATATTCTATAAACATCCATTCTTCCTGAGCTAAGTCATTACCGCAGTTCGGACAAATACAAGTCTGCATTCCAGTTTCGCCCGTATGAAACACTTCCCTATTGGTCATAATCTCAAGTCCGTTTACTGTTAGATAAAAAGGAAGCGCTTCTGGAAAAACCACCACTTTCTTAGCGCCTTCTGAAACGGCATAACCGTTGTATTGTGACATTATACAATCTGAAAGCACTGGTTTTACAATATCTTCTGAAATCAGCCAATTTAAAATCTCTCGAGCCTTAGCTTCATTGTTTTCATAAATTGATTTTCTTGGGACTATTGTTATACTATAATCGCTCATTAATTAATCGGATTCAATCAGGTTTTATCCTTTCAAAAAGGAAGTTGTCATTTCAAAAAACATCTTCGGGTTTTCGGCATGAAGCCAATGTCCTGCATTTGGAATCGTTTCGACTTTTAAATCTGGAAAATGCTCCAAAATCTGATCTATATCTGAATCTAAAACATAAGCCGAATTTCCGCCGCGAATAAACAAGGTTGGCTTATCAAAAACTAAACCTTCAGCCAAAGGTTTTCCGATTGCATCAAGATTGTTATTAAAAACTTCGAGATTAAATCTAAAAGCTAGTTGTCCCGGCTCTTTCCAATACAAATTTTTGAGAAGAAATTGACGTGTTCCAAAATCAGAAACATATTGAGAGACAATTTCTTCCACATCGTTACGACTAGGTTTGACCGAAAAATCTACGGCATTCAATCCCGCCAGAATATCTTGGTGATGCTGCTTATAAAATTTAGGTCCGATATCGGCCACAATCAATTTATCTACCATTTCGGGATGTGTTACTGCGAAAAGCATTGCTACTTTTCCGCCCATCGAATGTCCTAAAATATCAATATTAGCAAGTTGATTTGCTTGGCAATATTCATAAACATCCTGAGCCATAGCTTCGTAGCTCCATTCATCTGAATGAAAACTGCGTCCGTGGTTTCTTAAATCGAGAATATGAACCTGAAATCCTGCTTCTACGTATTGACCGGCCAAAGTTTTCCAGTTATCAGACATTCCAAGAAATCCGTGCATGATGATAAATGGTTTTCCTTCGCCTTCTATTTTTGAGTATAACATTTATTTTCTTTTTTAATTCTTCTACAAATGTAAAAAACTTATCTATTAATCTGTTACAGAATACCTTTTGAAACCTCCTGTTAAGAATCAATATTAATAGAAAAAAAATTACAGTTTTACGGCTTCCCGTAAAGTTGAAAAAGATAAAAAAACTATCTTGCGCCCCGTAAAATTTAACCAACTAATTCATTTAAATTAACAAAAATCATGATTAAAAAATTCATTTTGTTATCATTGGTTGCTTCGCAATTTATGATTTCATGCTCTAGTGATGACAGCAATGACAAACCTGAAACAGAACAAACAGTTGAAGAACAAATCGCTGAATTACTTAAAAAGCCTTACTCAAGTCTTACTCCTGCACAGCAAAAAACAAAATTGGAAGCTGAAGCTAACGACATGCTTACGCAATTAGACAAAACAAAAAGTTCAAGCGCTATTGAGGCATTAGAAAATTTATCAAGATTGTTAGATGTAAATCAAATAGATATTTTCGCTGGGAAAAATGATAATAAAGTGGAAGACATCTTGAACATCTCTGGTGTTTATGGTGTGTACACATGGAATAATACAAATCAAGTTTGGGTAAAAACTGCTTCTACTACAGAATTAAAGTTTGTTTTTCCTGCTAAAAAATCTCAAACAACAAACAATGCAGTTTTATCTGCAAAAGGAGTTTCTTCTGATATCAAAGTGAACAAATTTGATGGATGGGTTGACAGTGCTAACGGATATGTTCGTATCTACGACTCTATTTTCCTTCCAACTTCATCTGATGCAGTATTAACAATTGATAATGCACAAGCTGCAACATTAGGATTAACTGCAAAATATGCTAACGGAAAAGAAATTCCAACTGAATCTGCAATCAAAATTGTATTAAATGACGGTTACACTTGGGAAATGAGCAGTGTAAAAGCTACTACAAATACAGCAAAAGCATCTCTTACTTACAACGGAAAAACTCTAATTGATTTTAGCGCTGGAAGCAATGCTGAAATTGATAAATTAATAGACAATGATGAGCTTGTTCAATACAGAGGAAAAGCAAATGGTTTATTTAAATTAATGGAAAACTTTGTTATTGTTGCTGACATGGATTTAGCTACTGAAGCTGCCGACAAAGAAGCTTTATACAAAAACAATACTCGCCCAGCTTACCTAGATTCTAGCAACCCAAAAAGCGATTATAAAGCATATTACACTGCGCTAAACGCATACGAGAAAAAAATCTCAGAAGGAAACGCGGCTAACTTTAACAAAAACATGAAATTAATTTTAGTTTCTAAAAAAGATGGAACTAAAATCGCTGACATTGTTCAACATTCAGAAAAAGATGGTGAATATACATTTAATTTACCAGTTTGGAATGCTCAATCTAGCTATTGGAGCTTTTGGAATCCTAATGGCGAAACTTTTACACAGCCATATCTTTATGAAGCTTATTACTTGAAATTCAACGACAATACTGAAGTAGAAATGAGTGTTTATTTCTCTGAAGGATTTGAGAAATTTGAAGCTAAATTTGAAGATTTTATTGCTGCTTTCGAAAAGAAATAACACCTTTTAAACGATAGCTTAAAGCCGATTTGAAAAATATCAAATCGGCTTTACTTTTTTGGAGGCGTTCTAACAATTATTGTACTTTGTCCATATCCTGCCCAAATGCCAATCCCTCCTTTTATATTGGATTTTAAACTGGTATTGGATGGATAAATCGGATTTTTGCTGTTTACAATTTCGTTCTGCCAGCTGTTCCAGAAATCTAATGCCTCTTTAGTTTGAGTCCTCAATTTTACATGAATCAAATCTCCATCGGCAAAATAAGGCGTGAATTTTGTTTTGGGAAACAATATAATTCCTTTATTTATTTGAACTGAAACTGCTGAACTTTCAAAATTTTTATCGTCCAAATTCCCATAAAAAGAAGGAACAAAAATCGGTTCTTCTCCATCAATCTTTGTAGCGATCTGATAATAGTTTTTTTCATTTACAGGATCATCGAATTTTACAAAAACATAACCCGTTGTATCGGTTGCATTCTTCTTTACATATTCGGCACTCTTTAAAGGCACCGATTTCGGAATCAAAGTTACCGCTTCGATAACACGGTCGAGATATTCAATTTTAATAGAATATTGCTTTCCTGCCTCTCCCTTTAGTGTTGAACCAAAATACACAAAAGGCGGAATTCTGTTTTTATCATTTTTCACTCTCAAAACCTCAAAATTCTCACCATCTGAAACCGTAATTTTTGCCGATCTGATGACGTGATTTAAAACATTAGTAGAATCGATAACATCTGTCACCGGAATACTGCTCGACAATAAAACATTTGCAAAATCACCTTCTTCAATCCAGCCTTCAACCACTATTTTAGACTCATTTTTTTTTTGCTCACTAAAATTATCATTAGAACAGCTCATTATCGTTAAACCGAAAAGAAACAATAGATACTTTTTCATTTTTCTTAAAATTTAAATCGCCAACTTACAGAAGGAAGAATCCTGTATAATACTTTCTCTTCTTGTTTTACCACAACTTTATCTTTGTTTTCATTTACTTCTACATCTAAAACCACATAAATAGGATTTGAGATATTGAATGTATTGTAGATCGAAAAATTTAAAGCACTTTCTTTCTTTGAAGTTTTCACGAAATAGTAATTTGCAGAAATATCAGTTCTAATATAATTTGGCATTTGTGCATTATTATAGCCTGCATATTCTTTCACCGGATTATTATTTACAAAATACCAGGAAGTCGGCATTGTGAATCGATTTCCTGAACCAAATATTTGAGTTATGCCAAAATTCCATTTTGCATTTAAATCGTACATTCCAACAACCGAGAGATTATGTCTTCTGTCATATTTTGCGAAATATGTTTTCCCGTTGTTGAGTTCATCAAAATTTCGATCGGACCAGCTTAAAGTATAACTCAGCCAGCCGCTAAATTTTCCGCTGTTTTTTTTCAGCATCACTTCAAATCCATAAGCTTTTCCTTTTCCAATATATAAATCATTTTTAAGCGTTGTGATTTCATTAAACTGTGTTATTCCATAAGGATATTCCAGCAGGTTTTTCATCGAACGATAAAATCCTCCAAAAGAAGATGAAAAATTCCTAGTAATGTTTTGGTTTGAACCTATAGAAAATTCATTAGAAGATTGCGGTTTTATTCCATCAGAACTGGCAATCCAAAAATCAGTCGGAATACCAACGCTTGAAGTCGTGATTAAACTTAAATACTGATATTGTCTATTATAAGAAGCATAAAACGAATAATTCTCATTTGCAAAATAATTCAAAACCATGCGAGGCTGAAAATGCAAATAAGAATCTAATCCCGAAGCATAATAATTCATTCTGAGCCCTAAATCAGCCGTAACTTTTTCTAGTAATTTAGGATTTGCACTCACAAAAAACGCAACTTCATTTGCAATAATTGTTCTTTGAGAGTAATTATCTGTCGTGGTAAAATTTTCCACATTCACTTTTTGAGGCTGCAGATCATGATAAACGTATTGCAGTCCTGACTCAAAAGGAACATTTCCGATCGCAAATTTCACAGCATTGGTAAAACCAAAATCTTTCACATAAGAAGAAACTCCAAATTCAATTGTTGCCTGCTCCATATTCAATTCATTTGAATATTGACTAAAGTAAAAAGAATTAGACATACTTACTTTAGGAGAAAAGATAGTATTTAAAGATGGCGAAACAGTAAAATTGCTCCATTTTAAATTGGTTTTTAGTGCTAGATTTTCGTCTTTTATTTTAAGTTCATCTCCGCTTACAAAGGCATTTAATGAAAATAAATTTTTCTTAGAAATCTGAGACAAAAAAGTAAAATTGGCATCAGAAAACCCATATTTCATATTTTGGACGTCGTTGTTTGAACCTGATTTTAATAGTGGCCCCATAACTTCATCAATATATGTTTTTCTTCCTGAAATATAAAATCCTGTTTTATCTGTAAGCGGAACCGACAAAGTTAACTGTGAAGCCAAAATACCTGCATTACCCTGCATAGAAAGCTCGGATGGTACTTTTTTATTTGTATTTAAAAGTGTAGTAGAACTTAAACGTCCTCCGTATTTTGGATTTGAACTTGATTTATCAAATTCAACATCTTTAATATGATCTGTATTGTAAAAAGGGAAGATTCCTAACAAATGAGACATTCCATAAATAGGCGCCTCATTATACAAAATTGCATTATGTCCAGGATCGCCTCCGCGAACATACAAATACCCATTTGCATCTCCTGAATTCTGAACTCCTGGCATCAATTGCAGTAATTTGATGACATCTGTAGTTCCTAAAACTGTTGGTACTGCGCTTAATTCTTTTAGATTAAGAGAAAGCTTTCCAGCAGATAATGTCTTGACGCCACTTTTCTTGTCATTTTTGACAATTACTTCCTTTAACTGTGCAGCATCTTTTTCCAAAACAACGGAAATTACAGTGTCTTTTATAACCTTGCAGTAAATTGTTTTTGGAGTAAAATCTAAATGATTAATTCTGATGATCAAATTTCCTGAAGAAATAATCTCCGAGAAGCTTCCTAAGCTATCAGCAACTGCATAAAACTGTTTTTTATTAATCTCTAAAGAGACATTTGCCCCAGCAAGCTTTTGGTTATCAGAAGATGTTATAGTCCCTGTTATCCTCACATCTGACTGAGCAAAAATGTTAGAAAAACAGAATAAAAAAAAGAGAATAGCAGATTTTGACACTTAAATTTTAATAAGAAAAAGTGCGAAAATAAACAATTATAACCCAATTACATCGGGTTATAATTGTTTAATAAAAATATTATTTCAATTTATTCAAATACATATTTACAGTATTATCCAAACCAAGATAAAGTGCTTCTGAAATCAAGGCATGTCCAATTGACACTTCCAATAACCCAGGAATATTTTGTTTGAAAAACTGAACATTATCTAAACTTAAATCATGACCTGCATTAATTCCTAATCCTAATTCGTTTGCCAATTGTGCCGCTTTTACATAGGGATCAATTCCGTTTTTATTTCCAAGATCGTATTGATGCGCAAAAGCCTCTGTGTACAATTCAATTCGATCTGTTCCTGTTTTCTTGGCACCTTCAATCATTTCTAAAACCGGGTCTACAAAAATTGAAGTTCTGATTCCGTTTTTTTGAAATTCCTGAATCACTTCAGCCAAATAGTTCTGATTTTTTACAGTATCCCAGCCCGCAGACGAAGTTATTGCTCCAATAGCATCGGGCACCAGTGTAACCTGATCTGGTTTGCATTCTAAGACCAAATCAATAAAATTATGCTGCGGATTTCCCTCAATATTATATTCTGTCGTTACGATAGCTTTTAAATCTCTTGCATCCTGATAACGTATATGACGCTCGTCTGGACGCGGATGAATCGTGATACCGTGCGCTCCAAATTTCTGAATATCTGTGGCTACTTTTAATAAATCAGGAACATTTCCGCCTCGTGCATTACGAAGCGTGGCAATTTTATTGATATTTACACTTAACTTTGTCATATATATAGATAATTAATTCTAGTAACATATATTTGTCAGCACAAAAATACAAAGTAAAACACAGCGTTTTTGGTATTTTTTGATTATTTTGCAGGACATATCTTCAATTGACTTATGACAGAAATTACCAACTACATCAACAACGATTTTAGAGCGATCGATAGTCAGGAAACGATAGCCTCGGTTCAGGACTTTTTTGCCGATCTCAACTTCTCTCATTTCCCAGTTTTAGAGGATGGAATTTTTATTGGCAGCATTGCTTCAAATGATGTTGATACGTTTGATATAGACAAAAAAGCAATTGATTACAAATATGCTCTCGAACGCTTTTTTGCCAGAAAATCGATGATTTGGCTCGATGTACTCGAAATTTTCGCAAAAAACCACACCAACACCCTTCCTATTCTTGATGAAAACAATAACTATATCGGTTATTATGAAATGGAAGATATTATGAAGTTTTTTCAGGAAACACCTTTTCTAAAAGAACAGGGTGGTATTATTATAGTGCAAAAAGGCCTTTTGGACTATTCTATGAGCGAAGTAACTCAGATAGTAGAAAGCAACAATGGTAAAGTTTTGGGCTGTTTTGTTTCTGAGGCCGACACAGAAAATGTTCAAATTACCGTAAAAATAGGCTTGGGAGCCATGAATGAAATCATTCAGACTTACAGAAGATATGGGTACGAAATCATTTCAGAACATCAGGAAGATACCTATATTAATAGCCTCAAAGAACGATCCGATTACTTAGACAAATATCTTAATATATAAATTTATGAATGTGACAATGAGAAAATTAGTTAATTAGATAATTTTCGCATTTTCCGATTATCTAATTGACACATTGACAATTCTCTAATTTAAAAAGAATGAAAATAGCCATCTACGGACAATATTATCAAAACAGCACAGAACCTATTATTAAAGATATTTTCTCGTTTTTCAATTCTAATCAGGTTGAAATGGTAATTGAAGAAAATTTCCTCAATATGCTTTACGAGAAACAGCTTGTAAAAAAAGAATACAAAACTTTTTCTCCAGGAACCACTTTAGATAATACTTTTGAAATGCTGATCAGTATTGGCGGAGACGGAACTATTTTACGTGCCGCGGCATTAGTTCGGAATTCTGAGATACCGCTTTTAGGAATAAACGCCGGTCGTTTGGGCTTTTTGGCCAAAGTCCAAAAAGAAAATATTGACAGCCTGCTGCAGTACGTGATTGATCGCAATTACACGACTTCTGATCGAACTTTACTTGGACTGACTTGTGAGCCTTATAACGATGCTTTTGAAGAGCTTAACTTTGCTATGAATGAAGTCACAGTTAGCCGAAAAGACACCACCTCGATGATTACTGTAGAAACCTATCTCAACAATGAGTATCTGAATTCTTACTGGGCAGATGGATTAATCATTTCTACACCAACGGGCTCTACAGGATATTCTTTAAGTTGCGGTGGCCCTATACTGACACCAGACGTAAAAAGTCTTGTAATTACCCCTATAGCACCGCATAATTTAACTGCAAGGCCGCTTGTAATTCCAGACGATACAGAAATTACGCTTAAAGTTTCGGGCAGAGAAGATCAGTATTTGGTTTCTCTTGATTCACGAATTTCCTCAGTCAAAAACGAATCTGTTTTAAAAATCAAAAAAACAGATTATAAAATAAAAATGATAGAGATTCCGGGCGAAACCTTCCTTAAAACACTAAGAAACAAATTGCTATGGGGCGAAGACAAGAGAAATTAATTTCTTTTCTTGTTTTTCACTATACGATAATGCTATATTTTCTCGTTTTGCACATAACGAATCGTCATTAAATTGCTCAAAATCATATATTAAATTGAAAAAAAAGCACATTTATATAAAGGAACGTTGATTCGTATCGATAATTATTATATTTGCACGCAATTTTGAATTAAATGAAGAAAATTTTTAATTTATTGTTATGTTTTTTCCCCTTTATTACACTTAATGCTCAAATAAACGAGCTTGGTGTGTTTCTTGGCGGAAGCAACTTTGTAGGCGACGTAGGAAGAACCACCTATATTGCCCCAGAAAAAATTACCTTTGGGGTGTTGTATAAATGGAATAGAAGTCCAAGACATTCTTATAGGTTTTCTTATATGCAGTCTTCAATCTCTGGAAACGATTTAAAATCTGAAGAGACAGGACGAAACCAAAGAGGATATCGATTTAAAAATGATGTAAAAGAATTTTCTGCAGGATTAGAATTCAATTTTTTAGATTTCAACCTTCACGATTATCACACTAAAGTGACTCCTTATATATATTCGGGACTCAGCTTTTTTCTTTACGATGGCCTATACCGTTATGCCGCAAATCCAAATCAGCTTTATTCTGTTAATTCGAGCTCACTTGCTATACCTATTATATTAGGAGTAAAATCAAATGTAACGCCTAATTTTGTTTTAGGACTTGAGGCGGGCGTTCGATACACATTTACAGACAATTTGGACGGAAGCAATCCGAATACGGGCAGTGCCAACATCTTAAAATTTGGAAATCTCAACAACAATGACTGGTATGTCTTTTCGGGCATTACCTTAACTTATACTTTTGGACAAAAACCTTGCTATTGCGCAGAATAAAATGAATTTACTAGAATCTATAGATCAATCGAACTTACCTAGACATCTGGCCATTATTATGGACGGTAATGGACGCTGGGCCAAACAACAAGGTTTTTTACGTGCTATTGGCCACGAAAACGGAACAAAATCTGTAAAAGAAACCATTAAGACCTGCGCCAAATTAGGTATTGAATACCTGACACTCTATGCATTTTCTACAGAAAACTGGAATCGCCCGAAATTGGAGGTTGAAGCCTTGATGAAGATTCTTATCAATTCCTTAAAAAAAGAACTTATTACTTTACAGGAAAACAATATTCGCCTTAATGCAATTGGCAATCTTGAAAAACTTCCAAAATCGGCCCAAAAAGAACTTTTGGACGTAATTGAAAAAACCAAAAACAATACCCGCTTAACCCTTACACTTGCGCTGAGCTACGGATCCAGAGAAGAATTGGTAAACGTTGTAAAGTCAATAAGTAATAAAGTTAAAAATAATATAATTTCAATAGACACTATTGACGATTCAATTATAAATGAGCATCTTTACACGCAAAATTTACCCGATGTAGATTTATTAATACGAACAAGCGGAGAACATAGAATAAGTAATTTTTTGCTTTGGCAGATCGCTTATGCAGAATTGTATTTTACTAATGTCTTGTGGCCAGACTTTAAAGACCAAGATTTATATGAGGCTATTATTAGTTATCAAAAAAGAGAACGTAGATTTGGAAAAACCAGTGAACAAATTAAATAATTTTTTAGTGTTGCAAAAAAAAATACAAATAGTCTTTACCCTTCTTTTACTGGGTAGTTTTTCACAAATAAAAGCACAAGAAAGAGTTCCTTTTGATCAGGGTAAGACATATATACTGGCCAAAGTTTCTGTTGTTGGTAAAATAAGTTTTAATGAGCAAACCGTTGTTACCTTCTCAGGTCTTCAAAAAGGGCAGGAAATCACTGTGCCAGGAGAAGAAATAAGCAGCGCAATTAAAAAATTAGGAAAGCTTGGCCTTTTTGACGAAATCGCTTTCTACGTTAATAAGATAGAAAACGACAGTATTTTCCTTGATTTGAATATAGTCGAGCTTCCAAAATTAAACGAAGTAAAAATCGTTGGGGTTAAGAAAAGCAAAGTCGAAGGATTAATTAAAGATAACAACCTGACTAAAAACAAAATAGTCAATGAAAACTTAATTACGACCACCAAAAATTATATTGAAAATAAATACAAAAAAGACGGTTTCTACAACACAAAAGTTGTTATTACCACTACCCCAGATACTACTGCCGGCAATCAAGTAAACATGCTTGTACGTGTAGACAAAGGCGACAAGGTAAAAATCAGCAAAATTGAGTTTACCGGAAACAAACAATTGACAGGCAGCCAATTGCGATCTGCAATGAAAGATACTAAGCAGAAAAATATACTGCGTGTATTTAAGGCGTCTAAATTTATTCCTGAAAAATACAAGAGCGACTTAGAGAAAGTTATTGCAGCCTACAAAGAAAAAGGATATCGCGATGCCCGTATTATTTACGATTCTGTTAAGTATAACAAGGAGAAAAACATGCTTGCCATAAAGATTAACGTAGAAGAAGGAAACAAATACTACTTCGGAAACATTAAATTTTTAGGAAACACAGTCTATTCAGACCAACAGCTAAACCGTTATCTTGGAATTAAAAAAGGAGAAGTCTATAATGGCGTTTTGCTTGAAAAAAGAATCGCTGACAACTCAAAACCAGACGGAGAAGACATTACAAACTTGTATCAGAATAATGGTTATCTTTTCTCTAAAATCAATGCCGTTGAGGTAAAAACCGTAAACGATACAATCGATTTTGAAATTAGAGTTACTGAAGGTCCTATCGCTTACTTCAATAAAATTTATGTTACAGGAAACGACAAAACAAACGACCATGTTATCTATCGTGAGTTAAGAACAAAACCTGGAAACAAATACAGCAAAGAAGAGTTAGTAAGAACTATTCGTGAAATCGGACAGTTAGGATTTTTCGATCCTGAGGCTATTAAACCTGAATTTAGAAACGTTGATCCAGCAGCAGGAACTGTTGACATCGAATACCAACTGGTAGAAAAAGGATCAAGCCAAGTGGAGCTGCAAGGTGGATATGGCGGAGGTGGTTTCATCGGAACGTTGGGACTTTCGTTCAACAACTTTTCTGCCCGTAATATATTCAATAAAGAATCATACAAACCTCTTCCAATGGGAGATGGTCAAAAGGTAGCGCTTCGTTTACAGGGAAGTACTTATTTCCAAACCTATAGTGTCTCTTTCTCAGAACCATGGTTTGGCGGTAAAAAGCCAGTACAATTTAGCTCATCTATCTCGTATAGTAAGCAGTTTCTGAATAATTTCTATACCAGAAGTGTAGATAAGAGCAAAAGTTTTAATATTTTTACAGTACAAGTTGGTTTAGCGAAAAGACTTACAGTACCAGATGACTACTTTGTATTATCACAATCTTTGAGTTACCAGCATTATGACTTGAACAATTACAACACAGGATTATTTACCTTTGGTAATGGTGCCTCAAGAAACTTAGCTTATACAATCGGAATTTCTAGAAGTAATAAAGGGGTCAACCCGATATTCCCAACTTACGGTTCTGAGTTTAGTATTTCTGCGAAAATCACACCTCCTTATTCATTGTTCAACGGAATAGATTATGCAAAATTAGGAGAGAAAGAAGAGTATAAGGCGAAAGCAACTTCAACGTATGAAGACAACAACGGAGTTATCGTAAACGCTGGCGATTATATTGATGCAAATTCAAACAAAGTAAGTACCTATCAGGAAGCTGCTGCAGATCCTGCCAAAGTAGATCAGCAAAAGTACAACTGGCTTGAGTATTATAAAGTTAAATTTAAAGGTGACTGGTATACAAAAGTATACGGAAAATTAGTCTTAAGAACCTTAACAGAGTTCGGATTCTTAGGAGCATACAATCAAGATCGTGGTGTTATTCCTTTTGAGCGTTTCTACTTAGGTGGTGATGGTATGGCAAACTATTCAATGGACGGTAGAGAGACCATCCAATTGAGAGGTTATCCAAATAACTCTCTTACACCGGTCAACAGAGTTGGAGATGCAATTGGAGCAACAATCTATAACAAGTTCTCTATGGAATTACGTTATCCGATTACATTAAAAGCGTCTGCATCGATTTTTGCATTGACATTCTTAGAAGCTGGTTCATCATACCCAACTTTCAAAGATTACAACCCGTTTGATTTAAATCGTTCTGCCGGTGCAGGTTTACGTGTATTCATGCCAGCTTTCGGATTATTAGGAATTGACTTTGGTTATGGATTTGATCCTCTTCCAGGGCAGACAAAAGCTAATGGCTGGGAGACACACTTTATTATTGGACAACAATTTTAGACAAATTTCGTTTGGTTAAAAATCATCAAATAAAGTTATGTTATGAAGAAACAGTTTTTATTTATATTTTTAGCCTTGATTGTAGCAAATACAAGTCAGGCACAAGGAAGAACGACTAGGATTGGCTACATCGACATGGAATACATTTTGGAGAATGTTTCTGATTATAAGGAAGCTGTATCTCAATTGGAGCTAAAAGCTCAAAAATGGAAACAGGAAATTGAAACCAAAAAGTTAAATATAAATACGCTGAAGGAAAGTTTAAAAGCCGAAAAAGCTTTGCTTACCAAAGAATTAATTGAAGAGAGAGAAACCGAGATAAAATTTCTTGAAACCGAAATGCTGGATTATCAGCAAAAACAATTCGGTTCTGACGGAAATCTAATCAGACAAAAAGCGGCATTAGCAAAGCCAATTCAAGATCAGGTTTTTACTGCTGTACAAGATATAGCAGAGGCTAAAAATTATGACTTTATTTTTGATAAATCATCAGATCTAACAATGCTTTTCAGCAACACAAGATTTGATATCAGCGATCAGGTAATACGTATTTTAAATCGTACCGAAAAACGCGAACAGCTGACTAAAAAACAGCTAAAAGAACAGGAAGCTAAAGAGAATCTTGAAAATGCCATAGATGAAAATCCGGCAATGGCCGAAAGACAGAAAGCATTAGATGAGAGAAGAGCGGCCCGCGAAAAACTGATTCAAGACAGAAAATTAGAGCAAGAAGCCAAAAAGAAGGAATATGATGACAGAAGAAATGCACTTGCCGCAGAACGAGCAGCTAAAAAAAATGGCACGGTTTCTGAAACAGCTAAAACAACTGAAACGCCAAAAACAACAAACGCCACTCCGACAACAACAGAAACGGCAAAAACTGGCACTTCAGAAAAACCCGCTGCAACTCAGACAACTGCTGAGCCAACAATGACAAAAGCTGAAGAAAGACAATTATTGTACGAACAACGTAAAAAAGAATTAGAAGAAAGAAGGAAGAAAATTTTAGAGGAACGTGAAGCGGCTAAAAAAGCAAAAGAAGCCGAACAACAAAAATCAAATACGACCAATAATTAATTAATATTTTAAAAATGATGAAACAAATCAAAACTTTACTAATTGCTGCAATATTAGTTTTAGGAGCAAGCAACACAATGAACGCGCAAGCGAAGGTAGCCCATGTAGATGTCAGCGAGATCATGTCAAAAATGCCTGCAATGCTTGATGCACAAAATCAACTACAAAAATTAAGTGGTACATATGACGCTGAATACAAAAAAATGATTGAAGAATACCAAACTAAAATCAAAAAGTACGAAGCTGAAGCTGCAACTGTAAAGGAGGATGTTAATGCTGAGCGTTCTAAAGAAGTTCAGGATATGCAAAACAGAATTACTTCTTACAGAGATAATGCTCAAAAAGAATTACAGCAAAAAGAAACTGACATCGTTAAGCCATTAATGGAAAAAGTAAGAGCTTCTATTCAAAAAGTTGGAAAAGCTAAAGGTTTCCAATATATCTTAGACGGTTCTACTCTATTATTAGCTGATGGTCCAAACATTACTGCTGACGTAAAAAAAGATTTAGGTTTCTAAGAACCAAAAAAATGATTAAAAACTGCTCTAATTTTGAGCAGTTTTTTTTTACAATAAATTAAAAACTATTTGCATTAATATTTGCTGAATTGGCTTAACTTAGAATAAAATTTATTGTAAAAATTGTAATTTTGCTTTATGACAAACAACAATCCTATAGGCATTTTTGATTCCGGCATTGGCGGCACTTCAATCTGGAAAGCCATACATGAATTACTTCCAAATGAAAAAACTATCTATCTAGCAGACAGCAAAAATGCTCCCTACGGACAAAAGACCAAAGACGAAATTGTTGCATTGAGCAGAAAGAATGTTGATTATTTATTGGCGCAAAATTGCAAGTTAATTGTTGTAGCCTGCAATACCGCAACAACAAATGCAATTCGAGAGCTGCGAGAAGAATACAACGTTCCGTTTATTGGAATCGAGCCTGCCATAAAACCTGCAGCCAATAATTCGAAAACACAAGTTATCGGCATTCTTGCTACTCAAGGAACTTTGAACAGCGAATTATTCAACAAAACTGCAGAAATGTTTCAGCATACTACCATTATTGAACAAGTAGGCCACGGACTGGTGCAGTTGATTGAGGACGGAAACCTGAATTCTCCTGAAATGACTCAATTGTTAGAATCATACCTACAACCAATGATTGAAGCTAACATCGATTATCTTGTTTTGGGCTGTTCTCACTATCCTTACTTACTTCCTCAAATCAAAAAAATCCTTCCCGATCATATTCAGATTATAGATTCTGGCGAAGCGGTTGCCAGACAGACGCAAAATGTTCTTCGTGAGAAAACAGGTTTTACTGAAAACAAACAAGAAGAGCCTGAATTTTATGTAAATTCAGACCCTAAAGTTTTAGAATCAATTTTAGATTATAAGTATCCTGTGGTTTATAAGGACTTTTAAAGCTATTCTATTTTTCGCTTAAGGAACCAGATTCCGTCAAGTGATAAATTGAGGGATATTTTATGATAATTCTCTTTAATGAGATTGTTTGCGATTCTTCCTTTCTGACCGTAGGAATACGAAATATTAAGAGCCGTAAAAGTGTTTTCGATAGGAAGTGAAAGACCGATAGACAGCGAAGCGTTGTTGACTCTTTTTCCGTCAACTTCTAGATAACCTGTATCAAAACTCGCACCCGCGGCATACTGCACCCTGTCCCAATATTTTCGAATATTCTTTTTAGCACTGTATGTAAAACCCAAGGCATACCTATCCTGATTTACAAAATCTCCGTACCATTCTGATTGATTGGTGTCATTCCAGAAACTTCTTTCGTAATCTAGTGTCAAATTGAGATTATTTTTAAAACGTTTGCTGATTCCAAAACCAACTTCCAAAGGCATGTAATAATCATCAACATCAGAAGCAACGTCTGATTCTACAGAAGTTTCGACTTCATCTGCTATGACCGAAACAGACTGAACTTTTGAAGCTCTAATCTGCGAAGGCAGCTTAAAAGTCGTTCCGACCGTGAGCGTAGAATCAATTTTGAACTGCGCTCCTACAATACCTCGAAAACCATTGTAATCTGTTTTTTTGTGAATAGTTGTAATAGCATTCTGAATTAGAAATGCTCTGTCGTCTACCGTATTTCCGAACAGAAGTGCTGCAGAAGCTCCCACAGTGACATTTTTTCCAAATCTATATCCGTAAGAGAAATTCAAGTTGTTCAAACCTCCTGAACCTGCTGCTGTCAAGTAATAGTATTCTTGACTATCAGTAATCGGAATCTTAAGATTTGAGATCTTAAAAGCTGCGCTCGAATAAGGTTGCAATGTAACACTAAAACCAGAGCTTTTGGTAACAGGAAAAGCAAAAGCGAGATGCGAAAACTGAAAATTATTTCGTTTTTCAGATTTTGAACTGTTCTGATAGGTAGTTGCTATGGCCTTGCCTCCAATATCAAACATAAAATGATTCTGAGGCATAAATCCTAATGAAGCCGGATTTAAATTATTGATAAATGTATTCGATGGAAGCGCAATCCCGGAAGACCCTATCGATGGCAAATAACCAAAATCTGATTCATACAAGCTTCCTACTCCATAAAGCGAATACGGTGAACTTGAAATACTCTGGGCCGATCCTACGATGGTGAACACAAGAAAGCAGCATAAAAAGAGTTTATTTTTCATTTAATAAGAGATGTAATAAATTTTCAATTGAATTTTATTGTTCAAATGTTTTTGATTGCCCAAAACAATTCTGTTGACAGATTTAGAGATACCCGGCAGTGTTAAAATCAATGATGACCTTGAATCTGAGGTTTTCAGCATTTCTTTCTGAAGAAAATTTCCGACCGGAATGTAGTATCCTACATTTTCGTTAAACTCGTCACTTTTTTTGTTTAAGATTCCGTACACGGCCGTTCCTGCAGAATTAACCATCGAACCGCTGATCCTGTTCAGATTGTCTCCAACATAAACCGTTAACGAATCTGCCAGTGGATATTTAGCAGAATACGAATTATTAACTGGTTTTAAGATTAATTGAGCGTCTACAATTGCTCCATTATCAGAAATGTATTTAAGTTGTTTTATATTAGGAAAATCAATCCTGCAGGCCACCCCCGTGCCAGACTGAATATAACCCTGATTGCCGGTGAGAAGACTCGATAGCCGGCTGCTGGAAATGGGGAGATTCTGCAGTAACGTTCCTGTTTTATCTAGAGAAACAGCATTAAATTGTTTAGCAAGATCAGAAATCGTAAAATCGATTACATACGAAACCTCATCGGTATTGGCTTGGTATTTTGAATAATACATCCTGACTTTGCTCGTAGATACGTCAAATCCTATTATACTAGATGAATTCGAAGTATCGGGAACTAAAACCAATCCTTTAAAATATTCTGTAAAACTGGTAAAATCATTGATTTCCCTTTTCTTGATCTTTTGAAAAAGAGCTGCGCCAAACTCATCATTCATCCTGATATTGATAGAGTCCTTTTGAGTTGGTCTTGGTATAAAAGAAATAGCTCCTAAACTTTCGGTATCATAACTCAAAGCTGAATTATTGTAAAACTTACTGTCGTCTGTATTTGGTTTTACCTTTTGATTAAGTCTGTGGATATTAAATGTCTGAACTTTTGTGGTATCACCGTAGTAATAATTGTCATACTTAAGAATCATCGAAATCGAATCGAATACAAAATTTACAGACTCTGTGTCAGAACCTGTGTTAATCAACGAATAAGTACTGGTTGAAAGCTGGAAATAACTGTTTGATTTAACTTTTCCAAAAACCGGATCATCATAATTGCCAATCAAAATTCTGCTTTGGCTGGAAGTAACCAATGAATCAAAATTTATTGTCGACATATCCACCGAAACAGTATCAATCATAATTACCTTATTACTCAACGCGAGATAATCTGACCCCACGACAAACTCCCCCGTGTCGGTATCGGTTCCGCATGAAATCATTGTTATCGCAAAAAACAATGTCAATATAAACTTGTGCATAATCAATATTTTTGAGCAAATATAAAAGGCGCACTTCTGCACCGCACTATAACATATACAAACCCGCTTTTTTAGACTGTAGACGGCATAAAAACATCTACAAATTGTTAGACGCTCTCTTCTTATCATTCGCCCTTAAAAAAGCCCGTTTTGTCTATCGAAATCTAGCATACATATATATTCTTTTTTTTAAAACAGCGCTCAGCCTACTTTTGGACCAATAAAATTAATAATGAAAGAAAGGTTTTTAATCGGTGCTGTTTTTTTGGTTTCGTCCTTCAGTCTGAAGGCACAGGAAAATTTCTCAGCTACTGTTTCGGTTAAAACGGAACCAACTGAGAAAATCAATTTCAATCAGACGAATATCGATTTGATTTATGCTAAAAACATTGGAAGCAAAAACAAGATTACCAATCAGTTTGGATATTCGAATTTGAATGTTAATTATGAAATCAGTCAGTATGAAGATTTAACCAATTTGAATGGTATGAATCAGATTTTGAACCGATTTGAGTTTTTACATGAAATCTCAGAAAAGTCAACGTGGAATGCAGTATTTATTCCAACAGCAAATTTTCAGCAACGACTGGATTTTTCCGATTTTACAGTTTTAGGAAGCGTTGGTTTTAAATACAAATTGACTTCCAAAACAGAAATAAATATCGGAGCTGGAAGAACAGCTGCCTTGGGTTATCCCAAATTTATGCCATTGCTGTCTTTGAGTTATCAATTTAACAAAAGCGCATCTGTTTTGCTTGGTTTTCCTGATTCGAAAATTTCGTATTCAAACAATAGTCGCAACATATTTAGTCTTACTAATAGTTTTAATGGAAATTTTTATCAGTTAGACAATAAATTTCAATTAGATGTCAATGCTTCAAAAGCTTCTATGTCGCAGATGACTGCTGCACTTGAATATGAAAGAAATGTTGATAAAAACTGGTTTTTAAACTTTAAAGCCGGATATGATTTTAATAAAAAATACAATCTTCTCGACAGTGACAATCATAAGGTTTATGATTTTGCGACTAGGAATGGTTATGTTTTAGGAATAGGCATCAAATACAAACAATAAAATTCAATACACTATGATTAATCTAAAAAAAGGAATATTATTCACGATACTTTTTTCGAGCCTTTTTGTTGTAAGCTGCAGCAATGATAATGAAGATGACGAGCTAATCGGAAACTGGATTAAAAAATCAGCATTTGACGGCCCCGCTAGATCTAGTGCAACAAGTTTTGTTATAGGCGATTATGCTTATGTTGCGGCAGGCTACACAGGAGATGAATATCTAAAAGATTTATGGGCGTACAACTCGAACGGAGATTATTGGGAACAAAAAGCCAATTTTACAGGAGTTGGGAGAAGTTCTGCTTCTAGTTTTGCTCTGAACGATAAAGGCTATGTTGGCCTTGGTTATGACGGAACCAATAGACTTAAAGATTTTTACCAATACGACCCTGTAAGCAACAGCTGGACTCAAAAAGCCGATTTTGCTGGAACGGCTCGTTACGCCGCAGTGGGATTTCAAGCGGGCGGAAAAGCATATTTTGGGACAGGTTATGACGGAAATTATTTGAAAGATTTTTATCAGTACGATGACCAAGCCAATACCTGGACATTGGTAAACGGTTTCAGCGGCAATAAAAGACGTAATGCCACTGTATTTGTAATTGCAGACAAAGCTTATTTGGTTACCGGCATCAACAATGGAGTTTACCAAGAGGATTTCTGGGAATTTGATCCGGCAACAGAGGTGTGGACCAGAAAACGTGATGTAGATAAAGATACTAACGACGATTATAGCTACAACGACGAATATGCAATTGTACGTGCGAACGCTTCGAGTTTTTCTATGAACGGATTGGGTTATATCGTAGGAGGCGAAAGCATAAAAACAGTTTGGGAGTACAATCCGTCTACAGATTTATGGGTTGAAAGAACGGCAATGGAAGGTGCAACGCGTACAGACGCTGTTGGTTTTGCCATCAATAATCGCGGATTTTACATGCTTGGAAGAATCGGTTCTACCTACTTTGACGATGCATGGGAATTTAAACCGTTGGAAGAACAAAATGATGATGATAATTAATAAGAAACAATTCTTCCCGACTTCGGTCTGGAAGAATTTAGCTTTTCTGATACTGATTTTGCAGTTTACAGCCTGTGCCAAAAAAGACCCTCTACAGACAGCATCTTTTAAGACAAATTCCGGCTGGGGCTATTCGATTGCGTACAAGGGCAAAATTCTAATTAAACAATCTATTATTCCTGTTATTAATGAGACCAAAAGTTTTGCAACAGAAGAAGATGCCTTAAAAGTTGCCGTACTTGTAAAAGAAAAACTCAAACAGAAGATATCGCCTACGGTAACCGAAAAAGATTTAATTTTATTAAAAATAAAATTCTGATGCAGCTAGATACCATTAAAAATACCGGCTATACAAAAGTATTATTCCATTGCGCAATATGGGTATTTTTTATTCTGACATCCTTAATTCAGTTTTACGAAAGTCCGTTTAAGATTAACAATGATTTTTACGTACAATGGTTTACCGGAATTATGTTGTTTTATTTCAACTATTTTTATTTGGTACCCGCCTTTTTATTGCAAAAAAAGTATTGGCTTTATTTCATCTTTGTCTTTATTCTTATTGCCGTTTTCATGATTATCCGAATAAATTATTTTATTCCCGAATTTAGGCATTTAAGACCCGAAAACATTGTTCCGGCAAGAATGGTTCCGCCCGATCCGCATTTTTTTCCGCAACATCGAATGCCACACAGAATTGAAATAAGACGACAACCCCTGTTTTTTAAAATAGGCCCATCGTTTTTCTATATTCTGATTATTACAATAAGTGCAATTATTCGAACATTGACTGAATTCTACAATAATCAGCAAAACAAATTGATTGCCGAAACGCATCGAACAAATACAGAATTGATTTATCTGCGCAAACAAACCAATCCGCATTTTTTATTCAATTCGTTAAACAGTATTTATTCGCTTGCACATAAAAAATCTGATTTGGTTCCTGATGCTATCGTAACGCTGTCTGAACTCATGCGTTATATGCTTTATGAAACAGACAATAAAACGGTGGCTTTAGAGAAAGAAATCAATTATATCCAAAATTATATAGAACTTCAAAAACTAAGGCTAAACAATATCGAGGATATCGTAATCAATGTTCATGGCGACACAAGGAACAAATTCATCGAGCCGTTGTTGCTGATTTCTTTTGTCGAAAATGCATTCAAATACGGAACCGATTACAAGGGTGCGGCGCATGTTAGAATTAGAATAGTTATCTCAGAATTCAGTCTCGATTTCTGGATAGAAAATACGATTGAAAACTATGTAAAAGATCCCGAAAATTCAGGAATCGGATTGGCAAACATCCAAAACCGCCTTAATCTTCTGTATCCAAACGCACACGAACTTACCATTACTCAAGATAATAATTATTTCAAAGTTCATTTGAATTTAAAACTAGATGAAATAAAAACCGCAATTCATTAAACAGAACGTATTATGGACAGAAAAAAATTCATCCGAAATGGTATTTTGGGAATTGCCTCGATAGCAGGCGCAACAAAGTTTTTAGAATCATGTTCTAAAAGCGACAATGATGACGAATCGTCAAATTCTGGTGACGGAATCTGTACTGTTTCTCCATCAGAAACCAAAGGGCCCTTTCCGATTAAGACGCCAAGCCAGCTCGTTTTAGAAAACATCAAATCTGACCGCGTCGGCATTGCGCTATTGATTAATCTCACCATTGAAAATAAAAATAATAATTGTGAACCGCTTCAGGGTGTTTTGGTAGATGTATGGCATTGCGACAAAGACGGAAATTATTCTGAATACGGAGGAACGCAAATGCAACAGACCGATTACACCACTGTCCATTTCCTGAGAGGAAGACAAACTACTGATGCCAACGGGAATGTTTCATTTATTTCTATTTATCCTGGTTGGTATCAGGGAAGAGCTCCGCACGTACACGTAGAAGTTTTAACACGTAGTGGTAATTCTTTATTGGTTACGCAAATTGCTTTTCCTGAAAATATTTCAAGCACCGTCTATGCCAGCACCAATTATGCCGCACACGGACAGGCTGATACTTCAAACGCAAGAGATAGTATTTTTTCAGACAGCTTATCTGAGGAACTAGCCACTATAACCGGCAATCTAACAGACGGTTACACTTTAGCCAAAACGATTACGGTTAACGCATAAACTAAAAACAACCAGTATTTTATGAAAATTTTAAAACATAATTTACTGGTTTAAATTTACTTTTGAACGACAAAAATTTTATAATCTTAATTTTAAGCAGATGAAATGTGTAATCATTGATGACGAACCTTTAGCAGTAGAATTATTAGAAGATTTTGTCAAAAAAGTTGATTCTTTAGAATTGATAAACACATTTAACAATGCTATAGACGCGGTTTCATTTATCAATCAGAACAATGTTGATTTGATTTTTCTTGATATTCAGATGCCACATTTCTCCGGAATTGATTTTCTAAATACTATAGAAAAAAAACCGCTAGTGATTTTTACCACAGCCTATTCTGATTATGCAGTAGAAGGTTTTAATCTTGGTGCAGTAGACTATCTGGTTAAACCCATCCCGTTTCATCGTTTTTTAAAATCGGTTGTACGCGCCCAACAGCTTGTAAGCCCTGCTGTCACTCCAGCTCAGATGGGAGCTGAAACCACTACCGCTCCAGAAATTGATCAGGATTTTATGTTTGTTCGTGCTGAATATGAAAATGTAAAACTAAATTTTGCTGATATTCTTTTTATTGAAGGCTTAAAAGACTATGTCAAGATTTATACTACAGACAACAAATTTACTTTGACCTTGATAAGTCTTATAAAATTAGAAAACCTACTTTCGAGTAAAGGATTTGCACGAATCCATAGATCTTACATTATCAATATCAAACATGTAAAATCGATTCAGAAAAACAAGGTTTTGATAAGCGACAAAAGAATTCCTATCAGCGAAAGCTATAAAAATGCTTTTTTTGAGAAAATCAACCTATAGGGTTAAGATTCCAAATTCCAATATTTCAGGAACGATTTTTTAATTGTAAAATTTTAAATAAAAAAATCCAAATCCCAATGGGTTTGACCCTGTTTGGAATTTGGAAATTAAAAATTTTGGGATTTTCTCTTTATTGTTCTTCATTCTTAAACCAGCTCGAATACATCACGTAATTATTAGAAATGCGTTCGATTTCTCCGGCAAAATCAGACTGGTCTATATCTTTTACTTTTTTAGCAGGAACTCCGGCATAAATAGAACCTGATGTTACCACTGTATTTTGCGTAACGACTGCTCCAGCTGCAATTATTGAATTGCTTTCTACCACACAATTATCCATAACAATTGCTCCCATACCGATTAAAACATTGTCGTGAATGGTACAACCGTGTACAATCGCATTATGCCCGATGGAGACATTGTTTCCTATAATCGTTGGATGTTTTTGATACGTGCAGTGAATTACCGCACCATCCTGAATATTAACTTTATTTCCGATTTTAATAAAGTTAACATCACCACGAATAACCGCATTAAACCATACACTACAAGATGCTCCCAAAGAAACCTCTCCAACAATAGTGGCGTTTTCGGCAACATAACAATCCTCTGGAATTTGAGGAGATTTTCCGTTTACAGCTTTAATCAGCATAATATTTTAATTAATAGCAGGACAGCTACAATCGTAACGTTCTCTTTTACAAAATAAATTAATCCCGAGCGTAATTTGATGATAGGCACCGTTATCAAATTTGACATCGCCGGTTACTTGCGTGTACGTGTACGCAAACATAAAATTCTTGAAGTTTATGCCAATAATAGGCGTAAAGTATTGCAACTTTTGGGTTGATAAAGTATTTCCAGAAAGATACTGAGCTCCATCAAAACTTCTTCTGTAGGATAAAGCGACCCATAAACTTCCGAAATCCATGTTTTTATAAGCTTTCATATTCAAATCAATAGATTTCTCTTTAGTCTGGTCAAACATTTGAAATAAGATAGAAGGCTCCCATGTAATTTTTTCTCTTTTGCCAAATACATATCCGGCACTCAGAAGATATTTTCGCAGATTATCGCTTTCGTAATCCGAATACAATTGTCTTCGGGTCTCAATTAAACCCTGCACCGTAGCATGAGCGTAAAAATTCAGATAATTGTATGAAGCACCAACATCCAGATTAAAGTAAGAATCGTTTAGTACAGAACCAGTTATAAGTGGATCCACCGTTGTACCGAATTTCGTTTCGTCCAGCTGATTCTGAATTACTCCTCCACTAATACCGAAAGACAACTGATTTAAATCTATTTCATCTCTCGAAAATAATATATGGTGTGCATAAGTCAGCTTTACTCCCTTTTGAGAATGATAACCATTTTTATCATTAAAAAGTATAATTCCTGCACCCGAACGTTCACCTACCCTTCCGTTAAAACTCAATGTCTGCAGTGATGGCGCATCTTCTTGTCCAAACCATTGTTTTCTGGCAGTCAATCGTATTTTGGCACAATTCGCAGCACCCGCCATAGAAGGGTGTAACAGGTAGTAATTATCGGACAAATAATCTGAATAAACCGGTATTCCTTCTTGGGAATAAGAATATAAAGACCAAATGAAAAAAATTAATAAAACCTTGATTTTTAATTTCATAAAGGCAATTTTATTTCGATATAATTTTTACTACTGCAATTTAGTACGAATTATTTGAATAGAGTCTTAATTATTTTATTAAAAAATCAAATATAGCTATTAGTAGAAAATAACTTTACTAAATTTGCAAAAAATATACTACCATGACAAAAATCACTATAAAAGAGACTCAAAATCCAACTATTTTAAAGTTTGAATTCGAGGACTTCATCACTCAAAATCAGAATTTTGAGTTCAAAAATATCGATGAAGCACAAGCTTCTCCTCTTGCGCAGCAACTGTTTTATTTACCATTCGTAAAAACCGTTTATATCTCTGGAAATTTTATTGCTATCGAAAGATACAGCATTGTTGATTGGGACGATGTAAAAGATGCCGTTGCAGAGCAGATTGCTGCTTTTGTTGAAAAAGGCGGCGTTATTATAAAAGCCGAGGAAAACAAAGCCAAAAAACAGCCAATTACAGTTTACGGAGAAACAACTCCAAATCCGTCTGCATTAAAATTTGTGGTAAGCAGAATGTTAACCAGAAATGCTGTCGAGTATAAAAATATCGACCAGACAGCTTCTTCTCCGCTGGCTCAGGAATTATTCAAATTTCCGTATGTGAAAGAGATTTTTATTGACGAGAATTATATTTCGGTTACTAAATATGATATCAATGATTGGTCTGAAATTACTTTAGAATTAAGAACTTTCATTAAACAATTTATCGAAAACGGCGGAACTGTATTAGACGAAAGTCTGATTCAAACCACAGCAAAAAATGATACTGCAAAAGATGAAGCTTTTGACAAATTAGATGTTACTTCTCAGCAAATCATTAATATTTTAGAAGAATATGTAAAACCAGCTGTTGCGGCCGACGGAGGAAATATTGCTTTTGAATCTTACAATGAAGAGGATAAAACAGTAAAAGTATTATTGCAAGGAGCTTGCAGCGGTTGTCCTTCTTCTACATTTACCTTGAAAAGCGGTATCGAAAATATGCTGAAAAGCATGCTAAACGATGAAGCAATTAAAGTAGAAGCTTCAAATGCTTAAACTAAAATCAAACATATTAAAGCGTCTCTTATGAGGCGCTTTTTTTATGATTAATCATTAGCTGTCAATCAATTCCCCTCTAAAAAATAATTACTAATCCAAAAATTAATTAATATTGTGACCCTAACCAATTAATGTAAAACTATGGGACTAACTTCATTTTTCAAGAATGTATTCGGCACTGCTAAAAATTCTACGTCTGATTTAGCTGTTCAAGCCGAAAATACTATTGAGAAAGCTATTGAAAACGCTGCATCTTATATCGAAAAAATGGAAGCATTGGCTGAAGAGGCTGTCGAAAACGTAAAAGATGTTGCTGAACCGATTCTCGAAACTGCTGCAGATTTTGCACAACAAGCAAAAGAAACCTTTAGCGAATATGCCGAGAAGACGGTTAATTCTATCAGTGACGCTGTCGACTCTATCAAAGAAAAAACGGCAGAATTAACTAGCGATCCAGAAGAAAGAATTGTTACTGAAAATGTTGTAGATACGAGCGAAAAAGCTATAATCGATGCTGATTAAGCTAAAAGGAAACTAGAAACTTGTATTTTCAAATAAGCGAAATATATTTATATTTGCCGCGCTAATACGCCTTCTCTTTTGAGAAGGTTTTTTATTTAAATATCATGAACATGGATCCGGAACAATTAAGCAAATATGTCACACGATTTATTGAGATTTTAGTTGATTATTCTCCGAAGTTAATTTCTGCATTCTTAATTTTATTTATTGGTCTTTACGCAATAAGACTGGTCAATAGAATTATTAGAAAAATTATGATTCAGCGTAATTTAGACCCGACACTGACTAAATTTCTTGCTGATATTTTGTTATGGGCTTTACGAATTTTATTATTTGTAACCTTCATTTCTAAACTCGGAATCGAGACTTCCTCTTTTGTTGCTATTTTGGGAGCAATGGGTCTTGCGGTTGGTTTATCGTTACAAGGGTCGCTTTCGAATTTTGCCGGCGGAATGCTGATTATTGTCTTCAAGCCTTTTAAAGTTGGCGACACGATAGAAGCGCAGGGAGTAATTGCAACAGTTCTCGAAATTCAGATATTTGTAACCAAAATGATTACTGGAAATAATCAGACTGTTTTTGTTCCGAACGGTGCTTTATCTAACGGAAACATCATCAACTACTCGATGCAGGGAGAAAGAAGAGCCGATTTTACTTTTGCCGTTTCATACGATTCAGACATCAAAAAAGCAAAAGATATTCTTTTAAAAGTCTTAACAGACAATCCTAAAGTATTAAAACAGCCAGCTCCAGAGGTTTTTGTAAAAAACTTGTCACCAGCTTCTGTAGATTTTGCAGTACGTCCGTGGGCAAAAAATGCCGATTACGGAAGTGTGTTTTCTGAAACTTTAGAAAAATGCAAAGAAGCTTTAGATGAGGCAGGAATTGCTATTCAGCCTTATACTATACAGAAATAAATAGATTTATTTTTTTGAAGCGGGAGCGGTAATCATAAAATCTTTTAAATAATAAGGTTCAAAATAAGCGACATCGACCGTGTCGCTTTTTTGATACTTCTCAAAACTGATTTTGCTCATAGCAGATGCTGAAGGGTATTTTACATCTTCCAAAAACACAAAATTGTCTTTCGTTAAAACCGTCTTGCATTTTTCTGCACAATCGCCTGTGAAATAAATTTTTTCGGTGTATTCGCTAAACGAGTTTTCCTCGATAATCTCCGCTTTTATCGCTCTGTGTACTGATAAATCTGGATTAAAAACTTCGCTGTAAACCTCCATACGACGCGCATCAAGCATCGGTATAATTTTTCCGTCTGAAACTTCCGCCTGAGAAGCGAGTGTCTGCAAAGTGTTTACCGCTATTAGCGGAATATTTAAGGCATAACAAAGCCCTTTTGCAGCCGAAACCCCAATTCTAAGACCGGTATAAGAACCGGGACCCTGACTTACTGCAATGGCCACTAAATCTTGTACTGTAATTCCAGACTGCTCAATTACTTCTTCAATAAAAACATGAAGCTTTTCGGCATGCGAATAACCTTCTTCAGCAATTTCCCGGCATAAAACAGTTTCCCCACCTTTTGCGATTGATACTGAACAATTTTTAGTCGCTGTTTCGATATTGAGAATAAAAGACAAAGTATTTATTTTTTTATTAGTAACAAATTAAATCTGGGTAAGCCACATTATAATAAAAGCAGAAATCAAAAAAACCACATAGCCTATTATTGAATTTACAAAAAGAAAAACCAAATAAAGACCTAATTTTTTTATTGTGGGAAAATAAACAAACTCTTCATTGTAATATTCCGTTCTTCCCATTTTATAATGTGCAAATATAAAATATAAGACTGCAACAAAAAAACCTCCGCCTAATCCATATAACATTTCCAATGGCAAACCTCCATGCAATGCAATAATCATAAGCTTAAAATTATTTCTTAGCGGTTTCGGCTTTTTTAAGCTTTACTCTATCACCCGAATTAAGTTCTTTAGAAACCGTGGTATAAGGTCCTGTAATTACAATATCTCCAGATTTTAGACCGCTTGTCACCTCAATATTGGTGTCGTCCTGAATTCCGGTCTTAATTATTCTGATTTTTGCCTTATCTCCTGATTTCACAAACACACATTCAAATTTCGCATCATTTTTAGGTGCTGTTTTTTTCTCGTTAGGATCTTCAACTTTAAAATCTTTTACCGCTGCTGTATCCGATTTTACCACAACCGAGCTAATAGGCACAGCCAGAACATTTGTTTTGGTTTTGGTAATAATATCAACCGTAGCTGTCATTCCTGGTCTGAAAGGAGAAAAAGTACTTGGTTTTCCTTCCAGCAAATCCTGATACGATTCTTTTAAAATACGAACCTTTACTTTAAAATTGGTCACCTGATCTGATGTCAAGGTCGTGCTTGCCGAATTAGAAATGCTGGTTACAACTCCTTTAAATTTCTTTTTCAGGTATGCGTCGACTTCAACATTTGCTTCATCGCCTATTTTTATTTTTACAATGTCATTTTCATTTACATCAACTTCAACCTCCATATTGTTTAGGTTTGCTACACGCAGAAGTTCTGTTCCGGCCATTTGCTGCGTTCCTAAAACACGTTCTCCCAATTCCACATTCAGCACAGAAATTGTTCCGTCTGCAGGAGAATAAATGGTAGTTCGCCCTAAATTATCTTTTGCTTCATTTACAGAAGCCGATGCACTCTGAACATTGTAATAAGAAGTCTGTCTTGTAGCTTTTGCCACCTCAAACGAAGCAATAGCTTTATCCCAGTCAGATTTTGAGATAACACCTTTATCGTATAAGGTTTTATTACGTTCGTAATTTGCTTTTGCTTCTTTAAAACTAGCTTCAGACTGCGTCAATCCTGCCTTTGTGCCAGATAAATTAGAAACCGAACGATTGTAGCTTGAAGTGTATAAATCAGGATTGATTTTTACCAACAAATCTCCTTTTTTAACTACTTGGCCTTCTTTTACATTTAATAGAATAATTTCGCCAGAAACCTCAGGCGATATTTTCACCTCAATTTCAGGCTGTATTTTTCCGGTTGCTGATACCGTTTCTACAATTGTCGAAGCAACCACTTTTGCAATTTCTACTTCTTTCCCTTCATCCTTATTTCCTAGAGCACCTGATTTTGAAAGAACAAGTATAATGATGATCAATAAAACTGCACCGCCTAAGAAATAAATTGTTTTTTTTGACATAATAAATTATTTTGTAATAATTGGAACAATTGGAATTCCAAAGTAGAATTCAAGTATTTTAATTTTGAACATATAATCGTATTTTGTTCTAATGACGTCTGACTGCGCATTGGTCAATAATGTTTGCGCCTGCGTAAAATCAAAAGAATTCATCAGACCAACATCGTATTTTTCTTTAGCATAATTGTATGCCTGTTGTCTTGCTTCTAATGTTACGGTAGCCGATTCGTAAGTGTTTAACGCTGCTCTGGCATCTGTGAAAGCAGTGTAGACATTACGTTGCAAATCTAAACTTTTTTGCTCTAAATCAATTTTCGATTTTTCTAAACTTACTTTGCTTCTTTCTACATTGTTTCTTGTTGCAAATCCGTTAAAAATCGGGACAGAAAGTTGCAATCCGAAAGATTGTCCTTTATTGTCATTAAATTGATCAAAAATAGGGGCTGGACCTCCCAATATTGGAGAATAATTATTCTGCAGAACAGCCTGATTGGTACCTTCGACAAATCCAATTTGATTAGTCGGCCTTGTTGTATTTAATGTAGAACCTGTTATGATATCTGAATAACTGGCTCTTGTATTAAAGTTATAAAAAGCACTTAAGGTAGGCTGATAAGCACCTTTGGCAATTGTAACGTTTTTCTCGGCAATTTCTAGATTAGTTTGCGCTAATTTTAATTCAGTTCTTGTTTCTCTTGCCTTGTTGTAAATTTCAATTGGTGATTGTGCCAAGATATTATTCTCGTCTGTGATTTTCGTATCGTCTACAACATCGAAATCAGCAAATTCTTTTAATTGTAAAAGCTGAGCTAAACTTAGTTTAGAGATTAAGAGGTTATTTTCAGAAACTGCAATATTCTGTTTATCTGTGGCAACTGTGGCTCTTAAGTCGAACAAATCGCCACGAGGAATCGTTCCGGCATTAACCATCTCCTCAGAACGTGCTAATCTTTTTTCGTCGATTAGCAATTGTTCTTTCTTAACTTTTAAATCTTCCTTATTTGATAAAATCTGCAAAAATGCGCTGGCAACATTCAGAGAAATATCTTCCTGCATTTTTACTAATTGATACTGCGATGCAATGATCGAAAGTTTTGCTCTTCTATAGGCGTTCTGATTTTGTAAACCTCTATAAAGGTCAACACCTACAGTCGCTCCTACAGAAGAATATTGAGTAGTCTGGTTTTCTAGCAAACCTGTTGTAATATTCTGATTCAGACCGATGTTCCAAGAATGCGAAGCCGACGCGTTTACTGACGGAAGAAAACTACCTAAAGCACTTTTCTTATCTATTTCAGCACTTTTTAAATCTAATTCGGTCAGTTTAATAGTAATATTATTTTCTAATGCATATCTCACGCACTCTTCCAAAGTCCATTGTTTTGTCTGCGCATGACCTGATAAACCAAATCCGAATAACAATGCGGCAGCAACACTAGTATATTTATTTAATTTCATATATTTTGAGTGAAAGCACAGTAGAGGTACTGTACAAATTTAACATTTTTTAAAACCAAAAAACTTCTAACTGTTCAATTTAAATTATTTTTTTTCTTTTTCATCAATCAAGCCCTGGTTCCAGATTTTGATTTTGTCGGTGTTTTTCACACCGCTTTTAACTTGAACATAAATTCCGTCGCTTACCCCAAGAACCAAATCTCTTCTTTGAAATTTCTGCGGAGCAGTTTCGACTTCAACATAAGGTTTTTGTGTTTTTTTGTCAAATTGAACTAAAGACTCTTTTATTGCCAGAACCTTATCGGCTTTATCTAAAATAATGGAAGCATTGGCGCTCAATCCTGCTCTGATAAAAGTGTCATCTCTATTTTCGAGTTTTGCTTTTATTTCAAACTGAATAGCACCATTTTCTATTACACCTTTTGGCGCAATATAGGTAAGAACCGCATTAAACTTTTTATTTTCTATTGCACCGACAGTGATCTCGATTGGCATATTTTCTTTGATTTTACCAACTTCCGATTCATCGATTTTTCCAACAAAAATCATTTTTCCAATATCGGCAACACTTGCAATAGTAGTCCCTTCATTAAAATTATTGCTCTCGATTACCTGATTTCCAACCTTAACCGGAACATCCAACACCATACCATTCACCGTTGAGCGGATTAAGGTATTGGCATAATTTCCAAATGAAGAAGTGGTTCCTGTTTTTACGATGTCTAAACTTTGTTTTGCAGCAAGATACGTTTGCTTTGCTTGTTTGTAAGCCACCTCGGCTGCATCAAAGTCATTGGCAGAAATAACATCTTTCTCAAACAATGTTTTTTGTCTTAGGTACAGCCTTTCCTGATTATCCAAAGCAATTTTGGCTGCCTGAACCTGATTCTGCGTACTGCTTACGTTTGATACATTGGCAACTACCCTGATTTTTGCAATCATATCGCCGGCCTTGATTTTTTCGCCTGCTTTAATGTAAACTTCCTCGATAATTCCTGAAATATTCGGTTTGATTAGTACCTCTTGATCAGGTTGTATATTACCAGTTGCAATAGTATTTTTTACGATTGTTTTGGTTTCAGCTTTTTCTGTTTTAAAGACAATCGGCGATTCTTGATTTTTAGCGTACAAATAATAAAGCGCGCCAAAAAAAACAATCGCAATAAAAATTAAAATGGTTATAGTTACTCCTTTTTTCATTTGTTTTTGGTTTAATCGATTATATTTTGATTGATAATTTTATTCTGTTCTTAAAGCGTCTACGGGTTTTACATTGATAGCGGTCTGCGCCGGAATAAATCCTGCCAGCAATCCTGATCCTACTAATATTATCAAAGCTACAAAGACAACACCCAAATCTACTGTCGGATTTGCAAACATCGTGTCATTTCCTGGTGGCATCGAATCTAAAACCATATTCAAAATGGCTATGATTCCTGTAGCTACTGCAATGCCGAACATTCCCGAAACGATGGTTAGGAAAATCGATTCTGTTAAAATTTGTCCTCGAATCGCAGCCGGCGTTGCGCCCAGCGCTCTTCTGATTCCAATTTCTTTTGTTCGTTCTTTGACTACAATAAGCATGATATTTGAAATTCCGATTACTCCCGAAATCAGCACTAGAGTTCCTACGAAATAGGCAATAACTTTAAGAATATTAAACAAACTCTGCACTTTATTGAATTGCTCGTAAAGGTCGAAATTTCCAACTGCTCGACTATCATCTGGATGCACCGAGTGAAGCGCTTTTATAATTTCGAGAATCTTAGGTTTCAAATCAGTAATAGAAGTCTCGTCTTTCGCCGTGATAGCCATCCATCCTACTTTGTCGCCGTAATTAAAAGCTTGCTGAAAAGTTGTAAACGGAATAAAAATATTTTTCTGTTCCTGTTCTGCATTTCCGCCCTGTTGTTTTGATTTATAAACCCCGACAACCATAAAATTGATTCCGTTGATTTTAATATAAGTCCCGATAGCTTCTTCTTCTTTTCCGTAAAGTTCGCTAATAACACCTTTACCAATTACGGCAATTTTTCGTCTTGAATCTATATCCTGCTGATTTATAAAGCGTCCATTTATGATGTCCATTGGCTGTTGTTTAATCAGCTCCGGATAATCGCCATAAATAGTAAATGCAGAAGTTTTTTTACCACGCACCACATTGTTGGTTCCATTAAAATCGCCTAGCTGATTTCTCGGAGACACATACAATAAGTCTGGCAAAGCCGCTTTTAAAGCAATAACATCGCTGTTTCTAAAATCGTAGCGGCGTGTTTTTGGCAATCCTTTATAAGCCTTAGAAGTAGTCTGGCTCCACATAAACATGGTGTTTGTGGCAATTCCGTCAAAACCTTTTTTGATACCGTTTTCCAAGCCATTTCCTGCAGCCAGTAAAATCACAAGAATAAAAATACCCCAAAATACTCCAAAAGCTGTCAGGATTGTCCTAAAAGGATTAGCAGTTAAGGCCTGTAAAATTTCGTCCCAATTATCTTTCTTAAACATATTATTCGTCTCTAAGTGCTACAATAGGTTTTATTTTTGCTGCTCTATAGGCGGGAAAAAATCCTGCAAGCGCGCCAGCAAAAACAAGCAATACCAATGTCGTAAGAGCGACACTAAAATCTACTTCTGGATTTCTAAAATATTCGCTCTGCACCATAGGCCCCACAAGCTCCAGCAATAACAAACTTGCCAAAAGTCCCACAAAACCAGCGATTGTGGTGATAAAAATAGACTCGTGCAGAATCATCGTTATGATAGAAAATGGCGAAGCTCCCAATGCTTTCCTGATTCCGATCTCTTTGGTTCTTTCTTTCACGATAATAAGCATAATGTTACTTACACCCACAACTCCTGCAATGATTGTACAGATTCCGACCCACCAGAAAAACAATCTGATATACAAATTGAGGTCATAAAATTGTTTTGCATCCTTAACCGAATTGTAAACGCCTACACCACTGTCATCTTCAGGCGCTACCATGTTTTTGCTTTTAAGCAAATCTTTCAAGTCTTGCGTAAATTTCTCAGACTGCGCCAAAGCTTCATCATAATCGCTTGTCTTTTTTAGAGTAAAAAACAAATTGCTTATTTTGTCTCCGCCTCCAAAAGTTTTCTGCACAGTAGTTTTCGGCAGATAGGCTCTTGCTTCTTCGCGTTCTCCACCTGGATCGGTGAAAACCCCAATAACCTTAAAATTAATTTTATTTATTTGAATTTCTTCGCCAAGAGCTTCTTTGTCTTTGAATAAATCGGTTTTTATTTTCATTCCGATTACGGCAACCTTTTCATTATGATCCAAATCTCTGCTGTTTACATAACGTCCTTCAACTATTGTTAGGTTTTCTATTCCTCCATAATCAGGATCTACACCTCTGTATTGGTAACTCCCAGACTCTTTTCCGTATGAAAATGAAGCGCCCCAAAAATTATAGGTTGATGCTTTTAAATCTAATTTATCTTCAAATTTCTGAACCGCCTGATTGTAATCACTATTACGGTATTGAATCTGTCTTCCGGGATTCAGCCCTTTATATTCCTTGGTGGTAGTACCCGACCAAACTTCAATAATTCCGGCAGCATCACGCTCAAACTGCTTTTCGATTCCGTTCTGCAGTCCTTTTCCGGCGCCTAATAAAATCACCAAAATAAAAATTCCCGAAGCCACAGAAATTCCGGTAAGAAAAGTTCTTAAACGGTTTTTAGAAATGGCTTCAAATATTTCCTGCCAGCGTTCTAAATTAAACATAAGACGAAGCTCTAACTTGTTCTACTTTTTTGTCATCTATAATCAGTCCGTCTTTCAGGACTACATTTCTTTTGCACATTGCGGCAATATCAGGCTCGTGAGTTACAATGAGTATGGTTTTTCCTTCATCGTTAATTCCCTGAATAAGTTCCATTACTTCATAAGAAGTTTTTGTATCAAGCGCTCCTGTCGGCTCATCTGCCAATAAGACTTTAGGATTTGACGCCAATGCACGGGCTATAGCTACACGCTGTTTCTGTCCTCCAGAAAGTTCGTTAGGCAAGTGGTGCGAATGCGAACCTAAACCTACTTTTTCTAGATATTTCATTGCAATATCATAACGTTCTTTTCTTTTGACACCTTGATAATACAAAGGCATCGCAACATTATCTAAAGCAGTTTTATAATTGATTAGGTTAAACGACTGAAATACAAAGCCTAGAAATTTATTTCTGTATTTTGAAGCGATTGTTTCGTTTAATTTCTTTATTGGGGTTTTGTCCAAAATATAACTTCCAGAATCTGCCTCATCCAAAATTCCTAAAATATTCAGAAGAGTAGATTTTCCAGATCCAGATGATCCCATGATCGCAACTAATTCTCCTTCTTCGATATTAAAATTAATTCCTTTTAAAACATGCAATTCAGAACTTCCCATTTTATAGGACTTGTGTAAATCTTTGATTTCGATCATGGTAGCGTTAAATTTAAAAACAATAATAACATTTTTATTAAGTAATTTATTATAACAAAACGTTAATAATTTCAACTAGTTAATTGAATAAGACTACATTCCTTATCAAATGTTACAGTTTTTTAAGAAAATATAATTGTTTTTGTAATTTTATCGCGTCTAAAATTTTTCTTACTAATGAAGCTTTTTCCGATTATTTCGATTTTTACAGCATTAACAATACTTTCAGGCTGTTCATCCACCAAAAAAATAGAAACTTTAAAACCAGAACCAGACGATGCTAGTCCGCTCATTTATGACAGCAGTCCTTCTTTTATAAACCTGCCCATTACTATAAAACTAAGTGATATAGAAAATCAGACCAATATGCTTTTGAATGGTCTTATTTATGAAGACAACAATATTGAGGATGATGATATCGAAATGAAAATCTGGAAACAGGCACCCATCAAGATTTTGAATGACCCTGAAAATGCTGATAAAAAAATAAAAACGATTCTGCCACTTAAAGCGACTATTAAGTATCGTATCGGAACCAAAAAACTTGGAGTCGAATTATACGATACACGTGAATTTAACTTAAACGGAGTTATTACGCTTTCGAGCGAAACTACTCTATCGAACTGGAAACTGAGCACCAAAACCCAATTTAAATCATTAGACTGGAAAGAAAGTCCGACGATGATGATTTTCGGAAAAAACATGCCGATAACGTACTTGATCAATCCTGCGATTTCTATTTTTAAAAATGATCTGGAAAAAACAATCGACGCAGCAATCGAAAAATCAATGGATTTCAAGCCTAATGTTCTGCAAGCGGTAGAAAAAATATGTACTCCATTTAAAATGGACGATACTTACGAAACCTGGCTTCGAATTGTTCCTATTGAAATTTATTCTACGAATGCCAAATTAAAGAAAGATTCTTTTCTTATGGAAATGGGAATGAAATGCAATATGGAGACCATTGTAGGCAAACAACCGGAAACCAAATTCAATGCTTCTAAAATAGCTTTAAAACCTGTTGCGAAAATTCCAAATCAAATTTCGGCCAACATTGCCGCTATTTCGAGTTATGTTGAAGCTTCAAAAATTATGACCAAAAATTTTGCAGGTCAGGAATTTGGCTCGGGAAGCAAAAAAATAACGGTAAAAAATGTAGCCATCTGGCATAAAAACGGAAAAATGATTATTGCTCTTGATGTTTTAGGCTACATAAATGGCACATTATATCTTAACGGAATTCCGCAATACAACCCACAAACCAAAGAAATCTATTTTGACAAACTCGATTATGTCCTAGACACCAAAAGCAAATTAATGCGAACTGCCATCTGGTTAGCGCAAGGATATATATTAAGAAAAATGGAAGAAAGCTGCCGTTATTCGATCCAAACAAATTTAGAAGATGGCAAAAAGAGCATGGCGGCGTATCTTAAAAACTATTCCCCAATGCCAGGAGTATTTGTAAACGGTAAAATGGAAGACATTCAATTTGACAAAATACAGCTCACCAATCAGGCGATTATAGCCTTTATCAAAATAAACGGAACGGTGAATGTTTCGGTAAACGGATTGAAGTAAAAAAGAAAGGCAGAATAAATATATTTACTCTGCCTTTTTCTTTTTCGATTGGTACATTCTGTAAATTATATATCCTATAACTGCTACAAGCAAATACGGAATTACCATCAAATAAACGATTCCGTCGTTTACGGCTTCTGCTTTTTTAACATTAGAATCTCCGCCGAGTGCAGCACGACACATAGCGCATTGTGCATTGGCAGAAAACCCAATAAAGAAAAAACAAATTCCAAAAAATAAAGCTTGCACACGAACGCTAACGAACTGGCAAAGCAATTTGGATTTTATAACTTGAATATTATTGTTTTTAGTGCGCATAATACGGAGAAATCATTAAATACACCACAACTCCTGTAACTGCAACATACAACCAGATTGGGAAAGTGATTTTTGCAATTTTTCTGTGTCTGTCAAATCGTTCTGCAAGTGCTCGTACATACGTAATTAAAACAAGAGGAATAATTACTATTGAAAGCAAAATATGCGTTATCAAAATAATAAAGTACACAAAGCGTAACGAACCAACTTTTGCGCTTTCTATGGCATCAAGAACACCATCATGATTGCTGTCTCCAAACTTAGTAGAATCAGAAGTCATGTGATATGCTACATACATTACCAAAAAGGCCAAAGACAAGGCAATTGCAACTGTCATTAGACGCTCATGTAATTTTGCTTTTCCATTTTTTATAGCCATTACAGCCCAAACCAAAACTATTGCCGTAATACCGTTTGTTGTAGCATAAATTGGAGGCAGAAATGATAGCGGTTCTACATCAAAACCAAAATCTTTTAGTTTTACACCAAATAAAATCGCAACCACTAACGGAATTACAATTGAAACTGCAATAATATATTTGTTGTATTTTGTTTCTAAAGAATTGTCTTTCATTTTATTCTTCTAATAATATTTTAATATCCTGCTGAATGTCTCGAACCCCTTTTTTATCGAGTCCGTCGTAATAGATGGTCGGATTTCCAAATTCGTCTTTTCGGCATCTAATGTTCCCGTCTTTATCAATTAAGGCAAATAAACCAGAATGCTCAAAACCGCCACTTACTTTATCATTTTCTCCTGCATAAAGATTAAAACCTTTATTTGACAAATCCATAATAGTAGCTTTATCACCTGTTAAAAAATTCCAATTTGAAGATTTAACTCCCAATAATTTGGCATGATCTTTTAATACTTGAGGAGTATCATGTTTTGGATCGATGGTAATAGAAACGATTCCGAAATTAGGATTTCCAAAAAAAGTCTTTTCGATTTCCAACATGCTCATATTCATTTTAGGACAAATAGAAGGACAGGTTGTAAAAAAGAATTCTAAAACATAAACTTTGCCTTTGTACGTTTCATTAGAAACCTTAACATTGTCCTGATTGGTTAATTCAAACTTTGGAGCTGGTCCGATTGTAAGAAGCTTAGCGTCTTTTGATGTTTTTTCGCCTACATTATCTAAGCGGTTTCCTTTAACTATATCGTCGTTTTTTATCCGATTTACAATTTTAGGCACAGCATAAATTCCAAAAATCAAAATGATAAATGAAATCCCGATATATGATTTGTTTTTAAACATTATTAAAAATTTTAGAGTTGTTTTGTGGCATTGTGGTTCTTTTTGAGAGCAGCACGATATTCATACAAAATGATTTTGAAATCGTCCAGCATCTCATTGCTCAATTCTGATGGATGGAAAGTATCATAACCTTCCTTATAATCCTCTTTATCGTTTCTTCCTCTTAAATTTCTTTCCTTATCAATTATGTAAACATTTGAAGTTCCCATGTATTGATTAAGTTTTCCTTTTAGATGCAAATGATTATAAAAGCTTTGAATTTCTTCTTTTGGAGCAAAAATAAAATTCCAATTTTTTACGTCCGTAAATGGAGCTAAAGCGTCTACAATTTTCTGTGCATGTTCTTCTGTTCCGATCGGACATACCACCACAAATTGAAGGTCTTCAAAACCATTATATCGTTTGTAGATTTTTTCGTTAAGATTAAAATAATTACCTCGGTTGTCTAAAATGTTAGAACCTGCAAAACCTAGAACAGTAATTTTTCCGTCAAGAGAGATTTTTTTTCCGTTAAGCGATTTCCAATCCCCAAAATCAGTTACTTTATGAGTAATTACAGGAAGTGTGGTAAAGCTGTTTACACCTGAAGCAAAAAATAAATAGGCAACAATTGGCAGTACAAAAAGCACAAAAAGAACTATATTTTTTTTCATTGTTTCTAACGGAATATTTGAGGTACAAAAATAAAAAAATCCCGATGTTATCGGGACTCTTTTCGAATTAATATCATGTTAAAAATTCCATTTAATAGTAGAATCTTTAAAAACCCCATAAATATAGTGTCCTTCTGTCAACAGAATAAACAATAAATATAATACTAGGAAAATAACAGGAGAAACTACAGACCATCTAAGGCTGCTTTTTTCACCTTCCATGTGCATAAATGCCCATACAATATAATATGCTTTGAAGATTGTCAGGATATAGAAAATCCAGTTCAATAAGTTCAAGCCAATAAAATGATTAAATTCTAATGCTCCAGGTTTGTAAATCCCTAAGATAACCTCTACAATAGTTACTAATGAAAGTAATCCGAAAACAAACCAGATTCTTTTTGTATTTGATACGTGCTCGTGTGACATAATAATTAAATTCTAAAGATTAAACTAGGTAGAATACTGTAAATACAAATACCCAAACTAAATCTACGAAGTGCCAGTATAAACCAACTTTCTCAACCATTTCGTAGCTTCTTCTTTTCTCGTAAGTACCTAACAATACATTAAAGAAAATGATAATATTGATGATAACTCCAGAGAATACGTGGAAACCGTGGAAACCAGTAATAAAGAAGAAGAAATCAGCAAATAATTTATTTCCGTATTCGTTTCTAATCAAGTTAGCTCCTTCAACTACATATTTAGCATTTGCTAAATGAGCTTCTGACTCTGCTCTTGTTAGAACGATTTTTTTCTTGTGTTCATCTAATTTCTCAGATCTGATTAATAAACCAGGATGTGCTTTAAATCCAGCCTGAACTTCAGCAACTGTAAAAGATGGTTGTGTCTGAGCATCTTCCATAAACCAAGTTGAATGGCTTCTTGTCAAAGCTTCTCTCTGCTCTGGCAATTTTACAGCAAAATCAGCTAAAGCTACTCTTTTACCGTGTTCGTCAACAAACTGAAGCAAACTTCCTCCAGTAGTTTCAACTGCACCATATTCTCCTTTAATGAAGTTTTTCCATTCCCAAGCTTGAGAACCAACGAAAATCAAACCTCCAATAATAGTTAAGAACATATATATTGCAACTTTTGTTTTTTTCATTTGGTGTCCTGCATCAACAGCCAAAACCATTGTTACAGAAGAAAAAATCAAAATAAAAGTCATTAATGCTACATAATACATAGGAGCCGGAACACCATGCATAAATGGGAAGTGAGTGAACACTTCATCAGCCAAAGGCCAAGTTTCAATAAATTTGAATCTAGAAAAACCATAAGCTCCTAGAAATCCAGAGAATGTTAAGGCATCTGATACGATAAAAAACCACATCATCATTTTACCATAACTTGCTCCTAAAGGCTCATTGTGACCGCCTCCCCAAGTTTTTTCGTCGTTGTTTGCAGTAGTAACTGTCGCTCCCATAAAAGATATTCGTTAAAAAGTTCCCAAATTTACGTTTTTTTCTTATTTAAAGAAATATAAAAATAAAAATAAATATACCCATAATAAATCTAAAAAATGCCAATACATCGCACCTAGCTCTATCCCAAGAGTTTGAGTCGAATTGTATTTTTGTTTAAAATGATTATAAATTATAATTAAAAGCGAAATAATTCCGCCTGCTAAGTGCAATAAGTGCGTAACCGTTACTACATATAAGAATGTTGTAGTAATAGAACTGTACTGACCAGTAAAATAATAGCCTTGTTGTATAACCTGCTCAAAACCCTGAAATTGCAAAAACACAAATAAAGCTCCTAGAGCCAAAGTTCCTAAAAGCAATCCTGTAACAGCGCTTCTATTGTCTTTTTTAATTGCTTTTTTTGCTAGATGAAAAGTTACACTACAGGCAATAATAACCGCCGTACTCCAATAAAATGCCGATGGCAGCTGAAAATCTTTCAACCAGTCTGCTCTTGATTTACTTACTACAAATGCACTTGTAAGTCCTGCAAACATCATGGTCATGCTTACCATTGCGAAAAGCAGAATCAGTTTTGCTGATTTTGATTTTCTTACTTGTTCTTCATTTGCTTTTAATGTCATTTCCATAACTATCTTAAAAATTTATCTACAATATACACAATCTGCAAAAGCGAAATATATGATACACTAACAAGCATCAAAGTTCGCGCTGCTTTTGCGGTTCTTAATTTATACAAACGAACTGCGTAAAAAAGCATCCAAATCCCTAGCAGAAATACTACTACTGCCGCAAGGGGAGAAATATACAATTGCCCAGTAAAGCCTAACATTGGCAATAAAGACGCTATCAGAAGCCAAATGGTGTATAAAATGACCTGCAATGCCGTCTTCCTGTCCTTTCTACCTGTTGGCAACATAAAGATTCCTGCTTTCTCATAGTCTTCATACAAAAACCAGCCTATTGACCAAAAGTGAGGAAACTGCCAGAAAAACTGAATCAAAAATAATGTTCCTGCTTCGATACCGAATTCTCCTGTAGCAGCAACCCATCCTAACATAAATGGAATTGCACCAGGAAAAGCGCCCACAAAAACAGATAATGATGTTACCGTTTTTAACGGTGTATAAACACTTGTGTAAAGAAAAATCGAAATTGCGGCAAACATAGCCGACTTAGCGTTTATCGTATAAAGCAAAGCAATACCAATAACTGTAAGCAGGCTGGCTACAAACAAAGCCATTTTTGGAGACATTCGGCCAGAAGGAACAGGACGATTTTTAGTACGGTCCATCAAGGCATCGATATCTTTTTCGATAACCTGATTAAAAGCATTTGACGCCCCAACCATACAATAACCTCCAATTGACAAAACCAGAAGAACACTCCACTTAAAGGGCTGTTCGTCATTAACCCCCAACAAGTACCCAGCTATAGAAGAAAAGAGAACACTAATAGCCAAACCAGCCTTAGTAATCTCTTTGAAATCTAGAAATATTGATTTTATTGAAAATGTATTTTTTGCAGCGTTCAATACCGTTGTATTTTGTATATTTTTTTTGAGTGCTGCAAATGTACAAATTAGATTGTAGAATTTAGACCTTTAAAAATGGTTTTTTTTCGATAAAACCTGCATAAAATAAGAACTTTGAAATCTTTAACACTATTGTTTCGAAAAATCTTATTAAATATTAATAGTCAAAATACCAATTGAAAATATCAGAACGAAGTCCGATACTGAACCAAGAAGTGTTTTGCTTAAAAGTTGCCGCAGTTTCTTGAGTAGGGTCAAAATTTCTATAAATAAAACTTCCGAACAGCTTTAAGTTGGTCATTGGATTTATTAGATAGCCTCCCTGAATATCTGCAATGAAAACGTTTGTTTTGTTTCCCTGTCCTATTTTAACTCCTGTATCATACGGACGGTTTTCATCATAACTTTTATAAATATTTCCTCCATAATTAAAAGAATTCTGCGCAGTATCAAAATCCAAACCTCTAGTACCAACAGTAACTTTTGCATCGGCAAACAAACGGCCTTTGTGGTAACGTGCAATTGCAATAAGCTCTTTAAAGTTGCCTCCCCACTGGTGCCCAACACTTTGATTATTGTGTCCGTAATTGGTAATAACAGCACTGTGCGAGTATACGTAAGGACGTACGCGGTTTAATTCGACCTGCAGCAACAGGTCTTTTACATTGAAAGCATTGAAATATTTTGCTCCCAATTGGAATCCGAATTTATTCTTCCAGCTTTTATTGCCAGCACCTACATCAGAAACAGAAAACTCATCAATTAGAAACTGAGTATAAAGGTTGATGCTGTTATTCCACTTATATTTTCCTGTTAGTCCCAAAAGCGCATTACCGCTTTTAGACGAAGAACCAAACTCAACAGCACGGTAAAAAATTATTGGATTTACAAAGTTCACATCAAAGCCACGGTTATTTGAATTGGTCCAAACTACAGATTCAAAAAAACCTAAATTAAGCCTGTTCGATACATTCCAGCTCAAATAGTGGTTTGCCATAAATTTAGTAGCATAGGTTCTATCTTCTGTTACATCTGGACGCACATCTTTTAGCCACATATAAGTATTGGTATATTTGATTTTCCAAAACTTTGTATTAAGCTTAAAATAGGGATACGGACTTGCTCCGTCTCCTTCTAGAAGAGACCGATAACCGTCTCCAATAAAATTTCGTCCGTAACCTAGCTGCAAATCAAAAATTTTACCTGGCGCAAAAGTGATGTTTGCATCTGCCAAAGGAAAATCGTATGCATCTGTTTTAAACCTTTTTGCAATTCCGATTCCCGGAACTATAGCAGGATTTCCTCCAGAAGGTCTTATCGATTCTGCATAATCATTAAAATAACCCGCAAATCTGCCTTGGCTTTCAAAAAAAGTGGTGGTGAAATTGATTTCTTTTCCTAGTCCCCCTCTAAAATTTAGGGCTCGTGTATTCACGTAAGTGTAAGATGCATCAAGATCTGAGGCTTTACCCATCTGTAAATCCACAATCGGATTTAGAGAAAACCAATAATCTTCTCCCTGAATCTGCACCATATTTTCGTTCCACCATTTTCGGCCAAGCCAGCTCGAAATATTTTTCTGCAAAGACTGATTTACGGCCTTCAAATTATAATATTTCGAAACCTCTGCATAGGTATAAGGTTTTGAAGCTGTGTGATTATTGCTTCCCACCTGATTCATTGCACCGTCAAACTGAGCATAATAACTGTGCGAAAAAGGGATGTTTAAATGACTTTCAAATTCTGGATTATTGTATTTTTTATAGACAAGACTGTCTAATTCTGTCATTGGTTTCTCAAGCGGTTTTAAAATCTGAGAAGCCGCCAATGCCTCATCTGCAAGCTGCTGAGAGCTTTTTAACGGAATGTCAATAGAAATAGTGTATTTTGAATAAGTCGGTCTCCCGTTGTAAGTCGAAGGTTTTATTTTTGGAAAACTGCCAAAAACGCGTTTGGCTTCATCAGACAATTCATCATGTACCGCCGAAACATAAATTACCTTAAACTCGCCCTCGGCATTTACTTCAAAGAGAACTTGAACAACTCCTTTATAATTGTTTTGTTTTAGGTTTTCAGGCACTTTAAAACTGGCAAACACAAGATCCTGCACTTCTGTATAGAAACATTTCTGAAGATCTTTTGCCTGTAGGTTTTCGCATTTTGGAAAAACAGGAAACATTTCTGAAGCAAAACCAGGCTGAATTGACGAGCTGCTATTTTCCTGAGAAAGTGCAATTAAGAACGAAAAAGTAAAAACAAAAGATAAAAAAAACTTATTCACTAAAATTTGGGTATTTATTTAATATTGATTTGAGGAAATTTCTCCATCTGCAATTGCTTTTGCGGCAGAAGTTCCGATACGCTTGACACCTAAACGAATCATTTCTGCTGCATCTTCATAGGAACGAACGCCTCCTGCTGCTTTTACTGGCAGTGGAGAAGCATTTTCCAGCATCATAATTATGACCGGAAAAGTGGCTCCGTTTGGAAGATTATTTTCTGTATTGTAAAAACCTGTTGATGATTTAACAAAAACAGAACCGTAATCGTCTTCCTCAAAATGCGAAACGACTACATTTTTTATCAATGCCGAGAGTTGTATTATTTCTTTATCGGTCAAAGCTGCAGTTTCAATAATCCATTTTACGGTCTTATTGTTTGCTAGACCAATCTGCGTACCGATTAAAACTTCTTGTTTGACCAGCTCAGAATCGCCATTTTTAAACGCTTCGTAATTGCATACAAAATCCAAATCATCTGCTCCGTTTTCTATTGCTTCGGTGGCTTCTTTGATTTTGATTTCTAAAGCCGAATCTCCTTTCGGAAAATCAATAACAGTTCCGACCAAAAGTGCGGAACTCGCTTTTGCAATCATTTCTTTAGCCATCGAAACATATTCTGGGCGAATCATGATTAGCTTAAAACCTTCTTGAATAGCTTCTTCAACAGAATTTTCTACCACAATACGATTTTCTTCCTCCGAAAGACCAGCTTGCGAGGCAGTTTTTAAGTAAGTAGAATCCAGATATTGCTTTACATTCATGGTTTTAATCTGCTTATGGAATTTTGACAAAAATACATTTAAAATTCAGAAAAACACACACTTACCAAAACTTGATTTTCTTGTAATAAAAAACCCACCGAAGTGGGATTTATTATATTCTGTCGATCTGCTTCTTGAATGCGATGGCAGAAAAAACTGCTGCTATTGCACCAAGCGCATTTGCCAGTACATCTGTTACATCTGATGCCCGTGAAACGGTAAAAATACTCTGCAGGATTTCGATTGTTATTCCGAAGAAAACAGAAAAGATAAACGAAACCAAATAAGCTTTGTAGTCGTCTGCCTCTTTTCCTTTAAGTTCTTTCTTGAAAAATAAAATCCATGAAATAGTAAATCCGAAATGAAAACAGAAATGTACAATTTTGTCAATACTGGGAAAATTTACCGCAGGAATGTTACTTGAATCTGTAAGACAAAAATAAGTAATGATTCCTGAGCAGATAATCGCCCAGATTAATAACAATTGTTTAGGCACCGATTAGTTCTTTATAAGCTTGGTCAGACAATAAGGCATCTATTTCTGAAGCATCAGAAATTTTCACTTTAATCATCCATCCTGCACCGTAAGGATCAGAATTTACAGTTTCAGGCGCACTTTCAAGTCCTTCATTAAATTCGATAATTTCACCTGATAATGGCAAAAATAAATCCGAAACTGTTTTTACAGCTTCTACCGTACCAAAAACCTCATCTTTTGCAAGTGTTTGATCTAAAGTTTCTACTTCAACATACACGATATCTCCTAACTCTTTTTGTGCAAAATGAGTAATTCCTACAGTTGCAATGTCTCCATCGATGCTAACCCATTCGTGATCTTTTGTGTACTTTAAATTTGCTGGTATACTCATAATAGTATGTTTGAAAATTGATTATTTAAAATTTATGCCACAAATGTAATAATCTTCTAATAAATTCTAGTTTAGAAACTAAAATTTAATTTCCGAAATTATAACGAAGCGTGAAGCCTGATCTGATATTCGTCAACGGAAAAGAAGTCGAAATAACTGCTTTTGAAAACGAATGATCGTAATAAAATATTGCGGTCAGATTTTTACTGAAAGAATAATCGGCAGTCACTTTTAAAGTCCAGATATTCTGTCCTGCCGCCAGCTGATTATTGTCGTAATCTAAATAACGCACCAAGGTTTCATTATTTCTAAATGAAAAATCTGCCTTGATATTGATGTCGCTTTTTATTATTCCAGTCGGATTATCTGCGAGTCTAGATGAGAAAATGACATCTTTAAATCGGTATCCTAAACCTACCACATATTCCATCCCTTTTACTTCTGTAAGCAGATTGTTGTCAAAACTCATAGATAAGGCACGGTCTTTCTTAATTTCAGTAAGCAGTCGAAGTGAACTTTTCAACTCAAAATCAACACGGATAAGCGGACTAAACTGCTCCACCAAATTGACATTTGACATTACCGTTTTGTTATAGAAATTGGTATTTACATCTTGTCCGTTTGGTGTCTCAAAATAATCAAAGTTAGATCTAAATTGATTAATCGTATAAGAAGACCTGTAATTATGCTGTAAAGAAAATCGTTTAAATTTATCCTTAAAGTATTTGTAGCGCATCAAACCGTTATACTTAACTGTCCAGTTCGGAATCGGGAAACTCCTAAAAATATCTGTCGACGCGCTAGAAGCATTTGAGCCTGTATAGGCAGCCAAAAACGAAGGCAATAAAACAGCTTGATTGCTTTTTGTAAAACCTATCGGATAACCAACATTAGAAACATATATTTTGTAATTCGGATCTGTTTCTGCCGGAATAGGATTATCAGCATCTCCATATCTCGGGATTGGCCCTCCTCCATAATGCGCTTCTGCCAGACGATTTGCAATAATCAAACGGTTATTTCTAAAATCGTCAAAAGCTGCAGATTGTGTCTCTGTACTGGTCGAAAAAGCTGTTTTAATCATTACGGTTGAAATAGAAAACATTCCATATGTATATGGCGACAACGGTGTATAATCTAATACACCCGTTTGTGGATTTTCGATAACACTATACTGCTCCGAGGTATTATCAGAATACGAACGATCCATTGCCAAATCTATTTTTAAATCTGGGAATAAGTCTACATTGGCAGTAATCTTTAAAAGTTTGTTTCTTACCTGCGTAAAGTTTTGGTTAAAATCCTGATAATCTGTAAGCCATCCATTTTTTGCCGCTTCATAACGAATATCATCCTGACTTCCGAATACAAACCCTAAACTTGGCTTAGAAGTTCCAAAGAAACCAACACCTGGCGTATAACCTGGCAAGACAGTTCCGTTGTTTTCGGTATAATTAACTTGAACGGTTTTAAGACTCGTGAGTACACCGATTAAACCGTCATAAAACGGACTGCTGCTTACGGTTGGTTTTGCATTGTTTACTACTTTTTCACCCGGTTTAGGTGGTCCTGCAGGCTTTGCTTTGGCCATTTTTTTAGCTCCAGGCACCAAACCTAAATATTTATACAGCGTATTCATATTCAAAGTAGTGGTAAAAACATTCGAATTGGCATTCTGAATCGTGTTTCCTAAATTCCAAACTTTTCCGTTTTCTTCAAACTCAGAAAATGCAGTCGAAGCTCTCTGCCAGTTGTAATCTGCCGTATAAGAATAATTAGCTTTTACAAAACCAAAAATCGGAATTTTATTAATCGGAATATCATAATTCAACACCAATTGCTGCGTGTGCTGATTTGGCGTACCAATATCAAAATAGTCATCCCAGATATTAAAATTCTCTTTAGGAGTATTATCATCATTAAGGAAGTTCCTAACAATATTGTTGGACGCGGCTGTATAATTTAGTTTTAAAGACTTTGTCAGGTTAAAACCAAAACCGTATTGGTAATTAAAAGCAAAATTTCTTCTATAAAGCGGGTCAATTTCCAGCCCAGGAACATCATCAACCTGTCTGTATTGCTGACGGTTGCTTTGTCTTAAGATATTTGAGTTGAATGAAATATTAGAAGGCAAATAATTGAAATTAAAATCGCTCAAAATTTTCCAATATTCACTGGCTTTCATGAATTTGGTTTTCTTAAAAGGCGTCACTTCTTTCGCCTGGAAAGTATAAGCATAATTTACAGCGGTATTAGATTGCTCGTCCTCATAATCTTCAACTTCATAATCGTGTCTTTCAACCTGATTGTAGGATTGTGAGAAAGTAAAGTTCTCTACATCATAAATATGAGGTTTCTGCTCAGGTGCTCTGTCTTTTCGCACCCCAATAAAATTAATGCTTTTACGCTTAGTATAATCTACGGCGCGAGTTCTGATGTTTTCTTTTTCTCTTTCGTTTGTAGTTTCTTTTAGCAACTGATCCAATTTAATATCCTGATTAAAAGGATCGTATTCTGGAGTAATTACTTCTTCGCCGATTGCATAATTAAAAGGCAGGTTGATTCCCCATTTTACAGGCATCAATTTTCCTAGATTAAAGTTGGTTACAATATTATATTGCTGAATATCTTCACGATCTCTTTCATTGGCTCCTTGTTCTAGCGAACCAAATCCGATTGTGCTCTTTTTACCTGAAGCCGAAAGTGTTGCAAAATCAGCCATATTGGTGTCAATATTCAATAAAGCGGCCATACCTCCTTTATTTTCCATGTCGGCAAGACGAAGTTCGTTAAACCAAACTTCTCCTTTAATATCTTTATGATCTGCCGCATTTTTTACTCCGACCATTAAATTTCGTACCAAACCAAAATTTGGATTTCCTTTAATACCTAGTCTTAACCTGCTATTACCATCACGCATTGAAATATCTCCTTCGATACTCGAATCATTATCTGGATAATAAATTCCGTTTACATCACGCAGATTCGAATTGGGATCGATACTCATCGCTTTGATTTTCATCCTTGTCAATAAATCTAAGGCCAGATCAATATTGTTGTCGTCCATCCAAACCTGATCTGGACTAATGGTGCATGAACCACCAGTTCGGGTTACTTTTAAAGGAATCTCGACTTGATAGAAATTTTGTGTGAAGTCATTACCAAAACGAATAAATCCAATCATTTCATCATCTGCCAGTGTGCTTTCATTTGGAAGTGATTCTGCGTGAAGGAACATTTTTAGTTTCTTGTATTGGCGCATATCAACACTTACATTCTTGAATACAGCTCTCGAATCTTGATACTGCAAACCTGAACCTCCAATACGAAGCGCCAAAGATTGCTCGTTCTGGTTGATGATAGTGTTGTTATTATAAAGTTGCTCTCTTTGCACTCCTGGAGGCATAACATAATTTACAGGACATTTTGTACCATTTTCCTGAATGTTAACTGCGGCTACATCAAATTCTACACCATCATCGTCTGGAGTCGGATCGTTTGCATCTAAAGTACCCGTGTATCTTCTCCACTCCCCACGAACCAAATCTAAAGCTCCAAAACGAACTGTTACTTGGTCATTAAATCCGGTCATGAACATACGCATGAAACGAATAGATCTAAAATCGGTTATATTTCCGATCGTATTTTGTGGCTGCGAAACCGGAATTTTAAACTGGATCCATCTTGCATTGGTGGTGCTTCCGTTTGGAAGATCGACAGTCGTTGGACGAACATCTGTAACATATTTATCACCTACATCCATTCCTGGTTTGATATCAATACTGTACTCATAGTAAGCATTGATTGTGTTCATTGTGTTATCTCGGTTAATATCCTCTACATCAGGCAAAGTAGTCGAACCTCGATTCGGATCATCAACACTTACGGCTGAGTTTCCTTCTACCCCATTGTATTTTTTATAACGGTTTAAGACACCTCCGTCTGTATTGAGATAATAGGTGTAATCGTCTGCCGCTGGATCGGCCTCATTTGCATAATTGGTATAAACAGCACCTTCTCGTGAGTTTGGAAGCCCATCTAGACCAACGTCTTGGTTTCTGCGATTTTCTGGATTTGTATCAAAAGCATAAATAAGCGACTGAGAAGCTGGAACATCTCCCCAAATCGGTTGCGGATTTACCATTATCTGATCTGGCCCCAAACCATTTTCGTACTGCTTTCTTCCGTCTTTTAAAACGTCTTCTGATACCTCTCCTAAATTGAAATAAATTTTACCAGTGTTGTTCGTTGCTGCTTGACCATTTCCAACATACGGGTCAAGTACCCAAAACTGAATGTACTCAACATTTCCCTGCTCAAAGTTGGTCGAATTTAAAGCACGCATGATTCCGCCGAAATTGCTCGCTGGATCACTGCTGCCAAAAGTTGGGTTATTATTATAAGGCCCCCTGTCTGAAGGATAATAAGTAAGATCCAAAGTATTGATAACCTGTATTTGTCCTTGGGCAATATCTGTATTCGGATAAAGTTCACGGCTGTAAACTCTTCTGGTACTGTTTAATGAAAGATCATCGTTTGAAATTCCTGAAGGCTTAGATGCATAGAAAACTGGATCAATAGTGTACCAAGCTAGTTTCGCACGTTTGTAACCGTATTCTAAAGTATTAGAATTAGCATTAAAAGTGTTGTCGTTTATTGAATTTATAAATGGCGTTGAAGATAAACTCCAAGCATAAGCAGATCTCATGTCTATTGTAGTCTGAGAACCTTCGAAGTCATCTACATAAATGGTAGCTTCTCCTTCAAAATCACTTGCTTTTGGTGCATCTGGTTTTAAGAAAGCAACCTCTCCCCTAATAGAAAGGTTCGAAGGAACATCTGTATCAACGTTTGGCAATTTGTTTGCTAATCTGGTTAAAAAAGGAACTTCTGTAGAATAGTTTCCGTTAAATCCAAAGATGGTATTGTTAACAGATTCCTGCCCATAACTTGATTTTTGGGTAAAAGGACGTTCCGTCATTTTCAAATATGTTCCTCCTAATACAAATTTATCCGAAATTTTATGTTCGACATTAACTCCCATAAATCTTCTGGTTTGCTGGCCGAAAATGGAATTATTTTCTAATGAAACCTCAATGGGAGTATTTGACGCCTGAAGAGAAGGATCTAGAATCTGGACTCTTCCTAATTGATAATCTACGCTGTAATCTATTCCTTCAACCAATCTTCTTCCTGCGGCCATAACCACAACAGATCCCTGCGGAACATTGAAAGCTCCAATCGGAATACCATTACTTCCTGAAGATTTGTATTTTCCTCTTAATAAGAACTTATTTTTATCACTGTCCTGCAAAGCTCCCGCCTGTGTGTTTCGGTACATATTCCTAAACACATATTTTCGCTGATTCGGGTTATAAGTAGTCGGGTCATTGTAATTCTCTCCGTTGCCATTATTTAATTTTCTAAATAAAAGCTCTCCGAAAGGCTCTTTTGTGGTAAAAATAATTCGGGCATTTTGAACGTCAACCGTAACTCCGGGAACGTAATCAAAAAAACCATCTCCACCGGTCTGTGGGTCGTTGTTATAATTTAGACGATCCAAATTGAATACATTCAATAATGGAGTTTCCTCAACTCTATCTTGAGGAGCCGGATTCGCTGGAAAAGGGCTTCCGATAACTGGCGAAATGTAATTTATTGGAGAAGGATCTGTATAAAGAATGTTTAGTCTGAAATCTTCCTGTTTGATTTGATAAGCTTGCGGAATCTGATAAACGTTTTTCATCATCAGGTTCCAAACCGGATTTTGAACGTTTGTCAAATTGCTCTTAAGCATTTTCAATACCAAACTTTGCGTAATAATAGCCTGATTTGCATTGTTGTTTCCCGTTACGACTGTTGCATCAACACCGTCACTTCCAAATTCTCCAACCTGATACACCTTGTCCCCAACTGTATATTCAAAAGCAACTGCCAAGATTTCATCATTTGCCAAACGCTGCTGCAACGAAATATATCCTAACTGTGGATTGAAAGTGTACTCGGTATTGACTGTTAATTTTCTGGCATTTTCGAGCACAGAGTAATCTCTTGCCTCGCTGACATTTGTATTGTTGAATCCAGACTTTGCAGTTACAATTTCTCGGATGTTAGTATTTAAGAAAGATCCTGGCTGGCCAATTGTCGCTGGATTATATTTATTGTTGGAGTTGTCGGTTGGAGAATCTATTGGTTGGCCATTAAAGAAACCTGCTGTAGAACTGATAACCACCAATTCATCGTCGGGAACATTCGTAAGCTGACCTTCTCCCAAATCCTGAAGCGCGATAATATTTCTTAAGTTATTATTGTTTGCCGCAATCCTATTCTGTTTGTTTGTAACCCATACTTCCAGACGTGTAATCTGTACACGGCTTTTTATTAAAGGATAATTTTCTAATGAAGCATCGTAGCGGTCTCTAAAATATTGAGATAAAAAGAAATGACGGTCATTATCATAATCTAATGCAAAAAGGTCAAAATTCTGAACCGTTCCGCCACCTTCTGCGACTATGCTTTTGGTTTGTGACTTCTGTTCCGAGAATACACCCGTCACAGTAGTTCGTCCGAACTGGAGTTGTGTTTTAACTCCAAAAAGACTTTGAGCACCACGAATTAATGTACTATTTAGTGGCATGCTCACATTACCTACCTCGACTTTCTGAATAATATCATCTTCTGAAGGGGTATAAGCCAATTTGAATAAATTCTGAAAAGCAAAAGTAGACTGGGTGTCGTAATTGGCATTTACTTCCAATCGCGTTCCCACTTTTCCCATAAGGCTCATACTGATTCTTTGGTCAAAGTCAAATGTTAGACTGGATCTGTTTCTAGGCGAAAAAGCCGGATTGTCCTGCTTTGTGTAACGCAACCCTAAGTCCATTTCTACTGACCCTGTGGGTTTTACATCAATAGTATTGCTCCCAAAAATAGTTTCAAAAAGACTGGAATTAATGTAATATCTAGGCAGCAAATCTTTCTTTGCCGCTTCGCTTCCTTGTTTTTTTCCGGTAATAGCATCGGCTTTTTTTCTGAAATAATCTCTTCTGGATTCTTTCAAAACCAAATCTTCGTATTCCTTTGGAGTTAAGATTAACGGGTAGTTGGCATTAAAACCATCAACAGTATTAGAATAGATGTAACGATCTGTTATTGGGTCGTATCTGTAAGCCTTAACTACGCTTGGAGGGTCCTCAATATCAATTTTCCCTACAGAAAACTGAGTCTTAGTTGTATCTTGAGCTGCGGGTGAGACCTGCGCATGCAAAAAATTACCGCACAATAAAATCAGCAACAAAATACAAATTTTACGCATAGAATTCTTTAATATAAAATGATTTTACAGGCTCTTTAAAGCTTTTTTGATAATAGTTTCGACAGTAGCTTCTGGATCTTCCCTAACAATTCGTTCTACCACTTTTTCAGAAGCTTTACGCACAAATCCTAGAACTTCTAGAGCAGATAACGCTTCATCTTTATTTCTATTGTTCTGAACCGCTAAAACTTCGTCTAAATCGTATAATTTAACAACTTTTTCTTTTAAATCCAAGATCACTCTTTGTGCTGTTTTGTTTCCAATTCCTTTTATAGACTGGATAACAGCGACATCCCCAGAAGCAATTGCATTAATAATATGCTTTGGCTCTATTGACGAAAGCATGGTTCTAGCTATACCAGCCCCGATTCCTGAAACTGATAATAACATTCTGAAAATTTCTCGTTCTGACTTTTCGGCAAAACCATACAAAGTATGCGCATCTTCTTTTATTTGAAGATGCGTATACAATTTTATGTAATCAGAATTTGGAATCAATGAGAAAGTATGAAGTGAAATATTCACCTGATAACCAACACCTCCACAATCAATTACAACTTCTGTTGGATTTTTTTCAACTAACTTTCCCTGCAAATGCGCTATCATAAGTATAATTTATCAGTTCCAAATATATAACAAAAATGTAATAATATTACGTCAATATTATTAACTGTTGCAGATTGATTTATTGAGCTTGTTTATTTTTTTTATTCTCTTTTTCCTGAGCGTCAATAACGGCAATTGCTGCCATATTAACCATCTCCTCTACGCTTGCTCCGAGTTGGAAAATGTGAACTGGTTTGCTCATTCCCATCATAATAGGTCCGATAGAATTTACTTTATACAACTCTTTAAGAAGCTTATAAGTAATATTCGCAGCTTCTAGATTTGAAAATATCAAAGTATTCACCTTTTTGCCTGCCAATTTAGAAAATGGAAATTTTTCCTGAAGCATTTCTGAATTTAGGGCAAAGTCAGCCTGAATTTCACCATCTACGACCATATCCGGATGATTTTTATGCAAATACGCTACCGCTTCTCTAACTTTGGCTGCATTTTGATGCGTTGATGAACCAAAGTTTGAGTACGAAACCATAGCGATTACTGGCTCGATTCCGAACATTTTAGCTGTTTTTGCCGTCATAAGTGCAATATTCACTAAATCTTCTGAAGACGGATTAATATTTATAGCTGTATCAGACAAGAACATCGGTCCACGTGAAGTGAGCATCATATTGGCAGTTGCAACCAATGAAGCTCCAGATGCTTTAGGAATCAGTTGAAGCATTGGCTTTACAACACTCGGATAACTTCTTGAATGACCTGTTACCAAAGCATCTGCTTCTCCTTCATTTACCATCATAGCTGCAAAGTAATTTCGTTCGCGCATGAATTTTTCAGCATCAAGCTTAGAAACTCCCCTGCGTTCTCTTGACTCCCAGAATGACTGAGCAAAACGGTTCCGTCTCGCTTCTTCCTCGTTTGTTTTCGGATCAATTATCTCCAAAACAGCATCAAAACCTAATTCTGTTTTTAATTCTAAGATAGTTTCTTTGTTTCCTAATAAAATTGGAAGACCAATTCCGTCTTCATAAACGATCTGCGCCGCTTTTAAAACATTCAACTGATCAGCCTCAGCAAAAACAACTTTTTTAGGGTCTAATTTAGCTCGGTTTGTAATCAAACGCACCATTTTATTATCGTTACCCATGCGTTCGCGAAGTGCATCTTCATAGGCTGTCCAGTCGGTAATAGGATTTTTTGCAACACCAGATTCCATTGCTGCTTTTGCAACTGCAGGTGCGACAACGGTAATCAATCGAGGATCGAACGGCTTAGGAATTATATATTCTTGCCCAAAACCAAGTTTTGTCGCTCCATAAGCTACGTTAACCTGTTCCGGAACGGGTTCTTTTGCCAAAATAGCTAATGCTTTTACAGCAGCCATTTTCATTTCTTCGTTAATTTTTCTAGCACGAACATCTAATGCTCCTCTAAAAATATAAGGGAAGCCTAAAACATTATTTACTTGATTAGGAAAATCTGAGCGTCCCGTAGCCATAATAACATCTTTACGAGTTTCAACAGCTAGATTATAATCGATTTCTGGATTAGGATTTGCCATCGCAAAAACAATCGGACTTTTCGCCATTGTAAGCAACATCTCTGGTGAAAGAATATTTCCAGAAGACAATCCGATAAAGACATCTGCACCTTTTACGGCTTCTGCCAATTCGATTTTTTCTCCATTAACTGCATATTTCAGTTGCAGTTCTGATAGCGAGGGATTATCTTTTGTTAAAAGCCCTTTACTGTTAAACATTAAGATGTTTTCAACTTTTACTCCTAAGGAGACATACAAATCTGTACAGGCTATTGCAGCAGATCCTGCTCCCGACACTACCATTTTTACATCTTCAGCTTTTTTTCCTGCCAATTCAAGCGCATTGATTAAGGCAGCTGAAGAAATAATTGCCGTTCCGTGCTGATCATCGTGCATTACGGGAATATCCAACTCTTCGATTAACCTTCTTTCGATTTCAAAAGATTCTGGTGCTTTAATGTCTTCAAGGTTAATACCTCCAAAGGTTGGAGCAATATTTTTTACAGTCTGAATAAATTCTTCAACATTTTTTGTATCTACTTCGATGTCAAAAACATCGATATCAGAGAATATTTTAAACAATAGACCTTTTCCTTCCATTACAGGTTTTCCTGCTTCTGGACCAATATCACCAAGACCTAATACGGCTGTACCATTTGAAATTACGGCAACTAAATTACCTTTTGCTGTATATTTATAGACGTCTTCGATGTTTTCTGCAATTGCTAAACAAGGTTCTGCAACTCCCGGCGAATAAGCCAGCGATAAGTCTCTCTGAGTTGCATATTTTTTTGTTGGAACTACCTGAATTTTTCCTGGAGTTGGCTCTGCGTGGTACAGTAATGCCTCTCTTTTTTTACTCTCTTTGTTCATTATTTTAGCTTTTATTCTAGCTTACAAAGATATAAGTCTTCGTTTAAAATGGCATCGTTTTGCAATTTTCTTTTCTTAAAATTATATTTAAAACTCCGCAAAAAAATAGTCCAGACAATCTGGACTATTCATAATAATGTATCTTTTGAGTTTTCTTATTGAGAAATATAAGAATTTAGATGATTTATAGTGTCTTTTTGTGATTCTATAATTGCTTTGACCACATCGCTGATAGAAATAATTCCAACCACGATTTCATTATCAATAACCGGCAAATGTCTTATTCTATTGGTGCTCATTAACTCCATGCAAGAATCTAGATTGTCTGACAAAGTTATTGTTATTACATTTTTTTCCATGATTTCATGAACAAAGGTCTCTTTGGATGATTTGTCTTTCAAAACAATTTTTCTGGCATAATCCCGTTCCGAAAGTATTCCTTTTAAATTGTTGTCGTCTATTACCAAAATTGCTCCTATGTTTTTTTCGCCCATCACTTTCAAAGCCTCGTAAACAGTATTTGTTGAAAGTACTGAATAAACATTTTTCCCTTTTGTGTTTAAAATTTGTTCTGCCGTCATATCTGAAAAATTTTGAATCCTATAAAGTTATAAAAAATTGATTACAATGTTTGGTTATTCTCTTTTTTATGATACGCAACTCATTCATTTTAAACATTATAAAACATAATTCAGCTTTTTGAATTTTTCTTGTAATGAAGCTGTTATTTTACGAAGCTTTTTTATCGAAAATACATCAATTTGATTTTTTTGAGATTTAATTCATAAAAAAACCTCTACTGTTTTTCAGAAGAGGTCTTTGATTCTTAATGTTATAAATAAATTACAAACTCACAATTATAAATTCGCTTCGTCTGTTCTGCATGTGTTCTTTTTCAGTGCATTGCACTCCGTCTGCACATTTGTTCACCAATTGCGTTTCTCCATATCCTTTGGCTGTTAAACGACTTGAATCTATCCCATTTTTTACCAACCAGTCTTTGGTTGACTGCGCTCTCTTGTCGGACAAAATCTGGTTGCTTGCAGCTGATGACCTACTGTCTGTATGAGAACGGATATCTAGTTTTATTGTTGAATATTCCTTTAAAACTGCGACTAGCTTATTTAACTGAGGTTCAGATGTCTTTTTGATTGTAGCTTTATTAAGATCAAAGAAATTCATCGGAAGCTTGAGTACTTTTGCTAAATCTGTACCCACTTTTATAGGTCCGATATTTACTGGTTTGGCACCATTTTTTTTTATTTCGATAGTTTTCGCTGCAATCGGCTTAAACATTTTATTCATGTTAATGACAATTGCTGTACTTCCGTTTTCTCTTTTTAGGCTTAGTTGCACTTCTTTTATACCGTATTCATTTTTAGAAGATCGGATGGAGTATTTTCTACCACATTTTATTTTTGGGAAAATAAAATTTCCTTTTTCGTCAGAAATGATAGACTGTAAGGCATTAAGCTTTTCATCAAACAAAATTAAAGCGGCGCCGTTAAGTGTTTCAGTAGATTCTGCATCTACAACTGTTCCGGTTATATCTTGTTCGCAGATTAATCGTTTAGTCTCTGTAAATCGATAAATGTCGTCTAGTCCTTGTCCGTTTTCTCTGTTTGAAGAGAAAAAACCATTTCTGTTTTTGCTGTCAATAATAAAAGCAAAATCATCTTGCCTGCTGTTGATCGGTTCACCAACATTCTGAATTTCATCCAGCGGTTCGTTATCTTTTATCTTTGCAACGAAAACATCCAATCCACCTAATCCTGGACGTCCGTCTGAAGCAAAATAAAGTTCATTATCTCCTGAGATGAATGGGAACGTTTCTCTTCCTTCTGTATTAATTGCATTACCAAGATTTTCGGGAGCTCCAAAAGTTCCGTCTGCATTTATTTTTACTTTATACAAGTCTGACTGCCCTATAGTTCCTGGCATGTCTGAAACAAAATAAAGTGTCTTTTCGTCTAAACTTAACGCCGGATGTGCAGTGCTGTACTGATTGCTGTTAAAGGGAAGTTCTTTTACATTTCCCCATTCACCATTAATCAGTTCAGCTTTATAAAGTTTCAGAAGAGTCACTTTTTTATCATTTCTTCCTCTTTTTCCGTTAATAAAGTTATTTCGCGTAAAATACATTACACGTCCATCTTTTGTAAAAACAGGAGTCGATTCATTAAATTTCCTGTTTTCATTTTTAAGAAAAAGAATTGGCTTTCCCACGCTTCCATCTGGCATGAGAGCGGCTGTGTATAATTTAGAGAACGATTTGTTTGTCCATCGAAAACTTGCTTTTGCAATTCCGCCAGTATCTCTCGCAGACGTAAATACAATTTTATTGTTTAAGACAATACTTCCGTATTCTGAATAAGGTGAATTGATTCCGGCATCGGCAATTTGAAAACGACCTGAATTCAACTTAATTTCGTCTAAATAATTTTTATCATTTTGAATTAAAGATGCTCGTTTTTCTGATGCCGCTTTCTGATTGAATCTTTCTAAAACCTCATTGGCTTTGTTATAATTTCCAGCAGATTTAAGACACTGCGCATATCGGTACAAACATTCAGATTCTTGATTTTCATTGATTTTAAACAACTCTTCGTACCATTTTAGTGCATTTGAAAAATCACCAATGAAATAATAGGAATTAGCCAATCTTTGAACCGACCTTTCGTCTTTTTCATTTTTACTCAACAGAGCTTCATATGCTTTTATGGCATCTGCATAAGCATAATCCTCGTATTTTTTATCAGCCGATTTTAGTCCTAAGCTCGAAAAAGCATTCTGAGCATTCAGAGTAGAAAAAACACCGACTAACAATAAAAAAAGCGTAATTATTTTGATTTTCATAGCTTATCGAATTAAAAAAATCTTGGGGAAATCATTTTATTATACTTATTGAAAAACTCAAATCTTAAGAAAATTTCATGTGAACCAGAATTGTATTTTCTTAACTGAGTTGTTTCATGATCGTAACCATAACCTAAATACAATCCGTTTGTAATTTGAAATCCGGCCATGGCACTTACAGAAGCACTCCAGCGGTAAGCTAGACCTAGAACAAATTTGTCGTTGAACATAAAGTTTCCTGAAACATCTACTTGCAAGGGGGCGCCTTCTACCATTTTAGTCATTAAGGCAGGCTTAAACTTAACATACTGCAATCGATCCAGATTGAATACATATCCTGCGATTAAGTAATAATTGATCTTTTCTTTAAAAATAGCTGTATCGTCATTGTTGTAACGATTGGTTTCTATAAAATTAGGTACCGACAAACCTACATAAGCACGATCGGAGTGCCAGTAAACTCCTGCTCCAATATTGGGCGTGATTTTATTGTCTAAGTTCTGAAACTGCGGATCGTCCTGATTCTCGAAACTTAGTTTGTTGACATCAAGATTGAACATATTTGCTGTTGCCTTAATCCCAAAAGACAAATCAAAACTTTCTGAAGTAGGAACTGTATAAGAGAAATCTGCAGACAAAGTATTTTCGTTTGTTGGTCCGATTTTATCATTTACCAACGAAACCCCCAGTCCTAATCTGTTATTATTAAGAGGAGTATTTACAGAAAATGTGCTGGTTTCTGGTGCACCGTCAAGACCTACCCATTGTGTACGATACAAACCAAAAACGCTCAAAGCTCCCCTTGAACCCGCATATGCAGGATTGATTTCGATTGTATTATACATGTATTGTGTAAACTGAGCGTCTTGCTGAGCGCTACACCAAACAGAAAAAAACATAAAAACTAAAACTAATTTTTTCATTTCGAAAGCTTTATAAGCGGTCCAGCATTAAACTGAACCGCATATTATTTTTATTTATTAATGTATAAGTAACCTGATTGTTCGTGCGGTTTTGAGCTGCTGTCTTTATATTTTAAAATGTAGAAATAAGTTCCTACCGGCAGACCGTCTGTTTGTTTGATTGTAGTTCTTCCTTCTGAAAATCCAACAAAGACGCGGTCTTCGTTGTTGTAGCGATTCATATTGAAAACCAAAACTCCCCAGCGGTTATAAATTTCAACTGTATTATCAGGATAACATTCAATGCCCTGGATGTAGAATCTTGCATTTTTAGCATCGCCGTTTGGAGAGAAAGCGTTAAACACTTTGATTACACATCCATTTAATTCAAGAACAGTTGGCTTATCTCCATTAATAGTCGAATCATCCGACAGGTCTTCAACCATTACTCCTCTAGCACTGTTTCCTGAAACACTCGCCTGATTGGTTATGCTTCCGCGATTAATATCCTCTTGTGTTATTTTGTAAACTGCAGTAAAATTGGAGTCGTTCGATTCGTTTACATCCAAATCGATTGGGCTTCCGCTTACTACTACACCTGTTAGCGGATCTTTTAATGTAATTCCTTTTAACGGAACATTTCCTGTATTGGTTACTGTAAATTTGTATGTAATAGTTTCTCCTGAATTTGCAAAGCCGCTTGCGTTTTCATCATTAAACAATGCAGTTTTTACGACGGCAATCGCTGGTACTTCAACAAAAACATTTACTACTGCCGTTGCACAGTTAAGTGAATTTACTTTATCGCACACCTCATAGGTAAGTGTATAATTTCCTCCCGGAGTATTTGGTTTAACATTTACGGTTCCATCTGTATTCCATTCAAAATATGCATTTGGAGTTAAGGTTGAAACTTTAACAGTGGCAGGATTTATCGGTTGTCCGTTGATTAAATCATTATCTAAAACATTTACAAACTCAAGCGCACCATTAATTCCGTCAACACTTATATTAGTATCGTTAACCAAAGTAATCTGGTTCGGTTTTGATGGTCCATTGCTAGTTATAACTACTACCTTAACTATAGCTTCTGTACAGTTCGAAGGATTCAGTTTCTCACAGATCGTATATTCCAGTTCATAAGTCCCGGCCGGAGGATTCGCTCCAAGCGTTACGGTTCCGTCTGCATTCAGCGTCAGGTATCCTTTCGCATCTGGCGTCGAAGTTGTCAGCGTTACGTCTGAGGGAACCAATGGAAGTCCGTTTTTCGTGTCATTGTCGAATACGTTAACGCTCAAAGTCTGTGGATTGTTTGTTCCGATGACAGACGGAATAGCATCTGTATTTGCTACAAGATTGCCAGCGCTCACCTGTACTACTGAAACCACCGTATCGCAGTTTGTCGGATTCGTGATTTCGCAGATGCTGTATTCCACATTGTAGTGTCCTGACGGAGTGTTCGGAGCAACCGTAACCGTTCCGTCCGCATTCAGCGTCAATCCTGGCGGAACCGTGATTCCGGTCAGTTTGACCTGTCCAGCAGAAGTTCCGATTACAACCGGATTTCCGTTCAAGGTGTCGTTTTCTGTCAATGAGCCTGTTGTGCCGCCTGTGTTTCCGTTGATTGAGACAGTTGTTTCTGTTACCGCATCAATAATTGGCATTCCTACCGTTACACTTACGGTATTCGAGCTGCAGTTCGAAGGATTCAGCTTCTCACAGATTGTATATGCCAGTTCATAAGTTCCGGCCGGAGGATTCGCTCCAAGCGTTACGGTTCCGTCTGGATTCAGCGTCAGGTATCCTTTCGCATCTGGCGTCGAAGTTGTCAGCGTTACATCTGAAGGAACCAGTGGAAGTCCGTTTTTCGTGTCATTGTCGAATACGTTAACGCCCAAAGTCTGTGGATTGCTTGTTCCGATGACAGACGGAATAGCATCTGTATTTGCCACTAGATTTCCTGCGCTCACCTGTACTACAGAAACTACCGTATCGCAGTTCGACGGATTCGTGATTTCGCAGATGCTGTATTCCACATTGTAGTTTCCTGACGGAGTGTTCGGAGCAACCGTCACAGTTCCGTCCGCATTCAGCGTCAATCCTGACGGAACATTGATTCCGGTCAGTTTGACCTGCCCGGCAGAAGTTCCGATTACCACCGGATTTCCGTTCAACGTATCATTTGCTGCCAATGAGGCTGTTGTTCCGCCTGTGTTTCCGTTGACTGAGGCAGTTGTTTCGGTTACAGCATCGATAATTGGCATTCCTACTATCACACTTACGGTATTCGAGCTGCAGTTCGAAGGATTCAGCTTCTCACAGATTGTATATGTCAATTCATAAGTTCCAGCCGGAGGATTCGCTCCAAGCGTTACGGTTCCGTCTGGATTCAGCGTCAGGTATCCTTTCGGGTCTGGCGTCGAAGTTGTCAGCGTTACATCTGAAGGAACCAGTGGAAGTCCGTTTTTCGTGTCATTGTCGAATACGTTAACGCCCAAAGTCTGTGGATTGCTTGTTCCGATGACAGACGGAATAGCATCTGTATTTGCCACAAGATTGCCCGCGCTCACCTGTACCACAGAAGTCGCCGTATCACAGTTTGTCGGATTGGTAATCTCGCAGATGCTGTATTCCACATTGTAGTTTCCTGACGGAGTGTTCGGAGCAACCGTAACCGTTCCGTCCGCATTCAGCGTCAATCCTGACGGAACATTGATTTCAGTCAGTTTGACCTGTCCAGCAGAAGTCCCGATTACCACCGGATTTCCGTTCAGCGTGTCATTAGTTGTCAATGGAGCAGTAGTTCCGCCTGTGTTTCCGTTGATTGAAACTGTCGTTTCTGTTACGGCGTCAATTGTCGGTGCGCCTACTGTTACGATAGAAACCACCGTATCACAGTTTGTCGAATTCGTGATTTCGCAGATGCTGTATTCCACATTGTAGTTTCCTGACGTAGTGTTCGGAGCAACCGTAACCGTTCCGTCCGCATTCAGCGTCAATCCTGACGGAACATTGATTTCAGTCAGTTTGACCTGTCCAGCAGAAGTTCCGATTACAACCGGATTTCCGTTCAAGGTGTCGTTTTCTGTCAATGAGCCTGTTGTGCCACCTGTGTTTCCGTTGATTGATGCTGTAGTTTCGGTTACGGCGTCAATTGTCGGTACGCCTACTGTTATGATAGAAGTCGCCGTATCACAGTTTGTCGGATTGGTAATCTCGCAGATGCTGTATTCCACATTGTAGTTTCCTGACGGAGTGTTCGGAGCAACCGTAACCGTTCCGTCCGCATTCAGCGTCAATCCTGACGGAACATTGATTTCAGTCAGTTTGACCTGTCCAGCAGAAGTCCCGATTACCACCGGATTTCCGTTCAGCGTGTCATTAGTTGTCAATGGAGCAGTAGTTCCGCCTGTGTTTCCGTTGATTGAAACTGTCGTTTCTGTTACGGCGTCAATTGTCGGTGCGCCTACTGTTACGATAGAAACCACCGTATCACAGTTTGTCGGATTCGTGATTTCGCAGATGCTGTATTCCACATTGTAGTTTCCTGACGGAGTGTTCGGCGCAACCGTAACCGTTCCGTCCGCATTCAGCGTCAATCCTGGCGGAACCGTGATTCCGGTCAGTTTGACCTGTCCAGCAGAAGTCCCGATTACCACCGGATTTCCGTTCAGGGTATCGTTTGCTGTCAATGAGGCTGTGTTTCCGCCTGTGTTGCCGTTGATTGAGGCAGTTGTTTCGGTTACGGCGTCAATAGCTGGAGCAACGACTGTCACAACAGAAATAGTTGTATCGCAGTTCGCAGGAACACTTCCAACTTCACAAATTGTATATTCTACATTATAGTTTCCTGTTGGAGTATTTGGAGCGATTGTTACAGTACCATTGGCATTTAAAGTCAAACCTATTGGCAAGGAACCTGTACTATTGAGAGTAACTTCACCTGGATTAGCACCTATTACAACTATATTTCCATTTAAAGTATCATTTGCTGTTAAGGAGACTGTTGTGCCACCAGTATTCCCATTGATTGAGGCTGTAGTTTCGGTTACTGCATCGATAGCTCGTTTAACCGTAACAGTTGCTTGAGCCGTGTCACAATTTCCAGAATTTAAACCTGTTTCACATAATTGATAAGTAATACTATAAGTCCCTGAAACAGTATTAGGAGCAAGAGTTAACACTCCATCAGAATCTATGCTTAAAGGACCATTGGTTACGGGTGTAACATCTGTATTTGATGATGTAACCGCAATACCATCTAAAGTATCATTTGTAGTAATATTTCCAACAGTTGTTGAGCTTATTGTTCCAGGTGTTTGAACAGCAAAAGTATTATCATCATTAGCACAAATTTCAGAATTAATTGTAACTGCTGCTGAGCTGGAAGATGTACATCCATTAAATGTTGAACTTACTGTATAAGTACCTTTTTGTGCTGTTATTACTCCTGTTGACGTATTTAATGACGCGCCAGAAGGAGTTATGTTATACGTATATGAAGAATTGTAATTTGTTATAGCAAAACTTCCTGTTGATGTCCCGCAAATTGGTTGTGTAATGATACTCAATAATGGCGTTGCAGGTGTGGCCTTGGGAGCGGCAGTTCCTGAACCTGCAGCGCTCGTGCATCCGTTTACAGTCGCAGTAACCGTATAAGTTCCCGCTGTAGAAACCGTGATGCTTGACGTTGATGCTCCCGTGCTCCATAAAAGAGTTCCTGAAGCCGTAGTCGACAAGGTAGAGGTGCCGTCACAGTTGTCCACTACCGTCACAATAGGTGTTGCAGGTGTGGCATTTACTGCAACATTTACTACGTTACTAGTAGAAAAACACCCTGTAGTGGCGTTAGTTCCTATCACATAATAGCCATTAGCTCCTGCTAATCCGGTCCAAGATAAAGAAGCTCCTGTACCCGCTTTTGCAGATTGAACCGCTGTATTACTGGAATTATATAATTGATAATTAATTCCTGTCACCGAAGTGCCGGATGTTATAGCACCGTTATTTCCTGGAGAAGCACAAATTGTACTTCCGGTTAAAGATAATGCTGTCGGATTTGATACTGTTAAAGTAGCACTGTTTGAACTTACATTTCCACAAATAAAATCTGATTGCGTAATTAAAGCTCTATATCTATAATTGTTCATTGAACATGTTATAGCGGTCAGACTTAAATTTGCTGTATTAACATTAGAATAAGTACTTCCATTTGTAATCGCATTCCAAGAAGCTCCATTATCTGTACTAACCTGCCATTGATATTGTGTAGTTCCTGAGCCACCAGAGACAGCAACCGAAAAAGATGCCGTACCTGTAGCAGAAGCTGTCTGATTTGACGGATGTGTACCAACTGTACTTGCTGTTCCTGGAGAAAGCGGATTTACATAAGATCCAGAATAAGTTGCCGCCTGAACTGTCCCGTTTGAATTGACTACTGGTGTACCAGTACCATAAACCCCTCCATCGTTTCCATCAGCAGTTCTTGAGTTGTAATATTCGTTTGCATCTGAACAAGAATCTCCATCAGAATCCAAGTCGAGCTGATTTGGAATTCCGTCCCCATCGCGATCACAAGCATATTCAGAGCGAAGTGATAAAACCTGTTTTCTACTAACCGTTCCTGTCCTAGATCCTGTAATTCCAAACACAAATTCACCTGTAGTATAAGAAGTGAAAGATGCTTGATATGCATAAGTAAGGTCGGTTTCTGAAGCATTTATACCTGGTATTAAGGTTGGCCTAAAGCTATTAAATCCAGTAGGCCCCCCAGACATAAAGCCAAGGTTGCTTAGATTAGATCCAACAATCAAATATTCAGGATTTAAAGAAGAAGAATATCCTCCAACATCGCCCAATTCATTACCCGAACCTGTTCCGTTTCCATCAAGATCTGCTACTGTTACCCATAATTTCCCTATTGGAGCTGGCGCACCAAGAGGGTTTCCTGCTGTAGCAGACCCAGATCTCACCATAGTCATCGAGTAAGTAACATACGGATTTTCATTCGGTATAGCATCACTTAATTGTAAAGTCCCTGCTGGTGATGCAGTAGTAATATCCAACTTTCCTGTGGGAACCTGCATTGAAAGAATTTTGATAACCATATCATAAGTAACTCCCAAATAATTCACGGCATTGCTCTTCAACAGATAATCCCCGACATTTATATTTGATGCAGAGCCTGAGCCCGATAAAAATGTAAGGCCGTCAATAGCAATATTTGTTGTAGAGGCAGGACATTCTACGGTATCCAAAATCCCATCATTATCATCATCTAAATCAGCTACATCAGCGACTCCATCATTATCACTATCAACATTAACCGTAAAAGAAACATCGGAAGTTGTCGCTCCACAGGCACCATTTCCTGCAAGAGTGTATCTTACAGTTACTCTCGTATCAATTGAAACATTTGCAGGTGTATATGTATTTCCTGAAATGGAACCTCCACCCGAGACAATACTCCAGGTCCCTCCTGAAATATTTGCCGTTAATGATTTAGTTGTACATTCACAGATTGATGTTGTTGATGTCGTATTTTGGACATCGCGAACATAATTTACTAAAAATGTTGCGTCGGCAGAACTGGCAGTGCCACAGCTTCCTGCCGATCGGGTGTATCTAACCGTTACATTTGTGTCTGCGGCAATATTAGCCGGTGTGTAAACATTTCCAGAAATAGTTCCTCCTCCCGCAACAATGCTCCAAGTTCCTCCTATAGGTGAGCCAACTAAAGTTTTAGTCCCAGTTTCACAGATGGCTGCTGTTGATGTTGTGTTTGATGACGGTGAATCAATAGTAATCTTCACTACATTACTAATATCCTGACAACCAGAAGAAATTGCCACACGTCTATAATAAGTTGTCGCAGTAATTGCAGGTGGATCATAACTTTCTGTTGTTACTCCGATCGAATTAAAAGCTATATTATCTAAACTGCTTTGCCACTGATACGTTATCACACCAGTTCCTCCTCCAGCCGTAGAACCAACAATGTTTGCCGCATTGCCAGACGTTCCACAAAAAGCTGTTGTCCCCGGTGCTGTAATGGTATTATTCGTTATTGGTGTATACACATTGTAAGTAATAGTAGAACTATTAGATGTTTTACCATAGGTATCATTGAATGTATAGTTTATGGCTATTGGTCCTACGATTGAAGCATCTATCGGATTAAAAGTAACTCTTCCTGTTGCAGCATCATAGGTAAATGTACCTTTATTAGCCACAGTAAATGAATTTTGGATACCTGTTGTTGATGGATCTAAATCTACAGATGCCTTATTTGTTGTTCCAAGAGTATTTACTGTTCCGTTATCATTCGATGTAATATCTCCAGATGTAGCCGATGCGCCTTTACAGCCAACAAAAGTATCTGCATTTGCGACAGGCGTCAGTAAGGTAGACGAATCGACACTTATATCTAAATTCCTTATTTCATGATAATTGTTTGAACCTCCTGTAGATGAGGTCAAAGCAAATTTAAGATTTGGCGGACTCGCTGTTGTGTAAGCGTAATTGTTTATAATGGTCGTTGAAGTGCTTCCATTAGTGACACTTACCGTAATAAAAAATCCTCCCATCGAGCGCGGACTAAGTTTTATATTTACTTTTCTAAATCCGGCACTGGCCGAAGTTGTCGCAGCACGGTTACCACCAGCAACATTAAAACCTGGTGACAAAGATGTGGTCTGCGAATGTGTTAAATAAGGATAACCTGTAGTTCCAGATCCTTGTCCTCGTAAAGTTATATTGCTTGGCAGCATTCCAGCACCATTAAGCTTACCTTCATTATTAGCCGAAAAATTTCCGTATTCATCTATACCAATTCCCAGATAACCGCCTGGAAATCCTGTTTCAGTATTACGTTGCGCGTATCCAAGAGAACCTCCAAAAGCTCCAGGAACAACGGAGGCAACGGTAGCATCAAACAATACAAAAGCAATTCCGTCAGCGCCATTTCCTCCATAAGTATAATATTCAAATGAAATATTTAAACCGTAAGCTGATGGAAAAGCATATGAATCTGACCATATTATGCCTTTTTGATTACCGTTATTATTGGTAAGCCTTAAATATCCATTGCCATTTACATCAATACTCGGTGCCGTTAAAAAAGCTGTTGGAGTACCCCCAAAAGAAATACCCGGAGCCGTCGTATTTTTAAATGATTCAGAGTAAGGAAATTGTGCCCTAGTCTGTGTAGAGATAAAAAATAATGAAAGAAGAAAGATTAGTCTAAATAAATTAATCTTTTCGAAAGTAGAGTTAAGCATAGACAACTTGAGTTTGTGGAACAATTATAGTTGAGGCAAAAAAAACGTTACGATTTATCTGCTTAAAGTTGAAATACGAAAAAAGAAAATGATTGGATTTTGCTAATGCAGAAAAAATCTTAAAAAGATTTTTAGATAAAGAGATAAGCGTTTGGACCATGGTCATGTCAGGTTCAAGACTCAATGCTGCGTCTAGGTTAAATTAATGTAGTTTTGGAGCAGCGAAAATATACAAAGCCCTAATTACTAGCTACATTACTCGATAAACGACATGGAAAAACGTCAAAGTGCAGTTTTCTTTGCGTAAAATTAATTCAGTAATAGCCTACTTTTAAGAATATTACAATAAAACAACAGAAAATTCTTAAAAAATTATGCAATCCTTATTAAATTAAAGAAAATATGTAAAAAGAAAAAATAATCTTACACGCAACCATTCAGATTTATTTATTTGGAATGTATTTGAAAGATATTATTTACGGAAGAAACATTTCGATAAGCGAAACTTAATTATAATAAAAAATCTATTCCAAAAATTTAATATTTCGCTTTAAACCATCAAATTTGGTTCTTTTAATTGGAGAATTTTTAAATACAGCCCGAAAAGTTTCCTCTGTAATTTCTGTCCAGTCTTTTTTTGTAAAAGATAACAGTTCAGGATTAGGATTAAATAAAGGCTCAGAATGTGCTTTAGAAAACCTGTTCCAAGGACAAACGTCTTGACACGTATCGCAGCCAAACATCCATTCATCAAATTTTCCTTTCATTTCATAAGGAATGTTTTCTTTTAACTCGATTGTGTAATATGAAATACATTTACTTCCGTCAACAACATAGGGCGCAACAATCGCTTGAGTTGGACACGCATCTATACAAGCTGTACAGGTGCCACAATGATCTGTAACTGCATGGTCATGTTCTAATTCTAAATCAAGAATTAATTCTGCAATAAAGTAGAAAGAGCCAACTTTCTGGGTCAGTAGATTACTGTTTTTCCCAATCCAGCCCAAACCGCTTTTTGCAGCCCAAGCTTTATCTAGAACTGGAGCCGAATCGACAAAAGCGCGCCCAGAAACTTCGCCAATATTCTCTTGAATCGAATGAAGAAACTCCTTAAGTTTTTCTTTTATTACAAAATGATAATCCTGCCCGTAAGCATATTTAGAAATCTTAAAACTCTCTTCGTTTTGAGAGACCGAAGGATAGTAATTAAGGAGAAGAGAAACCACACTTTTGGCATCGTCGACCAGCAAGGTAGGATCAAGCCTCTTGTCAAAATGGTTCTCCATATACGACATCTGTCCGTTATAATTTTGATTCAACCACTTTTCTAAACGAGGAGCTTCAGCTTCTAAAAATCCTGCCTTAGAAATACCACAAGAAATAAAACCAAGTCGCTTAGCTTCTTCTTTTATAAATTTTGAATATATTTCTTTTGAATTAATACTCATCTTTTAGAAAATGAAACTTCAACGTTGACTGGTTTTAAAGTCACCAGCGGATTAAATTCTACAGAAGAGTTCTTAGATTTAATTGTATATTTTTTTACAATCTGTGAAATTGCCAAGCACATTTCATAGATTGCAAATCCGCTGCCAATACACATTCTTGGTCCAGCTCCAAAAGGATAAAAATAAGACATTGATTTCTTCCTCTGCTCTCCAAGAAATCTTTCTGGTATAAATTCATCTGGTCTTTCCCAGTACTTCGGATTTCGATGTAATTCATAAAAAGAAACACCAATCAAAGTATCTTTTTTGATATTATAATGAATAAGAGAATCATCATCAACATTTTGTCGATCTGTTATCCATGCTGGAGGATATAAACGCATAGATTCATTTAGTACCGCATTGGTATACACCATTTTTTGAAGCTGTTCAATTATATCAGCAGTTTCTGCCTCGATTCCTGTTATCTCCTCAAAAATTTTCTGCTGCACTTCGGGATTGTTTCCTAAAAAATGCAGCGTAAAAGTCAAGGCATTAGCAGTTGTTTCATGTCCAGCAATAAAAAGCACCTTAATTTCATCTATCAACTGTTTCATCGACATTGCTTCACCCGTATCCTCGTAACGGGTTTCCATAAGCATATTCAATAAATCATTGAATTCTTCATTAGAACCGTTTCTTCCTTCAATAATTTCTTGAATAATAGCATTGTTTTCCTCCGCTAGTTTTAAATGTTTTCGGACTTGTCCGCTTAACGAAAACCAAAATGCTTTATGGGGAAGCCGGATTTCCTTAACTAAAAATTTTTGAACCTCCTCAATTATAAATTTTATTCTGTGAAGTTTCTCTTCGGAGATAGAAAACTCAAATAATGATTTAGCTACGACATTAAATGCTAACTCACTCATTGCTGGAAAAACATCGAAAAATTGATTTTCTTTTAAATTACTGATTTCCGAAGTAATTGTTTTGTTCATATTATCAACCAGTATATTCATTTTTTGTCTATGAAATGCTGGCTGAATAAGTCTTCTTTGTTTTAACCAAAAATCTCCGTCACTGGTCAAAAGACCTTTTCCTAAATATTTGGAAAGATATACAGACTGAAATTTAGATTTGTTGTAGTTTCTTTGATTTTTAACCAAAATGTATTGTGCTACTTCATTATCTCTTGATAAAATGATATATCTTGATAAGCCAATCCTAATAGAAAACGAATCTCCCAACTTATCAAAGTACCTCTTATGAAAAGGAATAGGATTTTTTCGCACTCCTTCTGCATCCAAAAAAAATCTGATTATGGATAATTTAGAAGGATAATTATATTTTTTATCTCTTGGCATAAAAAATAAGATTTAGAACAAACCGCCTTGTATAATATTGGTGTTTACCTTGCCAAGATGTTTGTACGCCTTATCCGTTACTTCACGACCACGTGGAGTCCGCATGATAAAACCTTCCTGAATTAGAAAAGGCTCGTAGACTTCTTCAATAGTCTCACTACTTTCAGAAACAGCAGTAGCCAATGTTGATAATCCAACCGGACCACCTTTAAACTTATTGATAATCGTCAACAAAATTTTATTATCCATCTCATCCAATCCGTGAGCATCCACATTTAAGGCTTTTAAGGCATAACGAGCAATTTCTAAATCTATAGTTCCATTTCCTTTTATTTGAGCAAAATCTCTTACTCGTCGCAATAAGGCATTCGCTATACGAGGGGTTCCTCTACTACGGCCAGCGATTTCAATTGCTGCATCCAAATCAATTGGCATTTTCAAAATAGAGCTGCTTCGCTCAACTATAGTAGTTAGAAGCTCAGTTGTATAATATTGCAAACGAGAAGATATTCCGAAACGAGCACGCATTGGGGCGGTTAACAATCCTGAACGGGTCGTTGCGCCGATTAAAGTAAACGGATTTAAATTAATCTGAACAGTTCTTGCATTCGGACCCGATTCAATCATGATGTCGATCTTGAAATCCTCCATTGCAGAATATAAATATTCTTCAACAACAGGGCTTAGTCTATGAATCTCATCAATAAACAAAACATCTCTTTCGTCTAGATTTGTAAGAAGTCCAGCCAAATCACCTGGCTTATCCAACACGGGACCTGATGTAATTTTGATTCCTACCTGAAGTTCATTTGCCAAAATATTAGCCAATGTAGTTTTTCCAAGACCTGGAGGGCCATGAAATAAAGCGTGGTCAAGTGCTTCTCCACGTTGATTTGCCGCTGCGACAAACACTTTTAAATTTTCTAAAACCTGATCTTGCCCGGCAAAATCATCAAATGACAGCGGACGCAGTCTTTTCTCAAGATCTAATTCTTCAGAATTATAACCTTTTGTAGTGGGATCTAGATTCTCATTCATCCTGCAAAGATATATAAACTTATCAGTTAGAAAAAGAGTAATACCATCAGATACATTAATTTTAACGTAACAAAAAAGGCTGCCAAAAACTGACAGCCTTAAATATTTTTAGTGGTGTAAAACCTGTTCTCCCTCTTTCATTGGTACATTTTGCGGTACAAAATCTACATCATGATTTGGGTTACTGTAGTCATACGGCCAACGGTATACATGAGGAATTTCACCTGGCCAGTTACCATGAATATGTTCTACTGGAGTAGTCCACTCTAAAGTAGTAGATCTCCATGGGTTTTGAACTGCTTTCTTACCGTAGAAAATACTAACAAAGAAATTATACAAGAATACTAATTGGAACGCACCTCCTACAAGAGCAAATGTTGTAATTAATACGTTAACATTTTGTAAATCGTCAAATAACGGGAAGTTAGTGTTTGTATAGTAACGTCTTGGAAGACCAGCTAATCCGATAAAGTGCATTGGGAAGAAAACTCCATAAGCACAAACTGCTGTTATCCAGAAGTGAATGTAACCTAAGTTTTTATTCAACATTCTTCCGTACATTTTAGGGAACCAGTGGTAGATACCAGCAAACATTCCGTAAAGAGCAGAGATACCCATTACTAAGTGGAAGTGAGCAATTACGAAGTATGTATCGTGAACGTTGATATCTAAAGTACTATCTCCCAAAATGATTCCTGTTAAACCTCCAGTGATGAAAGTTGAAACCATTCCGATTGAGAACAACATTGCAGGGTTGAACTGTAAGTTACCTTTCCATAAAGTTGTAATCCAGTTGAACGCTTTTACAGCAGACGGAATCGCAATCAATAAAGTTGTAAATGTAAATACAGATCCTAAGAAAGGATTCATACCTGAAATAAACATGTGGTGACCCCAAACGATAGTAGACAAAAATGCAATTGCAAGAACTGACATAATCATCGCTCTATAACCAAAAATCGGTTTACGAGAGTTTGTAGCCATAATTTCAGATACAAGACCCATCGCTGGCAAAATTACGATATAAACCTCTGGGTGTCCTAAGAACCAGAATAAGTGCTCAAACAATACTGGAGACCCTCCTTGGTAGTGTAAAACCTCTCCTGCGATATAAATATCTGACAAGAAGAATGAAGTACCGAAGCTTCTATCAAAAATTAATAATAAAGCCGCTGACAATAATACTGGGAATGAAATAACACCAATAATAGCTGTTACGAAAAATGTCCAGATTGTAAGAGGAAGTCTTGTCATAGACATTCCTTTAGTTCTTAAGTTAAGAACCGTAACAATGTAATTTAAAGATCCCATCAAAGAAGATGCAATGAAAATAGCCATAGATACCAACCATAAAGTCATACCCGTTCCAGAACCTGGAATTGCTTGTGGTAAAGCACTTAATGGAGGATAGATTGTCCAACCTGCAGAAGCTGGTCCAGCTTCAACAAATAAAGAACATAACATTACTACTGCTGATAAGAAAAACAACCAGTACGAAATCATATTCATGAATCCAGAAGCCATATCTCGGGCTCCAATCTGAAGTGGAATAAGTAAATTACTAAATGTTCCACTCAATCCAGCAGTCAGTACGAAGAATACCATGATGGTACCGTGAATTGTAACTAAAGCCAGATAAATATCATTTGCCATTACACCGTCTGGTGCAAATTTATCTCCTAATAAAACATTAAATATCTTGAAAGACTCTTCCGGCCACGCTAATTGCATTCTAAATAACAAAGACATCGCAATACCGATTACTCCCATTACAATACCTGTAATCAAATATTGTTTAGCAATCATTTTGTGGTCTATACTAAAAATGTATTTAGTAATAAACGTGTCTTTATGATGATGTTCGTGCTCGTGATCGTGTCCGTGATCGTGATCGTGCGCTTCTGCTGACATATATGTGTACTTTAAATTTTCTAAATTAATTATTTCATAGCAACTTTAGCTACTGCAGCTTTTACAGTATCAACAACTGCTTTTACTGTATCTTCTACTTTTTTAGCCGTACTGTCACCAGTTGGAGCAGCACCTTCTGCTGGTTTTTCAGCTGCTGCAGCTGCTTTAATATCCTGAGCTAAAGTAGTTTTTTCGCTTAACCATTTTTTATAATCCTCTGGAGTATCAACCACAACTTTCATTTGCATATTGTAGTGAGAAGCTCCACAGATTTTATTACATAATAATAAATAATCAAATGTGTAAGGATCTAAAGCTGTACCGCCTTTCGCAACTAATTCCACACTTTTTTCTGCTCTCAATTTATTAATTTTCGCTACTTTTTCAACCATAAATGGAAGCTCTCTGTACTCAGCAGTAGTGTAAGTAGGAACAAAAGCAAATTCAGTAACCATACCAGGAACACAGTTCATCTGTGCTCTAAAGTGAGGAAAGTAAGCAGAGTGCAAAACATCCTGAGAACGCATTTTGAAGTGAACTTTTTTACCTTTAGGAATGTGTAACTCAGAAACTACAATATCATCTTCAGAGTTTTTATCAGACATATCAACTCCTAAAGTATTTACACCTTCAATTAATCTTACGTTAGCTTTTCCTAAAGTATTATCTGCTCCAGCATATCTTGCTGTCCATTTAAATTGCTGAGCGTATAACTCAATTTCGATAACATCTTCATCTTTGTCAACAAACATAATATTGTTCCAAGCGTATAATCCATAAAGAATTAAACAAGCTAAAACAACAGATGGAATAATACTCCAAATAGCTTCTAATTTATTACTATCAGCAAAAAATAGTGCTTTTCTGTCTTTATGTCCTCTGTTTTTAAAAGAAAACCAATATAATAATCCTTGTGTGATAACTTGAACTGTAAAAATTAACACCCAAGTAATATTCATCAAATTATCTACTAACAATCCATGCTCCGAAGCTGGAGTATGAAGAGCAAGATTTCCCCATTTTAGTAAACCATATATTGTGAAGATATAGATGAAAGCTAAAAAGCCAAATAAAATATATCCCTGAATATTATTATCATTATCAGATGCTATCTGAGAGTCGTCCGTAGTAGATCCCACCTGAGTAAGATCAAATATCTTGGTCAACTGCCATAAAGCAATCGCTAATAAAACTAAAACTATAATTACCAACAAACTTGTCATCTGTTTACTTCTTTAAATATTAATAATGAAAATGTTTACTTTCTTCAATGAAAGGATTTCTTTTTGCCAACAAAGGAGCTTTAGTCAATGCAGTAAATACTACAAAAATAAATAAACCTAAGAAGAAAAGGATAGAAGCAATTTCTGGAACCCCAATAAACCATCTCTCTCCAACAGTACCAGGCATAATCATATTAAAGAAATCTACATAATGTCCTAGTAAAATAACGATACCAGCCATTACAACAACCCAGTTAAGACGTTTGAAATCTGAATTGATTAAAATTAACAATGGGAAAACAAAATTCATAACAACCGCTCCAAAGAAAGGCAAGTTGTACAATTGGATTCTTGTTACGAAATAAGTAACCTCCTCTGGAATATTAGCGTACCAAATCAACATGAATTGTGAGAACCATAAATAAGTCCAGAATACACTGATACCAAACATGAATTTTGCCAAATCGTGAATGTGACTGTTATTTACATATTCTAAATAACCTTTAGATTTTAAATAAATAGTTACTAATGCAATTGTTGTAATACCGCTTACAAAGAAAGAAGCAAAAACATACCAAGCAAATAAAGTACTAAACCAGTGAGGATCAAAAGACATAATCCAATCCCAAGCCATGATAGATTCAGAAACTATAAAGAAAACTAAGAATCCAGCAGATGCTTTGAAGTTCTTTTTGTAGAACAAATCGTCATTAGCCTCGTCTTGAGCTAAACAGTTCTTTCTAGAGAAATGACGGTAAATATTCCATCCTAATAAAAAGATAAAAGCTCTAATAATCCAAAATGGGAAATTTAAATATCCAGATTTACCAGCGATAATTGCATCATAATTAGGGTGTCCTTGTTTTGTTACACCTTCACCTAACCAAACAAAAATGTGGTTAGCATGTAATCCGCATAATACCAAGATGATAAAGAAAATTACAGAACCAGCCGGTAAATAAGCTGTAATACCTTGCATCACTCTAAACAAAACTGGAGACCAACCTGCCTGAGCAACTTGTTGAATAGCATAAAATGCTAAAACTCCCATTGAAAGTAGCAAGAAGAAAATACAAGCTACATATAAAGCAGACCAAGGCTTATTCTGCAACTGGTGCAATACATGCTCTAAATGTTTTTCGTGTTCATTTGCACCCGAAACTTCATCATGTGCAGCTTTTTTGTGTGAATCATGAGCGCTCTCAGCAGTTTCATGATGCCCTTCAGCTTTATGAGAACCTTCAGCTGCAGCTTCATGAGAACTTCCATGAGCTCCATGAGCGTCTGCTTCTAGTATTTTTTCAACTTCTTTTATATCTTTTGGTGCACTTAAAAAACCATACCCAATTCCTAATATACCAACGGCCATTAAGATGATAGAAAAAGTTTTTAATTTACTTGAAAATGTATACATATCTATTACGATCAGTTTGTTCAACAATTATAATTGGCTTTTTAGTTTCAGAACATAGTCAGCAACTAACCAACGTTCGTGAGCACTTAATTGATTTGCATGTGAACCCATTGCATTTAAACCATAAGTTTCAACATGAAAGATACTTCCTTCAGTGATTTCTCTGTCTTTATAGCTAGGTACTCCAAGAAATTTTTCTCTTTCAACCAATTTACCTTTACCATTACCAGTCGCTCCATGGCAACTGATACAGTAAATTTCGAAAAGTTCTTTTCCTTTTCCAGAATTTCTCTCAATAGAATCCAAAGGTGATTTTAAATTAGCTTTTGCTAACTCGTAACCAGCTGTTGAATTTTCATATTCATAAGGTTCATAACCTCTATTAATAGTTCCTTCTACAGGAAGCTGTCCTTCTTTTCCTCCTTTAAATACTTTTGCTTCTGCATAAGGCTCGTAAGCAACAGATTCATACATATTTGGGAAATACTGATAGTTTGGTGCCGAATTATTGTGGCAAGATGAAACTAAAATAGTTATACCAACTAGAAGTGTTATTTTATATATCCTTTTCATAGCTACAATTAATTCTTTTCAATTACTTTAACTTCAACAGCTCCAGTTCCTTCAAAGAAAGACACTAATTCTGCTTCGTTATTATTTACGGCAACCTCCATTAAAAAATGGTCATCAGTTGTTCTTACATCTGGATTTTCAGCTTCTTTAAATGGCCATAATCTACTTCTCATATAAAAAGTGATTACCATTAAGTGCGCTGCAAAAAATACAGTCATCTCAAACATAATCGGCACAAAAGACGGCATATTCTGGATGAAACTGAAACTTGGTTTACCACCAATGTCTTGAGGCCAATCATGAATCATGATGTATCCCATCATTGTCGTAGCAACAGAAATACCAACACATCCGTATAAGAAAGCACATATTGCTAATCTTGTTGGCGCTAATCCCATAGCTTTATCCAATCCGTGAACTGGGAATGGAGTAAAAACCTCTTCAATATAATGATGAGCAGCTCTGGTTTTCTTTACTGCATCCATCAAAACGTCATCGTCATTATAAATGGCGTGTATAACTTTATTACTCATGATGTGAATCTTTATTTGCTCTTTCTCTAATGTAATTATCTCCTGTTCCTTTCAAAATTGTTTTAACCTCCGCCTGAGCAATTACAGGGAATGTTCTAGAGTATAATAAAAACAATACGAAGAAGAAACCAATTGTTCCGATGAAAATTCCAATATCTACAAATGTTGGTGAGAACATTGTCCAAGAAGATGGAAGGTAATCTCTATGTAAAGAAGTAACAATAATTACGAATCTTTCAAACCACATACCGATGTTTACTACAATCGAAATGATGAATGAGAACATGATACTAGTTCTTAATTTTTTGAACCACATAAACTGAGGAGAGAATACGTTACAAGTCATCATAGACCAGTAAGCCCACCAGTAAGGTCCAGTTGCTCTGTTCAAGAAGGCATACTGCTCATACTCTACACCTGAATACCAAGCTACGAATAACTCAGTGATGTAAGCTACACCAACAATAGAACCTGTAATCATGATAATGATGTTCATTAATTCAATATGTTGCAATGTAATGTATGCTTCTAAGTTAGAAACTTTTCTCATAACAATAAGCAAGGTATTTACCATTGCGAATCCAGAGAATACCGCTCCAGCAACGAAGTATGGAGGGAAGATTGTGGTATGCCATCCAGGAATTACAGAAGTAGCAAAGTCCATAGATACAATTGTGTGTACCGAAAGTACAAGAGGAGTTGCCAAACCAGCAAGTACTAAAGATACCTCTTCAAAACGCTGCCAGTCTTTTGCTCTACCGCTCCATCCAAAACTTAAGATAGAATAAACTCTTTTGTTAAATGGCGTTATAGCTCTATCACGAAGCATTGCAAAGTCAGGTAATAGACCAGTCCACCAGAAAACTAATGAAACTGAAAGATAAGTTGAAATCGCGAATACGTCCCAAAGTAATGGTGAGTTAAAGTTTACCCATAAAGACCCAAATTGGTTTGGAATAGGTAAAACCCAGTATGCTAACCATGGGCGTCCCATGTGAATGATTGGAAATAGACCTGCTTGAACTACAGAGAAAATGGTCATAGCTTCCGCAGAACGGTTAATAGCCATTCTCCAACGTTGACGGAAAAGTAATAATACCGCAGAAATTAATGTTCCAGCGTGACCAATACCTACCCACCAAACGAAGTTAGTGATATCCCAAGCCCAACCAACTGTTTTATTTAATCCCCATGTTCCGATACCGGTAGATACGGTGTAAATTATACAACCTAACCCCCAAAGGAAGGCTACTAATGCGATTGTAAATACAATCCACCATTGTTTATTTGCAGGTCCTTCAACAGGCGCAGCTACATCTACAGTTACATCGTGATATGATTTATCACCTATAACTAAAGGTTTTCTAATGGGTGCTTCGTAATGAGACGACATAATCCTTTATATTGTTTCTTAATTAATAATTTTACTAAGTATTTCTAACTTTTACATGATAGAAAACGTTTGGTTTTGTACCAACATGTTCTAATAAGTGATAAGCTCTTTCGCTTTCAGCTAATTTAGCAACTGCGCTTTCTTTATCATTTACATCCCCAAATACCATTGCTCCAGAAGAACAAGCAGCAGAACAAGCACAAGCATTGTTGAACTCATCTTTAGCAACCACTCTACCTTCGCGTTTAGCTTGAAGGATTACAGCTTGAGTACTTTGGATACAGAAAGAACATTTTTCCATAACCCCACGAGAACGTACGTTTACGTCTGGATTTAATACCATACGACCTAAATCGTCATTCATATGATAATCGAATTCACTGTTTTTGTTATACAAGAACCAGTTGAAACGACGCACTTTATAAGGACAGTTGTTAGCACAGTAACGAGTACCAACACATCTGTTGTAAGCCATGTGATTTTGACCTTGACGACCATGAGATGTAGCAGCAACAGGGCAAACAGTCTCACAAGGAGCGTGGTTACAGTGCTGACACATTACTGGTTGGAATGCAACTTGTGGATTCTCGCCTGGGTTCTCCATTTCATTGAATGTAGACAATGAGCTAGATAATCCTGCGATTCCTTCTTTTCTCTTATTGTCCCCTTCAAAAGTACTTTCAGAAGAATAGTATCTGTCGATACGTAACCAGTGCATATCACGGCTTCTTCTTACCTCTGCTTTACCAACAACTGGTACGTTGTTCTCAGCGTGACAAGCGATAACACAAGCCCCACATCCAGTACAAGCATTTAAGTCGATAGAAAGGTTGAAGTGGTGCCCAGTAGTACGATCAAATGATTCCCATAAATCTACAGTTGAAGCTTGTACTTCTTGGTGATCTAGAGATACCATTGGTTTCTCGTTCCAATGTTCAGCACTTTCTTTATTAAATATATCTAAAGTAGTTTCTTTGATGATATCACCTCTTCCCATTAAGGTTTTCTGACCTTGAACACAAGCAAACTCATGCTCACCTGCAGCTTTCACAATAGAAACAGACTGAATTCCGTTGAAACCTTTATATAAAGCGTAAGCGTTTAAACCTACTTGCATTTCTTCTTTTAGAGAAGCTTTACGTCCGTAACCAAGAGCAAGACCTAAAGTTCCAACAGCTTGACCTGGTTGAACAATTACAGGAACATTCTCTAACTTAATTCCGTCAGCAGTTGTAATAGTAGCATAACTACCATTTAAACCTCCATTTGCAACAATTTCGTTAGATAAACCAAGTTTTTTTGCATCAGAATTTGAAACAGTAACATAGTTATCCCAAGAAACTCTTGTAATTGGATCTGGAAACTCCTGCAACCAAGGGTTGTTTGCATGTTGCCCGTCACCCAAACCTGTTTTAGTGTATAATACTAATTCGTATTCACCAGCAGCTTTAGATTTTGAAAGAGCATTTGCTGCTGCAGAAGCATCAATTGCTCCACCAGCTAAAGCAACAGATTCTGTTACATAAACTCCATCATGCAATACTTTATTCCAAGATGATCCCGCTGTAAATGCAGCTGAATTAGCTTTTAAATAATCATAGAAAGTACCAGCAGTGCCGTTTAATGACAATAATACATCCTGAAATTGTTTTGTATTAAAGATAGGACGGATAGTTGGTTGTGTTAAACTATATGTTCCTTTTGTTATCTCAACATCACCCCAAGACTCCAAATAGTGAGGAGCTGGAGCTGCAATTTTAACTAGAGATGCTGTTTCGTCTTCTTTTAATGAAAAGGCTACCGAATTCTGAACTTTTTTCAATCCTGATACGAAAGCTTCTGAGTCAGCCAGAGTATAAACTGGATTTACACCGCTCATGATTAAAGTATGAACACTTCCAGCATTCAAATCTTTAATTAATTGCGCAACAGCAGCATTAGAACCTTTTCTAATTTGTCTTGCACCAGCAGTAGTAAAAGCTTCGCTAGCCAATATTTGGTTAATAGCTAAAACTAATAACTGAGCATTCTTATCTTCAATTCCAGATACCAAAACTCCTTTTGATCCAGCAGCTTTAAGCTGTTGTGCAGCTTTTACTACTTCAGCTTTAGCATTTCCTTCTAAAGCTACGGGTATAGAAGCACCTGCAATAATATTATAAATTTGAACTAAAGCTTGCTTTTGAGCAACTGTAGTCATTGGAACACGCTTATCAGCAGCAGCTCCAGATAATGTCATGTTTGATTCAAACTGGAAGTGACGAGACATTTTTCCGTTTTGAGGAATACGTCCTTTTGCATATCCAGAATCATATCCTCCACCTTGCCAGTCTCCTAAGAAATCAGCGCCAACAGATACAATTAAAGAAGCTTTTGAAAAATCATAATCCACTAAAGCTCTTTGTCCGTATACAGTTTCAAAAGCATCTAAAGCTTCAGATGAAGAAACCGCATCATATACAACGTGCTTAGCATTTGGATTTTTAGCAATAAACTCAGCAATTAATTTCTCTGTAGATGGACTTGCTAAAGTATTAGTTAACAATACAACCTGGCCTCCTTTAGCTTTTGCTTCTGCTAAGCTAGATTTGATCTCTAAATCTACAGCTGACCAAGTAGAAGGTTTTCCTTTTACTTTAGGCTCTTTCAAACGAGTGCTGTCATACAATCCTAAGATTGATGCATGAATTCTAGCATTTGCAGCAAATTTAGCTCCAGCAATTGTATTGTTTTCAATTTTAATTGGACGACCCTCACGAGTTTTAACCAAAAGGTTTGCAAAATCAAAACCATCAAAAACGGTAGTTGCATAATAATCTGCAACACCAGGAATGATTTGCTCTGGTTGTAATACATAAGGGATAGACTTGTGAACTGGACCTTCGCAAGCAGCCAATGTAACAGCTGCAGTACTAAACCCTACGTACTTTAAAAAGTCACGACGTGAAGTTCCAGATGAAGATAAAGCTTCAGCATTACCTAAAAACTCATCAGTTGGAATTTCTTCAACGAATTCGTTATTTCTAAGCGCCTCAACAATAGAGCTATTTTCTAGCTCCTCAACACTTTTCCAGTATTTTTTGTTTGATGACATTGTATATATATATTAAAATCTTAATAAATCGATTAATAGTGGCATTTACCGCATTCTAAACCTCCCATTTGCGCTGCAGTTAATTTCTCTACACCGTATTTTTTAGAAAGTTCAGCATGAATCTTATCATAGTAAGCATTGCCTTCCATCTTAACATCTGTTTTTCTGTGACAGTCAACACACCATCCCATTGTTAATTTAGAGTATTGCTTCATGATTTCGAATTCTTGTACTGGACCGTGACAAGTTTGACATTCAATTCCAGCAACAGAAACGTGTTGTGAGTGATTGAAGTAAACAAAATCAGGAAGATTATGAATACGAACCCATTTTACTGGCATCGTTTTACCAGTATAAGCCTGTTTAGTCTTATCCCATCCAACAGCATCATATAATTTTTGGATTTGAGCATCGTAAAATGCTTTGCTGTATTCAGCTGTAGCAGTAGTTTCTGCAACTTCTGAAATGTTTTTATGACAGTTCATACAAACATTCAATGAAGGAATACCAGCTGTCTTACTTACACGTGCAGCAGAGTGGCAATATTTACAATTGATTTCATTATCACCAGCGTGAATTTTGTGAGAGTAGTGAATTGGCTGAATAGGCTCATAATCTTGATCCACACCTACCTGCATTAGGTATCCGTATACAAAATAACCACTTGCCAAAAGTAAAAAGATTGAAGTAACCAAAACCAAGAACTGATTTCGAACAAAAGCTTTCCAGATTGGAGTTCTAGCCTCTTTTGGAGCAACCTCAATACCGTTTCTATTTGCTACTTTAGTAAGCACTTTGTTCACCATGAACAACATAACCACCAAGATAGCCATTACAAGAGCAAGAGCCCCTAAAATAATATTATTTGAAATCCCACCACCTTGCACATCTGTATTAGGAGGCGTTGTAGGACCTGCGGTAGCAGGTTCAGCTTTAGGCTGAGAAGTATAAGCAAGAATGTTATCAATATCCCCTTCAGAAAGCTGAGGAAAAGATGTCATTACTGCTTTATTGTTTTCTTCAAAAAGTTTAACAGCAACAGGATCACCTGACTTAATCATGTCAGAACTGTTATGCACCCACTTGTAAAGCCAAGCTTTATCATGTTTCTCGGCAACTCCCCTTAAAGCAGGTCCAGTTGACTTAGCATCTAATTTGTGACATGCAGCGCAATTTGCATTAAAAAGTTCCTTCCCTTTTACTGGATCACCGCCTTCTGCAGCAGGCGCAGCCGCCGCAGCTTCAGGCGCTGCAGCAGCTGCAGGCTCTTGAGCGAATGACGTTAGGGAGAAAATCAAAGTCAGCGATAAGCTAAGCAATAATTTTCTTGAGATCGAATTATGGTTACCCACCTTTTTCATATAGTATAAATAATTGTCTACTAATTTTTGGTATGATTTTTTCTGTTCTAAATAGAGCTAAATCGATACCGTCTTTTAAAACCTGCACAAAAATACGACTTATGAACTATTCTCAAAACCTTAAAATACTCTTAAATATCAATTTATATCAATTCTAAATAATATTAAAATTTTACATCCGAACTTTAAATAGTATTTTTGCATAAAAACCATCACATTATGAGAATTTTAAGCCCTTCAAAAAGCCTTATGCTGGCAATTACAACGATTGCTTTTGCACATAATATTAACGCACAAGACCAAAATTTAACACTGAATCAAGACAGCAAATTTGAGCAGCTTCTTAACGAGAAACGTAAAATTAACACGTCATTAAGCACAAACGACACCTATAGAATTCAAATCTTTAGCGGAAAAAGCGATGAAGCAAAAAAAACACTCTCTGATTTTAAAAGAGAAAATTCTGCTATTGACGGCACCATAATTTTCAGCACACCAAATTACAAAGTAATTGTTGGAAATTTTAAAACGAGGATTGAGGCCGAAAGAAATCTAATTGAAATCAAAAAAAGGTACAAAAGCGTTTTTCTTCTTAAGCCAGGAAAATAAAAAACAACAAAAAAGCGAGATATAAATCTCGCTTTTTTTATAGAATTAAAATCTTATTTCAAGTATTGCAACTTCTTTTACAACAGAAGATAGCTTATTAAAATCATTATTTCAACTCTGTTTTCAGAGCAGCACAAGGCTAAAAGAAGGAATTAATTAACCACTTTAATTCCACTTGCTAAAAAACGAATTTCTTCTTTTGGAGTCTTAATTGCATCAATTTCAGCTCTGGATTTCTTAGCATCTTTAGCATAATGTTTCAACTCCTCAACAGAGGTGATTTTCTTCTCTGCCACACCCTCTAAAACCACATTTTTACCTTTTAATGCGGTCGGAACAAAAAACGCATAATCTTTCATTTTAACAAAAAACGAAGTCCCCTCCTCTGTCTTGATAGTTACCCAACAACCTCTTTTTGGACAAACACCCGTAACTTCTCCTTTAACAGCAACATTTTCGGCTTTATTTTTGCCTTGTAGCTCACCGTCGAGCTCTTTAACAGAAACAGCTCTATCGACCACTACATTAGGAATATCAGCTCCATAAAAATCTCCTACAAGTGCATTTCCGTGAGGCGGCGCCGGTTTCTCTACCGCTTCTTGAGCAAAAGATAGAGTTGAAAAACTTATAAATAAAACGAATGAGCAGAGTGCTAATTTCATATTTCAATAGTATTAAAAATTAATTACTCCAAAAATACTATTAAATCTTGAGATAACTCAAAACATATTTTTATTAACAAATCCTAAAAAATCAAAAATCAATTTCAAAAAAGTACTGGCAAAAAAAAGTCCCAATTTTCATTGGGACTCTTCATATGTTTTCGAAATATTATTTCAATTTCTTTTTAATTGCCACTTCGTGGTAAGCTTCAATCACATCATTAATCTCGATATCATTAAATCCTTTGATCTGAATACCGCAGTCGTAACCTTTTGTTACTTCTTTAACATCGTCTTTGAATCGTTTTAAAGCAACGAGTTCACCAGTATGAACCACGACACCTTCTCTAATAACTCTGATTTTAGATGTTCTCAAAATTTTACCATCTGTTACCATACATCCTGCAATTGAACCAACTTTAGAAATCTTGAAAATCTCACGAATCTCTGCAGTTCCCAGAACTTCCTCTTTCATTTCTGGAGCCAACATTCCTTCCATCGCATCTTTCAAGTCATCGATAGCGGCATAAATGATAGAGTAGTAACGGATATCAATTTCTTCTTTATCTGCTAGCTGTCTTGCATTTCCAGCAGGACGCACATTAAATCCGATAATAATTGCATCAGAAGCAGAAGCCAACATAACATCGGTCTCTGTAATTGCCCCTACCCCTTTATGAATAATATTAATCTGAATCTCGTCTGTAGAAAGTTTAGAGAACGAATCAGACAATGCTTCAACAGAACCGTCAACGTCCCCTTTAAGGATTACATTCAATTCTTTAAACTGACCAAGCGCAATACGACGGCCAATTTCGTCAAGTGTAATATGTCTTTGTGTACGAACTGATTGTTCACGCATTAATTGAGAACGTTTTGATGCAATTTGTTTTGCTTCTTTTTCGTCTTCAAAAACGTTAAACTTATCACCCGCAGTTGCAGCACCATCTAAACCTAAGACCGAAACTGGGGTCGAAGGACCTGCTTCTAAAACAGTATGCCCTCTTTCATCATGCATCGCTTTAACTTTACCATGATGTTTTCCGGCAAGCATATAGTCTCCAATTTTTAAAGTTCCTTGCTGCACCAAGATTGTAGATACATATCCTTTTCCTTTATCTAAATAAGCTTCTACAACAGTACCTTGCGCCGCTTTGTTTGGATTAGCTTTTAAATCTAGAATCTCTGCTTCTAATAAAACCTTTTCTAGTAATTCTTTTACTCCTGTTCCGATTTTTGCAGAAATATCATGAGACTGAATTTTTCCACCCCAATCTTCTACAAGTAAATTCATACCCGCCAAACGTTCTTTGATCTTTTCAACATTTGCATTTGGCTTATCAATTTTATTGATTGCAAATATAATCGGAACTCCCGCAGCTTGTGCGTGAGAAATCGCTTCTTTTGTCTGTGGCATAATATCATCATCCGCCGCCACTACAATAATCGCAATATCGGTAACTTGAGCTCCACGTGCACGCATCGCAGTAAACGCCTCGTGACCTGGAGTATCTAAGAATGCAATTTTTTGCCCGTTGTCTAAAGTAACTCCATAAGCTCCAATGTGCTGCGTAATACCTCCAGATTCACCAGCAATAACATTTTCTTTACGAATATAATCCAGTAAAGATGTTTTACCGTGGTCAACGTGACCCATTACCGTCACAATTGGTGCTCTTGTAACTAAATCTTCTTCTTTATCTTCAACAACTTCAATTGCTTCTTCGATATCTACCGTAATAAATTCAACATCGTAACCGAATTCGTCGGCAACAATCGTCAAGGTTTCAGCATCTAGACGCTGGTTCATGGTTACCATGATACCAAGAGACATACAAGTTCCAATTACTTTTGTAATCGGCACATCCATCATGATAGCGATTTCACCTACTGTAACGAATTCTGTAACCTTAATTGTTTTACTTCCTTCGTCAAGAGCTCTTTGTTCGTCATCAGATTTCTGACGATGCGTTTCTCTTTTATCTCTTCTGTATTTTGCCGCTTTAGATTTACCGCCTTTACCTTGAAGTTTTTCAAGCGTTTCTCTAATTTGGTTTTTCACTTCTTCTTCAGTAGGCTCAACTTTAGCAGCAACCGCAGGACGGTTTCCTTTTACAAAACCAGGTCTTGCGCTTCTATTAGCATTAAATCCGCCTCCAGAATTTTGATTGTTCTTATTTTGATTTGGAGTACCACCCTGCTGCTGGTTTCCAGTTGCTGGTTTTACAGCACCTGGTGTACCTGGCTTAGGAGCAATTCTTTTACGCTTATTTTTGTTTGCGTTGTTTCCTGCTCCTGGAACTCCTGGTTTATTTTGTGCAGCTTTTGGATCCTCTTTCTTTTTCTTAGGCTTATTGAATTGAGATAAATCAATTGTCTGACCCGTAAGAGTTGTTCCTGTCAGCTTTTGATATTGAGTAGTAATTGTCTCCTCAGATGTTGTAGGATCCAGAGATATTATTGGCTCCTGAGCTGTTTTTGAAACATCCGGCTTAACTTCATTCTTTTCGGTAATAACTTTTTCAGGTCTTTTTTCTTCAGAAGTTTCTTTTACAGGACTTTCCGGCTGTACATTTACAGGCTGAACCGGCTTCTCTGCTGGAGTCTGAACCGTTTTTGGCTCTTCAGCCTTAACAGGCTCTTCAGACTGAGCTGTCGCCGTGACAGGTTTTTTCGGATTTAAATCAATTTTTCCAACTTGTACAGGACCACTTACAACTGCTCTAGCCTTTATAACTTCCTGCTGTTTTTGGCGCTCTTCTTCCTGTCTGCGTTTGTCTTCAATTTCTTTTTCACGCTCAACACGCAGCGCTTCTTTTTCTTTTCTTTTTTCTTCTCCAACCTCTTTAGAAGCTTCCTTATTACCCTTATCGCCCGCAAATTGGCTTTGTAGGATATTAAATTCCGCATCAGAAATTTTAGCGTTCGGATTTGCATCAATAGCAATACCCTTATCTTTCAGATAATCAACAGCTCTTTCTAATGAAATATTTAATTCCCTTAAAACCTTGTTTATTCTTATTACTCTCTCTTCAGACATATAACCTTTTTATTATTACCTTTTTCGTTGTGTTGTTGAGCCGATGTAAAGCATGAGCTTAGTTATCAAACTCTTCTTTTAGTATTTTCATCACATCTAGAATTGTTTCTTCTTCTAAATCTGTCCTTCTTACTAAATCTTCTACTTCTTGTCTTAAAATACTTTTTGCCGTATCAAGACCAATTTTAGCAAACTCTTCAATTACCCATTCTTCAATCTCATCTGAGAACTCTGTTAATTCAACATCATCTTCATCTGCAACTGTACCGGCAATATCTCCTTCACGAATAACATCTAATTCGTAACCTGTAAGCTGGCCTGCTAACTTAATATTATGACCTCCTCTACCAATTGCTTTAGAAACTTCTTCTAACTTCAAGAAAACCTCGGCTCTCTTAGTGTCTTCATCGATTTTGATTGAAGATACTTTTGCAGGGCTTAATGCTCTTGTAATAAACAATTGAATATTGTTTGTATAATTAATAACATCGATATTTTCGTTTCCTAATTCACGAACAATTCCGTGGATACGAGACCCTTTCATACCAACACATGCTCCTACTGGATCAATTCTGTCATCATAAGAATCTACGGCTACTTTTGCTTTTTCACCTGGAATACGAACTACATTTTTAACTGTAATCAATCCGTCAAAAACTTCCGGAATTTCCTGTTCAAATAATTTCTCCAAAAACTTCTCTGAAGTTCTAGACATTATAATCTGAGGTTTGTTTCCTTTTAATTCAACGCTTTCAATGATTCCGCGAACATTATCTCCTTTACGGAAAAAGTCGGACGGAATTTGTTTTTCTTTCGGAAGCACAATCTCATTTCCTTCATCATCAACCAAGATAACTACTCTAGGACGCACGTGGTGCACTTCTGCCGTATAAATATCACCGATAATATCTTTAAATTGTTTATAAAGATTAGTATTATCGTGTTCATGAATTTTAGATATAAGATTCTGGCGAAGCGCTAAGATAGCTCTTCTTCCTAAATCAATCAACTTTACTTCTTCAGAAACCTCTTCACCAATTTCAAAATCCGCTTCAATTTTTCTTGCTTCAGTCAATGTAATTTCTTCATTTTCAAAATCAAGATCTTCATCGGCAACAATTACTCTTCTTCTCCAAATTTCCATATCTCCTTTATCAGGATTGATAATGATATCGAAATTTTCATCTGAACCGTATTTTTTCTTTAATGCATTTCTAAATACGTCCTCTAAAATTGCCATAAGCGTTACACGATCAATAAGTTTATTATCTTTAAACTCTGAGAATGAATCGATTAATGCTAAATTTTCCATGCGAATTTTTTAATTAAAATTAAAATGTTACCGTAACAACTGCCTCTTTTATCTCTGTGTAAGGTATTTGTTGCTCTTTTTGAACTGTTTCTTTTCCTTTTCCTACTTTTTTAGGTTCTCTTGCTTTCCAAGACAAAATTATGAAAACATCGTTAGCTTCAACCAATTCTGCTTCGATTTTTTCTGTATTTGTGGTAACAATCAGCGTTCTACCAATATTTTTCTTGTATTGTCTTATCATTTTTAAGGGCGAACCCACTCCAACCGAAGCCACTTCAAGCGAAAAATCCTGTTCTTCACGATCCAAGTTGTTTTCTATTGCACGACTTATGTCAATACAATCCTGAAGTTGCACTCCATTATCTCCATCCAAGCCCACACTAATCTTAAAAGAATCCGAAACAGCCAAGTCAACCAAAAATATTGATGGTTTTTCCAGAAGAGCCTCTGCAATTAATCCGTTTACTTTTTCTTTAAATGTCATAATTTTATAAAAAGAGGGGACACTTAGTCCCCTCATTATTTAGATTTTATTAAATAACTGTGCAAATATAGTGATTTTTTTATAAATCAAATAAATAGATTGCTCTAAAAATATTTCTTACCTTTATATTACACCTAAATTACGTATTAACCCAACCAACTTAACCTTAAAACAATGAAAAGAATTTTAGTCCCTACTGATTTTTCAGCCGATGCCGAAAACGCATTGAAAGTGGCAGCTCAAATTGCAAAAAAGAGCAATTCTGAAATCATTCTGCTGCATATGCTCGAACTTCCTCACCAGATGAACGACGCCATTACAAACGGCGCCAGCATTCCCGAAACCATGCTTTTTATAAAAAAGGCAAACGAAACATTAGATGAAATCTCCAACAGAACTTATCTTGACGGAATCGAAATTACCGAAATCGTTAAAATGGACAAACCCATTCATGGAATCACTCAAGTGAGTACAGAATACCAAATCGACCTAATTGTAATGGGCTCACACGGAGCTTCAGGCATTGAAGAATTACTAATTGGCTCCAATACCGAAAAAGTAGTACGGAATTCTGAAATTCCTGTTTTGGTAATTAAAAAAGAACGACCAGATTTTACCGCTTCCGAAATTGTTTTTGCTTCTGACTTTTCTGAAGAAACCTACAAACCTTTTGAAAAATTATTAAAATTCGCAAAAGTATTTGATTCAAAACTACATTTAGTAACCATTTGCACACCAAACAGCTTTAAGCCTACGCATGAAGTCGAAAAAATAATGAAATCATTTATTTCAAAATTTGATTCTCCAAATCTCGAAACACATATTTATAACGATACAAATATCGAAAACGGAATTATAAACTTTTCCAACAGCATTAATGCAGATGTTATTTCGATGTGCACTCACGGAAGAACCGGTTTTGCCCACTTTTTTAACGGAAGCATAAGTGAAGGATTAGTAAATCACGCCGTAAGGCCAGTACTTACTTTTAAAATCTAAACTTTTTCTACTTCAACATCCTCTTAAAAAAAGGAGAAACAACCTAAAAACAAAAAAGCTTCTCGATTGAGAAGCTTTTTTCGTTGGTCTACTAGGACTCGAACCTAGAAAGACGGCACCAAAAACCGTAGTGTTACCATTACACCATAGACCAGCAGTGCGGTTAAGCGGGTGCAAAATTAAAACTTTATTTAGTTTATGCAAATTTTAAAACAACTTTTTTGCATAAAAAAAGTCTCTCATTTCTGAGAGACTTTTTATGTTGGTCTACTAGGACTCGAACCTAGAAAGACGGCACCAAAAACCGTAGTGTTACCATTACACCATAGACCAGCAGT
>NZ_SJTF01000014.1 GCF_004634245.1 Flavobacterium foetidum
TCCTCCTTAGCTCAGTTGGTTAGAGCATCTGACTGTTAATCAGAGGGTCCTTGGTTCGAGCCCAAGAGGGGGAGCAAAAAATAAAAAAGCCATTCCGAAGAATGGCTTTTTTATTTCTATACTTTGCGCCCCGCGAATCCCGGATCAGGCTCAAACTTCATATTTTTTATCAAAATAATTTTTGAGCAGTCCCACCTGGATCAAAATCATAATCGGAACAATCAAAATCGAATACAGGACATTTTTAGAGAAATGCACAGCAGAGAACAAACCTGAAATTTTGTCTACATACAACTTCCCTACCTCCATATTGGAATCGGATCCCGAAAACAAAGAAACATATGCAATTAAGGCCGAAAGACCGAAAAAGATAAAAACCCACGCAACTTTTGGAATCAAAGGCTTATAGATCTGAGCTTTTTTATTCTCGAGTATAGAAACCTCCGACATTATCTTAGAGGTGAAATCTATTGGCGCCGAGTCAAGTTCGACGTCTGCCATCATCTTTTCGATAAGGCTTTCTAAATTTTTATCGTTCTCTTTCATAACATTCAATTATTTCTGGTTGCAGTTGCTTTCTCAAAATAACCGCCAATTTCTGACGGCTTCTAAACAATTTGACTTTGGCATTATTTGCCGAAATATTCATGATTTTGCCAATTTCCTCAAGACTTTGATCATCAAAATAAAACAATGTCAGCAGCAGGTTTTCATCGGCAGGAAGCAAATTTAAGCAATTCTGAATGGTTTGCCTTCTTTCAGCCTCTTCTAAAAGACTCAGAGCATTATCCATCGTTTTAACCAAATTTGAAGAAAATTCATCAATAGAGATGTTAGAATCCTCTTTTTTATTTTTCTTTAGACGATCCAAACACGCATTATAGGCGATTTTGTAAATCCATGTCGAAAACTTCGAATCTCCTTTAAATTTGCCCAACGACTTGTAAGCTTTTACAAACGTGTCTTGCGCCGTTTCCTCTGCTTCTTCTCTGTTTTTGATCATCTTTAGCGCAAGCGTAAAAACCATATCCTTATAACGGTCCACCAGCACGGCAAACACACTAGCGTCTCCCTGCAAAATCTTATCGATATAATGTTGATCACTTATTGCACTCATATTATATAGGACGACAGTTTGTTTCCTTAGGTTACAGCTAAATGAAAATAAATTCTATTTTTCTTTAATTTCAAATTCAAATATTGGATTGGCCAGAATTTGGTAAAGCTTAAAACTTCGGCAAAGTTGGAAACGCAGAAAAACACATTCAAAATTAACTCATAATCAGCAAGTTTTGGATTTTGGGTTTTATTTTTTTGATTTTTTTTCCAAAAAACTGTAACCTGATTTTATAAGGTGTCGTCCTATGGGATATATCAATCAATTAAAAACATAAAAATCATGGGACCACAAGTTTTAGTACCAGTTAGCCTTTTTCTAATGATCTTCGGGATTGTTTACTTAATTTATTCAACAAGAAATAGAGAGCGCTTAGCTCTTATAGAAAAAGGTGTCGATGCCAGTATTTTCCTGAAAGGAAAAAACAACGGCGTTCCGGCGTGGAAAATCTTTGTTGTGAATCTGGCTTTCTTATTGATAGGATGCGGTGTCGGAATATTTCTGGCATTATTAATCACCACCTATACTTCACTAGAAGATGATGCGGTTTACCCTTCCATCATATTCATAATGGCCGGAATTGGACTATTGACAGGATTTAAGACCGCAAAAGACCTGGACAAGGAGTAAAGAAACAGAATTAGAGACTGAATATACGCATCAAGAATCCGGATTCCTGATGCGTTATTTTTTTACAAAAGCTTAGAATCTATATTTTCGTAATAAGAATCTATAGAAAGCGAAGGCTGCATTGACGCCATAACGGCCAATTGATCACAGCGCTCATTTTGTGGATGATTATTATGACCTTTAATCCATTTAAAATCGACTTGGTGTTTTCTGTAGACAACTAAAAAACGCTTCCAGAGATCGGCATTTTTCCTTCCCGCAAACTTTTTTTTCTCCCAACCAAGTACCCATTTTTTTTCGACAGAATCTACTACGTATTTCGAATCCGAAACAACCAAAACCTTCATGTTAGGATTTTTAAGCTTTTCGAGACCTACAATTACAGCCAGAAGCTCCATCCTATTATTGGTCGTAAGCCTAAAACCTTCATAAAACTCTTTTTTATACGGAGTTCCGACCAATTCCATTACAACACCGTAACCGCCATTTCCCGGATTCCCCTTTGCGGCGCCGTCTGTATATATATGTACTTCGTGAGACATTTAATTTTAGATTGTTGATTTTAGATTTCAGATTGCTCATCCTAATCTAAAATTGGTATTTATAATTGCACTTAATTTGAGCCTTGATAGTTACGCATCTAACAATCTATGAATAATCTCAGGAAAGTGCTTCCGCTCCAATTCGTGTATCTTTTCTGCCACTGATTCTGGTGTATCCTCATCGGTCAAGGCTACATTTGCCTGAAAAATAACAGCCCCTTCATCATAATGTTCATTTACATAATGAATAGAGATTCCAGTTTCTTTTTCCTTGTTATTTACTATTGCTCTGTGTATATGCATTCCGTACATTCCTTTTCCTCCATAATTAGGCAAAAGCGCAGGATGAATATTTATGATTTTGTGCGGATATTTCTCGATTATGTTTTCTGGAAACTTAAGCAAAAAACCAGCCAGCACGATCAAATCTGGGTCGATTTTTTGGATTTTTTGTAAAACATTTCCGTTTAAAAGCTCGCTTTTTGAGAAGATTTCGACCGAAATTTGATGATTTTTTGCCCTTTCAATAACTTTTGCCGAAGCATTATTGGTGAAAACAGAAACGACGGCAGCAATTTCTGTTTTAGAAAAATATTTTATAATATTCTCTGCATTAGTGCCTGAACCTGAGGCAAAAACAACAATTTTTTTCATAATCAGATTAATTTTGAGAGTGCAAAAAACGGAATAAAAAACGAAAATAAATAGCTTTGAAAGACCTTTCTTGAAATTAATTTTATAAATTAGTGTCACATTTATAAACTAAATAGTTGTTTTAAAATAAAGTTTTTTATTTTTGCCAACAAATTAAATTCTAAAATTAAAGATTATGTCAGACATTGCATCAAGAGTAAAAGCGATTATCGTAGACAAATTAGGTGTTGACGAAAACGAAGTTGTAACAGAAGCAAGCTTCACTAATGATTTGGGAGCTGACTCATTAGACACTGTTGAGCTTATTATGGAATTCGAAAAAGAATTTGACATTCAAATTCCAGACGATCAAGCAGAAAACATTGCTACTGTTGGTCAAGCTATTTCTTATATCGAAGAAGCTAAAAAATAATAATACCACACCCGATTTTTAAAAATTCCAAATTTAAATGTCCAAATCCCAAAATTGGAATTTGTTTTTTTTGAAAGATTGGAATTTTTAAAATCGGGTGTTATTATTTTTTTGAAATTTAAATTTCGATTGATTTTCAATCAATAAAGATATATTTATATTGTAATGCCCATGGCTCTTAAGTAACAATAAAGTTAAGAAAGCGTGGGTTTTATTTGTTTAAGATACAAAACACATATTTATGGCATTAAGGCGAGTTGTTGTAACAGGATTAGGTGCACTTACTCCTATCGGGAATAATATCCAGGAATATTGGGATGCACTTGTGAATGGAGTTAGCGGAGCCGCTCCTATCACATATTATGATACAGAGAAGCATAAAACGAAATTTGCCTGCGAAGTAAAAAACTTCAATATTGAAGATTATATGGATCGTAAGGAATCCCGCAGACTTGATAAATTCGCTCAATATGCAATTGCTGCAAGTGATGAGGCTATTAAAGATGCCGGAATTACAAATGATAATGTAAACAAACAAAGAGTTGGTGTTATCTGGGGAGCAGGAATTGGAGGTTTAGAGACTTTCCAAGAAGAAGTATTGTATTATGCAAAAGGAGACGGAACTCCAAAGTTCAATCCTTTCTTTATCCCTAAAATGATTGCCGATATTGCGCCTGCGCACATTTCGATGCGTAACGGCTATATGGGTCCAAATTATACTACGGTTTCTGCATGTGCATCTTCTGCAAATGCATTAATCGATGCTTTCAATTACATTCGTTTAGGCATGTGTGATGTAATTGTATCTGGTGGTTCTGAAGCGGCTGTTACAATTGCAGGTATGGGTGGTTTCAGCTCTATGCACGCTTTATCTACTAGAAACGAAAGCCCAGAAACAGCTTCAAGACCTTTTGATGCAACCAGAGATGGTTTCGTTTTAGGAGAAGGGGCCGGAGCTTTGGTTCTTGAAGATTACGAACATGCAAAAGCAAGAGGCGCAAAAATCTACTGCGAAATTGGCGGTGGCGGTATGTCATCTGACGCGTATCACCTAACAGCACCTCATCCTGAAGGAATTGGTGTAATCGCCGTAATGGAAAATACTTTGAGAGATGCAGGAATGAGCCCTGAGCAAGTTGACCACATCAACACTCACGGTACTTCTACTCCTCTTGGAGACGTTGCAGAACTTAAAGCCATCAGCGCTGTTTTTGGCGATCATGCTAAAACAATCAATATCAACTCTACAAAGTCGATGACAGGACACTTACTGGGTGCTGCTGGAGCTATTGAAGCAATTGCTTCTATTTTGGCAATGAAGCACGGTATTGTTCCTCCAACAATCAACCATAGCGTAGTTGACGAAAATATCGACCCTTCTCTTAATCTGACTTTAAACAAAGCTCAAAAAAGAGAAGTAAATGTTGCTATGAGCAATACTTTTGGTTTTGGCGGACATAATGCCTGCGTTTTGTTTAAAAAAATAGCTGAGTAATTCGTCGTGCGTATGAATTTTATCAAAAAAATATTCTCTAAATCCCGTTCTCTTGAAGACGGGATTTTTTTTGACACTATTCAGAAAATACTTGGTTTTCAGCCCGTTAATACAGATTTCTATAGGAAAGCATTTACACACCGATCATCAAACAAATTAGACAAAGACGGTCATCCGATCAATTACGAGCGACTTGAATTTTTAGGAGATGCAATGCTAAGTGCTGTTATTGCTGCACATTTGTTTAATAAGGCACCCAATGGAGACGAGGGCTATCTAACCAAAATGCGTTCTAAAATTGTCAGCAGAGAACATCTCAACGAATTAGGAAAAGACTTAAATTTAGTACAGTTTGTAGAAAGCAAAGTGCCGATTCAGCATTTTGGAGAAAACATTCATGGCAATATATTCGAATCGCTTATTGGTGCTATATATTTGGATAAGGGGTACGTTTTCTGTGAAAGATTTATCCAGAAAAGAGTTATAACTCCTTATGTCGATATTGCTAGGCTAGAAGGAAAAGTCATCAGTTATAAAAGCTTGGTTATCGAGTGGTGTCAGAAAGAAAAAAGAGTTTTTCATTATGACATCTTTGAAGATAACGGTATAGACGGCCAACGCTTATTTGGCGTTAAACTCAGCATAGACGACAAAGTAATTGCGAGAGCAAGAGCAACTTCAAAAAAGAAGGCAGAAGAAAAAGCATCACAAAGAGCATATTTTGCATTTCAAGAAAAAATAGACAAGAAATAACTACAAAAATAGTGTAGTTTTCTTAACGCTATAACGTTTTCGTTTATAAATTAACAAAAACAACTTCGTCTTCACTATTGATGCTCCGTTAGAAATAGTATATTTACAACTTGATTTTTCATGATATGGCAATTCATAGATTGGATTTAGACGAATTTGACGAAGTTGATTATTATTTAATGGCAATTCATACTTCATTAGAAGATTATCGATTAGCCTATTTTATCAATAAAAACCTTCCTATTAACTTAAGTAAGAGCAAAAACGAGATTCATGCTCAGACTAAGGAAGGAGAAACAAATTTTTCGAGATTTTATTACTATGATGCTGAAAAAGAAGTTTCATGGAATTTAATTCAGAATAAAAATGAAATCATTTCTGTGAGTAAAAATGATTTTCAGAATTTGTTTTCTAATGAAACAAGTGAGGTTTCGACAACAATTCATTTACTTCCTGAATTTAAAAAGGTCGATTTTTTCCTGAAAATAGATAATAGCGAAGAGGCGCTTGATTTTTCAGAAATCCAACAAAAATTAAATGCAATAGAAAGTATCGCAGCAATTTATGCTGTTGATACAGACAAAATAAAATCAAAAAACAATCTAATTTTTTAAACAAAATGCTAAAAAACAAAAAAACCAAAATTGTTGCTACACTTGGCCCCGCTTGTAGTACAAGAGAGATCATCAAAGACATGATCGAAGCAGGTGTTAATGTGTTTAGAATCAATTTTTCGCATGCAGATTACGAAGGAGTAAAAGAGAAAATTAATATTATTAGAAGCTTAAACGAAGAGTTTGGTTATACAACTGCAATCCTTGGCGATTTACAGGGACCAAAACTTAGAGTTGGTGTAATGGAAGAAGGCACTGTAGTAAATGATGGCGACGAAATCACTTTTACTACTGCAGAAGATATTATCGGAACATCTAAAAGAGTGTTCATGAAATATCAAAATTTCCCAAATGATGTGAACCCAGGAGAGCGTATTTTGCTTGATGATGGTAAACTTATTTTTGAAATTGTTTCTACTGATAAAAAAACAGAAGTTGTTGCTAGAGTTATTCAAGGTGGTGAATTAAAATCTAAAAAAGGAGTTAACTTACCAAATACCAAAATCTCTTTACCAGCCTTAACTGAAAAAGATATTGCTGATGCGATTTTTGCAATCGAGCAAAAAGTAGACTGGATCGCACTTTCATTCGTGAAAACTCCTCGCGACTTACAGGATTTACAAGAATTAATCGCTAAACATTCTGAATATAAAATTCCAATTGTTGCTAAAATTGAAATGCCAGAAGCTCTTGAGAACATGGATAAGATTGTAGCATACTGTGATGGCTTAATGGTTGCTCGTGGAGATCTTGGAGTTGAACTTCCTGCTCACGAAGTACCATTGGTGCAAAAAGATTTGATCAGAAGAGCTAAAACTGCTAGAATTCCTGTTATCGTTGCTACACAAATGATGGAAACAATGATTACAAGCTTAACTCCGACAAGAGCAGAAGTTAACGACGTTGCAAACTCAGTAATGGACGGTGCCGACGCTGTAATGCTTTCCGGAGAAACTGCTACAGGAAACTATCCAGTACAAGTAATTCAGAGAATGGCACAAATTTGTGAGGCTGTTGAGAATTCACCACTTATTCAGGTTCCTCAAAATACGCCACAGATCAAAACAAAACGTTTTGTTACTAAAACTGTATGCCATCAAGCTGCTTTATTGGCAAACGAAATTCATGCAAAAGCAATCTGTACTCTTACCAATAGCGGATATACTGCTTTTCAAATTTCGGCTTGGAGACCATCGTCTGCACATATTTTAGTGTTTACTTCAAACAGAAGAATCCTAACACAATTGAATTTGTTATGGGGAGTAAAATCTTTTTACTACGATAACGAAGAAAGCACAGACGACACTGTTACAGATGTAAACAAAATCGCTGTCGATAAAGGTTATGCTGCAAAAGGAGATTATTTAATTAACCTTGCGGCTATGCCAATAAAAGATAAAGGAATGGTGAACACCATGAGAGTATCTGAAATAGAATAATATTTTCTCAAAATATTTACAAAAGCCATTTACGTAAAGTAAGTGGCTTTTTTGCTTTAATTAATTAGATGCTTATTGATACAAATCCAGAAATTCTTTTTTCCAAGTACATTAGAAAAGCAAAAAGACTTCTTATTACCGTAAAAAGTCAAAAGTAATTCCTGATACTTTTTTCGGAACACAAAATCCATCATCCTATTTCATTCGATTTTGGTCTTTCACCTAATAAAATGAAAGATCATGTTGCAGATTCTCCTTTTTGTTGTTTCATTTTATAAAATGAAACAATGTCGTGCCTTACAAAATCAACCTTTCACTTATTAATTATATAATTTTGAGAATGTTGAAAGTTGCATCTTTTTTTGGGCAATTTGGAACTTGTAATCAATATGCAACAGTTCTGCCAATTACCTTTGAATATCCTACTTTTTTTTATTTGACCATACACTTATACATAATAGAATTATTAACCAATTTTTTTATCATGAAACAAATCAAATTAAAATGTAGATTTTGTAGTGCTGTTCTAACACTAGCATTATTATGCTTAACCTCATCAATAACTGCTCAAAGTAAAAAACAACCAAATATTCTGGTGCTTTGGGGTGATGATATCGGAATTACAAACATAAGTGCTTATAGCGATGGATTGATGGGATATACTACTCCCAACATTGATAAATTGGCCAATGAAGGACTTCGCTTTCTTCATTATTACGGAGAACAAAGTTGCACCGCCGGAAGAGCTGCTTTTTTAACAGGACAGCACGGTATTCGCACAGGACTTACTAAAGTTGGTTTTCCCGGTGCTCCTATGGGAATGAGTCAGCTAGACCCTTCTATTGGAGGGATCATGAAAAGTTTAGGATATGCAACAGGACAATTTGGTAAAAATCACGTCGGAGATAGAAATGAAACACTGCCTACGGTTAACGGTTTCGATGAATTTTTTGGAAATCTGTATCACCTAAATGCAGAAGAAGAACCAGAATTACCCGATTATCCTAAAGACCCAGAATATTTAAAAAAATTTGGGCCAAGAGGAGTCTTAAAATGTATTGCAACAAATGTTGACGACCCAACTACAGATGCTCGATTTGGAAGAGTTGGAAAACAAAAAATAGAAGATACTGGAGCATTGACAAAAAAGAGAATGGAAACTGTAGACGACGAAACTTCTGCCGCAGCAATTGATTTTATTAAACGACAAAATGCTTCAGGAAAACCATTTTTCTGCTGGTTTAATGCCACTCGTATGCACCTTCGCACACACGTAAGATCAGAACATAGAGGAAGATATACACATGGAGACAGCGAATATATCGATGGTATGATTGAACATGATGAAACTATTGGAAGCATCATAAAAACACTAGACGAATTAGGAATTGCCGATAATACAATTGTGGTTTATTCTACAGACAATGGTCCTCATATGAATACATGGCCAGATGGCGCGATGACCTCTTTCCGTTCAGAAAAAAACACCAACTGGGAGGGAGCTTTTCGTGTGCCCTGCATTGTGAGATGGCCAGGTCATATAAAAGCAGGAACTATAACTACAGAATTAATGAGCCATAACGACTGGATTCCAACTTTTGCTTCTATCGCAGGAGAACCAGATATTGTAAATAAACTTCTTAAAGGATACAACGCAAATGGTAAAAACTACAAAGTACACCTAGATGGCTTTGACCAAACAAAATTACTTGAAGGAGGAAAAAGTTCAAGAGATAAATTCTTCTATTCTGATGATGATGGCTTGCTCGTCGGCATGCGTGCTGGAGATTATAAATATGTTTTTGCAGAACAACGTCTGGCAGGAACTATGGGTGTCTGGGCAGAACCATTTACAGAACTTCGCCTTCAAAAAATATTTAACCTCTTCCAAGATCCTTATGAAAGAGCCGATTTTACTTCAAACACTTATTGGGATTGGGTAATGAATCACGTTGGGTCTGTTTACGGAGCAATGAATAATGTATTTGTTTTTGCAGAAACTTTTAAAGAATACCCTCCTCGTTCTTTCCCGCCAAGCTTTAATCCTACTACCATATTACAACAGACTTTAAAAAGCATAAAAGCTCAGGAATATGTAGAAAAGAACATTTTACCTAAACTGAAAGAAGAAGAGAATGCATCTTCAAAAAAGAAAAAATAAACAATGATCATCAAAATATACAGTCTCTGGTCTGTGTCTTTTGATTAAAATGAAAAAGATATGATACGAAAAATATTTTTTTTGCTAGTTATTTTGTTTCTGCTTTCATCGTGCAAAAAATCAGATACTTTGATTGCTCCTTCTTCAGAAAACCATAAATCTGAATCTGTCATAACAGGTGATCCGCTGCCAAGCTGGAACGATGGAGCCTTAAAAAATGACATTATTGCTTATGTTGAAAAAGTAACCAAGAAAGGAAGCCCAGACTTTATTCCGATAGAAAACCGAATTGCAACTTTTGACAACGACGGAACTTTATGGGCAGAAAAACCATATGTTCAGGAACTATTTGCTTTTTACCGCGTACAAAAAATGGTCGAATCCAATCCTGAATTGGCAAAAAAACAGCCTTTTAAAGCCGTTGTCGAAAAAGACAAATCTTACTTTGAAAAAGGAGGAGAGAAAGCACTCATTGAGCTTGTAGCTACAACACATACCGGAACAAGCGAGGATGAATTTGAAAATGCAGTTAATACATTTTTTAAAGAAGCAAAATACCCTCCCAAAAATGTCCCTATAAAACAAATTCGCTATCAACCGCAACTAGAATTGCTTAATTATCTGCGTGCCAACGGATTCAAAACTTATATTGTGACTGGCGGTACAATCGAAGTGGTAAGAGCAATAGCTCAAGATTTTTATGGAATTCCTAAAAATCAAGTGGTCGGAACTTCTTTCAAATATAAATATGATGGAGCTAAAAACACTGTACAAAGAGAATCTGCTTTAAATCATTTTAATGACAAGGAAGGAAAACCGGTTGGCATACAGCTGCATATAGGGCAAAGACCAGTTTTTGCTTGCGGCAATGAAGGTGGTTCTGGAGATATAGCTATGCTAAAGTATTCGCAAGGAAATAAATATCCTTCGTTTCAGCTTCTCATCAATCACAACGACTCTCTTAGAGAATTTAAATATCAGGAAAAAGATAATGCTTCACTAAATGCGGCCTCCAAAAACAAATGGCATGTAGTTAATATGAAAGAAGATTGGAAAAAAGTTTTTGCGGGCGAATAATTGAATTAGTAGAATTAAAATGAAACAGCTTTTACTTATTAAGAGCTGTTGCATTTTAATTTGAATACTAAAATTGGTTTGTTATGAAAAATCTAAAATTATTGTGCAATGCAATTGTTTGTCTGCTAAGCCTTGGTTTGTGCGCACAAGAAACTGAAAAACCGGGTAACAGCGCTCAAGAATTAGCCGATAAATTGGCCAATCCGGTGGCTAGTTTAATAAGTGTGCCGCTCCAGAACAATTTAAATTATGGAATAGGACTATATAATGGGGTTAAATATACCTTAAACATACAGCCTATAGTTCCGTTTAAGCTTAGCGATAAGCTGAATTTAATTACACGATACATTATTCCTGTGGTAGACCAAAGAAATATAACCGGCCTTAACACACACGAATTTGGTTTGAGTGATGCTACTGTAACTGCCTTTTTTGCTCCTAAATCAACCCCATTGATTTACGGAATCGGACCTGCGTTTTTGGTGCCGACTGCTACAGAAAAACTGTTAGGAACGGAGAAATTCGGCGTCGGACCAAGTTTATTAGTCATGCATCAAGGAAAAGGCCTTTCTGTTGGTTTTATTGCCAACCAAATCTGGTCTGTTGCCGGAGCTTCTGATCGTGCTGATTATAATACTTTTTATACTCAGATATTTCTTTCCCATAGTTATAAAAGCGGTGCCTCTTGGGGCGTCAATGCTGAGATTACACAAAACTGGGAATCCAACTCGACTTTGATTTCCTTAAATCCTTCTTTGGGTGGTATTACAAAATTTGGCGATCAGGTCGTTCAGTTGTCTGTTCAACCAATGATACCGATTGTCGGGCCTCGAAACATAAGACCAGACTGGGGTTTGAGGGCTTTAATTGCTTTTGTATTTCCCGAAAAATAAAACTTTAGCTATGAGATTGAATTCTAATGTTATAGGAGGAAAATTTTATTTGGATTTCATTTGAAAATATCCAAAGACGCTCAATTTCAGATTCCATTCATTTAAACAATTTAAGGCATGAGAACAAAAATACTGTTTTTAACAGGCTTTTTAATGACGATTATATCCATTAACAGCCAGACCCAGCGCATAGATTCTGCCTCGGTCTATATTTTACACCGTTCTATAGAATCATTGCAACACCTAAAATCATGCAGTTTTAATGCTGTTCTAACGTATGATATTTCTAATGAAAGCCTCGGGCTAATCAAACATTCTGTAAACGAAAAAATAACAATTAAATTTCCAGATAAAATGAAAATCACTTCGTCTGGAGATAAAGGAAATAAAAGTTTGTGGTACAATGGCAAGACATTAAACTATTATTCTTTTGACAATAACACTCATGCCACAGTAGCTGCGCCGCAATCTGTAATTCAAACAATGGATGAAATGAGTAAAAAATTCGGAATCGAATTTCCTGGCGCTGATTTTTTCTACGAAACCTTTCTGGAAGACCTAAAAGCTGAACAGGGAAATCTGATTTATTTAGGAAAAACAATTATCAACGATCGTGAGTGCTTTCATATTGCAGGAACCGACAACAACAAAAGTTTTCAGTTTTGGATTGCCAATGACGATTATTTCCTTCCGGCAAAAATGGTAATTGTTTATACCAACGATAAAGACAAACCTCAATACGAAGCTGTTTATAAAGACTGGATTATAAATACCGAATATTCAGATTATATGTTCGAATTTACAGCACCTCCCAAAGCAGTAAAAGTCAAAATGATACCGAGAGAAGACAAAAAGTAATCATTACAAAACTCTATAATCATGAAAGTAAATATCCTTAAAAATATAAAATCATGGATTCTTATAGCATTATTTGTAATGATGCTGTTTCCTGAAACTGCAAGTTCACAACGTTTTGGTCATTTTACACCACATGCGGTTATGCCAAGACCTATGCCGATGCCTCATCCGCCGACTCCCAGACCCGTGCCTCCTGGACCGAGACCAATTCCGCCAGGACCACGCCCAATCCCGCCAGGGCCTCGCCCAATCCCGCCGCATCCTTATCCACGGCCTTTGCCTCCACCTCCGTTTCATCCGTATCCGGTGCCTTATCCTTATATTTATCATCCGTTTGTTCCCTATTATTGGGGACCAACTTGGTATCCTGTCGGATTCTTTTTAACTACACTTACTACCGCTGCAATCGTGATTTCTGTAGAAGACAGCAAATACAATTATGATGACGGAGTATATTATACAAAAGAATCAAACGGTTATAAGGTTGTGCCTGCTCCAATAGGCGCCGAAATTCCAGAATTACCCAAAGGGTATGTTACACTAAATGTTTCTGGAACAGAATATTACTATTATGGAGGCACTTATTATGTAAAAAATGCCCCAAAATATAAGGTGGTAACAGCACCTGTTGGAGCCATCGTGACGCATTTGCCTGAAGGTTCTGAAGAGAAAACCATAAACGGCCAGAAGTATATGATTTACAATAATGTGTATTATCAGCCGATTTCCAAAGACGGACAAGATAGCTATGTTGTTGTTCAGGGAAAATAACTTTTGTAAATGCTATACAGTTTAAGTAAGAATTTTACATGTAAAGCTATGCTGGTTAAATAAAAAAAACTATCTTTGAGCACATACAAATAATTGGTTAGTAGAACTTTACAAAACAAGCCAATTCAATAAACGCCTTTTTTCTTACATTTAGGATTTTACCATTTTTAATACATTCGAGTTAGACTAATTTAATTATTAATTTAAATACCACAACATGAATATTAAAAGCATAAATCTTCGTATTGTTCCCTTATTACTTTTGGGATTTTTTTTCAGTTGCTCTCCAACTGTAAAAGTTACAACCGATTATGATCGCAACGCCAACTTTAGCGAATACAAAACTTTTGCTGTCTACGACTTAAGAGCGCAGGAAGGCCAAGTCAATCAGCTCAATATAGAACGCGTGACAAGAGCAATCAGAAACGAAATGATTGCCAAAGGATTTACAGAATCTTCAAATCCAGATTTGAAAGTCAATGCAGTATCTATTCTAAAAAATAAAAGATCTGTGAGTGCCAACACCGATTTTTATGGCTATGGCGGAATGTATCGTCCTTACGGATACTGGGGAGGAGGCCCAATGATGGGCGGCGCAAACACAACATTTAATACTTATGATTATGTTGACGGCTCATTGGTTATTGATATCGTGTCGACCAAATCACAAAAACTATTATGGCAAGGAATCGGAAATGCTGAAATTGACAGCAAGCCCGATAATCCAGAGGAGTTCATCAACAGTTCCATCAAAAAAATACTAGCCGATTTTCCGCCTGGAATGGCTAAGAAATAATCTGAAAACCGATTCAAAGCTGGTGTGTTTGTCTTCCTCCCATAGACAAATACATCGCTTTAATTGATGTCTTTTTCGTGTTCTCCTTTTAAGAATAAGCTAACAAATCAAACTTTAAAAATGATTGATCTATTACTTTCTCTTTTCTTTTTTATGGCAACAATTGCAGGTTTTGCTACTGCTTTTATTGTTCTCTTTTCTAAGAAAAATTTTTCGAAAAGCTTTTTCTTAGGAATGTTTCTGCTGAGTTTGGCTGTGGTAAGCATTTATAATTTTTACCTTTCGGCTAACCTATTTAAAGAATTCCCCGATTTATTATTAATTCCTAAATCTTTTATCTTTCTAGCAGCTCCATGTTCTTTCTTATACGTAAGAAATATTTTGTCCAATGAACGCAATTTTAGAAAATACGATTGGTTGCATTTTTTGCCTTTCGCGGTCTACCTTTTTTTGACCGTTTTTGTATACGCAGGAAGTCTTACAGATCTTAGAATAGTAGATTTTGTTTCTTCTATCATCAATAATCCATTTTCGATTTTGGCTCTTACCATTTGGCTTTTTTATGTGTTTTTTCAAACCATGTTGATTTTAAACTATGATCTGAAAAAATTCAAAGGAAATCAATTTCACAGAATCAAAGTAATTAACTGGATTAGAGTTTATAATCTTAGCATACTGTTTTTATTTTCTGCTCTTTTTGTACATCGTTTTCTCAAAACTATAGAAATAATAGATCTTTCTTGTTATTTCTTAATTTCATCTGTTCTGTTTTTTACTGTAGGATGGCTCTATTTTAAGCCACAGATTTTTTATGATGATGAAGAGACTTTTAATCTTGTGAACGATACTGCGATTACCGTTAAAACAAAAGATACAAAAAACATGGTTCCGGTCATAAACGAACTAACCGCAGAGAAAAAAGAAGCCTATCTTTTAAAACTCGACCACATTTTTAACACCAAAAAACTCTTTCTGAAAAAGGATTTTGTTATTCGTGATTTGTCCGACGAAACTGGAATATCTGTCCATCATCTGTCAAATCTAATAAATTCCGAATTTGGGCTTCATTTTCAAGATTATGTCAATCTGAAAAGAATTGAATATTTTAAAGAAAAAATAAATGATCCTGAATGGAAAGATTTATCCTTAGAAGGAATGGCTTGGGGTTCTGGATTTAAGTCCCGAACAACTTGTTTTAGGGCTTTTATAAAACATACCGGCAAATCGCCATCTGAATATTTTAAAACAATCAGAATACATCCTGAACAGTCAAACTCTTATTATTTCAGATAAATTGCAACAGCATATCTGCTTATTGCGATAGATTTTGGATGAAAGGCAATTTTGAAAAATATTTAAAGTCTATATGAAAAAAACGAAACTTCTCTTTCAGAAAATTTTTCTTCTGGTTCTTTTGTTGTTTTCGTGTATTGTTCACGGGCAAAAATATCATATCAGCATAAAAGATTCTTTAGACGGTGCATTTGACTTAAGCGACTATTTAATTTATGCTCACGGATTTATAGTGGTACCAACCATTATTACGGAACCCGCGCTTGGCGGATTTGGCGGGGCTATTGTTCCGGTTTTCCTAAAAAAACATGCTCCCGTTGTAGACGAAAACGGCAAAAAACGTTTTATTAATCCAGATATAACGGGCGGTATCGGAATGTATACCTCAAACAAAAGCTGGATGGCAGGTGCTTTTCGCTCGGGAACCATTATTAAACCAAAGATTTTATATCGCGTAATGGCGGGTTATGGCGATATGAACTTATCATTTTACGCCAACAATCTGCCCAATCAAAACGATCAGGAATTTAAGCTCAATTTTAGGTCAACAATATTTTATACACAGTGGCTCAAACAGTTCAATAATCCGAAATGGAGTGCTGGTCTACAATATCTCTTTTTGAATTCAAAGATAAATCTTCCCGATTTTAATTTTCCGCCACCTTTTGTAGAGCCTAAAGATATTAAAAGCACTATAAGTCAGTTAGGAGTGGCCATTCAGTTTGACGGACGCGACAATATCTTTACTCCAGACAGAGGAATACGTCTACAATCAGATTTTTTTTGGTCAGACAATATACTCGGAAGCGATTATGATGCTTGGAGGGTAAATTTATCGGCTATTGGCTTTTATCCATTAACTAAAAAATTAATCGGAGGACTACGTATAGAAGGAGAACAAGCGCTCGGAAATCCGCCTTTTTATTTATTGCCTGGAATCAACTTAAGAGGAATACCGGCTGCAAGATATCAGGGAAAAACGAGTCTTGTTACCGAAGCCGAATTAAGATGGGACTTCTACAGAAGATGGAGCATTATGGGATACGGAGGTCTAGCAAGCGCATTTAACGACTGGGACAAGGCTTTTGCTAAACCTGTTGTATACAGCTACGGAACTGGTCTCAGGTATCTAATTGCCCGGAAATTTAAACTCAGAATGGGTGTCGATGTCGCCCGAGGCCCCGAAGATTGGGCATATTATATTGTTTTCGGCAGCAATTGGCTAAGGTAATACTAGTAAAACCCGAAATCTACATTTCGGGTTTCACAACAGAATAATGTATATATGTTGTTTGACTGATGAATGGTTTTTTGGTTAATTTTTTTTCCAATAAGGCCTAACCATTTTATTTCCTTTGTGGCTTACTGCCAACACTAAAATCGTTGCCAATGCGAGGAAAACTATTGCCTGAATCGAACCCTCTGGACCAAAAGCTCCTCCAGTAATCAATTCCGGTCCCTGAATCTGAGCTTCTACTAAACTTTTAGTCTTTTCGTTTCCAGATGTGATAGCGCCAAAAATTCCCGATTGTGTAAAATTCCATGCAAAATGCAGTGCAATGGGCATCCATAAATTTCGGCTGTAAATAAATACTGCTCCCATTAAAAATCCGGCAGTTGTAATGCAGATTGAAGAAATTAAAGTACTGTGCGGATTTGCCAAATGAAAAATGCCAAATAAGAACGATGATATAGCTAAAGCAATGTAACTTCCGAGCTTTTCTTCCATAATTCTAAAAATAATGCCTCGCACTAATATTTCTTCGATGATGGCCACGGTAAACATGAGGGCAAACGGAATCAGGATAAACGAAATTGGATTCACAGCTGTAATGCTGTAACTTCCGTTAAGATACATTACCACAACCGTTAGCGATTGTAATACGAAACCTATCAGCGCACCTATGATAAGATTTTTAGCAAGCCCTGTCGATGCAAATTCTGTAACTGCTCTTTGGTCGTATTTTTTAAAGAAGATAATATAACTGAAAATGCATGCAGTAGATACAAAAAGACCTTTAAGAAGATTTCTATAATCTTTTTCGAGTGGTGTTAAAGCCAGCAGTTTGACAGCCACTTGTTGCCCAATAATTACAACAGGCATAAAAACAAGTAAGGCAAGAATAATTTTGGTTATTGGCGAACTAAATATTTTTTGTTTTACAGTAAGAGTTTCCATTTATATTTGGGTTTAAGTATTAATTTGAAGCAAATTTAAATTGCCTCACAGCCAAAAAATAGAATGAAATTTGCCTCTCTATAATTTTTGAAAGTGTTTCGGAAGAAACCCTGTTTGATTTTTAAACGTTCGGATAAAATGACTTTGGTCTGAAAAACCGCAGTCTAGAGCAATTTCTGTTAAGCTGCTCTGCGAAGATTGTATCAGCGAAAGCGAACGATTAATTTTAATACGACGCATGTATTCGCCCAAAGTACAGCCAAAATATTTCGGGAAATGTTTCGAGATTGTAATAGGATTCAATTGCAAAACCTGAGATAAATCCTGAAGATTCGGATTTTCGTTCCAGGAATCGTTTAACAATTCGCTTAAGCTTTTTACCCAATACGGACTTTTTTCAAATCGTTCTAAATGTGTGCCTGAGTGAGACAATTGCGAAAACAACATCCTGACATTATCATTTGTAAAGTTATCAGGGTTCTGCGTTTCCTTAAAAATTTTTAGAATCAAAAACTTCGTTAAGGCGCTATTTTGGACTGATTTTTCAATTAAAGCTTCAGATAAATGAAGTTCTTTAAGCAAGTTTTCTTCAATTTCGATATTGATATTCCGAGAAGGAAAAAGAGTATTCTGATTTAAATGAAGTTCGTCACTGTGATAAAACAACAAAGATCCCGGCCCAACAGTTTCGCTAAAATTTTTTCGCTTTTCGGTGGTGCCGCCCTTTAAGAAAAGCGTAATATGTGCATTGTTATGCGAATGCCATCCTTCATAAACCTTTTGCTGGTATTCAGTTTCTACCACTGCAATTCCTTGCTGCGTATTAAAGCTATTTTTGGTATTGCCTAAATATTTTTCGTTTGTGAGCTCGTACATTTTATGTTTCTGGCGTGGCTTTTATCAGAGGCTAAAGTACTATTAATTCTTACATTTAAAGAATATTAGTCAAAACCTATTTAATAGAGAACTACATTTTGCGTAATTTGTAAGTTTTGGATGCTTAACAAAAACATTGTGTAAATATTAACGGAAAAATAATAGTTTTTTTACCTAATATTTAATTGATTTGTAACAAAAATAAAATAAGGGCTACTAACAAGTCAACTATTTAAATCTTTTGATTATGTATAAAATTACAATGAAATCAATTTTCGCAGCATCAGCTTTTTTAGTTGGGGTAAGCAGCGGTTTCGCACAGGACATTTTAGTAAATTCACTTAAATTAAATGCAAGTGACAAAAGCAAAGAAAACTTTAAATTTACAGAAGTCATCAATTTAGGAACCACCTCTGTAAAAACACAAGGTTCTTCTGGAACTTGCTGGAGCTATTCTACAAACTCTTTCTTAGAGTCAGAAATGATTCGTTTAGGAAAACAGCCAGTAGAATTGTCTCAGATTTATTCTGCAAGAAATGTTTATGTAGATAAGGGAGTAAACTATGTTCGCATGCACGGAGCCATTACTCTTGGCGATGGCGGAGCTTTGCATGACGTAATCAATATGTACAAAAAATACGGAACAGTTCCAAGAGAAGTTTATACAGGATTAAACTACGGAACCGATAAAAATAAATTTGCTGAAATGGCCGCCTTAATCGAAGGCGTTCTAGCCGCAGTGGTTAAAAATCCGAACGGAGAATTAACTCCAAACTGGCAAAAAGCCTACACTGCCGTAATCGATTCTTATTTAGGAAAAGTGCCAGAAAACTTTACTTATAAAGGAAAAAACTATACGCCACAGACTTTTGCTAAAGAAGTAGTAGGAATCAATCCAGACGATTATATCGAAATGTCTTCTTTTACGACTTCTCCGTACTATCAAAAAACAACTATGATGGTGCCAGACAACTGGTCATTAGACCAAGTGTACAACGTAAAAGTAAATGACATGACAGATGTTATAGATAATGCTTTGAAAAAAGGATATACTGTAGCATGGGCAACAGATGTAAGCGAAAAAAGCTTTAGCTGGAAAAATGGCGTTGCTTATGTAGCAAACAAAAAATACGACGACATGACTGCAGAAGAAAAAGCAGATATGTTTAACGGACCAAAAGCAGAACCGGAAATTACTCCAGAAATGCGTCAGGCAGCGTTTGACAATTACACAACGACAGACGACCACGGAATGCACATTATCGGTCTGGCAAAAGATCAAACAGGAAAAGAATATTACATCGTGAAAAATTCTTGGGGGGAAACTAACGATTATAAAGGTTTCTTGTTTGTAACCAAAAACTTCGTAAAGTATAAAACGACAGCTTTATTGGTAAATAAAGGAGGGATCCCTGCTGATATTGCCAAAAAACTAGGGGTTTAATTTTTTTAAATCTAACTACAAAACAGCGGTACTTAATGGTGCCGCTTTTTTTTTGCCTTTTATATTTTAAAATTATTCAAAACAAGCACTTCATCGTTTTTCTAAGCACTTTATAGTCAAAATACAATCCAAACACAGCAAAATAAGTAACTTTAACATGTTTTTACTCTAATAATAATTTTTATTCGATTGATGATGAAACACGATATCGTATTTTGGATTCCAATTACGTTGTTTTTTTCCCTAAGCTGCTTTGCCCAACTCATTCCAAATACTGCTGCTTTCCCAGGATCAGGAAATACAGTATTACTGACAGACAGTCTTGCCGAAGCAGAAAAACAAGTAATTACAGCTTATTATGTCGAAGAAAGAATCAATAAACTTTTTGGCGGCACGATTACCACGTATGTCGTTTCAAAATTAGAAATGATTTACACTAATGATTTAGGACCAAACAATACAAGAACCGTAATTCCTAAATATGCAAAACCCAAACAAAAGATTGTTTCTGGCGTCATCGAGGCACAAGTTCCAACTGCAATGCTGCCTGAACTCCCAAAAGCTGAAAAAGACATTAAAGCAACCAGCCCCGAAGTCTCCTCAAAATACGTAGACATAGATTTAGTAAAAACCTACGAACAGGTAGTTGACAAAGGCTACAAAACTCCTGAAATGCTGCGAAAGGTAGCCGATAGATTGTATTTTGAAGGAAATTTAAAAGCTGCGGCAAGATATTACCAGCAATTATTTGAAAATAGCACTACCGATATAGAATCTATTTACTTTTACAGGTATGCGCAGTCGCTGAGAGCAAATGGCGAAAATGAAAAAGCTGATAAATTAATGAAACGATTCAAGAGCAAGAATCTGTAACTATAGCCCCCGGATTTTTAAAAATAATGCTTGTTTTTTAAATTCTGAAAAACTATTTTAAACGCTCTGCAAGCTCTTCTGTAATTATTTCATTTACAATACTTTTAAACCCGAAAACGATATTGTTTTTTTATGAAAATTTTGAGAACCTAAACCATTGCAATATTGTAACTTATAAAGTATCTTTGCACCCTAATTCGAAATTCATAAAATGAATAAATTATTGATTGTTGGAACAGTTGCTTTTGATGCGATTGAAACCCCTTTCGGAAAAACAGATAAAATCTTAGGCGGTGCTGCGACTTATATTGGTTTATCAGCATCATTTTTCAACCTGCAATCGGCCATTGTTTCTGTAGTTGGCGACGATTTCCCTCAAGAACATTTAGATTTATTGACTTCAAAAAATATCGATATTTCTGGTATCGAAATCGTAAAAGGAGGAAAAACCTTTTTCTGGAGCGGTTTATACCACAATGATCTAAATTCAAGAGACACTTTGGTTACCGAATTGAACGTTTTAGCTGATTTTCAGCCAAAAGTTCCGCAAAACTACAAAGATGCCGATGTGGTGATGTTAGGAAACTTGCACCCGTTGGTACAAAGCAGTGTTTTGGACCAAATGGAGAAAAAACCAAAATTAGTAGTTTTAGACACAATGAATTTCTGGATGGACTGCGCTCTAGCTGAATTATTGGATGTGATTAAACGCGTAGACGTAATTACAATCAATGACGAAGAAGCAAGACAGCTTTCTGGCGAATATTCGTTAGTAAAAGCGGCTGCCAAAATCCAAGACATGGGGCCAAAATATGTGGTAATCAAAAAAGGAGAACACGGTGCGCTTTTATTCCACAACAGAGAGGTGTTTTTTGCGCCAGCTTTGCCATTAGAAGAAGTTTTCGATCCAACCGGAGCTGGAGACACTTTTGCGGGCGGGTTCTCTGGATTTATTGCGCAAAGCGAAAACATTTCGTTTGGCAATATGAAAAATGCAATTATTTACGGTTCAAATCTGGCTTCGTTCTGCGTAGAAAAATTCGGAACAGAAAGGATGGAAACCTTAAGCAAAGCCGAAGTAGCGATTCGATTACAGCAATTTAGATCGTTAACTCAGTTTGACATAGAAATATAATGCCCAAAAGCCTCGATAACACGGGGCTTTTTTATTAAGAGAATACAACTTACAACAACACACAAAATACAAAAAACAATGAGCGACGCTTTAAAACACGAATGTGGTATAGCCTTAGTCAGACTTCTTAAACCGCTTGAATATTATAAAGAAAAATACGGAACTGCTTTTTACGGAATTCAGAAAATGTACCTGATGATGGAAAAACAGCACAACCGCGGACAAGATGGCGCCGGTTTTGCGAGCATCAAATTGGATGTTGATCCAGGACAGCGATACATCAGCAGAGTGCGTTCTAACCACTCTCAGCCTATTCAGGATGTTTTCAAACAAATCAACGAACGCATCAGCGAAGAGCTAAAAGAGCATCCTGAATTGGGTGATAATATGAAAGAACTGAAAACAAACATTCCGTATGTTGGAGAATTGTTTCTGGGCCACGTTCGTTATGGAACTTTCGGAAAAAACAGCATCGAAAGTGTTCACCCATTTTTACGTCAGAGCAACTGGATGCACCGAAATTTAATTTTGGCCGGAAACTTCAACATGACCAATGTTAAAGAACTTTTCGAAAATCTGGTAGAACTTGGGCAACATCCAAAAGAAATGGCGGATACCGTTACTGTAATGGAAAAAATTGGTCACTTCTTAGACAAAGAAGTGATGCAATTGTACCAAGACTGCAAAGCCGAAGGTTATTCAAAAAGAGATGCTTCGCCTGTAATTGCAGAGCGTTTGGATATTGCTAAAATCTTAGCCCGTTCTGCCAAAAACTTAGACGGAGGTTATGCCATGGCTGGATTATTAGGTCATGGAGACGCTTTCGTTTTTAGAGATCCTGCCGGAATTCGTCCAGCTTATTTCTATCAAGACGACGAAATCGTAGTGGTAGCTTCAGAAAGACCGGTTATCCAAACGGTATTTAACGTTCCTTTTGACAGCGTTCAGGAAATCGAACCAGGAAATGCGTTGATCATCAAAAAGAATGGACGTGTAACAATGAATCAAATCTTGGAGCCTACCGTTAAAAAAGCATGTTCTTTTGAAAGAATTTATTTCTCTAGAGGTAGCGATGCCGAAATTTATCAAGAACGTAAAGACTTAGGTAAATTTATTTTGCCTGCGGTACTTAAGGCGATTGACAGCGACACAGACAACACTGTTTTCTCTTATATTCCCAATACAGCCGAAACGTCTTTTTACGGATTAGTAGAGGCCGCTCAGGATTTCTTAAATCAGCGAAAAAACAATTATATTCTAGAAAACAGAAATACATTAACTGCTGAAACGCTCCAGGAACTTTTGTCTGTAAAAATACGTACCGAAAAAGTTGCCATCAAAGATGCCAAACTTCGAACTTTTATTACAGAAGACAGCAGCCGTGACGACTTAGTGGCGCACGTTTATGACGTAACGTACGGTGTAATAAAACCAGAAGACAATTTAGTAATTATTGACGACAGTATTGTTCGTGGTACAACTTTGAAAATGAGCATCATAAAAATGATGGATCGTTTAAAACCAAAACGTATTGTAATTGTTTCGTCTGCACCACAGATTCGTTACCCTGATTGTTACGGAATCGATATGGCAAAACTTGAAGGGCTTGTAGCTTTTAGAGCAGCCTTAGCTTTATTGAAGGAAAGAAACCTGTACCACATTGTTGACGAGGTTTATGCAAAATGCAAAGCGCAGGAAAATTATAAAGACAGCGATGTTGTAAATTATGTAACTGCAATTTATGATCAATTTACAGACGAAGAAATCTCAGATAAAATTGCCGAAATGTTAAGTTCTCCAGAAATTAACGCAGAGGTAAAAATTATATTCCAAACCGTAGAAGATTTACATAAAGCGTGTCCTAAAAATTTAGGAGATTGGTACTTTACAGGTGACTATCCAACCCCGGGTGGAAATCGAGTTGTGAACCGTGCATTTATGAATTTTTATGAAGGAAAAGACGCTCGAGCTTATTAAAAAAGTATTAAAAAAAGGTTAATTTGTGCATTTCATCGGTTTTTTTTGCCGTTCATCCTGTTTGTTTGGTAAAGATGAATTGCTGTAATACTTTTGAGATACCATAACATTAGTAGGTTAAGTTTATGGTAGATTTGGGGCAAAAAGGGTGGAAGAAATTCCACCTTTTTTATTGGAATAAACTTAAGTATTTCTTTAATAAAGAATTACGTTCACTTCATCGGAAATATTGACCTTTCGTCTAGAAAGTTTTTTTTTACAATATATCTATCCTATATTTACTAGACCATAACATTAGTAGGTTAAGTTTATGGTAGATTTGGGGCAAAAAAGGTGGAAGCAATTCCGCCTTTTTTATTTTAAAAAAAGTCATAATATTGCCTTAACCAAAAAAAAAACATATTATGAAACAATCATCTCAGTTATTTTTAATTGCTCTTTTAAGCTTATTTCTCTTTAATTGCTCGGGAGCAAAGTCATCAGATACTAAAAAATCGGTCAATGATGGCAGTTCTATAAAAAATGCTATCAAAGTAAAAAGCGTATCTGAAGAATATGAAATCGTTCGAAAACTTTGCCCTGACTGCAAAATGAATGGACAAGCATTAATTGGAGAAGGCAACAAACATTACGACGTTTTGAAATTAACCAATTCGAAGGGTGAAGAAGTAAAATACTATTTTGACATAAACAGTTTCTACGGAAAATGGTAAAACAAAAAAAAGACGAACACGGTGTGCTCGTCTTTTTTTTGTATTCTATGCTCTATCTTCTTATTTATCTAAAGCAAATCTTCTAGCAACTTCTGTCCAGTTGATTACGCTGAAGAAAGCTTCGATATAATCTGGTCTTCTGTTTTGGTAGTTTAAGTAGTAAGCGTGCTCCCAAACGTCCATTCCTAAGATTGGAGTTCCACCGTTACCAGCAACTTCTGGCATTAATGGATTATCTTGATTTGGAGTACCTACAACTTCTAATTTTCCTCCTTTTTGAACTGTTAACCAAGCCCATCCAGAACCGAATTGTGTAGCACCAGCCTTAGCAAATTTTGCTTTAAACTCTTCGAATGATCCAAAAGAAGCTTCGATTGCTGCTAATAAATCTCCTGTTGGCAACCCTCCTCCGTTTGGAGACATTACAGTCCAGAATAAATTGTGGTTGTAGAAACCTCCACCATTATTACGAACTGCAGCGTTAGATTTATCTAAGTTGATTAAGATGTTCTCGATTGTTTTTCCTTCTAAATCTGTTCCAGCGATAGCAGCGTTAAGATTTGTAGTATAAGCATTGTGGTGCTTTGTATGGTGGATTTCCATTGTACGTGCATCAATATGTGGTTCTAATGCGTCGTATGCATAAGGTAATTGTGGTAATTCAAAAGCCATGATATTCTAATTTTTATGGTTTATAATAATTTATTCCAAATTTAGACATTTAACTTTGGAATTGAAAATACTATTTCGTTATAATTGAATTAAATTCACTGATAATTTACATTTTTACAATATAAAGAGCTGAAAATCTTTATTTTCCATTAAAAGTGGTCATTGTATTTTCTAAACCCGCTGTTCCAAAAGTTTTAATAATTTCAGCCGAAGTTTCTAAACGCTCTGGTAGTTTTGCCTCTTCTTCGGCATTCCATTCTCCTAAAACATAATCGATCTGCTGCCCTTTTTTGAACTGATCGCTGATTCCAAATCTATAACGGGTATAATTTTGTGTATTGAGAACAAGATTGATGTTTTTTAGTCCGTTGTGGCCGCCATCGCTTCCTTTTGGTTTGATTCTGATGGTTCCGAATGAAAGATTTAAATCGTCTGTAATCACTAAAATATTTTCTAACGGAATATTTTCTTTATCCATCCAATACTTGACCGCTTTACCGCTAAGGTTCATGTAAGTGTTTGGCTTAAGCAGCAAGAAGGTTCTACCTTTGAATTTATATTCGGCCAAAGCACCTAACTTTACGGTTTCGAATGAAAGCCCTTCTTTTTTGGCTAAAAAATCCAGCACTTTAAATCCGATATTATGTCTGGTGTTTACATACTCAGCTCCTATATTTCCTAATCCGACGATTAAATATTTTTTACTCACGTTTTTTATATTGTTGTTTTGGTGTTCGTGAACCTCCGGTTTCACATTGTCTTCTATGTTCTCTTCTTTTGGTGTTGATGAAAACAGTTTTGTTATCCATTTTATCATGTTTGCAAAAGTAAGATTAATTAGAGAATGTGGCAATTGGATAATTAGATAATTTGAAAATGTGCCAATTAGATAATTGTCCATTGGCGTGATTTAACCGCAAAGTTCGCAAGGGTTTTACGCAAAGTTCGCTAAGAAATAGTTTCTCTATCGAAATACACAAAGAACGCCAAGAGAGGTCTCTTGCAGATTTGGCAGATTTCATCTTAGTATCTCAGAAGCTTAGCAACTCAGAAGCTTAAAAAAAGATTTTTTCTTGCTAGCCCTGACAGAAGCGGCATCCTTTTTCCTGCTCCTTTAGCAGGGAAAAGATATAGCGGATGGCAGGAACGTCACGTCTTCTGAAAACAGAGACTTTCTGCTTCTAAAAATTATTAATGTGCCAATTAGAGAATATGACAATTAGATAATTTGAAAAAGGCTTCGACTTCGCTCAGCCTGACAAATATTAAGCGTGTCAGCTGAGCGGAGTCGAAGCCCTTCCGCAATAAAAAACTTAGAACCTTAGCGCCTCAGCATCTCAGAACCTCAAAAAAAAAGCCCCAATCGAAAGATTGAGGCTTTTTGTATAGAGTTTGAAAAAAAATTATTTTTTCTTTCCTTTTGCAGGAGCTTTTGCAGCTTTTGCAGCTTCTTGAGCAGCTTTCATAGCAGCACGAGAAATTCTTACCTGAGCAACAACTGTGTTGTCTGGGTGCATAACTTTGTACTCTGGTTTTCCAACTTTAGTAACGTATAATTTGTTACCCATTTCTAGTGGAGTGATGTCAGCTTCAACGAAATCAGGAAGATTTGCTGGTAAAGCTTTAACTTTTAGTTTACGTTGGTTCAAACGTAAAACACCTCCTGCAAGAACACCTTTAGATGTACCAACGATTTTCACAGGAACTTCCATTGTGATTTCTTTATCATCAAATAATTGGAAGAAGTCGATGTGTAAAATTTTGTCAGTTACTGGGTGAACTTGAATGTCTTGCAAAATTGCATTGAATGATTTTCCTTTTCCAAGTTCGATCACAACTGTGTGAGCGTTTGGAGTGTAAACCAAGTTTTTGAATGCAGTAACGTCTGCTGAGAAATGTACTGCTTGGTTTCCTCCGTATAAAACGCAAGGTACCTGTCCAGCATTACGTAAGGCTTTAGTTGACACTTTGCCCACGCTTTCTCTTTCTGATCCTTTAATTGTAATCGATTTCATTGTAAAAAAATATAGTTATTAATATAAATATTCTAATTCTTTAATGGAGCGAATTGCTACATTATAAATTTTCCACTGATGGAATTGTTGTGGTGAACCATCTGCATTACTTCTGCAAATAAAGGCGCACAGCTTACCACTTTTATTTTCTTTGATTCTCTCTTTAACGGAATAGAATCTGTGACGATCAATTCTGTTAGTTTAGAGTTTTCAATTTTCTCGTACGCACCGCCAGACAAAATAGCATGTGTACAGATTGCTCTTACGCTTAGCGCTCCTTTTTCGATCATCAGGTCGGCTGCTTTTGCCAAAGTTCCTCCTGTATCTATCATGTCGTCTACTAAGATCACGTTACGGCCTTTTACTTCACCAATCAGCTCCATAGTGTCGATAACGTTGGCTGCTTTTCTTTGCTTGTAACAGATTACCACATCTGATTCTAAAAACTTAGAGTAAGCATATGCTCTTTTTGAACCTCCCATATCTGGAGACGCAATGGTTAAATTTTCTAAATTTAAGCTCTGCACGTAAGGCAAAAAGATCGTAGATGCAAATAAATGATCTACTGGTTTTTCAAAGAATCCCTGAATCTGGTCTGCATGCAGGTCCATTGTCATGATTCTTGTTGCTCCTGCGGCTGTTAATAGGTTTGCTACTAACTTAGCCCCAATCGGCACTCTTGGTTTGTCTTTTCTGTCTTGTCTTGCCCAACCAAAATAAGGCATAACAGCTGTAATATGTCTTGCCGATGCACGTTTTGCCGCATCAATCATTAACAACAATTCCATCAGATTATCTGCACTTGGAAAAGTTGAACATACGATAAATACTCGCAAACCTCTTATTGATTCTTCGTAAGATGGCTGAAATTCTCCATCACTATACGTTGACATCGTTACTTTTCCTAACGGAATCCCGTAGTCTTTTGCAATTTTTTCTGCAAGATAAACACTTTGTGAACAAGCAAAAATTTTAGCTTCTGGTTCTAGGTGCGACATTATAATTTGTTGTTTTATTCCGCTACTTTTTTACTATTCAACTTTATCATTTAAATAAAGCTGAGCGTTTTAAATGTCTCGGGTGTAGTTAGTTGTGTGTGCTTCGTTTTAACGAGGTGCAAATTTATAAAATTTATTGAACACTGAAAGCAAAAAATTAAGTATTTTTAGTAGTTTGTTTAATTTTATTTTTTACATTTGCACCGTGTTAAAGGAATGATGCCATTTATGACTTCATTCTATTGCGTTAAAATAGTTGATTAATCATTTATTTTTTCGTCTGCTACGCCCGGATGGCGGAATTGGTAGACGCGCTGGTCTCAAACACCTGTGGGAAACCGTGCCGGTTCGACTCCGGCTCCGGGTACAAAACCTCTTCTTAACTGAAGAGGTTTTTTTATGGCTTTTTTTTTAAACCATATAAGTCATATAAGAAAATATAACTGTGCGTTTAAAGCTCTGTATTTAAATGAACTTATATCACTTATATGTTGAAAACCTCACAACTCGCACTATGCAAAACCAGAAAATTGCACGAATTAGCAATAAAACACAATTGATTGGCTTTTTGATGCAGTTCTAAAGCCAATTCCACTTTATCTAAATTTGAGATTTTTACTTTTGGATACAATCTTACCTCAACAAAACGCCCACTTCCGTCCGGATTTACTTCTAATGTTGCTTCTGCATTATCTGAATATTCCAGAACTTCTATTCCATTTTGAGAACAGACATACAAATACGACATCATATGGCAGGAAACTAAACTGCTTAACAATAAATCTTCCGGATTGTATAACGACGGATCGCCTTTAAAAGCTTTTGCTGCAGAAACATCTAAAACTGGTTTTCCTTCAATTTTAATTTGATGCGTTTTGCTGTTGAATTTTTTGAAAGAATCTTTTGGATTTTGTTTTGAAGTCCAGTTTAATTTTGCTTTGAATAGATGTTTGAATGCCATTTTTCTTTTTTATACTAATATAAAAATCATTTTTGAAAATTTCTTAGCGGTAAGTCAATAAAAAAATTCCTACGTGTTGTCGATATTAAGCGTAAATTTGTGTTTTTTATAAACAGCATGAAATATAACATACCAAATAATCAATCCGAAATACTTCCCAATAAACTTGGATTAAAAAATCAAAAAGAAATTGAATTGTCTGAATTTGAAGGTTTTTTAGAAGCCGAAATATTACTTACCGAAAGACTATCATCTCGCACAAAATTTGATATTAAATATATTTTAAAAATACACAAGCTGGCACTTAATCATTTATATTCTTTTGCCGGAAAATATCGTGATGTAAATATGTCTAAAGCTGGTTTTCTTTTTGCATCCGCAAGGTTTCTACCTGAAATCATGAAGACTCTTGAAGAAGAAATTTTACTGAACCTGCCAAATAACTATGTTAAAAAAGAAGATTTAATAAAAGATATTGCAATTATTCATGGGGAATTGCTTTTCATTCACCCATTTAGAGAGGGCAATGGGCGCACAACAAGGATACTAGCAAATCTAATGGCGAGAAAACATGGATATGAATCACTTAAATTTGAAAAAATTGGAAGAGAAAAATTCGACCAATATGTTTCGGCAGTTCAAAGTTGTGCAAAAAAAGATTATAAAGAAATGATAGAATTAATACGGTTTATTTTCCCAGATTAAGTTCCACTTTTTTCAATGCATTTAAAGCTTCCTTTTTAGATATATCTATACCTTCAATTTTAAAAGAAGCTACTGCTGATTTTAAAACTTGCTTTCTTAATACCTTATTACTTTTTTTATCCACTGATTTCATCTTTCAAAGATAGCTAATTTTAACTTGTTATCATATAATTTTAGATTAAGAAAAAATCTATAACTTTCCATTTAAAAATCATTAAAAACTCTTTATTTGTTTTTTTTTAAATGGCATCATTAGAAAATTCCCAATAATTTCTAACACTGGCAAAACTTTAAGGATAAATTTTATAGCAAATACTAATAAAGCGTATTTCCAATTCAAATAAACCATTACAATAAAAACTAACCATTCCAACCAATAAAGCATTTCAACCCATTTAGGAAGATTTGGTTCATCATAAGGAAGTGTTCCATTCTTTTTTGCTTGAATTATTCGAATATCAAGAGTAGTTATTGCTGAAATAATTCCATAAGCAATCGTTAATCCGACTAATACAGGTGAATCGTAAGCTGTTAATGAAGTGAAACTCATTCTGTTTTTTTAAATTGTTGTTTTCAAATGTAAGAAAAAATCACAAAATTCAGAAAAAACAAAAAAACCTCGAAAAGCCATTTCCTTCCGAGGTTTTTTGAACTAAAATTAATTAACAAAATCTAAAAATTATTTTTGAACCGAAAACTTAAAAGTTGTTTTCGTTTTATAATTTTCTCCCGGGTTTAGAACCGTTGTTGGGAAATTTTTCTGGTTTGGAGAATCTGGATAATGTTCTGTTTCTAGACATAATCCCGTTCTGTGTGCAAAAGTTCCTCCGTTTGGCATTGGCAAAGTTCCGTCAAGGAAGTTTCCAGAGTAGAATTGAATTCCAGGTTCGTCTGTTGTCATTTCCATAACTCTTCCGCTTGCTGCGTGGTACACTTTTGCAATGATTGTTTTTCCTTTTTCAGGATTGTTCAATACCCAGCAGTGGTCGTAGCCTTTTCCTCTTTCTAACTGCTCATTTTTAGCATTGATGTCTTTTCCAATTAATTTTGGCGTTCTGAAATCGAATGGCGTGCCAGCAACATCTTCTAATTTTCCTGTCGGAATCAAAGTCACATCTACTGGAACTAATTTATCTGCATTTAATGTCAATTCGTGGTCTAAGATTGTTTTGGTAAAATCTCCTGACAAATTGAAATAAGAATGCTGTGTCAAGTTAACGACTGTTTTTTTGTCTGTTGTTGCTTCATACAAAACCTCTAATTGATTATCATTTGTCAAGGTATAAGTCACGAAAACTTTCAGATTTCCAGGATAACCTTCTTCCATATCTTTACTTAAATAAGACAATTTTAAAGAAGCTGTTTCGCCAGATTTAACCTCATCTGCTTTCCAAACCACATTAAAAAATCCTTGCGGACCTCCATGTAAGGCATTTGGTGCGTTGTTGATTGCTAATTGATATTCTTTTTCGTCAAGCGAAAATTTACCTTTTGCAATTCGGTTTCCGTATCTTCCGATTAAAGCTCCAAAAAACGGATTTTCTTTTTCGTATTGCGCCAAAGAATTAAATCCAATAACCACATTTTCTGAAACACCTGCTTTATTTGGCACTTTCAAATCTGTAATTCTTCCACCAAAAGTAATGATATCCACTTCCATTCCATTTTGGTTTTTCAGTTTATAGCTTTCTACTTTTTCGCCTTTGGCAGTAGTTCCATAGTCTGATTTGTCAATTGTTACTAATGCTTTTTCATCAGTGGCCACTTTTTCTGTATCGACTTTTTTATCGCCTTTACATTGAACTGAAACTGCCGCTAAACTCAAAAGGCTTAGACCGAAAACACAACGTTTTAATGCATTCATAGATGATATTTTTTTGGTTTGTGAAATGTTAGATGTTAAAAGTTATTCGTTGAACATACTATTTGGACGCGGATAAAACTGATTCGCTTTCACGAAGACGCGGATTTACACTGATTTTTAAATTATTTTAATCTGTTTGTATCTGCGCTTTTGCGAAAGCAAATCTGTTTTATGTGCGTTAAAAGTTAAAAGTAACAAAAACTTAGAGTCTTAGCAACTTAGTCCCGATAGTTATCGGGATAGTATCTCAGATTACAATCCGTGTTGAAACAAATGAAAGTATGCTTCGTTGGCATTGATTTTATCTTTAAACTCTCTTATTGTTGTTTTTTCATCAATAACCAACAATTCGATTCCAGCAATGTCTGCGAAATCTTCCATATATTCTGTTGTAATTGCTTGGCTGTAAACCGTGTGATGTGCTCCACCAGCTAAAATCCAAGCTGTTGCTGCCACTTCTAAATTTGGTTTGCAATCCCATAAAACTCTTGCAACTGGTAATTTTGGCAATTCGGCCATTGGTTTTACTGCCTCAACTTCGTTCACAATCAAACGGAAACGAGTCCCCATATCAACCAAAGAAACATTAATGGCATCTCCAGCAGGAGAATTGAATACCAAGCGAACTGGATCTTCTTTTCCTCCAATTCCTAACGGATGCACTTCGCAAGAAGGTTTTCCGTCAGTGATAGACGGACAAATTTCCAACATGTGAGAACCTAAAACATATGATTTTTGTGGCGTGAAATGGTAGGTGTAATCTTCCATGAAAGAAGTTCCGCCTTCCAAACCAATATTCATTACTTTTAAAGCTCTTACCATTGCAGCCGTTTTCCAGTCTCCTTCGCCTCCAAAACCATAACCATCGGCCATTAATCTTTGCGTTGCGATTCCTGGTAATTGTTTCCAAGCTCCAAGGTTTTCAAATGTATCTGTAAAAGCGCCAAAACCTCCTTCTTCAAGGAAAGCTCTTAAACCTAATTCGATTTTTGCTGCTTCAACCAAAGAACTTCTTTGTGCGCCGCCTTCTTTCAACGAATCTGTTAAGTTATATGACTGCTCATAAACGGCTAATAAATCGTTTAATTCCTTATCAGTAATTTTCTCGATATGTTTGGTAACATCTGAAGAATCGTATCCGTTTACCGACATTCCGAAACGAATTTGAGCCTCCACTTTATCACCGTCTGTAACGGCAACTTCACGCATATTGTCTCCAATACGAGCTACTTTTAGGTTTTGAAGTTCGTCCCATCCTAAAACCACTCTTGACCAGATTCCGATTTTTTTCTGAACTCTCTCGTCTTCCCAGTGTCCTACAACGATTTTACGTTTTTTACGTAATCTAGACATCATGAAACCGAATTCGCGATCTCCGTGAGCCGATTGGTTTAAGTTCATGAAATCCATATCGATGCTTCCCCACGGAATTTCAGCATTATATTGCGTGTGTAAATGGCATAATGGTTTTTTAAGGATATTTAATCCGCCAATCCACATTTTTGCTGGAGAGAAAGTATGCATCCAAGCGATAATTCCGATACAGTTTTTAGCCGAGTTTGCAGCCAAACATACATCTAAAATCTGCGAAGGCGATTTTACCACATCTTTGTAAACCACTTTTACCGGAATTGAAGACGAAGCGTCTAATCCTTTTGCAATAATCTGTGAATGTTCTGCTACTTTTCTAAGCGTTTCTTCACCATATAATTCTTGGCTTCCTACTACAAACCATACTTCTTTTTGAGAAATGTCTATCATTGTTTTGTTTATTTTGTTTCAGGTTTCAGGTTGTTGGAATCTGAAATCTTAAATTGTTATGTTATTATTTTGTTTTATTTATTTCAAGTTTGCTTCGCCAATTCGACTTAGCCTCGTGTCAGGTTTCAGATTACGCTCAAACAACTTGAAACAAAAAAACCTGAAACCTGAAACAAAATCTTATTGTCCGTAATACGAATCTTTTCCGTGTTTGCGGTTGTAATGTTTCTTAATTAATGAATCTTTTAATCTTGGTGCGTTTGGGTTGATTTGCAAAGTCAGATAGGCCATTTCTGCCACGACTTCAAGAACCTTACTATTGTAAACTGCTTTAGCTGCATTTTTTCCCCATGCAAACGGACCGTGATTTCCAATCAAAATCATTTCTACTTCTTCGTATGAAAGATTCTTTTCTTTGAAACAATCCAGAATTTGGATTCCAGTGTTGTGTTCGTAGTTTCCTTCAATTAAAGAATCTGCCATTGGCGGTGCACACGGAATATCGGCTGTTAAATGATCTGCATGTGTAGTTCCAAAAATTGGAATATCCAACTGCGACTGCGCCCAAGCCACAGAATAGGTCGCGTGCGTATGTGCAACGCCTCCAATATTGGGCCAGTGTTTGTATAAATAAGCGTGCGTTTTCGTGTCAGACGACGGACGCAAGTTTCCTTCGATAACATTGTTGTCAAAATCAACAATTACGATATCTTCTGGTTTTAAATCTTCGTAAGGAACACCGCTTGGCTTAATGGCAAAAACACCATTTTTTCTGTCTACGGCACTTACGTTTCCGAAAGTGTACACCACCAAATTCAATGCATTCAACTGCATGTTGGCTTCGTAACATTCTTGTTTTAAATCTTTATAAAGAGAACTCATTTTGAGAAATTTTAATAGTTGGGTCTGCAAAAGCACTTAATTGTTCGTAGCCTACAAGAAGTTTGTTGTAAGCTGCTACTTGGTCTAATTGAGGGAAAAATTCTCCGTCAAAATCACTTCCTATTTTCTGGCTTGCTTCGATTACGTTTGGATAAATTCCGGCTGCAACGGCTGCATAAATTGCCGCACCCAAAGCAGGAGTTTGGTCTGAAGCTGCAATTTTAATTGGCTTGTTTAAAACATTTGCCAAAGTCTGCATGATAAAAGGCGATTTACGAGCCACACCACCAATTCCGATAACGCTGTCGATTTTTACACCTTCTTCTTCAAAACGATCTACAATTTTCTTCGCTCCAAAACAAATTGCGTTTACCAAAGCTTTGAAAATGTGAGGCGCTTTTGTTCCTAAAGAAAGGTTCGAAATCGCGCTTTTTACTTCTTGGTTTGCATCTGGAGTTCTACGTCCGTTAATCCAGTCTAAAGCAATTGGAAGACTTTCTGAAACTGGGATTTTCTCCGCTTCTTTCGTTAACTCCACAATTAATATATCGCTGAATTCCTCTCTTAATTGTTCCTTTTGGGCATCATTTAAAGTTGATGAAGAAGCTAATAAATGTTCTGTCGGCCACATCAAAAGTTCTTTGTACCAAGCCAATAAATCACCAAAAGCAGATTGTCCTGCTTCTAAACCAATAAATCCTGGAATAACAGAACCGTCAACTTGACCACAAATACCACGAACGGTTTTTGTTCCGACCTCATCATAAGAACCAACTAGAATATCGCAAGTTGAAGTTCCCATAACGCGAACTAAAGTATTTTCTTCGATTTTTGCTCCAACCGCTCCAGAATGCGCATCGAAAGTTCCAACAGCTACAACTGTTTCTGTAGAAAGTCCTAAACGGTCTGCCCATTCTTGGCTTAATTTTCCGGCAACTAAATCTGAAGTGTATGTTTCATCGTATAAATTGCCACGAAGTTGTGCCAAATACGGATGTAATTTTTCTAAGAATTCAACTGGTGGTAATCCGTTCCAGTCTGTGTGCCACATGGCTTTGTGACCCGCTGCGCAACGGCTTCTTTTGAAGGTTTTTAAATCTTTATCTTCAATTAGCAAGTACGTCATTAAATCGCAGTGTTCCATCCAAGTGTGCGCTGCATTTCGAACGGCTTCATCTTGTCTTGCAATGTGAAGGATTTTTGCCCAAAACCACTCAGACGAATAAATTCCCCCAACGTATTTTGTAACGTCTTCTCCGCCCCAGCTTACTGCCAATTCGTTGATTTCGTTGGCTTCGTTTATCGCAGTGTGATCTTTCCATAATACCATCATGGCATTTGGATTTTCTTCAAACCCTTTTGTCAAAGCCAATGGTGTTCCGTCCTTTGTAACTGGAACCGGAGAAGATCCAGTGGTATCGATACAAATTCCGCGAACCAATGACGGATCTACTTTGCTTTCTTTTACAACATTCTGAATCGTGATTTCCAATCCTTCAATATGATCCAAAGGATGCTGACGAAACTGATTGATTGATGCGTCACAATATTGTTTGTTTTTCCATCTTTTGTAATGAGAAACATCCGATGCCAGCTCCTGCCCATTTTCTGTGTCAATAAGCACCGCTCGAACAGAATCTGTTCCGTAGTCCAATCCTATTACGTAATTTTTCATTCTAAATTTGTTTTTTAAATATTGACAAATATATATATAATTAATCTATAAGTGTATAAAAAACACTTAACAAAAACAAGCTTCCAAATTTTTTACAAATAATGCATCAAAAGAAGTATTTTGACGAAAATCCAAATATAAATGTTTGTTTTACATTTATTCTGTTGCGATTATTTCATTCTAACTATCAAAAGAGCAACAGAATATCTGAAAAAATCCTATTGAAATTTATTTCCATACCGTCTAAACTTACTTTCTCTAGGGCTGATTTTTGTTGGCTCTGCAATGAATTCTCCTCAATTCTTGTTGAGCATTTAGTTAAATTTGAATATTGGCGTACCATTTTCATCAAATTTTACTTTCAGCATTCTCGCATGACGATTAGGATCATATAACGGATCTGCAATAATTTCTTTCAACGGCCTTTTGTCTGTTGCAGGCACAACTTTGGGATCACCAACGGCTTTTTCGTAATCCCTCGCATGATAGATTAGTAAGGGTTCTCCGTTTTCATCTACTGTAAATGAGTTATGTCCTGGCCCATAAATATTTTTTGTTTTATCGGTTTTTAATACTGGATATCGAGATTTTTTCCAAGAATTTCTGTCTAATAAATCAGCACTTTCATCTGCTTCCATCATTCCCATACTGTAACAAGAACCAGTGGCGCTTGCCGAAAAAGTAATGTAAATTTTCCCTTTGTTTTTAATAACTGCAGGGCCTTCGTTTACCCAAAAACCTACGCGTTCCCAATCGTAATCTGGAGTTGTTAGCATGAATTGAACTGTTTTAAGTTTTATGGGCGATTCCATTTCGGCTAGATACAAATTAGAAGCCGCAAACTGCCCGCCTGTTTTTTCTGCCCAACAGAAATAGCGTTTATTTTTATGCTCAAATACAGTCCCGTCAAGAGAAAAATCGGTAAAACTTTTGGGATCCGCGTCAGCGGCCTGCATTTGCCCAAGTTCAGTCCACTTGTCATGCAAGGGATCTTGACCTGTACACTCCAAAACATAAGGCCTTAATTTCCAAATATCGTCTTCTTCGCTTGCTGCAAAATACACGTACCATTTTCCATCCAAATAATGAATTTCAGGAGCCCAAACATGGCGGCTCATTGGTCCGTTTTTATGTTTTTCCCATACTCTAAAGGTTTCAGCATTTTGAAGTTGGTCAATAGACTTTGCACGTCTTAACTCTATAGCGTCATAGGTTGGTACCGATCCCGTAAAATAGTAATACCCATCTGTATGTTTGTAGATAAAAGGATCTGCTCTTTGCAACACAATAGGTTTATTTGTTAAAGTTGTTTTTGTAGTAGTCACTTCTTCTTTGGACAGTTCTTTTTCTGCTTTTTTATCTTTGCAGGAAGAAACACTTACAAAAACAACGGCCGAAAGTGCCCAATTTTTTAATATGTTTATTTGCATGTTATAATCGTTTATTTTGAATTTAATTTATTTTTGAGGAATTCAGACTTTCAGTATTTATTCTATTTTCTAATGTTAAATTTCAATTTTTAAAATCAATCCAAACTTTCATTTTTCCAACACCTCGGTTTGACCATGAGTAATAGGGAATGGCTTTGAATTTTGAATTTTCAATAACATTAACACCTTGTAATAAGTTCGTTTCTTTTCTCACTTTGAAAGTATCTGAAGCCGAAATATCAATCTTATCGAAATTGTTTTTATTGTCGATTTCTTCAATTGCATACACTAAAGGACCGTACTCTAAAGAAACTTTGTTTTTGTTCGTTGCTACTTTAGAATTGGTTTCTACCTCTTGAACTTCCATAGGGAAATTAAGCTCGATTCTGTCACCTTTTTTCCAGTTTCTGGTTACGTTGAAATAACCATTTTCAGGCTGAATTGCGAATGTTTCTCCGTTTACCGTAATCGATGGTTTTTGGTTTGAAGCTTTTTTATACGCATATAAATCGCCTGGCAAAACTTCATTTCTTGCCCAGCCCGGAACGCGAAGTTTGATAGTGAATATGGCTTCTTTTTTCGGATTAACCGAGATGCCAACCTTTCCGTTCCAAGGATAAGAAGTTTGTTGCGAAATCTGTAAATCGGTTTTTCCTAATTTGAAAGATGCGTCGTTTGAAGCGTATAAATTCACATATAAATCTTTGCTTGTTTTAGAATAAATCAATCCCGGAATCGACGGAATAAAACGAATCAAATTGGTTGGACAACAAGAACAGTCAAACCATGCTTGACGTGTACAAGAACCTCTGTTCGATTTATAAACGCCATCTGCTTCTAAGGCATTTGGATAGAAAAATTGTTTTCCGTCAAGCGAAATACCCGAAATTAGACCGTTGTACATCGTTCTTTCGATAACATCAAAATATTTAGAAGCTCCATACAAATTATGTAATCTATGATTCCAATATACATCGCCGATTGCTGCACAGGTTTCGTTGTAAGCCGTTAAGTTTGGTAATTCGTAATTTGCACCGAAAGCTTCGCCGTCATGTCTCGAACCAATTCCGCCAGTGATATACATTTTTTTGTTGACCATGTTTTCCCACAAATTATTTACGGCATTCTCGTAGGCTTTGTCTTTCGTCAGCGCAACGATATCGGTCATTCCTGCATACATGTAAACCGCTCTTACGGCATGCCCGACAGCTTCTTTTTGCTCTGTAACTGGAATATGATCTTGAGCATATTCGCCGTATAATTTATGATTATTCGGATTTCCTCGATTGTCTAGATAGTATTTGGCGAGTTTCAGATACTCTTCCTTTCCTGTAATCTGGTACAACTTCAACAATCCAGTTTCTACAATTTGATGTCCCGGAACTCCTTTTACCTGTCCCGGATTATCACCAAAAGTTCGAACCAGCATATCGGCAGCTTTAATGGCTATTTCTAGAAAATTGGTTTTTCCTGTTGCTTCATAATGTACAATTGCCGCTTCGATTAAATGTCCCGGATTGTACAGTTCGTGGCTAATCTGCAAAGATTCCCAACGTTTTCCTTCAATTACTGGAACCCACGTTGCGGGTGGTTTTGCAGGGTTTATCGTTCTCCAAGTCGTAATATAGCCATCGGCTTCCTGACCAATTTTTACAATCGCAATCATCGAATCTAGCACTCTCTCCAGTTTCGGATTTGGAGCACTGATTAAAGTATTCGATGCGCCTTCGATTATTTTGTAAACATCAGTATCGTCAAAAGGCATATCGCCGCGAACTTTTCCGGTTTTCTTTTTTCCCGCAATTAGAAAGTTCTCAAAACGACCCTCTTCATCACATTTTTTGATGGCATATTCGATGGTAATTTCTTGCACTCTTTTGATAATAGGAAGCCAAAACGAATCGGTCAGTTTTACATTTTGAATATTAACCGGCTCTATTTCGTAGCCCGCTTTTAAGGCAGATGTTTTATTTTGCACCACATCATTTTTGGTTTCTTTACAGGAAGCCAAAACCAGAAGTGACATGAAAATCGTTAAAATTGGTAAGTTGTATTTCTTCATTATTATTATTTTAAAACAGGCCACAAATCGGCATCCCATTGTATTTCTTTTACTATTAATCTTGGCGTTCCATTCGATTTCTTTTCATAAGCGTGATAAAACATATAATCTTTTCCGTCGAAAGTATAAGCACTGTTATGACCTACGCCAAAGTAGTTTTCATCACCCTGCACTACTAAACTTCCTCCACCTTGATCCAATTGTTTCCCTTCTTTATCCAAATAAGGTCCTGTTACATTTTTTGACCTTCCAACCACAACTTTGTACGTGCTTTTTTCGCCACGGCAGCATAAATCCCAAGACAGAAATTGGTAGTAATAACCGTTTTTCTTAAAGATAAAAGGAGCTTCAAGCGCACCGTCTCCTGGATCAGAATCTGCCAATTCGAAAGTCCTTTTACGTTTTGCAATCGTGTGCCATTCCTGCGGTTCTGCAATCGATTTTAAATCGGGATTTAATTTGACCAATTTCAATCCTTCCCAAAAAGAACCAAAAGAAAGCCAAGGTGTATTGTTTTCATCAAAAACCAAATTCGGATCAATGGCATTCCACATATCCCTATTAGGTTGTGACTGAATAACAATTCCCTGATCGACCCATTTGTAATTTTTGTCTTTTGAATCTAAAGTGGTATTAGTGGCAACACCAATCGCCGAAGTGTTTTTGCCAAAAGCCGAAACTGAATAATACAGATAATAAGTATTGTTGTGAAATGAAACATCCGGCGCCCAAATATGATTTTTAAAATCGGCAGCAACGCCATCTGCCCAAATCGGTTTCTCTTTGAAAACTTGCGGTTCCTTATTCCAATTTTTTAAATCTTTTGAACTGAAAACACTGATTCCTTTTCCTGTGCAGAACAAATAATAGATGTCTTTTTGTTTGATGACAACTGGATCGTGAACCACAATTTCCTGTGCCATAACCATCGAAGTTAAAAGCATTAGAAAAACCGAAATTGTATATTTTATGTTTTTGTAAACCATATAAGTGATGTAAGTAAATTTAAGCTTAAACCTCAACGAAAACTTTTTTAGCCCATATAAGTAGTTCAACTGAAACTCCGACTGCGACTGAACACTAAAAAAACTGAACACTATCTTTGGCTTTATTTTTTGCCACGAATTGCACCAATTTTCTCGAATTTTTAATTTGTGCGAATTAGTGAAATTTGTGGTATTTTTTTTAAACACGTAGAATCATAGCATTACTTTGTCTCAAAAAGGCATTTCATTTGTTTGAATTCACATAGCCTATCTATGTGTTCAAATCTAGATTTGTTTTTTATTCTTCTTACTAATCAAAAAAATCTATGTTTCTATGTGTTTGAATTTTTATTTTCTAGCAGATTTAAAAAATCCTTTTTAATCCTGTAATCTGTTGCATTTTCTCTAATTCATTTTTTTACCCCAAACAGCCAATCCCGCACTATTGATTCCGGTATAACTCAAAGTGACTTTTCTGGTTGCCGACTCCCAATCCCAGGCATCGACTACGTTGCATTTCACTCCGTTTATGGTGGCTATTTTTTTTGCAGGATCGTACGACCAAGTTCCTGTTACATCGCCGCTTACTTTTTTGTCTGCTGTTAAATAAATAGTGACTGCTTTCTGCATCGTTTTGTATTGGTAGTTCATCGTAATCTGTTCCCAAGTTCCTACCAGATTTCCTTCAGCAAAAGTTGTTGTTGGCACGCCTGCATAACGTTCTGGCTCTATTACAGGCCAGCCATCTTCTGTCCATTGAATACCGTGTACGTGACCCATCATGACTGCATTTGAGACATTGATTCCGGCAACTCCTTCTGGCAAACGTGCCTGAGAAGCATAAAACCACTGTTTGGTAGTTGGATTTTGAAAAACAGCACAATGTGCAAATCCAACCCAGCCTGTATGATTTTTAAATTGATATGGATGCGTGATCAATGGATAACATTCAGCACCGTTTGTGATACTCATTCCTGTATTTGTCACGTAAGGTCCGAGAATGTTTTTCGAACGAGCCACGCGAGTGTTATAAGCTACCGATAATTCGTCATAAGCCAAAAACAAATAATAATATTGTGTGTCTGGATTGTAGATAATCTCAGGTCCTTCGAGCGCTTGCCAACGGTTTGTGTTTACATTGCCACGGCCTGCAATTCGAACTCCGTAATCGTCTATCGTTTTTAGTTTATCTGGTTTTCCTGTTGCTGGATTTAATTTTAAGGCAGCAATTCCGGAATGCCAAGAACCGTAAATTAAATATTGTTCGCCTTCTGGAGTTTCAATAAAACTCGGATCAATGGCGTTGAATTTAAAATAAGCATCCCAATCGTTTCCGCCGTTTCGAACATAACTTTTTACACCGTCGGGTTCTGAGCAGACTACCATTCCTTTATCGACCCAATTGTTAGAAGCCAAATCTGTAGTTTCTGCCAAACCTATGAAAGCACGTTCTGTCCAAGATGTGTTGGTATCGGTTCCTGTGATTGGATTTGTTACCACAATACTGTAATACATTCTGAAAACATTCCCCACTTTTCGAACGCATGGCGCCCAAAATCCGTAATTTGGATTTGTTATTGGAGGAAGAGCAGGATTCATTCTCGCTCTTTTATTATTCAAAGAATCTTTTACCCAAGCCGGAACCTGAAGCATCGATGGCCCCATAAACTCCCAGTTGATTAAATCTTTTGATCTTCTATAGAAAAAATGTCCGTTGCCATCATGTGCATTTCCGTACGAAGCATCGGTTTGATACATATAATAGTATTCTCCCGACTTTTCTACTGACGGATCATGCACGTTTGCCAGATTCCATTGTGATCTAGTTGCCCAACTTGCAAATGCAGTATAATTGTCTGCATAGATTGGTCCCGCAAAAGGAGGATTTACCACTGGAGGCGTCACCGGATCTGGTCCACCAACTTCTGGTGCTGCCGGATCATCTTTTGAACAGCTTATGAATAAAATCGACACTGCAAAAAATCCGATGAAAGAAATGATTTTTAAAATGAAATTTTCTTTTTTCATCTGCTTCTATTTTATTTTCCTTCTAAAACAACTACTGAGAAAGGAGGAATTGTGATTTCAAGTTTTCCTTTTTTGTTTTCGAAGCCTTTAAAAACTGTCGGAACAATTTTGTTTGGTGATTCGAATGAATTGTAATCTTGTAGTTTAGCCGAGGTTAAAACCGTTCCTGTAAAGCTTTTCACTCCTAAAGAATTAACATCGATTTCGATTTTGTTTTTATTTTTCGCATCCACATTCACTAAAGAAATATGAACCACTCCGTTTTTATCTTTTGATGCTGATGCTGAAACTGCTGGAAGTTTTTCTCCGTTAAATGTATAATCTGGTGATGCAAAACTTACTGGCAATAATTTCGCATCCTGATGCACGCTGTACATTTTCATTACATGGTATGTTGGCGTCACAATCATTTTGGCTTTATCTGTAAGAATTACGGCTTGTAAAACATTAACACATTGTGCTAAGTTTGCCATACGAACTCGGTCTGCATGGTTGTTGAAAATATTAAGAGTCGCTCCTGCTAAAACTGCATCTCGCATTGTATTCTGCTGATACAGGAATCCTGGATTGGTTCCTTTTTCTACTTCGTACCAGCCTCCCCATTCGTCAACAATCATCGCTACTTTTTTCTTTGGATCGTATTTATCCATAATAGCAGAATGTTTGGTAACCAGTTCTTCCATTTTTAAAGCCGACTGCATGGTTTTGAAATAACCTTCTTCTGTAAATTCTCTGTCACTTCCTTTTTTACCCCAATCAATTACAGCATAATGATGAACACCGACTCCTCCTAACATATTAAGTGGAATTCCTTTCATTAAAACTTCTGTCCAATTGTAATCAGAACTGTTTGATCCTGAGGCAATACGTGTAATTCCTCCTGTATTTTCCCAGTCTGACATGAAAGTGGCATATTTACGATATTCTCCAGCGTAGTATTCTGCCGTCATATTTCCGCCGCATCCCCAGGCCTCATTTCCGATTCCCCAGTATTTTACTTTCCAAGGTTCTTTTCTTCCGTTTTTTGCACGTAAATCGCTCATCGGGCTTTTTCCGCTGAAGTTCGTGTACTGAACCCAGTCTGCTAATTCCTGAACGGTTCCGCTTCCTACGTTTCCAGATAAATACGGTTCTGCTCCAAGAAGTTCGCACATATTCAAGAAATCATGCGTTCCAAAACTGTTGTCTTCGGTAACGCCGCCCCACCATTTGTTTACAATAGTTGGTCTTTGTTCTTGTGGACCAATTCCGTCTTTCCAATGGTACGTATCTGCAAAACAACCTCCAGGCCATCTTAAATTTGGAATTTTTAAATCTTTTAAAGCAGCAATAATATCATTTCTTACCCCTTTTGTATTTGGAATTTTCGAAGTGTCTCCCACAAAAAATCCTCCGTAAATACAACGGCCTAAATGCTCTGCAAAATGACCATAAATATTTTTATCAATTGTTGGTGCATCAGCAGAATTTTTAATGGTTATGGTCGTCTGCGCGAAAGTTAACTGACTACAAAACGTAATAAGAAATGAGATTAAAAGTGCTTTTTTCATAGTGGTTTTTGTTTGTAGAGGAAAGCTCGAAGACTTTCCTCTGAATTTTAGTTTTTTAATAAGAAAGTGTTGGCCATCCTGATGACCATGTAAAGTATACGATTTCGAGTTTAGGATTTCCGTTGTCGGCCTTGTTATAATAATGAACGGCTCCTTTTTGTGTTCCCGTGATTCTAGACAAATGTCCTGGACCAATATAATTTCCTTGTGAAGCCAGAACAGTTGTTCCTCCGCCGTTTTTTAAAGATATTCCGTTTTTATCCACAAAAGGTCCAAACGGACTTGTAGAACGGCCAACCACAATATAATAAGTGCTGTTAACGCCATTGCAGCAAGTGCCTCGGTTTACAAACATATAATAGTAGCTTCCTTCTTTAATTAAACAAGGAGCCTCCCAAGATGCGCTGTTTCCGCCAGCAACAATAGTCCTGCTTCCTATTGTTTTTCCTGTTGAAGGATTAATTTGAATCACTCCAATACCAGCATGCCACGAACCGTAAGCCATATAAACATTGTTTCCGTCAACCAAAATAGAAGGGTCAATAGCATTAACATCTGATGCCGATGATGATGAAACCACAACACCTCTATCTGTCCAATTGGTTCCGGCACTCTGCGAAATAGATGGAGCTGTTACCAGTCCAATTGCTGATGTTGCTGAACCGAAAGTAGAACAAGAATAATACATATTCCATCTGTTATTAAACCAAGCAACATCTGGTGCCCAGAAAGTTTTACCGAATCCTGGAACATATCCTGAAATCCAGCTCGGTGTAGAAGAAAATACAGATGTTCCCCATGTCCAGTTCACCAAATCTCTTGTATAGGTCATTGGAATATTATCTCCTGTCGTAAAAACATAATAATTAACACCGCTTTTTACAATTGTACTAGGATCATGCGATGGGACATTTCCGCTAACTGTTTTTGCTGTCGAATTGGTAACTTGTGAATCCTGAGCATTTACCGCTGCTGCTTCTTGTGTTGGGACAATTTCTTCATTTTGACAACTCCCAAATAATATCGCTAATAAAACCAAATTTATAATTGTTTTCATTGTTCTAATTTTAGTTACTGTTAAAAATTATTTCTCTTGTATTCCAAAATTCTAAGGCATAATATCATGTGAAGATTTTCGCCTTCACATGATATCGGGTATTCTAAACTAACTCAAATAAAATTTAATAACTGTCATTTTGTTTTGTTCCTGGATTGTTATCCATTTCCAATTGCGGAATCGGGAAATATTCTCTTCCTTTTGTATACGAATTGAATTCTGCATCTCTCGATTTCAACCAAGCCAATTTTGTCGGATTATCCAACCATCCCCAGCGGCGAATGTCATCAAAACGATGTCCTTCAAGAGGGAATTCTAAAAATCTCTCATGACCAATCTGCTCTCTCATCTGCTCTTGGCTCATTCCTGGCTTTGTTGTAGACAAATCAGGAAGATTAACTCTGTTTCTTACCATTTGAATATAAGTATAAGCTCCCGCTGTATCGCCTGTTTCGTTCAAACATTCTGCATACATTAAAAGGATATCTGCATATCTCAATAAACGTTCATTAATTCCAGAACGCCAATCGTATTCGTCTGCAAATTCACCATCAGAATTTTGGTATTTTCTGCAAAAAAGATCATTTAAATCAGCAGGACTTGAAGCGTAAAAAGTCGCAAAATCTTTCCCATATAATTTTGTTCCTGGTTTATTGTAGAAAATAGTAGCATCTAAACGAGGATCGTCTTCTCCAGTTCTTGTTTTTTCTTCTTTAAATTCATTAAACAATGCCCAAGTTGGCTGTACGTCTGTCCATCCGAAAGCACGTGGTGCATACGTAATTGCTCTAGCCGATGTTTTCCCCCAACCTGAAGCTGGAGCACCTCCCCATCCTAAATCAACTCCACCAGCATCTCTACTGAATTGAACTTCAAAAAGAGATTCTGAATTGTTTTCATTTGCGGTAGTAAAATTGTCTCTGTAATTAGCAACCAAAGAATACACACCCAAATCGATTACTTGTTTAAAAGTGGTTCTTGCATTTGCAAAATCTTTGGTAAACAAATAAGCTTTTCCTAAGTATCCTAAGGCAGCACCCTTTGTCGCACGGCCTTTTTGTCCTGCATCTAATCCCGAAACTGCAGTGTAAGAATTTGGCAGTAATTCTGCAGCAGCTTTAAAGTCTGATATAACCTGCGCCCAACCCTCATCCTGTGTTTTTTGAGGATAGTAAACCGCTAAGTCTGTCGGAATTGGAACATTTTTAAACATATTTACAGCGTGAAACAAATACAATCCTCTTAAGAAGTAAGCTTGTCCTATAATCCTGTCTTTTAAGGCGCCGTCTTCAAAATCAATTGCCGGCACATTTGCCAAAACCTGATTGGCTCGATAGATTCCCTGATAGTATGTTTCATAAGCCCATCCGTAGATTGCTGCATCAGCAACATTTGAGTTGAAATGCCCTACATTATACATAGATCCCCAAGGACTGTTTGTTCGAGAATCGTCTGCTTTTACGTCTAGCAATAATGGCGTACTTCTCATGTAAGTACCGTCTGTCAGCAAACTTCCGTAAGCTGCATTTACTCCTTGAAGTGCATCTTGATCTGTTTTCCAAAAATTATCGACCGCATCGTTATTAGGATCTAGTTGGGTCAAATCTTCGTTATCAACACAGCTTGTTGTTACCAAGGCTAGTGAAAGAAAAACGGTTATATAGCTAAAAAAATTAGATTTCATTTTAATACGTTTTAATGGTTAGACCTGTTTAGAAACTTACTTCTACTCCTAAAGAAATTGTTCTTGGATTTGGAAAAGATCCCGCATCATATCCTCTTGAGATTAATCCGTCGCTGTTGAAATCAGGATCGTATCCTTTGTATTTAGAAATGATCAGCAGGTTTTGACCGTTTAGGTAAACCTTGGCTTTTTCAATAAATTTATCTTTTATCGGAATATTATAACCGATTTCCATAGTTTGCAGTTTCATATAATCACCGCTTTCGATAAATCTGTTCGAGTCTCTGCTGTTTCCGTTTGGATCTCCGATAACCGGAGCAGGAACATTGGTATTGGTATTGGTTGGTGTCCAATAGTTGAGTTCGTCTGTATGATGGTTGGTGTATTGACCAATCATCAAATTTCGGTACATGGCATTAAATACTTTGTTTCCGCCAGCTCCTTGCCAGAACATTGAGAAATCAAAATTGGCATAAGAAGCACTGAAATTAAATCCGAAACCATATTTAGGAATTGTTACTCCTTGGAAAGTTCTGTCTGCATCTGTAATTATTCCATCTCCGTTTACATCTCTAAACTTAACGTCTCCAGGCGCTGCTCCAGTTTGTGTAGGAGAAGCCGCAACCTCAGCCGCATTCTGGAAAATCCCGATTGCTTCCCAAGCAAACATTTCTCCCACAGACCTTCCTACTTCTGTTTTAGAAACTGCGCCATAAATAGGATTTCCGTTTACACCGATTTTGGTAACTTCATTTTTAAGTGTACCAAAATTGGCTGAAATATCATATTTGAATTTATGATGATGATTGCTGTAGGCAGCAGTAAATTCTACTCCAGAATTTTTCATTGATCCAGCATTTGTTGTAACACTAGCCGGAAATGCTCCTGTAGAATAAGGAAGAGGAACTCCTAATAATAAATCATCTGATTTTTTAATGAAATATTCTGCTGTAAACTGTAAATCATTATTTAAGAAACCTAATTCGATACCAACATTTGAGTTTATCGATTTTTCCCATTTTACATTAGGGTCAAGAGCTGCGACTACAGTTGTTCCTGGAGCAAGTTCATTATTAAAATCATAACCTGCAAAACTGTTTACTGTTGTCGCAAAGAAATATTGCGGAATTGTGTTGTTACCCAAAGTACCATAACCTCCTCTAAGTTTGATATTACTTATCCATTCTGGCAATGTCCAAAATTTTTCGTTGCTGATTCTCCATCCTCCTGAAAATGAATAAAAGTTTGCCGAATTATTTTTTTCACTGAAAAGAGAAGTTTTATCTTGTCTAAAGTTAGCTTGCACTAAATATCTGTCATCAAAAGAATAATTTAATCTGCTGATGTATGAAACTCCTGTAATGGTAAATTTATACTCTGATGCATTTCTGGCATCCGCATATTGAAGCATCGGAATTTCTCCCGGAGTGTAACCTACACCTCTCATATTATACCTGTGATAGTCTCTTTTTTCTTGAATCCATCCGGCTAGAGCATCAATTTTATGCTTGCCAAGAGTAATTTCGTAAGTCAGTAAGTTGTTTAAAAATGTTCTTAACTCATTTCCAGTTTCAACATCCAAAGACGCTTCATCATTTGTGGTAATATAATACCATCCTAAATCACTTGGCGGAATAAATTTTCTGTTCACCCAATCCGTTCTGTCATAACTTACATCCAATTTGTATTTAAGGCCTTTCACGATTTCAATTTCTCCCCACACATCTCCAATGAAACGGTTTCTTTTTCCGTTATTATTAATCAAATTATTATATCCGATTGGGTTCATAGAAATCGCTCTTTGTGTAAGGTTGTCTGTACCGCCGTAGCCTCCAAGTCTGTTCTCATCGTAAACCGGCATTGTCGGAACCGCACCTAAGATATCACTGATTACGGTTTGACCCGCATTGTACTCATTAAAAATCTCTTTATCCGACTGTGTGTAGGCTATTTTTGCACCATACTTAAATCTTCCTTTTTTTCCATTCAGATTTAGATTGGTAGACAATCTCTCATAATCCTGAGGTGTTTTAATATAACTGCTATTTTTAAAATAATCAATATTAAAACTGTAAGCCAAGCTTTCTGCTCCTCCGTTAAAAGTAAGCGCCTGATTTTGCACTACTCCAGTCTGCAAAGCTTCTTTTTGCCAATCTGTATTCACATTTGAAATATAATAAGGACTTGTTGGATCATTTCCTGGTGCGATACTTACTGAAACTCCTGCTCTGATATCGCGGTTACGTTCTGCTTCGCTGGTAATTTTTTGGTAACCGACACGATCTGTTACATCCCATTTTTTGGCAACATTCTGAAGTCCGACAATCGACTTGAATTTAATATCCATTTTTCCGGTTCTTCCTTTTTTGGTTGTAATGATAACAACACCATTTGCTCCACGCACACCATAAATAGCGGCAGAAGAAGCATCCTTAAGAACCTGCATCGATTCGATTTCTCCCGGAGCAAAATCGTATGGAGCATCTACCATTATTCCGTCAATTACAAAAAGCGGATTGTTGTTAGTAAACGATGTTATCCCTCTGATTTTTACGTTTACAAAACCTCCTGGTTCTCCAGATGATTGTACCGTAACGCCCGGAACCTGTCCTTGTAGCATTTTGGCCGCATCATAGGTAACGACCTTTTTTGCCGATTCTAAATTTACAACGCTTACCGATCCTGTTAAATCAGATTTCTTTTGAGTTCCGTATCCGATAACTACTACTTCGTTAAGCTTATTGGTGTCTTCTCCTAAACCAATATTTATTTTGGATTGGCTTCCGACTGTTATTTCTTTATTCTGAAATCCTATAAATGAAAAAACTAAAACATCATTTGGAGATGCTTTAATTGAATACTCTCCATCAAAACCTGTAGTCGTTACGGTTTTGGTTCCTTTAATCATAACATTAACTCCCGGCAATGGCAGATTATCCTGTGCCGAAGTTACGATACCTGTCACTGTTTTATCCTGCGCCGAAATCTCGGAAACAGAAAATAGCAACATAAAAAAGGCTAAAAGCCATTCTTTTTTTGGCAATAAAAAATTGCAGCAAAAAAGCATTTTGTGGTTTGTTATCATAGTAAGTGGTTTAGGTTAGTTAGCGCAGAATTATAAGTGTTAATTCTACATTTGTAAAGATAAATAAAAAAAAAGCTTAAAAACAAATTGATATGATAAAAAAAGTAACAAAAAAAAATATATATCGTAATTTAAGTGTGCATTCAACATTTAAAATCTTTAGTTTTTGTCAAAAAAAAGACCATTTTGGAAAGTTATTTGTGTAAAATTGACACTTTTTAAAAAAAAGCAACTTTTTCTGCAAAAAAACATCTCTTAAAAAAAACTTAAAAAAATTATGGTTTTTAACAATTATGAAATAATTAAAAAAGATTATTTGAAAGAAAAATCTCCTTTAAAACTGTATTGAAACGAGCCAAATGCTCTTCTGACCGATTTAAAAAGACAAAAAAAATGAGTTGGTAATTGCAGAACTTAAAAAAATACTATTAATATTGTATATATATTAAAATTTTTTAACACTTTATTTACACTACTGATTATGTAAGTGTACAATCTACATTAATAATTATGATACAACTAAGGAAGTTCATATATTTACAATCCAAATTAATAATATATGTTAAATAGCTATAGTTCTGCCGATAAAGTTTTACTGGCAGTAGACTGCATCATTTTTGGATTTGATAATGAAGGTTTGAAAATCCTTTTGATCCAAAGAGATTTTGAGCCCGAAAAAGGAAAATGGTCCTTGATCGGAGGTTTCTTAAAACGTGACGAAGTTTTGGATAGCGCCGCTACCCGAATCTTAAATACGTATACGGGTCTGAACGATATTTATATGGAACAGCTATACGCTTACAGCGAAATTAATCGTGACCCAGTTGAAAGAACAGTTTCTGTTTCTTATTTTGCTCTAATTAATATTGAAAACCACAATGCCGAATTAATCCAGAATTACCACGCAGAATGGTTTCCGATCAACGATGCTCCCAACTTGATTTTTGACCACAACGAAATGGTTCAAAATGCTATCAAGAGACTTCGCTATAAAACATCTGTAAAACCAATTGGCTTTGAATTGCTTCCTGAGAAATTCACGATGCGTCAGCTTTTAGAATTGTACGAAGCTATTTTGAGCAAGGAATTGGACAAACGAAATTTCATCAGCAAAATTAATTCTCTTGATATTTTAAATAAACTGGACGAAAAAGACATGCAGTCTTCCCGAAAAGGTTCTTATTTATATACCTTTAACAAGGAGAAATACGAAGAAAAACTGCAAAATAACTTTGCACTTAATTTATAAGAACTTTATTTAAACTCTCGCAGATTTAGGAGATTTAGCTGATCATTATCAAAAAAATCTGCTAAATCTGCGAGAGAAATTCATAAAGAGTTCCTTACAATAAGGGCAGATTTATTTTCAATCTGCTCTTTTGTTCCTTTCAGAACCATATCAGACAGAATTTTTCCCATCATTTCAAAATTGGTCGAAATAGTAGTAATTCCGTTTGCGGCAATTTTCTTTAAAGGAGTTTCATTATATGAGATAATTCCAAAATCATAACCAAGTTTAAGGTTCTGATTCATTCCCTTTTCAATCACCAGCAACAAATCGCGGTCATTTGGTATAATATACAAGTCGCCCAATGTTATGTTCTCATTGGTAAATTCTGAAATGACTTCATATTCAAAATCATATTCATTGCAAAACTCCTCAAAACCCAGTTTCATTCCAGAAGGTTCTCTGTGACCCGAAAAAATCAAAATCAGTTTTTGATATTTAGACAGTCTGGATTTTCCTTTCAGAAGCCCTTCAAAAATATCTTTCTTATGATTTTGGTAAACGGCAGGATAGATTTTCAAGTCCGGATTGGTCTGATCTAGAATAATTACGTCATTTACTGGTAGGGTTTTTATGGTATCGACAATATCGATTAAGTTGGTCGGCATAATGATATATTTTGTGTAGTTGCCATTGCTGTCGTGCAGCAATTTTTTGAAAACCTGAACATTGAAATGATGAAAAAAAATATCGACCTGCACATTTTTCCCAATGTTCTTCAAAAACGAATTATAAATGTCTTCCTTAAAAATATTCAATTCATCAAAAAGCAAGAAAATCTTCTGAGTTATAGTGATTTCAATACTTTTCACATAATAACCCTTACCGGGAATGGCATAAATAATTCCTCTTTTTTTTAACTCCTCATACGCCAGTAGTACCGTGTCGCGCGAAAGAGAGAAAGCCAGACATACCTTATTTACCGACGGAAGATGGTCGCCTTTTGCCAATCTCCCTTCCTCAATAGCTTTTTCAATTGAGAGAATAATCTGTTTATATTTTGGAAGTCCGATGTTGTTTTGAATCGAAATGACATTCATAAAATTATGTTTTTTGTTCTAAAAAATGAAAAACTGGTAGGTACTGGTATGCAAAAATAAAGAATGTTTTTATTTTTGGATTTCATTATTGGTAAAAATAGCATGGAAATAAAACACATATCACATTTTAAAGACTATCACAGTTGCAAATTATTTGGTTTAATGCCTGATAACGAAGAAATCTATTCATTTGAATTAGTGAATAAAAACGGAATGAAAGTCCAGCTTATTAATTATGGTGCAACGGTAACGTCTCTTCAAATTCCGCTTGATGGAAAACTGATAGATGTTGTTCTTGGTTTTGATAATCTGCAATCTTATTTGGAGTCTTACAACTTGCCAAGTGCTCCGTATTTTGGAACAACAGTAGGACGTTACGCCGGTCGTATTCATAAAGCCACTTTTAGTCTGAACGATAAAAAATTTCATCTTGACGGAAACAATAATGGCAATACACTTCACGGTGGAACAATGGGATTTGGAAGAAAAGCTTGGAGTGTGACCGATGCAAAAACTGGCGAAAATCCGTCTATTACTTTTGGTCTTTTGAGCGAACATTTCGATGAAAATTTCCCTGGCGAAATGACGGTTTACTTAACTTATACTTTGACAGAAGAAAACGAATTAAAATTAGAATACAAAGCAACCTCTTCAGAAGATACGGTTATCAATTTAACGCATCACAGTTATTTTAATCTTGACGGACACGACGGCAATGTTTTAGAACAGCAGATGTTTATCAAATCTGATAAAATGCTGGAAACGAATTCAGATAATATTCCAACAGGAGATTTTACCGATTTGACCGATCATGATTTTGATTTCAGAGCTCCTAAAAATTGTCCGTTCCCAATTGATAATTCTTTTGTAGTGAATTCTAAAACCGAAATTGTAGCACAATTGATCAGCTTAAAAAACAAACTGAGAATGAATGTTTTCACCGATCAGCCAAGTGTACATATATATGTAGGCGGCAATTGTTTCGGAAAATTAAAAGGAAAAGAAAACGTCGATTATAATGCACAAAGCGGTATTTGTTTTGAAACACAAAATTTTCCGGATGCACCCAATCAGGCACATTTTCCAAATGCTGTTTTGAAAAAAGGAGAACAATATGTTCAAAAAACAGTTTACAAATTTGAAAGTTTAGATTAATATAATAACCGTTGGATGGGATAAAATAAAAATAGTTTCATCCAGCAAGTAAAATCAAATTGAATCTGCTGAAATCTTTTAAAATCTGCGTGAAATACTTTTCCAGGATTTTTTCACGCAGATTTACACAGATTAAAGCTGATTTAGACAGATTTTTAATTTAAGCTATAAATAGAAAAAATAATTTCACTCAACCCATTAATAAAATTCTAAAACCACAATACAACTAACTATATAATGAATGATATTTTAATACAAAATACCGTTGCTTTTTTTGAGAAATCTTTTGGAGCTGCTCCTCAAAAAACTGTTCTTTCTCCGGGAAGAATCAATATTATCGGAGAACATATTGACTACAATGACGGTTATGTACTGCCAGCTGCGATTGACAAGGTTATCTGCTTCGCTTTCGCAAAAAACAATACCAAATCTTCTAAAGTTATCGCAATTGATTTGAATGAAGAGTTTGAAATCGATTTAACTCAAGAAGTGACATTGAGTGATGCTGTTTGGACAAATTATATTCGCGGTGTTATAAAACAACTTCAGGACAACGGATTTTCTTTTGAAGGTTTTAACTGTGTTTTCAGCAGCAATATTCCGGTTGGTTCTGGTTTATCGTCTTCTGCGGCTTTGGAATGCGGAATGATTTTTGGGATTGCGTCGCTTTTTGATCTGAAAATTGCTAAAAAGGACATTTCGTTGTTAGGACAAAAAGCCGAACATTGGGTGGGAATCAATTGCGGTATTATGGATCAGTTTTCGAGCGTTCACGGACTTGAAAACAAAGTAATCAAACTTGACTGCAACACGCTTGACTTTGAATATCATAATGCAGATTTCAAGGACTATTCACTGATTTTATTTGACTCAAACGTAAAACATTCACTTTTTACTTCAGAATACAATACCAGAAGAATCGAATGTGAAGAAGGTCTTGCTATCATAAAAAATCATTTTCCTGAAGTAAAAAGTTTCAGAGACGCTTCTGAAGAGCAAGTATTGAGCCTGAAAGATGCAATGAGCGAAAAAGTTTTCAGCCGAGTGCATTTTGTGGTAAAAGAAATAAATCGCGTTGTAAAAGCCTGCGAAGCATTAGACAAAGGAAATATCGAACTTTTGGGCGAACTTCTTTTTGAAACCCATTACGGTCTTTCTAAAGAATATGAGGTAAGTTGCGAAGAGCTGGATATGCTTGTAGATACTGCAAAAGAAGACAATGCCATTGTTGGATCTCGTTTAATGGGAGGCGGTTTTGGTGGCTGTACGATAAATTTAGTGAAAAAAGGTCATGAAAATGAGGTAAAAAGTAAGTTTTCAAATCTTTATTTAAATACATTTGGCATCGAATTAAAATTCTACGATGTAAAAATCGCAAACGGAACAACATTACTTTAATACCACCACAACTACAATGAAAAATTTTGACATTAACGAAGATCCGCACAGACGCTTTAATCCATTATTGAACGAATGGGTTTTGGTATCGCCACATAGAGCAAAACGCCCTTGGCAAGGACAAAATGAAACTATTTCTGCAGAAGCATTGCCAAAATACGATCCGACTTGTTACTTATGTCCGGGAAATGTTCGCGCAAACGGAGTAAATAATCCATCATACGACAGTAGTTTTGTTTTTGAAAATGATTTTGCCGCAATGAAACAAGACGAAATCATTTTTGAAGAAGATATCAAACATACTTTTTTTAAAGCAAAACCAGAACAAGGAATTTCTAGAGTAGTCTGTTTTTCTCCAAGACATGATCTTACGCTTCCAGAAATGGAGCTTAAAGCAATTGAGACCATTATTAAAACCTGGCAGAAAGAATATACAGATCTTGGGAATATCAAATACATCAACCATGTTCAGATTTTCGAAAACAAAGGAAGCGTTATGGGCTGCAGCAACCCGCATCCGCACGGGCAGATTTGGGCGCAGTCATCATTGCCGACTCAAGTAGAGAAAACGCAGATGAGTCTGAAATCGTATTTCGATAAAAACCAAACAACATTACTTGAAGATTATGTAAAAGCCGAATTAAAAGTAGGAACTCGTATCGTTATAGAAAATGATCATTTTGTGGCATTAGTTCCGTTTTGGGCAATCTGGCCTTACGAAACCATGATTGTCAGCAAAAGAGCAGTCAATAAAATTACCAGTTTTACAACAGAAGAAGTTACTGCCTTTGCACGAATATTAAAACAGTTAACCATTAAATACGACAACCTTTTCAGTACATCGTTTCCGTATTCATCAGGAATTCACCAGTCGCCTACAGATGGACTAGAACATCCTGAATGGCATTTTCATATGCATTTTTATCCGCCTCTTCTTCGTTCAGCAACGGTAAAGAAATTTATGGTTGGTTATGAAATGCTTGGCGAATCACAACGCGACATTACTCCAGAGAAAAGCGCAGAGATTTTAAGACAGCAACCAGAGATTCATTACAAAGACGCGGTCAATCTTGGTTAAAAAATTATCTTTTTATAAAAGAAGCCTTAAAATTTAACAGAATTCACTGTTCATAAATGTAAAAAACACATTTGTGTATAGTGTATTTATGAATTTTTATTTTACATTTGGCTCTTGTTCTTGTTTTATTAAAAAAATAACACAAATAAAACACATAATGCATTTTTAATAAGACAAAACAACATAAAAAATTATTTTTAAATCGAAACCTTAAAAACAAACAAACACCTATACTAATTTTTTAAAATACTACTAACAATGAACCAAAACCTCGCTTTCGCAGATTATGCGGTTTTTATAATTTATTTTATCGTAGTCTCGGTCTACGGTTATACCGTTTACCGCAAGCGTAAACAAGACGAACAAGATGCTAAAGCTTACTTTTTGGCCGAAGGAAACCTTACCTGGTGGGCAATTGGAGCCTCTTTAATTGCTTCTAACATTTCTGCAGAACAATTTATCGGAATGAGCGGTGAAGGTTTCTTTTTAGGAATCGCCGTAGCAGCTTACGAATGGCTTGCTGCTGTTGCTCTTATTATCGTTGCGGTATGGTTTATTCCTGTTTATCTTAAGAATAAGATTTACACGATGCCTCAATTCTTAAAAACGCGTTACAACGAATCTACTGCCTTGATTATGGCGGTTTTCTGGTTGTTTTTATATGTTTTTGTAAACCTAACTTCAATTCTTTATCTAGGAGCTGTTGCGATTAACGGTCTTGCTGGAGGAGATTATCTTCACGCGATTATGCTTGGATTGGCGGTTTTTGCCTTGTTCATCTCTCTTGGTGGTATGAAAGTGGTGGCTTATACAGACGTTATTCAGGTTGCGGTTTTAATCATTGGAGGTTTGGTTACTTCATACATTGCATTAACAACTGTAGGACAGTATTTTGGAGTGGGCGAAAATGCTATTGCAGGTTTCAAAGTATTGATGAAAGAAGCTCCTGAGCATTTCAAAATGATCATCCCAAAACCAACCGCTACTTCTTCTCAATTAGAAATCGATAAATATTTGACTTTCCCTGGATTGTTATCTTATGCTGCAGGTATTTGGATCATCAACTTAAACTACTGGGGTTGCAACCAATACATTACACAAAGAGCATTGGGTGCCGATTTGCAAACTGCACGTACAGGAATTTTATTTGCTGGTTTATTAAAATTATTAATGCCGCTTATCGTAATGCTTCCTGGTATTGCCGCTTATGTTTTATACAAAGACGGACATTTACCACAGCTAGTTGGAGGAAAAGACGGAGCTTATTCTGCTATTTTAACATTCCTTCCAACAGGATTAAAAGGACTTTCAGTTGCTGCCTTAACCGCTGCAATAGTAGCATCTTTGGCTGGAAAAGTAAACAGTATTTCTACTATTTATACATTAGATATTCATAAAAAATACATTCAAAAAGAAGCTGGTGAAAAACAGCAAGTAAACATTGGTCGTTTTGCCGTTTTTGCCGCAATGCTTTTGGCAGTTTTATTTACTTGGAATGATGTTTTAGGAATTGGTGGTGTCGGTGGATTCACCTACATCCAAAAATATACAGGATTCATCAGCCCTGGGGTTTTTGCTATGTTCTTCTTAGGTATGTTCTGGAAAAGAACTACTGGGTCGGCAGCAATCGTGGGTGTAATCTTAGGATTTGTTTTATCTGTTTTATTCAACGAATATGCTCCTGCCTTGTTCGGAAACGACACACTTTTATACACAGCTTACCCTAACGGAAAAGGCGGATTCGAAATTCCGTTCCACATTTGTATGGGATTATCATTCTTCTTTACCATGTTGGTAATGATCTTAATGAGTTTCGCTGGTCCAAAAGTAAATCCTAAAGCTTTCGAAACTGAGCCAGGAATGTTTAAAGTAAAACCACAGACAACAGTATTAATCGTTATTACGATGTTAATCATTATAGCGCTTTACGTTAAGTTCTGGTAATAAACTATCAGTTCTAATTCTCTCTTTTTGCAGCTGTTGTTTGTCATGAACAACAGCTGTAAATTTTTAAAGAATATTCATTGAATAATAAATATAGCCACAAATTAAAAGGATTAAAAAGATTAAAATTTCTGTAAGAGTAAAATGTTGCCACGACTCGAGCGATAGCGAATAGGCGAAGCAATTACACTAATTTCCACTAATTTATTTTTCATAGTTATTTTAAAATTGGCGTAATTCGTGTAATTCGTGGCAAAAAAAAAAAAACACATTGAAGAGAAAAAGCATCATATTAATCTTTTAATCTGTGGCAAAAAAAACAATCTGAATTTAAATTATAATATATAAATATCATGCAGTTATCATTAACCCAAAAAATCATTATCGTTACGGGAGGTGCAAAAGGAATCGGTTTAGGAATCGTTAAGGTTTTAGCCGAAGAAAATGCCATTCCGTTTATCGTTGGACGTAACGAAAATGACAACATCAAAGCCGTAGAAGAATTAAAAGCCATTGGTAAAGAAGCGCACCAAGTTGCCGCCGATTTAACAAAACCTGAAGACTGCAAAAAAGCCGTTGAAGCCGTAATCGCAAAATTCGGAAGAATTGACGGATTGGTAAACAATGCCGGAGTTAATGACGGTGTTGGATTGGAAAACGGAAATTATGAAGATTTCGCCGATTCGCTTCATAAAAATTTAGTGCATTATTATTTAATGGCACAGCATGCTCTTCCTTACCTTAAAGAATCTAAAGGAGCTATTGTAAACATCGGTTCCAAAACTGCCGAAACCGGACAAGGCGGCACCTCAGCTTATGCTGCTTCAAACGGAGGAAGAAATGCTTTAACCAGAGAATGGGCAGTTGAATTGCTAAAATACAGTATTCGTGTAAACGCTGTAATTGTAGCCGAATGTTACACGCCGCTTTACGAAACCTGGATCAATACTTTTGAAAACAAAGAAGAAAAACTGGCGGCAATCACTAAAAATATTCCACTAGAAAACAGAATGACAACAGCAGAAGAAATCGCAAATATGGTCGTTTTCCTTCTTTCAGAAAAATCAAGCCATACAACTGGACAGATTATTTATGTTGATGGAGGCTATACTCATTTAGACAGATCTATTTAATTTTTTAGTTTGCCACGAATTACACTAATTTCCACTAATTTATATTTCCAAATAAAAAATTCGGGTTAATTCGTGTAATTCGTGGCAAATTATTTATTTCTCACGCAGATTTAGCAGATCAGGCAGATTTCTATAAAAATCCTTTTAATCCATATAATCTGTGGCTGAAACTAATTAACCTTCGCATTATTTTTAAAATCAGTCGGCGTAATTGCTTTTACTTTTTTGAATAGTTTATTAAAATCAGATGCCGTTTTATAACCACATTCATAAGCAATCTCAGACATGCTTTTATCCGTTTCCAACAACAATTTGCAGGCATTCGAAATTCGGATTTCGTGTAGATAATCCACAAAATTTTTCTTTGTTTTTACTTTGAACATTCTACAGAAAGATGTCCGTGTCATATTAGCGACAGCAGCAATTTCTTCCAACGAAATATTCTTTTTATAATTTTTGTTGACATATTGAAAAACTTCGGAAAGACGATCTACTTTCGAATCTTTCTGCATCAAAGAATAAATTTCATCATTAATGTAAATCGTATCCTGACTTTCAGAAAGAATAGACAAAATTTCAAAAAGTCCGACAATAACTTCAAAATCTTTTTTAGAAACTAATTTTTCCAGTTTTTTCGCAATCTGTTTATTGGTTTTTCCGATAATCGAAATGCCCTTTCCAGCCTGAAAAAAAAGTTCGTTGATTTTCTGAGTTTCTTTTAATTCGTAGAAAGTGGGTCCGAAAATATCTTTATGAAAATATACGACAATCGAATTGGCTTTTAACTCTTCAATTCCCTGATAATATTTTTCGTCATTCAGCCAAACGTGCGGAATATCAGAACCTAAAAAAACCATATCTCCCGGTTCAAACGGCATGACCGAATTTCCGATAATTCGTTTTCCGTAACTCTCTTTTACATAAACCAATTCCAGTTCCGGATGCGAATGAAACGGCGCCTGAAAAAATGGCTCAATACGATTCAGCACCGAAACTTTGGTGTTAAGATAAGACGCTATTTTGGTTTGTTCCAATTTCATGCTGCAAAGGTAATTAAAGATTAGATACGGATAATATTAGACTATTGAGGAATGGGTAAAAAAACTAATTTTATTTTTCGTTAACTGCCCCAATTCTATACAAAATCAGAGGATTAAATTGTTATAAAACGAAAGCAGTGACATCAAAAAAAAGAAAAAACAACAACACAATGTCTGAGAATAACACAAAAAAACTGGTTGTAAAACTGCATCCAGATGATAATGTATTGGTTGCCTTAACCGATCTTCAAAAAGGCGAAACCATTCATTTTGAAAACGAAACTTACGTTTTACAAGACCTCATCAAAGCCAAACATAAATTCTACATGCAGGACATGAAGCAGGGAGAAGAAGTGAATATGTACGGTGTTTTGGTTGGAAAAGTGCAAAATGATGTGGCAAAAGGAAGCTTAATGACAACCGAAAACCTAAAACATGCCGCAGATCCTTATGCCTACAGAAATGCTTCTTACGAATGGAATGCACCCGATGTTTCTAAATTTGAAAACAGAACTTTTAAAGGGTATAAAAGAAAAGACGGACGAGTTGGAACCGCCAATTACTGGCTTTTTATCCCAACTGTTTTTTGCGAAAACAGAAATCTTGACGTCATCAAAGAAGCCTTACACAAGCAATTGGGTTATGCTGTAACCGATAAATACAATCAATTTACGCACGAATTGCTTCAGGGTTATTTGAACGGAAATGACATTAACGATATCAATATTGAATTGAATCCGACTCCAAAAAACAATCGTGTTTTTGAAAATGTAGACGGAATTAAATTCTTAAATCACCAGGGCGGTTGCGGCGGAACGCGTCAGGATGCTTCTACTTTGAGTGCTTTATTGGCTTCTTATGCGAATCATCCGAACGTGGGCGGGATTACGCTTTTGAGTTTAGGATGCCAGCATTTACAAGTTCAGGATTTTGTGAATGACGTAAAAAGACAAAACCCGGATTTCGATAAACCGTTGTTTATTTTTGAGCAGCAACAAACAGAAAGTGAAGAAGTTCTGATTACAAATGCCATCAAAAAAACGTTTGAAGGTTTGATTGAAATCAACCAATACGAAAGAACTGAAGCGCCTTTAAGCGATTTATGCATTGGCGTAAAATGTGGCGGAAGCGACGGTTTCAGCGGTGTTTCTGCAAACCCTGCGGTTGGTTACACTTCTGATTTGGTTGTGGCTTTAGGCGGTAAAATTCTTTTGGCTGAATTCCCAGAATTATGCGGTGCCGAGCAGAATTTAATCGATAGATGTGTTACTGAAGATAAGGCTAGAAAATTCATCGATTTAATGGAATCTTATGACGAACTGGCACATAAAGTAGGTTCTGGTTTTCACATGAATCCTTCTCCGGGAAATATCAAAGACGGATTAATTACAGATGCGATTAAAAGTGCGGGAGCTGCCAAAAAAGGCGGTACTTCTCCTGTAGTTGATGTTTTAGATTATACCGAATTGGTTACAAAACCAGGTTTAAGTTTGGTTTGTACACCAGGAAATGATGTAGAAGCGACAACTGGAAAAGCAGCTTCTGGAGCAACTTTAATTTTGTTTACAACCGGATTGGGAACTCCAACAGGAAACCCTGTTTGTCCTGTAATTAAAGTAGCGACAAACTCTGTTCTAGCGACAAGAATGAAAGACATTATCGATATTGACTGCGGACCAATCATCAGTGGTGAAAAAACTATTGAGGAAATGGGCGAGGAAATTTTAGAATACTGCATCAAAGCAGCAAGTGGTGAAATTATTCCAAAAGCGGTACAATTAAACCAAGATGATTTTATTCCGTGGAAACGCGGCGTATCTTTGTAAACGACTAATTAAAAATAACTCATAAAAAATTTATATCAGATGTTTTCATTACAAAATAAAAAAGCAATTATCACTGGAGGTGGAAGCGGAATCGGAAGAGCGATTTCGGTTTTATTTGCTAAACAAGGAGCTGAAGTTCATATTTTAGAATTGACTGAAGAAAGCGCAAAAGAAACAGTTGAAGAAATTAAATCGGTTGGAGGAAATGTTTTTGCTCATGCTTGCGATGTTTCAAACCACGAACAATTAAAATCGACTTTCGAGAAAATCGGAAATATCAATATTTTGGTAAACAATGCTGGAATTGCTCACGTTGGAAAAGTTGACACGACTTCTGAATCTGATTTTGACCGTATCATGAATGTAAACGTTAAAGGAGTTTACAACTGTCTTCATGCTTCGATTCCGGCTTTAAAAGGTTCTGGCGGAGGTGTAATTTTGAACTTGGCTTCTATCGCTTGCTGGGTTGGAATTCCAGACCGTTTTGCTTATTCAACAGCAAAAGGAGCAGTTATGGCCATGACTTTATCGGTTGCAAAAGATTATTTGAATGATAAAATCAGATGTAATTCTATTTCTCCTGCGAGAGTTCACACGCCTTTCGTAGACGGATTTATTGCTAAAAATTACCCAGGAAAAGAAGAGGAAATTTTCGAAAAACTATCGCAATCACAACCAATCGGCCGTATGGGAAAACCGGAAGAAATCGCCACTTTAGCATTATTCTTATGCAGCGACGAATCATCTTTCATCACAGGCTCAGATTATCCAATTGATGGTGGTTTTATTAAATTGAATAACTAAAATATTTAAACAAAATTTATAGCCACGAATTACACTAATTTCCACAAATTAATTTTCTAAATAAAAATTCGAGAAAATTCGTGTAATTCGTGGCAAAAAACTAAAAATTAAAATATGAAACTTATTAGATTCGGAGAAGAAGGAAAGGAAAAACCGGGAGTTTTACTAAATGAAAAAAGATACGATGTTTCGTCTATTGTAACAGATTACAACGAAGCTTTTTTTGAAAATGATGGTTTGACAAAATTAGAAGAAGCCTTAAAAAACAATCCATCTTTACCAGAAGTAAGCGATTCAGTACGTTTAGGTTCGCCTGTTGCGCGTCCTTCAAAAATTATCTGCATCGGATTAAATTATGTAGATCACTGCGAAGAAACCGGCGCTGCCATTCCGGAAGAACCAATTATATTCTTTAAATCAACAACATCTCTATGCGGACCAAATGACAATTTGATTATTCCGAAAAACAGTGAAAAAACAGACTGGGAAGTGGAATTGGCTTTTGTTGTAGGTAAAAAAGCAAGCTACGTTTCGGAAGAAGATGCTCCAAACTACATCGCTGGATACTGCCTTCTGAATGATTACAGTGAAAGAGCATTCCAAATCGAGCGTGGCGGACAATGGGCAAAAGGAAAAGGTTCTGATACCTTCGCTCCTCTTGGACCAATTATGGCAACTCCGGACGAAGTTGGCGATGTAAACAACCTAAAAATGTGGCTTACGGTAAACGGAAAAACGTTCCAAAACAGTAATACTTCAAACTTGATTTTTAAAATTCCATTCTTGGTTCATTACCTAAGTCAGTTTATGACATTGCTTCCTGGCGACGTAATCAGTACAGGAACGCCTCCGGGAGTTGGTCTTGGAATAAAACCAGATCCGATTTACATTAAAGCGGGTGACGTAATCGAATTAGGAATTGAAGGTTTAGGTACAAGCAAGCAAACTGCTGTAGCTTATCAAGGATAAATTTTAGATTATGACAACTCAAAAATTCTATCTGGCTCTAGATCTTAAAGATGATGCAGCTTTAATTGCAGAATACAAAGAACTGCATGAAAATGTATGGCCAGAAATTAAAAAAAGTATTCAGGATTCCGGAATTGAAGTGCTGGATATTTATTGCACCGGAAACCGATTGTTCATGATCATCGAAGCTGATGCCGATTTTACTTTCGAAAAGAAAGATGCGGCCGATGCTGCAAACGAAAAAGTTCAGGAATGGGAAAACTTAATGTGGAAATTCCAACAAGCTTTACCGTGGGCAAAACCAGGGCAAAAGTGGATTTTGATGGAGAAAATTTTCCAGCTTTAAATTTAATAGAAACAAGAAAAAGTATAATTCGCACAAGCTCTTTTTGATAAAACGAGAATGCCAAAACGCATTCTCGTTTTGTTTTATAACTGCAAATTGTTACACTAAAATTTACAAGGAAAAAATCGCTACTGTTGTTTTTTTAAATATATTTACCCCATAAAAACTAACCTTTTAAAACCCAAAAATGAAAAAACTAGTATTAACATTATTATTGGTTTCTGGTGCCGTAAGCGCTCAGGATATGGAAGTAAAATCTGGAAATTTTGATTTCCTTAAAGATCAAAAAGAAATCAATGTTGAATTTGATTATAGTAATTTTACTATGATGAAAGACAAAAAATCGGAAGCGCAATATATTGAAGAAAGAACTGCCGATCTAAACGAAAAATCAAAAGGAAACGGGACAATCTGGAGTAAAAAATGGAGCGGAGCAAAAGAATCCATATGGAATCCCAAATTCTTAGAACTAGTAAATATTGTACTAAATAAGGACAAAAAAGATGTGAGTTTTCAAGAAGGTCTTTCATCTCCTTATACTTTGATTGTTCAGACAGTTTGGATTTACCCAGGTTGGGATGTTGCAATGATGAAACAAGCTGCAAAAGTTAGTACCGTTTTAAAATTCGTTGAAACAGCTAATAAATCAAATGTATTGTTAGAAATTTCAAGTGACGAAGCTCCTGGAGATCAATACGGAAGCCAATTCAGCAACGAATCAAGAATCGGTGAAGGTTATGCCAAAACAGGTAAATCTTTAGCTAAACTTCTTCTGAAAAAAGCTTATAAGTAAGAGTATATCTTAAAAACAAAACCCCAGCTGGGGTTTTGTTTTTTTATTTTGTTGCTTGTTGTTTTTCCATATCAATAACATAAGCCATGTTCTTGATTACATTGTCGTGTTTCTTTACAAAAGAGTTTTCCTCGTTCCAAACATAACCTGCTAGTACGGCACAAATTTTTTCTTTGACCTCTGGATTTTCAGGCTGATGGAAAAATAAGGTCTGAAGATTTCCTGTGTACCATTCTTTCACGTAAGTGGTAAAAACAGCAATACCGCGTTTCATGTAACCTGTAAATTCGGTTTCCCAATCAACAGCAATTCCTTGTGCTTCTTTTAAGTACAGTTTTGCTGCCAGCATTCCTGATTCTGTTGCAAAAGCTACTCCTGAAGAAAAAACAGGATCCAAAAACTCTGAACTGTTTCCTGTTAAGGCAAAACCGTCGCCGTACATTTTTTTGACTGCTCTTGAATAGTTTTCCAATTTAACTGGCTCAAATAAAAATTCGGTTCCTGCAAATCTTTTAATATAATAGTCAGATTTCTGAATAGCATTTTTTAACGCCTCAGCATTATCTTTGTTTTCAGAAAGCGAATTGATAAAATCTGTAGGTCCTACAACTCCTAAACTGGTGTTTCCATTAGAAAACGGAATAACCCATAACCATACTTCTGTTTCTAGAATATCAAAAGAGATAAGAGTACCTTCTTCACCTTCTGGTCTATTAATGTCTTTTACATGTGTAAAGATAGAAGAATGAGGATCTAATTTAGAAGGAGTGTCTAGATCAAGAAGTCTAGGCAATACACGTCCGTAGCCGCTTGAGTCGACAATAAACTTAGCATGAATCTCTTTTAGATTTCCATCTTTGTCCTTCACGACCGTTTTCGAATTTTTTCCTTCAAAAGAAACTTCCAGAACTTCGGTTTCAAACTCAAGATCAATTCCTTTTCTAATAACTTCCTGCGCCATTGTGTTGTCAAAATCAGCACGAGGAACCTGCCAGGTCCAATCCCAGCCTTCACCAAACTTTTTACTAAAATCAAAAACACAGATTTCTTCACCTCGTATAAAACGTGCTCCAAGCTTTTTTTCGAAATTCATTGCATCAAGAGCATCAAACAATTCTGCTTCTGCAAAATGGTCCATTACTCTAGGAATTAAGCTTTCACCAACTACGAGTCTCGGAAATTTTGTTTTCTCAACAACCTTAACTTTTACATTGTTTTTGTGAAGATACGATGCAGACACGCATCCAGACGGTCCAGCTCCGATAACTAAAACATCTACAAACTCCTTTGTCATATTAGAAATATTATCAATTATTAACCTACATTTGCCATCGTCAAAATAACTACATTTATTTTGATAAATAAAATTAAATTAGCACAATCAAAATAGATTTAATGAATACAATTAATGAATATCTAAGTTTAGAAGATTTTGAAGCAATAATCTTTGGAAATCAGAAAGTTACAATCAACAATGTAGTACTAGACCGAGTAAATGAAAGTTTCAATTTCTTAAAAGAATTTTCTGGAAACAAGGTGATTTACGGTGTAAATACCGGATTTGGCCCAATGGCTCAATACAGAATTAAGGAGTCTGATCAGATTCAGCTTCAATATAATTTAATTAGAAGCCATTCTTCTGGAACAGGAAAACCTTTAAATGCTGAATGTGCAAAAGCGGCTATCCTTGCACGATTAAACACTCTTTCGTTAGGAAATTCTGGAGTGCATCCTTCTGTAATCCATCTTATGGCAGAATTAATCAACAGAGATATCACACCTTTGATTTTTGAGCATGGCGGTGTTGGTGCAAGCGGCGACCTTGTACAGCTATCACATTTGGCTTTGGTATTAATTGGAGAAGGTGAAGTTTTTTATAAAGGCGAAAGAAGACCAACTCAGGAAGTTTTCGAAATCGAAGGCTTAAAACCAATTCAGGTAGAAATCAGAGAAGGTCTTGCTTTAATCAACGGAACTTCTGTAATGACAGGAATTGGAGTTGTAAATACTTTTTATGCTAAAAAATTACTAAACTGGTCTGTAAATGCTTCATGCGCCATCAACGAATTGGTACAGGCTTATGACGATCATTTCTCTGCAGAATTAAACCAAACTAAACGTCATAAAGGACAACAAGATATTGCAGAAAAAATGCGAACTAATCTTGCTGACAGTACTTTGATCAGAAAAAGAGAAGACCATTTGTATTCTGGCGAAAATACCGAAGAAATTTTTAAGGAAAAAGTTCAGGAGTATTATTCATTAAGATGTGTTCCACAAATTCTTGGACCGGTATTAGAAACAATCAATAACGTTGCTGCTGTTCTTGAAGGCGAATTCAACTCAGCAAACGACAATCCTATTATAGATGTAAAAAATCAGCATGTTTATCATGGAGGTAATTTCCACGGAGACTATATTTCCCTTGAAATGGATAAGCTGAAAATCGTTATTACCAAATTAACGATGTTGGCAGAACGTCAATTGAATTATTTGTTGAACTCAAAAATCAACGAAATACTTCCTCCTTTTGTTAATCTTGGAACTCTTGGATTTAATTTCGGAATGCAAGGTGTACAATTTGTGGCTACATCAACAACTGCAGAAAGCCAAATGTTATCAAATCCGATGTATGTGCACAGTATCCCGAACAACAACGACAATCAAGATATTGTAAGTATGGGAACAAACTCGGCAGTAATTACTTCAAAAGTAATCGAAAACTCATTTGAAGTATTGGCAATCGAATTAATTACAATCGTTCAGGCAATCGATTACCTTGGACAAAAAGATAAGATTTCGTCTGTAACCAAAAAATGGTACGATGATGTTAGAAACATTATTCCAACATTTAAGGAAGATCAGGTAATGTATCCTTTTGTACAAAAAGTAAAAGATTACCTAATCAATAGTTAATTGTTTTCATATAATAATTAACCCAGCAGGTTTGCGTTTTTAGTATTAATATTGAATTTTAAAAATCATGAAAAAGCCATTATTTTTTTTATTGCTGTTCTTTATTCAATTTATTAATAGTCAGGAACTGGCATTAGTTAAGAAAAATTCAAAAATTGGATACATTTCCAAAGACGGATCTTTTAAAATAGAGCCTCAGTACAAATCGGCCAGAAGTTTTTCTGAAGGTTTGGCTGCCGTTGAAGATAACGGAAAATGGGGTTTTATTGATGTGAACGGAAAATGGGCAATTCCTGCGGATTTTTCGAATGCTAAAGACTTTAACAGCGGTATCGCAGTAGTGCAGAAAGATAAAGAATGGGTTTATATTAATACGAAAGGAGAAATCCTGAAAGCGCCTGCAACAGAAAAGTTATTTGACTTTAACGAAGGCGTCGCTTTTATAAAACAAGGGAACAAAATTGGATTAATTAATTCAAAAATGACCGTTGTTCTTGAGCCTAAGTACGATCAGATTAAATCTTTTGAAAACGGTTTTGCGAGAGTTGAACTCAATAAAAGCTGGGGCATTATTAGCACAAGCGGCAAAGAAGTGGTCGAACCGGCTTATTCTGAAATCGGAAATTATTTTAAAAACACTACCTGGGCAAGAAAAGACAAAACATTCGGACTTGTAAGCGAGGACAAATTCATTCCGGTTGATGGTGCTGAGAAAATTTACGATTTTGAAACCCAAGATTTGACATACGCCAAAAAGAACGGAAAAATTGGATATATCGACCTCAAAGGAAACTGGATAATTCTCCCTCTTTATGATAAAGGAAAAGCTTTTTCCAAAAATCTAGCACCAGTTCTGGTAGGAAAAAAATGGGGATACATCAATTTAAAAGGAGATTTTGTAATTGAACCAACCTACAGCGATGCAGAAGTTTTTGGCACCAATGGCCTTGCTCCTGTTAAAGAAAACAATTGGGGCTTTATCAACGAAAGCGGAAAATTAGTAATTCCTACGCAATACGGCATTACGACAAATGCCATTATTGCAATGTTTGTGCAGCAAGACAAAGGTTTTATTAATGGTGTTGCCCGAGTAAAAAATGAAGGAAAATGGGGTTTTCTAAGAGCAGACGGAACTGTTATTGGCAACCAGTGGTTTGAAAATGCAGAACTTTTTTCGAAATCAGAAAAAAATTATGCGAAAGAAACTCCGGCAGAAAAACCAAAAGCAGAAGCAAAACCAGCTGCAAAATCGACAAAAGCCCCCGTTAAGAAAAAGAGTTAAATAGCAATTCAAAAAAACAAAATCGCCAAAAGTCCCAACGAAAGCGATAAAACATTATTCCCAAAAAAAAATAAACTTACATAAATGAAATGTGTATTAGTAACAGGCGGTTCACGAGGAATTGGAAGTGCAATTTGTAAAAAATTAGCCGTAGAATCCGATTATCATATTCTTATAAATTATCATTCGAATAAAACAGCTGCCGAAGAAACATTGCAGGAAATACAAAAACTTGGTGCAACCGGAGAAATCTTAGGTTTTGATGTTGCTGATTTTGATGCTGTACAAAATACTTTAACAAAATGGCAAGAAGAGAATCCTGAAGCAATCGTAGAAGCAATTGTAAACAATGCCGGAATAACAAAAGACGGTCTTTTTATGTGGATGACTCCTCAAGACTGGAACGGTGTAATGAATACGAGTGTAAATGGTTTCTTTAACGTAACACAGTTTTTCATTCAGAAAATGCTGCGCAATAAATTCGGCCGAATTGTAAACATTGTTTCAGTTTCGGGCGTAAAAGGTACAGCAGGGCAAACCAATTATTCTGCGGCTAAAGGTGCAATCGTAGCAGCGACAAAAGCACTAGCACAAGAAGTCGCAAAAAGAAACATTACCGTAAATGCTGTTGCACCAGGATTTATAAGAACCGATATGACCAGCGAATTGGACGAAAAAGAATTGTTAAGACTAATTCCGGTAAACCGTTTTGGAGAAGCCGAGGAAGTTGCAGATCTTGTAAGCTTTTTGATTTCTAAAAAAGCAAGTTATATTACAGGAGAAATTATTAATATTAACGGCGGAATATATTCATAGAGAATACTATGTTTGCGAAGTTTGTTTTTAAATTTTTTATTTAACAACTAAAATTTCATGCAAAGACGAAGAGTTTATTTTAAAGAAGCTTAAACAAAAATACTTTGCGACTCTTCGACTTTGCGAGATTAAAAAATAAACAATAGATTAAAAAAAACTTTGTGCCCTTGTTTAAAAAATTACACTTTAAGGATAAAAAATTACTTTGAACGACGATGAATAGAAGAGTTGTAATTACTGGAATGGGAATTTATTCTTGTATCGGAACTTCTTTAGATGAAGTAAAAGAATCTTTATATCAGGGAAAATCTGGTATTCAGTTTGATTCTGAACGAAAAGAATTTGGTTTTCAGTCGGCCTTGACCGGAATGGTTCCGAAAGCTGATTTAAAAAATTTGCTGACCCGCAGACAACGTATGAGCATTGGTGAAGAAACCGAATATGCTTATATGGCAACAATCGAAGCTTTGAAAAACGCCAATATCGACGATGCTTTTTTTGATGAAAGAGAGGTCGGAATTATGTATGGAAACGACAGCGTTTCTAAAGCTGTCATCGAAGCTACTGATATTGTGCGTGACAAAAAAGATACTGCCCTTATTGGTTCTGGCGCAATTTTTAAATCGATGAATTCTACAGTAACGATGAATCTTTCGACGATTTTCAAACTTCGAGGCATTAACTTAACCGTTAGTGCGGCCTGTGCCAGTGGTTCTCATTCTATCGGATTGGCTTATTACTTAATCAAAAGTGGTTTTCAGGATATCATCATTACAGGAGGAGCACAGGAAATCAACAAATATGCCATGAGCAGTTTTGATGGTTTGGGCGTCTTTTCGAATAGAGAAAGCGACCCAGAGAAAGCTTCAAGACCTTTTGACGCAGACCGCGACGGACTTATTCCGAGTGGCGGTGGCGCAACTTTAATACTCGAAAGTTATGAATCTGCCATTGCCCGTGGCGCCAATATAATCGCAGAAGTTGTAGGTTACGGATTCTCTTCGAACGGAGGCCACATTTCTACGCCAAATGTAGAAGGTCCTTCAACTGCCATGAAACGTGCCCTTGAAGATGCGCAACTGCAAGCTACCGATATCGAATATATAAATGCTCATGCCACTTCGACACCAGTTGGAGATGCCAACGAAGCCAAAGCGATTTATGAAGTTTTTGGTGAGAAAAATCCTCCAGTGAGTTCGACAAAATCGATGACAGGACACGAATGTTGGATGGCTGGAGCAAGCGAAATAATCTACTCTGTATTAATGATGCAGCACGATTTTATTGCCCCGAACATCAATTTAGAAAACCCAGACGAAGATGCTAAAAAATTAAATTTAGTTAAAACTACGTTAAACAAAAAATTTGACATATTTTTGTCCAATTCTTTCGGGTTCGGAGGAACCAACTCTGCGTTGGTGGTTAAAAAGTTTAAATTGAGCAATGAATAAAGAAGAGATTATAGCAAAAATTAACGGTTTTTTGGTTGATGAATTTGAAGTAGATAATGACGATATTGAACCAGATGCCAATTTAAAGGATACATTAGGATTAGACAGTCTAGATTATGTTGATCTTGTAGTGTCTATCGAGGCTAACTTTGGTGTAAAACTGGTTGAGGCTGATTTTGTCGGAATTGCTACTTTTCAGAATTTCTACGACCTTATCGAGGCTAAACTAAAAGCTAAAGCTGTTTAATGAGTCAATGGGATGGCAAATCTAAAGGTACAGTTTTAGGTTATAAGATATTCGTTTTTTTAATTCAAAAAGCGGGTGTAAAAGCTGCTTACGTCTTACTTTATTTTGTCGCTTCTTATTACTTTCTGTTCTTAAGAAAAAGTAATAAGGCTATCTTTTACTATTTTAAAGAAAGACTTCAGTTTTCCTATTTCAAATCCAAAAAAATGGTTTTCAAAAGTTATTACACTTTTGGACAAACTCTTATTGATAAAATTTCGATTTCGGCAGGAATGCGTAATAAATTTACTTACGAATTTGACGGAATCGAAACTTTAAAAAAACTGCTTGCCGAAAAAAAAGGCGGTGTCTTGATAAGCGCCCATGTTGGCAATTTTGAAATTGCAGAACATTTTTTTGGAGAAATCGACCTCGATTTCCAAATCAATCTCGTTACTACAGATTTAGAGCATTCGGCAATAAAAAATTATCTGGAGACCATTTCTCAGAAACCAGCCGTTAAGTTTATCATTATCAAGGAAGACTTATCGCATATATTCGAGATCAATGCCGCGCTCGCCAATAACGAACTAATCTGTTTTACAGGTGACCGTTATTTTGAAGGCACAAAATCGCTTACAGAAAATCTGCTTGGCAAAGAAGCTAATTTCCCTGCGGGTCCGTTTTTAATCGCCTCAAGATTAAAAGCTCCTGTGGTTTTTGTCTATGTAATGAAAGAAGAAAATTTGCACTATCATTTGTATGCAAGAGAAGCTGCTGTAAAACATCGCGACGAAAAAGCGCTTTTAAAAGAATATGTAAAAAGTGTCGAAAGCATCTTAGAAAAATATCCGCTGCAATGGTTCAATTATTTCGATTTTTGGAACCAAATCGAGAAATAGCATTTGTTGTTTTGAAAGAAATAACCTATTTAAAAAATTATTCGATTTATTTTTTGCCAACTTTTTTGCTATAAAATACAAGAAAAAACTTGTAAAAACTAGCAATAATTGTTAAAAATACGGTTTTAAAAGGCAAAAATGCGAATCTATAAAAGAAGAAAAATCCTTTTAAATAAATTTAACTATTTTTGCGCTTCCACCAAAGCTAGATAAACTAAATGAAAAATGTTCTCGTAATTTATTATTCACAATCCGGACAATTGGAATCGATTGCACAAAATGTATCGAAACCGTTTCTGGAGTCTGAAGATATAAAGCTGACTTTTTACGAAATTCAGCTGGAGAAGCCTTTCCCTTTTCCATGGAATAAGGATTCGTTTTTTGATGCTTTTCCAGAGTCATTTTTACAGATTCCAGCAACGCTTAAACCAGTACCAGATGAGATTTTAAATACAAAATTCGATTTAGTACTGTTTCACTATCAGGTTTGGTATCTTTCACCTTCCATCCCGATAAATTCTTTCTTGAAAAGCAACGATGCTAAAAAGATTTTAAACGGAACGCCAGTTATCACAATCAGTGGTTCTAGAAACATGTGGATCATGGCTCAGGAAAAAATAAAAGTACTGCTGAAAGAAGCTAACGCAGATTTGGTCGGAAATATTGCATTGGTTGATCGTGTTGGAAATTTAATCAGCGTGATTACCATTGTAGAATGGATGTTCTCTGGGGTAAAGAAAAAGTATCTCGGAATTTTTCCCTTACCTGGAGTTTCAGAAAAAGATATTCGCGAGTCAGATCAGTTCGGAAAAATTATGGCAGATGCGCTTCATCAGAACAATCTAGCCAATTTACAGCCAAAACTGGTTGCCGCAGGAGGAGTAAGAATCAGTTCGTATTTAGTAACTGTTGACAAAACGGCCAATAAAATTTTCAATAAATGGTCAAATCTCATTTATAAAAATCAAAAAAACCGAAAAAAGCTTTTAAAAGTATTTAATGTTTATTTATTCCTTGCGATTTGGTTAATCTCACCAATAGTGTATATATTGCACCTGATTACTTACCCGCTTAAGCTAACGAAAATAAAAAAGGAAACTCAGTATTATCAAGGAGTTTAGAAGACGAAATTTAAATTATGTTTGACGTATACATTACAAAGGCTGCAAAATATTTGCCGAATGAAGCTGTTTCAAATGATGAAATGGAATCCTATTTAGGTTTAATCAACGACACTGCTTCAAAAGCAAGACGTATTATTTTGCGCAACAATAAAATTACAAGCCGTTATTATGCTGTTGACAAAAACGGAAAAAGCACGCACAATAATGCAGAGTTAACCCGCAACGCTATTGTACAGCTTTTTGATGAGGATTTTACGCCTCAGGATTTAGAAGTTCTTTCATGCGGAACCTCAACGCCTGATATTTTCCTTCCATCACATGCCGCTATGGTGCACGGATTATTGCAAAACAAATCAGTTGAGCTTAATTCGTCTACAGGGGTATGCTGTGCGGGAATGAATTCCTTAAAATTCGGTTTCCTTTCGGTACGTTCTGGCAACTCCAAAAATGCAGTTTGTACGGGATCAGAAAAAGTTTCGACTTGGCTTATTGCTCAAAAGTATAAAACCGAAGTTGAAAATTTGAAAAACTTAGAAGAACAGCCTATTATTGCGTTCAAGAAAGATTTTTTAAGATGGATGCTTTCAGATGGAGCGGGCGCCTTTTTATTGGAAAACAAGCCTAAAGGTGAGATTTCTTTAAAAATTGAATGGATGGAAGCTTTTTCGTATGCTTACGAATTAGAGACATGCATGTATGCGGGAGGTGATAAATTAGAAAACGGCGATATTAAGCCATGGAGCGAATACGAACCAGAAGAATTATTGACCGAATCGGTGTTTGCAATCAAACAAGATGTAAAATTATTAGATGAATTTATCCTGACAAAAGGTGCAGAAAGCATGAAAGATGCCATGGATAAAAACAATATCAAGTCTGAAGATGTCAACTATTTTATTCCTCACGTTTCTTCTAACTTCTTTGTTGAAGGTTTGAAAAAAGGACTTGTCGAAAAAGGCATCGGAATGAGTGATGAGAAATGGTTTATGAATCTCTCAAGAGTAGGAAATGTTGGTTCTGCCTCTATTTACCTAGCTTTGGAAGAATTGATGAATTCAGGAAAACTGAAAAAAGGCGAACACATTCTTTTATCTGTTCCTGAAAGCGGAAGATTCTCATTCGCATATGCGTATTTAACTGTTTGCTAAAATGGAAACATTGACTCTTTTAGAAAAAAATACTGTCGAAGATTTACTGCCTCAAAAGTTTCCTTTTGTAATGGTAGATACTATGCATTCGTATTCTGAAATTTCATTGATTTCAGGATTAACAATACAGAGCGATAATATCTTTGTAAATAACAATATTTTTCTAGAAGCCGGTTTAATAGAACACATGGCGCAGTCTGTAGCATTGCATACCGGATATCAGTTTTCTTTAAAAAACGAAGCCTCCCCAACGGGATACATTGGCTCTATTAAAGAAATTACAATCACTAAACTTCCGAAGCTTAACGATTCTATCCAGTCAGAAGTTACTATTTTGCAGGAATTTGCCGGAATTACGCTGGTAAATATTGTTACGACATTAAATAACGAAGAAATAGCCCGTGGACAAATGAAAACCGTCTTGGCAAAATAAAAACAAATCATGCAAACAACTTCTACCGTTGACATACAAAATTATCTGCCACACCGAGCACCTTTGCTTATGGTCGATTTAATTTTGAATATTGATGCCAGCTCGGTAGAAACGATCTTTTTTATAGAAAAAGACAATGTTTTTGTAGACAACGATGTTTTTATCGAAGCGGGATTAATCGAAAATACAGCACAGACCTGCTCGGCTATTGTTGGGAAAAAATATTTTCTTGACGAAAGCGGCATAGAAAATGAAAACGTAAATGTAATCGGATTTATCAGTGCTTTGAAAAGCGTCAAAATACATGCACTGCCAAAAGTCGGCGATACTATTCTAACCAAAGCCTCTTTGGTTTCAAAGTTTCCAACAGAAGATTATACTTTATGCACCATGAGCTGCAAAAGCTTTTTGGAAAATCAGATTCTCTTAGAATGCGAAATCAATTTGTTTATTCAGAAGATAGTTCCGGCTTAATGATTTAAAACAAATCACTTAGAATTTATTTATTTTGTAAAGAAAAAAGAGAAATCTGTATTTTGGAAACCACAGATTTTTAATAATTAGTTTATGTCTGGAAACGACCTTTATATTCTAATAACTTAAATTAGCACTATGGAAAAAGAAAATGTACCACAGGATAAAAGCAATTTAACAAAAAATAATGTAAAGGAGCTTTTGTATGCAACCGATGAAAACGGAGAATATACCACAACCTTAAGTACAGGCTGGGAGCCAAAAACTATTGCGCTTTCCAATTCAATCGACGAAATCAACGAACGCATTGCCGATGCAAAACAACAGGTTCAAAACGGTGAAGCAAGTCCGATTGTTTATTTCATGGAACTTAATAAAATGGATTTGAACATTCTTTCAAGCTATGTGGGCTTGTGGAAATGGCGCGTAAAAAGACATTTTAAACCAGGTGTCTTTGCAAAACTAAATGATAAAACTTTAAAAAAATACGCTGATACTTTTGAAATTTCCATCGAAGAACTAAAAAACAGCATTACCAAATAATGGAGTTACCTTTTACACATCATCAATCTGCACACTGCGAAAATGGAGTAGCTTCTAATCTGCTTAAAAGCAACGGACTCAATATTAGTGAACCAATGGTTTTTGGTATTGGTTCGGGTCTATTTTTCGTATATCTTCCTTTCTTAAAAGTCAATCATGCGCCGGCTATTAGTTACAGAACTTTGCCTGGACAGATTTTTAATAAAGTGGCGAAACGCTTGAATTTAAAAATAAAAAGACAGAAATTTTCTTCTGTAAGCGCAGCAAGCAAAGCTTTAGACGAAAATTTAAAAAATAACATTCTAACAGGATTACAAGTTGGTGTTTATCATCTAAGTTATTTTCCTGATGAATACCGCTTTCATTTCAATGCACATAATTTAGTCGTTTACGGAAAAACCGAAACCGACTATTTGGTGAGTGACCCAGTAATGGAAACTGTTACCACTTTGACTCACGAAGAAATGGAAAAAGTCCGTTTTGCCAAAGGGGCGTTTGCGCCGCGAGGACAAATGTACTACCCTATCCAGATTCCTGAAGATGTCGATCTAAAGAGTGCAATCATTAAAGGAATCAAAAATACTTGTCGCGATATGTTGGCGCCATTTCCTCTTGTTGGTGTGGGCGGCATAAAATATGTCTCGAAACGTATTAGAAAATGGCCGTCAAAATACGGAGCCAAAAAAGCCAATCATTACTTGGCGCAAATGGTTCGTATGCAAGAAGAAATTGGAACCGGTGGCGGTGGTTTTCGTTTTATTTATGCCGCATTTCTTCAGGAAGCTTCGGTAATTTTAGGAAACGAAGAACTAAAAGAACTTTCTAAAGAAATGACAAAAATTGGTGATTCATGGCGTGATTTTGCTGTTGAAGCTTCCCGTATTTACAAAAACAGAAGCGCTAAAGAAGATGCCTACAACATTATTGCCGATGAACTTTTGGACATTGCCAATAGAGAAGAAATCTTTTTTAAAAAATTAAAAAAAGCGATTAGCTAAAAAATATTTTGCAGCCTATAATACAAATACGATCCCTTTCGAAAAAGTACAAAAATGCAGAAATGTATTCTTTGAACAATGTTTCGCTTGACATAAATGAAGGACAGGTTTTTGGTCTGCTCGGACCAAACGGAGCAGGAAAAACAACACTGATTTCTATGCTCTGCGGTTTGGTTAAGCCAACATCGGGAAGCTTTACCATTGATGGCTTAAATTATACCAGCCATTCATCAAAAATTAAAAAAATAATTGGTGTAGTTCCTCAAGAATATGCACTTTATCCGACCTTGACAGCTAGAGAAAACCTTCATTATTTTGGAAGTATGTACGGCTTAAAAGGTGCCGATTTAAAAGATAAAGTAATTGAAGCTCTTGACCGTTTGGGGCTTTTGAAATTTGCAGACAAAGCCGTTGAAACTTTTTCGGGCGGAATGAAACGCCGTGTTAATCTGATTGCAGGAATTCTACACAATCCGAAAGTCTTGTTTTTGGATGAACCAACTGTTGGTGTTGATGTTCATTCTAAAAATGCTATTATGGAGTACCTTAAAGTACTGAATCAAAACGGAACAACAATTATTTACACTTCACATCATTTGGCAGAAGCAGAAGATTTCTGTACCAATATTGCTATTTTAGACCAAGGTCAGATTTATGCCAAAGGAACTCCATCGGACTTAATTAACGATACAGCAGAAGCACGTAATCTTGAAGATGTTTTTATTTCATTAACCGGTAAAGCCCTGAGAGATGGTATATAAAATTTGGATGTCGGTTGTAAAAGAATTTCTTCTTTTAAAGAGAGATTTGGGCGGATTGATTATTCTGTTTGTAATGCCGTTGGTCTTGGTTATTACTGTAACCTTAATTCAGGACAGCACTTTTAAATCAGTAAGCGATTCAAAAATTTCTATTTTATTGGTCGATAACGATAAAGGAACTGTTTCTAAAACCGTTTTTGAGAATTTAGAAAAAAGTAATCTGTTCAGCATTGTAACACAGATAGATCATAAAAACATTACCGAAGATATCGCCAGAGAAAATGTCTACAAAGGAAAATTTCAGCTGGCAATAGTAATTCCCGAAAATTTAAGTTCTGATTTGCAAGCCAAAGTAGATCAAAATGTAGAAAAAATTGTGAGCAGTCTAGGTTTGACTGATAGCACTGCAACAAAAGAACCGCAAAGAGAAATTAAAGAAAAAGAAGTAAAACTGTATTTTGATCCAGCGGTTCAGATGAGCTTTAAAAATGCGGTCATGAGTTCAATCGACAAAATGATTTCGCAGATTGAAACCAAATCGATTTACACCACTTTTGAAAAACAATTAGGGGAAGGATCTACTGATTTTGAACAAAAGAGTTTTATTACTTTCAAAGAAATAATTCCAAAAATCAATAATAAAGAAGTACGTCCTAATTCTGTACAGCACAATGTTCCGGCTTGGACACTTTTTGCGATTTTTTTTATCGTAATTCCGTTGTCTATTAACATTGTAAAAGAAAAATCACAAGGAACTTTTGTACGATTGAGAACCAATCCGGTTTCTAATTTAGTTGTAATTATCGGTAAAACGATTACGTACACCATTATCTGTATGATTCAGTTTTATATGATGGTAGCGGTTGCGGTATTTTTATTTCCTTCCATCGGATTACCTTCTTTAAATATAGAAGGCCATTTATTAATGATGAGCGTTGTGGCATTGTTTTCTGGTTTTGCGGCTATTGGTTACGGAATCTTATTGGGTACTGTTGCGAGTACTCAGGAACAATCTGCCCCATTTGGAGCCACAAGCGTAATCATCCTTGCTGCTGTGGGCGGCGTTTGGGTTCCTGTTTTTGCAATGCCCAAAATCATGCAGTACATTGCTAAGTCGTCGCCGATGAACTGGGCTCTTGAAGCTTTTTACGATGTTTTGTTAAGAAGCGTTTCTTTTGCAGAAATTCTTCCAAAAATAGCGCTCCTGTTTTTGTTTTTCATTATCACAACCTACATTGCATTATTCTATGACAAAAAGAAAAGAACAGTATAACGAAGCTTCTGGACTAACTGTTTCACACGAAATCCGAATTCGTTTTAACGAAACTGATCCGCTTGGAATCGTATGGCACGGCAATTACATTACTTATTTTGAAGATGGACGTGAAGCTTTTGGACGTGAACACGGATTGACTTATTTAGATATTGCCGCAACGGGCTATATAACGCCAATTGTAAAATCAACCTGTGAACATAAATTATCTTTGCGTTACGGAGATGTGGTCACAATCGAAACAACAGTGGTAGACACACCGGCCGCCAAAATGATTTATCGTTTTAAAATTATTGATGAAAAAGGAGAAGTTGCCTGCACAGGCGAAACGACTCAGGTTTTTTTAGATAAGGAAGGAAATTTAATGTTGACCAATCCGCCTTTCTATGAAGAATGGAAACGAAAAGTGGGATTATTGAAATAGTTTTTTCTTTCCTGCAAGGTTTCCAAAACCTTGTAGGTATAAATAATTAAGATTGATACAAATCTGTTTGAAACCATTTTTGAAGATAAAGCTTTTAAATAAAAACATACCTACAAGGTTTTTGGAAACCTTGCAGGAGAAATCGAGAATCATAAAATGTTAAGAGAAATTTACATTACAGAAACAAATTGTATCACGCCTTTAGGTTTTGATGTTGAATCAAATGTTGAAGCGATTCTTCGCGGCGATTCGGGCATTCAGATTCATAATGACATTTCTTTGATGCCGAATTCATTTTATGCGTCTATCATTTCAGATGAAAAAATAAACAGTGCTTTTTCAAAAATCAGTGATGAAACCCAATATTCTCGTTTAGAAAAAATGATGATTCTGGCTTTAGAACCGATTATCAAAAATTCTAAAGTCGAATTAAATTCAAAAACTGCCTTTTTACTTTCTACTACAAAAGGAAATGTAACGGCTTTAAGAGACAATTCTGAAGAAAGTTTCAACAACGCACATTTAGATGTTTTGGCGAAAAACATTTCAGATTTCTTCGGGTTTCAGACACAGCCAATCGTAGTTTCAAATGCCTGCGTTTCTGGAATTTTAGCCGTTTCAATTGCTAAAAGAATGATCCAGTCAGGGCTTTACGATAATGTTTTTGTAGCAGCGGGCGATGAAGTTTCAGAATTTGTTTTGTCTGGTTTTAATGCTTTTCAGGCCATGAGCGAACTTCCTTGCAAACCGTATTCTAAAAACAGAACTGGAGTAAGTTTAGGCGAAGCAACCGCAGCAGTTTTAGTTTCGGCGAATCCGGCAACTGCCAAAATAAAAATCATCGGCGACAGTTCTATAAACGATGCGAATCATATTTCGGGACCGTCAAGAACAGGTGAAGGTTTGTTTTTGAGTATTCAGAATGCTTTGAAAGAAGCTCAAATTGACAAGCAAAAATTAGATTATATTTCAGCCCACGGAACGGCAACTCCTTATAATGACGAAATGGAGGCAATTGCTTTAAATCGTTTAGGTTTACAAAACGTTCCTGTAAATAGTTTAAAAGGTTTTTACGGTCATACCTTAGGAGCTTCGGGATTATTGGAAACAGTAATCGCAATAGAATCTGCCAATCAAAATACGCTTTTTGAATCAAAAGGTTTTGATGAAATTGGAGTTAGCGAAACTATCAATGTGATTGAGAAAAATGAAGAAGCAACTATTGAATATTTTTTGAAAACGGCTTCTGGATTTGGAGGTTGTAATACGGCTGTGGTTTTTGAAAAGATGAAATGAAATGGAAAATAATGAAACAAATTTTATAATTTATAACAACCCAAACGGAAATGTTAGGGTCGATGTAATTGTGCAAGATGAAACTATTTGGCTTACACAAAAAGGTATGAGTGAGTTGTTTGATACTACAACTCAAAACATTACAACACATTTAAAAAATATTTTTGGAACAGGAGAATTAGAAGAAAATTCAACTTGTAAAGAAATTTTACAAGTTCAACTTGAAGGCAATCGTCAAGTTTCCAGAAATCAAAAATTTTATAATCTTGATGTCATTATATCAGTAGGTTATAGAGTAAACTCAACAAAAGCGACACAATTTAGAATCTGGGCTACACAAGCCTTAAAAGAATATATAATAAAAGGATTTATTTTAGATGATGAACGTCTAAAACAAGGACAAACCGTTTTTGGTAAAGATTATTTCAAAGAATTACTACGTAGAGTACGTTCAATCCGAGCCAGCGAACGTCGAATTTACCAACAAGTAAGTGATATTTTCGCAGAATGTAGTATTGATTATGATAGAAATTCGGATATAACAAAGAATTTTTATGCTATGGTTCAAAATAAATTTCACTTTGCTATAACTGGAAATACGGCTGCAGAAATCATTCATAAACTTGTGGACAAAAAGAAAGACAATATGGGGCTTACCACTTGGAAAAATGCTCCAGAAGGAAGAATCATAAAATCTGACGTAATTGTCGCCAAAAATTATTTACAAGAAAAAGAAATTAATCAATTAGAGAGAACAGTTACAGGCTATTTTGATTATAGAAGGTTTAATCGAAAGAGAAAATACTTTTACTATGGAACAATTAGCTGAAAGTGTTAATAAATTTCTTTCTTTCAATGAATACAAAATATTAGAAGGAAAAGGCAGAATCTCGAAACTTCAAGCAGATAAAAAAGCGATTAAAGAATATGATGAGTTTAATAAAACTCAAAAAATAATTTCGGATTTTGATAAAGAAATAAAGAAAATCAGAAGATAAAACAACATATCATCATTCCTCCTTAATTAAATGACTCAAAACAAAACCAACATACAATCTTATATCAAAATCGAAAACAACGAAATTGTTCTCGACGGAACTTCTGTTTTTAAAATCGAGCCAACCGATTTTAGCGATTTCTCGAAACAAGCGTATCGTCATTTTGAAATGCAATATCCAAAGTTTTTTAAAATGGATGCTTTGAGCAAATTGGCTTTTCTTGGTGCAGAACTGCTTTTGAGTCCGATAACATCAGAAGAAAAAGAAAATAATATTGCTTTGATTTTGGCTAATAAATCGTCAAGTTTAGATACCGATGTCAAACATCAGGAATCAATTTCAGACAAAGAAAACTATTTTCCGAGCCCAGCAATCTTTGTTTACACGCTGCCAAATATTTGTTTGGGCGAAATAAGTATCCGTCATCAGCTGAAAAGTGAAAATTCTTTCTTTATATTTGACACCTTTAATACCGAATTCATGTCCAATTATTCTAGTATTCTTCTGAATACGAATAAAGCAGATATGGTTTTATGCGGATGGGTAGAATTTTTTAATGACAATTATAAAGCTTTTCTTTGCACCCTCGGTACAGAAGAAAAAACAGAGTTTAAAAACGAAACAATCAATACATTATACAATAAATAATCATGGAAGCATTAAAAGCAGAATTAAAAAACAAAATCATTACTACTCTTAACCTGGAAGATATCGCAGTTGAAGATATTGCAGATAACGATCCATTGTTTGGAGACGGTTTAGGTTTAGACTCGATTGATGCACTTGAATTGATCGTGATTTTAGATAAAGATTACGGAATTAAATTAGTTGATCCGAAAGAAGGAAAATCTATTTTTCAATCTATCGAAACTATGGCTGCGTATATTGACGCAAACAGAACGAAATAGTTTCCATCCAATCAACTTTGTCAAAGTCTGAACCTTTGACAAAGTTCAAATCTAAAATCTAAAATCATAAATCTAAAATTAGATGAAAGGTGTTGCCATAACCGGAATGGGAATTATTTCTGCGATTGGAAATTCAGTCGAAGAAAATTACATTTCGCTAATCGAAAATAAAATCGGTGTCTCTGAAATTCAAAATATTTCAACCATTCATGCAAATGTGATTAAAGTTGGTGAAATCAAAAAAACCAATGAAGAGCTGATCGCAGCATTGCAATTAAATGACAGTAATAATTTTTCTAGAACTGCAATGATCGGTACTTTGGCAGCCAAGCAAGCTGTTCAAAATGCCGGGATTACGTCTATAAACGAATTCAGAACCGGGCTAATTTCTGCAACCAGTGTTGGAGGTATGGACATGACCGAAAAATATTATTACGATTATTTCGAAAAACCGGAATTGGTAAAATACATTACCTGTCATGACGGCGGAGATGTAGCAGAAAAAATTGCTGAAGAATTAGGATTAAAAGGCATGGTTACCACAATTAGCACTGCTTGTTCTTCTGCAGCAAATTCGATTATGCTGGGCGCAAGGCTTATTAAAACCGGTAAACTAGACCGAGTGATTGTAGGTGGTGCAGATGCTTTGGCTAAATTCACCATCAACGGATTTAAGACTTTGATGATTTTATCTGACGATTACAACAAACCTTTTGACAATAACCGAAAAGGATTAAATCTTGGAGAAGCTGCTGCTTATCTGGTTTTAGAATCAGATGATTTGGTGGCAAAGCAAAACAAGAAAGTTCTGGCAAGAGTTTCTGGATACGGAAATGCCAACGATGCTTTTCATCAGACCGCTTCTTCAGAAAATGGAGACGGCGCATTTCTTGCCATGAAAAAAGCTTTTGAAGTTTCGGGCTTACAACCTTCACAAATAGATTATATCAATGTACACGGAACGGCTACTCCCAATAACGATTTGTCTGAAGGACGTGCCATAAACCGAATTTACGGTGAAGAAAAAGTTCCTGATTTTAGCTCAACAAAACCTTTTACAGGCCACACTTTGGCAGCTGCAGCCGCAATCGAAGCTGTTTACAGTGTTTTGGCGATACAGAATAACGTGGTGTATCCAAATCTGAATTTTGAAACCCAAATGGAAGAATTTGATTTGAAACCGCAAACTACCTTAAAAAACAAAAATATCGAACACGTTTTATCTAACTCTTTCGGTTTTGGAGGAAATTGTTCAACACTTATATTTTCTAAAAGCTAATGAAATCGCCAAGATTCCCAATAAAAAACAAAATGAAGAACGGCGATACCATATTCCTTAAAAAAAACAATATAATCTTCGTATGACAAAAAAAACATATATAAATGGAGTAGGCTGTATTTCAACTCAAAAAACATTTGATACTGTTTTTTTAGAAGAAGCTGTTGTTAATCATGATGAAAATGTGTTTGCAATTGTAACGCCTGCGTACAAAGAATACATTTCGCCTGCAGCAAGCCGACGAATGGCAAAGGGCGTAAAAAATGGCATTGTTGCTTCTGCTCTAGCCATGAAAGATGCTAACGTAGAAAAAGTGGACGCCATTATTACCGGAACCGGTTTAGGATGCATCGAAGATTCTGAGAAATTCCTAAAAGGCATTCTAGACAATAATGAAGAATTTTTAACTCCGACTTCTTTTATTCAATCTACCCATAATACTGTGGGAGCGCAGATTGCTCTTTTACAGCAATGCAAAGGCTATAACTTTACTTACGTAAATGGTGCTGTTTCTTTTGAATCGGCTCTTTTGGATGCGAAAATGCAGATTGAAGAAAACGAAGCAGATTCTATCTTAGTTGGCGGTGTTGACGAAAATGGCGATTATACTACTGCCCTTTTCAAATTAAACGGCCGAATCAAACAAGATAACAATGCTCCTTACGATGTTTTAAATTCTGAAACAAGTGGTGCTGTTTACGGAGAAGGTGCTAGTTTTTTTGTTTTAGAAAACGAAAAAAAAGAAAATACATATGCAGAACTTCTCGACATTTCTCTCATAAATACTTTGGAAGAAAATGAAGTTGAACCTGCCATAAAATCTTTCTTAAAATCAAATCATTTAGACGTTTCAGATATTGACGCTGTCGTTTTAGGTTTTGACGGAAATGCGACTTTCGAAAATTATTATAGAAATCTAGCTCAAAATGCTTTTGCTGAGACAACTGTTCTATATTACAAACATTTGAGTGGTGAATATGATACGGCTTCGGCTTTTGGTTTTTGGATGGCTTCTAAAATATTGAAAAATCAGGAAGTTCCAGAAATCGTAAAAGTAAATTCGGTTACAAAACCTGTTTATAAAACCGTCTTATTATACAATCAGCTGAACGGAAAAAATCATAGTTTTACGCTGCTTCAAAATGATAACGCATAAAAACATATCGATATTTTTTATCTTTATTTTACTGATTCTGAATGTTCTGAATTTTTATGTAACAATAAATTTTCTCTGGTTTTTAGGAATAGTTTTAATATGGATGGGAATAAATGCGGTCGGATCATCGATAATTTCTTCCAATTACCACGTAAAAGCCTACTGTAATAACAGGTTTGAAACACAAAAAAAAATCGCCATTACTTTTGATGACGGTCCGAGTATTTATACTTTGGAAGTTTTAGATCTTTTAAAGAAATACAACGCCAAAGCTACATTTTTCTGCATTGGCAAAAATATTGAAGCCCATCCGGAAATAATTCAAAAAGTGATAGCCGAAGGACATTTGGTTGGAAATCATTCCTATTCGCATTCTAAATTTTTCGATTTTTACAATGAAGACAAAATAAGAGAAGAACTCGTAAAGGCCGATTTGTTGCTGGAAAAATTCACTCCCGGAAAAATAAATTTTTTTCGTCCTCCATACGGAGTTACCACTCCTTCGATCAGGAGGGCTTTAAAAAAAACCGGACATAAAGTTATTGGTTGGAATATTCGCTCGCTCGACGGCGGCACTAAAAATCAGGATTTGATTTTAAAACGGATAACTAAACGTGTTTCTCCCGGCGGAATTGTACTTTTGCACGATACGGCATTACATTCGGTTTTGGTATTGGAACAGTTTTTGCAATTTTTGCAGCAACATAATTATCAAGTCGTTTCAATCGAAGAACTTTTGAATCTTAAAGCTTATGATAATTGAATGCGGATAAAACAGCTTACACGAAGACACCGATAAAATGGATCTGTTAAATTAAAATTCGTGAAAATGGGTGTATTCGCAAAACAATACTAAGCACAATTTTGACAAATATGAAAACTAAAATAGCATTTCTAATTCTTTTTATTTCAGGCAGTTTGTTTGCACAAGAGCAAAAAATGACCTCTGCAGAAATAACGCAGTTTAAAGAAGAAGTAAATCTCGTAGCCAAAAAAATCAAAACCCTGAGTACCGATTTTGTTCAGTACAAACATTTAGATTTTCTATCGAAAGACATTGAAACTTCGGGAAAAATGGTTTTTAAGGAACCAGCCCTTTTACAATGGCAGTATAAAAAACCTTATAATTATAGCATTACTTTTAAAAACGGAAAAATCCTGATCAACGACGAAGGTAAAAAAAGCGCTGTCGATATTGGAAACAGTAAAATCTTTTCACGAATTAACAAGTTGATTATCGGAAGCGTGAGCGGTAATATGTTTGACGACAAAGAATTTACGATTTCGTATTTCAAGCTTAAAGGACAAAATCTGGCTAAATTTATTCCGAAAGATGCTGCGCTCAAAAAATACATCAAACAGATAGAGCTTACTTTTGACAAAGAAGAAGCAACCGTAGTTCAGGTAAGACTTCTTGAATCATCTGAAGATTATACCCGAATTGTACTTAAAAATAAAGTAATCAATGCAAAAATCGACGATTCAGTTTTTACTAATTAATTGCTTTTTGGCAGTCATCTTAATTTCTTGTGGTTCGGTCACAAAAAATTATGTTCCTAAAAAATTAGACAAGACGTCTTATACGGTTCCCTATTTTACTGATTCAAAAACCGATTATGTTTACAAAGCCAACATAAGCGTTTACGGAAATGAATTGTCAGGAATTTTTATTGCCAAAAAAATAAACGACACCACGCACCGAATTGTTTTTACGACAGAATTCGGTAATAAATTAATGGATTTTGAGATTTCGGAAAACGATTTCAAAGTCAATTCTATCGTTTCAGAATTAGACCGAAAAATACTGATCAATACTTTAAAGGAAGATTTTCGTCTGCTTTTAAAAAAGGAATACCAGATTCAGGAACAATTTGAGAATGAATCGGCAGACATTTACAAATCGGCAGACGGCAATCGCGATAATTATATCTTCTTATCCAAAAAAGACCAAAAATTAGAAAAGATCGTTCATTCATCCAAAACAAAAGAAAAATTTACACTGCTTTTCAATTCAGAAAACAATATTTTTGCTGAGAAAATTCAAATTTTACATCAAAACATAAAGCTCAAAATCGAGTTCAACTATTTAAAATCAGAATAGAATTTAAACTAATCCTAAACTCTAAATCAAATCAAAATGAGAAAATTTATTGTAATTGCATTTGTTTTTATCGGTTTTCTAAAATCGCACGCACAAGTTACCGTAAGCCCCGGGCTTAAGGGAGGTTTAAATATTTCTAATTTTTCTAATTTTGAATCAAGCGATCCAAAAACAGATTTTTATGCTGGGGGATTAATCGCGATAAAATTCAATAGATATTTTACTTTACAGCCAGAAGTAATTTATTCTAGACAAGGTGCAGAAGTTAGAGAATATGCTGTTGGAGGATTTGGATCACGTAATGTAAAATACGAATTAAACTATTTATCGGTTGGCGCAGTGGCTAAGTATCATTTTGGCGGAAAAGGCTTTCATATATTGGCTGGTCCATCGTTAGATATCAAAACAGATGATAATTTTCCTGAGTACGATTATAATCCTGCAAGTGTAGACTTTAGTTTAATCGGCGGTGTCGGATATACGCTGCCAAACGGTTTAACTTTTGAAGCCAGATTTAAACAAGGATTAATTGATATTTATGGCTACAACGGATTAGATGACGATTATTATTATGAAGATGTTATTCTAAACAATGTTTTTCAAATCGGAATCAGCTATACTTTTAAAACAAAATAATGAAGTCAAAAAAATCAACCTTAATTCTATTTATTTTTTTCGCCATCGCAAATCTTCACGCCCAAGACTTTAAACCGGGTTTAAGAGGAGGTTTGTCTTTATCGACAATCTCAGAAATGCACGCCAACTACCGACCTGATTTTTATTTTGGAGGTTTTGGAGAAATTAATTTGACCAAAAAATACGCTCTTCAACCTGAGATAAATTATGTTAGGCAAGGATCCAACAATGTTGCTAGAAATTATACTAATCCCGAAACCAACACTCAAAGCGTAGAACATCTTGATTTAAAACTAGATTATTTATCTATTTCAATGATTAATAAATTTACATTTGGACAGGGTTTTCAAGTTCTATTCGGGCCCTCTTTAGATGTTCGCTTAAATGATAATTTAGTACTTAGAAAAAATTATAATGATATCGCCTTTAATCTAGGATTAGGATACAGAATGCCTAGTGGTCTTGCTTTTGAGGCGAGGTTTAAAAAAGGTTTCTTAGATATTCTAGATAGCGATTATTATACTAATGACTCCAACGATCATTATCTTTTTGGCGATTACAACACCAATATAAATTTTCAAATTGGAATTAGTTACTCATTTAAAGCAAAATAAATATGAATAGACAAAATTTAGTGATAATCACACTGTTTTTTTTAGCATTTGTAAAAACACAAGCTCAAGTATCTTTTAGACCCGGAATTCATGCCGGAGTCAATTTATCCAAGTTAACCAACACTGATCTAGGCAATAAAACAGATTTTTATATTGGTGGTTTTGGAGCTTTAAAGTTGGGAAAAGTCTACACCCTTCAACCAGAATTAAACTATTCAAGACAAGGAGGAAAAGGAACAACCAGTATGGGTACCACAACCACTTATAATCCCGTAACAAATTCATATACTACTACTTCCGACAGCGGAACAGTAGATGTTTCTTTGCAATATATTTCGGCACTTACGATAAATAAATTCAATTTTACAGAAGATTTTTATGTATTAGCCGGACCTTTTGCTGATATTTTGATTGCAGATGACATTAAAGCAAATCCACAATCTAAAGAATATAATTTTAACAAAGGCGATGATATCGATTTTGGAATTATTGGTGGATTAGGATACAGCTTAAAAAATGGTATCGCATTTGAAGCAAGAGTAAAAAAAGGATTTCTGAATTCTTTTACTAATTATTATGACGAAAACGGCGACAGCAATAACTTGGTGTTTCAATTTGGAGTAGCATACACATTTGGAAAAAAATAAATTATGGTTTTAAAAGACTTTTACAAAGTACTTTCAGAAGAAAAAACAGGGGATACTAAATATAATTTTCGTATATTAGTTAATGCCAAACACGAGGTTTTTAATGGTCACTTTCCAGGAAACCCTATTATGCCGGGCGTTTGCATGATTCAGATTATTAAGGAACTTACAGAGTCAGTAACAAAAAGTTCGCTGCTTATTCAAACGCTTACGAATGTAAAATTCATGGCATTAATAAATCCGGATTTAACTCCTGAGCTGGTTGTGGAACTTGACATTACAAACACAGAAGATGATTTGGTAAAGGTGAAAAACACCACATATTTTAACGAAACCATCGCTTTAAAATTAAGCAATGTGTATAAAAAATTGTAAATTATGAAATTACTAGTATCATTACTTTTATGGATCAATTTTGCCAGCACTCCAGATTTGGCATCGATCCGAAAGATTTATCCTGATGTTGCAAAATCAGAAGCCAACGCAAAAGAATTTATTGACAAACTTGCTGGCATTTCGAATAACGACGAAAAAATCCTGGTAGCCTACAAAGCGGCTTCGATTTTAGTAGACTCTAAATTCGAAAAAAAAATAGGCGAAAAAATCGAACGCTTTAAAGAAGGAGCGAAACTTTTGGAAGCCACTATTAAAAGCGACCCAAGCAACATAGAAATGAGAATGATCAGACTGAGTATTCAGGAAGATGTTCCTGCTATTACAGGGTACAAAAAAAATATTAAAGAAGACAAGAAATTCATCACAGCTCACTATGCAGCGCATACTGGTGCTTTGAAAGAATATCTAAAAGACTTTGTTTTGCAATCTAAAAGCTTCTCTGAAAAAGAGAAACAGTTTGTGAAATAAGCCTTAGAAAAAACCCTCAATGAAACCTATTTTATCTCAGCAGAATCTGCTCGATTCAACGTCTTTCTGCATTATTGTTCCGACTTATAATAATCAGAAAACATTGAAAAAAGTGCTGGATTCTATTTTAGATTTCACTTCAAATGTCATTATTGTAAATGACGGCTCGACAGATGAAACCAGTGAAATCCTAAAACAATATTCACAGCTTACGCAAATTCATCATCCTAAAAATTTAGGAAAAGGTAGAGCGCTAAGAAATGGTTTTAGAAAAGCCCTTGAACTGAATTTCGAATACGCCATCACAATTGACTCTGACGGTCAGCATTTTGCATCGGATATTCCAGGTTTCATTGAGGAAATTCAAATTGCTCCCAATTCACTCTTAATTGGAAGCCGAAATATGACACAGGAAAATGTGCCTAAGAAAAGCAGTTTCGGCAACAAATTTTCTAATTTCTGGTTTAAGTTCGAAACTGGCATTGAGCTTCAGGATACACAATCTGGTTTTAGGTTGTATCCGTTGCGACTGCTTCCAAAACAATTTTACACCAATAAATTTGAGTTCGAAATTGAAGTAATTGTACGTGCTGCGTGGAAAGGAATTCTGGTAAAAAATATTCCGATCAAGGTCTTGTACGACCCAGCAGAACGTGTTTCTCATTTTCGCCCTTTCAGAGATTTTACTCGAATCAGTATTTTGAATACTGTTTTGGTAACCAATGCTTTATTGTATATAAAACCACGTGATTTCTTTAGGAAAGCAAAAAAAAAAGGCCTTAAAAAATTTTTTCTAGAAGATGTCTTAGAAAGCAGCGATTCTAATTTCAAAAAATCAGCTGCAATCTCTTTAGGAATTTTTATCGGCCTATCTCCTTTCTGGGGTTTTCAAACAGTACTTCTTTTTACTCTTGCTGCGCTTTTTAGGCTCAACAAAGTCATTGCTTTTCTGTTCTCAAATGTGAGTTTTCCTCCTTTTATCCCCTTTATTATTTATGGCTCTTTGCAGATTGGAAGCCTTTTTATTCCTTCAGACGGACCTTTATTTCTAGATAGCTCGATGACACTTGACGATATTCAGAAAAATGCTGCCCAATATATCGTCGGAAGTCTTATTTTAGCATCCGTTTCAGCGCTATCAGTTGGCTTTATAAGTTATTTGCTTTTAACTGCATTTAGCAAAAAAACGCATTAATTAATTTATATTTCTTGTCGTAATTTTCACAAATTAACACCAATCAATTCGGGAAAATTTGTGAAATTCGTGGCGGAAAAATTTTAAATAAAAATCCATGCATCAATATTTCTACGCCATTCATTTATTTGTAAATCGAAGAAAATCTCTTTCGGTACTATTGGCTTTTTTGATGCTTTTGATTTTCGGATTTTTTGCTTCGAAGCTTAAATTTGAAGAAGACATTACCAAGCTTATTCCAGCAAACGAAAAAGCAGATGTTACGGCAAAAGTTTTAAAACAGCTCAATTTTGCCGATAAAACCACCGTTATTTTTTCGCTCGAAAAAAATGGCTCTTCCGAAGATTTAAAAGAAATGGCAGCTGTTTTTTCAGACAGTGTTTCTAAATCTTGCCAACCTTACATTAGCGGAATTCAGGGAAAAATCGACGAAGAAAATATTCAAGAAACCATTGATTTTGTTTACAACAATCTGCCTCTTTTTCTTGACGATAAAGATTATGCAGCTATCGAAAACAAACTGCAAAAAGACAGTATTGCAGCAACAGTTCAAGGAAATTATAAATCGATTATCTCTCCATCGGGATTTATAACCAAAGATTTTATTCTTCAGGATCCACTTGGAATTTCTTTTATTGCCCTAAAAAAACTACAGCAGCTAAATATTGGCGACGATTTTACGCTCGACAATGGTTTTGTAATGACCAAAGACAAAAAGAAACTGTTGCTTTTTTTGACCTCTGACATTTCATCTAGCGAAACTGAAAAAAACAGCATTTTTTCCGAAAAGCTGCAATCGATTCAGGAAAATCTAAATAAACAGTTTAAGGGAAAAACATCTGTAAGTTATTTTGGATCAGCGTTAATTGCGGCCGCCAATGCGAAACAAATCAAAAGCGATATTGTTTTGACAACCTCAATCGCAATGTTTACCTTAATGCTGATTCTGATTTTGTTTTACAGAAAAATTTTGATTCCGTTAATCATTTTTCTGCCTACAGTTTTTGGAGGCTTGTTTGCTGTTGCATTTTTATATTTTGTCAGAGAACAGATTTCGGCAATTTCGCTCGGAATCGGATCTATCTTATTGGGAATCACGATTGATTATTCGATTCATATTCTTACACATTACAAACATAATAGTGATGTAAAAACGTTGTACAAAGACATTACGATGCCGGTTATAATGAGCAGCTCTACCACGGCTGTTGCTTTTTTATGTCTCCTATTTGTAAAATCTGACGCACTAAATGATCTCGGAATTTTCGCTGCCGTAATTGTTATGGCTTCGGCAGTGTTCTCTCTTTTGATTGTGCCACATTTGTACAAACCAAAAGAAAACCAGGCTGAACACAAGAAAAATGTCATTGATAAAATGGCTCATTTTTCATTTCATAATAATAAATTCTTAATCGGATTCTGCGTTATCATTACGATTATCTGCTGTTTTACTTATAACGATGTCGGTTTTAATAACGATTTATCACAGCTGAATTTTGTTCCGAAGGAAATCAAGGCTGCCGAAAAACAATTGGAAGAAAGCACAAGCTTAACCTCTAAAACTATCTATCTGGCTTCGTACGGAAAAAGCCTTGATGAAGCTTTACATCACAACAGCCATCTTTTTGCAGATTTATCGAACGAAAAAAACAAGAATAAAATACTGAATTTCAGTTCTGTAGGCGGCATCATGATTGCTCAGGATGCGCAACGACAAAAAATTGAAAAATGGAATTCGTTCTGGAATTCTCAAAAAAAACAATTCCTAAAATCAGAATTAATTGCCGAAGGTGCTAAACTCGGATTTAAGCCTACCACCTACTCGCAATTTTTTGATCGTCTCGATTTTGATTTTCAACCAATCATGGCTGATGAATATTTAAAAATTCAAGCGCTGCAGCTAAAGGAATTTGTAACCGAAAAAAACGGTTTTTATACGATTTCAACTTTGGTGAAAGTATCTCCAGAACAACGTGATGCTTTTGTTAAATCGGCTTCTGCCAAAGAAAATCTGATTGCGATTGATCGTCAGCAGATGAATGAAACTTTTTTCAGCACTTTGAAAACCGATTTTAATTCGCTGGTCAATTATTCTTTTATCGCTGTCGTTCTTATTCTGTTTTTCTTTTTTAGAAGAATAGAATTGGTAATCATCAGCTGTATTCCAATCGCATTGACCGGAATTGTAACTGCGGGAATTATGGGTATTTTTGGCATTCAGATGAATATATTCAGTATGATTGTCTGCACACTAATTTTTGGTCACGGAGTCGATTTTAGTATTTTCATGACCAGCGCTTTGCAAAAAGAATATACCAACGGAAAAAATGAAATTGCCATTTACAGAACCTCAATTATTCTGGCAGTAATCACGACCATTTTAGGAATCGGCGCAATGATTTTTGCCAAACATCCCGCACTGACTTCTATTTCATCGGTTTCACTTATCGGAGTTTTTGCAGCCTTGATTATTACTTTCATTTTTTATCCGATTTTGTTCAAGTTATTTTTGTCGAATCGTCCTAAAAAAGGAAATCCGCCATTCAAATTACGAACTTTTATTCACGGTGTGCTGTCGTTCACTTTTTATGGCTTGAGCGGTATTGTAATGTCGATTTTCAGTTTTACCCTACTGCCAATTATTCCGCTTAAAGCGAAAACAAAAATGAAGGGATTCCGATACGTTGTTTCAAAATTGATGAAATCGGTATTGTATTCCAATCCTTTTATCAGCAAAAATGTGATCAACAATTACCATGAAACTTTCAAAAAGCCAGCGATAATAATTGCGAATCATTCGTCATTTGTAGATATTCTCGCCATCGGAATGTTGAGTCCAAAAATTATTTTCTTGGTAAGCGACTGGGTTTACAATTCTCCTATTTTTGGCGGTCTTGTTAGAAAAGCAGGTTTTTATCCGGTTTCTGAAGGTATCGAAGGCGGTGTAGAACATCTCCGTAAAAAAGTAGAGGAAGGTTATTCTTTAATGGTTTTTCCAGAAGGAACGCGTTCAGAAAACAATGTTATCAAACGATTCCACAAAGGTGCTTTCTTTTTGGCAGAAGAATTCAATCTGGATATTATTCCGGTGGTCATTCATGGTGCTTCAGAAGCAATTCCAAAAGGTGATTTTGTAATTCACAAAAGTGCACTCACCCTTACAATTTTAGAAAGAATAACACCTGAAAATCTTTCGTATGGAAATAATTATGCCGAACGAACAAAACAAATCAGTACATTTTTTAAAGCAGAATATCGCAAAATCCGTGAAGAACTTGAAGGACCTGAATATTTCAAAAAAATGCTCGTTAACAGTTATGATTATAAAGAAATCGAAATTGTAAATGAAGTAAAAAGAGATGTAAAACAAAATCTAGAAACGTATTATCGTCTAAATAAATATATTAATACTAAAGCTAAAATTCTTCATTTAGGAAGCGATTACGGACAATTGGATGTCTTACTTTCGCTGCAGGAACCACAGCGAAAAATATTTTCTTTTATCAATGATGAAGAAAAAACGTTGGTTGCCAAAACAAATTATTTCCTTAAAAAGAGAAAGATAATATATCTCGACAAATTAGAATCAGCATCTGAAAACCAATATGATATTCTTTTGATTTCTGATGAAAGCCTTAAAGATGAGATTGAAAAACTTGTCTTAAATACAACATCAATAATTTTAGTGAATTCTCCAGCCTTAAAAAACCAGTTGATTGGTTCTGATTTTGAAATAGTTTCTGAAGAAAATAACATAATTGTTTTGAAGAAAAAGTAATGAAGCAACAATACGATGTAGTGATTATAGGCAGCGGTTTAGGCGGATTGGTTTCGTCTATCATTTTGGCTAAAGAAGGCTACAGCGTTTGCGTACTCGAAAAAAACAATCAATACGGTGGAAATCTGCAGACTTTTGTTCGCGACAAAACGATTTTCGATACCGGAATTCATTATATCGGAGGGTTAGAAAAAGGACAGAATCTTTATAAATATTTCAAATATCTGGATATTATCGAGCAACTGAATCTTAAAAAACTAGATGAAGATTGTTTCGATATGATTTCATTTGGAAACGATCCAAACGAATATCCACATGCGCAGGGTTATGAAAATTTTGTAAAACAACTCACTGAATTTTTTCCCGAAGAAAAAGAGAATCTGTACCTCTATTGCAAAAAATTACAGGAGACCTGCGATGCTTTTCCGCTTTATAATTTAAAATGGGAAGGAAAATACGATACCGAAATTCTTGAGCAAAACGCAAAAGAAATCATTGATTCCTGCACTGAAAATGAAAAACTAAAAGCTGTCTTGGCCGGTTCGAATTTTTTGTACGCCGGAATTCCAGATAAATCGCCTTTTTACGTTCATGCCCTTTCGGTCAATTCGTACATTCAAAGTTCATGGCGATGCATTAATGGCGGCAGTCAGATTACCAAACAGCTTTTAAAACAATTAAAAAAATACGGCGGAGAATTTTTTAAGTACAAAGAAGTCATCCGTTTAAATGTCAAAGACAACCAAGTCGTTTCAGTAGATTTAAAAGACGGGACACAGGTTGCCGGCTCGCTTTTTATTTCAAACATAGAACCAAAAACGACTTTGAAAATGGCTGGAGAAGAAAATTTCCGAAAAGCCTTTTTTAATCGTGTTCAAGATCTTGAAGATGTAATTTCGGCTTTTAGTTTATACATTGTTTTTAAACCCGAAAGCTTTAAATACATCAACCATAATTTTTATCATTTCAAGAATAGTTCCGATGTCTGGACAGCTCAGGAATATGATGAAAATTCATGGCCAAAAAGTTATATGGCTTCAATGAATGCTTCTAAAAACGAAGAAATCTGGGCAGAAGGCATGACTTTTTTAACCTATATGAAATATAAGGATGTCGAACCGTGGGCAGATACTTTTAATACAACTTCTGAGGAAAGCGACCGTGGTCAAAGTTATGAAGACTTTAAAAACCGAAAAACAGCTAAATTTTTGGATGAAATCGAAATAAGATTTCCAGGAATCAGAGACTGCATAAAATCAATACATACTTCTACTCCATTATCGTATCGCGATTACATCGGCGGACATAACGGAAATATGTACGGTTATGTTAAGGATTCTAATAACCCGATGAAAACAATGATTCCGGTTAAAACCAAACTCGAAAATCTGTATCTTACAGGCCAAAGTACCAATATGCACGGCGTTTTGGGTGTTACAATCGGAGCAGTAAATACGTGTTCTGAAATCGTAGGAAAAGAATATCTGGTAAACAAAATCAATAAAGAATCTGAATAAACGATTATGAAAAACCGCATCTTATATTGTGTTTTGATTGTTTTTTTAGGACTGATGGTTTCCTGTGGCACCTCAAAATCTAAAAAACACAAACCGGATATCAGCACTTTTAATGCCGCAAAACCTGTTGTTCAGAAAATATCAGACAGTGTTATTGTTTCCGGAAATAATTCACTTTTAAAAAACAAGCAAGGTCTGTGGGAACTTTATGCAGAAGGAGATCCGCTCGAAATTGGTTTAAATACAGGAGCGTTGACAGATTCGCTTCTTAAAAAACAACAGCATATTTTTTTCTCAAAAATAACCGATTTTGTACAATCAGATTTTCAGCAGAAAATTCTACGCAAATTTTTAGGCTGGTACAATCGAAAATTATACCTGAATGTGCCCAACGAATTTCAGGCAGAAATTTATGGTGTTTCAGAATATACTTCTACCGAATATGATAATATTGCACCCCGTTTTCAACGTAGTTTGTACCTTCATGGTGCGCACGATATTGGGCATGCTTTGCAAGATTTGGCATTGGTAGGATGTTCTTCTTTTGCGGTTTGGAACGAAAAAACCGAAGACGGCAACCTAATCCTCGGACGCAATTTTGATTTTTATGTGAATGATGAATTCGCAGAAAATAAAATCATTGCTTTTATTAATCCGAAACAAGGACATAAATTTATGATGGTTACCTGGCCCGGAATGATTGGCGTAGTTTCTGGAATGAATGAAGAAGGTCTAACGGTTACAATCAATGCTTCGAAATCTAAAATTCCGCTTATTGCCAAAACACCCATTTCAATTCTGACCCGCGAGATTTTACAACACTCCCAAAATATAGAAGAAGCAATTGCCATTGCAAAAAAAAGAAAAGTCTTTGTTTCTGAATCGATTATGGTGGGAAGTGCCCATGACAACAAAGCGATTTTGATTGAGGTTGCTCCCGATAAAATGGATGTTTACGATGTTCCTAATACCGATCAGTTAATTTGTTCGAACCATTTTCAAGGTGAAGCATTTAAAGATGATAAAAGAAATCAGGAGCAGATTCTAAACAGTCATTCGGAATATCGATTTGAAAGAATGCAGGAACTTTTGTCTGAAAATAAAAAAGTAAATCCTGAAATCGCCTCGGAAATTCTTAGAAACAAAAACGGTTTAAAGAATATTGAATTGGGCTACGGTTCAGAAAAAGCTTTAAATCAGTTAATGGCGCATCACGGAATCATCTTTAAACCAAAAGAAAAATTAGTCTGGGTTTCTGCAAATCCGTATCAATTGGGCGAATTTGTCTGTTACGATTTGGATTCTGTTTTTGGCAAAAGAAAAAAAGAGGTCCAATCGTTTCAAATCAAAAATCTGAATATTGCCAACGACCCTTTTCTGGAAACAGTTGCTTTTCAGAATTATAAAAAGTTCAGAACTGAAGATCGCAAAATAGATTCGCTTCTAGCTAATGAAGAAAGGATTTCTGTTGAATTTCTGCAGAATTATCAATCATTAAACCCTGATTATTGGGTTGTGTATTATAAAGCAGGATTGTACTTTTACCAAAAAAAAGAATTCGAGCAGGCTCGGCTTAATTTCGAAAAAGCGTTGACCAAAGAAATCACCACTTTGCCTGAAAAAGAACAGATTGAAAAATATTTAAAAAAGATCAAAAGAAAATTAAAATGATTCCAGCAATAGAAAAAGATTCTTTAGAAGAAATTAAAATTTTTCAGGAAAAAAAATTAGCCGAACTTTTAAGTTACATAAGCGAGAATTCTCCTTTTTATAAAAGACTTTTTGCAGGACAGAATATTGATATCTCAAAAGTAAAAACAATAGAAGATTTACAATTTTTGCCGGTTACAACCAAAGAAGATTTACAGCAATATAATGATGATTTTTTGTGTGTTCCGCAACATAAAATTATCGATTATGCTTCAACATCTGGCACTCTGGGTGATCCTGTAACATTCGGCTTAACAGATTCTGATCTAGACCGATTGGCTTACAATGAAGCAATTTCTTTTGCCTGTGCCGGAATTGCGGAAGGCGATGTAGTACAATTAATGACCACAATCGACAGAAAGTTTATGGCTGGTTTAGCCTATTTTCTAGGACTTCGTAAACTGAAGGTCGGCGTGATTCGCGTTGGTGCAGGGATTCCTGAAATGCAGTGGGACTCGATTTTAAAATACAACCCGAGTTACTTAATTACGGTTCCGTCTTTTCTTCTGAAATTAATTGAATACGCCGAAATTCACGGAATCGATTATAATAATTCAAGTATTAAAGGCGCAATCTGTATCGGCGAATCTTTGAGAGAACAAGATTTTGCAATGAATATTTTGTCGAAAAAAATCACCGATAAATGGAACATCAAATTGTTTTCGACATATGCTTCTACGGAAATGAGCACAGCTTTTACAGAATGTGAACACGGTAAAGGCGGACATCATCATCCGGAATTAATCATTGTTGAAGTTCTGGACGAAAATAACATCCCTGTTAAAAATGGCGAAACGGGCGAACTGACTATTACGACTTTAGGCATTGAAGCGATGCCGTTATTGCGTTTTAAAACCGGAGATATTGTTCAGTTTCACAACGAGCCTTGTGAGTGCGGCAGAAATACTTTACGTGTAGGGCCAGTACTTGGACGTAAAAAACAAATGATCAAATACAAAGGAACAACACTTTATCCACCAGCGATGAATGATGTTTTAAGCAGTTTTGATTCTATCGAAAATCATCTTATCGAAATTTCAACCAATAATTTAGGAACAGATGAAATCCTAATTAAAATTGTTGCAAAAAATCAATCTCCAGAATTTTTGCAGGAAATTAAAGATCATTTTAGAGCCAAATTGAGAGTAACGCCAAAAATTGAATTTGCTCCCAGAGAGGTTGTAAATCCGTTGGTATTTAATCCAATGAGCCGAAAACCAATACGATTTTTTGATTATCGTTCTTAATATAGCCACAAAGTAACAAAGGCACAAAGTTTCAAAGGCTCTTAATCAGCACTATGGAAAACCTTTGTCCCTCTGTTCCTTTGCTCCTTTGCATCTTGAATTGTTCCAATTCAACTAAAATGTTGTAATTTTGCAAAAAATTATGAAGATGGTCAAGATTGGCAACATAGAATTACCCGAATTTCCTTTATTACTCGCGCCGATGGAAGATGTCAGTGATCCGCCGTTTCGCAGATTATGCAAAACGCACGGCGCAGACATGATGTATTCTGAATTTATTTCATCGGAAGGATTGATTCGCGACGCTATAAAAAGCCGCATGAAACTGGATATTTTTGATTATGAACGCCCGGTCGGAATTCAGATTTTTGGTGGCGATGAAGAAGCGATGGAACTTTCGTCTAAAATTGTTTCTACGGTAAAACCTGATTTAGTGGATATTAATTTTGGATGTCCTGTAAAAAAAGTAGTTTGCAGAGGAGCTGGAGCTGGAGTTTTAAAAGATGTTGATTTGATGGTTCGTTTGACCAAAGCGGTTATCAAAGGAACTGATTTGCCCGTTACAGTAAAAACACGTTTGGGCTGGGACGAAAACTCCATCAATATCGATGAAGTCGCAGAAAGACTTCAGGATATTGGTGTTCAAGCTTTAACTATTCATGCGAGAACTCGTGCACAAATGTACAAAGGTCATTCAGACTGGTCTCATATTGCACGTGTAAAAAATAACCCAAGAATTACAATGCCTATTTTCGGAAACGGCGATATCGACAGCCCAGAAAAAGCATTACACTATAAAAATGAATACGGAATTGACGGAATCATGATCGGCCGTGCCGCGATTGGTTATCCGTGGATTTTTAACGAAATCAAACATTTCTTTAAAACTGGAGAGCACTTACCTGCTCCAACGGTTATTGACCGTGTCGAAGCAGCCAGAAATCATTTAAAATGGTCAATGGAATGGAAAGGTGAGCGTTTAGGAATTGTAGAAATGCGTCGTCATTATACCAACTATTTCAAAGGAATTCATTCCTTCAAAGAATTCAAACAAAAATTAGTTACAACTGATGCTCCTGAAGATTTATTCGCTATCATGAAAGAAATCGAAGAGGTTTATGCCGGATATGAATTTGTTTAGAATTTGATGTTTTTTTAAATTTTTGACAAAGACATACAATCAAAAAAGACCTTCAAATTTGAAGGTCTTTACTTATTATTAATCATCATAATGAAATCTACATTGTAAAATAATACATTTTTGATCAATGCCTTTTGTACCGGATACTTTATAAACTAATCTATGTTCTCCTGTAATTCTTCGAGACCAAAAACTCTTTAAATCATGTCGTAAAGGCTCTGGTTTTCCAATTCCTTTGAAAGGATTCTCCTTTATTGATTTTATCAATTCTTTTATTTTTACTGCTGTGTCAGTATCGGTTTCAATCCAATATTCAAAATCTTCCCAAGCATTTTTAGTAAAGCAAATATCCATACCAAACAAGAAACTAGTCCTCTAAATTATAAGATTTTAATTTTCCATTCTCCATTTGTTCTATAGATTCTGAAAGCCTTCTTCTATTTTCTTTAGTCGACATTAAATGTTGTGTTTCTAATATTGAATTATACTCCTTCATAGACAGTATTACAACGGCATCTTCTTCAGAATTCCTTGGCACAACAATTATTTCTGAAGACTCCGTAACTTCATCAAAATAATTTTTAATGTTTTTTCTTAATGTTGAAATTGTAATTGCTTTCATGATGCAGTACGTTTTTTTGTACGTACAAATGTATAAGTTTTTTTAATGTATGTTTAAAAAAAGATATTTAACTAAAAAAAGCCTTTATATCGAAAGTCCATTTTTTATCTTTCACTAAACTTGAACTCTTTTCCACTTTCCTCTTTTATACAGGACAATGCCCGCTAAGGTAATTGCGGTTTCAGCAACCGGTACGGCAATAAAAACTCCTGTTGGCCCCATCTTAAAATGTTTTGCTAATATATAAGCCATCGGAATCTGAAAAAGCCAAAATCCACAGAAATTGATTCCAGTTGGTGTCCAGGTATCTCCTGCTCCATTAAAGGTATTGATTAGAACCATTCCGATTCCGTAGAAAATAAATCCGATGCTCATTATTTGTAAAGCTTCAACCGCAATTCTGATATCTGTTTTATCATCTATAAAAAATGAGATAATAGGATTGGCGAAACCTAATGTAATAATCATAATGGATGCCATGAAAATTACATTGTACCGTGCCGTTGTATAAACCGATTTTTCGGCTCGTTCAATTTGATTCGCTCCCAAATTCTGCCCAACCAAAGTCGCTGCAGCATTGCTTAATCCCCAAGCGGGGAGTATAAAAAACATCATCACTCTAAGAGCAGTCTGATAACCTGCCGAACCATGATCTCCGCCTGTCGTAGCTACTAATTGTGCGAGGAAAATCCAACTGCAGGAAGCGATTACAAATTGTAAAATTCCTGGAGCGGCGATTTTTACTAGCGCTTTTATCTGTTTAAAATCGGGTGTGAAATAGGATATTTTAATTTTTAAAACGCCATTTCCAAAAAATAAATGATACACTTGATATAAAACTCCAATACTTCTTCCGATACTTGTTGCCAATGCTGCACCAATTAATCCGAAAGCAGGAATTGGTCCTAAACCATTAATTAAAATCGGACATAAAATGATATTGCAAATATTGGCAATCCAAAGACTTTTCATCGCTATTGCCGCATTTCCTGCGCCGCGGAAAATTCCGTTTATCAAGAACAAAAGCATGATACATAAACTCGAGCCAATCATAATCTGTGTAAAACGGTAACCATGTTCAGCTGATTCTAATGAGGATCCCATCAAAATCAGAATATCTTTTGCATAAATAATTCCGAGAATGCTCATAACGCTATTCACAGCAAACGCAATAATGATTGCCTGCATTCCTGCTTTTGCGGCGGCAGTAGGATCTTTTTCGCCAATTCTTCTCGCCACAACTGCTGTGGCTGCCATACTCATTCCGATAGCGAGCGAATAAATAACGGTTAAAACCGATTCGGTTAAACCAACTGTCTGAATGGCAAAACTGCTTTCTTCCAAATGCCCAACGAAATACAAATCGACTAATGCAAAAACCGATTCCATCATCATTTCTAAAACCATTGGAATGGCTAGAAGAATTACGGCTTTCTTTATACTTCCGGAAGTATAATCAAATGATTCGTCTCCTTTTAGGGCTTGTTTTAAAGTGGTAAAAATTTTAGAAATAAAACTTTTCTTTATTGATGTTTCTGTCATGATATTTTAGGATAAATGATAAAATTGGTTCAGATGCATAAATCTGAACTTCAAAAATAAAAACGTAAGTATCCTAATTATTCTAAGAAATAAAATAGGATTAGGCAGAAACAATCATATGCTGTAGATTTTCAAGGCAGTAAATATAAGTAATATTTTTTTATGGATAAATATTAATCCAACAGCTTTTTGGTAACTCGGCTGCTTGCAATTAACGATGCCACAAATCCGAGAGAGATGATTGTTGCCATCACTATAATTACATTTTCAACGGTAAAGACTACCGGGTAAGCTAAGGTTGCTGTCAGCATTATTAGCTCATATTTTTGTTGAAGCAGAACTAAAACAATTCCTAAGGCAAGACCAATCAAGCCTCCAAAGACACTTAGCAAAGTACCTTGTAAGAGAAATATTCTCCTTAAACTGCTTATTTCTGTTCCTAGATTAAAGAGCGTTTTCAAGTTTCCTTTTTTCTCTAAAATCATCATAATCAAAGCACCAACCAAATTAAAAAGCGCCACAATGATTACTAAAGTAAAAATAAGATATACAACAATATTTTCGGTATTGAGCATTTTATACAAAGACTCATTGAGTTGTGCACGATTTTTCAGTGTGATTTTATTGGCAAAAATCTTCTTGAGCTGGGCATTAATCTGGGTTTCATCTGCGTTATCATTCAGTTTAAATTCAATTCCTGAAATCTGATTTGGCTTATACATCAGTAATTCCTGTGTCAGTCCTAAATCGGCAAAAACATATTTCGAATCTAATTCTTCGCTTATCGAATAGATTCCAACCGGCATAACATCTGTCTTATTAAAAGCTTCTTCAGGATTTTCTATAGCACCTTTTCCAGGTTTTGGAGCAAAAACTTGTAACGGGTTTTCAAAATCGAGAATTCCCATCGAAAAATTCTGCGCCATTCCGTAACCGATTACGACCTGAAAACTATCCGATTTGAGCCATTCCCCATTAAATAGTTTTTTCCTGATATTATTTACGATCGGATAATTGCTGTCAACACCTTTTAGATAAGTAACTTGCTGTTTATCTTTAAACAAGAACAAAACTCGCTCTTCTATAATTTTAGTATAAGACGCGATTCCGTCAATTTGTTTTATTTCTTTTTCCTGTTCGGGAGTTATGTAAAATGATTTTCCATAAGTGCTTACGGCTTTCAAATCGGGATCAATTTCATTTGTAAATGAAAGACTAAAGACCTTTAAGCCACTGAAAACAGATAAAACCACAAACAAAGCCATCGTACCAACAATGATTCCCAAGCTGGCAATAAGGTTGATGATATTGATAGCATTGTTTTTGCTAAGGCTAAAAATATAACGTTTGGCTATGTATAAAGGAAAATTCAATTTAAGACTTTCTTCTTTTTTCTAAAAGATCACGATTTTCGATTGGGTTTTCTTTTCCGGATAGGGCATTGTCAATTTTTTCGATATAATCTAATGAATCATCAATAAAAAAGACCAAATTTGGAACCCTGCGTAACTGCAGACGTACACGTTGTGCCAAATCGTGTTTTATCAAATTGGTATTAGTTTTTATGGCTTCTAATGTTTCTTTTGCTTTTTCCTGTGGAAAAATACTCAAATATACCGTTGCCACAGACAAATCTGTAGTTACACTGACTTTGGATACCGAAATGACCAAATTTGTAATTCCGTTTTTTCGGATTTCACCCTGCAAAATATCAACCAAATCTTTTTGGATGACGCCACCTATTTTTTTCTGTCTATTTGTTTCCATACTGCAAAAATAATACTTTTAAATTCATAGATGCATTTTCAAATCAACTAAAATTGAATTTGCTATATCAAGTTCTACAAGCTTTTTTCTAAAATAAATTTATACTTCTGTATTCGCTTTAGCTGATAAAAATCATATTAAATATCGGAATTATTTTACACATTTGAGTAGAAATTAAAAAAGTATCTATTATGAAAAAGAGAGAACCAATTAGTCACATCATGACTAAAACCGTGGTGACTGTAAACCAAAATGACGATTTGAAAGAAGTAGTAGAAAAGCTGAAAGCCAATTCTATTCGTCATATTCCAGTAGTAAACGGGAAAGAAGTTGTTGGAATCATCAGCCGTACAGATGTAAATCGTCTGACTTTTGGCGCTTTGTTTGAAGGACAGGATGGAGCCGACGAAGCGATACTTCAAATGTTGACCATTTCTCAGGTTATGACTTCAAAACCTAAAACGGTTTCTCCCGATATGATTATCAGAGATTTGGCAGAAGTTTTTGTTAAAGAAGAATTTCATGCCTTGCCAGTAGTAGAAAATGGTGCGCTAAAAGGAATTGTAACTACAACCGATGTTCTAAGATATTTTTTAGAACAATATGATTAACATAAAAAAAGGAGCCTAAACAGCTCCTTTACTTTTTTATCTACTTTGCAGCCATCCCTCCGGATTATTGTTAGAAGTATTTTGCAGAATCAAAAACTTAATAACGGTTTTTCCTGTATCGCCGCTGGTTCTTACTTTTCCGATGCTTTGCTTGATATTTACTTTATCACCTTGACTAACTGATACAGAACTCAAGTTTTGATAAACGGTGAAAAAGTCTCCATGCTGAATTACAACTGCTTTGTTTACAGGAGACAAAACAATTACTTTTGAAACTTCTCCATCAAAAACCGCTCGTGCATTTGCTCCTTCTTCGGTGGTAATCTCAACTCCAGAATTATGAATTGTCAGAGAAGGATGCAGTGGATGCGGCTGGTCTCCGTAGCCTAAAGAGATAAATCCCTTTTCTACTGGCCATGGCAGTCTTCCTCTATTAGCTTTAAAGTCTGCAGCCAGAATTTTGTCTTCTGGCGTTAAGGCAATTTTAGAAGATGAAACTGGTGCTTTTGTTTCGCTAGAACCCGGATTTGCTTTTGCTCTTTCAGCCGCTGCTTTTCTGTTTGCTTCGGCAATAGCTTCACGAATTAAACGATCGATTTGTTTGTCGATTCGTTTAGATTCGCTTTGTTTAGCACGAATATCTGCCGCAATTTTATTTTTATCTTTTTTAAGCGAATTGACCAATTTTTGCTGTTCCTTTTTTTCAACCTCAAGTGTTACTTTTTCTTTTTGGTTTTCAGCAATAATTTTCTTTTTAACTTGTCTTTGTCCATCTAGTTTGGCATTAAAATCAAGCAATTGTGCTGTTTTTGCCTGAATTTCTAGTCCTTGATTTTTTCTGTAATTGGTATATTGTTTTAAATACTGTGCCCTTTTATAAGCCTGAAGAAAACTTTCAGAAGACAAAATAAACATAGCGCGACTTTGCTCAGATCGGCTTTTGTATGATTTTAAAATCATTTCGGCATAATCTTCTTTTAAAACTTTAAGTTCTTTTTTAAGTTTATTTACCTGAACCTGATTAATATACATATCATTACTAAGCAATTTTTCTTGTTTTGCAGTAGTATTGATTAATTTTTCTTTGAGCTTAATTTTATTCGCCTGAATCAAATATTCGTTTACGGCAGATTTTTCTCTTTTTCGAACAGACTGCAACATTTTTTCGTTGTCTCTGATTTCCTGCTGAATCTGAGCTTTACGCTGCTCCAGTTTTTCTTGCTGCGAATCCTGCGCCCATACAAATGTAGTGGCACAAACTAAAATTAGGCTTAGGAGAAATTTTGGCATGTTTTTGTTTTCTTTAGTGCAAATTTACTTAATTATAACTTTTTTATAACCGCTTGGAACGCTATACGGAAAAGAAAGTTCTTCATTAAATGAAATGTTATTGTAGTTTAAGTTAATATTTGTTTTGCCCTTTGGCTGTACCGCATTGATTTCGATTGTTGTTGGAATAATTCCCTGATCAAAAACTTTGTTGTCTGAGTAGGCAATTTGCAAGTTTCTGTTTTCTGAAGGTTGTGAAATTTCTTCTTTCTGAATCAGATATTTTTCGGCATCCAGATAAAATGATTTTTTAATGTTATTGTCTCTTTGATCTTCTAAACGGAAAAGATTTTCGACAATCGTCTGCGTATATTTACCTTTTCGCAAATCATCAAAAGCCTCGCCTACCAATAGATTTTGAACTTTATTGTAGTCCAAATCGGTTCCAAGCCATTTACTTAAACTAGAAAAATCACCTTCATAATAGGTACTGTTTATTTTTTCGTAATAACTCACTGCCGAAGGTGTAATGAGTGCTTTTGCCATTGTAATTCCTAAAAAACGAACACTAATCAATATCTGTTTGTCTCTTTCAATACGAATTTCTGCCGTTACGTTCTGACTTTGTTTTTCATCAACGTACTTGGCGCTGGCTTTTATATATAATGTAGAAAAATCTAATTTGTTCTCGTAATGTTTTTCTACCACCTTCTTGTCTTCCTTAATTGCAACCGTTTCGGTTGGGCTGGTCTGTACTGCAGTCATTTTCGATTTACAAGAAATTAATGAAATCGATAAGATTGCTATTGCTATATATTTTTTCATTTGAATGTCTCCTTTTACTTTTTTTTCTTTAATAATTCATTTGCCTTCAAAAAGTATTCCTCTTTTTTCTTGGCATCTCCTAATCCATTATAAGCTTCTCCTAACTGAATATTAAAATTTGCTTCAAGAGTGGCGTCATCAACCACGTAATCAAGCCCCATTTCTAAAACCGTTTTGGCGTTTTTAAATTGTTTAATTTGATTGTTTCCCAGTCCTGCATAGTAATAAAATTGAGGCTGGCTTGGGTAAACTTCTATCAGCATCATGGCTCTTTTTGCCATTGGCTCAAATTGTTTGGTCTGTGTGTAAGCTTCGAGTAACAACAGATTGGTTTCTCGATCGGTATCAGAATTCGAATTTAAATCTTTTTCATAATACTTAACAGCGTTTTCAAATTGTCCTTTGTTGTGATAAAATTTTCCTATTTCTTTTGCAACATCAACATTTGGATCATTGTCAAAATAGGCAATTGCTTTTTCTAATTCTGTGGCGTACTGCGGGTTTTTGTTTACATAAATCAAAAACTCATTAAGCGTACGGTGTTTTATCTTTGAATCAATTTTGGAACTTGCCAAAATCACATTCATAGATTTTATGGCTTTATCGGCCTGATTGGCATCTAGATAGGTTTTGAATAAACTTACCTGTCCCCATTCTGAATTCGGAATTTCTTTTGCTAATTGTTTGGCAACCTCAAGCGCCTTGTCTCCTTCGTTGTTTTTAGAATACAGAAAAATAAGATTGACGTAATTTGATTCTTCTTTAGGATCTTTTTTGATTTGTGCAATCAGGTTGTCAATTTCAGCGTTCTGATATTTTCCTTGTGACAAGATTTGCTGCTTATAAATTTCACGATCTGAAGATTTTCCGTATTTATCATTCATTTCGTTAATTGTTGCAAGTGCCTTATCGTATTGGTTGGTAATCATGTAAAGCGAAATCAAATCGTCTTTATACTCTTCATCAAAAACAATTATTTTCTGAATAGTCTCGATTGCCAATGGATAATTTTTGGTTTCGTAACTTACATCATATATGCCAAGCCAAAACCATTTGTTTTTAGGATCAAGCTGTGTTGCTTTCTCAAAAGCATTTTGTGCATTTTGAAATTCTTTAAGTGCGAGATAATTTTTTCCCAGCTCAAAGTAAGCGACTGCATCATTGGGTTTTAGCTTGATGCATTTCTCCAATGATACAATTGCTTTGTCATAATTTTCAATTCCTTTTTGTTTTAGTGATTCATAAAATGAGTCCTGATATTCATCAGTTGCCATAGCAATATCTTCGGGTTCTGTTTGTGCATAAACCGAAAACGAACTGCTCAAAACAGCTAAAAATAAAAGAGCTAAAACTTTGTTTTTCATTATTTTATAAATCACATTTTATACAAACGGAACCTACTTAAAATTTATTTTATTCTAAAACTGAATAATCTCCAATGCTCACACTGGTAAATTTGCCATCATAACTTACATGATTTCCGATCATTGCGTTATCTAAGTTAGCATTTTTAATTTGAGTATGAGTCTGAATTAAGCTATTTTTAATAGTACTATCAGTAATGTGACATCCTTTTCCAACAGAAACGTTTGGTCCAACGGTTGTATTTTTTAAGACTACATTTTCGCCAATGTAACATGGAGGAATAATTGTTGCATTTTCTAATGTCACACCATAGTCTACCAAATGCTCTCCGTCGTTATGAAGGAAACCTAACATTCTGGAATTTGTTTCTACAGTAACATCTTTGTTTCCGCAATCCATCCACTCGTCAACACTCCCGGTTTTGAAAACTTTTCCGTTGGCCATCATCGCTTTAATTCCGTCATTGATTTGGTATTCTCCACCATTCTGAATATTGTTATCCAAAACATTTTGAAGTTCATTTCTTAAAACTCCAACTTCTTTAAAATAATAAATTCCGATAACAGCCAAATCACTTACAAATTCTTTTGGTTTTTCTACCAGTTCGATAATTTCATTATTCTGATTGAGTTTTACAACGCCAAATGCTTCTGGTTGCTCCACTTGTTTAACCCAGATTACAGCATCTGCATCAGGATCTAATTCAAAATCTGCTCTAATCAAAGTATCAGCATAAGCAATTACAGCTGGTCCAGACAGAGATTCTTTCGCACACATAATGGCGTGTCCAGTTCCTAAAGGCTGATCTTGGCGGTAGATCGAAGCTTTTGCTCCTAATCCTTCTGCTAAATCTTGTAGACTTTTTACAACATCATCACCAAAGAAAGCTTCATCACCTAAAATAAAGGCAACTTCTTCTATTGGTTCTTTTAATATTTTGGCAATATCTTCAACTAAGCGGTGTACGATTGATTTACCTGCGACTGGAATTAATGGTTTTGGAACTGTTAACGTATGCGGCCTAAGTCTTGATCCACGGCCGGCCATTGGCACAATTATTTTCATTTTCTGTTTGATTTTATAGGAAGATTTTACTTTAAATCTTCATTGGGTTTGGTCATTTTTTTATTGAAACGGAAAATTGCGTATGAGATTATTTCACTCCAGTGCTTCCAAAACCGCCTTCTCCTCTAGAAGTTTCAGAAAGCGTTTCTACTTCAATCCATTCGGCTCTTTCGTGTTTAGCAATAATCAGCTGGGCAATTCTTTCTCCGTTTTCGATTACAAAATCATCATTAGATAAATTTACTAAAATTACTCCAATTTCTCCTCTGTAATCGGCATCGATAGTTCCTGGCGAGTTTAAGACAGTAACTCCTTTTTTAGCCGCCAGTCCGCTTCTTGGTCTTACTTGCGCTTCGTAACCAATTGGCAATTCTATAAAAAGTCCGGTTTTTACAATCGTTCTTTCTAAAGGTCTTAACGTAATTGGTTCTAAAATATTGGCACGCAAATCCATTCCTGCAGAAGCAATCGTTTCGTAATTTGGCAAATCGTGCTGTGATTTATTGATAATTTGAATTTTCATTTTTTAATATAGAATTTTAAACGTAGTTATTTTTTCTTCAGTATTCCTTTTATGGTATCTTTTTCGAAATGGTAAACTAAATACATAAAAGCTAAGAGAAGTGGAATTCCGACATAATATTTCTCTCTAAATCCGTAAAAAGAAATAATAGAAAATAAAATAGAAACTCCCAAATAAGCACCAATCTTATTCATGTCATAAGGTATCGGATAGTATTTATTTCCTAAAATATACGAAATCAGCATCATGCTTCCGTAGGCAGAGATGGTAGCGATTGCAGAACCATAATAGCTGTATTTTGGAATTAAAAGATAATTTAAAATTAAAGTCACAATAGCGCCAACAATAGAAATGTAAGCACCAATTTTTGTTTTATCGGTCAGTTTGTACCAAACCGAAAGATTGTTGTAAATGCCTAAAAAGAAATTGGCCAGAATAATAAGAGGCACCACTTTCATGGCTTCCCAATACGATTTATTATCGAGCAGCAAATATTTTAAAACATCTGCAAATACAATAACTCCCAATAAAATTAGGGAACCAAGAATTACAAAATATTTTGTGATCACGGCATAAGTCTGCGGTGCATTTTCGTTTTTTGCATGGCTGAAAAAGAAAGGTTCGATTCCTAATCTAAAAGCCGTTGCAAAAAGCACCATAAATAATCCTAACTTATAACAGGCAGAGTAAGCTCCAACTTCAGATTTTGCAAGGTTTTCTGGAAGCAGATAACCAAGAAGAATTTTATCAAAATGTTCATTTACCGCAAATGCCAATCCTGCAACCAAAATCGGAAGTCCGTATTTCATCATTTTTCTCCAAAGTACTGGGTCGAATTTTCGTCCAAGGGAAAGATAATTTGGAGAAAGCACCACAAAAGTCGCTAAGCTTGCCAGCAGATTTGCTATAAAAATATAGGCAATCTGAAAATTCTCAACATATAAATTATCCCAAACAGAATTGGGATGTTCGGCCGCTAGATTTGGCAGATAAAGCAAGAAAAATATGTTAAGCAATAAATTGATCACAACATTTCCAATCTTGATAGCGGCATAAACCATAGGTCTTTGATTGGCTCTTAATTTTGAAAACGGAATTAAGACCAATGCATCCAAAACTAAAATCCAAACTGTGTAGGTAATGTATTGTACATCTACTTCGGCCCAATTTGCCAAAGTGTTCCTGAAAATTAAAGCAGCAAACAAAAAGATAATCGAGGACCAAAAAATAGAAATCGTAGAAGTAGCAATTACATTTTTTTTATCTTCTTCTGCACTATAAAATCTAAAAAAAGCCGTTTCCATTCCGTACGAGAGTACAACATTGAAGAAAACCATCCAGGATAAAACAATCGATACTTCTCCATACTCAGCTGTCGGTAAAATTCCCGTATATAATCTAACCAGCAAGAAACTAAGCATTCGCGGTAAAACGGTTGCCAGTCCATAAATTGCGGTCTGTTTAAATAGATTTTTATATAATCCCAAAATAATTAGTAATAAAGTTCGGAAAACAAAAATAACCAATTCTTTTGTTTATTAATGCTTTTGGCGGACCAATAAAAAAGTTAATTCTAATTTTACCTGGTTAATTTATTTTCGTCTAAAACTTTCACAAAATGAAAGCCTTTCGGGCCATATCCCTGATTATAATAAAAACGATGTGCAGCAAAATTTCCGGTAAAAGCATCTAGGACAATACTGCTGCATCCTAAATCATTTGCTTTTTGCTCTATATAATCTGTAAGCATTTTTCCGATACCTTTCGAACGGTGTTTTGGATTTACTACAAAATTGTCAATTTCAAGATATTTTCCAGTCCATAATTTAGTTGCCGACCAACAACCGGTAATTCCAAGACAAACTTTTTCTTCAAAAACCCCGATTTGGACATAATTATGCGGTACCATTTCATTTAGAAAGGCTTCGTATTTTTCTACTGTAATATTAGGATATAAAAAACGTATGGTATTTATCTGTTCTAGCATTTCTGCTATGGTCGTCAGCTCTTTTACTTGAAGTTTCATGTAATTAAAAATTAAACTCAAAAATACTTAAAAAAGCAGACTCGTAATATGTCAATCAAATAACAAAAACCTTATTTTATTATTTTTTTGACTTTTAGGGGCAATGTAAATGTTTTGATAAATCGCTGATGTTCTACCGATATTTCTATATATAATTACATTTTGAAAAAATCATTGCAAAAAAATCAACACAAATTCGACTAAAAAAATAGAACACCGCACAATATATTTAAGGATTTACCGTTTTAACTAATTATATTATAATTGAAATTAAAGTAGATTTAGGCTAAAAACTCAAATGTAATTTCAACAAAATGAACACACTAGCGCAAAAATATCCTCATTTTTACATAAAACATGTGAATAATATAAATCTAACATGGAAATTATGTAAGATTTTTTTCTTAAACCTTTCTTAAATTTGTAACATAGGGATTGAGGATAGCTAAAATGTAACCCTTTAAAAAAACTAAGCATTGGGACTAATAAAGCTAGTTTGTTCCCATAAAAGACAAAGCAAAGGGATTGATTCTGCTGTAATGTAACCCTCAAAAAAACAGAGCCGTGGGACTAATAAAGCTAGTTTGTTCCCAAGAAAGACAAAGCACACAGAGTTATCTGTCAATTTTTATAAAATGGTAGTGATTCTCAATTTTTGAACAAAATCGAGAATCACCATTTTATAAAGAAATTAAAAAAAGCATCAAACTTTTCAATAAAAGAAAAAGCCAGCAATCGCTGGCTTTTTCTTTTTTATATTGTGGAGATATTATCCGTTTAAAGCTTCTGCTCCACCCACAATTTCCAAAATTTCACTTGTAATCGCAGCCTGACGTGCTTTGTTATAAGTTAATTTCAATTGGTTTCTTAAAGCTGTAGCATTATCTGTTGCTTTGTGCATTGCCGTCATACGTGCTCCATGCTCAGAAGCGAATGAATCACGAATTCCTTTATACAATTGCGTCTTTAATGATTTTGGAATCAAAGTCAATACAATTTCTTCTTTTGATGGCTCATAAATATAATCAGCGCCAGAAACTGCTTTGTCAGAATTAATTGGTGCCAAAGGCAAAAACTGCTCAGTCTGAACAATTTGAGTTGCAGCATTTTTAAACTGATTGTAAATCAATTCAATTCTGTCGTATTCTCCAGATAAGAATCTTTCAGTTAGATTATCAGCGATGCCAGCAACGTTCTCAAAAGTTAAATGGTCAAAAATTGCATTATGATGACCGTGAACTTTATGCGTTTTGCTTAATGCATCATTTCCTTTTTTACCTATAGCAAAAACATCAACCTGCTTTCCGGCATAAAAAGCGGTGCGATTTTTAATTTCTTTAATAACATTGGAATTAAAAGCACCACACAAACCTCTGTTAGAAGTAATTGCAACAAGCAATACTTTTTTAACCTCACGTTGTGTCGTGTATGCACCACCAACTTCACCTTCAAGCGAAGCAGAAAGATTTTGCAATAATTCTGTTAATTTTTCGGCATAAGGACGCATTGCTGTGATTGCATCTTGTGCTTTCTTCAGCTTTGCAGCAGAAACCATTTTCATAGCCGATGTAATCTGCATCGTCGATGAAACGGAAGTAATTCTATTACGGATTTCTTTTAAATTTGCCATCTATTAATTAGAAAATGTGACAATTTGAAAATTAGATAATTAGAAAAATGTTAAAGCATTTTCTAATTATCTAATTAACGAATTATCTAATTAGTTATATTTTGCTGAAATTTCTTTTGCCGCTTTTTCAATAACATCTGTAATGTTATCGTCTAACTTACCAGCTTTTAACGCGTTAAGCGTATCTTTATGTTTGCTGTTTAAGTAAGCTAAGAAATCTGCTTCAAATTCTTTTACTTTTTCTACAGGAACGTTTCTTAATAAGTTTTTAGAACCAGCATAGATAATAGCTACTTGGTTTTCAACTGTATAAGGATCGTTTAAACCTTGTTTTAAGATTTCAACGTTTCTTTTTCCTTTTTCAATTACGTTTAAAGTAACAGAGTCAAGGTCAGAACCAAATTTAGCGAAAGCTTCTAATTCACGGAATTGAGCCTGGTCTAATTTTAAAGTTCCAGAAACCTTTTTCATCGATTTAATTTGAGCATTACCTCCAACACGAGATACAGAGATACCTACGTTAATTGCAGGACGAACCCCTGAGTTGAACAAATCTCCATCAAGGAAAATCTGACCATCTGTAATAGAGATTACGTTTGTTGGGATATATGCAGAAACGTCACCAGCCTGAGTTTCGATAATTGGTAAAGCTGTCAAAGAACCACCACCTTTTACGATAGGTTTGATAGACTCTGGCAAATCGTTCATGTTTTTAGCGATACCATCATCAGCGATTACTTTACAAGCACGCTCTAATAAACGAGAGTGTAAGTAGAAAACGTCTCCAGGGTAAGCCTCACGTCCTGGTGGTCTTCTTAATAAAAGAGAAACCTCACGGTAAGCAACAGCTTGTTTAGACAAGTCATCATAAACAATTAAAGCTGGACGACCTGAATCTCTAAAATATTCTCCAATTGCAGCACCAGCGAATGGAGCATAAACTTGCATTGGAGCTGGGTCAGAAGCATTAGCAGCAACGATAACTGTATAAGCCATTGCTCCTTTTTCTTCTAACATTTTTGCAATTCCTGCTACAGTTGAAGCTTTTTGTCCAATTGCAACATATATACAGAATACAGGTTTTCCTGCATCGTAAAATTCTTTTTGATTTAAGATGGTATCAATACAAACGGTTGATTTACCAGTTTGACGGTCACCAATTACAAGCTCACGTTGTCCACGTCCTACAGGAATCATAGCGTCAACTGCTTTTACTCCAGTTTGCAATGGTTCAGTTACTGGCTGACGGAATACAACACCAGGTGCTTTTCTTTCTAAAGGCATCTCGTATAAGTCTCCACCGATTGGTCCTTTTCCGTCAATTGGAAAACCAAGAGTGTTTACTACACGACCTACCATTTGCTCACCTACTTTAAGAGAAGCAATACGCTGAGTTCTTTTTGCTGTAGATCCTTCTTTAATTCCAGTCGAAGGTCCTAAAAGTACAACTCCCACATTATCCTCTTCAAGATTCAATACGATACCTTCCATACCGTTATCAAATTCTACTAACTCTCCATATTGTACATTAGACAGCCCGTAAACACGAGCAATACCGTCTCCAACTTGAAGTACTGTTCCTACTTCCTCTAGCGTAGCACCAGATTCAAAACCTTCTACTTGCTTTCTTAATATTGCTGAAATTTCAGCAGGTTTGATTTCCGCCATCTTAATTTATAATTTAGACACTTTTGTGTTATAAAAACTAATTACTTAACTCTCTTTTTAATACTTGTAATCTGTTTGCAACAGAAGCATTGTATTGCTTGTCACCTATTCTTAAAATAAATCCACCAATGATTGAAGGATCTACTATATTTTCTATTGTAATTTTTTTATCAGATAAAGTCGCGATTTTTGCCAAAACTTTAGCTTCTAAAGCTGCATCCATAGGAGTTGCAGTAGTTACTTTTGCAACTTCAACGCCATTGCTTTGATCATATACTTTACTATATTCTACAGCAATAGCATTTAAAATTTCAAATCTTTTGTTTTCGAATAATAATTGAAATAACCCTTTAGTTACACCATTTACATTTGCGAAAACTTCTAAAAGAGCACTTTGCTTAACTTCAACGGTTGTTGTTGGGTTTTCAATAAATGTACTCAATTCTTCATTTGTCTCAATTGCATTTGCAATTGATTTCATATCGTTATTTACAGCTTCGGCAACACCTTTAGAGTTTGCTAAGTCTAGAATTGCTTTTGCATAACGAATTGCTGCTCTTGTACTTGCCATAATCTTAGTTTAGCTTTACGTCGCCTAACATTTTCTCTACCAATTTAGTTTGAGATTCTTTGTTAGATAATTCTTCTTTCAATAATTTTTCAGCGATGCTTAATGATAAAGTCGAAACCTGAGACTTCAATTCTGCCATTGCAGCATTTTTTTCGTTTTCAATAGCAGCTTTAGCTTGTTCAATCATTTTTTGACCTTGAGCCTGAGCTTCGATTTTAGAATCTGCAATCATTTTCTCTCTCATCTCTCGAGCTTCTTTCAGCATAGCATCGCGCTCAGCACGTGCTTCGTTCAAAATTCTCTGATTATCAGCCTGAAGATTTTCCATTTCTTTTCTTGCATTTTCAGCAGAAAGTAATGCATCTTTAATACCTTGTTCTCTTGTATTTACTGCATCAAGAATAGGTTTCCAAGCAAACTTCTTCAACAAAAATATTAATCCAACAAATATTAATACTTGCCAAAAGAACAAACCGAACTCAAACTGATTTATTAACTTATCCATTATATATGATTATAAATTTTATTTTTTTTATCTAACTCAATTGCTGACTAAACAATTTTTAATGTTTTAATTTTAAAACAATAGTTACAACCAACCGTTGCAACTATTGCCTTTTTGTGTTTTAATTAAGCTGCGAATAACGCTGCGAAACCAATACCTTCAATAAGTGCAGCTGCGATAAGCATAGCTGTTTGGATTTTTCCTGAAGCGTCTGGCTGACGAGCGATAGCGTCCATTGCTGAACCACCGATTCTACCAATTCCTAATGCTGCTCCGATTACGATTAATCCTGCTCCTATGAAATTTAAACCGTTCATATAAATATATATTAAAAATTAAACATTCGATTTTGACTTTAGATTGAGACTTTAGATTTTAGATTCTTGCAAATCTCAAATCTAGATTCTGAAATCTAATTTTAATGATGACCTTCTTCGTGATGGTGCTCTTCTACTGCTGAACCAAAATAAAGTGCAGAAAGCATTGTAAAAATATAGGCCTGTAAAAATGCAACTAAAATTTCTAGTATAGAAAGCACAAATGATAATCCGAATGATAATGTACTTCCGATCCAGCTTTTAAAAATAAACATTAATCCAATGATGCTCATTAATACGATGTGACCAGCAAAAATATTTGCATACAAACGAATCATTAATGAGAATGGTTTAATAAAAACTCCTAATAACTCTATTGGCGCCAAAATAATTCTCATTGGTTTTGGAACTCCTGGCATCCAGAAAATATGACCCCAATAATTTTTATTTGCTGATAAGTTTGTTATTAAGAAGGTAAGGATTGCTAAAGAAAACGTAACTGTAAAGTTTCCTGTCGCATTAATTCCAAGCGGTGTTAAACCAAAAATATTTAAGAACAACACAAAGAAGAAAATCGTCAACAAATAACTCATATATCTTTTATAGTGTTTCTCACCAATATTAGGTATAGCAACCTCGTCACGTATGAAAACAACAAGTGGCTCAAAAAATCTTCCAACTCCAGAAGCTATTCCACCATTTTTAGCATACGATTTTGCTAAACTTGTAAATAACCAGAACATTAATAAAGCGGCAACCATAATAGATAATACCGTTTTTGTAATTGAAAAATCTATAGGGCGAACATTGTCTGGATGACCAGTCTTTTCGTTTTCAATAATTTTACCTTCTGCTGTTTCTGTTCTGTAGATTTTTCCATCATGGTGGTTAATCACATAATAGTTTCCATTTGATTCAGCTGCTTGGTGACCGTGGTGAAATTTTGAAGAAGAAAAAATATGCAATCCATTATCCCAAAGAATTACTGGTAATGGAAATCCATAATGCTTACCAGTTTCATCATCTTGAAATAAAGTAAAATCGTGAGAGTCTAAAACGTGGTGACCAATAAATGCTTTAATCTTAGATTTAACATCTGTCGGTTCAGCATGATGACCTTCAGAAGCTGATTCATGCGACGCTTCAGTTTGAACATGTGGCGCATCTTTTTCTGAATTTGAAAAGCCCATTAATGGAAGACAAGCTACTAAAGCTGCTAGAATAAATCTGAGTGGTTTGTTTGAAATCACCATATCTGTGGAAAATCTTATTTTTTACGTTTCTAAAATTTGGTGCAAAGGTACATTTTTTATTAATATTCAAAAGGATATGAAAAATTATTTTTGAACCTTGTTTTAAAGAATCGCAATTTTAACGCTTTTCATTTAATAATCGGATAGTTAAAAGCGTCTCAAATAACAAAAACAAGAGAAATGTTATAAAAAAATTGAATTTTTCAACAGTAATGTTGTGAATCTTGTCTGATAAAATCGGTCGGAGAACAAAATATGCCAGAAACATTTGTATAAAAGTGCCTAGCATAAAAAACATCCCAATGCTATCAAATTTGTCTTTTTTAAATTTCAGTACAACTATTAATAATAAGGTAGCATATAGTAAAAACATCATGTAAAGTTGCTCGATGCTATAATGAAAAATTTTGTCATTAATATTAAAGACAAAAAAAACTGCCTTATGTACTATATAAGAAGAAATCGCAATAATATATAGGTGAAGAATAAGTTTGTATTTTAAAAACATCTCGATTTTTTTGCAAAGATGCAATATTTATTCGAGCTGATTTTAATTAGATTATTTTGTCTTATTGATTTCGTTGACCTGACGAATTACATTATACAATGCGAGAAAGACACCAACCATAACCAACACCTTATTATAGTAAAACTTTTTGCTCGGATGATTTTCGTCCAGCCAAGTTCCTAGATATGAAAACAGAAAAATAATAACACCCATTTGTATCGGAATATTAATGAGTGCTATCCATTTATTTCTTTGATTTTTATTCGGTTCCTTTTCCATCTTCTAACATTATTACCTGATTAGCATGTTCCAGCATTGTACAGGTCGCTGTAAAATCTGCCCCAGGTTCTATCGAAAGTTTTCCGACTAAAACCTCTCCGTGAATTTTTGCTGTCGCTTTTATGTTTAGGATTTCTAAGACTTTTATTTTTCCGTGAAATTCTCCTTCTATATCTGCATTGTTACAGATTATTTCTCCTTTTACAGATCCCATTACTCCAATCACAAGTTTTCCTTGCGAGCTAAAGTTTCCTATTAATTCGCCGTCTAGTCTAAAGTCGGCTTTTGAGACTATGTCTCCAATGATTGATGTTCCTTCTACAATTCTGTTCGTTTTTCCTAATTGTTCAGTTCCGTTTTTTTTCACTTTTTCAAACATGGCTAATTATGGGGTTTTCGGCGTCAAATATGCATCTAAATTTTTCTTGATCTGAACTATTTTGTAATTCTCGCTAGATATAATAATTGCCGGGTGTGCAATTTTATATTTATCATCGTCTCTTAAAACTCCGGCAACATCTCGAGCATAAGCCTCGGATTTTAGACCGTGAATAGCGACAAAACTTTCTGTTTTTGTATATTTATCAAAGGAAGTCGTCAATCTTTCAAAATTTTCGACTAACAAGAATACCTTAATCGCTTCCTCTATTTTTTTAAGTGTCTTGGTATCGTTGTTTGGTATGGCATAAACAATTTTCCAGTTTCTTGCGTCGGTTGTTGTAAAAGCGAGTTTCTCTAAAACCGGAACTTGTTTTTCGAGAATTTCTCTTGCACTTTTTCCTTCTTCACTATTCGGATAATTATCTGCCACATTCTCAAGTCCTTTTTTATACGCTTCTAAACCGTAAACTTTTCCTAACGTATTGGCTTTAAGGAGCTCATACTTCGATACAATATCATCTCCTGAATATTGGTTGATGAGATTGTCGATATTTGCCAAGACTTCATCAAAATGTTCTTCTTCAAAAAGTTTGTACCATTTTTTATACTCATGATCCAGACTTGAATTAGAGTCGTCTATTCCTGTTTTATTTAAAATTTGCGCATATCGCGAATTTGGATATGTCGTCGTAATCCTCGATTTGATTTCAGAAGCTTTTGATGGATCTGTGATTTCATAAATCTTATACAAATTGTACATCGCCGGAAGCACCAATTTTTCTTCTGGATTATTTTGCAGCAATTGTTCCAGCTTATCGCTAGCTAGCTTATATTCTTTAAACTTCTCCTTATATATAAGTCCTAACTGATAATAGGCAAAGTTGCGTTCTTTTCCGATACTGTCCATAACTTGCACAGAAGTCGGCAGCTGACTTTCATAAAATACGGTCGTATATTTTTCTGGCACAATAGTATCTTTTACTGCATTTAAAATATCTGCATTACTAATCGTGTCATTCATTGCGGCATCATTTACTGATCTTAAAGCTGCTAATCGCCAGTTGCCTCCTATAGTTCTGTTTCCCCACATTTTTTTAAACTGAAGTTTTCCGTAAGCAACCGTAGTTGGATTATAGAAATAAAACGTACTTACGGCATCATTTCCGCTTGGTGGCAGAATGTTTGGTCCACCCATATCGGGAGCTTTTCCTAAAGACTGCGGATTGACTGCTGCATTCCCTGGAATTTCTGCTTGTGAATTTCGATCAATGTTTGCCAGTTTCTCTTTTTCTTTTTCTTCTAGAAGACGTTTGGCTTCGTCTTTCTTTTTCAGCTCTGCAATATAATTTTCAAAATATGTTTTTCGTTCTGCTGGTGGCAGATTGTAGACTTTGATAATACTGTCATTACGTTTGGCAATGGCTTCGTACTTGATTACATTATCCAGATTTTTTCTGTTTTTTTCTATAAAAGCATATTCCCTTGTTTTCGGGTCAAGCTTTACAAGCGTGCTGTCATAGTATTTTGCAGCCATCGTGTAATCGGTGTTTTTAAAATACATATTTCCGATATTTCGATAAGCAGAAGCGGTCAAATAAGGATCTTTGGATTTTCTTCTTAATGACTTATTGTAGAATTCCAGTGCGCTTTCCTTATTTTTTCTTTTATCATAAAAAACTCCCATTTCATAAAAAAGCACATCATAATAAGGACGATTTTCGCGATCTGCCGTCAGCTTATTGTACATTTTTAAGAAAATAGTATCGTTCCCGTTTTCATAATCATACAATTGCGCTTTTTTGGCATAAGTATGCATCATGTATTTGCGGTCTGCTTTTCGGTTCAGGTCGATAACACCATCATAAAAATATAGGGCACTGTCACGTTTTTCCTGTTCCTGATACATCTGTCCGAGAATAAATCGGTATCGGGCTCGCTCTTCATTTTTTCTTGTAAACTGTTCTGCAACGCGCAGTCTGGCAACGGCGCTGTCTTTTTCTTCAAGATTTAAAAAAGCTTCTGCCAGCAATGCATTTGCATCGGCAAAAGTCTGTTTATTTAAATCGGCTTTTTTTAATAAGAGATTGATGTTTTTTACCACAAGCGCATCGTTTCCTAAACGCATATTGGTTTTTTCGCGCCAGATTTTTGCGGTATAAATATTACTGCTGTTCGGATATTTATAAAGAATATAATTGAATGCTTCGATAGCAGGAATAAAACGCTGATCGTAATATCTTGCCTGGCCCAGCATTAGGTAAGCTTCGTCTATCTGATAGTTTCGCTCTCTTCCTCCAATATTCATGGAGTGTTTCTGAATGGCTTTTGTTGCTTTGGTTTCTGCTAATTCAAAATCAGGATTTTTAGCTTTTTCTTCTCCCGAAAAATTTTCATCAAATTGCATTTTCTCAATCGGCAGTACTTTCCAAAAATTATCGTGATCATCGGCCTGAATCGATTTCAATCCTTTTTCAAGACCAATACCGCCATTATATAAGATGTTGTATTTTGTGCTTAAGGCATGCGAATTCCTGTTCACAAAAGTATTATTCTTGGTAGAACACGCTATCAAAAAGAATAAAAAAGCAAAAACAAAACTATATTTAAGAGTATTCTTTTTCAATAGAGAACGAATTTTAAAACCATTAACTTCTAAAAAGTACTTTTAGTATATTGACTGGTAAAAATAAACTTTTTTTGAAACATAGAATGTTAAACTGCAAAAAACGATTCGAGTTCCTGCAAGGTTTCTGCAGAGGTCTGAATGTCTTTTACGACTTCTCCTTTGTTGAGTGCCACTATTCTGTCACAAACCTCAACCGTGTGCTGTAAATCGTGACTTGAAACCAAAACGGTAACATTTGGATCGTCTGCCAATTCTTTAATAATTTTTTTTAGACGGCTTACGGTTGTCGGATCCAGATTGGCAAATGGCTCGTCTAAAATTACTACTTCAGGATTTCCGATAAGTGTCGCAATTATGCCAACTTTTTTCTGGTTTCCTTTAGATAAATCCCTGAGATATTTTTTATTTTTTAATATTTCTCCGTTAAAAAATTCTTCGTGTTTAGCCAGCAACGCATCGATATCTGCTTTGTTCTGATTTCGAAGGTCACCGATAAAATAGAAATATTCTTCAGGAGTTAAATAACTGATTAAGAAACTTTCATCTAAAAATGAACCCGTAAAAGATTTCCATTTTTCACTCGTATTCACCTGAATGTTTTGGTTAAGAATGCTTCCGCTTGACGGCTGAATCAAATCTAGCAATAAACTGAAAAAAGTTGTTTTGCCTGCACCGTTGTTTCCAACCAAACCAAAACTCTGGCCTTTTGGAATTTCTAGATTTTGAATGTTTAAAACTGTAGTTTCGTTATATTTTTTTGAAAGTTGATTAACTTGTATCATGGGTTTAATTTTAGATTATTGACTTTAGATTTTAGATTTCTATTTGATAAGATTATCTCATTATCAAACTGCTACATTGCCTAATTCATTAAATTAACTCTTTTGTTTGTAAGCACTTATCGTACTGTACTTTTCTATTTTGTATCTTTTTTCGATTAATGAAAACACCTTGTCTTTAAAAATGAAACCCAAAACTCCGGCTCCGGCTACAAGTCCTAGGGCTATCATCTTGTTTCCGTAATAAAATCCGAGAGCGTAAAGTCCTAAGGGAAGTAGGATTTTTGGCAGTGTCAGCAACATCGCACTCACATTAAAAGCTTTTTTGTCGCCAAAAGCACCCCCAGCTGAACTTAAATCGATTGGCGTTTTGGTAAAAGCACCACCCAAAAGAACCATGTGCGAATTAACGCCGATATTATAAATCGCACCAACGACGATTGTCAGATATACTTCCCAGCCGAAAAAAAGGTAAAATGAGGCCAGAATTGTCGAAACAAAAGTCGCAATTACAATAAGCCACCATTTTGATGTGATGTAACCACGGTATGGAATATTTTGTGTCATCATAAGCTGATAATATGAACTATCCCAGCTCGGTACAAATTGGCCGAAGACAAACAAAAATCCTCCCGAAACGAATATTCCAGCAAAAATATGCATCACCGGCTTATCATAAGCTTCTATTCCTCCGGAGAAAAAAAGCAAACCGTAAAACAAAAAGATAAAACTCAAGAAAAGTGTGGTTTTAGATCTTTTATTTCTTTTGATCAATCTGATGTCGTTTTTAAGAAATGTACCAACAGTACCAAACTGGTTGAGCCAAGAGAGATTTTCTGTCGAAGCAACATCTTCTTTTACAGCAAGACCTGCATCGAGATATAAATTATTCTTGAAATATTTAAAGGTGAAAAAATATAAACCTGCTAATACCAGAATCGGTACCAAAAATAATCCGTCTATATCGTAAAGGCTTTGAAAAAAAGGACTAGTGATGGTTGTAACATCAAAAAGCTTATAATATTGTGCTCCAGCAAGCGTAAGAGTTAGCACTATGAATACAGCAAATAATTTATCTATGTTACTTAAAATAATATTCAAAAAATTATTGATGTAAATAAAAGCCATTACGCCTAGATGCCAGAAAATAATCTCAATAACATCATAGCCGTTTAAAATCAGTACGACAGAAAAAGGAACAAAAAACAGCGCATGAACCCAATTAAAAAAAGATAAAACTGTTTTTCCTAAAGAAAAATGAACAATAGTATTTTTCTGAAAAGGCAATACTAGCAAAGGTTTGATATTTAAAACCGGAATTGCCTGCACTAACAAACGGATGACCAAATCAAACAGTAAATAATAAATTAAAAATCTGTTGATGGTCTGGAGCGGTTCTAAGTGCATTTTTTTAAGCACATAAAATGCTCCTACTCCCATACCGATAAAAAGCAATGAAAAATAAATCATTAAAAACCCAATTAAAATCTTCATTGCGACATTGGTACCAAATGATGCAGATCGGATAAAGGCTTTCCATTCGAGATAAATAAATTTTGAAATCATGGTTATTTGATTTTGTTTTTCAGTAAGAGACCAAATGTAAGAAAACGTTACAAAAAAAGTTAAAAAAAATAATTTCGTGCCTGTCGTTTAATAGTGGTTTGCTACTTTTGCAGAAAAATTAGATCATGCCTTCATTCTTAAAACTTATAATTAAAGAGGTTAAACGCGAAACCGCCGATGCTGTTTCGGTTCTTTTTAATGTTCCCGAAGAACTAAAACCCGACTATAAATTTGTAGCAGGACAATACATAAATTTAAAATTAACACTTGATAATCAAGAACTTCGTCGTGCATACTCTATTTGTTCTGCACCAGACAGCGGCGAATTGAGAATTGCGGTAAAAGCGATAAAAGATGGTTTGTTTTCGCAGTTTGCCAATACAAAACTAAAAGCAGGAGATGTCTTGGAAGTTGGCCAGCCAGAAGGAAAGTTTACTTTTGAACCAGATGCCGAAAGACAAAAAAACTATGCTGCTTTTGTTGCAGGAAGTGGTATTACTCCCGTTCTTTCTATTTTAAAATCTGTTCTAAAAAATGAGCCAAAAAGCTCGTTTGTATTGGTTTACGGAAACAGAACTCCAGAACAAACTATTTTTCATCAGGAACTGCATGACCTGCAATTGCAATATGTAGGAAGGCTTTTTGTACATTACATCTACAGCCAAGCAAAAGTGGAAAATGCATTGTTTGGAAGAATCGAAAAATCTACGGTTAATTTCGTTTTGAACAACAAATATAAAGAACTTGAATTTGATAAGTTCTACTTGTGCGGACCAGAAGAAATGATCAATACGGTTTCGAATGTTCTAAAAGAGAAAAACGTAAAAGAATCTGCTATCAAGTTTGAACTTTTTACATCTTCTTCTCAGGAAAATGAAATTAAAGGTTCACAGGAAGGACACACAAAAATTACGGTTTTAGTTGACGACGAAGAAACTACGTTTGAAATGTCTAAAAAACAAACCATTCTTGACGCGGCTCTAAAACAAGGCGTTGATGCTCCATACTCTTGTCAAGGCGGAATCTGCAGCAGCTGTTTAGGTCGTGTAACCACTGGAAGCGCAGAAATGACCAAAAATTCTATTTTGACAGATAAAGAAATTGCCGAAGGTTTAATTTTAACTTGTCAAGCACATCCAACATCAGATACGATTTATGTAGATTATGATGATGTATAGTCTACTAAAATTCCAATAAAACTGAATTCCAAATTCCAAATTCCAACTTTAACAATCGGAATTTGGAATTTTTTATTTGATTAGTTTTATATTTAAAACTTGGTAAAATTGGTATTTGGAATTTTAATATTGGAATTTATAAATGAAATCAATTCGAGAAATATTTAGAAATAATCAATCGCTTTTGGATGAACCAGAAGTTGTTAAGCTTGTAGATTATTGTTCAGAATTAGAAGATGAAATTGTAGAACTCAAATTTCAAAAAACTGATAATAAAGAACTTGCCTTGATTGACATGATTAAAGAAGTACTTAAGGGTTGCGACGCTTTGGAAAAGGAACAAATGGAGCACGAAAGATATGGTTATGATGCGCCCGATTATAAAGAAACAATTGCAAACTTAAAAAGTTATATTTACCGCCGTTGTCGTGATGAGAAAATCTGGCTCTAATTGCAATAAAAACATATTTAAGATTAAATATTGCCGATTTTTCATTAAATTAGAGGTGTAATTATGGTAATCTCAATATCAGTAGTTTGAGAATCTCTAGAGCTAAATAAATTTGTCAAACATTTAAATATTAAATATCATGACAGCTCACATACAACACTTTCATCTATACCTATTTATTATGCTGGTTGTAACTGCTTCGCTATGCGTTCTGGCAGTTATTCTAAAAATGAAAAACAGAAAAGGTCCCAAGTTGCTTGAAAAAGAAAAATACAATTCAACTTTGACCGAAAAAATGGTAGAAGTAAAAAAGACCGATTCGAATATTTTTAATATCTGGCCTTATGTAAGCAGACTAAAATCGGCTAAAGTTTTATCTAAAAAAATTAAAGATCACGACTTAATTTATAAAGTTTACAGAGATCCGTCTGAAAAGTTCGAGCATATTCTATTGTCGACCGAAGACAAAAATAATTTTGTCTCTATTATAGTAAACAAAAAAAGAAAAAAAACAATAGGATATTCTTTCTTAGATTCTAATGAACAATACGATTTAAATAAAAATATTGCTTAAAACTTATTTTATCGGCAAAGACCCCAACGGGGTAAAATATTTATAGAATTTCAATAAGACAAATGAAAAAAGCTCCAGCGGAGCGACATGTTTGTTAATATGTCGCTCCGCTGGAGCTTTAAATTGTAACCATTTATCCTTTGCTATAAATATTTCGCTTCTCCAAAGCTTGAAAAAAAACTGTGCTTTTAGCTTATATTTTTTTAATCTTTTATGAAAGATGCTCTACAACCTTGTCAACAACCTGCTGTGGCAAAATTGTCCTCATTGCATCCTCATAACCTTCAACAATTTTATTTCCGTAAACAGAAGTTGGCAGTTTTGGATATTGATTTCGATTAGAAGTTAAAGCGTTTTCTAAGCTTTGGTTGAAAGGCAAAAATCCAGCATAAGGATGTGTTGCGCCCCAGAGCGTTACCACTTTTACGCCAAGCATCGCGGCGATATGAGCGTTTCCAGAATCCATAGAAAGCATGACATCTAGATTGCTGATCAATTGCAATTCCTGTTGAAACTTGATTTTGCCTGCCATATTGATTACATTTTCAAAAGGCTGTGCAAGTGAATCCAAAATTTCAATTTCTTTTTTTCCTCCTCCAAAAAGTAGAATTTTATACATCGGATTTTCAGCCAATTTTGCAATCACTTCTTGCATTAAATCCAAAGGATAAACTTTAGAGTTGTATTGCGCAAAAGGTGCAATTCCGATTAGTTTTGTGTTTTGATTTCCGATAATCTCCAGAATATCAGAACCTAAAACTGCCTTTTCAGGAAACTCCGGATTCGATAATTCCAGCGGAAAACCAAGTTCAGAAAATACATTCACGTGTCTTTCGAACATCGTTGGCAATTGCTTGAAAATCTTATTTTCTGGTCTGGTCAATTCTTTTTTTCCTTCGCGTCCTTTGTCAACAGTTGCTCTTTTTTTGCCGCTTAAAGCGAAAAGTAAACTCACAACCTTAGATCTTAAAACGTTATGAAGATCTGCAAAAGCATCGATTTTCAGTTTTTTCAAATCGCTGTATAATCGTAAAAGTCCGATAAAACCTTTGTGTCTTTCCTTTTCATCAAAAGCGAAAAACTCGAGATTCGGAATTCCGTCAAAAAATGGTTTGAAAAAAGGACGGGAAATAACGGTCATTTTTACCGTTGGATACTGTTTTACAAAAGTGCGCAAAACAGGAACCGTCATGGCGACATCTCCCATTGCGGATAGTCTCATGACGGCTATATGTTTGATTTTGTTGTTGGACAACTCTGCCAAATTATTTCTTATTTTGATATAACACTGGGTTCAATTCATCGTCGTTGTACATTTTCATTTGCTTGTACACTTTCATGAATTTATCGCCATTTTCTATATCTGTCAATAATTCTTCAATTGCTGTAGATAAATCTGTTCTTTGTTCTAAAAGTACATTTAATTTTTCTTGACATTTATCTCTGTGTTCTTGAGAAGCTTCTGCACGATTAGCTTCTTCATGCATATGATAAATTTTTAAAGCCAAAATAGACAATCTGTCAAATGCCCAAGCTGGACTTTCAGAATTGATTTTTGCCCCGTCTTTTGCTTTTACATCACTGTATTTCTGCAAAAAATAACTGTCAATATATTCCACCATGTCTGTACGTTCCTGATTTGAAGCATCAATTCTTCTTTTTAAAGTAAGTGCTGCAACTGGATCAATCTGCGGATCACGGATGATATCTTCAAAATGCCATTGCACCGTATCAATCCAATTTTTTAGATATAATAAATGCTCAAATTTATCTTTTGGATATGGATTATTGATAGGCTGGTCAACATTATCAAACTGATGATAATCTTTAATACTTTGTTCGAAAACAGAATATGCTAATTTTGAAAACATGTTTTTATTTTTTTAGATATACAAAGATACTTTTTATACTTTTATGCTGCGAAGAAAAGAAATAATTTTTCGTTTCATAATTATATTCGTAAATAAATTAAAATTTCATCATGAAAATTCATTATATATCTGAAAACAATAGCGTTTTAAATCATTTCTTAGGACAAATTAGAAATGTAAACGTACAGAACGACAGCATGCGTTTTCGTAGAAATATTGAACGTATTGGCGAAATTATGGCTTATGAATTAAGCAAAATATTGCCTTACAAAAATGTTGAAATCGAGACTCCTCTGGGAATCAAAAAAACAACCGAAATAGATACAGATTTGGTTCTATGTCCGATTCTGAGAGCAGGACTGCCACTTCATAATGGATTTTTAAATTACTTTGATCATGCCGAAAACAGTTTTGTTTCGGCTTGCAGACATCATCCAAAAGGTGATGATGATTTTGAAATTCTGGTTGAATATCAGGCTATTTCAAATCTAAACAATAAAACAGTTCTTCTTCTTGATCCTATGTTGGCAACTGGTCAGTCTATAGTGGCGGTCCATCAAAAATTAATTGAAAATGCGAATCCTACAGAATTTCATATCGTGGTGGTTATTGCAGCGCCAGAGGGAATTGCTCATTTAGAAAACAACCTTCCTGAAAACTGTCATCTTTGGGTTGCCTCTTTAGACGAAAAACTGAATGAGAAAAACTACATTGTTCCTGGTCTTGGAGATGCAGGCGATCTTGCTTACGGAAGCAAATTATAATTGCGAGAAAAATGTAAATAAACTGCAGGCAATCAGCACATAAAATGCAATTTCGTTATTGAGTTTTTGTTGCATGTATTCTACGTGGCTTGTTGCCATAATCGTTAAAGGCGCAATACTAAACAATAATAAATCATTGCTTTTGTTTGGTGAAATAATATATACGAAAGTTGCTATAAAAAAATATGCCACGACCTTCTTGTATGAAGAATGTACAATTTGTGGTCTATTTGTTAATGTCATCAACATTGACGTCACAAAAAACAAAGCCACAGCCGTATAAATTGAAAGTGCTCCGTTTTCGTAATTGTTTTTGAAATAATCAATTCTAAAGTCTATTTGCGCTCTTTCTTGAAAAAATGCTACAGCATCAATATTAAAAATTAAAGAGGTCATGTAAAATAATATTGCTACAGCCAACAATGCTATAAAAGGCAGAACCCAATTTCTATAATCTCTGGAAACGTGAAAAATAATAGAAATATAAACCAACACCAAGAAGAGAATGCTCCAAAATTGAAATAAAGAAGCTACAAAAATCCAAAAGGAGGCATCAAATATTTTTTCTTTTGAAGCTTTTAGCGATTGAAGCGAAATTAGTCTTCGAAGCGCCAACAAAACAAAAAAGTTTGCATAGATAACATTTGAATTATTGAATAGGGTTGGGAAAAACAAAAGAAACAATAAGTAAAAAAATATCGCGTAACCATTGTCTTTACTAAGACCATTCTTTTTTACGATGAAATTAATCATAAAAAATGATGCCAAAATAAAGCACAGCAAACTCACTTTTTGGAAAGCCAAAAAATAAGAAGAAACCCAGGACGGGTCTTTAATTTGGAACATAAAAAAGAAAACCAGTATTAAAATTACAACCAATGAATAATTTAATGGTGTAGATTTTTTAAAAACACTTGTTATCATAAGGATATTTTATACTTTTGTGATTGTAAAGATACTACTTGTTTAAAATGAAAAACCGAACAAGTCGAAAAAAGATTCTATTAATCGAATTTTATCTTCAAAGCATTATACAACAATAAATAACATATAATTTTAAAGAATTATGACAGCTTTTTTCGAAGGAATTCAATACTTATTCGTTAACATCTTGTTTGCTCCTCTTGACTTTTTACGTCGTTTGGAATTAATTACATGGTTTGGTGCAAACACTATTAACTGGATTTTCATGATCATCTGCTCTGCAGCAATCGTATATTGGATCAAACAATTGCGCATTTTTGATGATGCTGGAACAGAAAACCAAGATACAACAGCTCACTCATTTTTAAAATAAAAACCAAACCCTTAATATTTTATTAAGGGCTGGTCAATTATTTTTTAAATAAGATCAAAACCTATATCTTTTCTAAAATACATCTTATCAAAACTTAGTTTATCTATGTTTTGATAAGATTTTTTTACGGCCTCTTGGAAATTATCTCCGTAAGAAGTTATAGCAATTACACGTCCTCCATTAGTAACGACATTTTCGCCATCTAATTTTGTTCCTGCGTGAAAAACTATAGAATCTTCAATATTTTCTAAACCAGAAATTACTTTTCCTTTTTCGAAATCTTCAGGATATCCGCCAGAAACTACCATTACGGTTGTTGCGCTTCTTGGATCAACTTCTAAGTTAAAATCGCCTAATTTCTGATCTGCAACAGACAAGAACAATTCAACCAAATCAGATTTTAATCTCGGAACTACAACTTCAGTTTCAGGATCTCCCATTCTTACATTGTATTCAATAACAATTGGTTCTCCTTTTACATTGATTAAACCAATAAATACGAATCCTTTGTATTCAATTCCATCTTTTTGGAAACCGTCGATTGTTGGTTTTACGATACGCATTTCAATTTTTTCCATCAAAACAGCATCTACATAAGGAACTGGAGAAATCGCTCCCATTCCGCCTGTGTTTAAACCTGTATCTCCTTCTCCAATTCGCTTGTAATCTTTTGCCGTTGGAAGGATTTTATAACTTTTTCCATCTGTTAAAACAAAACAGCTCAATTCGATTCCGTCCAAAAATTCTTCGATAACTACTTTTGCACTTGCTGTTCCGAATTTAGCGTGAACAAGCATATTACGTAATTCTGTTTTTGCTTCTTCAAGATTCTGAATAATCAGAACTCCTTTTCCGGCTGCCAATCCGTCTGCTTTTAAAACATAAGGAGGTTGTAATGTTTCTAGAAATTTACATCCTTCTTCGACTGTTTCGGCAGTAAAACTGTCATAAGCAGCAGTTGGAATGTTGTGTTTCATCAAGAATTCTTTTGCAAATTCTTTACTTCCTTCTAATTGTGCCCCAAGTTTTGATGGTCCAATAACCGGAATATGTTTTAAACTTTCGTCGTTTTTAAAATAATCGTAAATACCTTTTACCAATGGATCTTCAGGTCCTACGACTACTAAACTTATATTTTCTTTAAGTACTAAAGCTTTTACAGCTTCGAAATCTGTCGCAGAGATTGCCACGTTTTCAGCAATTGCAGCAGTTCCTGCATTTCCAGGTACTACAAAAAGTTTTTCGCAAAGCGGACTCTGAGTCATTTTCCACGCAAAAGCATGCTCTCTTCCGCCTGATCCCAATAGTAAAATTGTCATGGTGTTGTTGTATTTAGTTGTGGTGCAAAAATAGTGGGTTTAAACGGTATATAATAATTTTTTTAGTTACTTTTGATAATTAACTAATTTGTAATTTTAGTTGATTCAAAAAATGTAATAGTCATGCAATCTGTTTTAAAACAACCTTTTACCAATGTTCAGTTAGAACTGTTAAAAACATTTTCTCATCAATTATCTGAAAAAGATTTAATTGATTTGAAGCAAACACTTGCGTTGTTTTTTTCTGAAAGACTTATAAATCAAGCTGATAAAATTTGGGATGACAAAAAATGGGATGATAAAACTGTTGATGATATGTTGACAAAAAAAATGAGAAAATCAAAATAAGAAATCTTGAAAAAAATTGTCTTAGATACAAATGTTTTTCTGGTTTCTATTTCTAGCAAATCAAAACTTCATTGGATTTTTAGAAATTTACTTGATGGTAAATATATTCTATGTCTAACAACAGACATTCTAGCTGAATATGCCGAAATTATTGAACAGCAAATGGGAATTACTGCCAGTGAAAATGCATTAGGTGTCTTAGAAAACCTTAAAAATGTTGAATATATAACCAATTATTTTAAATTCAATTTATTGAAAGATGAAGATGATAATAAATTTGTTGATTGCGCCATTTCATCCAATGCTGATTTCATTGTAACACATGATTCTGATTTTAATCTTCTGAAAAAAATCGATTTCCCAAAAGTAATCATAATTGATACCATAGAATTTAATTCTATTTTTTAGAAAATGGAAAAATTAAAAAACATACATCCAGGAGAAATTTTATCAGAAGAATTTTTAATTCCACTCAATATCACACCTTATCGTTTGTCTAAAGATTTAAAAATTCCTCAGACAAGAATTTCTGAAATTATTAAAGGAAATCGCAGAATTACGGCTGATACTGCTTTGCGATTGAGTCATTATTTTGGAAATTCAGCAAAATTCTGGCTTGGTCTTCAAGATGATTTTGATATTGAAGAAGAAGAATTTAATAAAGGTCAGGAACTAAATTCGATTAAACGTTACGATTTAAAAGAAGCAGTTTAATGATTCGTCTTTTTGATATTTCCCTTCAATTAAATGGTTTTCCTATTAAGAAGGCCAATATAGAATTGGATAAAATTGTTCATTTTTCTGAAGAAGAATTTGCTGTATTTCTTCAAAACAAAAAAACAGAAATTGTTGATTTTCATTTAAGAAACAATCCTTTTTACAAAGAATTGGCAGGAAATGCAACATCTCAAAATTGGGAAAATCTTCCGATTTTAAACAAACAAAATCTCCAAAAACCGCTTGAAGAAAGACTTTCAGAAGGATATTCGAGAAAAAACATTTACCTCAACAAAACCTCTGGATCGAGCGGAACACCTTTTGTTTTTGCGAAAGACAAATACAGTCACGCTTTAACCTGGGCTTCGAATATTATGCGTTTTGGCTGGTTCGGAATTGACTTTAATCATTCGTATCAAGCACGTTTTTATGGCATTCCGATGGATTTTATTGGTTACCAAAAAGAACGTTTCAAGGATTTCCTGACGCATCGTTTTCGTTTTCCGGTTTTTGATTTGTCTGATGAAATTCTGGAAAAATTTCTGCAGAAATTCAAAACCAAAAAGTTTGATTATATCAATGGTTACACCAGTTCTATTGTTTTGTTTGCTAAATATTTGGAACAGAAAAATATTATTTTAAAAGAAATCTGTCCGACTTTAAAAGCTTGTTTTGTTACTTCGGAAATGCTTTTTGAAACGGATAAAGAATTGCTAGAGAAACAATTCGGAATTCCGATTATAAGCGAATATGGGGCATCTGAACTTGATTTGATTGCTTTTGAAAATCCTCAAGGAGAATGGCAGGTAAATGCAGAAACCCTTTTCGTAGAAATTTTAGATGAAAACAATAACCCTGTGCCACATGGAACGGAAGGCAAGATCGTGATTACTTCATTATTCAATAAAGCAAATCCTTTTATTAGATATGAGATTGGCGACATTGGAATTCTAGATGAAAAAAGCACTCCACAAAAACCAATTCTAAAAAAATTGATTGGCAGAACGAATGACGTTGCGATACTGCCTAGCGGGAAAAAATCTCCAGGATTGACTTTCTATTATGTAACCAAAAGCATAATTGAAGACGATGGAAACGTAAAAGAATTCATTATCAAACAAACCAAATTAGATTCTTTTGAAATTGAATATGTTGCTGAAAAAGGACTGACTGCCGAACAGATTCAAAAGATAGGAGAAGCAATCTCCCTATATCTTGAACCTGATTTAAATTTTACTTTTACCCGAAAAATAGTTTTAGAAAGAACCAATCGAGGGAAACTAAAACAATTTAAATCGCTTTTATAAATATAAATAAAATCTTACATTTGTTTTTTAATTAAAAACTTATGGACAATCAATCTTTCCTTTCTGAAGAAACAATTTCTAATAAAATATATTTTATACGTGGACAAAAAGTGATGTTGGATCGTGATTTGGCATTGCTTTACGGAATAGAGACAAAAGTACTTAAACAATCTGTTAAAAGAAATTTATCTAGATTTCCTGAAGATTTTATGTTTGAATTAGATAAAACAGAGTTTGAAAATTGGAGGTCACAATTTGTGACCTCCAATTCTGATAAGATTGGTTTACGATATGCGCCAATGGCTTTTACTGAACATGGAGTTTTGATGTTATCTAGTATTATAAAAAGCGAAAAAGCAATTCAAACCAATATTGAAATTATGCGAATCTTCACGAAAGTGAGACAAATGCTCTTGGATACAACGGAAATTAAAGTCGATATTCTTCAGATTCAGAAGAAGTTAGAGAATCACGATAAAAACATTGAGTTGGTATTTTCTTATTTAGATGAATTGACTGAGAAAAAAGAAAATGAGACTGAAAGAGTGAAGATTGGCTATAAAAAATAGCTCTTTAAGGTCATAAATTATGATCTTAAAACTTGAAGTCGAAAATTGCGACTTCAAGGTGAATTTTAAATCTTCTTAATAAATTTTGGTTTTATTATGAGTTGAGTAAATAAAAACCTCATCATCAAGAAAACAGAAAAAATGAGATTATATCCGTGAAATTCTCTGTAAACACCAAAATTGTGTTTTATTAATTTGAATTTTGAAGAAGATACAGAATTCTTTCTGATTCTGTAAAGCGCCAAAGATTCTGCAACTGGTCTTGCTGTTTTGATTTGTTTTAAAATCGTCAGCCAAATTCTCCAATCCTGTCGTTTTTGGGAATTATTCAAAACTATCTTTCCAAAATAGTCTGCATCATAAATGGCTGTCAGATTTCCTACATAGTTGCAGAAAAACAATTCACTATACGTTAACGGATTTGGTGATTCTACTCTTCTATTCAAATCATTTCCATCTTCATCAATAGAATCATAAAAACTAAATGTAAAGTGTAGATTATTTGCTTTCAAAAATTGGATTTGCTTTTCTAATTTAGCTGGAAACCATAAATCATCAGAATCCAGATAAGCGATATATTTTCCTGTTGCTTTTTCTAAAGCCGCGTTTCTGGCAAAACCATTCCCTGAATTTTTGTCTAGTTTGAATAGTTTTATCCTAGAATCTTTTTGAGCAAATTCTTCAATAACAGAAACCGTTTCGTCAGTAGAAGCATCATCAACCAAAATCATTTCCCAGTTTCTATAGGTTTGATTTTGAACTGATTCTATCGTTGCTCTAATGAACTTTTCAGTATTGTATGTTGGTGTAAGAATAGATACTAAATCGTCCATTAGAGTTTAATACTTTCAGAATTTAGATTATTTTATATAACTAGAAAAGTCCTTATGTTCTTCTTTTGCCAATTCTTCGGGAGATAATGATTTGAAATACTCATACGTGATTTTCATTCCTTCGGCACGACTTACTTTAGCTTCCCAACCTAACAATTCTTTCGCTTTTGTTGTATCTGGCTGACGCTGTAGCGGATCGTTTATGGGCAATGGATGATATACTACTTTCTGGTTTGTTCCAGTTAGTTTTATGATTTCTTCCGCAAAATCTTTAATCGTAATCTCGTCTGGATTTCCAATATTTACCGGATAAACATAATCAGAATGCAATAATCTGAAAATCCCTTCAACTTGATCGTCTACGTAACAGAACGAACGTGTCTGCATTCCGTCTCCAAAAATGGTTAAATCTTCTCCGCGCAAAGCCTGACCAATAAAAGCAGGAATTACACGTCCGTCGTTTAATCGCATTCTCGGTCCATAAGTATTAAAAATACGTACAATTCTGGTTTCTACGCCATGAAAAGTATGATACGCCATTGTAATGGATTCCTGAAAACGTTTTGCTTCATCATATACCCCGCGAGGGCCAATTGTATTGACGTTTCCGTAATATTCTTCTGTTTGTGGATGCACTAATGGATCTCCGTAAACTTCAGATGTCGATGCAATCAAAATTCTGGCTTTTTTTACTCGGGCTAATCCTAATAAATTATGGGTTCCTAAAGACCCTACTTTCAAAGTCTGAATTGGAATTTTTAAATAATCTATCGGACTTGCCGGCGAAGCAAAATGCAAAATATAATCTAAATCACCTGGAATATGAACAAACTTGGTAATATCATGATGATAAAACTCAAAGTTTTCTAATTTGAATAAATGCTCGATATTTTTAAGATCTCCCGTAATCAGATTATCCATCCCGATAACAAAATATCCTTCTTTGATAAATCTGTCACACAAATGTGATCCTAAAAATCCTGCAGCTCCGGTAATAAGTATTCTTTTCATGGTAGTTATTTGTTCAACGCAAATGTAAACAGATTTGGAAATTATTTGAAACTATCTAGTATTTATCTTGTGTGTAAAGATTTTAAATGATTTTTAAATTTTGAGTCAACAAACTCTTTAATCTCTTTTTCAAATCTTTGCTTTGAAAATAAAACAGCATGTTTGCGGATTACTTTTGGATCAAATTTTTTCGTTTCAAAATCAACAATTGCTTCCTCTATTTTTTTTGCTGTTTGTTCTTTAAAGAAAACCCCTGTTTCATTTTCTAGAACAGTTTCTAGTGTTCCACCTTTAGCGAGCGCAATAACTGGTGTTCCGCAGGCTTGAGCTTCAACAGGAATAATTCCAAAATCTTCTTCTGCTGCAAAAACAAATGCTTTGGCTTTTTGCATCAAATTCTTCAGTTTTTCATTTTCTACAAAACCGACAAATTCAATATTGCTTTTAGCTGTTTTTTGAAGTTTTTCGAATTCTGGCCCTTCTCCTGCTACAATTAGCTTTTTATTCGGAAGTTCATTAAAAGCCTCAATAATCAATTGTATTTTCTTATAGGTAACCATTCGTGAAGCTGTAAAATAATAATCTTCTTTTATTTCTTCCAAACTAAAGAAATCTACATCGACTGGAGGATAAATTACTGTTGCTTCTTTGTTATATGTTTTTTTTATTCTTTTGGCGATGTGATTAGAGTTGGCTATAAAAAAATCAACGTTTTCTGAATTCGATAAATCCCATTTTTTGATTTTATTTAAAACCGATTTTGCATAAAGACCTTTTAAGCCTTTATCTAATCCGGCGTCTTTTAGGTATTGCTCTTTTAAATCCCAAGCGTAACGCATCGGCGAATGACAATAACAAATATGAAGCTGGTTTTTATTGGTGCGGATCCCTTTGGCTACAGCCGATGAAGAACTGATAATTAAATCGTAATCTCTCAAGTCAAATTGTTCGATTGCAATAGGAAACAGTTGCAAAAATTTGCGGTGATTTCTTTTTACAGTTGGCAGTTTCTGAATAAAACTGGTTTTAGCTTTTTTACCGTTTAGAATAAAATTTCGGTCTTCGTCGCTCAAAAAGTCAATTAATGCGAAATGGTCAAAATCGTTCCAGATTGAGTTTATAGAATGAATCACTTTTTCAGCTCCGCCGTTTACGTAATACCAATCGCTAATTAGGGCTTTTTTCATTGTTTATTGTGCGAAAATTTTCAGAAAGATACTAAAACGTTCAAATTTGCAAATAAAATGAAGAGATTATTTTTCTTTTATTAAATTTGAAATTGTCTTTAGACTTTCGAGATGTTTTTGAATAGATTTTTCCCATGTAAATTTTTCCAGTTGATTTTTCCTACAAATCATTGCTTCGTCATCAAAAACAGGATTCTCTAAAACATCAATAATTTTAATTTTCAATTCATTAGCATTCTTTGGATTAAAGTAATAAACAGCATTCCCTCCTACTTCTGGTATACTTGCAACATTGGAAGAAATTACAATTGTACCTGCTGCAAGAGCTTCGAGAATGGGAAGTCCAAATCCTTCATATAATGACGGAAAAATAAACACAGAAGCTTTTTGATAATAAACTGGTAAATCGCAATCTTCTATATGACCAGTGAAAATAACATTTCCATATAAATTATTTTTATCAATAAACTTATCTATGTTATCGTCTTTGGTAATAAATCCTTCCTTTTTACCGACAATTATCAGTTTATATTTAGATTTTAAATTTTCTGACAGTAAAGCATAAGCCTCAATTAAAACCAGCAAATTTTTATGTGGCTTTACATTTCCTATGTATAAAATAAAATCTTTGGGCAGAGCAATTTCGCTTTCTTTCTTGTTTTCAAAAAAAGGGACATTGACACCACAATAAACTACTTTTATTTTTTCAGGTTGAGCATCGGTATATTTTACAATTTCCTGTTTTGAAAATTCTGAAACAGTAAAAATTACGGTTGCTTTTTTAACTGCATTTTTGTAGAGTAGCGAAGCATACATTCTTTTAAAAAATGAAATAGGGCTTATGTCTGTAAGATGGTTTACATCATGAATTGTCACAATTTTTTTTGAGGCACGAACGGGGAGAAGAGGAAAATTAAAATGCGGACACCAAAAAATATCGCATTTTGGTATTTTAAAAGGAAACAAAAACTGTGCTTTCAAAGAATACATTTCATAATCAAATTCTATAATTTCTACTTTTCTGCTCCATTCAAATTGCAAAATTTCATTTTTACGTCCTAAAACTATAACCGTTTCAAATTCAGAAATGATGTCTGGCAGCACATTTTTTAAATAAGTACCAATACCAGAAGTATTTATAAGACGAGCATCAATTACAAATTTCATTTAATCAAAACTTTACAAACTAGTTCAAAAATAAGTTTTAAAATTTAATGACGTTTATTTTTATTCAAAACACTTCAGCTTTTGAAAAAAAATTTACTTTTGAAAAAAAAACCAAATGAAAAAAATAGCTTTACTATTAAGTTTGTCTTTGTGGATTGTTTCTTGTCAAGAACCTCAGAAAAAAGAAGAGGAAAAAAGTCAAATTGGTAAATATCAAATGACCGTTATTCAAAGAACAGACACCGGAGAAGTTTGTCTATTTGTTTTAGATACAGAAACTGGAAGAGTTACAATGCGTAATGATAAATCTGGTTCATGGGCACCTCAAGGAAGCCCGGATGACTCGGTAGATAAATCACTTTAATATTGTGGCTCCAATATCTGGAGCCTTTATTTTATTATGCTTTGATTAAAAATATCTTTTATAGTTTCGGTATCAATTTTATAAATTTTTTATTTCCATTAATTTTAATTCCTTTCTACATCAGTGTTTTCGGAATTACAAATTATGGTCTTATAGCTATTTCCTTGTCCTTAATTAACTATATATCGGTTATTAATGATTATTCATGGAATGCTTTAGGCCCTATAAAAATTGGTAAATTAAATCCTGATTTTAAAGCTGTCAGCCGTTACATTTCGACAGTTATTAATACAAAGCTTTTCTTGACGATTCCTTCTTTTTTATTACTTTTTCTACTTGCTCAATTGTATGATAGACTTAGTGATAATTCGCTTTTTTTTGCGTCTTTATTTTTAATGCTTTTTTCGCGTACGCAAAATACACACTGGGTTTTTATTGGTCTAGACAAGGTTAAAATATACTTTGTTATCAACAGCATTTTTAAAATATCCTGTATTTTTACTATTTTGTTTGGAATAAAGGACAAAAGCTCTTTTCAAATTTTATTCTTTGTTTTGGGTTTCTTTGACAGCCTTATTTTTGTCACTTCATTTATTTATTTATTTGCGGTTGAAAAGTTTGTATACTCATTAACTTCATTTAAAGATATTTTTGAAGAATTAAGAAATGGTTTCAAAATGTTTCTGACCAACCTAACTGTTTGTTCTATTTTAAATTCTGGAACACTTATTTTAGGCGTTTTCTTCGATTCTAAAACAGTTGGTATTTATAATGTTGCTGAAAAAATCATAATGCTAGGAAAACATTGCATTGGTGTATTGTTTCAAGGAGTTTTTCCTAAAATCTGTAATATAGGAACAGTTTATACGGTTGAATTAAACAAAATTCTAAGGCAGATTTTTAAATATTATTTCCTTGTTTTTTCTTTAGGAACATTTATTTTAATTCTTTTTTCAGAACAAATTGTTTCGTTATTGAGCAACGAATATGTTTCAGAATCCTCTAGATATCTAATTCTGCTTTCTCCAATTCCATTAATTGCGTCCTTAAATCAGTCAGCATACATGTCTTTGCTTATGCATGAAAAGAAAAATATCTATTTTACAGGCTATTTTATAGGCTTAATAATTAATATTATTCTTTCATTCCTCGTGTCTATTTTATTCAAGGTAGAGGGAATGATTGCCGCACTTGTTATAACTGAGTTATTTATTACGCTGTTCTTGAACTATAATGTACTGAGTGATAAAAAATTAAATTTCTTTAGCAAAAATGATTAAAGTTGGTTTTCTGGTTTCATACGATTTTAAATATTTATACAAATCAATTCCGTTAGTATATGATGCTTCAGATTTGATTGTTCTTGCTGTAGATAAAGACCGTCTAACATGGAGTGGCAATTCTTTATTTATTGACCCAGCCTTTTTTGATTGGGTTAGAGAGTTTGATGTTTTGAATAAAATCATAATCTACGAAGACTCTTTTTACATTGCCGAAAATACTCCCTCTGAAAATGATACCAGAGAACGTAACTTACTCGCAAGGGCAATGGGAGCAGGTGGATGGCACATTCAGATAGACAGCGACGAATATTTTAATGATTTTTGTGGTTTTATCTCTTTTTTAAAAGACAATAAACACTATCTAAATAATCCCGAAAAAAATCCCGTAGAAATTCATGTACAATGGATTACTTTGTTCAAAAAAGTCGAAGGGGGTTTTCTGTATATAAAAGATTCTCTTGACGCAATTGAAGTTGCAACAAATTATCCAAAATACAAATATATGAGAGCCACAAGGCACTCTAAAAAAATAATAACAAAATTTATTTTGCTACACCAATCCTGGGCAAGAGATGATGAAGAAATCTACACCAAAATAACCAATTGGTCACATCGGGACGATTCTGATAACGAGGCTTTCTATGAATTCTGGAAAAGTATAAGTCTAGACAATTATAAACAGTTTACCAACTTTCATGAAAATGACCCGACAAAGTGGAAGTCTCTAGATTTTATTCCTGAAAATGAAATTGATTCTCTTAAAATTAATATCAGTAATTATCAATTATTTAAGCTCAAAATCAAAAAATATCTAGTTCAGTTTATGCGAGAAAAACTTCCTGTTTCTATTCAGGAAAAAATTAAAAATCTTTTTAAAAAGTTATCCAGATGATTGATAAAAAGTTAAATAGAATAATTGTTTACCTACTTTATCTTCTGGCATTTACCTCAGCTTTATACATGTTTGAAGCAGTTCAGTCGATAATTATGATTGCGGTCAGCTTATTTTTATTGCTTCACTGTAGGAACGACAGAAAAAAACTGTTTTCAATTAAAACAATACCATTTTTGTTATCGTTTGTCGTCTTAATGCTTTTCAATCTTTTTTATTTCGATTCAAAAAGTCTTCAGAATATTGCTAACAGTCTTTTGTTATTTATAGTCCCTTTATTCAGTATTTGTCTATACCAATCTGATTTTTTCAAAAAACATAAAGAAAAAATAATTCTGATATATTGTATTTGTATCAGTCTCATTAGTATTTACATAATAGTATATTACATTAATGATATTCCAAATCATCGATTTAACTGGTATTATGCGCGTTTTAATTTAGAAAATACAATTCATATTCACGGAACTTATATCAGTTTGTGGACAGGAGTTGCAATTCTTTTTATTTTTGATTTGCTAGCCAAAAATCAAGAAAAGACCTTTAAATTCAAGGCAATTTTAATTTTCGTATCTCTAGTATTGCTAACTAGCTTAATCATCATAAACGCAAGAATGTCACTTTATGCGGTTTTGTTCTTGATTAGTTTAAATAGTTATTTTTACTTCTACAAAAAAAGACAAGTAAACTTAAAACTGATTATTATTCCACTTATTTTGCTGTTTTCTGGCGTGATTTTTTTATCACAGCGTTATCAGGATGATATTCAGTTTTTAAACAAAAATACTATCGCAAATTCTTCTCGTTATACCATTTGCTATTGTTCGTTGAAAGTTATTAAAGATTCTCATTTTTTAGGAACTAACAATGGATCAATTCAATCAAAACTAAATTCTTGTTATAATGGGTATGGATTTGAGGATTTGTCTAAAGATAATTTAAACTCTCACAATCAATATCTTGATTATTTTATGAAAGGCGGATTTCTCCTGTTTTTGGCTTTTAGTGCATCTTTATTTATTAAACTTAAAACGGCATTAAAAGACAAAAACTATCTTTATTTTTCTATTACGTTGTTATTTTCTTTTGCTTTTTTGACAGAAAATGTACTTGTACGACAATACGGAATTTACATTTTTATTTTTTGTGATATCCTGTTTTTAGGTTCTATTCTTACTTATAAAAGCCATGGTACAGATAAAATAGAAAAAAGCCAGAGTGGGAATTAATAACATACAACCGTCACTTAAACAAACAAATAAATAAGTTAAAACTCCCAGCATATAAACTGAGTAGTTGTTTTTGGTTTGAAAAAAAATATAAACAGGAGCAAAAAAAGAAATGCAGAACAAAAACAGACCAACAATACCAAATTGCCTAAATATTGAAAGATAAACAATTTCGTCAATGATTGTATATGGCTCGGTTCCGAATAAGGTTATATCGTTTATCTTTCGAATCTGCAAAATGCGACCACCAAAATTGGAATCAAAAATAAACCCTTCTAAGGAGCCATATTGAAAATATCGTGTCATTAGCAAGGAACTGATCACGAAGAGAAAAAATGCACCAATTAAATAAACCTTTGCCAATTGTTGCAGTTTGTTTCGGTATACAATCAAAAAGTAAAATATTAATCCTATCCAAACTGTCCGAGATAAAGTTAAAATCAGTGCTACAATGACAATACACACCTTGATTTTAGTTGTTGTTTTTTTATAGAAAACTGGAAACAACATTAAAGTGCATACTCCAAAAATATTTCCGTTGTTATAGGTTGATACTAGTTTAGTTACAGAACCACGCTGGTTGAATTTAGACTTTAAGAGTTCTCCCAAATCGGCTGCATTTACAGTTATATATGGAATTTCTAAAAAGCGTCCTGTGAATTGTTTATAACAAAATAAAAAAACACCATACAAAGAAATCAAAAAAACGGCATTTGCAATTAATTTCTCTATGTATTCACTATCAATTCTTTTTAGAAAATATCCTAAAATGATGTAAAAAAAGAAAGGAAGGAATACAAAACTAATATAGAATGCAATAAAATTTCCTGTAGATCCCTTATAACCAAAAATTAATAAATGAATCGAAAAGTAAACAACAAATGGCAATGTGGCTAAAAAACACATATAATGCTTGCTATTGACCGGAAATTTGTATTTGTTTAAAATTATAATTAACGAAAGGAAAAACAGTATGCCTAAATATAAATAGCCCCAAGTAAACGGAATGCCTGCAATTTTAAAACCTCCTTTTGGTATAACTACTAATAACAAAACAGCCAAAAAAAATAAAATTTCTCTGAGCCTTTCATTATTTAATTTAAGTGTCATGATATTTTTCATCTCAGAATAATCATCTGAATTACAGTTTTTTTAAGACTGTAGTGCTTTTTGCTTGTTATAAAACCTTTTTAAAAACACCAAGAAAATAAAAGAAAATAGCAATAAAATTGGAAGTATATATTTCATTTTTCCTTTTAGCTTTTTAGTGTTTTCGATATTGGTGACAACAGAACTTTCTTTTATAATCTTATCAGACGTAATCTGTTCTATTTTTAAGGAACCGTTTTCTCTAATCAGGTTTTCCTTGGTTTTAAGAATGTCATTTAGCTGAACATTTTCATTATAATAAACCAATTTGTCATTTTTTACTGTTCCATAAGAATCTGAAACCGAAAACTTATTTAAGATATTGTCAATCTGCAAAAGGATTTCTTCATTTGCTTTTATTTTTCTCCTAATATTTTCTAAAGATATCTTTTGAACCTTAGTATAATGAATACTTGAATTTAAGTATTTTAATAACAAATTTGCTGTATTTTCGTCCAAGGAAGGATTTTTTGCTGTAAAAGTTATTATATAAAAAGGATAATTTTTACTTGTTGTACTTTCTTTAATAAAAGACTTAAAATCTCCACTGGAAGTCATCAGTTTTAAGACCTCTAGATTTTGTTCATTATTGTTAACAAATTTAAAAACATCAACTATTGGTTCTATTGTAATATTTGAAATTTCAGTATTTTCAGATAGTCCAATTTTTTTGAAAAAAGATTGATCACCAGTTATAATCTTTGACTGAATAAAATCAATTTTAGAATACAAATAATCGACACTTCCAAAATTTGGCGTTACAATAATTTGATTATCGTATGTTTTTTGCGTTTTATCTAAAAACATACCAAGTCCAAAACCAACAACAATCAATGCTGTAACAACAATCCAATTTTTAATAAAAAACTGGATACCATTAAAGATAGACGCATTAATTCTCCCAAAAAAGTCACCAATCTTTTTTGAAATCAAAGTCAAATCAACTTCTTGGTCTTCTATATTTTGAGGCGTTTTTGCATTCATTTATACAGCTGCTTTTATATTGAAAATCTGCTCCAGAATTTTAATCGTAATCAAATAAGTCGGTTTTACACCGGTGGTTCCTAATCCGCCCGAAGCTAGTGTGCTTCCGGTTTCAAGAGGATTATCAGAGGCATAATAGGCATAACGAACTTTGATATCATGCGGTACGCTTTTTCTAATTTTAGATGCCGACTGGATTGCTTTTTGGTAATAAGATCCTTCCATTTCTAGACCAATTACGCCCCAAGTCGATTCGTGGAAAAATTTCAGTAAATCTCTGTTTTGCAGCGAAGTCCCTAACACTGTTACCATAGCGCCTTCAAAAACAGCAATATCATTTCCTTCAAACATGGCACCTGTTAATTCGTTTTCGAAGAAATAATTATCCGCAGTTCCTTCGTTTATATGTGCCGACGGAATCATGATGTCTCCTTTTCCACCTTCTAGGATTCCGGCCTTCCCCATAATCGAAACTGATTTTACATTGAGCAAAGTTTCTTTTTTATAAGGTTTCAAAAGCTCGTCGATGGTTTCGTATGCTTGTTCTCCAAAAGCATAATCCATAACAATGATCACAGGTTTTTCTTCATCGATATTGGCATACGGAAATGCCGTTTTTGACCAGTTAATTTTGGCTGTATCAAAAATCTGAACATCAATATTAGTTCCCGAACAATCTGGCAACGAAATCATTCCGTTTTTCATAGCCAGTTCTTCTACTATACTTCTGGTTTCTTTGGCGCTAGATTTGCTTAATTCTTCATAAATAAAGAAATCTGATTTGTCTTTGAATTTTGTTTTTAACAACGGCGTTGCAAAAATCGAATTCATCACACTGTGCATATTCGCACTAATAACGTGAATTGGTCTCTTTAAAAGATTATTTTCCTTTAAAACTTCCTTGATGTTGGTTGCCCAGATTTCACCATGAATATGATGTCCTAATCTCTCTCTCAAGACCGGACTAAAGGTAATTGTGCGTTTATTATTTTCGATAACTTCTTCTATCGCTAATTTTCCGAGCCAGTAAATAACGTGCAGGAAACGATCGGGAGCATTTTCAGATCCAAAAGCATCATAGATGTCCAAAACTTCTTCAAAAGTTCGTGCCAAAATATTAGCAACATGCGAAATGGCCTTTTCTTTCTCAATCTGCGAAAGTTTTTTTGGTTGCATGATTGCTTGTTCCAATTTCTGCCAGTCTCTAGAAACTTCTCCACCGTCGTCTAATAAAACCCTGTTTTTTATTTTATGCGATTCTATAAAAATAAAAGTCAAATGTGTCAGGATATCGTAAATGTCAGAACGGCCGCGAGTGATTTCTACGTTCATCTGCTCTTCATCGATCCTATAGCAGTTTCTTCTTCTTTTGGGAGGAACAATCGGCTGAAAATGAGATTTAGAATAACCCTCGTCAGAAGTCAGATTAATAAAACGGCATTGCTCGATTCCGATCGGAAGACGTTCTATAACGTACAAAAGTCCGTTTAGTTCTACCTTTTCTTCGGCAATATTTCCATAAATTTCTGGTCTTAATGCTAATAATGATTCACGCAGGCTGTCACCAGAAACTCCCATTGGTTTATAAAATCCACGGTTGAATAAATGACGCATTGTAATGTACATTTTTTCGATAGCCGCAGACGATTCCTGTGCTCTTGATCTTGATATATGTTTGGTTTCTTTCATTCTATTTTATTTTATAAACTCAAATGTAAGCAAATACAAGGCATGCCTTGTATCTACGATGTTATTTTTTAAAAAATCATTTTGATTTATCTTCTGTCTTAAATTTATCCTTTGACCAATTTTCAGGATTTGAAACAATGTAATCAGAAATTCTTTGATAATCATTATTGTTTCTAATGATATTATCATAAAATAATTTCTGCCATTGATGTGGATACCCTAATCTGTTGGCATGTTTGGTTACCGCAGATTTATAGGATCCAACAATTGACGAAATGGTATTTTTTCCAATGTTTTGAAAACGTTGTGAACCTGGATTCGATTCCGATGATATTTCCGTCGATTGTTGAGACAGGGCATGCCCTGTCTGTACGAAATCCATGCCCACGTCATTTGCGTTATCCAATTGTTTATCGATAATCAAAATTCCGTGAATATGATTTGGCATGACCACAAAATCACCCAATTCAACGTTTTTATGGTGTGACGGAATTTGATACCACAATATATCAGCAATAATACCAACCTCCGACAAAACCATTTTATTATTTTGAATTTCTCCAAAATAATGTTTTCTGTCTTGTGTACAAATTGTTATAAAATAGGCTCCGTTCCAACCATAATCCCACCATTGAGCTCTTATTGAAGAAACACGGTATTTATTTTGAAATTTTCCTTGATTCATTAATTTTTTATTTACTTCTTTTTTTATTTAATGTAGTAAATAACTTATTAATTTAGAAAATATTGTCTGAATGTGCTACTTCAAACTATCCGCAATCTTTCTATCATTCGACAATCTCGGAATCTTATTCTGTCCGCCCAATTTTCCCTGTGATTTCATATATTCCTGAAAACCGTTTTTAGATACTTTCGTGACAACCACTTTTCTTAAAACATTTCCGGTAATTAAATCATCATAGTAAATATTTTGTTTTCTCATCGAATTGTCCAACGCTTCCGCGAAAGCTTCGGTATTTTCTGGTTCGTTTTCGAATTCTACAAACCATTCGTGATACGGAAGTCCGCTAGAAGGCGTAATTTGTGGTGCAACTGTAAACTCATTGATTACGATATTGGTTCCTGCTGTAGCTTCTTTCATAGCATTTTCGACCTCGTTGGCAATTACATGTTCGCCAAATGCAGAAATGTAATGTTTAATGCGGCCCGAAACGATGACGCGATACGGAGATAAAGAAGTAAACTGAATCGTATCGCCGATATTATAACGCCATAGCCCAGCATTTGTCGAAATAATCAGAACATAGTTTACGCCAATCTCCACTTCTCCAATGGTAAGCGCTTTTGGGTTTTCTGTAAAAAACTCATCTGCTTTGATGAACTCGTAGAAAATTCCAGAATTCAAAAGCAAAAGCATTCCCTTTTCTTTCTGTGAATCCTGATAAGCAAAAAAACCTTCAGAAGCAGGAAACAGCTCAATACTGTCTACTTTTCTTCCGATCATATTTTCAAATTTAGCGCGATAAGGTTCGTAATTTACACCTCCATAAATAAACAGATTAAAGTTCTTGAATATTTCTCCAATCTTTTTTCCGCCGCTTTTTTGTTCCAAACGTTCAAAATACATCTGCACCCAAGACGGAATTCCAGAAATAACAGACATATCTTCTACAATGGTTTCGTCTACAATAGCGTCTACTTTGGTTTCCCAGTCGTCAATACAATTCGTTTCCCATGAAGGCATTCTGTTTCTTTGTAGATATTTCGGAACAAAATGTGCTACAATTCCAGACAGTCTGCCGAATTTAATTCCGTACTTTTCAGTTAGAATAGGACTTCCTTGTAGGAAAATCATTTTTCCGTCAACAAATTTGCTGTTACCTGTTTCATGAATATAATGTAGAATCGCATTTCTCGCAGCTTCTATGTGTGCGGGCATAGAGTCTTTGGTCAGCGGAATGTATTTTGCTCCCGAAGTCGTGCCCGATGTTTTTGCAAAATAAATTGGCTTTCCTTTCCAGAGTATATCCTGCTCTCCTTTTACGACTTTTTCTATATAAGGTTTCAGGTCTTCGTAATCTCGAACGGGAACCTGTTTTTGAAAATCTTCAATTCTTTGTATGTTCTCAAAATGATGATTTTTGCCAAACTCTGTCTGCTTTGCATTTTTAATCAAATTATTAAAAACTTTTTGCTGCGTCTCTACCGGTTTTTTTGCCCAGTTTTGAGTCTGACGATATATATTGCCGGCAAATATTTTGGCCGCTACAGATTTAATTGACATTCTTTATGGTATTATTTTTGGTCGGTCTTCTTTTTGTTTTTGGAATTTTCGTTTATTTCCTTCTCGGTTTTGGCTACTTCGTCACGAAGCTTAATTTCGGCATCGCTCGTTTTCATGTCAAGACCTGCGGGCACTTCTGTATTTTCTGCTAGAATAGAATCTTTATTAAATTTTGCATAATCCAGTTCACCCTTCAAAACTTTCTGGATTCCTTTTATGTAAGCTTCGTTTTGTCTCAAAGCTGTTTCCAGCGAATCTGATTTTATGGCTAATTTTGTCGCATTTCTTTTTAATTCGGTCGAAGAATATCCCGGAATAAATTCACGCAAAGGAGTAAAAGCAATTATAAAAGTGGTAACAGAAATCAGAAAAATTCCTCCGAGAGTAAAGGTCACAAAGACATTCATTAAATTGAGTTTGAACGAAAAAATCTCTTCAAATGTGTTTTCATTCAAAATTACCAGTCGGTTTTTTGTAAATAATTTTTTTCTGAAAGTGCCCTTTTTTTTCTTCTTCTTCATAACATAGTATACGAGCAAATATAATAATTAATCGGATCGAAGCAGGCGTGAGAATTTTATGAATATACGAAATTTTTTAATTTTATAAAATATTTAACGCTGTAAAAAACAAATATTTTGAACCAAAAATACATTTAGTTCGTTTATTTCTATATACCTTTGCAAAATAATACAGAAAAACAATTTGCTTCGGCACAAAATATACAACCATGGGAAGATTAGGTCTTACAGAAATCCTTGTTATAGTAGCTATTGTAATTTTACTTTTTGGAGGTAAAAAAATTCCAGAACTTATGAAAGGTTTAGGAAGCGGTATTAAAGAATTTAAGAATGCTGCTAAAGACGATCAACCTGCTGCTAAAAAACAAGAAGAAGAAACAAAATAGTAGCCTTCAACTTATCAAAATCCCGGATTACAGATTAATTGTCTTGTAATTCGGGATTTTTTTTATGCAAAATATTGATTTAAAGCAGTGAAATTTATTCATATAAGATTGCAATCTTAAAAATTATTCTTCAATTCCGAAATGTAAATTGCAATTCGGATTTTTATTTAAGGAAAATAATCTTACTTTTAGGCACCCTAAATTTTAAAAAATATGAAAAACCTGCTTTTCGCTATGGCTTTTCTGTGTGTTGCAGAAAGTCCAGCGCAGACACAACCGTTTCCTGCCAATAAAATCTACGGAAACGGCCTTATGGCATCGGCCAGAAACAGTCAAGATGCCCAAACAAGTTACGATACTTGGAAAATGAATTTTGTCGAAACCTGCTCTAACGGACGATTCAGAGTAAAATTTGATAATTCTGCCCAAACTGTCTCTGAAGGAATTGCTTACGGAATGTTGCTTTCTGCTTATAAAGGCGACAAAACGCTTTTTGATGGTCTCTGGCTTTATTATAAAGACAATGTAAACGGCAATGGTGTAATGAACTGGAAAATAAACGGTTGTTCTGGAACTGCTGGCCAAAATGGTGCAACCGACGCCGAACTTGATGCCGCTCTAGCGCTCATTGTTGCCGATTACCAGTGGGCTAGCGCCGGAACTATTAATTATAAAAATGATGCTAAAACACTGATTGCAGCGATTAAAAATCATGAGGTTGAAGCAAATACCTATGTTTTAAAACCCGGAGATCAATTCGGCGGAAGCTCAATTACGAATCCTTCTTACTTTTCGCCAGCGTATTACAGAGCTTTTGGCGCTTATACCAACGACAGCGTATTTTGGAATCAGGTTGCGGCAAAAGCTTACACCGTTATCAACAACAATTTAACAGTAAACAATGCTGCCGGGGGTTTGGTTTCTGACTGGTGCGAAGCTTCTGGAGCGTATTCTTCTCAAGCTGGACAATATGCAAATGGTGGTAGAAATTATCAGTATGATGCTGCCAGAACACCTTGGAGAATCGCTGTAGATTATCTTTGGTACGGTACAGCCGAAGCAAAAACATATTCAAAAAAATCATCTGACTTTGTACGTGTAAATCTGGGCGGTTCTGCCAATATTAAAGACGGTTACAGTCAAAATGGTTCTGCAACCGGCCAATGGCACAATGCTACATTTGTGGGTGCGTTTGCCTGTGCTGCGATGGGAGGCGAAAATCAAGCACATCTTGATGCTTCTTATGCTGATCTTAAAAATCTAAACGAACCAAACAGCTATTTTAACCACACCCTAAAAACCTTGTATACTTTTTTGTTAACAGGTAATTTCTATTTGCCATTAAATGCCACTTTGTCTAATGATAATTTTGATATTGAAAAATCTACAGTTACGCTTTTCCCAAATCCGAGCGCTGATCGAATCACAATTAGTGCGCCTCAGCAATCAACTATTTCAGTAATTTCTCCTTCCGGAAGTGTTATTCATCAACAAAAAACAAATTCCGAAACAACAGAAATAAATCTGGCCAATCAAGCATCAGGCGTTTATTTTGTAAAAATATCCAACGACGAATTTAAAAGCATTACCAAAAAAGTAATTTTGAAATAATCTTAAACATAGAAACTCCCAAATTATAGGATCTTAATTTGGGAGTTTTTTTATTCTGTTTTCTTAAAAAACATCTTGGAAGAAAATTATTATATATTTGATTAAAAATTATTCTATGAAAAAAACTTTACTCTTTTTACTTTTCTTTTTAAAAACCTTTTTACTATTTGCTCAAAATCCTGCAGACATTGAAACTAATTTTGGCGCTGTCCCTGGCTTCAATAACCCTGTACTTACCTCAGCAGTACAATCTGATGGGAAAATTCTTGTAGGTGGTCATTTAATTGCTTATCAAGGATTAACTGCTAATTATTTGATACGCCTTAATCCTGATGGTAGTAGAGATAAATCCTTTAACCCAGGAAAAGGACTAAATTCAAGTGTTTATACAATAGCTGTTCAAACTGATGGAAAAATTCTTGTGGGCGGAAATTTTACTAAATTTCAAGATAATGATCAAAATTATCTTATTCGTCTAAATCCAGATGGAAGTAAAGATAATACATTTAATATCGGTACTGGTTTTGTTAAAGCTAAGAATTACGATCGTGGTGGAACAGTGCATACTATATTGATACAACCTGATGGTAAAATACTTGTTGGAGGTGGTTTTAAGTCCTATCAGGGCAATACCCAAAACTATTTGATTCGATTAAATCCTGATGGAACGAAAGATACAACATTTGATATCGGTACCGGGTTTAATGATATTGTCTATTGCTTAGCAATGCAAAGTGATGGTAAAATAGTAGCTGGAGGTAGTTTTTCTAAATTTCAAGATACCTATAACTACAATTTAATTCGATTAAATGCTGATGGAACAAGAGATTCCTCTCTCAATACTTATACATTATTTAACAGCGCAGTTCGAAAATTACTTATTTTGCCCAATGGAAAAATAATTGCTGGAGGATGGTTTTATCGATCCGGAACGCAAACAGAAACAGGCTTAATCTCTTTAAATTCTGATGGAAGTACAGATAACCCTTTTAATTTGAAATTTGCGCTAAACTATAATGTTGAAGCTCTTTGTCTTCAACCAGATGGAAAAATAGTGGCTGGAGGAAACTTTGTTAATTACAACAAACCAAACGAGAATCACGTAATTCGTCTAAATATCGATGGAAGTGTTGACGATTCTTTTAAAACTGAGGATGGTTTTGGAATTGCAAATGGTTACTCAGTCTATACGATAACTTTGCAAAGTAACGGAAAACTTATTATGGGTGGTGACTTTAACACTTTTCAAGGAGTTAGAAACGATTATCTTATAAGCTTAAATGTTGATGGAAGTAGAGATTCCTCATTTAGTAAAGGCAACGGATTAAGTAATCTTGTTAATACAATTGCTATACAATCTGATAATAAAATTTTAGCTGGCGGAAAGTTTACCACACATAATGAAGCTTCTCAAAATTATATAATTCGCTATAATTCTGATGGAAGTAAAGATTCTTCTTTCAATATCGAGAATGGATTTAATGGGTTTGTAAATACCATAAATCAACAAACAGACGGAAAAGTAATTGTAGGAGGTGCTTTTACCAAATATAAAAATGAAAATAATTATGCCCTAATTCGTTTAAATGCAGATGGAAGCAAGGACAGCTCATTTAGTACAGGAACAACCGGATTCAATAGTACAGTAAACTGTACTGCAATTCAGCCTGATGGGAAAATTCTCGTTGGAGGACTTTTTAATTTTTATCAAAATGTCAGTCAAAATCGTTTGATTCGTTTAAACTCAGATGGAACTAAAGATGTTTCATTTAATATAGGAACTGGCTTTGATGCTGAAATTTTATCTCTATGCTTACAGACAGACGGAAAAATAATCGTCGGAGGAAAATTTAAAAACTACCAAGGAACTAGTCAAAACTATTTAATCCGTTTAAATGCTGATGGGAGTAAAGATAATACCTTTAATATCGGAACAGGATTTGGCAGTCAATATTCATTAGGAGATGTATTGTCAATTGTAGTTCAGTCTGATGGCAAAATAATTATCGGTGGAAGATTTGAATTCTATCAAGGCAAAACCAACAATTATATTTTAAGATTAAATTCTGATGGAAGTATAGACACTACTTTTAAAAGTAATACTGGTTTTAGCTATTATGTTAATTCTATAGCTCTACAAACAGATGGAAAAATAATAGTTGCTGGTCAGTTTTCACTTTATAATAACTACGCAGCTAATAGAATAGCGCGATTAAATCCTGATGGAAGTATTGACACCACATTTACTGGAAGTAGTTTCAGTCTTGTTTATAATTATATCTCAGAAAATGATAAAGTGGGATTAAATTCTATCGCCTTACAAAAAGATGGAAAAATTGTTTTAGGAGGGGCGTTTTCTAGTTTTAAAACCGATATTGCTGCTGCTTTTCTAATCCGAATAAAAGGAACTGAAGTGGTCTTATCAAACGAAGATTTCATTAAAGAAAACAAATCATTTTCTGTATGGCCTAATCCTGTAAAAAATACATTAAACATCAACTCATTACAAGATTCAAATTATTCCATAAAAATTTATGACTTGTTAGGAAGATTGATCTACACTAAAGAAAATGTAAATACTTCAATAGACGTAAGTTCTTTTACATCAGGCTTATATTTAATTAAAATAAAAGCAGAAAGCGGAGAAACTTCTCAAAAATTTATAAAAATATAATTTTAGAATTATATCATAAAAATGCCCAAACTACAATTGTAATTTGGGCATTTTTTATTTAATGATTCCAATAATCTTGGAATTTGGAATTTTAAAAATTGGAATTTCTACAAAATCATAGTAAGCTGAATTCTCTTTCGATCCTCATCAACTTCAGTCACTTTCACATCCACATGCTGATGCAATTTAACGACTTCGTTTACATCGCTTACATAGCCCGATTTTAACTGAGAAATATGAACTAATCCGCTTTCTTTGATTCCGATGTCAACAAAACAGCCAAAGTTGGTGATGTTATTCACAATTCCAGGTAATATCATTCCGGTTTTCAAATCTTTGATTGATTTTACATTCGCATCAAACTCAAAAACCTTAGCTGACTTTCTTGGGTCCAATCCAGGCTTTTCTAGCTCTTTTATGATATCTTTTAGTGTCAATAAACCAATTTCAGGTGTAACATACTTTTCGGGCTTAATAAGCGCTGTTTTTTCTTTATTTGCAATTAATTCATTCAAAGAAATATTCAAATCTTTCGCCATCTTTTCCACAACCGGATAAGCTTCCGGATGCACCGCCGAATTATCCAGCGGATTCTTAGCATTAGTAATTCTAATAAATGCTGCTCCTTGCTGATAGGCTTTATCGCCCAAACGAGGCACTTTTTTCAGCTGTTTTCTATCTTCAAAAGGTCCGTTTTCAGAACGGTATTGTACAATGTTTTCGGCCAGCTTCTCTCCTATTCCACTCACATAACTCAGCAAATGTTTACTCGCTGTGTTGATATTTATTCCAACTGAGTTTACGCAACGAATTACCGTATTATCTAACTCTTCTTTTAGCTTAGTTTGATCCACATCGTGCTGATACTGACCTACTCCAATAGCTTTCGGGTCAATTTTAACCAGTTCGGCCAAAGGATCTGAAAGTCGTCGCCCAATAGAAACCGAACCACGCACCGTTACATCGTAATTTGGAAACTCTTCACGCGCAATTTTCGAAGCTGAATAAACCGAAGCTCCAGCTTCTGAAACTACAAAAACTTGAATTGGTTTATCGAAAGCAATTTTTTTAATGAAAAATTCTGTTTCTCTTGAAGCCGTTCCGTTTCCGATAGAAATAGCATCAATTTGATACGCATTTACCATCGAACGGATTTTCTTGATTGCCATTGTTTCCTCATTTTGAGGTGCGTGCGGATAAATGGTTTCGTTGTATAATAAATCGCCTTTTTCGTCCAGACAAACTACTTTACAACCACTTCTGAATCCTGGATCGATTGCTAAAATTCGTTTTTCTCCCAACGGCGGAGCCAATAATAATTGTCCTAAATTGTTAGCAAAAACCTGAATGGAATTAGCATCTGCTTTTGCTTTTGCTTCCTGCAAGGTTTCATTTCCAATTGCTGGATTCAACAAACGTTTATAACTGTCTTCAATTGCTAATTGCAAATGAGCTGTAGTATTGTTTTGTTTTTTAATGATAATTTCGTCAATTACATCGTAAGCGTCGTCGATATCAACATCGATTTTCATTTTGATAAAACCTTCATTTTCTGCACGAAGCATCGCTAATAAACGGTGTGCCGGCGCTTTTGTCAATGGTTCTTCCCAATCAAAATACTGATTGAATTTCTGCGCTCCTTCTTCTTCCGCTTTCTTTTTAACAACTTTTGTAGCAATAGTCGCTTTACGCTGAAACAATCTACGAAGTTGTTTACGAACATAAATATTTTCGTTAATCCATTCGGCTACAATATCTCTTGCGCCTTGGATTGCGGCTTCTTCGTTGATAACATTTTCATTAATGTACTGCGTCGAGATAAAATCGATATCAGCATCACTTTCCGATATAATTAATTTTGCTAATGGTTCTAAACCAAATTCGCGCGCCACATCGGCTTTTGTTTTTTTCTTCTTTTTGTATGGAAGGTAAAAATCTTCAATCTCTTGCAAATCAAAACTGTCTTCGATTTTTTTCTTCAATTCTGGCGTAAGTGCCTTTTGCTCTTCAATAGATTTTAGAACGGCTTCTTTACGTTTTATAAGCGTATCGTATTCTTTCTGCAATTTTGCAATCTGCTCAATTACAGTTTCATCCAAATTTCCTGTAGCATCTTTTCGATATCGCGAAATAAACGGAATTGTACAGTCTTCTTCTAATAATTTAACTGTGTTTTGAATGCTTACAGCAGGTGCCTGAACAGATTTGGCAATGAATTGAATATTAGTCATACGTTTAATGAAATAAATTCTTAAATTTAAAATGATATATTTTACTTGTTAAAAATTGAAGTGCATAAATCAATAATTTTGCTAAAATAATATCTTTGTTTTTAATTCCTAGCCCATGAAAGTTTTATTACTCTATTTTTTATTTGTAAATAGCCTAACATTTCTTCTTGTGGGTTACGATAAATTTCAAGCCCGTAGGCACAACAGAAGAATTCCCGAAAGTGTATTATTTATTCTCGCTTTTATTGGTGGTACTATTGGGTTATTGACAGGTATGTTTTTCTTTAGACATAAAACGAGTAAAACTACATTTATTATGAAGTTCCTTTATATTATTTTAGTTCAAGGAGTATTGATCTATTTGAAATGGACTAACAATATCTAGATATCAACATTGTTAATAACTCTATTTTTGGAAATTAAATAATTGATTTTTAATTACTTAAAAATAAAAACCGGACAAATATAAAAATCCGCCCGGTGTGTTTTTATGCTATTGGTGCGAAGCACCCGATTTTTTTGACTTTTTACGAACAAGCAATTTTATTCACTCTATTTTGGTGTCTTCCGCCTTCAAAAGCAGTATTTAAGAATGTTTCAACAATTTCTACAGCTTGCGGAATAGAAGTGAAGCGCGCCGGAATACTCACGATATTAGCATCGTTGTGTAAACGCGTTAAATAAGCGATTTCTTTTGTCCAGCACAAGCCAGCTCTCACTTTAGGGTGTTTATTAACAGTCATTGCAATTCCGTTACCGCTTCCGCAGATTACGATTCCAAAATCAGCTTTTCCTTCAGATACATCAGTGGCAACCGGATGCCCAAAATCAGGATAATCAACAGAAGCATCTGTATCGGTACCATAATTCGTTACTTCATAACCTTTTGCCTTAAGCATTTCAACAATTGCTTTTTTATATTCAGGACCAGCGTGGTCGTTTCCTATCGAAATTTTCATTTTTCTTTACTATTAAGTTGTGCTGTGCAAAATTAATCAATTAATAAATGGTTGCTACGAATTGCGCTAATTTTCACTAATTTTTTTCTTTTTAAATACTATATAAACATTCCAATACAGATTTGCTTGCATTCGGGAAATTAGTGCCAGAAAAATAAGAATCACAACTATCTTACATTCAAAATCTTACACAGTTATCAACATTTTTAATAACTTCATAAGTATCTCAAAATCAATACATAAAAAACAAAATATTTCTTAAAATTTTGCGGTGTTAACACGAGTTTGTAATTGCTTGATATTCAGTTAACTTTAAATTAACAGAAAATGTTAATAAGTTCGAAAAGAAAATTAGAAGTTTTTTTTGGTTATTTCCGAAAAATACTTAATCCAAAACCGAAATGAAAAATGCAAGAAAAGTTTCGGGAATTTTTGGAAAAGTTATCAATATCGAAAATAGCATTTTCAACAGAAATCAACATATCAACTTATCTACAAAATCAATTCAAATTTGGTTGTCAACCGTTGTTAATTAAAATACAAAAAGTCTTATAAATTAATTATTTAACCAAAAATAACTATGTTAATAACTCAGAATAAATAAGTAAAACGAGATTTCAATGACTCAAAAAAAAAAATTATTCGACATATTAACACACTATAATAACCATCAAATTTTTTTAAATTTTAAAAATTCTTTTTTGTTGTATTTAATATATGTTGAAAACTAAAAAAGTTGAAATTGAAAAAAAAATTTTTGAGTTTGAATTTATTCTGGATTTGATTTTGCTTCAGACTATTTTGAGCGGACTGTTGAGATTGTCCAGAATTTCCTGAACTTGTTCGAAATCGTTGGGATGAACCTTGAGTTTGATTCCGCCGAGTGCTGTTGTGTAGAGTGGAACAACCGAAAGCGTGATTTCGTTTTCGAAAAAATGCGGAATTTCTTCCTGTTCTAGTAAGTGGCGCAGAACGACAGTTTCGTGTGGATAATTGAATATAGCGATTGTTTTAAAGCTTTCCATTTTTGGTCTTTTAGTAAAGATAAGAAGTAATATTTTGAATAAATCTATTTCTCGCAATCTATTATCTGATATCTTATTTGTAATTTTAAACTTTATAAGAAAAGATATATGGGTAAGAAAATTAGAAAGCCGATAAAAAATGATAAAGATTTTTCAGGAAAAATACTAAAAATTTTATCGCAAAGTGCTAATAAAACATTTAATTACAAACAGATAGCAGCTAAGTTAGAACTTGATGATACAAAAAGCAGAAACCAGATTATAAAAGATTTGAAAATCTTGGCTTCTCAGAAAAAAATCATTGAGACAGAGCCTGGCAAATACTTAATTAAAGCTGTTAGCCAGGATTATTACGAAGGAACGATAGATATGACGAGCAGAAAAACGGCATATTTTATTTGTGATGAATTTGAAGAAGACGTTTTTATTCCGACCAATAATCTGAATCGTGCCTTGGATAAGGATAAAGTAAAAGTTTACGTTTATAACCGAAGAAAAGGAAAAAGACCTGAAGGAGAAGTAATTGAAGTTCTAGAAAGAGATAAAACAGAGTTTGTTGGAGTAATAGATATTCAGGCAAATTTTGCTTTTGTTTCTACTGCCAATCCGAAAATGTACACAGATATTTTTATTCCGAAAGATAAAATCGGAGAAGCAGAAAATGGAGATGTCGTATTGGTTGCTATCGAAGACTGGCCAAAAAGAGCCGACAGCCCGTTTGGATCTGTAATTCGAGTACTCGGAAAACCTGGAGAGCACAACACAGAGATTCATGCTATCTTAGCCGAATATGGCTTGCCTGCAGATTTTCCGGTAGAAGTAGAGGTGTATGCCCAAAAGCTGGATACTACGATTCAGGAATCTGAGATTGCAAAACGTCGTGATATGCGCGATACACTTACGTTTACGATAGATCCAAAAGATGCAAAAGATTTTGATGATGCTTTGTCTTTCAAAAAGTTAGAAAACGGCAACTTCGAAATCGGAATTCATATTGCGGATGTTTCGTATTATCTTGAAGAAGGAACTATTCTGGACGATGAAGCATATCAAAGAGGGACTTCGGTTTATTTGGTAGATAGAGTAGTGCCGATGCTTCCTGAAGTGTTGTCGAATTTTGCTTGTTCGCTTCGTCCGAACGAGGAGAAATATACATTCTCTGCTGTATTTGAAGTTTCTCCGACAGCTCAGGTTATGAATCAGTGGTTTGGAAGAACTGTAATCTATTCTGATCAGCGTTTTGCTTACGAAGAAGCGCAGCATATCATTGAAACAAAAGGAAATAATACGATTCCGGATGCTATTTCTATTACCGGATCATCGTATGTTGTTGCAGATGAAATTGTTGAAGCTACTTTAAAACTAGATGAACTGGCTAAGATTCTGAGAAAGAAAAGAATGCAGCAAGGCGCTATTTCTTTTGATAAAGTCGAAGTTAAATTTAATCTCAACACCGAAGGTGAACCCGAAGGAGTGTATTTTAAAGTTTCAAAAGATGCCAATCATCTTATCGAAGAATTTATGCTTTTAGCCAACAGAAAGGTGGCTGAGTACATCGGAAAACAAAAGAAAACCTTTGTGTATCGTATTCATGATGAGCCGAATGAAGATAAATTAATCGCCATGCAGACTGTAATTTCTAAGTTTGGCTACAAATTAGATTTTAGAAGCAAAGGTGATATCGCTAAATCATTGAACTCACTCATGGAAGAAGTAAATGGTAAAAAAGAGCAGAATCTTATTGATACTTTGGCCATTAGAAGTATGAGTAAAGCCAAATACTCAACCGATAATATTGGACATTACGGTTTGGCTTTTGATTATTACAGCCATTTTACTTCGCCAATTCGTAGATATCCAGACGTTATGGTCCACCGTTTGCTGCAATATTATCTCGATGGAGGCGCTTCTGTAGACGAAGAGGCTTACGAAACCAAATGTCTGCATTGTTCGAGTATGGAAAACTTAGCTACAAATGCTGAGCGAGACAGCATCAAGTACATGCAGGTTAAATACATGCAAGATCATCAAGATGAAGAGTTTCTCGGCGTTATTTCTGGTGTTACCGAATGGGGAATTTATGTCGAAATCGTTTCTAACAAATGTGAAGGAATGGTGAGAATCAGAGAAATAAAAGAAGATTATTATACTTTCGATGAAAAGCAGTATGCCTTGGTTGGTGCGACATCAGGAAGTATTTTACAATTAGGAGATGAAATTTACGTTAAAGTAAAAAATGCCGATTTAGTTAAAAAGCAATTAGATTTTCATTTTTTACGAAGAGCTGAATAATTGTTAAATTTAAAAAAGAAAAACATGAAAAAATTAATTATAGTTGCAGCCTTGTTGCTGGCACAATTGTCTATTGGACAGGTTACAAAAGATTTAGGAGATTTTGATTCTGTTAAGGTATTCGATAAACTAAGTGTAAAACTGGTTCAGTCTTCTGAAAATAAGATTGTAATAAAAGGAGCAAGAGAAGCCGAAGTAGAAGTTGTTAATAAAAAAGGTTTATTAAAATTAAGAATGCCTTTTCCTAAACTTTTATCTGGTAACGATTTGGATATCACTGTTTATTACAAACATATTGAGCTGATAGATGTTAATGAAGGCGCTGAAGTTACTAGTAAAGAAACTATAAAAGCGACTTCTTTTAAAGTTAGTGCACAAGAAGGCGGAAAAATTAACGTAGATTTGGACGTTGATAAACTCAACGTGAGCTCTGTTTCGGGAGGAGAAATTACATTGACTGGAAAAGCTGACAATGTAGATGCAGGTTTAGGAGCAGGAGGATATCTTCTAGCAAGTAAATTATCCACTTCTCAGACTAAAGTAAGCGTTTCTGCGGGCGGAAAAGCAGATGTGAATGCTTCGACCCTTGTAGATGCAAAAGTCAACGCAGGAGGCTCTATTTACATTTACGGAAAACCGAAACAAATTAATGAGAAAAAGGTTTTTGGCGGTAAGATTGAACAGGTGAAATAAATAATAATTTTAAATGATAAACGATATTCTGGCTGGACTGCCATGGGGACTTTTCTTAAGTTTTATGGTGGGTCCGGTATTTTTCATATTATTAGAGACCAGTATTACGAAAGGATTCAGAGCTGCAATAGTCTTTGATTTTGGAGTAGTTCTAGGTGATGTTTTCTTTATAGCAATCGCATACTTAGGAAGTTACAGACTTATTCAGAGCTTAAAAGACAAACCTGCATTATTTATTTTTGGAGGTATAATCATGCTGGCTTACGGAATTATTTCTTTTGTGCGATTAAGAAAAGAAGAAAAAATAAATGATGAAGAAATTGATCGTGATATCATTAAGAGAAACTACGGAAGCTTATTTATAAAAGGCTTTTTACTCAATGTCATCAACATTGGAGTTCTTGGTTTCTGGCTAGCAGTTATTATTTCTGTCGGACCTAAATTAGAAATGCAGAATTCAAGAATGTTTACATTTTTTACTTCTGTAATCATAACTTATTTGTTAATTGATTGCATTAAAATATTATTAGCCAAACAGTTAAAATCACGAATGACTCCTGTTAATATCCTAAAAATCAAAAAGGGAATTAGTATCGTTCTGATGGTTTTTGGCGTAGTTTTGATCACACAAGGCTGGTTTCCAAAGGAAAAAGAATTGGTTAGGAATGCTTTTGAGAAGATAGAAAAATAAGTTGTTGATAACTCAAATATATAAGATCAAACCTCTGAATTTCAGAGGTTTTTTTGTGTTGGTAGGTGAAAATTTTCAGTTTAGTTGTCATTTCGACGCAAGGAGAAATCACTAGAAACTCCGTACAGTATGTCGCTAATCTTTGTCGAATCCCATGTTTGATTTTTTCGAACGAGAAATGACAAGATTGAGTGCAATTTTTAAACGCGAAGTTATATTTTCTTATATGACTTATATGGTTCAAAAAAAGCATAAAAAACCTCTAAATTGCTTTAGAGGTTTAGAGACATCGTCTGGATTCGAACCGATATATTTTTAATTAATTTTTACTAAAAATTAAACATTAAAAAAACTCTAAATTGCTTTAGAGGTTTAGAGGCATCGTCTGGATTCGAACCGATATATTTTTAATTAATTTTTACTAAAAATTAAACATAAAAAAACCTCTAAATTGCTTTAGAGGTTTAGAGGCATCGTCTGGATTCGAACCGATATATTTTTAATTAATTTTTACTAAAAAT
>NZ_SJTF01000015.1 GCF_004634245.1 Flavobacterium foetidum
TATCGAAATGCTATAAATATTTCACCCCGCTGGGGTTTCACTTCTGAGATGTTTTTTAAGCTTCGGAGAAGCTGGATGTTTATAGCAATGAATAAACGTCTACAATATAAAGCTCCAGCGGAGCGACACATTTTGGGATTATAGAACTATGTCATTCCCCTGAAGCTTTTTTTTCGAAATGCTATAAATATTTCACCCCGCTGGGGTTTCACTTCTGAGATGTTTTTTAAGCTTCGGAGAAGCTGGATATTTATAGCAATGAATAAACGTCTACAATATAAAGCTCCAGCGGAGCGGCACATTTAGGGATTATAGAACTATGTCATTCCGCTGAAGCTTTTTTTATCGAAATGCTATAAATATTTCACCCCGCTGGGTCTTTGCTTTTAGACATTTTTTTTCATTATACAGCAGTTTGCAAAAGAGTTTTGTTTTCAAGCTCTTCAAAAAGATCAAGTGCATTTTTAAAAGCCTGATCCATGCTGAAATATTTATAGTTGGCTAATCTGCCTACAAAATGTACATCTGTTAGTTGCGCTGCATCTTCTTTGTAGCGGGAGTAAATTTCGTTATTTTTTGCAGTAGGAACTGGATAATAAGGTTCTCCTTCTTGTACGGTAAATTCTTTTACGATTGTCGTTTTATCCGATTTCTGATTCCCAAAATATTTGTATTCGGTTATTCGAGTAAAATCTACATCAGTTCCTGGATAATTTACAACAGCGTTTTCTTGAAAATAGGGCGCTTCTATTGTTTCGTTTACAAATTTAAGAGAGCGATATTCGAGTGTGTCTGTCAGGCTGTGTTTAAAATCAAAATAGCGGTCAATCGGTCCGGTGTAGAACATTTTTTCGTAATTTTTATACTGATCTTTCACATCAAAAAAATCAGTATCAAGCAATACTTCTATATTAGGATGGTCCAGCATATTTTCAAACAGCTGCGTATACCCTCCGTCGGGAAGCGTCTGGCACTGCTCAGAAAAATAACGATCATCAAAGTTGGTTTTGAACGGAATCATGTCTAATAAGCCAGCATCAAGCTCAGCGGGATTTTTGTTCCACTGTTTTTTAATATAATCCTTGAATATGTTTGCATACAAAACAGTTCCCGTGCGATTAAGAATTGCTTCTTCTCCGTTGGACGGATTTACAATTGGTGTGCGATTTTGGCTAAGCCATATTTTCATATCCGTTTCATCTTTCAAATCAAGATCAAACAGCTTGTTTATAGAATTGATATTTATAGGAAAAGGAACTGTGTGATTGTTTATACGGGCTACTTCTTTGTGTTCGTACGTATACCAGTCGGCAAAGCGGTTCACGTAACGCCATACGGCTTCGTCATTGGTATGGAATAAATGTGCTCCATATTTAGAAACCAAAATGCCGTTTTCGTCTATATAATCATAACAGTTACCTCCAATATGATTTCGTTTTTCGATAACGAGTACTTTTTTGCCAATTGTGGCATATCGTTCAGCGAGTACAGCGCCTGAAATTCCAGCGCCTATTATAAGAATGTCTATATGTTTCATTTAGCGAAGAGTTTTTTAATGGATATTGTTTGAATTGGATAATTGAATCTTTGAAAACTGATTCAATACCATTGGCTTATAAGAGAGTCGATATGATGACACATATGCTTTCGCTTTAAATGACTACAGACAAGAGTCCTGTGGTGCTGAGTCTGTCCAGATAACAATTGATGTGTATTGATATTGGTGGTTTTTAAAATTTTAATCATAAAAATGTAGTTTCGTTTTCGTAAAATAGGGCTTAAGATTCTGTTACTACTGAATCTAATGGAAACAAATGTATCTTTATTAAAAAGCTTATTCTTACAAATAAAAACTTGAGCGTTATATAATTTGCATTTTTATGATGTGAAATATGTAAACGTATTGCATAACGTTTAACGCCAATCAGACTTGTTTTTGCAGGTTTTCTAGTGATCTAAGAGAATTGTTTCGACTAGAGGTTACTTGAATTTTACGCTATAATGCTCTTTTTTAATGTTTTAGTAGCGCAGAAATTAATCGGAACTATTTTTTGTGGTATTATTTAGAATTTAGATATTTGTAAAGAATCAATCTAAATAAAAATAACATTATAATGCTTCGTTTAAACGCCTTAAAAATCGACTTAAAATCCTCGATTTTCTTACTTATTCTAGTTTTTTTTGCCATCAATCTAAATGCGCAATCCCTTCGCTTAAAAATAGAGAATGAATCCAAAAGCGCTATTGCAGGCGCCTCAATTTCGTCTGGAAATAAAATTATTGGAACAACAAACAAATCAGGTGAAGTTTCGATTTCAAGCAATGATATTCAAGATAGAACCATAGCGATTTCAGCTCCACAATATCAGCCACTTTCTTATGTTTTTTCGAATCTTCAAGAAAAAAACGTAATTTCAATCGTGTTGACAAGTGAAAACGAACTGCACGAAGTTGTAGTGACTGCGGGAAGAAAACAAGAAAATATTGCTACAGTACCTTCTTCGATCACTATCATGAGTCAGAAAGAAATACAAGTACAAAGCAGCATCAACACAAATCTGTCTTCTATTTTAGGAAATGTAATTCCGGGATTAGGAACGACCACCAATAAAGCAACCAATTCGGGACAAACCTTGAGAGGCCGACAAGTACTGGTTTTAATTGACGGAATTCCGCAATCAACGCCTCTGATGAATGGAGCCCGCGACCTTCGTGTAGTAGACGCAAACGCAATCGAACGTATCGAGGTAATAAAAGGAGCAACTTCTATTTACGGAAATGGTTCAGGAGGTGGTATCATCAATTACATTACAAAGAAAAGTCCATTGGTTGATAGTTTTTCGGGAACAACAACAGTAGGAGCAACTTTTAATCCGATTCATAGCAAAGAAACATTTGGCTATCGTGTTTCGCAATTCTTTAACGGAAGAAAAAACAGATTTAGTTACGTAATTGGCGGTGCTTTTGATTACACAGGGCTTCAAAGAGATTCAGAAGGAAGACCTTTAGGACAGACAGATGGTTTGTCTAATTCGTCTCAGTCTAATGCTTTTGTAAAATTGGCTTATGATATAGACGAACATACTAATTTTAACGTAGTGTACAATTTTTACAGCAGCACTCAAAACGCCAAATACGTTAGTCAAGCTGGTGTTTACGGACAGACTCCAACAATCGGAGTAAGAGGTACAGAACCTGGTAAAAATGCAGGAACGCCTTTTAATCATAATTTTATGTTTACTTTTTCGAAGAATAATTTATTTAATAACACACAACTCGATATTTCGGCTTATCTCAATTCATTTCAATCTATGAATCGTTATGTGGCATCAGGAACAGCTTGGTATGGTCCAGGGCAAACGATGATTAATTCCAATAAAAACGGAACGAGAATTAACTTGAATACACCATTTAAAATTGGTTCTGTAGCTTCTGAAATTACCTATGGAATGGATATTCTAAACGATGTTACTTTTCAGGATTTAGTAGATGGACGTGTTTATATCCCGAAAATGGATATGCTGAATATTGCTCCTTATGCACAATTAAAAGTAGATGTTCTGGAAAACCTAATTTTCAAGGGAGGAGTTCGTTATGAAAACGCTACTGTTCGTGTTGACGATTATAATACAATTGCTTCTGGACCAGGAAATCAAGGCAGTATTTTTGTAGAAGGAGGAAAGATTCCGTATAACGCTACCATGTTTAATGCTGGTCTTCGTTTTAACAAATATGAAATATTTAATCCGTTTGTGAGTTTTTCTCAAGCGTTTGCAATCAATGAATTGGGTAGAATTTTAAGAAGTGCAGAAGAAAGCACCATTGCAAGTTTAGAAACAGACCCAATTATCACCAATAATTATGAAGCTGGTTTTTCAAGTAAATTTTACAATTTTAATTTAACGGCAGCTTATTACATCAGTACTTCAAAATTAGGAGCAAATCTGGTTGAAGTTGACGGTAGATTGGTAGCGCAACGTGAACCTGAAAAAATCAAAGGATACGAAATTACGTTGGATTATAGATTTTCTGATAAATTGAATCTTGGCGGAAGTTATTCTTATGTTGAAGGAGAAGCAGAGTTTGACGATGGAAGAACGGTTTACTTAAACGGGTCTCGTATTGCACCGCCAAAAGCAACAGCTTACATTACTTACAAACCAACTTCTGATTGGTATTTGCAGTTGTCATGGGTAAATACAGGTTGTCGTGACCGTTTTGAGCCAAATGCAAACGGAAGATACAATAATAGCGAAGGCCCTATTTCGACAGTGAATCTCCTTAATTTTGCAGGAAGTTATGCGTTTAATAAAAACTGGTCGCTTAATTTAGGTGTTGAAAATCTATTGAATAACAGCTACTATACGCCTTTAAGCCAATATCGCGCTGTAAACGCAGATTATGTAATGGGGAACGGTATGACGACCAGTCTAAATCTTCGTTATAAATTTTAATACAAAATGATATCAAGCTTTGGTTATATTTGAAAACCATTTTTTGAAACAGTAATATAAATGAAGAAAACGCTTAAAAAAAATATTGGCTTATTGCACCTTTGGCTCGGACTTGCATCCGGGCTAATTGTTTTTATAGTTGCTCTTAGCGGAAGCATATTGGTTTTTGAGGATGAACTTGATGAGTTCTTTAATCCTGAATTTTATAAAGTAGAAGCAATCGGAGACAAAAAGCTGCCAGTTGATGCTATTGTTTCTCAAGTGCAGAAAGAATTTCACCTGAAGAAAATAGACAGAATCTATACATTTTATGATCCCGAAAGAACCTTGAAAATTCTGGCAACTGATTCTGATAAGAAAAAACAGATTATTTCCTTGGATCCTTACAGTGGTAAGGTTTTAGCATCTGTACCAGCCAAAAGTCGCTTTTTTTCAGTTGTTCTTGATTTGCATCGTCATTTGGTTTTGGGAGATTTCGGACAAGCAGTTACCGGAATTAGTTGTCTTATTTTTGTTTTTATGCTTTTGTCAGGAATTGTTTTGTGGTGGCCTAATAAAATTAAGAATCTCAAACAAAGACTAACAGTAAAATGGGATGCTTCATTTAAAAGAGTAAATTGGGATTTTCATTCAACTTTCGGTTTTTATACCTTTTTAGTGCTTTTGATTATTTCGCTAACGGGCTTGACTTGGTCTTATAAATGGTTTGAGAACGGTGTCTACTTTTTGGCAGACGGCACAACCAAGAAGCCTTCAGCCAAAGTTGAAAATCCGACTAAAATTGATCCAGAAGGAGACAAGTCGTTTTTTTATCAAAACATATTTGCTAAAACAGATAGTATTTATCGTTATAAGGGCGATACGCAAATCAGGATGCCAGCCGATACCATTAACAGCATAATGGTCATCAAAATCAATCTTGAAAAAGAAATACCAAACATTGCCAGCCTTGCTTATTTTGATAAATATACAGGCAAAGTTGTAGAAACAAGACCTTATGAATCATTTAGTAATGGAGATAAATTGAGACGATTGATCTACCCAATCCATACAGGAAGTATTTACGGTTATCCGACAAAAATAATTGCTTTTATAGTATGTCTTTTTGCCGTTACGCTTCCGATTACTGGTTTGCTGATTTGGTTTGGGCGAAAAAAGAAAAAGAAATCATAATTCGAAGTTTTCTGAACTAATTACTAATCAAAAATGAACTCTAAAAGAATTTGCTTCTTTATAGAGTTCATTTTGTTTTTACGAATTGGACTAATTTTTTTTACTGGTTTGTGCCTCTTAAATTACCATGAAATCAGGTATTTTTTTTTGTTTTTGCTCTCAGTAAATTTGTGGCTAATCAAAAAAAGTACAATGAAAAGCAGTAGTCGAGATCGTTTTTTATTCGTGAAGTCAGTATTTTTAAAAAATGCAACATCAGGTTTTCTAAAGCCGCTTTTATATGCAGCGATGTTTTTTCCGTTTATCGCCTTGAGTCAAAAAGCTATAGAACCGGGCAGTAAGGATATCAATACCAAATACATCAAAGCCGAAAAGTCGCTTTATACCGTTTATTATGTGAAAGATAAAGAATGGAAAAATATGGGGTCTTTAACCTATGATATTGTTGCGGCCAATAATCAATTGACTTTAAACAATACTTACACTCCAAAAGATAACGGAAAGCCTACTACACGCATTAGCACAGCAGATGCCCAGACGCTTAAGGCAATAAGTTATGCCGACGAAACAAAGAATGCAAAATTAAATCTTAATTTCGGCGAAACGATTACAGGCAATTTTTATTCGAAGAAAACTAAAAAAGATAAAAAGTTAAAGCTCAAACCAACTGAAAATTATTTTGACTTTAATTGGACAGATCATCTCATTGGGACATTGCCATTAGATGTTGGCTATAAAGCTCGCTTTCCACAGTTTTATTATAATGATGAATCAAATGTTTTGGTAGAATATTACACCATCAAAGAGGTTAAGAGCTACGTTTACAATTCGCCAAGAACCGGCAAACATGACACATGGATTGTTTCTGTTTTAGAAGAAAGTACGGGAGGCGTTTACAATTATATTATAGACAAAAAAGACCGCCGTCTTTGGCAGCGAGAAATGTCTATGGCCAAAGGAATGTGGGAGATTACCGTAAACGAGGAACTAGATTATCAGCCTATTAAAAACAAATTTAACAAAGAGGAAGCAGCTCGTCAGATTTCTGGCGGAAATAGTGTTATAATCGGCACGGCTTACGCAAGATCTGACTCTGGCAAGAGATTGGGTGGTTTGGTTAACACTGCTAAAAAACAGTATGCACCAAGAGGAACAGAGATAACGCTTTTTCCAAGTTCGGCTTATTATGAGGAATGGGTGGAAGTCAACAAGAAAATTCGCAAGCAGAAAAAAATGCCAGAGGTTCCTCTTCATAGTGATTTTGGCTACGCTGTCAAAAAAGCCAAAGTGTATGACGATCAAGGACATTTTGAATTTTCGGACCTAATGCCAGGTACTTATGTCGTAATGGTCAGTTTTGATTTTACGAACTCTTACAATTATTCATACGTTTCGGGCTACACAAATTATTATAATTATTTTGGTTACGCAGGTTCTACAACAAATTACGGTACAGCAAGACAGTCATACACTGATAAAGCACATATTGAAAAACGGGTAACTATCGATAAGGATGGCGACAAAAAAGAAGTGAACTTAAAAGAAATGTGATCGAGATAGATTTTCTATTCATTTAATCACCATTCTTTTTTGGCCTAGTGTAACGAAATCAGATACCAAAAATATCGGCTATTATCTTTTATAACTGCAGGATGACAAAGCATTCAGGTTGATTTTACATTCGTATTTATTTAGCATAATTATTTTTAATTTTAACAATTAGGTTGCTGATTAAATAAATACTACCTTTCCCTTAAATTTAATAAATAGAAGAAAGGTGGAGTCATTAGATTGTACAGATTATAAGTATACATTTTTAAAAACGGGTGGTGATTTGGGTAGACTTATTAATGACTTTAATTGGCATGATACTGCCTTAGGTTCAATTGAATTTTGGACCGAAAACTTTTGTTCTTCTCTTAGCATTCTTCTTGGCTCATCTGTTCCTTCTTTTTTAGTATGGGGCAATGAGCATTCTTTTTTTTATAATGATTCTTTTCGTCCTTTTTTAAAAAATTCAATCGTTGATGCTGACATCTTAGGGAGACCTGTAAATGTGGTGCTTCAGGCAGAATGGAAAAAAGTTACAGCCGCATTAGAGGATATGGCTGTCAAGCATATAGCAAAATACGAAGATAATATTACAACATCTCTTGTTCATAATGGGATAGAAAAGGAGGTGTATTTGACTCTTAGTTGCAGGGCTGTATTTGATAAAAGGGGTACAGCTCAAGGCATTTTCGTAACCTGTATTGAAAGTTCTGCAGCTTTACCAACACTTGTTAAGTCAAGCAGCGTTAGGTCGCATCTTAACAATGTATTGACGAAGGCTAATGCTGGAATTGCGCAGGCAAATATTGAGGGCTTAATTATTGAAGTGAACGAGCGTTACTGTGAGATGCTTGGATACAGCCGTGAAGAAATTCTAAAAATGAATTTAGGGGATTTGACGCATCCTGATGATTTAGAACAGAATACTATGTTGATTCAGGACTGCATTCTGAATGGGAATGATTTCGTGATGACGAAGCGGTATGTATGCAAAAACGGAAAAGAAATTTGGGTAAATAATAGTGTTTCGCTGGTCGTTGACTCTGAAGATAAAAAATACATAACAGCCATTGCGATTGATATTACAGAGCAGAAAGAAAAAGAAAAAAAACTGATTACCAGTGAGAATAGTTTTAAAAGTCTTGTTGCAAAAGCCCCAGTCGGAACAGCTTTATTTCGAGGGAGAGAATTTTATGTGGACCTTGCAAATGATGTCATGCTCGGCTACTGGAAAAAAAGTAACGAAATAATTGGACAAAAAATAACAGAGGTCCTTTCAGATATTACCAATAATGAGTTTTTAGAGCGTTTGCAACAGGTTTATTCGACGGGCTCGGCCTACAAAGCATCTGGAGCTTTAATTGTAAATAAAAAAACAGGCAAGAGGAATTATTTTGATTATTCTCTGACACCGCTTTTTGATGAAAACAATGCTGTGTATGCTGTTCTTCATATGTGTTCGGATGTAACAATCAGCGTGAAAGCGCAAAATCAGATAGCCGAAAACCATAATCAGCTGGCCTCTATATTTGAGCAGTCTCCAGTCGGAATCGCTACATTGACCGTTACCGACGATCTTGTTTTTCAAAGCGCAAATGCTTTTTACTGTGAACTTGTCGGGAGAATTAAAAAGGAGATAATAGGAAAACCACTGCTTGAAGCACTTCCCGAGCTAAAAGGGCAAGGCTTCGATGGACTTTTAAGAGAGGTTATAAATACTGGTAAAGCATTTGTTGCCAAAGAAGTCGAGGTCGAACTGTTTCGCAACGGCAAACTTGAATTTGTATATGTAGACTTAACTTATCAACTTCATCATAACCTTGAAGGCTTGCCTAATATCGTTTTGGTGATTGCTACAGATGTGACCAATCAAGTGTTAAGTCGTCGAAAAGTAGAGGAAAGCGAAGCCAAGATACAAAGCATTATAGCTACTGCTCCTGCGGGCATAGGGTTATTTGTTGGCCGTGATCTGATAATTGAAAATCCAAATCAGACTTTTATTGATATTGTGGGCAAAGGGCCGAATATTGTAGGACTTCCGTTAAGAGAGGCAATGCCGGAACTCATTACGGAGGGACAAGCTTATCTGAAAATTTTGGATGATATTTTTGAGACAGGAGTTCCGTTTATTTCTCCAGCATCATTAGTAAAGATAAATCAGAACGGGGTTTTAAATGATAATTACTATAATATTTCTTATACACCTATCTATAACAATGAGGGCGAAATTTATGCCATATTAGATATCGCAATTGATGTAACAGCTCAAGTAAAAGCACAGCAGGAAAAGGAGGAAAGTGAAGCTCATCTAGAATTGCTAAGGGATACCGTTCCAGCCATGATATTTTATCTAGATAAGGAGATGCGCTACTGTTCGTATAATTCTGTTTTTATGGATTGGTTTTCTGTAGGGAAACAAGAAGCAATCGGAAAAACGGTAAGAGAATTTATAGGAGAAGCGGCTTATGCCAAAACTCTTCCACATTTAACTATTGCATACGGTGGAGAGCAGGAAAGATACGAAATGTTTGCACCCTCCAGAATGGGTGTTAGTCGATGGCTCAGCATAGTGTATACGCCTCACAAGAATGCGCAAGGAGAGGTTATCGGACTCATCGTTCATGCCACTGATGTCACACACAGCAAACAAACAGAAATGGCTCTGAGAGAGAGTGAAGCCAAACTGCTTACGGTTATAGAAGCCGCTCCTGTATCAATTTGTCTTTTTGTGGGAGATGATCTACGTATCGAGAATCCGAATCATCCTTTTATCCTAAATGTTAATAAAGGCAATAATATTCGAGGTAAATCTATTAGAGATATACTGGCAGATACACATTCGGAAGCATTAATTGAAGATGTTGAAAAAGTATATCGAACCGGCGAGAGTTTTAATGCAGATGCAATTCCTGGTATTCATTTTAAAGATAACCAGCCTACGTATTACAATTTAAGCCTAACGCCACTATTTGATGATTCCGATCAGGTTTATGCGGTTCTTTATGTAAGTTCTGATGTTACAAAAGAAATTTCATCAATCAAAAAAATTGAACAGGCAGAAGAAGCATTGCGCGCAGCCGTAGAAGTTGCCGAAATGGGTACATGGTCTACCGATATCGCTACGGGAATAACCAGTGTTTCAGCACGTCATGCTGAAATATTTGGGTATAAGACTACTATAATGCACATTGACGAGGCAAGATCGGTAATTAAAAAATCAGATTATAAAAGAGTTACCGAGGCTTTTGCTGTAGCACAGAACAAAAATACAGGAGGAAAGTACGAAGCAGAATATAAGATTATTAATGGAATAACGGGTCAGGAACGTATCATTCATTCAGTTGGGCAGACTTATTTCAATGAGGAAGGTGAGCCCCTTATCATTAGCGGAACAGCTAAAGATATTACGCTTCAAAGAGAAATGCAGTTAGCATTAGAAAATGAAGTTAAATTAAGAACCAGTGAACTTGCAAATGTTCTTGATAAGCTGCAGGAAACAAATAGGGAACTTGAGCAATCGAATTATGCGCTTAAGCATTCTAATGAAGAACTTGCCCAATATGCATATGTTGCGAGTCATGATTTGCAAGAACCTTTGCGAAAAATCAGGTTTTTTGCAGATATGCTAGAAAATGGCAACTCGTCACTTGGCGCCCAAGAAATCATAAAAAAAATAGGAACTTCTGCCGAAAGAATGAGACAGCTCATAGGTGATTTGCTTGCTTTTTCGCGCCTTGTTCAGCCTGAAAAAATTTATCAGCAAGTAGACCTTAATTCCATTATCGAAAATATATGGATTGACTTTGAACTTATGATCAAGGAGAAAAATGCCTCTATCAAGATGGACAAATTGCCTACAATACAGGCTTCTAGTCTGCAGATGAACCAGTTGTTTTATAATCTGATAAGCAACTCCTTAAAATTTACAAATCCAAGAACTAGCCCAGAAATTACAATTAGCTCATCAATTGTTACTCCAGATTTTGTCTCCAATTTTACAAAAAGTCCATTTCAGCCATTTAATTTCCATCATTTAGTTTTTAAAGACAATGGAATTGGATTTGAGAAAAGCTTTGAAAATCAAATTTTTGAGATTTTCAAACGTCTTCATCCGCAAAACATTTATCCTGGATCGGGTATTGGTCTGGCGTTGTGCAGAAGAATTGTAATGAATCATCAAGGAGTTTTGCATGCAGAATCGGAGCCAGACAAGGGCAGTTCGTTTCATGTTTTCCTGCCGATGATGGATAATTAGGTACTAAAGATGAATGAAATAGAAATTTGTACATCACTAAAACAGTTATCTGTACTATAATACAATGAATAATACATTTCCTCTCAGCAACCAAATTGCTGTTGTGTCTACTTTTTCTGAACTTGTTAATACTGATTTCAACGGAGAAATGAATGCACTGTGCTGGTACAGAAATTTTGATGTCGATTTTAAGGAGATTGTCGCCAAATTGACTTTAAAAGAGAATATTACAGAAGTTTTTCCCGAAGATTTAATGGCACTCCAGCTATCAGAAAAAGGTAATAAAGCAAGAGAAATAATCTTAAATGATTTGCAATTACTGACCGATTTTGGTGCTTCGCCCTCTCTGAATTTATTAAAGTGTTATGAACGCGACGACGAATTTGATTTCATATCTACCGATGTGTATTCGTTTCATGTAGATCGTTCTCCCCTTGCAACAGACACTTTTTTATGCACTTATCACGGAGCTTCGAGTGACATCATACCTAATTCACAAGCAGAACAGAAAATTTTGATTCCAGCAATCAGAGCTAAACTAAGAGAATTGCACGATGGATCAGACGAAACATTCGAAGACTTTTTAAAAGAAAATTATTTTGATTTGCATTATCAGCTTCACAAAGATGCAGAACCTATTAATTTAGGATTAATGCACGTTTGGCGTCTTGCGGTAGACCATCCACAACAAAAAGTGCTGCCTTGTATTCATAGAGCACCAGTTGAAAACGAAGGGGAATATCGTTTATTATTGATTTGCTAGAATTTCGTGTTTGTCTTTTAAAAGATTGGTAGCCTGACTTCCTATTAATCCTGTGCCACCGATAATAACTATTTTCATTGTTTTGATATTTAGATGATTACAGAACAAAGTTATGCTGTGGACATTAGGAAAAACTTGAACTACTTCAAGAAAAGCATTTTCTATAGAACGATGGAGATTTTTGTGAAGTATTTCTTTTTTGTACTTTCGTCTAGAAGATTAATTTTAAACAACAAATAAATGCAGGACGACCTCAAAGTCCCAAAGACTTTACACTTTAGCTCTTTTTGTTACACGAACCTTATTTATTCTGTTCCACTGATTTTCTTATTAATTATTGGCTTTGCAAAGTTGTGTTTTTACTTTGAACCCGTTTTCCAAACAAAATTGCCAACATGGCTGGCCGCAATGGTTTACATCTTTTGCATTCTCTTTTTTACTGCCTTTATTGTAAAAGTATTTTTTATGCTGAATTTACGCAGAATTGGTGTGTCTATAGACCATGAAGGTTTTGTTGTAAATAATAAAGAAAATAAAAAGAGGTATTGGAAGGAGGTAAAGTCTTATTCATTTCCAAAAGACAAATATGAATCGAGATCAAATTCATCTGCGTCGACTGTTATTTTATCTTTCGGTTTTATGAAAATAAATGTTATCAATTGCTCGACCTGGACATTGTTCAGTAAAACACGTCGACGTGAAGAGGAAGATGCGTTTAATCAATTCAAGCAAGCTGTTGTCCAATTTTGTGATTAAAAATAGGGCAGGAGGGATTGTTATTTTTGAGTTAATATTCCGTCCAACAATTATCAGTCATCATTAAATCTCTATTTTTAAAATGTTGAAATATAAGCCTCAGTTAATGATTAAGAAGTTTTTAAAAAGAACAGCAATTTTTATTGCCTCGATAGTGTTGCTTTTAGTACTAGTCCTCACCATTATCCCTTATTTTTTTAAAGATGAAATAACAGATAAGATAGAAAGTCTTGCTAATGAAAATCTAAATGCAGAAGTGCGTTTTGACGAGATCGGACTTTCTGTTTTCAAACATTTTCCCGCATTAATCGTCTATGCTAAAAATGTCGATATAGTAAACAAAAAAGTACAGTTTGCTTCAGCACATGTTGTTAAGGCAGAGACTGCAGCTGTTGGTATTAACTTTTACAGTCTTCTAAAAGGCAAAATAGTCTTAGATGCCGTTTATCTGGATGATGCCGATCTAAATCTTGAAATTGACCCAAAAGGACATGCAAATTTCAATATTGTAAAACCTTCTAAACCTTCGGCAGATACGACTCAAACCGAATTTAAGATTAAGAAAGTTGTCATCAATAAAACAAACATTTTTTACAATGATAAAAGTACTCTTTTAAAATTTAAAATTCATGAGCTAAATTACAAAGGTACCGGAGATCTAAGTGCAGCTATTTTTGATCTTAATTCTAATGTAAAAATAAAGTCGTTTGATTTTAGCGTTGCTGGCGTCGATTATGTGCGCAGCAAACCCATAAATGCTGAGATTGTGACATACGTAGATACCAAAGCACTTAAATTTAAATTTGAACGAAATGCGATTAGAATTAAAAATTTTCCTTTTTCGTTTAACGGTCATTTTGCTTTCATAAAAGGTGGATACGATTTTGACCTGCGCATGCATTCTAAAAATTCGACCTTAGAAGAGATGTTGTCGCTTGTACCGCCCGCATATGACGACTGGAGGGAGCAAATGACGATTACGGGTAATATAAATTTTGGAATTTTTGCTCGTGGCAAGTACATGCAGGATCAATCTGAAAAACCAGTTGTTTCGGCAGATCTACAAATAAACAACGGTACAATTGCTTATAAAAAAATTACAGAACCGGTAAAAGATATCAATATTTCGGCCAAAGCTTTGGTTAGGGATTTAGACCTCAACAAGCTAAAATTTGATTTAGACAATCTTTCGTTTAATCTTGGCCAAAAGAAAACCACGGCCAATTTCCATTCGGAAGGGTTTAAAAAAATAAAAATCAAAACAGCAATAAAAGCCGATTTAGATGCAGCAAAGTTTAAAGAAGCTCTAAATCTCAATAAAAACTATATTCGTGGCGATATTGCACTTGACTTAAAAGCCGATGGTATATTTTTGAGAGATCTAGGATTTAGCCCCCGCTTGAATAAGGTAGATACCATCATTAAAAGTATTCCGAAGTTTCAGCTAAACCTCAGCTTAAAAAATGGCTATTTAAAAAATACTAAAACACCAGACGCGATAAAAAACGTAAATCTGAATCTAAGTTTAATGGCTAAAGACAGCATTTTGCGCAATGTTTCAGGAAAAATAACCAATTTGAATGCAGAGGCTCTGGGCAATTTCGTGCATGGACAATTTGAACTTCATAAATTATATCCTTTTACGGTAGATACCGAATTAGAATCTAAGATCAATTTGGCGACCGTACATCAATTTTATCCTTTAGACAGTTTAGAACTTAAGGGTGATTTGAATTTGAAGGTAAGCATGCACGGGGTTTTAAATCGTAAGCAGAAGAAGTACCCCTCATCAAAAACAATCGTAAAGATTAAAAATGGTAATGTAAAATCATTAAAATTCCCGAACATTCCTATTGAAAATATTAATGTAAGTGCAGCCATAACCAGTGTTAAGGGAACGGGAGAAGATTTGACCGTAAAGCTGCAACCAGCTGAATTTGTTCTAGCAGGTTCGCCTTTTAAAGTGCAAGGAGAAGTCACTAATCTTTATGATTTAGTGTATAACATTAAAACTCAGGGGACATTAGATGTTGGTAAATTGACGAAGCTATTTCCGATTAAAGATGTTGCTGTTTCAGGAATAATTCAGACCAATCTTATTGCTAAAGGGTCAAAAAAAGATTTGGATGCCAAAAATTACGACAACATCAAAAATGGCGGAAAACTTGAAGCTAAAAACATAGTAATCAAGACTGCAATGTTTCCGGAGACGTTTCAAATTTCCAGAGGGACATTTAAGTTTTTTAAGGATAAAATGCGTTTTGAAGATTTTAATGCCGCATACGGCAAATCGGATATTGTGCTAAATGGTTATATTCATAATGTGTTGAGATACGTTTTTAATAGAAAATACCTGCATCAAACCAATGAAAAGCTAAAGGCGGACATAGAACTTTCTAGCAATCATATAGATGCGGGCGAATTCTTTGATATGATAGCAAAATATACAGACCAAAAAGCGGAAGAAGAAGCGTCTCAAAAATCGGATTCTACTGTTGTAAACACTGCTGTTAAAGATGAAAAACCTAAAAATAAAAACTACGTAATAAGAATTCCGAAAACAGCCGATTTAAAAATTACGGCAAAAGTTCATGATCTTCGATTTGACACTTATAAGATTACTGATTTTGTAGGAAATTTAATCGTTAATGACCGAAAGGTTCAGATAACGGAGGCTGGTTTTAATATGGCCGGCACCAAAATAGAAATGACTGGAGATTATAAAGCGCAGAACCGTCTCTTGGCTAAATACAATGCGAATTTTAAAGCCAGCAATTTTGATATTCAGCGTGCTTACGCAGAAATTCCAATCTTTGCAGAGTTGGTAAGCATGGCAAAAGATGCCTATGGCGTGGTTTCGGTTGACTATAAGTTGGGAGGAAGTATAGATCAAAACATGAATATTGATTTTAAATCTATTGATGGCGAAGGAACGCTTACTCTCGAAGATATTAAATTCAAGAATTTTAAACTCTTAAACCATGTAGCCAAAAAAGCAGATGCAGCCGATTTAGAAAAGGCTTCCTTTAATAAGATTGCAATTCATTCGACTATTAAGAACAATGTAATGACCATTACGCCAACGACCATGAAAATGGCAAGTTTTAGAGGAAAACTAGAAGGCCAGGTTACGATGGACGGTAAAATAAATGTAGGTTTCCGTTTGGGCTTGCCGCCAATGGGACTTATTAATATTCCGATGAAAATTACGGGTACAGCAGATGATTTTAAAATTTCAACGGGTAAATTTAAAGAAGATACCACTTTTGCCGAAGAAAGCGATTTGAATAATGTGCAAGCATCAGAACGCAGAAGATTTAGGCGAAAAGATACTTTAAACCTACCAGTTGATCAAAGAAAAGTGGATACGATTCAAAAGAGATAAAAAAAACGTTGGGGAAATAGAATACAAAGCTTCATTCAAAAATTAAAATCCAATTTGATCTCATAAAATTCTTTTGCTTATAATTTTCATAGAGATTCATACAGATTAAAGCAGATTTAGTTAGATTTACATCTAAACTGATTTAGTAGAATTGAAAAAGAATAATTTCACCCACGGATTAAAAGCTTTCTACAGCATTTAAATTTTAGGTCGTAATAGAAAAAGCCGTTTCAAAATTTTATTTTGAAACGGCTTTACTAATAGTAACCTGTTGGGTGTAATTAAAAAATAAAAGCATTTTAACACATAGAAGCATAGTTTTTTGTGCCGAAAAAAGAAAATGGAAGAAACAAGTTTCCACACATATCTAAACTATGTGCATTTAGACTAGTGAAACGCCTTTTTTAAGTTTAGTTAAACTCTGTTTCTATGTGTTGAAAATAATTTTACCCAACGAGTTGATAGTATATCTATGTAAAAAAAGCAACAAGTGTTAACAAATTATTCAGTACCATTGCTTTTATTCAATAACATCAAGCCAATACTTAACCCAACACCAGCAAATAGGGCAAGTTTGAGATTAGATGAAGTTTTTGAGGGAGGATTTCCGTAAACTCGTAGCGGTTCTTTTGACGGAGCCAGAACATTTCCAGGATTATCTTCTTTGGCTTTGTTGAATTTCATTTTAGTACGAACAACTGCAGAGGCAGCATTAATGACCGTTTTAGGGAATAATTTATAAGTATTTGTAATTGCAGCGGACTTAAAATCTGGAAACAAATCTTTTTTAGGATTACTAGCCAATTCCACCATTTTTGCTGCAGTCTCACGAGGATCAGACGCTATAAATGGTATGGTCATGTCAAAACCAGAATATTTTGCTGAATGTAGGTTGCCAGTAGAGTTTTGCAGTTGCGGATAGAGATTGCAGATATGAATGTGCTTTCGGTTCGATATTTCGCCCTGAAGGCATTCCATCATACCTCTAATTCCGTATTTGCTGGCAGAATAAACCGCGCTGTATGGGGCAGGCATAAAGCCACCGATAGAGATATTGTTGATTAAGATTCCTTCATTCTGATCCTTGAAAATTTTGATGGCGTTGTAGGCACCGTGCATATAACCAAACAAATTGGTTTTTATTACCTGCTCGTGGATTTCTAATGGAATTTCTTCAAATTTACCGCTGGCCATAACTCCCGCATTATTTACCCATATATCGATTTTTCCTCCCAAAGCCAATGCTTCTGTAGCCACTTTTTCGACATCTTTTGCATTAGAAATATCGGCAGAAATACCAACAGCCTGAACACCTAAGTCTCGGCAAAATTTTACTGTCTCGTCGATTCCGTTTTGTCCTCTTGCTACTATAATTACATTGCATCCTTCGAGCGCAAATGCTTCAGCCGTAGCTCTACCGACACCGCTCGTCGCGCCTGTAATAACAGCATTTTTTCCTTTAAGGCTATTTTGGATTGTTAGATTATCTTTCATGATTTCGTTTTATTAGATGACTAAAAATTATGGTAAGCAGTATTATTCAGAACATTTTTGGATGTTACCGTATTGTTCTTTTCATTGGTTCTACTTGAAATGCTTTTAATGCTATTTTTTTTCTCTGATGTTCGTGAACTAAGTATTCTGTTCTTCTGATTTAGAAAATTCATAGAGCGTAATTTTAGTGATGTACAATTTTTTGTATCGTAAAATTATGCGAAACAGCTAAAATGCAGTTATATGATTTGTGGTTTATAATTGTTTAATTACAAGGTACTTAAGCTAATTGTTTGCTGGGAATTTTGTAAAACTAAAGAGAAATTAGATACTTCTAATCGGTAAGATAGCAGTAATTTTATCTTACAATATTTTGCAAATCATAAACGAATGAGTAGCTATGGAAACGAAGATTATTGAACTGGAAAAAAAATATTGGCAGGGAATGAAAAATCATGAGTACGAAACAGTAAAGAATCTTACTAATTTTCCTTGTATAATCGCGGGTAAGAATGGTATACGTACTGTTGATGAAGCCAATTTCAAGAAAATGTTCGAATCCGGAGAGGGAGATAAGATAAAAGTTGAAAGTTTTTCAGATTTTAAATTCCAGCAGCTTAGTGAAGAAAGTGCAGTAACAGCTTATGTAATTCAATTGCTGGATACAAAAGAGAATAAATCGATGAAGTGCGCCTGTACTTCTGCATGGATGAAACAAAAGGAGCAATGGACTTGTGTCCTTCATACGGAAACGGAATTATCTGCTCAATAGATTAAAATAACAGGTGACCGGCGGGATTATCTGGAACAGTGTGTGTGGAAATTTAGTTAATTAGAATACTTCTCAGGTACCGGCCGGCTGCCGAAGGACTCCTCAATTTAATGAGGAGTTTTTTTTGATTTATGAGAATTACATTAATCGTAAACTATTTGTAATTCTTAGAATATTTGCTGCAGCTATAAAAAAAGCTATCCTTTTGAGATAGCTTTTATTTTTTAGTCGTTTAAACCGAGATGTGCTTTTACAGCTTTATAATCTGACCAATCAACCTTTGAATTAGATTTTGCGGTGACATTGCCAGGAATAATCATGTATCTGTACTGTTGCACTTTTGCGGCTCCTAGTGTTCTAGTTCCTACATCAATACTGCTGTAAAGTTCAATCTTTTGTGTAGTAGCAAAAACATCAATATATGCTCCATTAAGGTTGACGTACGGAAGAGGATAAATTCCCGGATCGCTTTCAGAAGAGGTATTGATGTAGACTTTAATGTCTGCAGTACTCAACAGTTCTTTAGTAAGTTTTGGTACATTGATTGATGCGAAGTAACCCACTATTTTAGTGCTTCCATCAGCTAAAGTCTCTGTTTCTGGTGTAAAAGTTACGTCCAGCCATCCAGAATAAATGACACTACCAGTGCCGTTATCTCCTTTTGGACCCGCAGGACCCGCAGGTCCAGGAGGGCCTGCTACGCCTTCTGCACCATCTGCACCATCTGCGCCGTCGCTACTACAAGAAATCAAAGATGTGATTAAAAATAAAAACGAAAGCAGCGCTGTCGAGTAGAATACTAATTTTCTTTTCATGTTACATTTGTTTTTACAGCATCAGGCATAGTTATTCGAGAGCTTGATGCTTGGTTTTGGAGCGGCTAAAGTAGGAATACTTCATTGTTTTGGAGCAGGTATAAATACTTGTTTTGAGTGCTAATAAGAGGTTTACAGATTACGGTTTGTTTAGGATTAAATAATCATTAAATGGTGTTTTTGTTTGGTTTTATCGCAATAATACTCGTATTAATTTTAGTAAAATATATTTTTTTGTGTTTTTTTATTAGGATTATGTAGTAACTAAAATTTGCTATATTTGAAGTTTTGCCGTTACACTTATTGTGCTCAATTTAATTTTTTACAGAAATGAAAATCGATTTGAATATTCAGTTAAACAAAAAAGCATTACTTATACTGCTAATTCTTTCATTTAAAGGAAATGCCCAACTAAAAACTGTTGAGAGTCAAATTGGTTTAGGCTGGAGCAATAATTCGATCAACACAGTAATTTTTAGAAATAGCGCATTGACTTCGTTTAAAGGAAATCAATATACAGCTTACTATGATCCGGAAGGCAGAATGGTTTTGGCAAAACGAAAACTGAATTCAAACAATTGGGATAAACTAATTACGCCTTACAGCGGCAATGTCAAAGATGCTCACAACGACATCAGCATTGCAATAGACAGCGATGGTTATCTTCATGTGAGCTGGGATCATCATGATACACGTTTGCGTTATGCGAAAAGTAAGAAACCGTTTTCTTTAGAATTAGGCGAAGAAATTGCCATGACAGGTGTAGACGAGAATAAAGTAACATATCCTGAATTTCATAATCTTTCTAATGGAAATTTATTGTTTTGTTACCGTTCCGGAGCTTCTGGAAGAGGAAATTTGGTTATAAAATCTTATGATGTAAAAACGAAGCAATGGACATCATTACAAAATAACTTGCTTGACGGAGAAAACCAACGAAGTGCTTATTGGCAAATGTGTATAGGCGAAAAAGGAATTTACATTTCGTGGGTTTGGAGAGAAAGCTGGGACGTATCAACCAATCATGACATCTGCTATGCTTTTTCAGCGGATGGTGGAAAAACATGGCAAAAATCTACAGGAGAAAAATACATTTTGCCCATTACAAAAGCCACAGCCGAACATGCCTGGGAAGTACCGCAAAACAGCAGTTTAATTAACCAAACTGCAATGACTGTTGATGATAAGGGAAATCCATACATTACTACATATTGGGACAATACTGGTATTCCGCAATATAAAGTCGTGTATTTGGCCGATGGAAAATGGAATTTGATTAATACCGATTTTCATACGAAACCATTTAGTTTAGGAGGAGGCGGGACCAAAAGAATTCCGATTTCTCGTCCTGAGATTTTAGTCAATAAATCGATGCTCTATTTGCTTTTTAGAGATGAAGAACGAGATAATAAAATCACATTGGCTTATGCTAACTTAGAAATTAAAAAATGGGAGTTAACAGATTTAAGTCGTTTTACAGTCGGACAATGGGAACCTAATCTGGATAAAGAACTTTGGAAAGAGAAAAAACAACTGCACATTTTTTCTCAAAATGTAAGTCAGGCAGATGGAGAAGGATTAGTAAAAGTAAATCCTGAACCGGTACAGGTTTTGGAAGTCAAAAAACTGCCTGTTTTGAAACATTAATTATATAAGGCGTTGGTTGAAATAGAATAAAAATAGCTTTATTCAAGAATTAAAATATAATTTGATCTGCTGAAATTCTTTAAAATCTGCGTGAAATACCTTTGCTTATAAATTTTTCACGCAGATTCATACAGATTAAAGCAGATTTATATCTCAGCTGATCTATAGAATTGAAAAGAAAATAATTTCACCCAACGGTTTAATTATCTATAATAAGATTTTTTTTAGCATAAATATAATTTTTTCGTTTGCCATTTTTTGAATTAATAATTATGAATAATGTAAACTATCGCCTTATTAGCTCGCTTTTTGGTTGTTTATGCTGATATACCCCTTCTAATTTACTGTAACGTCCCTCTTGTCTTATAGGTCGTTATCTAAATTTGTAAAGTTGATTTTTATTTCGATGTCAAGCATCTATAGCCTTGTTCGAAATAAATTTTGGAGTATTAAATTTTAAAAACCTTTGTGTAGTTAAATGAAAAAAATTGTATTAGCACTTGCTTTGTTTTGGAGTCTGCAAAATAATTATGCCCAGAATAATGAATGGGAAAATCCTCAGATTCTGGACAGAGGAAAAGAAAAAGGCAGAAGTTCTTTTCTGTTATTCAGTAATGAAACGGAACTGAAAACAAACAATCCTCAAAAATCAGAATTGTATCAGAGTTTGAATGGAAATTGGAAATTTAATATTGTTAAAAATCCTTCTCAAAGACCTATGGATTTTTACGCATCCAATTTGAATGATTCCAATTGGAAAAACATTCCGGTGCCTTCTAACTGGGAACTGCAAGGTTATGATATTCCAATTTATACCAATATTACATATCCATTTCCAAAAAATCCGCCTTTTATAAACGGCGATTATAATCCGGTTGGAAGCTACAGACGCACTTTTCGAGTGGCTGATTCATGGAAAGATAAAGAAATTATTCTTCACTTTGCTTCCATTTCAGGATATGCGAGAGTATTCCTGAATGGAAAAGAAGTGGGAATGACCAAAGCATCCAAAACTCCGGCTGAATTTAATATTACTTCTTTTTTGAAGAAAGGGGAAAATCTATTGGCAGTTCAAGTAATCCGTTGGCATGATGGAAGTTATTTAGAAGACCAGGATTTTTGGAGATTAAGCGGTATCGAAAGAGACGTTTATTTACAGGCAATGCCTAAAACAACCGTTTGGGATTATTTTGTAAAAAGCGATTTAGACAATCAATACAAAAACGGACTTTTTAATGTGGATGTCACTTTAAAATATTTTGAAAAAAATAAAATAAAAAATCCATCTTTAAAAGTTGAATTGTTTGACAATCAGGATAAAGTAATGTATTCTGAAAGCAAAAAAGTCAATGATAAAGCACAAAATGTAAGCTTTGAAAAAACAATCGAAAATGTAAAATTATGGAGCAACGAAACACCAAATCTGTATCGATATACCATTACATTATTAGACAACAAAGGAAAAACATTAGAAATTATTTCTAAAAAAACAGGTTTTAGAAAAGTAGAAATTAAGGACGCTCGTTTGCTGGTAAATGGAAAAGTCATTATGGTAAAAGGAGTCAATATTCATGAACATGACGATGTAAACGGTCACGTTCCAAATGAAAAATTAACGGTGAAAGATCTCCAATTGATGAAAGAACACAACATTAATTCCATCAGAATGAGTCATTATCCGCACGATCCTCATATCTATGAAATGTGTGATCAATATGGTTTTTATGTGGTTGATGAAGCCAATATCGAAAGTCATGCAATGGGAGCAGAATGGCAGAATTGGTTTGACCAGAAAAAACATCCGGCTTATCTTCCAGAATGGGCACCGGCACATTTAGACCGTATCGAAAGAATGTTTGCGGTAGACAAAAACCATCCTTCGATTATTGTTTGGTCTTTAGGAAATGAATGTGGTAATGGACCCGTTTTTTATGATGCTTACGATTGGCTGAAAAAAGTTGATACTACACGTCCGGTTCAGTTTGAGCAGGCAGGAGAAAATAGAAATACGGATATCGTAGCTCCAATGTATCCAAGTATCAAAAGCATGAAAAACTATGCAAATTCTGATAAAACTCGTCCGTATATTATGTGTGAATATGCACACGCAATGGGACAGAGCAGTGGTAATTTCCAAGAATATTGGGATATTATCAATAATAGCAAACGCATGCAAGGTGGTTTTATCTGGGATTGGGTCGATCAGGGAATCAAAACTCAAAACGATAAAGGACAGGTTTTCTGGGCTTATGGAGGAGATTTAGGAGGTGCTGCTTTACAAAATGACGAAAATGGCTGTGCGGACGGACTTGTATTCTCAAACAGAACGCCAAAACCAGCTTTGGAAGAAGTTAAAAAAGTATATCAAAACATTGAAATTCTTTTGAACAGTAGAACGGAATTAATAATTAGAAATCATTTTAATTATACCAATCTCTCCAATTACATTTTTAAGTATGAATTGATTAAAAACGGTTCAAAAGTAAAATCAGGCGAATTTAGTTTTGATTTAGAACCGGAACAAAGTAAAAAAGTAGCAATCTATTTAGGCGATATCGACGAGAAATCAGAATATTTTTTAAATGTTTATGCCGTTTCAAAATACGATGAACCGTTGGTCGCAAAAGGATTTGAATTTGCAAGAGCACAATTTGAAATAGCAAAAGGAAATTATTTTGCATCGAATACCAAACCAAATAATATCTCTAAATTAAAATATTCAAAAGCAAACAACATTCTTTCTTTTGAAACAGAAGGCATTAAAGGCGAGTTTGATCTTAAAAAAGGAGAAATTCTGAAATATGCATCAAAAAAAGGAGAGAATGTGTTCTCGAATTTCCCAACGCCTTATTTCTGGCGTGCTCCAACAGATAATGATTTTGGAAGTGGTATGCCAAACAAATTAGGAATTTGGAAAGAAGCATCAAAAAATCCAACAGTTGTAAGTGTTGTTTCAGACGAAAAAAATACAGCAGGATTAGGAATAAAAGTAGTTTATAAATTAGCCCAAGCTGATGTTCCCTATACAGTAGATTATTTGATTCAGAATAATGGAGAAATTAAAATCACATCTTCAATCGATATGACAGGAAAAGATTTACCGGAACTGCCTCGTTTTGGAATGCGTATGAAACTAAACGGATCATTTGATAATTTAAGTTATTACGGAAGAGGGCCTTGGGAAAATTATTCAGATCGAAATTCGGCCGCATTTATCGGAGAATATTCAGATAAGGTAAGTAATCAATATGCAAGAAATTTTATTCGTCCGCAGGAATCGGGATATAAGACAGATGTCCGTTGGCTGACTTTAAAAAACAATGCAGGACAAGGTTTAAGAATTAATGGCGCACAGCCAATTGGTTTTAGCGCACTGAATATTTCGACAGAAGATTTGGATCCGGGAAAAAATAAGGAGCAACGTCATCCAACTGATTTAAACTTAGATTCTAAAGAAGCAGTTTACCTGCATGTAGATTACAAGCAAAGAGGTCTTGGAGGCGATGACAGCTGGGGAAGTCTGCCACATGAGCAATATCGTTTGTTGGGCAAAAAATACAGCTATTCCTATACCATATCATTGATTAATTAGTTAGTAGTTCGTCTTTTTGGAAAGAAAAACCTATGAGTAAAACATCATAGGTTTTTCTGATTTTTAAATAAGAGCCTTTTTTAGAAATAAAATTTTACAACATATGCTTTTTTAAAATAACAAACATCTATTTATAGATTCATCAAAAACTTAAACTAACCTAACCACCACACATTTTGAAAAATAGAATGCTATTATTTTTAATGCTTTTAGTTTGCTTTCCGGCTCAACCACAGTCGGCTGAGGGATTATCAGCTTCTAAATTTGGACAGGAAAATTATACTATCGGCTACATCGGGATAAAAAACGGTCTTGCCAATAATGCTGTTACTTCGGTTTACAAAGACAAAAGAGGCCTGATGTGGTTTGGTACTTATGATGGAATAAGCAGATATGACGGCTATAATTTTTTAAATTTTAGAAATGAACCAAACGATTCTAATTCATTAAATAACAACAGAGTTGTAAGCATTTGCGGAACCAAAGATGAAATCTGGATTGGTACAAAAGGCGGTATCAGTGTTTATAATTATCTCAACAATCACTTTAGCCGAAAATATTATTTAAACGCAAAAACGTCTAAGACAGAGCCTATAGATTTTGTGGTCAATAAGATTATGGATTATAAATCGGTGATGTATATCGGCACTGCTGGTAAAGGACTGCTTTATTGTGGAGCTAAACAAAAAAGAATCATTCAGATTCCGCTTTATGTAAACGGAAAACTGCAATGGGATTACCATGTTCAGGGAATGGATTTTGACAAATCGGGCAAATTTTGGTGTTTTGTTCAGGGAGTTGGTCTGGTGACTATGGATACAACAGTAAAAAAACTAGTTGTGGTTTTGTCCGATTATCAGCAGGGAAACTGTATTTTATGCGACAAATCTTCAAATATCTGGGTAGGAGTTGATGGTGGTTTGTTAAAGTATAATTCCCTAAATAAAACACATCGCATTTATGCAAATCAGGAATTGCAGAATCCTATTTCCGATTTGATGTGCAAACCAGACAAAAAAGAACTTTGGATCGCTACCAATGGGAATGGAATAGTAAAATACAGTTATGCATCGGATAGTTTTTCTTTGTTTAATGCCAATTCTGATGAGGAAAAATTGAATAGTAACGCTATTTCCTCACTTTTTTTGGATAATGAAAATAGAGTTTGGGTCGGAACTTTAAGAGGAGGCGTTAATAAAATTGAGGAAAGAAAAAGTCCTTTTACGACTATTTCTAAAAATGAAAAGATAAAAAACACACTTCCAAGTGATTTTATTCTTTCCTTGTCTGAACAAGACAGCAATCATTTATGGATAGGAACAGATGGAGCGGGCGCAAGTTTGTGGAATAGAAAAACCAATACGTTTACAAATTATTCTCACACCCCCAACAATCCCAATTCGATATCTAATAATTTTGTTTCCTCAATCGTAACTGATAGCAGAGGAACTTGGTTTGCGACCTATGGTGGCGGAGTTTGTTTGTTTAATTCACAGACTCATAATTTCAAAAAATACACTTTTTTTAATCCAAAAGTGGGAGCAAATCAAAAGAATTTTTGGGTGCTTTTTCGCGCTAAGAATAATGTTCTGTGGGCGGCTTCTCCAGATGATGAAGGATTGTACCGCTATAATGAAAAGGAGGATAAATTTGATTTTGTTGATGCAAAAATTAGAGGAATTATTTCTATTGCAGAAGATCAAAATGCCAATCTTTGGATAGGCAATTTTACGGATTTAGTCGAATTCAATCCAAAAACAATGCAACGCAAAGTCATTGATCTCAAATATCCTGTACGATCTGTTATTGCTGTTTCACCTTCAAAAATGCTTGTAGGAACAGAAGGAGGAGGGCTTTTGATTTTTAATCCGCACACGCTGCAAAAGAAATTCCTAACCCAGAAAGACGGAATTCCAAATAATTCGGTATTAAATATCGTAAAGGATAATAAAGGAGATTATTGGTGCAGTACGTATAATGGAATATTTGTTTACAATGCTCAAACGGGACATATTACAAGTTATCATGATGCTGATGGTCTTCAAAGCAATCAGTTTAATTATAATGCGGCGCTTAAACTTTCAACAGGCGAAATCCTTTTTGGCGGAATCAAAGGTTTTAATATCATCAACACCAAAATCAATACCCAGATTCATGATTTTCCAAAGCTGGTCATCACTTCAATAAAAGTAAATAATAAGGTTTATGATCAATCCAATTTAACTTCTTTTGGAATCGATAAATTGAAATTACCTTATGACGAATCAATGCTCAATATTGATTTTGCGGCTTTAGAATACAGTCTTCCTGAAAAAATTTCGTATGCTTATTTTTTAGAAGGATGGGATTCGCAATGGCATTATGTAGATAATATTCGAAGTGCCAATTATTCCAAAATTACAGAAGGAGATTATGTCTTGAAAATCAAATCTACTAATGCTGAAGGAATTTGGAGCAAAAGTGCTATTTCACTTCCAATTACCATATTGCCTCCTTGGTACAGAAGCGGTTTTGCCTATTTTGTCTATTTCCTGATTGTTTGTCTTGGCATTTATGTAGTTGACAAATATCAGCGTCAGCAGGCTAAATTGAAGTATGAAGTCAAACTTTCGCAGGATTTGGCCAAACAAGAAAAAGAACTGAATGAGAAAAAAATAACCTTTTTCACCAATATTTCTCATGAGTTCAGATCCCCTTTGACGATGATTATCAATCCGTTAAAAGATATCATTTACGGAACCGACCAACAGATTGATCCCGGTGCTATTGAAATGGTTTACAGCAATTCCAGAAGATTGTTGAGTTTGGTCGATCAGCTTCTTTTGTTTAGAAAAACGGAAACCGAAACAGGAAAACTTAAAGTTGGTCAAATTGATATTGTGGAATTAGCCAAAGAGGTTTTCAGCTGTTTTGTGCATCACGCCAAAGTCAAAAAAATAGATTACAGTTTTAGTATTTCTGAAGAAAAGGTTTTGGTCTATGTAGACCGTGAAAAAATAGAAATGGCTTTGTTTAATCTGATTTCGAATGCGTTAAAATTTACAGAAAAAGAGAACGGAAGTGTTGCCGTCAATTTGCGCTGTATTGATAATGAAGTTATCCTAAAAGTGATTGATAATGGCGAAGGAGTTTCAGATGCTGATAAAGAGAAAATATTTAATTTGTTTTACCAATCCAATAACAACATAAAAAACAACCGTAAAGGATTTGGTATTGGCCTTTATTTGGTGAAACAATTTGTGAATCAGCATCATGGCGAAGTTGGTTGTTATGATAATGAAAATGGTGGATCTATTTTTGAAATTAAATTGCCTTTGGGAAAAGAACATTTTGGAGACATTGAAATCAGGGAAGATTTAAGCGACAGAACCTTATTTTTAGAAGAAGCTTTGGAAGATACCGTGATACAGGAAAATGTATTGCAGACTATTGAAGAATCTGAAACAGTTAGTGATTTGATTAAAGATGCCAAAAGTATTTTGGTTGTAGATGATAATGTCCAAATAAGAAATTATTTAAAACGAATATTATCCTCAAAATATCATATTACTCTAGCCGAAAATGCCGAAATGGCATTAACTCTAATTAGAAAAGTACAACCCGATTTGATTATTTCTGATGTTGTAATGGGAGAAATGAATGGAGTTGCCTTTTGCAAGCACATCAAATCAGATGAAGAGTTAAAACATATTCCGGTGATATTGCTGACCGGAGGAACTTCCGAAGAGGTAAAACTCAAAGGAGCCGAAGTCGGTGCCGATGATTACATCACAAAACCTTTTGATAATGATTATTTATTAGCTAGAATTAGCGGTATATTAGCGAGACGTGACAGCGAACAGCATTATTTACTTAATTCGGTCACCAAAAAAGAAGCGAATCTAAAATTATCAGATGAAGATAAAAAACTCATCGAAAGGATTGTAGACATAATTGACGCCAATTTAGATGTGGAGAATTTCAATGTACATGATTTAGCGTTTCATTTAGGAATGAGTTATTCTTTGGTTTATAAAAAAATTAAAAAGATTACCGGTAAGTCGGTTTCAGAATTTACCAGAAATGTGCGTTTGCGAAAAGTAGCGACCTTATTAATTACAACCGATTTACAAATTAGTCAGGCCGCTTCGATGGCTGGTTTTGGCGATATTAAGTATTTCAGGAAACACTTTCAGCAGTTTTATAATATCAATCCCTCCGAGTTTAAGAAGAAGTATCAAAATGTAAAGGATAATAAATACATACTGAATGAAAGTTTTTGGAAATCAGCTTGATAGTTAAAAAGATTTGGAGCAAAAAACAATTAATAAGAAATTAAATGAACACAATTTTAAAATAAAACAAGAATTAACACGAAATTTAATTAGTGAAAATTTGTGGAATTTGTGGCGAAAAAAAATGTGGCATCGCAAGACTTTTGAGCAGAACTAATGAAGTTTAGAAAATCAATTTTTATGGCGATAGCTTCTCTTTCTCTTGGGACAATTGGCTGTTAATGGAAATCAGCTTGATAGTTAAAAAAGATTTGGAGCAAAAAACAATTAATAAGAAATTAAATGAACACAATCTAAAATAAAACACGAATTAACACGAAATTAATTAATGAAAATTTGTGGAATTTGTGGCAAAAAAAAAATGTGGCATCGCAAGATTTTTGAGCAGAACTACTATTAAAAATTTAACTAAAAAAATATAATAATGAAGTTTAGAAAATCAATCTTTATGGCAATAGCTTCTCTTTCACTTGGAGCAATTGGCTGTAAAACAGGAAATGCAAAACAAGAAAACGGGATAAAAGAATCTAAAGAAGAAGTTGTTGCGATTATCGATAAAGTAAATAACCATTGGCAAAGTACTCATCCTGAACTTGGAAATGCTTTTTGGCATGTTTCGGCTTATCATACAGGAAATATGGAAGCTTATAAAGTAACCCAAAACAAAAAGTATTTGGATTATTCATTGGCTTGGGCCGAGAAAAATCAATGGATGGGAGCAAAATCCAATGATAAATCCGAATGGAAATACAATTATGGAGAAACAGATGAATATGTATTGTTTGGAGACTGGCAGATTTGTTTTCAAACCTATATCGATTTGTACAATTTCACAGGAAAAAAAGATCCTCAAAAAATAGCAAGAGCAAAAGAAGTGATGGAATATGAAATAAGTACGCCGCAAAACGATTATTGGTGGTGGGTTGACGGATTGTATATGGTAATGCCGGTCATGACAAAGCTCTACAACGTTACGGGTAATGAAATGTACTTAGAGAAATTACACTCTTATTTGCAATATGCAGACAGTATTATGTATGATGAAGAAGCAAAACTGTATTTTCGTGATGCCAGATATGTGTATCCAAAACATAAAAGCGCAAATGGGAAAAAAGACTTTTGGGCAAGGGGAGACGGCTGGATTTTTGCCGGTTATGCTAAAATTATTCAGGATTTACCAAAATCGGCCAAACATAGAAATGAATATATCAATCGTTTTAAAGAAATGGCTAAAGCTTTGGCAGATGCACAGCAGAAAGGCGGCTATTGGACAAGAAGTATTCTAGATCCCGAACACGCACCAGGACCTGAAACCAGCGGAACAGCTTTCTTTACTTATGGTTTTATGTGGGGAATAAACAATGGATTTTTGGATAGAAAGACCTATTTGCCCGTTGTAGAAAAATCATGGAATTATTTAACCACATTCGCCCTGCAGCCAGATGGAAAAGTAGGTTACGTACAGCCTATCGGCGAAAAAGCAATTCCGGGACAAGTTGTCGATAAAAATTCCACAGCAGATTTTGGAGTTGGCGCTTTTTTATTGGCGGCATCAGAGGTTTATCGTTATGTGAAATAATTGATTCCGTTTTATTGTATTTGAAGAGGAAGCTGTCTTTTAAGATAGCTTCTTTTTTTTTATAAGCTTCGGAGAAGCTACATATTTATAGAAAAGAATCAATTTGAGCAATATAAAGTTAGACAAGAAGTATTAAAATTGAGTTTTATTTTGGAAAAGCTTCGGAGAAACTACATATTTATAGAAAAGAATCAATTTGAGCAATATAAAGTTAGACAAGAAGTATCAAAATTGAGTTTTATTTTGGAAAAGCTTCGGAGAAGCTACATATTTATAGCAAAGAACGGACGTTAAAAAAAAGCTCCGGAGGAGCGACATATACTAGAGATTATGAAAAATATGTCGCTCCTCCTCAGCTTTTTATCATTTTTAGGATTAAAGTTCTATAGATATCTTACCCCGCTGGGGTATTGTTAATGTATGATTTTTATAAAGATTCTTTTTAGTTAAAAAATATGTTTTGAGATTGCTTCCTCTTTTCATTTTTCTAAAGTCATTTAAGATAAATGCAGAGAGATTATACCACATATGTATTTATATCCAACTTTTAAATAATTACACATGATACATTTTGAACATGCTTTTTCTGTCATTCCAATAAAAAAATCCCGTTTTGCCTCTAAAAATGCGGATTTACCCCTTTTTTAATGTTGTAATTACCCCCTTTTGCTTGCGTCTCTTGCTATAGATTTGTAAGGCAAACTATTGATAATTACATAATAAACTGTGCTTAAAAAATTTTGAAAAACAAAATTGTAAAAAACACACTTGCAGATGTTCATTTCTATATTTTGCAGACTATTAACTTATCAATTAACCAAAACTTACAACCAAAAATGACAAACTTTATTAGGAAGACCAAGGCTCCTGATTATGGATCTGGATTTGATTTGAAAAAGAAACTTACACTGCTTTGTGTATTAGTTTCATTATCTCAAGTACATGCATTTTCTACTGAACCGGGTAGCAGGATAGGAGCAGAAAAAGTACAATCGCAAAATAGTATCAGCGGACAGGTAAAAGATAGCAAAGGTGTGCCGCTTCCCGGAGCCTCAGTTCTGATAAAAGGAACGAAAAAAGGAACGATAACAGATTTTGATGGAAAATTTACTTTGGAAGGAGATGACAATTCAATATTAGTAATATCGTTTGTTGGTTTTATAACCCAAGAAATAGCTGTAAAAGGCAAAACGAGTATTTCGATAATATTAGAAGAGAATGCGGCCAATTTAGACGAAGTGGTAGTAGTGGGATATGGTAAAATGAAGAAAAAAGATTTAACCGGATCAATTGTTCAGGTTAAAGCCGAAGCTTTAGCCAATCAAAACCCGCAAACCGTTCAGGATTTATTAAGAGGTGTTCCAGGTCTAAAAGTAGGCTACGATCCTTCTGCAAAAGGAGGTGGATCTTTGCAGATTCGTGGACAGACTTCTGTTTACAATCCTGATGGAGCAAATCATAATTCACCACTTATTATTCTGGACGGAATGCAGTTCTACGGAGAGCTTTCAGAAATTAATCCTGATGATGTTGGTCAGATTGATATTTTGAAAGATGCATCTGCAACGGCGGTATACGGTTCAAAAGCGGCAGCTGGGGTCATTGTTATATCTACAAAAAAGGGAAAAACAGGCAAACCTATTATCAATGTCACTAGCAACATGACAATTGTTAATGAAAGTGCGTATCGCAACGTATATTCTCCGGAAGGATATATAAAATACCGTCAGGATTGGGAAACGGCTAAAACATATGGTACCAATACAGCAACTGGAAATTACGAGGCATGGGTTACAGGAACAGCAGCGGGGAAACCGGGTTATTACGCAAGTCCAAGTCAATTAAGTCAGTATGGAATAACAGAGGCACAGTGGTTGGCTTATCAGCCCGCTTCACAAATACAAGGAAAAAGTTTGAATGAAGTGTGGGGACTGCGTTTAGGAATTACAGATGCAACACTTTTAAAGAATTTTACAGAAGGAAAAACGCATGATTGGTATAACAGTACTTTTAGAACAGGAATAAACCGTGACAATAATTTAAGTGTTTCTGGAGCAGGTGATAAAGTAAATTATTATATGTCTTTAGGATATTTAACCTCAGAAGGAGCAATTCAAGGAAATGATTATACTGCTGTTCGTGCGAATATGAAAGTAGATGCTAAGATTACAGACTGGCTTGAGTTTGGAGCGAACGTTAATTTTCAAGATCGTTCAGATGGAGATATATCTGTTGGTACAGGAACTAATTACTGGGATGCCAATATGTTAAGAAACAGCCCGTTTGCTAACTTTAAAGAAACAAATGGCGATTATGCAAGACAGCCAATGGGATCGACAATTGGAGGATATAATTACTACTATGATCGTCAATATATGGATCTTGATAGAGGATATACAATCTTGAATACTATTTTTAATACAAAGGTAACGTTGCCATTTGGTATTACGTATTCCTTTAATGCGGCGCCTCGTTATGAATTTTTCTACAATCGTTACTTCCAGTCGGCTGGTAATAAAAACTGGAATGCTGCTAATATTGGAGTGGATAGAGAAAACGGTAAAAAATTCACTTGGAACTTAAACAACACCCTAACATGGGATCATACATTTAATGAGAAACACCATATTATCGCAACATTTGTTCAGGAAGCAGAAGATTTAAAAACATGGTCAGATCGTATTGATGCCAATAACATACAGCCATCAGATGCTTTAGGTTATCATAATATAGCCAATGCAACACTTGCCAATAGTACTTTTACTGCAACAGATACACATCAGACAGGTGATGCGTTAATGGCGAGACTTTTCTATTCCTTTGACGATCGTTATATGATTACTGGAACAGTTCGACGTGATGGGTACTCTGCTTTTGGAGCTTCCTATCCTTACGCCACTTTCCCTTCTGTAGCATTGGGATGGAATTTTAATAAAGAAAAATGGTTTCACTGGGAACCGCTAAGCACTGGTAAATTACGTTTATCATGGGGTAAAAACGGAAACAGATCGCTTGCTGATCCTTACTTAGCTTTAGCCAATTTAAGTTCAGGTACAGGAGCAACTATGGGATATATTGATGCTTCAGGAAATATTGTGGATATGAAATATCTTGGAATAGACCGTATGGCAAATCCAAATTTGCAATGGGAAAAAACAACAGCATCCAATATTGGTCTTGATCTTGGTTTCTTGAAGGACAGAATTACAACTACAATTGACGTTTACAAATCGGTTACGCACGATATGATCATGAGTCAGCGTCTACCTGAGTTTACCGGATTCTCATCTATTGCAACCAACCTTGGAGAAGTTGAAAACAAAGGTATTGAGGTCAGCCTTACTTCTTTGAATATGAAAAAGCCAAACTTTGAATGGACAACTATGGTCGCTTTTTCATACAACAAGAATACGATTAACAAATTGTATGGCAATATGGAAGATATCAAAGATGTCAATGGAAATGTTATTGGAAGAAAAGAAGCAGATGATAAAACCAATGGATGGTTTATTGGAAAACCTATTTCTCAAATCTGGGATTATAAAGTGATTGGAATCTGGCAGAAAGACGAAGCGATTGAAGCTGCAAAATACGGACAACGTCCAGGTGATCCAAAAGTGGAGAACAGCTATACTGCTGATGATGTAAACGGAAAACCAACTTACAATGAAAAAGACAAACAGTTTTTAGGACAGACAACACCGCCAATTAACTGGTCTCTTCGTAATGAATTTACATTTTATAAAAATTGGAATTTGGCAATCAATATGTATTCATACATGGGACACAAATCAATGGACGGACGTTATATGAATACGTACAATGATGGTAGTTTGTATACGAATAACTACAATCCGTTTGTAAATCCATATTGGACCATTGACAATCCAACAAATGACTGGGCGCGTCTAGACGCAAGAGGACCTGCAGGCGCTGGAACAGCAAAATTATACGATCGCAGTTTTATTCGTTTAGACAATATTTCGTTGGCGTACTCACTTCCTAAAGATCTTGTAAACCGTTTACATGTGAGAAATTTCAAAATCTATACTTCTGTTCAGAATGTGGCAACTTGGTCAGCTTCTAAACAATGGAAATATTATGGTGATCCGGAGACTGGCGGGCTTGCTACCCGAATGTTTAATTTAGGATTTAACGTTTCACTTTAAAAATTAGTCAATAATGAAAAGATATATACAAAATAAAATTTCAAGAATAGTACCTTTAGTTGCGGTTGCTGCTCTTTTTGTTTCCTGCTCAGAGGATTTTCTGGAACCAGACCCGCTTTCGTTTTACGAGCCAGAAGCTACATTTAGTACAGAAAGCGGATTGCAAGCTGTTTTGGCAAGTGCCGATAAACAGCTTCGTAATAACTATATTCATTACAATAATGCTGGTAATAGTGTGCCTATTGGTACAGAATATGTTTTCTCTGATATGTCAAAATATGGAAAAACAGATAACACCAGCACCATTTCTGATTTTGCCAATACTATGGTGCCTACCATGAGTTACAAAACGGCAACAAATGATGATTTTTATTTCGGATTTTACTGGACTGAAGCTTATACTGGAATTAAACATGCCAATACTGTTTTAACTTATATTGATAAGGTAACAAGTTTAACAGAAGAAGTGAAACGTAAATACATTGGTCAAGCTTACTTTCACAGAGCATACCGTTATCTTAATTTGGTTTATCAATTTGGAGATATTCCACTGATTACAAAGATTTTGGAAGTTCCAAAACAAAGTTATTATTCAACTAAAAAAGAGGCTATTATCGAAATGATTACGGCTGATATGGAAAAGGCTGTAGAATGGGTGCCGGAACAATCGAAATTACCTTATCTAGGCGTAGTAAACAAAGGAGCATGTCGTCAATTATTGATTAAATGTTACCTGGCTTCCGGAAGATTCAAAGATGCAGAGAATCAGGCTGATTTACTGATCAACCAATCGGGTTATTCTTTGATGCAGGGTTCTTTTGGAACTTTTGATGCAGGAGGAAATCCAGCGACATGGACTATCACTAGAAATGTGATCTGGGATTTACACCGACCTGAAAATAAAGTTATTGCCGCTAACAGAGAAGCTATTTTGGTAATGCCGAATGGTGGCGTACAATCTTTTTTACCATTTGCATCGATGAGAATTTTTGGTCCAAACTGGAATTCAGGTACAGTTACTACTCCTGACGGAAAGCAAGCCGCAAATCGTTTTGCTTCAAACAATGCCAATTATCAGGCAAATTATGATTACGCAAGAGCTTTAGGGCGTGGTATTGCTACAATTAGTGCTTCTTATTATTCACAGCATCCAATGTGGGTGGTTAATGGAGTTGAAGACAAACAAGATCTTAGACATAACAGTACCGTTGGGAACTGGGTAAACATGGAAAATTTGAAATACAGCGACAAAACTTCTGCGTATTATGGGCAAAATTTCAGATTAAAAAATGGTGCTACTTTGTTGGCAAAAGATACACTGCGCGAATGGTTTGATTTTCCGTTGTACAAAATCTATCTGCACGATGTGGTAAATGAAACCAATCCAAATGCAAATGATTTTCAGGGAGCCAGTACAGGAAGTAAAGCACATTGGTACTTATATCGTTTGGCTGAAACTTATTTGTTGAGAGCAGAAGCCCGTTTTTATCAAGGTAATGTTGGCGGTGCTGCTCAAGATGTAAATGTTATTAGAGCAAGAGCAGGTGCTTCGCAAATGTATGGAACAGTAACAATAGGTGATATTTGTGCAGAAAGAGGAAGAGAACTTTACCTGGAAGAATGGAGGAATGTCGAGCTAAAACGTATTTCGCATTGTCTCGCACTCAGCGGACAACCAGATGAATGGGGGCAGACGTACAATAAAACGAACTGGGACAAACAGTCCGGAACGGATGACGCAGGCGGAAGTTACTGGTATCAGCGAATTGTCCACTATACTCTTTACAATAAATATCCAAGTGGAATTGTAGTTCCAAACGGAACTAAATTTTATACAATGGACAAACGTAATAACTATTGGCCAATTCCAAACAGTGCCATAACAGCTAACATCAAAGGGAAATTAAGTCAGAACTTTGGTTATGATGGTTATGACCCGAGCGTTAAGGTTTGGGACAAATGGCAGGATGCTGTCGCAGATGAGAACCAGCTTTAATTGAAATGAAAGACAAAATGCAGTTTTTTGTTTAAAGCGGTTTAAGTTTTTTAAGACTTCCTCTAATAGAAATAGATTCACATTTAGAATCGTCATGATTAAAAAATGATGAATTGTTTAAATAGATAAAGTTTGGTTTAATTAGTTCAGAGATGATTAGGGATCTTTCGGGATCCCTTTTTACAATACAAGATTTCAGTATGTAAAACGAATATATGCGATTAAAATAAATAGAAGATGAGATTTATCGGTAAGTTTTTGGTGTTGGGAATTGTCCTGATGCTGCTTTTTAGTTTTATCAGGTACAAAGAAAAAGCTTTAATGGCTGAAGATTATAAGTTGGTCTGGTCAGATGAATTCAACACAGATGGTCGTCCAGATGAAAAGAATTGGAATTACGAAATAGGTTTTGTGAGAAATCAAGAAAACCAATGGTATCAAAAAGAAAATGCATTTTGCAAAGATGGTTATTTGATTATCGAAGCTAGAAATGAAAATAAACCCAACCCAAATTTTGTATCTAAAACGCATAAAGATTTTGCTAAAAATAGAGATTCCATAAAAGTGACTTCTTCCTGTTTGATTACCAGCGGAAAGCATTCTTGGCAATATGGCCGTTTTGAAATGCGTGCTAAAATTCCAGTTGGAAAAGGAATGTGGCCAGCTTTCTGGAGTTTGGGTGTAAAAGGAAACTGGCCGGCAAACGGAGAAATAGACATTATGGAATATTATACCGGAAAAATACTGGCAAATGCCGCTTGGAAATCAAATGAATCGAAGACAGCTTGGGACAGTGAAACATTTAAACTGACTGATTTTAAAGACAAAGCATGGGCAGATCAATTTCACGTTTGGAAAATGGATTGGGATGCGCATTCGATTAAATTATATGTTGACAATCAATTATTAAATGAAATTAGTGTTGATAAAACCCTATACTCAAAAGAGCAAGAAATAATTCCGTTTCGACAGCCGCATTATTTATTGGTCAATTTGGCGGTCGGAGGAATAAATGGCGGAGATTTCACTAAAGCAGATCTTCCGTCAAGATACAGTATAGATTATATCAGGGTTTATCAAAAAAATAAATAAAAAATGAAATTAAAATTTTCAATCATTATCGGTTTTGTGTGTTCTTTTGTTTTTTCGCAAAACAATTATTTTGTTCCAGGAAAACAGTGGAAAGATACAGATGGAGTGCATATTAACGCTCACGGTGGCGGAATTCTTTTTGATGCAGGAACGTATTATTGGTACGGCGAATATAAAACTTCGGGACGTTCAGGAAATACCTCTTTGGAGGGAATCAGCTGTTATTCCTCAAAAGATTTGTACAATTGGCATAACGAAGGCGTTGTACTGCGAGTCGAACAAAATCCCAAATCAGAAATTACAAAAGGATGTGTTATGGAGCGTCCGAAAGTAATCTTTAATAAAAAAACAGGTAAATATGTGATGTGGTTTCATTTGGAACTGAAAGGGCAGGGGTATGATGCCGCAAAAGCCGCTGTCGCCATTAGTGATACTCCAAAAGGACCATTTAAATTTGTTAAATCCTATCGTCCAAATAAAGGTTTTTGGCCTTTGGATTATAAAGAGGAATTTAAAACGGCTACTGCAAATGAAAAACAGTTAAAGTCTTGGAGTCCAGAATGGCTCACAGCTATTCAGAACGGAATGCTCGTTCGCAGGGATTTTGATAAAGGGCAAATGTCCAGAGATATGACCGTTTATGTTGATGATAATGAAAAGGCGTATTTAATTCATTCTTCAGAAGAGAATTTGACGCTTCATATTTCAGAACTTACAGATGATTATTTAGATTTTACTGATAAATGGACAAGAGTAGCACCAGCGGGTCATAATGAAGCTCCTGCTATTTTTAAGAAAGACGGAATTTATTATATGATAACATCAGGTTGCACGGGCTGGGATCCAAATGCGGCAAGATCTTTTAAATCGAAATCCATTTGGGGACCTTGGGAAAGCTTAGGAAATCCGTGTGTGGGTAAAGATGCTGCATTGACTTTTCATTCACAAAGCACTTATATTCTTCCTGTACAAGGCAAAAAGGATGAGTTTATTTTTATGGCTGATCGATGGAATCCTAAAAATCCGATTGATGGGACTTATGTTTGGCTTCCCATAAAATTTGAAAATGGGAAACCTATTTTAAAATGGTTGGATAAATGGAATTTAAATGCTTTTACAGAAAATTAATAAAAATAATCCGTTGGGTGAAATAAAATAGCTTCATTCAAGAATTAAAATCTAATTTGATCTGCTAAAATCCTTTAATCTCGATAGCTATCGGGAGCTTGAAATTCTTTTGCTTATAAATTTTTCACGCAGATTCAAACAGATTAAAGCAGATTTAGACAGATTTATATCTAAGCTGATTTAAATAAAATTGAAATAAAATCACCCAACGGGTTGAAAAATAGTTTAAATTAATACATTAAGAGTTGCTAACTAGACTCATTATTAAAAAAAATATCAAAATGAAAATACAGCCAAATTATTGCAAACAGAAATCACGTCTTGTTTTTTCAATGTTTATATGTTTTTTATTTTTTTCGGTAACACAGGCTCAGAAGAAGAGAATCGTTAAAGAAGCAATTCCTTTAGACTCTATTAGATTGAGCGATCCGGCAATTTTAGCAGATAAGAAAACCAAACTGTATTATATGACCGGTACAGGAGGATTGCTCTGGAAAAGCAAAGATTTAAAATCATGGAGCGCTCCGTATGATATTGTTAAAACTGATCCTAATTCCTGGATGGGACCCAATCCTATGATTTGGGCGGCAGAACTGCATTTTTATAAAAATAAATATTATGATTTTGCGACTTTTACCAATAGAGACAAAATAATAGATAAAGTTGACGGCATTAGTATTGAACGCCGTGCAAGCCATATTTTAGTCAGTGATAAAGCGGAAGGTCCTTATGTGCCAATGAAAGACGAGATTTATTTACCTGCAACTAAACCAACACTTGATGGTACTTTTTGGGTAGATAAAGACGGAAAACCGTATATGATTTATTGTTATGAATGGCTTCAAAATGGAAACGGAACGATTGAAAAAATAGAATTAAAACCAGATTTAAGGGGTTCGGTAGGTGAGGGAAAATTACTTTTTAAAGCAAGCGATTCTCCGTGGAGCCGAGAAAAAGATGCGAATGGAAATGACAAACCCAATAAAGTGACAGACGGCCCTTATTTGTTTAAGACCAAAACGGGACGTTTAGGAATGATTTGGACGAGCTGGATTTATGATGTTTATACGCAAGGAGTTGCTTATTCTAAAAGCGGTACTTTAGACGGCCCGTGGATTCAGGAAAAAGATCCGATTACACCTCCTAATTTTGGTCACGGAATGTTATTTCAAACTTTTGAAGGCAAATGGCTGATGTCGGTTCATAGCCATAAAAAAGTGGATGGCAAAACAGTTCGAATTCCGAAATTATTTGAGGTCGATTTATCTGGAGATCAATTGGTGATAGTAAAACCTTATATTCCTTAGAACTATTTTTTGGAAAGCCGATAAATTTTGAAATTAGAAATTAGAAAAAAAAATAAAAATGAATAATTTGAAAATGTGGTTTTTAACCACAATGTTTAGTCTGTCTTTATTTTCACAACAAAAAGAAAATACGAATAACGTTTTTAAAATTGTTAATCCAGATTATAAGCTGAGTCCTTATACCGGAATGGCAAAACAGCATTGGAAAGATGCAGGACTTTATTTATTAGAAGGCGCTTTTAGTTACATTCATAATCTGGATGATCCGATGAAGTTTCCTAAACAGCCTGGAAAAAGTTATCCGCAGGATGAAGGCAGAGTACCGACAGAGAAACTGGAGGGTTTGAGCAGAACGTTGTTTATTGCTTCTCCGCTTCTTAAAGAAAATCCGAATTTAGTAATCAACAATATTAAAGTTGCCGATTATTACAGGCATCAATTCAGTAAATTAGTCGATCCTAAAAGCCCTTCTTATATTGTACCAAGACCTAAAAATGGAGGCCCAAGCCAGAATTTGGTGGAGTATGGAGCAATTGCTATGTCTTTGCTAACCAATCCAGAAGTGCTTTGGAAACCCTTACCGCAAGAGCAGAAAGATGCATTGGCAAAATCGATGCTTAGTTATGGCGATGGTCCTACGGTGTCTTCCAATTGGAAGTTTTTCAACATTTTTGTTTTAAGCTTTTTTAAAGAACAAGGTTATGCTGTTAATGAGAAACTGTTGGAAGAATACCTGCAGAAATGCTTAAACGATTACAGAGGAGAAGGCTGGTACAACGACAGTCCGGCGTACGATTATTACAGTATGTGGGGATTTCAATTGTATGGAGCGCTTTGGTCTGAATATTTCGGGAACAAATATTATCCTGAATATGCGGCGAAGTTCAAAAGTAATTTTAGAGATCTTAATTCTAATTATCCTGCAATGTTCAGTCAAAATGGGGAGATGATTATGTTTGGAAGAAGCATTAGTTATAGAATTGCATCGATTGCCGCTTTTCCGTTTATGGGATTAGAAAATGATGCTGCGGTTAATAATGGATGGTTGCGTAGAATTTCATCAGGAGTTTTAAAACAGTTTTTAGAAAATCCTGATTTTCTGAAGGATAACGTACCAACACTTGGTTTTTTCGGAGCATTTGAACCCGCCGTTCAAGTGTATAGCTGTAGAGGAAGCGTGTATTGGATGGGAAAAGCCTTTATGGGACTTTTACTGCCAGATGATAATCCGTTTTGGACAGCAAAAGAGAATGAAGGAGACTGGGAAACCAAATTCAAAAAAGAGAATGTTTATAACAATTTTGTAAACGGTTCGAAGATTTTGATTACAGATTATCCAAACATTGGAGCATCAGAAATCAGAGCGTGGTGTCATGAGAAAAAGAAAGACGACTGGCAGGGATTTCGATCAACAGAAAATTATAACCGACTTTCTTATAATAGCGCTTTCCTTTGGCAGGCTGACGGTTCTAACGGAGAAGTTGCCATGAATTATGTTTTTAAAAATGCCAAACAAGAATGGGAACCGTTAAGATTGTTCACTTTTAAAAAATTTGAAGATGGTATTTATTACCGTAATGCAGTTTTAGAAACCAACGAACGCATTCAGATGAATCTGGCTGATGTTCCGTTGCCCAACGGTATTTTAAGGATTGATCGAAATAACAGTTCAGATGCTGTTGCGATGCGATTAGGGCATTATGCTTTACCGCAATTAGACAAAGAGATTAAAACCACAACAAAGAGTATTGATGGTAAAACAGTAACCATTATTGATAACGGAAAATACCAATTGGCGATGATACCGCTTTTGGGCTGGGAAAAAGCAGAAGTTGTAGCGTGCAAAGATTTACATCCCGAAAGTGAAAACAGTAAAGTGATTGATGTTGCGGCTAGTTTTAATCCGAATGATAAGAAAGCTAATATTTACGCAACTTTGATGCTTTGGAAAAAATCAGGTGAAAAATGGAAGAATAAAGAGTTGATTCCGCTAAAAATTCAACAACAGAAAAATGGGACTATCAGCGTTCAATTTAATGATGGCACAAAAAAGACAGTTGATTTTGATAAGTGATTGCTGCAATAAGATAACTTATGAATCGTAATTGTTTGATTTATAAAATATAAGCGTTGAGTGAAATTACTTTTTTAAATCTATTAAATCAGCTTAGATATAAATCTGTATGAATCTGCTTTAATCTGTATGAATCTGCGCGAAAAATTATAAGGATTTCACGCTCCCATAGCTATCGGAATTAAAGTATTTTAGCAGATAAATTAGATTTCCAATTGGTTGTCAAAAAACGCTTAAGTGATTACTCAAATAACATAAAAACCAGCTGCAGGTGAGCTGGTTTATAAATTACTGTTTTATTCTGCTTTTGACATGTTTAAAGTTAAGGTTGTCATAAATTCAAGTCCAGTTGTTGTGATAGCCTTCACGGTGATTTCATATGCGCCTGCAGTCATTGAAGTGCTTTTCTTGACCGTGACAGAACCAGTTTTTTCGTTTATTGAAAATATGCTTTCAGTATCGCTAAAAGGCTGTCCGTCTTTTTTGATCCCATTGATAGCAAACGATGATTTGTAGGCCTCGGGCGAAAAAGCTGGAGCAGCCGATACATATCCGTTTGATAGTGCAATATGAAGATTATTCAATACTATAGTCAAATCATATTCAGGATAATAGGTGCCAAAAAAGAATTTGATTTTCGGAATAAAGATTACTCGGAATGTTGTCGATGCTACTTTGAATCCGTCTTTAAGAAGAATCGGAGTTACATCATATGCTTTTTCAGCCTTTTTATCTGGATCTCCGGCATTGGCTGGGAATTTCAAGACATTAGAACTTAGGGATACTTCTGTTCCAACAGCCGATTGATTTTCAATTGCCCAGCTCATAGCAGCCGAAATAGTTTGAGGAGCTTCAAGCTCAAAATTGGCTGCATCGCCATAAATCACATAGGCAACCGGAATTGCTGCTTTGCTTTCGATGCCTTTCATCGACAGTTTTGCGGGAGTGACTTTAAAGTCAATAGTCTGTCTGCCCTGAAAATTTTGGCTTGCAGAACTTGCGTTTACAATGATTTTGTAGCTGTCAGGCAATTTTGTACCATTAGCCGACACAGCACTATTAGGATAAAGCAAACCGCTGTCGATATTGATTTTTCCAGATTCACTGTCTACGGTTACTGCTTTCGCAAGTTTATCATTCAGATTTTCAGCGGCATTTACTTTCACATTTTCATTCAGACTAAAATCTAATTTTATCTGAAGGTCAGATGCTTTCAAAACGCTCGAGGGCAGGGCAATGCGCTGCTGTTCGCCATAAACCATTGATGTTGCTGGGGTAAGGTCTATATCAATCTGTTGTTGAGGTGTCTGCTCATTGTCGCTGCTGCAGGCTGTAATCGATAGAGCCAAAAGTCCCATGAATAGTAATCGGAAGTAGTTTTTTTCTTTTCTCATTATTTAAAATTTTTGCCAAAAGTATATTTTAAAAATCACTATCGCAACAAAGTTGCGATATTTTATTGCAATTTTGTTGCGATAATAGTTTTAAGCCCTATATTTGCGCCCATTATATTCCAAATTCAGCGTTATTATGCAAATTACAGCCCAACCTTTATGTCTCATTTTCCTTGCTTTTAGCCTTTATTCCTATTCGCAGCATAAGCCAGCCGACAGCGTTAAAACCAATGTTTTGAATGAAGTTATTATTAGTAATAACAACAAATCAGAAATAACGAGTTCTAGAAAAATTTCGAGAAAAGAACTTTTAAAAAATCAGTCGGCAACGCTTGGAGAGACGCTCAGCCATGTTCCCGGAATTCAGAATTCGTATTTCGGACCCAATTCAGGAGCTGTCGTAATCAGGAGTCTCAGCGGTAACCGGGTAAAAGTGTTAAGTAACGGAATGGCGATGAACGACCTTTCTGGAATCAGTCCAAACCTTAATCTGATTACCGATACGGATAATCTTTTGGGAATTGACATTCACATTAACGACGGAAATGTTCTTTTTGGCGGTAGAGCCATTGGTGGTGCAGTTAACCTGAAAGACAATACCATCCCGAAAGAAAAAGCACCCAAATCCCTGTCGGGTTTTGTACGGGCGGAAGGAAGTACTAATTTGGGATATAAACAATCTTTTGATTTTAACGGAAATATCGGCAAAAAATGGGTCTGGCATGCTGGCGGAATGAACCGATGGAATGATGATATCAAAATACCGGGAAACACAAAAGCCCCCATTGCCTACGATCCAAAAATTGATGACCTGACCGCTGCTATGGCGCAAGTTCATGTTGAAAAAGTGACTACAAGAAACCTTACTTTGTATCCGTACATAAGCCAGTTTGTACTAGACAATATGAATGACCCACAATGGGATCTTACCGAAGCTGATTTGTATACTTTTGAAGAAAAATCATTTGTCAATGGTGCGTATGTATCGAATCCCAAAAACAGTTTATATATCGCGGGACAACCAGCAGGAACACCTTTTTCAACTACTGTTGTAAAAAGCATAACAGATTATGCTCCAGTAAAACGAGGAACCATGCCTAACAGTCATGCCAACAGTCATGCCCTAAATTTTGGAACGGGCTATGTGGGCGAAAAATTCAATATTGGAGCCGGGTTTCGCAGAACATACGGCTATTACGGAATTCCTGGTTTTGCACTGCGCAAACTGCCCGGACATACACACACGCATGACGACGGTTACACGCATGAAGTTGAAGGAGAAAGCATATACCTGCCCATAAACACACGCTCAGAAAGCAACAGTGTGATGATGGAATCAGAATACAGACCACAAAATACGGGAGTTGCTGCCGTTAGGTTCAATTATATGCTGCAATATTCTCAAGACAGCGAACTCATTGGCGATTATCTTGCCAACAAATTTGCGGCATCACGCCAGATAGTTCGGTTGGAGGTGGATCAGCAGCCTCTTGATTTTTTAAAAGGACTTTCTGGCATAGACCTTTCGGCTATAAACATTGAAGGAAGCGGCGAACAGCGATATCTTCCGGATAACAAAAGCCGAGAGTACGGAATATTCACTCTGCAGCAGTTTGCTACAAAATTTCTGAAACTAAATGCAGGCTATCGACATGACATTGTGCAAAGGCGAGCTATGCTTACAGAAGGCTATAAACCAAGTAGGGGACTGGGAGGAGGGAAACTCTCAAATCGTGATTTTCATCTCCATCAGTTTACTTCCGCAATGCAGATAGATATTGCCAAACATGCCTATTTGCGAGGTTCTTATTCCCATTCCGAGCGAGCTCCCGATGTTAACGAATTGTATGCGGGCAATAACCACTTTGCCATTATTTTAGAAGAAAACGGAGATGACCGCTTAAACAAGGAAACCGCAAGAACAACAGAGTTTGGAGCTGGATTTAATTATGGCGGACTAAAATTTTCTGTTACCAATTACCACACTGTGTTAGATAATTATTTATATCTGGCGCATACAGGGATTTCGCGTTCAGGAGGATTTTTGGTAAAAGAATGGCGACAATCTGATACGGAGCTAAAAGGCTGGGAAGCTGAAATCGAATACAATAAAAAATTCACGGAAAGTTTTAATATACAGCTGGGATCGTATTTTGATTTGGTCAAAAACATCAATGTAGCCGAAGACCGCATGAGAGACTGGGCAGAAGGAGACTATATGCCCAATATGCCAACGAGCCGTTTTGGTTTTTCGGGTGGTATCGGTTTCAGGAAATTTGAATTAAGTGCAGCATTCGACCGTTATCTTGAACAGCGTTACCTCGGAAAAAACATTAACCCTGAACCTCCCATGCCGGCCTATTCGCTTCTTTCTGCAAGACTGGGTTATACTATGATTTTTAAAGAATATAAAATAGAATATTTTGCAGCCGGTACTAATCTTCTTAATGTTGAAGCCAGACCTCAGAATTCTTTTTTAAAGTATTTGGCCCCCTTGCCAGGTAGTAATATCTCTTTGGGAGTAACAGTAAGCATCTAAAATTATAATGAAAATTAGAATGCGTGATTGCAGATTACGCCACTATTCAAGGCTCATTATGGATGTATGATTTACCTGTTGAGAAGGATTAATTGCTTAAGATGTAGGTACGTTCAAATTATCTTGTAAAGAAGCTATAAGACTGATATCATTGAAATTATAAAACATTGTGGCTTTAAAAATATAAAATAAAGTCAAAATTAGGCTCTACTTTCATGTGACTGATAAATAGTTTCTTCACATTATAGTATACAATGCAATGACAGCTAAAAACACGCAGACGACAACTTTGCATATAAACGGATATACGCACGTACTTTCTATTGAGCCATGGATTTCTCTATTGGACATCCTACGAGAGCACCTACAGCTTACAGGCACAAAAAAAGGCTGTGACCACGGGCAGTGTGGCGCCTGTACGGTTTTGGTAAACGGGAAAAGAATCCTGAGTTGTCTAGCTTTGGGAGTTATGAAAGACGGCGCTCAGATTACAACCATCGAAGGAATTTCAAATGGCACCGAGCTGCATCCTGTGCAAAAAGCTTTTATTGAACACGACGCTTTTCAATGTGGATATTGTACGCCAGGACAAATCTGCAGCGCAATAGGTATGTTAAATGAAAATAAAGCCGAAACTAGAGAGGAAGTACAGGAATTGATGTCTGGAAATCTTTGCAGATGCGGTGCCAATAAAGGTATTATTGATGCGGTCATGGCGGTAAAGGAAGGAGGTTACAATGAATAATTTTTCCTATACTAAAGTTTCAACTCTAGCAGATGCCATACATGAAATTGATGGCGATATCAGAAATAAGATTGTGGCTGGCGGAACGAATATCAACGATCTTTTAAGATATTTTATCACAAAAGCTGATAAATTGGTTGATATAAATCCGGTTAGTGAATATAACTCGATTGTCCGGCTCGAGAATGGAGGCATTCGACTTGGAGCCCTTCACACAAATGCGGACACTGCTTACGACCCGATTGTTGAAGAACGCTATCCTCTGCTCTCAAAAGCAATCCTAGCAGGAGCTTCTGCCCAAATAAGGAATATGGCGACCAATGGCGGAAACTTGATGCAGCGCACCCGTTGTTATTACTTTTATGACATCCATACGCCCTGCAATAAACGTGATCTGGGTTCGGGATGTTCTGCTATTAACGGATACAACAGGATACACGCAGTGGTGGGACAAAGCGAAAACTGTATTGCTGTTTTCCCTTCAGACATGTGCGTGGCCTTGGCGGCGTTGCAAGCAACAGTTAATATTAGCGGTCCGAATGGTGAAAGAACATTGCCTTTTGCTGATTTTCACAGACTTCCTGGTGATACTCCCAATATAGATAATAATTTGATTCACGGAGAGATTATTACCAGCATTGATCTTCCAGAAAAAGGATTTGAGAAAAATTATTCGTACCTGAAGCTAAGAGATAGAAGTTCGTACGCCTTTGCATTGGTATCTGTCGCTACAGGATTGGATATCCAAAATAATGTTGTCAAAGAAGCGAGAATAGCTCTTGGCGGTGTAGCACATAAACCTTGGAGGGTTCTAGAAGCCGAAGATTTCTTAATAGGAAAGGAGCCTGTTCGCGAAAATTTTGCTAAAGCTGCAGATCTCATTTTAAAAGGAGCTCAAGGTTATGAGCATAATTCTTTTAAGATTGAATTGGCCAAGAGGGCTGTGATTAGAAATTGTATGATGGCGCTAAATCCAGAAGTACAGCGTCCTGGTGCCAAACCATCCGTGTAATCGATAAAGTAGTAGGATATGACAAGAAAACCAATGATAGGACAATCGATAAGCCGTTTAGAAGGGCCGTTGAAAGTTACAGGAGAAGCAAAATATGCGGGCGAATACAACGCTGAAAATTTAGTATACGGTTACGTGGTAAACAGCAGTATCACCAAAGGAAGCATTTCGGCAATCGATACTGATGATGCCAAAAAGATGAATGGAGTTATTGAAATTTTCACGCACGAAAACAGACCGCCCACAGCTTGGTTTGATATTCAATATGCTGATATGGATGCACCTCCCGGAACTGTTTTTAAGCCCTTAAAAGACAATATAATAAAATACAACGGTCAGCCAATTGCTTTGGTTGTGGCTGAGACATTTGAAATGGCCCGTTATGCAGCCATGAAAATCAAAGTGGCTTACATAGATGAAGAATTCGAAACCGATTTTAAGGCGAAACTTCATAACGAACGTAATCCTAAAAAAGGTCTGGCTTCGATGTTAAAACCTCCTCCACCAAAACCGAAGGGTGATTTTGAAGAGGCTTATCGCAATTCGTATGTACAGAGTTCGGGTACATTCAAGCACGGAACAGAACACCATAATCCGATGGAAATGTTTGCTTCTACTGTAATTTATCAAGGAAAGGGCAAGCTGAAAATTTATGACAAAACGCAAGGAACTATCAATTCGCAGCTATATGTGGCGAATGTGTTTGGTTTAAAAATGAAAAATGTTCAGGTTATTTCGCCTTTTGTAGGAGGTGCATTTGGATCTGGCCTTAGACCGCAGTACCAGCTTTTTATGGCGGTCATGGCGTCACTTGCCTTAAAACGGAATGTGAGGGTAACGCTCGATCGCACGCAGATGTTTACTTTTGGGCATAGACCGCCTACAATTCAGTATACCAGATTTGGAGCAGATCAAAACGGAAAAGTAAATGCGCTTTATCATAAAGCATCTGCTGAGACCTCGCAGTTTGAAGACTATGTTGAAATGGTTGTAAACTGGTCAAATATGCTCTATCCTGCTGAGAATACATTAATGGAGAGCAAACTGGTACCGCTAGATGTTTATTCTCCATTGGATATGCGTGCACCGGGAGGCAGTACAGGAATTCATGCTATTGAAATTACGATGGATGAACTTGCTTTTAAACTGAATATAGATCCGTTGGAACTGCGTCTCATCAATTATTCAAATGTTGATAAAAGTTCAGATAAGGAATATTCGAGCAAAGAACTTAGGGAATGTTATCTGCAAGGAGCAGAAAAATTTGGATGGTCAAAAAGAAATCCGAAACCGAGAAGCATGAAACGTGGCAATAAGCTTATTGGCTACGGAATGGCAACCGGAATCTGGGATGCAAATAGATTATTAGCACGAGTTGAGGCGAGAATGACAAGCGACGGGAAAGTCGAATTAAAAAGTGCTGTTACAGACATCGGTACAGGAACATTTACGGTCTTGAGCCAGATTGCCTCAGACGAACTCGGAATGAACTTAGAAAACGTTACATTTTCATATGCAGACAGCAGCATGCCTTTTGCACCAATCCAAGGAGGGTCTTTTACTACCGCTACTGTTGGGGCTGCTGTAAAAACGGCGTGCCAGGCATTAAACAAAAAAATATTTAAAAAAGCGGCATCGCTCAAAGAGTCATTTTTAAGCTTTGCCCAATTCGAAGATATCATTTTTAGAAATGGATTTTTAATTTTAAAAAGTGATCCAGAATCTAGAATCAGCGTTGTGGATATTTTTAAACAATTATCGATAAAAGAAATAAAAACTACCAATACGGCAATGCCCAATCCGCTTACTAGCGGAAAAAAAGCGAAGGCAGCACACAGCGCAGTTTTTGTGGAGGTCGAGGTCGATGAAGAGCTTGGCGTTATCGAGGTCACAAGAGCCGTAACCAGTGTGGCGGCCGGAAAGATCATTAATCCAAAAACGGCCGAAAGCCAGATTTTGGGAGGCATGGTTTGGGGAATCAGTAAGGCGCTTCACGAAGAGACCATAACCGATCATCAATTTGGCAAATATATGAATCCAAATCTGGCCGAATACCATATACCCGTTCATGCCGATATCCATGATCTTAGTGTAATCTTTGTAGAAGAACAGGACCAATTTGTAAATGACCTTGGTATAAAGGGAGTAGGCGAAATAGGTATTGTAGGAATGCCTCCTGCTATTGCAAATGCAGTGTTCCATGCGACAGGAAAGAGAATAAATGATTTGCCCATTCATTTTGAAAGGTTATTATAAAACCGCAGAATAAGATTTTATTTTTGCCAGCCACGGTTTAATAGATAATTTTCAGTTCTTAATAATCAAGTTTAAGATGTAATTAGAAGCGTTCCATTATTATTGTTTCATATTAAACAACTTTGTTTCATTTTAAAATTTGAAACCATATTGAAGTGATTAAAAAATAACTTCAACAGACAATACTTTAATTTTAAGATAAATAATAATCTTAAAATTACAGATATGAAAAAAAATGTACTAACAGTAGTATTGTCTGGCTTAGCCCTATTGACATTTTTCGATAGTGGAGCACAAACTAAAAAGAAACCCAACATTATTATGGTCATATCAGATGACACAGGCTGGGGTGATTTGGGAGTTTACGGAGGAGGAGTCGGACGAGGAATGCCGACACCAAATCTTGATAAAATGGCTAAAGAAGGTATGCAGTTCTGGTCATTTTACGGACAACCAAGTTGTACGCCTGGAAGGGCCGCAATGTTAACTGGCCGTATTCCAAATCGTAGCGGTATGACAACTGTTGCTTTTCAAGGACAAGGTGGTGGGTTGCCAAAAGAAGAATGGACTTTGGCTTCTGTGCTAAAAAAAGCCAACTATAAAACTTACTTTTCAGGCAAGTGGCACCTTGGCGAAGCTGACTATGCCATGCCTATAGCACACGGTTTTGACAAAATGCAGAATGTGGTCCTTTATCACTTAAATGCATATACCTATGCTTTTGAATCGTGGAATCCCGAGATGTCTCCAGAGATGTTGGCACTCTTCAAGAAAGTAACAATTGGCGTACTTGAAGGAGAGGCAGGCGGAAAAGCTCGCGAAGTAAGTAAAGTTACCGAGGAGAACATAGCTGAGCTCGACATGATGATGGTCGAAAACAACTTGAAACAGTTAGATGAATATGCTAAAAGCAAAGATCCATTTTTTATGTGCATCAACTTTGCAAAAAATCACCAGCCAAACCTTCCTTCCAAACAATTTGTGGGCAAATCTCCAGGTAAAAGCAAGTATTCTGATGCTGTGGTAGAAATGGATTACAATGTAGGACGCATTATGGATAAGATTCGTTCGCTAGGTATTGCCGAAAATACTATAGTCATCTATACAGTAGACAACGGGGCTTGGCAGGATGTACATCCTGATTCTGGTTATACTCCTTTCAGAGGAACTAAGGGAACAGATAGAGAAGGAGGTAGCCGCGTGCCAGCACTTGCTTGGTGGCCAGGACAAATTGAAGCTGGAAGCCAAAGCCACGATATTGTAGGCGGACTTGATCTGATGGCAACATTTGCCAGTCTTGCAGGCGTGGAACTTCCTAAAAAAGATAGGGCAGGCGTTGATATGGTTTTCGACAGCTATGATATGTCTAATGTTCTGTTTAAAAAAGGTACTTCGATTCGTGACAGATGGTTTTATTTTACAGAAGCTGAATTGTCTCCCGGTGCAGTTCGTATAGGAAAATTTAAAGCTGTATTTAATACTCGAGGAGATAATGGGGCTATTGCGGGAAGCGACGCACCTGGTCAGCAGTTGGGTTGGAGAGGAGACGAGACTTATGTAGCTACAGTTCCAGCGATTTACAATATTTGGCAGGATCCGCAAGAACGCTACGATCTATTTATGAACAGCTGGACAGAAAAAACTTGGACGGCTATAATTTTTAATGAAGCTATTGCGGATTTGATGAAAACTTATGCTAAAATACCGCCGAGAGCACCTCAGAGTGAAACTTTTACAGGAGAGATGCAGATAGAGCGCTATAGAACTATGGAGCAGGTGAAAAAGATGCTGAACGAAAAGAAAACAGCGCTTCCTCCCTTGAGCGTGGACTCTAAATAGTAGTACTGCCGGGCATTTGCCCGGCTTTTACTTTTAAGGATAAAGAAGATTAATCAATTTTTGCCTCAACTCAACGGCAAAATTCGCCTTCTATTACATTCCGAAAAAGTTATCGTTTCTGAGCAAAAATTCATAACGAAGCCACAAGTACAAACCATATACTTGAATCAATAGTAACTTAAAGTTGTTGATTGTTAAATACTTGTGTCTAAAAATTAATAAATTTTAAATATTTTTTTTGTAGCTTTAAACTGTATAAACATGCAATACTGTTTACTTTTTAGTAGAATATCTAAGGAATCGGCAACATCTTTAGTCCGATTTTAAAACTTGAACATTTATAACCACTAATAAATTGCTATCATGAAAAACAAGTTTATTCTTTTACTATTAATGGTGCTTACAGCAGCCTGCACTAAAAAAACCACAACAAACGAGACGGCAAAGACAAATTTAGGTGATACAGCATATACCGAATTTAAGCCCGCAAATATTCAGGAACAGATTCTATATCAGCGCGGAATAGAATCTGCTATTTGGGGGATGCCGGCAGTAAACTTCCAGCTGATGGTTGATGCTTTTTCTAAAATCAATGGAAAAGACAATCAAGTCGTAATCTGGCCAAAATTGTTAGACTGGACAAATCAGACTTTGACTCCAAATCCGGACGTGATTTATTTAATGCCCTTTTTCAATACAGAAAAAGTAGGACCGGTTGTGCTCGAAATTCCACCTGCAGAGGGTGGCGTTTTTAATGGAAGTATTATGACCTATTGGCAGAATTCTCTTGAAGATGTTGGTCCAGGAGGAGTGGATAAAGGCAAGGGAGGGAAATATCTATTTCTTCCTCCAGGCTACGATAGGACTAAAATCCCGTCAGGCTACATTCCGTTACAGTCAGATACTTATAGAGGTTATGCGCTGCTGAGATCCGTTTTGAAGAGTGGCAGTCCTGAGGATGTAGCCGCGGCCGTTGAGTATTCCAAACGCATAAAGGTTTATCCATTAAGTGAGGCTTCAAAAAATCCAACAACGGTTTTTGTCGACGCCAGCGAGAAGGTCTTTGATTCCGCTATTCCATATGACATCAGTTTTTACGAATCGTTAAATAAGATTGTACAGTCTGAACCGTGGCTCAAGAGAGACAGAGCCTATATTGATATTCTCAAAACGATTGGTATTCAAAGAGGAAAAGCCTTTAATCCCGATACTCGAACTAAAGAGATTCTCACAGCATCAGTGAAAGCCGCAAGAGAATGGCTCAATGTAAATTATGAAGCAATGCCTCCTTTTTATAAAGGTACGCATTGGGTTTTTCCTGCTACAAAAGACTTTGCCGATAATATTAAAAATAACTACGATGTTGCTGAATCCTATCCGGTAGACAATAGAGGATTAATATATATGATTATTTTCTTCAGTGCTAAACATATTGGAGAATCTCAATATTACTTAATACAAATTGTGGATAAAGAGGGAAATGTTTTAGATGGAAAAAGTTCGTATAAACTCCACGTACCCGCCAATGTGCCGGTAAAACAATATTGGTCAATGACGGTTTACGATCGCGAAACCCATACTTTCATTAAAAATGCTAAACGTGTAGGCCGCTCTTCACAGAGTCCTGGACTTAAAACCAACAGCGACGGCTCTGTAGATCTTTATTTTAGTCCAGAAGCACCTGAGTCCGGCGAATCGAATTGGGTTCCAACGGATCCTAAAGGTAAATTTGAAATTTTGGCGCGTTTTTACGGTCCGACTCCAAAGCTATATGATCAGAGCTGGAAACTAAATGATGTAGAAAAAATCAAATAATTAAGGGTAATTATTAAAATTTTAAAGATGAAAAGTAAATTTATTTTGATGATTGCAATTCTAGTATTCACAGCCTGCAATCAGAATAAAAGTAATGATAATGAAGCATTATCTTCCACAAAAACTGATTCTAATACCGTAGGCAAATTTTCGGATTCACTGTCGCCTGGGCCAGATGTAAATATGAAGATTACCGAAGCTTACGCGCGGCAAGTCGCGAGAGATGCTTACTTCTGGGCATGGCCGATGGAAAATATTTACAACAGACGCCTTGCGTTCAAGCAGTCGCCAAAAGTAGGGCTTATGAATGGCGTACTGCCATTTGCGCCATTAAACTCGTTGGCAATGCTGCATGATTATATCAAACCTGAACAGCGCTGGGTTGCCTGTCCGAATCAGGATGTAGTTTATGGAGCCGCCATTGCCGCTCTTGATGAAACCCCTGTTGTAATTCAGGTTCCAGATTTTGGTGATCGTTTCTGGGTATATCAGGTGGTGGATTTACGTACAGATGCTTTTGCACAAATCGGGAAGATGTACGGTACAAAGCCAGGGTTTTATATGCTGGCGGGCCCTAACTGGAAAGGGACAGTGCCTAAAGGAATCACTAAAGTATTTTACAGCAAAACAGGTACCGCCTTTGTTGTACCGCGAGTTTTTCAGGATGATACGCCCTCAGATAAAAATGCAGTCCAAGAAATAATTAAGTCTATTGATGTCTATGCTTTGGATAAATTTGACGGAAAAATGAAAAAGCAGGACTGGAGTAAACTCCCGTCTTTAGGTTCGCCGACAAAAGATGGCGGATCTGAAGAAACAAAATGGGTTTTCCCCGATACCTTTTTTGACCAGCTTCCTGTGGTATTAAAAGATGCTCCTCCATTGCGTGGTGAAGAGTCACGTTATGCTCAGGTGCTTGCTGTCATTGAAGCCGCAAAAAAAGATCCGTCGCTAAAAAAAGCAATGATTGAGGAAGCCCATAAAGCAGACAAAGAACTGGTTGACCCACTGCTGCAATTCCGCAATTGGGGAATAACTCTTCCTGGCAATTGGACCACTGCCGATAATTGTGCGGCTTTCGGAACGGATTATTTCACTCGTACTGCCATGGCAAAATCAAATATACTGGTAAATGCAGGTCTGGAGACCAAATACTTTTATCAGGATCTGGATGCAAAAGGAGATAGACTGAATGGTTCTAAACAGTATACCTTGACATTTGCAAAAGGCAAACTCCCGCCTGTAGACGGCTTCTGGTCTCTTACACTTTATGACAAGCATCACTTTTTCTATCCCAATGCCATAAAACGTTATTCGGTGGGAACCAAAAACCGGGATTTAAAGTACAATGCTGATGGTTCTCTTACGTTATACGTGCAGCATGCAGCGCCTGAAGGAGATAAAAAAGCCAATTGGCTGCCGAGTCCTGCCGAAGATTTCTGTTTATATTTTAGATGCTACGGCCCACAGCAGGCAGTTATTAAAAACCAATGGACGCCTCCATCTGTGGTAAAAATTTAATGTCTGCCATTGAAATTACGAAGAGGTAGGAGAGAAGAATGAGAAGTTTGATCGTGAAACCACACATTATATAAATGAAAAAAAAGTAATTCAAGTTATCGAATTGTAGAAAAAATAAAACAATGGCGTCAATTGTCTTCAATTGGCGCCATTTGGTTGTACAAGGATTTCCTGCTGGCGATTGCTGTAAAAATCAACTTTATTTCCAAATAAATTTTAATAAAATGTTCTCATATAACCCGTTGGGTGTAATTAAAAAATAAAAGCATTTTAACACATAGAAGCATAGTTTTTTGTGCCGAAAAAGAAAATGGAAGAAACAAGTTTCCACACATAGCTAAACTATGTGCATTTAGACTAGTGAAACGCCTTTTTTAAGTTTAGTTAACTATGTTTCTATGTGTTGAAAATAATTTCACCCAACGAGTTCATATAATTAATTGCAATAAAGAGAATACAATGTTTGATTTTGATTTAAAGATGATATTGGAGTCCTAGTATGTATTTCTTGTTTTTGCTTTTAAAATAAAGAGACTTCCTATAATAAGCAGTACAAGTCCAAAACCGAGGAAGCCAATATTCCACGATTCGGGTTGAGAACTTATTTCCCTGACATAATGCAGTTTTAAAATGTGATGGTTAATCAATCCTTCTATAAGATTAAAAATACCCCAACCCGCAAGCAGGCCTCCAAAAAGTAGACCTCCTTTGGTTGTAATGTTCATAAAGTGCTGGATTTTCCAAAGGAGATAAATACCGAGGACCACCGTAAGGAACGTGAAGAGATGAAAAATGCCATCCCAGAACATATTGACACTTTTGTTTAGTACCGAATTAAGAGGAGTAGTGTGGGAGAGCATTCCGTGCCATTGTAATATCTGATGAAATATAATGCCATCTGCAAAACCTCCGAGCCCGATGCCTAAAATTAGTGCAGTACAGATCATCGGTGCAGGTGAAGCCTGAGCAGAATTGTAATTGGCAATATTGCGGTATTTTAAAACACAGTAAGTTAAAAACAATAATAAGGCGGTGAGTATAATAAAAGCTGAAAAGATTAAAAAAGTATGATCGTAATAGCTTTTAATCACCGCTTCTTGCAAATTTTTATTGCAGTTAATACAGCTGTAACTACTCGTTGTGAAAAATAAGAATATTATGAGGAGTATTGTATTGAGATGAATTTGGATAATGGAATAAATTGTTTTCATAGCGGAATAATTTAAATTTTTGATTCATAAAAAATAACCGAATCTTTAGTATAATATCTGAATATCAATGGGATATTGTAAAAATGAATTTTAATTCTGTAAATAGGCCATACTGTAATGGGCTACTTTGCATCATATTAATTTAAAAAACTAAGATTATGTTATTACAAAACGAAAACACAGAAGGCACAACTGCCAAAGCGATTGAAGAACAAACTTCTAAATTGCCATCCGATTTATTTTTGTATGCTTCATTGGCATCTATGGGAACCTCACTGGCCTTGAAATGCATTGGAAAACAGCATACAGCTCTTTTTGTAGGACAATGGGCTGCGCCTTTTCTTTTGCTGGGGATTTACAATAAACTTGTAAAGCTTGAAGGGCATGATGCTCAAGATAAAGTCTAAAATAAAACGAGATTACCTTAAAAATTAAAGCTGCCATACGGCAGCTTTAATTGTATTTATACTACTTGTTTCATTGGTTTAGCACTTGTTAAAAGAGAAGCTCCGATTTCTATGATACCGAGAACTAAATGCGGTCCATAGACAGTTTCCGAAAAACCGAATAGCCAAGGCGAGGCCGCAAGAAGAGCTCCAGAGAGAAAATCAAGGATGAGGTGAAATTTCATCGGAATTAATTTCATAAATCCCAATTCGTAATTTGTGAGCAGACTGTATAATATAGCACTTACACCTAATACATAAAAAATAGTGCTTTCAATTCTGTTATGATCAAGCTCAAACAATGAAGGTGAGGCGATAAGGAAAATTCCCATGATATAATCCATATAACCATGAGTTTTGGTGTCTATTGGTTTCATAATTTTTCTAATTTAATTAATAATACTATTTATAATTGTCGTATTCAATTCAGGTAACATTTAGGGCAACAAATAAGGCGCCCGTATTTTCTTTATCACGAGCTGTTTCAAATGCCTTGTTAATTTCTTCAATTGGAAAACGGTGGCTGATCATTTTTTTAGCATTCAGTTTTCCCTTAGCCAGCAGGTCGAGACAAATTTTCATTTCGGGGTAAATATCCCAATACGAATAACTTGCACTCGGAATTAATTTAATTTCTCCCATCTGAATACGTTGCCATTCAAGGCCAATTCTGGTTATTCCGGGATCGAATCCGCCTACTATGAGTACCTTTCCTCCAATTCTTGTGAAGGAAACGGCCTCTTTTAAAGTCATTTCCATTGCCGAGCCGCCTGCACATTCAAAGGTTATATCGGCGCCTCTATTATCGGTAAATTCCAATAATTTGCTGTAAGCGTTTTCTTTTTTAGTATTTACCACAACATCGGCACCCAGTTCTTTAGCCAATTCGAGTGAAGAATCTACAATATCGAATATAATAGCATCAGCTCCTGATGCTTTAGCCAGCTGTAATTGTCCCAGTCCAATAGATCCTGAACCAATTATGGCTACTTTATCATTGAGTTTTATGCCGCTTAATTGAATGGCGTGCAGCCCTACAGAAAAAGTATCAAGCAGCGCAGCTTCTTCATACGAAACGTGGTCAGGCAGTTTGTAAAACTTTTTGGCTGGTCCGCTCACATATTGCGCAAATGCTTGCGAAATAGTTTCCATGCGGACTTTATACAAATCAGGACAAAGGTTATATTGCTGGATATTACACCATTCGCAGGTATCATCTCCCAAGACGGTTTCAACAACTACACGGTCTCCTGGTTGGAGATCTTTAACTTCTGGACCTACGCTGACAATTTCTCCGGCAAGTTCATGCCCCATAATTTTACATTCCAGATGCGGATCTTCTTTTTTCCAATGCCGAAGATCGGTGCCACAAATTCCCGCTACTCGCACGCGAGCTATAACCCAGTCTGGTTTTTGCAGTTCTGGAAGCTGCACTTCAGAAAGTGAAAAATCTCCTTTAGGCGTTTTTAAGGCCGCTTTCATTTTATCATCCATAGTTAGTAAAAAATTAGTTAAACGATATTTTATTTTAAAGCTTTTGCAAGCGATTCGGCCATAGCCTGTGCATCTTTGCTTAAGTTTTCCTTGTAATATTGCAGCAGTTCTTCTTTTGTGTTTCCAGAATCTTTTTCGTGTCCTTCCCAAATAGCGCCCAGAGAAGCATAAGGAGGCAGGGTGACACCAACAGTTGAGAAAAAGTTAAAAACATTGCCAGCAATGTGTTCTACGCCATCTGAAGCTCCCGTCGCAAGTACTCCTCCCAGTTTACCCTTGAGTGGTGAATCTTCTCCTGAAGTAATAATATCGAATACTTCATCTAAACGTTCAATACAGCGCTGAAGCTCAGAAGAATGATTATTCCACCAAATAGGTGTGGCAAATAAAATAATATCTGACAGCAATAATTTTTGATAAATATTCGGCCAGTCGTCTTCTACATCTAAATGGGTGAAACTTCCTGGCAGAATATTGTGGTCTACAAGTTTTACGGTTTCAAATTGGATTTGCTGTCTGGTTAAGAATTCTCCAAAAAATTCTACCAGCACTTGAGTGTTAGAAGGACCTTCGCTCTTTAATGTGGCCAATAATATAATTGCTTTCATATAATGTTAATTTAAATAAGATTATTGGATGGAGTTGTTTTAAAAGATTCGTTTTAAGGAGGTTGGAAAGGGTCATCACAAATTTGCAGTACCGATTTAGCTTTATTTTACAGGATTAACTCTTTGATTTACAGAGTTTGCATTTATTGCATTTTTTAACATTCATGATATTTAATGAGCAAATCATCTTGTTGTCTCATTTTCAAATTAGTACCCATGCCTAAATTTTTTAATTGCATCTAATAGTATTTGTAAAGCAGTTGTTTTATAATGTAAGAAATGATATTTGGATGTTGTAATGATTTTCAAAGTGTATGTTGTTTTTTGTGTTGCTAAAGATGTAGATTCTATAAAAGTTAATGAGATATTTATAAATATGAGAGAGAGTTAAAAATCATATTTGTTAATCAAAATTTAGAAATAATGGATAAAGATGATATTGACATTACAGATTGGAACCGTATTTTATTTGGCGAATCGCCTCCCGAAATCTTAATCGAGGTTATCCTGAGAAGTATTATTTTATATGCGGCTTTGCTTTTAGTAGTCCGTTTATTGGGTAAACGAACAAATTCCATTCTGACCATAACAGAAAGAGCTGTTTTTATTACTCTTGGGGCAATTGTAGCAATGCCAATGCATGGACCCTCACATGGCATAGCCATTGGTGTAATTGTACTGCTTACTGTTCTTTTTTTACAGAGAACTTTAACGCGCAGTTTTTTTATCAGCCGAAAATGGGAAGATATCATGCAGGGACGTCTTACCATTTTGGTCAAGAATGGAATTATAGCAGTAAAGGAACTCGAAAAACATTATTTTTCAAGACAGCAGTTGTTTGAGCTGTTGCGCGAAAAGGAAATAAGGCACTTAGGACAAGTCAAAAGGGCGTACATAGAAGCCAGTGGCACTTTAAGTATTTATAAACAGAAAGAAGTTCAGCTGGGATTATCCATACTGCCTGTTAAAGATATAGAAAGTATAATCATTGAAGATGAAAATCACAGCGCCTGTGCTTGGTGTGGTAACGTAACACTTACTGATGAGTTTGCCCGTTGCGCTGTCTGCGGTCATGACCATTGGGTAAAACCTTCTAAAGAATTTGTGAAAGATGAGTAAAGATATTGAGCTAACAGACTGGTACCGCATTTTTTTAGGGGAAGTGCCTCCCGAATTTATTTTTGAAGTAATCGGAAGAATGCTTTTTGTTTATATAATTATGGTTGCTTCGCTACGGCTTTTAGGCAGAAGAATGGAGTCTATGCTCAGCCGTGGTGAAATGGTGACCTTGGTAACACTCGGAGCCTCTGTCGGAGTGGCTATTCATACACCCGAAAGGGGAATACTGCCTTCATTAGCTGTAATAATCGCTATTATCTTGCTGCAAGTGATTCAGGCCCGTGTGACCTCAAGAAATTCAAGGGCAGAGAAATTTATTTTAGATCAAATAGCCGATCTGATAAAAGATGGACGTCTTCTTCTGGATGAAATGAAGAAAAGCCGTATTACACGAGAGCGTCTCTTTGCAGCATTACGGCAAAAAGGGATTGTCAATCTGGGTACTGTGCAGCGGTTGTATTTTGAATCCAAAGGTGTTTTCTCTGTGATTACTTATATTGAGAAAGAAAATAAAATTGGGTTATGCGTTCTGCCCGAAGGCGATACTGATTTTAGGGCAGAATTACTTTATGACGAAAATTATAAAGCCTGCCGAACCTGTGGCACTACAGTTAGTAAAAAAGAACATCATGTAAACTGTACTTACTGCAATACAAATGAATGGGAAACTGCAGTAACACAATAACCGCTCCTCGTGCCCAAAGTTTTAATCATAGCAATCTTATTGATGTTTTGTCCCGTAAATGCTCAATTATCGAGGCAAAATTAGGGACAGTTGTAGTTTAATTCATATTAAATTAATCCGTTGGGTGAAGTAGAATAAAAATAAAATATTTCATTCAAGAAATTAAAATCATTTGATCTGCTAAAATCCTTTTGCTTATAAATTTTTCACGCAGATTCAAACAGATTAAAGGGAGAATAAGGCTGATTTATACAGATTTATGTTTAAGCTTGATTTAATAGAAATGAAAAACGAATTTTAACCAACGGCTTAAATTAATGTAAGTTTTTTACGATTTTATATAAATAAAAAGCAAATGCAAACTGCAATTTTGATTCTGAATTTAATTTTAAATGTTTACTTATGTTAAATCCTGTGACACCTTGGACAGCCACCGTACAGGCTGATATAGTAAATGCAGAGCATTTATATGAAATGACTCTGCTTAATTATCAATTAGATTTTTTTAATGCCGGAGATTCTATCTGGCTCACAGTCCAGTGGCCAAACGCCGGAAAAATAGGCTTTAGACTTGCTTTTGGCATGAACAGTCAATTTGATAAAACAGATATTATCAAAGAGGATGACCAAATCGTAATAAAAGCTTCTACGCGTTTGGCTCGATACACGATCACAGTTTCTTTTCCTGAAACTGATTTTCCTTTACTTCGTTATACAACGGAGTTCACAGCTTTGTTTCCACTATTAATTCCTTTTTGGCCACGTGATATTGTTCCTTTGACTACAGACGGACAAATTGAAAATACTTCAGGTATTATTCACACGCATCAAATAGGAACCCGCAGTGGACATCTGTATTTCAGTATGACCAAACCTAAAGATGGTTCGGTATTTTACTTCCAGAACCTCAGTGCTATGTCTGCTTACTGTGACGCATCCGAAACATCATTGGCAGAAACCGTGGGTGGTAGTTGGCCCGAAATTGGTTTTCAATTTCCAGTCAACCCAGAAAAAGCGATTCCGGCAGACAAAGCTTTTACTATTTCAGATGCTTTTGTAATCCTTGAAGAAAGCACTATAAAGAATGATTTAGATTTGACTTCACAGTTTTTAAATCATTTGGCACTTTTGTACCCGCATATTTCAAAACCCGAAGCATCTTATCAGGATTGGCCTGCCATTACAGAAAGAGTACTAGAACAACTTTACCTCAATAAAGGGTGCTGGACCATGGCAAATGAAGCCCCGTATTTAAATGCCTATGTACAGGATTATAAAACACCTGCCGAAATTATGGTACAGCTGGCTGTTAAGCTTCCACTGCATGAATATTTGGCGTGGTCAGAAACGAGTCATCCGCTTTTTGATGATCTTGACAAAGGACTTGATCAGTTTTATGATGAACGAATCAAAACTATAGTAAGATGGCATCCGGCACTTGTGGATCAGCTGGACAAATCCGAGGAACAGAAAGAAGAAATGGTCATGGACTCCTGGTATCTTCATCATCCGTTATTGAATTTGGCCCGTCTGGCCCAGAGAGGAGACAAAATTGCCCAGAAACTTTTCGAAGATTCGGTAGATTATGCCATTAAAGTGGCGCATCATTTTGATTACAATTGGCCTGTTTTTTATAGAATGACAACATTAGAAGTGCTCAAAGCCGAAACGGCTCCAGGAAAAGGAGGGGAGAAAGACGTTCCAGGTTCTTATGCCCATGTCATGCAGATGGCTTATAAATTAATGGGTGAAAAACGATTTCTTACCGAAGCCCGCCGTGCTTTGAAAAGTCTGGAAGGACTGGGCTTTGATATTTTCTATCAGGCTAACAACACCGCCTTTACGGCTGGAGCCTTAGCAGAATTATACAGAGAAACGGGAGATGAGAAATACCTTAAGCTCAGCTATAGCTGTCTGGCAGGTGTCTTTAAAAATGTGCAGCTCTGGGAGTGCGGTTACGGTTACGGAAAAAACTTCCCAAGCTTTTTTTCGGTTTTTCCGTTAAATGATGCGCCTTATACGGCCGCTTATGAAGAATTTGAAGTATATGCCGCGCTGCATCATTATATGGAAGTAACAGATGGGCTCGATATATTGCCATCTTTAAAAGTGCTTATTCCTGAATTTATTAAATACGCTACAGGCAGACTAGCATTTTATTTTCCGCCGCTGCTCCCTGGCGATATGATAGCTGAAGAAATTAAAACCGGCCAGGTGCAGAAGGAACTCTGGGTGCCTTTAGAAGACATACATGACGGCTGGGAAAAATCTGGCGAAGTCGGGCAGGAGGTTTACGGGTCGGGAATGGCTTTTGGGATAATTCCGCGCCAGTATTTTAAAATTAAAGAACTCAATGCTTTGGGATTTGTTGATTATCCAGCTGTGAATTTCCGTTTTGGAAAGAACAAAATTACTTTCCGTTTAACAGGTGATGTAAGATTTAAAGCAATGATGCGAATTTTGGGAATTTCAAAAGCTGCAGTATCAAAATTGAAAATCGAAGTAAAAGAAGCCACTAAATACCAGCCGATAAAAGCTGTAAACGGCAATGAATTTGGATTTCCAGGAAATGCCAGTATTCGTATAAGCTGGTAAAATGACTACAATCTATATTGATCTTAAAGCTTATGTTCTTTTAAAGAGCAAAAACTAAATTACTTAAATTAAATAAAAGCAACTTATGAAAAACTTATCAGATTACTTTGGGCGTAATATAAATCGTAAACGCATCGTTATAACTGGCGGTACTACAGGAATCGGAAAAGACACTGCCGAACTTTTGGCTTCTCTGGGAGGAAATGTTTTTATTTTCGGAAGAGACAAGGACGATTTTGATCAGGCTATTGCTGACATCAAACAGCAGGCAGAGGGCGATGTATGCGGTATTACAGCCGATATTACACGCAGGGAAGATATCGAACTGATCTGGCAGGAAATAGACCAGACATTAGGCGGTATTGATATTCTTATAAACAATGCGGCGCTTCCTGCGGGAGGAATTAATGATGAAGAATATGAAAATATAAAATACATCATTGACACCAATGTAATAGGTTACATCTCTTTTGCTAAAGAAGCTGTCATCCGAATGAAAGCCCATGGACATGGACATATCGTTAATATAGGTTCTATGAGCGCAGAAGTAAAGGAAGAAACAGGAACTGTATATGTTGCTACTAAATCTGCTATTAGAGGTTTTAGCGCAGCTCTTCGAAAAGAGGTCAATTCAGAAGGTATAAAGGTGTCTCATATCGAACCTGGCAGTGTTATTAGTGATATGCAGCCAGCACCTAAAGAAGAACAGTGGGATAAAATGAAAAAGATGGAAATGCTCAAAGCAGAGGATATTGCCATGAGTGTTTTGTTTTGTCTTTCTCAGCCCCTACGCTGTGATGTAGTAACCATACAGGTAAGACCTCATTTACAGATTATTTAGAGTTGTTTACTTATCGGATTGTTATTTACACTATTTAAAAAATAGAAGTATGAAAAGAAGTAGATTAATACCGAAAGTCCGAAAAGGTGCCAAAGTTTACGGCATCTTTGAGAAATTATGGATGATGCAGTTGCGGGAGCTTTTAAGTTCTGAACGTCAGAGTATGCAGACGCTCCCCAAGATTGTACAAAAGGTGTCGTCTCCAAATCTAAAAGATGTCCTGAAAGGCTATATTGAAATCACACGTCAGCAAATCATTCGTCTTGAGCAGATTTTTGCCCTCAGAGATACTCCTGCAAGGGGCAGAAAGGGAATAGCTTCATCGGGACTTTTAAAGGAAGTTCTCAGCGTGTCGGCCAATACCATTTCGGGCCCCGTGTGGGATGCTGGTACAATTGCTGCCGTTCAAAAAATTATTCATTACCAAATCGCAGCCTATCATACCTTAATGTCTTGGAGTCGCACTCTCAGTGAAGAGCGAATTGCTGAGATGCTCGCTGTAGCATCATGCGAAGAAAAAGAAGCCGATCGTTTACTTACGGAAGCTGCTCACACCACTATTAATTTTGATGCAGCTATTGATGAAAACAAAAAAATAGCAACAGAACATTACAATCCCAAATTATAAAGCATGCTTGTTGTAGAGTCTAAAATTTGTTCATTCTATTCGATAAATTTTTAATGGTCCGAGGAAATAAAATTGGGTTGTCTCAAAAAGTTGGGACAACCCAATTTATTTATAATGCGTATTGTCTTTTTTTGGTAAATTGTGATAATGCAAGTGTTATTTAAAAAATGGAATTATTTTTTAGGAACCTTATATGGATCGGGTGTTCCAGGTTTAATGAGCGGATATTTGGAAGTACTTTTTTCAAATTCTCCAACTATTTTCATCATAGATCCAACCACCCATGCATTTGGAGTTAAACTTGAAGGATATTCTTCTTTAGGGTCCGTATATAAATCAAAAATCTGAGGTACACCGAGTTTGACTGGAGTACTCCACCAATCTCTTTCAGACTGATAAAAAGCCATCTTGAAATTTTTCCATTTAATGGCTTCTAATCGATCAGCTAAAAAAATTGGGAATCCTTCACGATTTGATGTTGTTTTGCCAAGGAAAAAATCAGACTGGTCCAGGCCATCAATTGGACGATCTGTAGGTTTATCAACGCCTGCAATCTTCGCAAATGTTACAAATGTGTCGACTTCGTGTACGATTTCGTTGCTTACCCGACCTGCTGGAATCTTTCCTGGCCATCGAATAATAAAAGGTGTTCGAAGTGAACCTTCCATATGGGTAAAGTAATAGCCGCTCCATGGCCCAGAGAATCCTTGTGAAGGAGCGGTAGGATCGGGACCGTTGTCGCTTGTAAATACAAAGATGGTGTTCTCACGAATTCCAAGTCTATCAACAGTGTCAGTTATTTCACCTACATGGCTGTCCATTTCGGCAAGTGCGTCGGGAAAGTCCCCATTTCCCGTTTTACCGCTAAAGTCTGGATTCGGTAGAGCTGGAAAATGAACTAAGGTAAAAGGTATATAAGCGTAGAATGGTTTCCCAGCCTGTACACTTCGCTGCATAAAATCGATAGTATACTTAGTAATTTCTGCATCAATCGTACGACGTTTGTCCAAATCATAGACCGCAATATCTCTACTATTTTCACCTTTGCGTCCTTGCATAACCTGCATAAAAGGTATTCCTAACGCTTTTGCACCGGGCTGGGAGGGAAACATCGACTCATCTGTTGTTCTGGGAATTCCGTACCACTCATCAAAACCCTGCTTGTTTGGAAGCCGGGATTGATCGCTTCCTAGATGCCATTTGCCAAAATGTGCTGTTGCATAACCGGCATCAGAAAGTAATTCGGCAATTGTTACTTCCCATTGTGTAAGGCCATCAGGTAAACCTGGTAATGGCACAGAGTGGGTTCCTGAACGAATGGCATATCGGCCGGTAAAATAGCCGAACGGCTGGGTGTACATTGCGCTTCAACATTGAAATTTGTTAAACGAGTGCCTTCTGCGGCCAGCTTATCTATTCTCGGTGTAGCAGCTCCTCTTATTTCTCCACCGCCGTAACATCCCACCTCACCATAACCAAGATTATCCATCAGTATAAAAACAATGTTTGGTTTTGCTGAAGATGAGGATGGGTTTTGTTGTGCTGTGAGATTTATTGCTACAAAAAAAGATGATATCAAAGAAATGATAATTTTTTTTAATTTGATTGCTAACATATAAAGTGCTTTTTGGTAATGTCAAAAATAAATTGTGGGCTATTGATTAACCGGGCTTTTTGGCGCAAAGAATTTTACGCACGGGGCTAATGTGATAAAGAAAGAATTTCCCTCTGTACGATTAATTGCTCCGAGTTCAGACAGCCAGCGAACGCCTATACTAGATTTTATGGAGGGTATAAAGATATTGGCCTCAGCACCTAGTGCATAAATTTTATCCTTGTTTTTCAATTCAAATGTGCTGCTATTGATTTGGGGAACAGTCATTTTGTCTTGTCCTGTTTTAAACTGTATATAGTATACCATCCCTGCATTAATAATCATCGGAAGCGGATTATCGTTTACTTTTTTTTCCCAGGTTTTTCCAAGACCGCCTTCAATGCTAAGTAGACTTCCAGGCTTTATTTCGTTATTTCCGGTATTCTTTTTTTTACTGTTCAAGGCATAGGAAAGTAAAGCCGAAATATTCCATTCTTTTTTGGTATCAAAATAATAGGTGCTCCCGGCAGAGAATTCATTGGTAAAAATACCCATTCCAGCATTTTCATTGCCTCCCAATTCATATTTGCCAGTAGGAAGATAAACGGCATAACCAACAGTAAAATCTGCTTTTTTAGAATGCCATCCTAACTGAACAGGCTGTACATATATATCGGTAAAAGCAAGTGAAGATTTAGTAGAAATAACATCACCTTCAATTCTGCTGGAAGCAAAAGCTAATAAAATGGAACCTCCATAATTACCGCCGAGTATTTTTAAATTAGTTACAAAATTCCCCCCAAAACCCAGTAGAAACATATTAATATCAGGAATATTGAGTTTTTCCCCTTCACCGTTGAAAAGCTTTGAAGTCTTATAATTATATAAGGCTAAGGCAGGCATGAAAGACGGAGGAGGCTGAGTACCTGACTGTAGCCCAACATCACCCAAAAGATGAGTGCCTTTTAGCTGTCCATATGTCGAATCGCCAGAGAAAATAAGTATAGAAACCCAAAAGATAGAGATTATCATCGATTTAAAAAAGTAAACATTTTTTATGGTTTGCGCTACAGGATGACCGTTGCTAAATTCAAATTCCTTATTAGGATCATTGGCAAGACTAGATTTCTTGTACGAATTGTTTTCTGTTTTCTTTCGCAAGTAGCAAACAAAAATGTGATGCTTCGAAAGAGCCCAAAGGTAGATTTTCGCTTTCATGATTTTTAGGATTTTGATTTTAATGGGTTATTCTCTATAAAATTAATATTGTATAAGAATAGTTTTATAGAATTGAAAAGAGAATTGGTTGCAAGTTATAATTTGCAACATGTTTTTAAGGTGAGTAATAGTCAATCACTATTATTGATTGGGAAGTGTGGTTATGAAGTAAATTAAAAATCATGATTAGTAAGCAACATAATAAGAAGTCATTAACTAAAGCAAAATTCCAAATAATGGTAATGGCATTAAATTTATTTTAAATTATAGTTGCCTTAAGCAACTATAATCATATATTTGCAGTAAATAATAAAAAACTTATGGAAAATATTGTGTCAGAAGTTAGAGCATTCAATCGATTTTATACCACTGAGCTGGATATTCTAGACAAAAGCTACCTTAACAGCAGTTACTCACTTAGTGAGGTCAGGATATTATATGAAATCAATGTGCGCCAGAATGTAACTGCTCAGCAACTAAGTGAGACTGTAAGATTAGACAAAGGCTACCTAAGTAGGATTCTTAAAGGTTTTTTAAAAGAGGAGCTTATTGTGAAGGTTGCCTCTTCAATGGACAAACGCAGTTCAGATATAAAACTTACCGCTTCAGGTCGTAAACTACTAAATGAGTTAAATAAAAATGCAGATTTACAAATCTCGGAAAAACTGCAAAAGCTTTCTGAGATTGAAAAAATAAGGCTGGTAGATTGCATGAAGGAAATAGAGGGTATACTGCAATGCGGGTCAGTCAGTGAATTATCTCCTTCAGATATTGTTTACCGATCTGATCTAAGACCTGGTGATATAGGGTACATCATATATCTCCATAGCAAAATATATGGCCAGGAATCTGTCTTTTCAAATGAATTTGAAGCGTATGTTGTAAAAACATTCCATAATTTTCTTGCCGAATATTCATCAGAAAAAGACCGTCTCTGGTTTGCTGAATATAAAGGGGAGATTATTGGCTGCATCGCCATTATCCATAGTGCTGGTAATGATGCGCAGCTACGATGGTTTTTGTCAGATCCTGCATTTCGGGGACTTGGAATAGGAAAAAAATTACTTTTAGATGCCTTGGAATTTTGCCGTGAAAAAAAATATAAAAGCGTATTTCTGCTGACAACTAATCTTCAGCAGCAGGCGGTTAAAATGTACAAAAATGCCGGATTCAAATTAACGGAGTCAAATCAGGTAGAGCAGTGGGGTGCAAGCTTTATGGAAGAACGATATGATTTAAAGCTGTGAATTGTTTTGCGAGGCAATGGGTGCAATCTGCATAGCTGTTTGCAATAGTTTGCTTTGTAAAATTCATACTTATTTGATTAGTATGCTTCAGGTGGGGATTCGGGAATATGTGATTTTCCAACTATACATTGGAAAGATGTATAAGCAATATGTTCGTGACACTATTCCCAAATACTGGAAAAAACAGGATTTCCCTGAGTATGAATTTATTATTGAAGAAATGACAAAATTTAATTTAACTCATTAATTGTCGCTCGATTGAGATTAAAATTGACTTAGTTTTTGGTTTTGTACTTGGAAAATTTGTAAATAACGGAAAAATCTCGCATCTTTAATTGCAAAACTCGTTTAGCGCCAGAACGTTAGCAGTACATAATCAACACCATTTTAAATTTAATCATTAAAAAACCATGAAAATTCTTAGCTATTTGATTTTGTTAATTTTCACCGTAAATATAACCATCGCTCAAAATCCGGTATCCTATCCAAAGGACACTGCTATTTCAAAACCGGAATTAAACTTTGAAGTGTTATGGCATACTTTCGAGGACAACTATGCCTTCTTTAAGTTAAGGAATATTGACTGGCATGCCACCTATCAAAAATATAGACCGCTGATAAAGGCCAATACTTCTGATGATTCCTTATATACGGTTTTTTCTCAGATGCTGGCTCCTTTTCATGACAATCATATCAATGTTATCGTTCCGGGAATAAAGCAATTCAAATCCGTAAAACCTTCTCAGTTCGTAAAAGAGTTCCCAACGGATAGTTTACGTAATGAGTTTTGGCAAATGGTAAATTCTTCCTTATCGCAAAAGCATTTTACGGCGTTGCAATACGCAGGTCCTGAATTTAATCATATACCTCTGTTTGCTTATTCGACTTCAAAAAATATTGGATACCTGCGTTTCAACAGATGCTTCGTTGATCAAGATTCCGACAATGTGCCTGATGCAGTAGTTGCAGGTAAACTATTGGATACACTGTTTGCAAGTTTTAAAGATGTGAAATCAATTATCGTAGATGTGAGAGATAATATTGGGGGCAATGATGAATTTGCTTATGAAGTTGCTGGCAGATTTACCACTAGTAAATTAATTGGGATGCATAAAAAAACAAGAATAAGAAAGGGAGGATACGAAGATTTCGGGCAACTTGAAACATGGTACATTGAACCTAAAGGTGTTTTTCAATTTATAAAACCTGTAGTAGTCTTAACCAATGACAAAACAGTAAGCGCCGGAGATTTATTTGCTTCGATAATGAGAGAACTGCCCAATGTAAAAATTGTTGGATCAAACACACGCGGCATTTACTCAAATATGTATGGTTTTACACTTCCGAATGGTTGGCTTATTTCGCTCTCTAATGAGCGGTACTACGACAACAAAATGATTTGTTATGAAGGAATCGGCGCACCTGTTGACATTCATGTTCTAAATACCCAAAATGATTTGCTAAAAGTGAATGACCCTGTATTAGACAGGGCTATCAAAGAACTATTAAAGACCGAGGATTAAATTCACCTTCGCATTTTTTGCAGAAAAGGCATCAAGTGTGGCAACACACAAACAAATAACATTAATTATTCTTAAGCATTTTAAAAACATACTCTTTGTAACTAGCTCCAATCGGAACTTCGATTTGCCCAATTTCGACGTCATAAGCTGTAAATGCAGTAATGTTTTTTAGATTGATGATAAATGAGCGGTGTATGCGCAGGAAATTTTTATCCTGTAGTTCCATTTCAATATCGCTGATTTTATATTTAGCATTCAGTTTTACGCCTTCTTTTTGATGTACTACGATATAATCTTTTACACTTTCGATGTACAAAATAGAGGCGACGCTTATCTTGTTGAATTTTGGTCCGTTTTTGATGTATATAAAGTCTTCCTGAGTTGGTGTAATGATTTTATTATTGACAGGACTGTTGATTCGTAAATAACGATCTGTGGCTTTAAAAAAGCGGTCAAAAGTTATGGGTTTTAAAAGATAATCGACAATCTCAAGCTCATAACTTTCTAGTGCATATTCGCGGTAAGCGGTAGTAAAAATAACAGACGGCGGATTTCGTAAGGTCTTTAAAAAATCAATTCCAGTAATCTGAGGCATCTTAATATCCAAAAACATAAGGTCAACGGCAGTAGTTCTTAAAACCTCAGCCGCTTTTAGCGCATTCGGGCATATGCCAACAACTTCTAGATAATCTAATTTACTAATATGGTTTTGCAGTAAACTGATTGCCAGTGGTTCGTCGTCGACTAATAAACACTTTATTTTCATCTTTAAACTAAATTATATTTTGATGTAAGATTTATTTTTAATACTGCAGTAAAATCATCATCTGTTTTGGTGACATTAAATGTATAATTTTCGGGATAAATTTTATCAAGCTGCTGGATAATATTATTCAGTCCAATTTTACTACTTGAAGCTTCAAGTTCTGTTTTACAGATTGTATTTCGAACCGTAAAATCAAAGTTATTGTTTGTTAATTTTAGGTCAATTTCGATTTTTGGCGCACTTCCAATATCTTCACCAGCTCCATGTTTAAAGGCATTTTCTACCAAAGAAAGTAAAATCAAAGGTGCTATCATTCCATTTTGATCCATTTCATGATTGAAAACTACGCTCAAGCGATCGTCATAACGCAGTTTTTCCAGCGAAATATAATTTTCTAACAATGTTATTTCTTGTGTAAGAGGCACATACATACTGCTGCAACGGTACAAAATACAATCTAAGATTTCGGATAAAACTGCAATGGACTGCGATGTTATAGGCGAATTTGCAACAGAAAGCGAATAAATATTATTAAGTGTATTGAACAGAAAGTGCGGATTTAATTGCGCTTTCAGAATTTTTAATTCCGTTTCGGCTTTTTGCTTTTCTAATAATAAAGATCTTTTTTGAATGATATATTGGTCTTTTATCAGCTTTATAAAAATGAAAAATATGGATAAAGAAAGTATATGCAGCGAATAGGAGACAAACAAAGTAGGCAAATCTGTAAGAATCTCTTGTATAGATTCCTGAGGTATAGGTGGGCGAGTGATAGGTTCGATACCATAAATCATCGTTATTCTTGCAACGACAGAAATAGTATAGGCTCCTAAAAAAAATTCTGCCCAAGCCCAATTGTGTCTTTGTGGTGTCATTAAACGAGGCAGGATTCTATAGGATAAAAAATAAGCCCCAATCATCGAAAAGCTTTCGTAGTATACTGTGTACAATACATCAATATACAGTCCTTCTGATTCTGAGGAAGTATTTTTACTAAAAAACATAATAAAAATAAACACCCAAAAAAGAACATGAGTAGTTATTCTGTGGGCTGTAGCGAAGTTTATAATTTTCTCGAATGGTGTCATGCAGTCAAAATTACGATTTATTTGCAAAGTGAAATTGTTTGTCGACGAACAGGCAAATAAAAGATACAGACAAATTAAAATTGCATACAAACACAACTTAAAGCCGTTTTTTGATTATTTATCGCTCATAATTGCCCGTATATCATGCATGAGAATTTTGATTGGATTTATTAAAGAGTTTTGCTTCAAATTCTAAAATCAATCAAAATGAAACCATTCAAATTACTAATTGCATTATTATTCGGATTCGCTGCTTTTGCACAATCGCCAGAATTTAAAATCAAAGGAAAAGTTGTAGACGCTAAAACAAAACAGCCTTTGCCATATGTCACAATTACTTTGTTGTCATCTTCTCAAAAAGTAAGAGAAACCACTTCTGACGAAAACGGAAACTACATTTTAAAAAGGGTATCTGGAACTTATCAATTAAAAGCAGAATTCCTGTCTTTTAAGACCTTTATTTCGGATAGTTTTGAAATGAATCAGGATTTGGTTCAAAATATTTCTCTGGATGAAGAAGTTCAACAATTAGAAGAAGTAAATGTTGTAGCAGAAAAATCGGCTGTAGAACTTAAATTGGATAAAAAAGTATTCAATGTTGGGAAAGATATTTTGTCTCCAGGCGGTTCTGCCAACGATATTTTAAACAATGTTCCTTCTGTAAATGTAGATGTTGCGGGTGTTGTAAGTCTTAGAGGAAATAATAGTGTTACGGTTTTAATTAACGGGAAACCATCGATTTTAGCGGCCAATAATGGTTTATCTCAGATTTCTGCGGCCAATATTGAAAAAGTAGAAGTAATCACCAATCCGTCTGCAGCTTATGAAGCGCAGGGCGGTGGCGGTATCATTAATATCATTTTGAAAAAGAACAGTTTAAAAGGTTTTAATGGTTCGCTTCAGGCTGGAATCGGAAATCCTGAAAATTACAATATGAATGCCAATGTGAGCTACAAAACAGAAAAAATAAACCTTTTTTCGAATCTGGGTTATCGCGAGCTGAATATTTATGGCTACGACAAGTTATTTCAAAGAAACAGCAATAATGGCGTTACGAGTATTTTAAATCAGTACAATCATAATAGAGGAAATTATAGTACGATAAGTGTTTATATTGGAGGAGATTATTACATCAATGATAAAAATACTTTGACTGGGAGTTACTATCGTTCTAAAAATACCAATAGAGAAAATACCAAATATAATTATAACTATTCTGATGTCAACAATGCAGCTGATAGTATTATCTCAAGATCTCAAAAATATGTAGAGCCGCAGATTTATAATGTTTTAGAGCTGAATTATGCTAAGACATTTGACAAAAAAGACAAAAAATGGACTTCAAGTCTGCAATATGTTTTTTGGAATGATAATGAAAATCAATACATCGACCAGCAAAGAACATTTCCTGATCAATCTCCTGTTTCTAATTTGTATACCAATGACATTGAAAGCAGTAACGATATTTTTATTAAGTCAGATTTTGTGAATCCGATTAGTGAAAACTCTAAAATCGAAATGGGAATCAGAAGTGATATGAGAGCCATAAGCAGTGATTATTATACTATTTTGGATGATATGCTTCAGAAGCAATTCACCAATAAATTGAAATACGGAGAAAACTTATACAGCGCTTATTTCCAATTTGGAAGCAAAATAAAAAGATTTGATTATTTATTGGGCTTGCGTTCTGAATTGTCAGACATCAAAATTTCTGATCGAAAAAATACTTTCAACAACAGTAAAAATTACATCAACTTGTTTCCGACCGTACATTTGGTATACAACTTAACATCAAAAACAGATTTGCAATTAAGCTATAGCAAAAGAATAAACCGACCTAGATTTTGGCAGTTGAATCCGTTTTCTGGGCTTTCGGATTTAAGAAATTTAACTGTTGGAAATCCAGACCTTAATCCGATGTACACCGATTCATTTGAGTTTACCGTTTTAGCAAAACCAGGAAAGTTTAGTATCAATCCGTCAGTTTATTACAAGCATACAACCAATTTTTTTGAATATATAGTAGAACGCACCGATGAAAATTATTTTATAAATACTCCTGTAAATCTGGGAACAGAAAATCGTTATGGTGCCGAAGTCTCTACAACTTGTAACCCAGCAAAATGGCTTCGTTTGTCTTTAGATTTTAATTATTATCACTTTAAGCAAGACGGAGAATATAAAGATGTAAGTTACAATGCCGAAGATCAGACTTGGCTGTCGAGTTTTCGTTCTGTAGTTAAATTTCCTAAGATTATTTCAGGTGATTTTAGTTTCAGATATCGCGGAAAAAATCAAGGAGTGCAGACGCTTACCGAACCACAATATAGTGCGAATATAGGTTTGAGCAAAGATTTTTTTCAAGAAAAGATGTCTGTGACTTTAAATGTAAACAACCTTTTTGATTCTCAAATCAGAAAAAGCGAAACTCAAACTTCGTCATATTATTTGGACTCAGAATTTAAATCACAAGGGAGATATGTAAACGTAACTGTAATTTATCGTTTTAATCGTAACAAAACTGATGCTGACAGATTGCCAAGTTCAATGTAATCCAAAACCTGGATTAACAATTCATAAATTTTATAAAATTCAAAGTAAAATAACGATGAAAATTCACATTTTTAAGTCTTGCCTATTTTGTTCTGCATTGTATAAATAAAAAAATGGCGTCAATTGTCTTCAATTGGCGCCATTTGGCGTTGTGACCCACAAAGGACAGATTACAAGCATTTTATGGGGATTTAAAGAGATTGGCTTAGGGCATTGATTCCGAAGATACGGCAGGGCCAATCATCATGTAAAGCCATGGTTTGTAATTAATTTTTATATTTGATTATTAAATTGATTAAAAATGGGTGAAAAAAACAAACCATACGCCTTGATAACGGGCGCCAGCAAAGGCATTGGAAAATCTATTGCTTATGAATTTGCCAAACATGGTTATCCATTATTGCTTGTTGCAAGAAGCGAGGCCGAATTAAAAGCGCTATCTAAAGATCTTCAAGTAAAATTCGATATCAATGCCGCTGTTTTACCGCTTGATCTTTCTGTAAAAGACGCATCATTAAAAGTAGCCGATTGGATAAAACTCAATAATTATCCCGTTGGCATTTTAGTCAACAATGCCGGTTATGGAGTGTGGGGCGATTTCAGCAACTCTGCTCTAATCGATCAGTTGGGTATGATGCAGCTCAACATGAACGTAGTGGTAGAACTTTCACACCTGCTAGTGCCTATACTGTTACAGGAAAAGCAAGCATACATATTAAATATATGCAGTACAGCAGCCTATCAGGCAGTGCCTACATTAGCGGTTTATTCGGCTACAAAGGCTTTTGTTTTGTCATTTACCCGTGCGCTGCGTTTCGAATTGGCCCAAACTTCAATTTCAGTAACCTGTTTTAGTCCGGGCCCGGTCGATACTGGTTTTGCTTCGAGAGCTGGTTTGGATGCTCTGAGCAAAATGGCTCAAAAGTTTAATATGCAGCCGGATGAAGTCGCAAAAATAGCAGTTAAAGCTATGTTCAAAAAAAAATCAGAAGCTATTCCAGGCTTTGCCAATATCATTTCAGTGTATGCCAATCGCTTACTGCCAAAGGCTTTCATCGAAAAAACAGCAGCCGGGATTTATAAAGTTTAATTTTTTTTTCAAAAAAATAAGAAAATAGTCCTCGTAAATAAAAAAAAATAATATCTTTGCTTTAAATCTCTACCAATTCGATAGAATATGTATAATAAAAGAAACATGTTTAATTTTCCTAAAGGGCAAATGCACGCAATGCGAATGTGCTGTTGCTGCTGTTGCAGCTGTTGCTAAACTTTTAGGTAAAAATTCAAACTTATTTTTCATTTATTAAATATATAATATCATGGTATCTTCATATAAAACATTTACCCTGGCTGATCAATTGACTGATGAGCAGATCAGCTTTTTTAACCAATACGGTTTTATCCACTTCAAAAAATTTATAAACCCGGAAACGGTCGCAGCAATCATTGATGCTTCGAAAGAAGTCGAGCAGCAATGGATTGAAAAGGCTCTTCAGAAAGTAAATGGTGTTCCTATTAAATACGGAAAAGATTTAGATGGATCTCCCATAGTGCAGCGTTTTGCATTTATCAACCAGCACCATCAGGTCTTAAGCGGCCTATTGCTTGATCCTAGATTGGATGGCTTATTGCCATTGGCAGGCGATGGCGCACGATTGGGCACCGAAGAAAAAGACGGAATGGTTTTCAATCATTATATCAACGGGCCAGAAAGCAAGTTTGCTAAAATGGGCTGGCATACAGACGGTTTGAGAGATGTTTTTTATGGCACAAAACTAAATCCGATGCTGAATTTGGGTATTCACTTAAGCACTTTAAAACCGGAGAATGGCGGTCTTAAAATCATTCCCGGCACACACAAGCAAAGTCTTTACCAAATGCTTTTCCGTAAAAAATACTTTTTAGACCATAAGGCAGATCCAGAGGAAGTATCCATCAATCCGGAAGCTGGAGATTTAACCATTCATGACGGCCGTTTATGGCATAGAGTTGCAGAATCGGCTGTACGTGGCGAAGAAAGCAGAAGAAGGGTTATTTATGTTCCGATCATAGCAGGGAAATATGCTCCAAAAAATGAGAACAGCCCAACGGTTTTTTATCAGCGTTTTGCAGGAATTGTTAAATAACATGCTGATCGTTATTGCATTTAGTTATCTGGTCAGATCAGGTAAGCTAAAAAGAACTTCCGTTTTTTTAAAAAAAACGCAAAGAAAGATAAGGTTAAAAATTATAAAATTGGAATTCGGTATACTATAAGGCTTATTTATGTTGGTTATTATGGAAACAGAAAAACAAGTTGAAGGAAATAATGCCATCGTACAAAGAGCATTTTCAGACCGTAAACGAACTAATATTTTAAAAGAAGCAGAACAGTCAGCGATTGTATTTTTACTTCCAAATGTGCCTGGATTCGTTTCGCCAAACCTGCTCACGCTAATAGGAACACTTGGCTCGGGATTCGTTTTCCTGGCTTTTGTTTTAGGCGCTTATGCGGCCGATTGGTATCTCTTATTGGCGATTATAGGGTTGGCCGTAAATTGGTTTGGCGATTCTTTGGACGGAAGACTGGCTTATTATAGAAATATTCCCCGTCGCTGGTATGGTTTTGCTCTCGATATTATTGCCGACTGGATTGGTATTGTATTGATAGGTTTTGGCTACTATATTTATGCTGAAAATAGCACACAGATTATAGCTTTTGCTTTTGTTGCATTGTATGGCTGGTCGATCATTATCAGCCAGCTTCGTTATAAAATTACGAATGAATACAGTATAGATTCCGGTTTTGTAGGTCCTACAGAACTCCGATTCATAATTGCTTTCATTTTAATTGTAGAAGTTTTATTCCGTGGATCAATTGCCTATCTGGCTGGCTTAATCACTCTTGTTTTGCTCATAATTAATATTATAGACAGCGTAAAGCTTTTAAAGCTGGGCGATTTAAAAGATAAAAACCAAAACTGATGTTTACGAAAAAAGCCATTTTGACCTTTCTAAAGGCCCAAGTTGCGGCATTTTTAGGTGGCATTACGGATTATGGCTTAATGATTTTATTGACAGAGGCATTTAAACTGCATTTTGCCTTTTCCATTTTAATCTCTGGGACCGTTGGCGCTATTATTAATTTCAGTATCAATAGATTTTGGGTATTTAAGAATAAATCCGGCTACAGCAGTCACATCAATAGCCAGCTTTTAAAATTTGGACTGGTGGTATTGGGAAGCATTTCCTTAAAATCATTTGGTACGCTTATTTTGCAGAATGCTTTTCAGATTGATTATAGAATTGGAAGAGTCATCACGGATCTTTTTGTTTCGTATGGCTTTAATTATCCACTGATCAAATATTGGGTTTTTAGGATAAACGGAAAACAGCCTGTACTCGAATCAGATTAATATATTGAATTTCGTTATGAACAAATTATTATTTGGATATTATAAAAAGTCACTGATCGTTATAACGATTTTAGCAGGCATAATTTCTGTGGATGTGTCGGCACAGAGCGATAATCCGTCGCCATTGCAATTCCCTACGCCCAAAAATATAGATGATATGGTGTTTTACATACAGCGCGACCCAAATACAAATACTGCAGTTTATGCCATAAACTATCAGGAAAATGGAGAAATAAACAAAAGCAATCCTATAAAAGCTTATTGGATTCGGTATGCTGAGAAAGGAGAAAAAAAAGATTTTACTTATATGCAACGCAAATTTGCTTACGGATTAGAAAGTAAAACAGTAAATAATGATGAATTTGAGCTTCAGTTTGTCTCGTATAAAAAGCTGCCTTTAACCTTGAAAAAGATGGATTTTGATCAAAAATACCATGCTTTTGTAAATGTAAATCAGAAAAAAATACAAATAGAAAAAATATTTGTGCGCATCGAAGGAGGTTCTTTTTGGTTGCCCAACGTAAAGTATGCCGAAGTAACTGGAATTGACGCTTCTTCAAATAAAAGAATTACGGAAAGATTGCTGTTAAAATAATACGCCTCTGCAGCTTGGCTAATCTTTCTTTAAATATTTAGGCTTTGAATTGCCGCTCTGATTTTACGCATCTCAAGATTTAATGTTGCTGGAAACTAGAAATTTTTTTATAAAGAATAGATTCATTGATAACCGACAGACAAGTATTGACGATGCAGAAAACAATACAATTGCGCTCGATAGGATTATTTATTTGGCAGACAATTGTTCTGGCATCTGGCATTTCCATGCTGTATCTGCTGTTCTTATTGTTTAAGTTTTTGCGAAAAGGTGCTAGGTAGTCAAGCGGATATAAGCGGTAAAAACTAGCTTTTATTATATTCAGACGTTGTTTAGACAGGGACGGCGTTCTAATGAATTTTATCTTAATTCATTTTACTAAAAGATAAATTTTATCATTAGTCCCGCTACAGCTGCTATTGCAATGATGACCGGCTCCTGAATTTTCTTGATATACAGTAAAAGAAGAATTGCGCAAAAAGCAATCAAAGCAGTCGGAAAATCTATGATGCTTCTTTTCGCAATTACGATTACCGATCCCACCAGAGCGCCAACAACGGCTGCCGTGATGCCTTCCACAAAGGCCTTTACGCTTTTGTTATGGACTATTCTTTTAAAGAATGGAGCAAGCGCAATGGTGAACAGATAGCAGGGAAGGAAGGTTGCCGTTGCTGCGGCAATAGCACCCGCAATGCCATCTACAAGGTATCCTATAAAACCTACTGTTATCACAACAGGGCCGGGTGTAATCATTGCAACAGCCACCGAATCCAGAAACTGCTGCTCGGTCAGCCATTTGTTTTCAACCACTACTCCCGAGTGCAGAAAGGGAACGATGGCCAGTCCGCTTCCAAATACAAAGGCACCAGCTTTGGCGAAGAAAATAAAAATCTTTAAAAGTGTTCCGCTTTCAAAATCCCATATTCCGGACAAGAATACAATGGAGATGTTGGCTGTTTTTGAAATTTTAGCCAAAGGGCGTGCTTTGATCAGCATATAGATCAGACCGGCAGCAATGAATACCAGAATCTGCTCGCGTTCGGTTATATAGGTAACTGCTAATAAAATGATAAAGAACAGCCAGAGTAGCCATTTTTCCTTCAAGGATTCCAGACTGAATTTTCCAATTGATTTAACGGTAAGCCTGTATGCGCTCAGGGTGATTATTCCGATAACGCCTGCACCTACGCCATAAAAAACCGACTGGATCCAAAGCAGTCCGCCGTAGAGCTGGTAGACAATGCCAAGTGTCAGCACCATCAGAAAAGAAGGCAGCACAAAAGCGAATCCGGCCAGAGTGGCACCAAGAAAGCTGTAGTGAACATAGCCGATATATATGCCCAGCTGCGCAGCCAGAGGACCGGGAGCCAGCTGCGCAAGTGCCAAGCCTTCTCTGTACTCTTCTTCGGAAATCCATTTCCTGTCTTCCACCAGATCTCTATGCATATAGCCGACTAGGGCAACGGGGCCTCCAAAGCCTAATGTGCCTAGTTTTAAAAAGTATTGTGTGATTTCTTTTAATGAGTATTTTGGTTTTTGGTTCATGATCTCAGTATTTAAAAAACGATTCAGGCTTGGAATCAGACAGTAAATGAAGAAGGGTGGTCATTGCCAAAGCGGACGGGCAAGGGCGGTGAAAAAAATAACTGCAGTTTGCACTTTTAAGCACAGTCTTGCTCAGAACGGGGGTAAAACCATATCTTCCCGAAGACTCTAAAGCGGCTCTTCCGGCAAAGATGTATCCTTTTCCCAAGGCTGCCAGAATTCCGGGATGAAACAGCAGATTGGTTACCTTTCTGCTTCCCTGATCGTCTTTAATATTGGGCACAACCTCAAAAGAAAATCCGATTTTTTTACTTTTCCATAAGTTTATTCCCACTGGAAACCCTACTGCATAATAATCCCTGAAATTGACCATTGTTTCGTCCCTATTTATGGTCACGATAGGATGCAGGATCCCGACGTAGGCCGTTATCTTATGGAAGCTGTTTTGTGAAAATGAGGCGGCTGATAATGGCACCATGAAAATGAGATGCAATTTTTTTGACGACATTGGCTTTTGCTTTTAGGTTATAAAAACAAAATTAGCTGTACTGGAGCAGACGCAATAGAACGTATTTTACATTTTGTATATTGCTTACTTTTTTTGGATTTTTTTTCGGTTGGCAGATGGATTTTTGCCTGTGTGGGCCTTGAAAATTCTGGTGAAATGGCTCTGTTCGGAAAATCCGGTCCTGCAGGCGATTTCAGTAAGGGTGTATTCTGTATTCTCAATGAAGCTGATTGCTTTTTAAATCCGCTGCTTTCTGACATATTCGCCAAAATTAAGATCCTCGAAGTATTTGGAGAATTCCTGCGAAATATAGGAAGGACTCAGGTCCAGTTCAGCAGAAATTTTTTTCAGGTCGAAAGTAAACTGCACCTCGATCTGGTCTTGGATTATGTTTTTCAATTCCTTGCCCCAAGCGGATGTTTTAGCCTTTTTGCCGTCTTTTAAAACTTGCTGAATACTTCACTTACAGAACTACAGTACAGCGTGAATTTAGGTTTGAGCAAAGATTTTCTTCAAGAAAAAATGTCTGTGACTTTAAATGTAAACAACCTTTTTGATTCTCAAATCAGAAAAAGCGAAACTCAAACTTCGTCATATTAATTAATTACCAATCAATCCTGAACTATTTTGACAATAGAAGCACAAATGCTTCTGCAGAATCTTTTAATGCAAAAATAAAGGCATTTAGAAGTCAATTCAGGGGAGTAAGAAATATAGACTTCTTCTTGTTCAGATTATCAAATCTTTTTGCGTAATCCCCAACTTTTGCACCTGATCCAATTCAATCGTTTATCGATTTACAAAGACTTATATTTCTATATAGACTTTTGCAGATTCTACTTAATTTTTTCCAACTCCACAACATTTTGTATTGATCCATTTTGTATTGATCCCCTGATCCTCCATAAAGAGTATTAAAACTGTATGAAAAGCATAAAAAAAACGCTAAAACCTAAGTTTTAACGTTTTTTTGGTAGTGACGGGGACAGGACAAATTACAACATCATTTTTGGATGATTTGAAGCAATTGGCTTTCTATATGTAGTGTCTGTCTTCCATTGGCTATGTAAATTTGGTTTAGATGTCCTGTTGGGGATTGATGCAAAAATTATAAAAATAAATTGTCTTATGGCAGTAAACTAATATACAATTCTACAATATTTTATGATTTACCAATCATTGCAGTCAGAAGAAGTGTCCTTGTGTACTTTTTGACAATGCTTCAAACTATTATTCGTGAATTATCATCTCTTGTTCTCAATTAGTCCCCTCGCATAGTCAGAAAATGAATTTGTGCAAGAGCCACTTGCACAAATTACTTCGAATCATCTCATTAGGTTTCTTATGAAAGCATTATTTTAAAGAAAGAAAATTAAAAAAGAATAATTCAAAGTTATCGTAATTTAGTAGGAGTAGTAAAAAAAATGGCGCCAATTGTCTTCAATTGGCGCCATCTGGCTTTGTGAACTCACTGAACAATTTACAAACCATTTTATGAATGATTTAAAGAAAGGGGCTTGTTTTCAAGTGAATTAAATATCAATTTAAGTTTCTATACTCCTTAGGAGTCTTTCCTGTCTTACTTTTAAATAGTTTGCTAAAATACTGAGGGTATTCAAAACCAAGAGAATAGGCAATTTCTGCAACAGAAGAATCTGTATTCATTAAAATGCTTTTGGCTTCTTCCATGAGAAAATAATGAATATGATCTTGGGCATTCATTCCAGTTTCTTTTTTTAGCAAATCCGTTAAGTAATTTGGAGACAAGTGAAGTGCATATGCAAGATCTTTTACTGTTGGAAGACCGTTCTTTTTTAGATCACTTTTAGCAAAATATTCTTTAACAAGGTTTTCCACTTTAGCGACAATATCCCGATTCGAATTTTTTCTGGTAATAAACTGTCGGCCATAGTAACGCGTACAGTAATTTAAAAGCAATTCGATATTGGATACAATTAAAGTTTGGCTATGATTGTCAATGTTTTCCTGAAGTTCGTTTTGAATCTTTACAACACAGTCATGCAATATTTGTTTTTCTTTTTCGGAAAGGTGTAAGGCTTCGGATGTTTCGTAAGAGAAAAACGTGTATTCTTTCATTTTTAATCCCAAGGAAGTATTGCGGATAAGATCTGGATGAAAAAAAAGTCCCCAGCCCATCATGTCGTCTCTTTTTTCAATTTCATTATCCATCGTCATTGTCTGTTTAGGCGCAATGCATATTAGGCTTCCTTCCTGAAAATCATATGTCTGCTTGCCGTATCGGAGTCCGTTTGCACAATAATTTTTAAACATTATCGAATAAAAATCACAGCAGATGCGTGTGCCTTCTTCGACATATTCGTCTACTTTGCTAAAATCGATAACAGCGACCAGCGGATGATTGATATTGCCCTGCTGCACAAACTTATTTATGTCGGAAATGCTTTTTAGATTGATTATCGGTTTCATATTCTCTTGATCAAAAACAAATTATTAATTTACTTTAACTCTTTAGTTTTAAATTTTTGCATTGCTTAATTCTATTGCTATCATTTCGTAATATGCATTGGCTCTCTCCTGCGAAAAATAATCAACCATTAATCCGGCTAAGGCAAAAAGGGCAAGTCCAAGGCCTAATCCGTGAAGAGCTGGACTTTTAGAGAACCAAAAGAGCAGCAGCGTACTAGGAAAAAAAACAGCGGCCACAATCTTTGATATCAAATATTCGATCTGAAAATCCTCAACGCGTTTTTTTTCGGCTTTTACAAAAGCATGATGGTCTTTTTCAAAATCCTGTTTATAGGATGTTAATCGGTTATTGTTTGATACAATCATCGAGAGTCCAATTGCAGCATAAATTATTCCCACCACAATTAAAGGAATAACTAATGCTTTGGCATTTAAGGTAGAACCGAATTTTCCAAATAAAATGCCACCAATGATCGTGATAATGCCAAAGTTAGTGATAAAATAGGCTTCAAATAATTCGCCTGTTATCCAATTTAGGGTATGATTGTAAAAATTCATGATTTGTATCTATGCCAGGTTACTGTTTTTCCTAATAATGATATTCCTAAATAACCTCTTAAGTGAAGTTTTCCGTCTTCCATCCATGCCTTGCAGGTATAGGTGTCACCGCTTGGTGGATCATAAATTTTTCCATTAGTGTACTCTTTACCGTTCCATTCCAAGCCTGTTAAGCTGATAATGCCAAGAATGTTTCTAGTCCTTAATCTTGCATCTGGGTTTTTGCTGTCTTTTTTAGAAGTTATGCCATCTTTTTCAACCACAAGATTTCCCCATAAAAGTTTGGCCGAATAACTAGTTCCATCTTTAAAAAATTCCATTCGCACATCCTTTTTATCAGATTCCCACACGCCGACTATCGATTTCTCATTAACTTGAGCCTGTATTTTAGAGGCCATCAGCAATAAAATCAAAAACAAAATTTTAGCTGTCTTCATCGTTTTTATTTTTATGCATAGGTTTTACATTTGGCTCATTACAATTTTATCAAACAGCTTATCTCCCAGATATGTCCTCATCCAGACCATTGGTTTTGCAAATTTTCCAACCCTGTAACGTGTTTTTGGATTATTGCTGTTTACAATTTTAAGGACAGTATCAGAAATAATGGATGGATTGGAAGAGCCATTTCCTTCTGCCGACTTTTTGGTTCCTTCAACGATTTTTTCCATCAGGTTTTTATAAGCGCTTTTTGGGGAGATTTTTGAGAAGTTGTCCAGCAAAATAGAACCAAATTCAGTTGCAATAAAGCCAGGTTCCAAAACCACAACCTTGATGTTGAATGCTTTCAGTTCTAATCGCAGACAGTCACTTAGCCCTTCAACTGCGTGTTTGGAAGCGTGATACCATGCTCCCATAGGAAAGTACATTTTTCCTCCCATTGAAGAGGTATTGATGATTGTCCCTGAATTTGCTTTACGCATATGCGGCACCACTTTTTGGGTTACTGCCGCAATTCCAAAAACATTTACTTCGAATTGTCTTCTGGCTTCATCCAAGGAAACATCTTCAACTGATCCATACAAACCGAAACCGGCGTTATTCCATAAGACATCAATTTTTCCCTCTTTTTGAATAATTGCATTCACAGCAGTTTCTATTTCAGATTCATTTGTAACATCCATTTGAATTGGATATCCTCCCAATGCTTTTAAATCCTGCATCTGGTTAATCCGTCTTGCGGCTGTGTAAACTGTATGGCCTTGTCTGATAAGTGCTTTCGCAGTTTCTTTACCCATACCTGAACTCGCGCCTGTAATTAAGATTATTTTTTTCATTTCTTATTCCGTTTAAAATTATAAGGCAAAATTAGAATGATAATAGAAGTTAGAATTAATACAATCCATGATAGTTGTAAACTTTTCTAATATAAAAGCTTAAGAATATTCAACATTTGCATTTTGTATTTCTATACTTTGATTTTGGCCTGCAAAATTGTTTTGGGAGGGCTGCTGGTAAAAGATATAGAATTGATGGAATTGAGATAAGGGCGCTATAATTAATTTGGGAATTGCTAGTATTAACAAAATTGAGATAAGCTAAAAAGAGAAAAAAATCCTGCTATAACGGGATTTCGAACCATCGTTCAGCTTCGATTAAATCTCTAATAGCGCCACTTTAAGCCTGTTTATTCCAAACAGGCCAAGAATTTCCTGTGAAAAAATCGAACCGCAAATATTGGGCTGTAAAGGCTTGAAAAATCTACACGTTTGTGTAAAAAAAAGAAGCAAATATTTGCTTAGTTGTCTCCTTAAGTGATCAACGGGACAAATTACAACATCATTTTTGGATGATTTAAAGAAATTGGCTTTCTATATGTAGTGTCTGTCTTTCATGGGCTTTGTAAATTTGATTTAAATGTCCTGTTGGGGATTGACGCAAAAATTATAAAAATTAAATAGGTTTATGGCAGTAAACTAATATACAATTCTACAAATATTATGGGGGATTTAAAAAGATTATTATATTTTAATGTACAGTTGTCTTTCTTTGGCTCTATGAATTGATTTCTGGGGTTTCATATTAATGAGTTTTAGGAGCTTTTCCCGCTATACGTTCTAATCTTTTGTGCCCAACCCCGGCACAAAAGGATTTCCACTGCTATCGGGGCTGAAAAGTTAAAAAGACAATTTTTAATTGTAAAATCGGTCCCGTTTTTATCTAACATTAAAAAGCAAATTGAAAAAAAAATCAGAGTGTTAGAGAGTCAGTTTCTGTCTATTTCTGGTGTTTGAATCCTGTTAAGTTATCAAAGGATAAAGATGGATTTAAAAACAGAAGATTGTGAGGGCAGATTTAGCTTTTTACATTAAAATCATTGGTACATCCTCAAGATTTAATTAAGCTAGCGTAAACGCTTTTGTCTAAAATCGGAGCAACGATTATTAATTTGATATTTTATTCGTAAACAGAGTTATGAAATGTTAAATTATTTAATTTTTTGTTTTGTAAAGCTCAATAAAGGCTGATATTTCTTTCTTTTTTTTTATAATATTTTAAAGAAAAATATTATAAATGCGGAAAGCCGTAAAGATTTAAAAGAGATAATGTTTAAGTTTGTTCTTACATTTTTTCTAAATAATAAAATCTAGAATTTATTTTTTATATGGATTTTGAAAAAAATCACAACTGCGATAGTCCCATTTAGGATACAATTTACAATAGTAAAGACTTGCAGCAATTTGAGTACATATAATCAAATAAAATTATAATTATGAAAAAAGGAAAGAGATTTGCACCAACTTAAGATTTTTTGACAATTGTGCAAACACCAGTAAAAGAAGCTGATTTATCACTGAGGTCCAAGCACTCCCTCTAGAATTATCAGGAAATGCTTTTTTTACATTAATTATTTTTTAACACTATATAATTATGAAAAAAATTAAGCAAAATAAAAAAACTTTAAAACTTGATAAAAAGTTGATTACAAATTTAAGCGCGGATCAAATGGAAATGATTAAGGGTGGTAAACAGCAGGATCAGCCACAGATAACTGTCACGGTTGATTTAACTGATACGGGAGGCAGCCTTTTATGCACAGTTAGTATGTAGACAGAGTAAATCTGCTTATGTGATTTTTTTAGGAACTCAGCGATTTATTCAAAGAGTTCCTTAATTAAAGAAATATTTTAAAAAAAATTTATGAAAAGTGTCTCTCTTATAGGAAACAATATTGACGGCCCTTCAAGTATCAAATTTTCAGGTAATTTTAAACTTGAGAGTGAAAACATTAATGTAGGTCTGGTTGAAGAAGAGGATCTTTCTTTAGCGGAATCTTCTGATCCAGATAATAGGGTTCTAATTAAGAAAAGAGGAATTTCATGTAATTATAGAGATAAATCATTAATACTTAAGTATAACGAGCAGATTAACACACTCAGAGAAAAAGGAGAGACTGCTTTTTCATATATCGGCTCTGAATTTGTAGGGGAGGTTATAGCTGTTGGTAAAAATGTTAAAACGCTTAAGATTGGAGATCGCGTTGTAGCAAATGCAGCATATCCATCTTATACCAAGGGGTATATTGGCGGGCTGCCAACGAACCATGCATCAAGAAAAATTGATGACTTTAGCGAAAATAAGCTTATTAAAATTCCTGATGCCTTAACAGATGATATTGCTTCGGCTTTTGTGATAGCGGCGTTCACCACGTACTCTATGATTCGAAAAGTAGTTATCCCAAATATAAAAGTTTTAGTTACAGCGGCTAAATCAAATACATCTTTGGCTATCATTAATGCTTTAAGAAATTTTCCTGTAGAAGTATATGCGATGACATCAAATTTTAGGAATAATGAAATACTTTATGATTATGGCGTAAAAAGAGTTTTTGTAGTAGATCATGATGCTGATAGTTATCTTGAGGGTGATGAAATTTCTGACTTTGTCAGTAAGAATGGACTTTTTGATGCAGTTATTGATCCTTTGTTCGATATTCACCTTGGCAGAGTTATGAAATTAATTAATTATGACGGCAAGTATGTCACTTGTGGTTTTTATAATCAGTTTCCAGAATTTTTGGATAGTAATTTTTTTACGAGGGATTCTTTAGAGGATATAATGAAATTAGCTATGGTTAGAAATATCTCTATTATTGGGAACTGTTTAGGAATCAAAGAAGATTTTGACTTAGCTCTCGAACATTTCCTTGCAGGTAAATTTTCAATCCTAATTGACAAAGTTTTTTTTGAAGGCGAAGAAAAGGAGTTTTTTGATTTGAGTTATAATTTTAATGATAGATTGGGCAAAGTTGTCTATTTATATGATAAAAGACCGTAAGATTTTATCTTGAAACCAGTAATAAAAAAAAAATATTTTCTATCTCAAACTCATGAAAAAGAATAAGTATCATTTACTTGATAAATTTGTTTTGAGGACACCTCTTCTAAGGTATAATTCAGTTTTTTTTGCAGCATTAAAAGAAGAAGATTTAGTGTCGCTTCTTGAGGATGAAATAATTAAGGAATCGATTTATTTTGCTTCCAGTGATCTGTTAAATGAAGCAAATAAACAAATTGAATTGAACCGAAAACTAAGTAAAGAAAGCCTGTTTGCTATTTTAAAATATTTTTCACGCATGAGTACAAGATGTACTCCATTTGGACTATTTGCTGGAACATCTGTTGGAAATTTTGGGAGTGAAGAAAGTACCCCAAAGCTTGGAAAACTTAAAAATTATAAAAAGCATGTCCAATTGGATATGAATGTAATTTTTTCCATTTTCCAGCTAATCAATCAGAATAAAAAGATCAGAAAATATTTTACCTATTATACAAATACCACTATTAATTCAGGCGCATATCAAGATGGATTAACTTATATAGAATATATATACAGAAAGGGCAGGAGAAACCATATGCTGAATTCGGTAACAAATAGTTTTTTTCTGGATCTAATTTTTACAAAAAATGAGGGAGGTTTGAAATTTAATGAATTGGTGAAGTTGCTTGTATCGCAAGATATAGAAAAGAAGGAAGCTTGCAAATACATTAATGATCTTATTGATTCACAACTCCTAGTGAGTGAATTGGAGCCTTATACAACTGGAAACGAACCGCTCAAATTTATATTGGAGAAGATCAATGGCATCATCGAATTAAAAGATCTGTATCAAAGTTTAAGCGAAATAAACAGCATATTAGAGGATTTAAACAGTACATTTTCAGATAAATTTTGTAATGTTAAACATTATCTAAGAGTACAAGAGATTTTGAACGGCCTGCATATAGCATTTGATAAAAAAAATCTATTTCAAGCTAACCTTAATACAATTTTAGAGCAAAGAGCGCTGTGTTCTAAAGCTCAGAAGGAAGTTTTTAAAGGAATAGAAGTATTGAACAGATTAACAGTAAAACAGTCAAATGCAAACTTACAAACTTTCAAAAAGGAATTCTATGACCGGTATCAGGATCAAGAAGTGGTCTTGTCTGAAGTTTTGGACATAGATAAAGGTATTGGCTACTGTAATACTTCGACAAAGACTGATTCTCCTCTGCTGGAAGGTCTTTATTTTCCTGTGATATCCCAGAAAAGGCCGGTTAAATCACAATACGTGCATGATTTTTTTTTGAATAAATTATCTGAGGCGTCTTATTGTAATTATAAAGTAATTAATTTATCGGATAAGGACTTGGAGAATTTCGAATTGAACTGGGAAGATCTTCCGCCAACCATGTCTTCTTTAGTAGAGATTTATGCAAAAGATGATTCTCAAAACATATATGCTATCACAAATTGCGGAGGAAGTTCCGCAGCCAATTTATTGGCCCGATTTTGCAACTCAAATAATGAAATATCAAATTTTGTATCAGATGAGATTATTAAAGCTGAAAACAAATTAATTGATGGAAATTTTATACTTGCGGAAATTAGCCATTTACCCGAATCTCGAGTTGGCAATATTTTACTGCGGCCGCAATTAAGAAAATACGAAATCCCATATCTGGCCAAATCAAATCTGCCGGTTGAAAACCAGATATTTATAAAAGATATTTGGGTTTCCCTTAGAAACGATACTATTTATTTATATTCAAAAAAACTAAAGAAGTATATTATTCCAATATTGACATCTGCACATAATTATAATAATCCTTCTATGGTTTCAGCTTACCGATTTTTATGTGATATTCAAAATCAAAGCGGAAGAACTTCCATGGGGTTTTCTTGGGGGCCAGTTTCTGAAAATTTTATTTTTCTGCCGCGTGTGCAGTATAAAAATATTATTATATCGAAAGCATTTTGGAACTTCAAAAAATGCCATATAGCGCATCTTTATAATTTGGAGAATGAAACGTTGATATCTGAAATTCATAAATGGAGAGCCAGGTACCATATTAATGAAGAAGTAATCATCAAAGAGTTGGATAATAAATTGTACATAAATTTTAATAATATATTATATATTGAATTGTTTCTTAAGGTATTAAAAAACAGAGATAGTTTTATAATCGAAGAGTTTTTATATAATGAATTCAAGTCTATAGTTAAATCAGATACAGGCATGCATACCAATGAATTTATATTCTCACTTTTTAAAATCGACTAATGGAAATTCAGAGAAAGTTTTTTTTAGGGGACCAATGGATTTATTATAAAATTTATCTGGGTGAATTTACGTCTGATTTTATTCTAGTAGATTTAATTAAAGGGTTGGCTGAGAAACTGCTGGAATCTGGAATTGTTGATAAGTTTTTTTTTATTCGTTATAATGAGAACGGATACCATTTAAGAGTGAGATTTCATCTGACCGACAAAGAAAAAATTATTCATTTGATCATGCTTTTTAACGATACTTTTAAAGAAAGTATGGAAAAAAACTTCGTTTCAAAGATTCAGGTTGATACATATGATCGCGAACTTGAACGTTATTTTGATGAATGCATTATTTTTTCAGAAAACATATTTTACCGTGACAGCATTGCTATTTTAGATTTTCTAGCTCTTATGCAAAAGCAGAATTTTGAAGAGAATTACAGGTGGCTTTATGGAATCTATATGATTGATTGTTTAATAAAAGATTTTGGATTCAACATTAATGAAAAGCTTAAAATCGTTGAGTCACTTAATGAATCATTCAGTAGAGAGTTTCATTTAGATAAGAGGCTAAAAGATCAGTTAGATGCTAGATTCCGAGCGGAAAGAGAAAAAATTGAAAGAATATTACGTGGTGAAAATAAAGATTTTCAATCTCACATGAGATTGAAATCACTTCATATTTCGCCGGATATTTTGAATTTAAAATTAAGACTTGGCAGGGATGAATTAATTAAAATCCTTGTCAGTTATATTCATATGTCCTGCAACAGATTATTTAGGAGCAGTCAGCGAAAACACGAATTTGTTTTATATCATTTTTTATGGAAACATTACAGATCTGAAGTTGGAAGAACAAAGCATCAAATCAATCTCTGAAATCAAAATGAAAGCCGTCTTAGATTTTATAAAAGATAGAATTGTATGATTTAATGATTATTAAAAGGACGTGGGAAAAATCTTTATATTACGCTGACATAATTTAATTTTTAATTTAAGAAAAATACTATATTTGATTTTTACAACTAATACAAGAATTTTATAACCCAAATCGTAAATGAAAAAAAAAATATTAATGCTGCTGAGCTTTATAACTTTTGCAGCCAGTGCTCAGCAGATCAACGGAAGCTGGGCAGGAACCCTTAAAGTGCAGTCTGCTTCACTGAGGCTGGTATTTCATATCTCAAAGACAGAAACAGGATATACTGCAGTTATGGACAGCCCCGACCAGGGAGCTTACGGGCTGCCTGCTGGAAATGTTACATTTACTAATCCCTCGCTTTTAATTGAAGCCCCTGCGATGGGAATTAGCTACAAGGGAGAACTTAAAAATGATCATATCACAGGAGAGTTCAAGCAGGGAGGTCAGAAATTTAACGTAGATCTGTACCGTACTCAGGCGCAGAAGCCTGAGGAAAGAAAAAGACCGCAGGAGCCTTCAGAGCCCTATCCTTATTATACGGAAGAAGTTGTTTTTAAAAATGTAAAAGAAGGCATCGAGCTGTCGGGTACGCTCTCTCTTCCAAAAAAAGAAGGTATGTTTCCTGTTGCAATTCTTATAAGCGGAAGCGGGCCTCAGAACAGAGATGAAGAACTTATGGGACACAAACCTTTTCTGGTGCTTTCTGACTATCTGGTTAGAAGAGGGATAGGCGTACTTCGTTATGATGACCGCGGAACTGCTAAATCAGGCGGAGTATTCAAAACAGCGGTTACTGCTGATTTTGCACAAGATGCCTTGTCAGCAGTTGAGTATCTGAAAACCAGAAAAGAAGTCAATAAAAACAAGATAGGGCTTATAGGACACAGCGAAGGAGGTCTTATTGCGCCGATAGTGGCAAACAAATCAAAAAAAACAGCATTTATTGTACTAATGGCTGGTCCTGCAATATCTGGAGATCAGCTCCTTTTGACCCAGCAGGTGTATATAGGGAAGGCTTTAGGAAAAAGTGAGGCGGAGATTCAGAAATCAAAGTCAGAGAATGAAAAGGCTTTTGAGATTGTAAAAAAATATAGTGATCCTGCAGAATTAAAAGCTAATATGATCCGATACATAACCGAAATTTCCCAAAATGATCCTGCTAAACCTGAAGGAATTTCCCAGAAGGATTATGTTGAAGGTCAGGTTGCAAGAATTCTGAACCCTTGGATGACCAGTTTTATAAGATATAATCCTGAGCCTGCACTAGAGAAGGTAAACTGCCCCGTGCTGGCTTTAAACGGAGAAAAGGATCTGCAGGTTGTGCCAAAAGAGAATCTTGCTGCCATCAATAAAGCGCTGAGTAAAGGAGGAAATAAAAATAGTACTGTTAAGGAGCTGCCAGGTTTAAACCATATGTTTCAGGAATGCTCAACAGGACTGCCGAGCGAATATTCTCAGATTGAACAGACAATTTCTCCTTTAGCTCTTAGAACAGTCTCTGAATGGATTATTCTGAAAGTTAATTAAGAAAAATACTAATTAAATTGTTTTTTTTATAAGTTTTTATTTATTTTTTTATTTTTTTTATTTGAATATTATTATATATTCGCAGGATAATTCCTATTACAAATAATAACCTAAAAACATTATTAAAATGAAAAAAATCAGAAAATTTTCCAGCAGTCCGCTGGCTATTATCCTAGTGGCACTGAATTTATTATTTGCCAGCTGTTCCAGTGACACGGTTTCATCTGTGAACGACCAGACATCAGCCAAGCTCAGCGGTGAAGAGCTTTTTAAGTCCTTAATATTTGCTGACGGAGAATTATCAGAGGCTGTTCCGGCACTGAAAAGTGCATTTGACATGAATGATCTTACTGCAGAGCAGAAAGCAAATTACAAGAAAGCGGAGCAGGAAGCTATTGCCTACCTTAAAGGAAAAGATGCCGCATATTTTGAAAAATTCCAGAAGGAGATTTATTCAAAGGATCCTGAAATTATTCTTGCAAGCATAAAAAAGGTCGCTGGGGATATAAAACCGCTTATTGATAGTAAATTAGCTGTTTATAACCTGTCAGTTGAAAAAATCAGTAAAGAGTATTACCAGAAAAATGCAAAAAATGCCCCATTATCTGCAAAGGTACAGGTAGAGGCTTGCGGTGTATGGGCTCTGGCTATAGGTGTAGTAGTGGTTGCAGTGGCTGTTTTCTATGTAGCGGCAATCTCTGAGGTTACTTTTGGACTTTCGGAGCCACTGCCTCCAATTACAGAGGAAACTATTGCCTTGCAGGTAGCTGAAGGAATTGATGGACTTGAGAGACCTATCGGACTGGAATGAAAAGAAGCTTTTTAAAAATAGCCTATTTCTATTTTCTGGCGGCAGTATGCTTCTGCATAATCTTATATCTTACGGTTTTGAGTGTAAAGCCCAATCCGATAACACTGCGTTACGATCTGCCGTTTAAAAATACGTTAAATGCCCTTGCCCCTCAAGGCTGGGCATTTTTCACCAAAGACGTTAAAAAGGATTATTTTAATCTTTATTCACAGAACAGAGAGGAGTTTCAGCTAAAAGCTTCTGGTACTGAACAGTTATTTGGGTTTAAGCGTGACAACAGAATCATCAATCATAAAATTGGAAGTGTACTCAATAATGTGAATGCCAAATACTGGTATTCTTTCAAGGGCGACCCCCGCAAAGTGCCTCAGGACTCCCTTACCAAACTCTCTATAAAGATAAGTCCTCCCATGGTTTACGGAGTGTTTTTAGTTGAGAAAGGCAAGCCTCTTCCATATGAGTGGCACATTTCAAAGTTGAATGTCCGCCAGACCATGGATTATGTATTGCTTGAAATAAAAAAATAAACGCATGATTTTAAAACAACTCAGCGCAGCTGAATCATTTGTAAATAAAAACTGGTGGTCAAACTGGATAGGACTTAGCAGGACCATTATGGCATTATCACTGATGCTGACACTGCTGTCCAACAGCAGGTATACGCTTTTTTTTACGGGCTATCAGAATGAGACTTTCCATAAGTTCACCCATTATGAATTTAATTTTTTTTCTTTCTTCAGTGATTTTCAGACCGGAATTGCCTTCGCCGTAGCGGGTCTCCTGCTGGTGGCTTCGGGAATTTATCCGCGTTTCACATGTGTGCTGCATTGGTTTATTGCCTATAGCTTCAGCATTACATCAACCTGCATGGATGGAGGGGATCAGGTATCTGCAATATTGACCCTGCTTTTAATACCGATCTGCGTGCTGGATAAAAGGAAATGGCACTGGTCAGAGGATAGCTCTAAGCATTCTTTTTTTGCCAAAGCAACGGCTGCAGCCGCCTTTTATCTTATGTCTTTTCAGATATTTGTGATCTACTTTTTCGCTTCGGTTGGAAAATTCAAAATAGAAGAGTGGAAAAATGGAACTGCCCTTTATTATTGGTTTACCCAGCCATTGTTTGGGGTAACTGATTTTTTCAAGCCTTTTATTGAAGTCCTTCTCAGCAGTCCGGTAATTATAACGCTGCTTAACTGGTCGGTACTCGTCATTGAATTATTGATTGCTTTTAGTATCTTTACAATGGATGCCGGAAGAAAGAAAAAGATGGTTTTCATAGGTATTCTTTTTCACTTTTTCATCGCACTTTTTATGGGCATAATCAGCTTTTCATTTGTAATGTGTTCTGCCTTATTATTATTAATTTCTAATACCGTTAATTATGAGTTCAGAAATATTAATCTCCCTACTCTTGCTTTTGATTTCAGTGGTTTATTATTTCTTTCAGCCAAAAAAAATAAATAGGTTTTACGGCTATAGAAGCAGTAAATCCATGAAGAATCTTTCCAACTGGCAGTATTCTAACAGACTTGCTGCCATAGTTTTATTTAGGATGTCATTATTCAATGGCATACTTTTTTTCATCGTTTCACTTGTATATGGAAGCCTTAACAAAAATATCTTCGGGATTTTTTTAATCGCCCAATTTGTTGTTATGTTTTTTTACATAGAAAAAAAGATTGGAGAGTATGAAAAGAAATTGTAGATTACTTTGTTAAGAATTGTAAACCTTATAAAGCCTTTTAAGTCGTGTGATTTTTAAGGTTTTTTTGTGGTTTGTTATATCAGTGGATAAATCTATCTATGAATCTATAGCCTTTACAGAACGACAATTATTTAATATCAGATAAGAGAATAGTGGAACAAACCATTTTTTGTTTCAGTGGAACAACAATCATATTGGAAAACGGGAAATTTAAATAATTTGAAATATAAACCATTTAAGAATGAGAATTCATTTTCTGAAATTGAAAAGTAATTAGAAAAAATAGAAATTATAAGTCATAATTTTTCTTTATTCAGGTGGTTCGAATCCTGTTAAGTTATCGAATGATAAATTAACTATCTGTGCTGTTTTTTATAGAAATATATACACTGAAGCAATTTAGCTATTATTACAAAGAAAGAAAATAAAAGGAAAAATCTTCAAAAGTCAGCTTGTTTAGTGGCATAACTAAAATGGCGCCAATTGTCTTCAATTGGCGCCATCTGGCTGAGTGACCTCGACAGGATTCAAACCTGTAACCTTCTGAGCCGTAATCAGATGCGCTATTCAGTTGCGCCACGAGGCCTATTTTTCTCAATTCGGCTATTTTTAGTAGCTTTGTTGATTGCTGTTTGCGGGTGCAAAGATAGGCATAAATGTGAGATATACAAGGAAAAAATAACAGAAAATTAAAAAAAAATGAAGATAGAAAATTATATACGTGATATTCAGGGGTTTCCAAAAGAAGGAATTTTGTTTAAAGATATTACGCCTCTATTAAATAATCCTCAGGCTAGAACAGAGTGCCTAAAAATTTTGGTTGATTCCTTAAATGGACAACAAATTGATAAGGTGGTAGGAGCAGAATCAAGGGGCTTTTTTTTCGGAATGTTGTTAGCAAATGAACTTAACGCCGGATTTATTCCTGTTCGAAAGCCTAAAAAACTTCCATACGAAACAATTTCTGCTTCATACGAATTAGAATACGGGATTGATACTTTAGAAATGCATAAAGATGCCATACAAAAAGGAGATCGTATACTAATTCATGATGATGTTTTGGCTACTGGTGGTACAGCAAAAGCGGTTTGTGATTTGGTTACCGAATTGGGTGGCGAAATTGTTCAGTGTAATTTTTTAATGGAGCTTTCTTTTCTAAACGGAAGAGAAAAAATAAAGGATAATCCTATATTTGCTGCTATAACTTATTAGCCTTTCGCAAATGAAATTACTTTATGCTCTAACAGTACTTGTTTTATTTTCTTCTTGTAACAAAAAAGAAGAAGCTAAAAAAATACCGCTTAAAACTCCGTCAAAAGAAAAAATTACTGAAAATAGTATTGGTAAATTTTCAAATACTACATTCAAAAGTATTTTACGACCAAATCAAGATCTAGAGTTAAATAAAGTGTATACTGATACAGTTCAATTTATTGAATATAATACTGATTTTGATTACTATTTTATTGATGTAAAAAAAGTAAATGAAATCGTAGGTCTAAATACCAACAGTGACGATATAGACTTTAATCGAGGTGATGTACTAGAAGTAAAATGGAAAATTGACAGCATATTTATTGCAGGAGATGGCGAAAGGCTGGATTTTTCTGAGTGGCTTGTAGATGTAAAGAAAATTAAAGATGGAAATCTAAGTCTATTTAAAAAGAAATATAAGAAACCAATAAAATTTTATACCACTCAAGAGGATATGTCTGATGGGTACAAAGATTTTTTGTACAGAACAGTTGAATATTATTTGGCAAATTCTAAAAAAGAACTTGTGAAACTGCACATTCAAAACCAATTACCAGACGAGCAACTGAGTTATTCTATAGAAGATCGAGAACTCGGCGGAAGATCTTATGCTGTATTAGGATTGGCTAACGAATTTGAACATAGAACCAGCATAATCCAATGGTTATATGTTGATAAGGAAAGTAAAAAGCTTTATGAATACGATTTGGGAAATGATAAGTTAGTAGAGTTTCCATAAAAATCTTTTTTGTTTGCTATACACAAACAATTTTATGCTTTATGGCATATAAAACCAATCCGATACGCGTTTTTATTTCGAGTTTATCAAAAAGTGATTCTCTGTAACCGTCAATTGTTTTTGGGCTTAGACACATTTCAGAGGCAATTTCTTTATAAGTCATTTCAGTACAGGCGTGTTTGATGAAGACAATTTCTTTCTCTTTCAGACTGATTTTTTTATTATCGCTGTTGACTTTGTTGATAAGCATTCCAGAAACGAGTTCAGTAAAATAAAAACCTTTCTCAATCACGCATTCAATCGCTTCTCTAAAAATTTCTGGAGAGGTGTCTTTCAGCAGGTATCCTTTTGCTCCATTGGTAATCATTTTGATTATGATATCTTCATCATCATTTACCGATAATGCAATAACCTTTAATTCTGGTCGGTTGTCCTTAAGCCATTTCATGGTGCTCAAGCCATCGAGAACCGGCATATTTACATCAAGCAAAATAAGGTCTATGAGCTCTGAATCATGGTTTTCTAGGTAATCAATAAACACTTTCCCGTTTTCGAAACGCTCTATAACTTCGTAATCGCCAAAGCTTTTAATCAGCAGTTCAAGAGACTGAGAAAAAAGCAGATGGTCGTCTACGATTATGATTTTGTTTTTTGAATTAGTTTTCATCACATTGTATTAAAGGATATTCTAATGTTACGCTAGTTCCGGTCTGGTCAGATGCCAAAACAAGTTTGGCTCCAATCAACTTTGCCCTTAGTTTCATATTATTGAGTCCTAAACCTGAAGTTGAGTTTTCGAGGTCATAACCGATTCCGAAATCTTTTAAGATTAATCTAAAAACTTTTGATGTCGTTTCAATAAAAACATCAAATGAATCGCTTCTTGAATGTTTTAGGCTATTATGAAGCGCTTCCTGAAAAATACGATAAATAATAAGCTCGTGTTCTTCGCTTATGCAAGGTATTTCTCCGATCTGATTAAAATTGTACTTTATTTTTTTAAGCTTTTTAATTCGTTCCAAATCCTGCTGAATGGCTTCAAGAAAATTGTTCTGCAGCAAATTGTCTTTATTTATTATTCGCGAAAGGATCCGTAATTCGTCCAGAGATTTTGCTAAAACTGCCTTTAAGTCCTTAAGTTCGTTTATTTCTACATTTTCGCTGCTGATAGAAATATTGAGCTGCATAATGGCAACAGAAATAATCTGGCCAATATTATCATGCAGTTCCTTACTGATTTCAGAAAGAGTCTGGTCTTTAATCTCAATCCGTGTTTTGATCAATTCAGATTGAAAATAGAGTTCAGATTCCATCTTATCTACCAAATAACTATTCTTTTTCTTCAAAAAATAAAAGAAAATAATGAGCAGAATAACCAGTAATGTAAAAAAAACAATGCCTAACGAAATAACTAATAATTGTATTTCTTTTCGCTCCATGCAAATCCAATTATAAAACAGCCGTGCATCAAAAAGTTTAAAATAAACAACACCAGACTGAATATCGATTCATCTTGTTTGATCAAAAACCAGTTAATTGCAAGCATAAAGGGAAGAAATGGAACATGAAAAACCAAAATTCCCAAGATGTACCAAAAAAAGACTGATTTTTTAAAATTTAAAATTTTGTCCGAATTAAAAATTTCTACCAAATATAAGCAGGATAAAATCATTACAAGCAAAACTCCGATAGCAAAACTGTAAGTAAACGATTGATTTATTTCTTCCTTAAAATATAAAAGGTTTAAAACAAACGAAACCATAAACAGGATTAAAAAAAGTACGGCAGCAATTCTGTTGTTGATCTTAGTGAGTAGAGATCTTATGAGTAGTATGTAAGCAGTAAAACTTGCAAACATATAAAAATTGTAAACATAATAATTGAGTAACCCAGTCCAGTAGGTAAAATAGTACCCCACTATTTCTATGAGCACTGCAAACCAGATTAGAACTACTAAAAATTTAGCTTTATTGCCAGGGAGTTTCGGTAACGAAAGTACTCCGATTACCCCTGACAATAAAGCCATATAAATAATGTAAGATCTTAAAAATTCGAACATAAATTTTATTAATATAATAAGCTTGGCGGTCTGCCGATATTTCCGTAGTTCATTGGTTCAAGGCTTTGTATGTCTTCAGATGTTTCCTCAACTTCTACAAAATTTTGAATCTTTGCTGTTTCATTCTTTGCAACTTTTTTACCGGTCGGAACCAAAAATAAGGTCGTCATTCCGGCTTTTTCTCCAAGTTTTTCATCTTCAGGATAAACACCAAAGTAAAATCGGATTCCGTCAACCGCATATCCCTCTTCTGCTCCTTGGGTTTTTACATAGTGTATGTATTTCTCCAATTCTTCTATAGAATACCAAATTGCGTTGGCATCTTCTTTTTGCTTTTTGTTTGCAGCTAGAGAGGCTCTTTTACTGTTGTAATTTACATTTAGCTGTTTTGCAAATTCTTTTGTGATTAATTGACTTGGTTTTGAGGGAGGATTTTTCATGGTTTATTAATTTGTTTATGGGTTAATTTAATTGGTTGACTGTTCCTTTTTAGATTGATTGTGGCGACAAAACTATTGGAAACATAAAATAACAACAAGGGGAAAAATACCCTTTTTTGGCTTGGGTAAATGTATTTAAAAAATTCATTTAAAATATGATTTTTTGATATTTTGTAATAATTTACTTTTACATTGTTGTTTTCGTACAAGAAAAGTATTTCAATTTGTTTTCTATCGAAAATTTAAATGATACAAGATGATTTCGCCTTCGTTGATTCTGGTGGTACAGGCGAATATAGACGTTTAGAAAAGGCGAAAAAGCTGTCTCAGGACAAAAAAGTTGTCGATGCGGCAAGTAGCGGAGTTTCTTGGGGATTGTTTCAGCTAATGGGATTTAATGCAGTTTCTCTCGGATACAGAAGCATTGATGAATTTGTCAAAAAATGAGTGAAAATGAGGGCGCACATTTAAAAGCGTTTGGACTTTTTCTGGAAAAGTATAATTTGATTGCTCTTTTGAGGGAAAAGAATTGGGCTTAGTTTGCACGTAAATACAACACACCCGCCTACAAAACCAATAAATTATGAGGAGAAACTAGAACGGACTTATGTGAAATATTCAAAACAAACAAAACAAAAAACCTGACAGAATCCAAAAAATGGTTGTCAGGTTTGGTTTTTATTTCTTTAAAGCTTTATCTCAAACTTGCTCCAAGCTCAGTTTCAAAAGTCTGTTGCAATTTAGACATGATTTTATCAATCTGAGAGTCAGTCAGCGTTTTGGTGTTGTCCTGAATCGTAAAGCTTAAGGCATATGATTTTTTTCCTTCCGGAAGATTGTCGCCTTGGTAAACATCAAATAAATTGATATCTTTTAAAAGCGTCTTTTCAGTCTGTTTGGCAAGATTAAAGATTTTCTCGTATGTAGTGCTTTCATCAATAAGCAATGCCAAATCTCTTCGTACTTCAGGATACTTCGGTATTTCGGAATATTTGATTTTTCCAGTAATGATTTTTAGAATCAAATCCCAATTGAAATCGGCAAAATAAACATCTTGTTTGATTCCGAAATGTTTTAAAATAGGTTTTTTCACAACACCCATTTCAACCAAAATATCATTATTGTAAGTAATAGCTGTTCCTTCGGAATAAACATCAGACTGAACAGGCGCATTTGAAACTTTCTCGATTCCTAAACGATTTAAAACCGCTCTAACATAGCCTTTCAGCAAAAAGAAATCGGTTCCTTTTTGAGGAGTTGTCCAGCTTTCTTTGTTTCTATTTCCTGAAATAGACAAGGTCAGATGTTTGTGTTCTTCGTAACCGTTTAAATATTTGTGATACGATTTTCCGAATTCAAATAGTTTTAGATCCGAATTTTTTCTGTTGATGTTGTATGAAATAGCTTCCAGAGCAGAGAACAACAAAGACTGACGCATAACAGCCAAATCACTGCTCAACGGATTAAGCATAGTTACATTGTGCTCTTCTTTTAAAACAGTCGATAATTTGGCGTAAGTTCCGGTAGTCAAGGAATTGGCCATCATTTCATGAAATCCTTGAGAGTTCAACTGAGAAGCGATTACGTTTTGTACTTTATAATCTTCTGTTCTAGGAGAATTGGATACAGTTGCATTGAATTTTTTAGAAAACTCAATATTGTTATAACCGTAAACCCTTAGAATCTCTTCAATAACGTCAATTTCACGCTGTACATCTACACGATAAGCTGGAATTGTTAATCCTAAGCCGGTATCTGAAACGCTGTTTACTTTAATGTCTAGAGAAACCAATATTTTCTTAATGGTATCTTTCGGAATCTCCTGCCCAATGATTTTGTAAACATGACTGAAATTCAATAATACAGAGAAGTCTTCTACCTTTTTAGGATAGACTTCAACCACATCAGAAGTTACTTTTCCTCCAGCAACTTCTTGGATCAAAAGTGCTGCACGTTTTAAAGCATATTCTGTAATAGTAGGGTCGATTCCTCTTTCAAATCTAAAAGAAGCATCTGTATTTAATTGATGTCTTTTTGCTGTTTTACGAACGCTTACGGCGTCAAAATAAGCACTTTCTAAGAAAATAGAAGTAGTTCCTTCAGAAACTCCTGATTTTTTCCCTCCAAAGACACCGGCTATGCAAAGCGGCCCTTTTTCGTCACAAATCATTAAATCTTCAGCATGTAATGTTCTTTCAACATCATCAAGAGTAACAAATTTTGTTCCTGCAGGTAATGTTTTTACAATCACTTTTCCGTTGATTTTCGCAGCGTCAAAAGCATGAAGCGGTTGTCCTAATTCATGTAAAACATAATTAGTAACGTCAACAATATTATTTTTTGGGGTTAATCCAATAGCTTTTAAGCGGTCTTGCAGCCAAGACGGAGAATCCTGCACAGTAATTCCAGAAATGGTAACACCACAATATCTTGGTGCCAATGCAGGTTCTTCAACATTTACATCAATTTTGAGTGTACGCATGTCAACTCTGAAATTGCTCACAGAAGGGGTGATCAATTCTACGTTTACCCCACGTTGCAGCATTCCGGCTCTTAAATCGCGAGCAGTACCGTAATGGCTCATTGCATCGGCACGGTTTGGTGTCAATCCGATTTCAAAAACTTCGTCATTTACGATTTTAAAAACTTCTGCAGCGGGAGTTCCTGGAATAAGATCTTCAGCGAGAACCATAATTCCGTCATGACTGTTTCCAAGACCTAATTCGTCTTCGGCGCAAATCATTCCATGACTTTCCTGTCCTCGAATCTTTCCTTTTTTTATAGTAAACTCCGCACCTTCTTTATCATATAAAACGGTTCCGATTGTTGCAACAGGAACTTTCTGCCCCGCAGCCACATTCGCAGCTCCGCATACGATTTGCACTGGTGCTTCTAAACCGATATTTACGGTTGTAACTTTTAATCTGTCGGCATCAGGATGTTTTTCGCAGGTAAGTACGTGTCCGACAACAACTCCTTCCAGGCCGCCTTTAATTGATTGATATTTTTCAACAACTTCTACTTCAAGTCCCAGATCAGTAAGCAATTCTGAAGTCTGTTCAGAAGTCCAATCTGTTTTAATGAATTGCTTTAACCAGTTGTAAGATATTTTCATTTGATTTTTATTCTTTTTATGAGGATACAAATATAAGGATTGCGCTGCTGAGTAAGAAAAAATTAATTATTTTTTTGAGAACATACACATACAGGCTGTTTATAAAATTAATACTAAAGTCTTTAGATCAGTTCCTCTATATGTTTTTTGATGTTTTCGGATATTTTTTTTGTAGGCAAATCGTTTTCATCATCTCCAAAAGGATCTTCGATTTCTTCTGCAATCAACTCAAGACTCGCCAATACATAGAATATAAAAACAACGACTGGCGCTACAAAATAGCCTAAACTTACTGCATAGCCAAAAGGCAAGGTCATGGTATAAAAGAAAATGAATTTTTTTATAAAAGCGCTGTAAGAGTAGGGAATAGGCGTGTTTTTTATTCGTTCGCAAGCACCACAGATGTCGGTAAAAGCAACCAGCTCATCATTTAAAGTAATGAGCTGTTCGCCAGTAATTTTATTTGCATCATAAAGATCATTAATCTTCTGATACATAATTCTTTTTAGTTGGTTTGGCTTATGCTTATGATGGTCAATTTCTAAATCAACATCCTCAAAAAGCTGTTTGCTGGTGTCTTCATCTTTTAAATGAATCTGAAGAATGTGAGCATACATCGGAATGTATTTTCTAAAAAACTTGCGGTCATTTTCATCTTTTAAGATAGCCGAAAGTTTTATAGCCAGATTGCGACTGTTGTTCACTAGGCTTCCCCATAGTTTGCGTCCTTCCCACCAGCGATCATAAGCGGTATTGGTTCTAAAAACAAGCAATAGAGAGATTACAAACCCAAGCATTCCGTGCATGATCGGAATATTATGAATGTAATCCTTATTGGTAACTTTAAAATAATGAACTTCTAGATAACCGACCGTTGCGGCATAAATCCCGATGGCTGCCATAATTGGAAGCAATTTTCTAACTGTATCAGATTTGTGAAAATGAAATATAAAAGTAAACCAGTCTTTGGTGTTGTACGAAATCATTTAAGTTTGTTTTGAAACAAATTTAAATCAAAAATTAATATTTCCAGCTAATTCTTTTAAGGCAATTTCTGATAATTTTGCTTCGTATTGCGCATTGCTGTAACGAACTTTTGCATTGACATAATTAAGTTGCGCTGTTCTGAAATCGATAGTAGTAATGGTACCGATTTTAAATTTGTCAAGCGTTATGTCTAAATTCTGTTTTGCAATTGCTTCGTTGTCTTCCTCTAAGTCAATTAATTCTAAATTAGTTAGATAAGTTTGAAAAGCCGTGCTCAATTGGGTATCCAAAATTAGATTCTGCTGTTCTATAGCAATCTGAGTATTCTCTATCTGTAGTTTGGCAACTTTCTCATTACGATGCTGATTGAAGCCGTCAAAAATATTCATGGAAGCATTAAAACCGTAATTTAGACCTCGTGATGAAGTTTCGCTGGTAAAACCCAAACTAGATTGGCTTTCAGAGAAATTGTATCCTGTGGTTAATCGCAATATAGGATAGCGATCTGCCTTAACTTGTTTCAATTGCAATTCGGCAATTCGCTTGTTGATTATTTGTGCTTCCAGTGTTGGATTCTGTTTTTTTGCCAATTCCATTAAATCTACCAAAACCAATTTATTGTCAACAGTTACTTCATCGGTAACCTTAAAGTCAATTTTTGGATCTCGTGCTAGATGTTGGTTTAGCAATATTTTGGCATTGGCATACGATTCTTTTTGTCTTAGCAGCGCCACTTGATCAGAATTTAAATCTACTTGAGCATTTAAAACCTCTAATTTTGAAGCTTTTCCGATACTAAAACGATTTTGCGCCAAAGTAAGTCTCTGATTTGAAATAACAATTGTAGTGTCTAAGGCAGCCAACTGCTGCTGCTGCTGTACCAAATCGTAATATGCAGAATTTACCTGACCAATTTTTAACAAAATGGTTCTTTTAAGTTCAGCATCTCCCAATTTTTGGAGTTCCTTCAGTTGATCAAGTCTTGCAAACATTTTCATTCCGTCAAAAACAGTCCATCCTAAACTCACACCATAGGTTAAGCTATTGTTTTTGGCATTGTCTAGAGATGTTGTAGTTCCGTCTTGACGAGTCTGAGACGAATTCATAATACTGTTGTTGTCCAGCACATTTGCAGTTGCTGTTGGCAACATTCCAGCATTTCCAATCGTTACGTTGGTCTCGCTGATTTTAGTATTGTTTTTCGCAATCTTAATTTCAAAATTGTTTTCCAAAGCTATTTTCATAGCCTCTTCAATAGTAAGAACTTCCTGTGCAGCAAGATTAGCTGAACAAAACAAGCTTACAATCAAACTAAAGAATAAAACCTTAATATTCATATGTTTTTTGTTTGCCTCAAATGTTGTATTTCAGTTAAATAGAAAGACAAAATTAAGGTTTATAATTATTTACTTTCTCTTTCGTATTCGTCGATTTTGTCAAATTCTGGATAATGCTTTCTGGCTTTTGACCACATAAAATAAATTGCTGGAATGACAAAAAGTGTCAATGCTAATGAAAAGATAGTTCCACCAACGATTACGACTCCCATACCGATTCGGCTGGTTGATGCTGCTCCAAGTGACATTGCAATAGGAAGCGCTCCCAATGCGATTGCTAAACTTGTCATTAAAATCGGACGCAGACGTGCCTCAGAGGCTTCTAAAATAGCTTCCATTTTTGGTTTGCCTTGTTCGCGGAGCTGGTTCGCAAATTCGACAATCAAAATACCATTTTTGGTTACCAAACCAATGAGCATTACAGTACCAATCTGGCTAAAGATATTCCATGTCTGATTAAAGAGCCATAACGAAAACAAAGCTCCTGCAACTGCCATCGGCACGGTAAGAATGATAATAAACGGATCAATAAAACTCTCAAATTGTGCAGCCAGAATCAAGAAAATTAATAATAATGCCAAGCCAAAAGCAAACGACGTATTAGAAGAACTCTCAACGAAATCTCTTGATTCTCCACTTAAATCGGTTGTAAAGCTTTCATCAAGGACTTTTGCTTTTATTCTGTCCATTTCTGCAATACCGTCACTGATGCTTTTTCCTGGAGCTAAACCAGCAGAAACAGTAGCCGACATATAACGGTTGTTGTGATACAATTGAGGAGGATTACTTTGTTCTTCGACATTTACCACATTGTCCATCTGAATCAGCTGTCCCTTGTTATTTTTTACAAATATCGAAGTCAGGTCTAAGGGTTTAGAACGATCTTTTTGATCAAACTGACCTATCACTTGGTATTGTTTTCCGTTTTTAATGAAATATCCAAATCTTTGTCCGCTTAACGAAAGCTGTAAAGTCTGTGCGATGTCAAGGATCGAAATGCCTAAACTTTCCGCTTTTTCACGATTTATACTGACATTGATTTCGGGTTTGTTAAATTTCAGGTTTACATCAGAAATCGAGAAAACATCACTTTTTCCAACTTCATCCATAAAAACAGGGATCTTCTCTCTCAGTTTTTCAAAATTCGGAGCCTGAATAATATACTGAATCGGTAGTCCGCCTCGTCTGTTAACTGCAATTGTAGGTTGTTGAATAACAGAGGTTTTTGCGTCAGGATATTGTTTGGTCCATTTAGTAAGTTTATCTGCGATGTCTTTCTGAGATCGAGTACGTTCGTCAGGCTGTTTTAATGATAATCTGATAAACCCGGTATTAGTTGCCGAAGCTCCAAATCCAGGTGCGGTAATAACAAGACTTACCTTTTTTTCTGGAATCGAATCGTCTACCAATTGCGAGATTTCTTGCATGAAACGATCGGTATATTCATATGACGAACCTTCTGGCGTAGTCATACGCATTGTTACAGAACTTCTGTCGTCATAAGGAGCAGTTTCTTTTGGCAATATTGTAAAGAACAGGTAAATCAGTCCAAAACAGGCAATTAGTATTGGAAAACTGAGCCATTTTCTATCCATAAATTTTGAAAGCGCTTCAGCATAACTGCTGTTCATTTTTTCAAAAAATGGTTCAGTTTTGATATAGAATTTCGACTTCTTCTGTTCGCCGCCTTTCATCAGATAAGCATTAAGCATCGGAGTCAATGTCAATGATACGAAAGCAGAAATTAAAACCGCAGCACCAATGACCACACCAAATTCCCTAAAAAGCCTTCCAACGAATCCTTCGAGGAAAATTACGGGCAAGAATACAGCAGCCAAAGTAACCGAAATGGAGATTACTGCATAGAAGATTTCATTTGAGCCTTTGATGGCCGCTTCGATAGGCGACATTCCTTCTTCTACCTTTTTAAATATATTTTCAGTGACCACGATTCCGTCATCCACAACAAGACCAGTTGCTAATACAATCGCTAAAAGGGTTAATACATTGATTGAAAACCCAAAAAGCCACATTATGAAAAAGGTTGCAATTAGCGAAACAGGAATATCAATTAAAGGTCTGAAAGCGATTGCCCAGTCTCTAAAGAACAAATAAATGATCAAAACCACCAAAACGATTGAGATTCCTAAAGTCTCAGCAACTTCTAAGACAGATTTTTTTACGAATACGGTGTTGTCAAGTGCGATGTTCAGCTTTATATCTTTCGGAAGGTCTTTTTTTAGCGCCTCGTATTTTTTATAAAATTCGGCAGAAATATCTAGATAGTTTGCACCTGGCATCGGTACGATTGCAAGACCAATCATCGGAAGTCCGGACTGGCTTAATTTGGTTTCAATATTTTCAGGACCCAATTCGGCGCCTCCAATATCGCTCAAACGTACAATTTTGTCGCCGTCAGTGCGGATGATAATATTATTGAATTCTTCCGGTTTAGAAAGATTTCCAATCGTTTTTACGGTCAGTTCGGTATTGTTTCCCGTCAATTTTCCCGACGGAAGTTCCACATTCTGTGCATTCAATGCCGTTCGCACATCAGCTACCGTACATTTATATGCTGTAAGTTTTGCAGGATCAATCCATAAACGCATGGCGTAGCGCTTCTGACCCCAGATTTGTACACCGCTTACTCCCGGAATTGTTTCCAAGCGTTGCGAAATTACATTTTCTGCGTAATCGCTTAATTCCAAAGAACTTCTAGTGTCACTTTGAACTGTCATCGAGATAATTGCATCACTATCAGCGTCGGCTTTAGAAACAACTGGAGGAGCATCAATATCCTGAGGTAAATTCCTAATCGCCTGCGACACTTTATCACGAACATCATTGGCGGCTTCTTCCAAATCTTTATCAAGATTAAACTCAATAGTGATGTTGCTGCTTCCTTGATTACTCGAAGAGGTTATATTTCGGATACCGTCAATGGCGTTTACAGCTTTTTCTAAAGGCTCTGTAATCTGCGATTCAATAATATCTGAATTGGCTCCTGTATAGTTGGTCCTGATCGATACCTGTGCCGGATCAATAGAAGGAAATTCTCGAACACCTAAAAATGTGTAACCAATGAAACCGAATAAGATAATCAAAAGATTCAGTACAATGGTTAAAACAGGTCTTCTAATACTTGTAGTTGATAAACTCATATTGTGATTTTAGATTTTAGATAGTTGATTTTAGATTTCTGATGTTTCATCTGAAGCCTATTCCCAATAAGGGACTAAAATCTCTAATTATTTAACTTTAACTATAATTGGTGCTTCATTTTTTAAAGACATAACACCACTGGTAATTAGCGTATCCCCAGCCTTTAATCCTGATAAAACCAAAATTGATGCGTCTGTTCTTGTTGTTGCTTCTACCATTACCTCTTTGGCTTTTCCGTTATCAGCAATATAGACTTTTTTACCGCTCTGTACCGGTATGATAGCTTGAGTTGGCACCACAATAGCATCTTTAATAATGCTTAATGGCAGTTTTACATCAGCAAATGTTCCAGGAAAAAGCTTGCCGTCAACATTGTCTGCAATAGCACGAATTTGCAGTGTTCTGGTTTCAACAGCAACTTCTGGTTCGATAGCGTAAATTTTGGCATTATAAACTTTTTCAGAACCAGAAACGGTAAAATCTATAACCGACCCGTTTTTAACCTGCGAAGCATATTTTTCTGGAATAGAAAATGTAATTTTTAGTTTTGCTGTATTTACCAATTTGGCAACCAAAACTGTTGGAGTAATATAGGTTCCTGGCGAAATAGAACGCAGACCTATTTTTCCTGAGAATGGAGCTTTTACAGATGTTTTTGCAATCTGCGCTCTTATTAATTGACTTTGCGCTTGCGCAGAAGCGTGATCAGCTCTTGCCACATCATATTCTTCCTGACTTATGGCTTCTTTTTGAAGCAATAATTTTGCTCGTCTTTCATTTTCAGAAGTCAGGCTTTGTTTTGTTGCAGCCTGCTGCAGTTGCGCTTTTAATTCGATATCATTAACTTTAAAAAGTACTTGTCCTTTATTTACATAACTTCCTTCATTGAAGAAAATCCCTTCTACGATTCCAGATACTTCACTATGAATTTCTACTTGCTCATTTGCCTCAATAGAACCAGAAAGCGAGAGATTGTTATCAAACGTAGAAGTTTTTACGACCATACCCGTTACGGTTGTCGGCTTGTCTTTGTCGTTGAATTTTTTAGAATCATCATTCTTACTTTTGTTTGAAACTATTCTGTAAGTAATAAATCCTCCTATCACAATGACTAGCAGGGCGTAAATGAGATGTTTTAATTTCATAAGAAATAAGGTAATTAGGGATTTTAGGTTTTGTTTTAGTAAGCTTGCAAATTTAGCTTTTTGGGGCGAAATCGAAAGTTCTTACCCTTTATTTAACATTTGCATTTATAAAGGTTTTCATTAGACTAGAAAAGGCGCAAAAGGTTTAATTAATTTTTTATTTTTTTTGCTTTTTTTAGACTTTATAGGGTTTGTCTGACTTTGCAGGAGGCTGTTGTTTGTCTAGTTTTAGCACTCTCTTATTTTTTCATTTAGTGCCGTTATACCATGGGATTCATGAGTCTGATATTTACTGTAAATGATGTTTACTGTATATTTTTGTTTTTTTTATCCGATTATTTTGAGCTTTACAAATATAATTTGTAACATTGGCAATGTTAAACAAAATACAAAATTACAATTCTTAAAGTTTGTCTCTAAAAATAAAATATTGTTAAATAATCTATTGATTTATAGTGTTTTATGGTTTTTAGTAAATTATAGAACTAAAAGTATTAACATTTGTTTATATATTTAAAGAAGTGAAATGTAATTTTTTCTGAGGACAATCCAAAAAGTAATTTACATACTTCATTGCATCTCCCGAAATATTCGAAATTTAAATTTGACCCCCAACAAATCTAAAATCAAAACTATAACCTAGTTGAATATTTTCACTTAATCTTATTTAAGCGAGATGTGATGGAGTTTTTTTTGTTTGTTTTAAGTTTGAGGTTTCGAGTTTCAAGTTTCAAGTTTCAGGTTTCAGGTTTGAGGTTTCAAGTTTCAGGTTTTGCAGTTTAATATTCAATGTGTAATTGACTCCTTAACTTAATGGCATAGAACCTTAGCAACTCAGTACCTTAGCAGCTTAGTAGCTTAGAACCTTAGCACCTCATTCCCCCATCACCTTAACTAATATAATTCCAAATATTTTTCTTTTTAGTAAGCTCCAGAAAAATAGATTTTAAGATAGTATGTTCTGGTTTTTGAAGTGCTGAATCTTCTTTTAAAACTTTCATGGCATAGTTTCTGGCCAACGACAAAATATCACGGTCTCGAACTATATCTGCAATCTGAAGATTCAGAACACCGCTTTGTTGTGTTCCCATTAAATCGCCAGGGCCTCGTAGTTTAAGGTCGACTTCGGCAATTTCAAATCCGTCATTGGTTTTAACCATGGTCTCCATTCTGATTTTACTGTCGGAACTTAATTTATGGCCAGTCATCAGAATGCAATAACTTTGTTCTGCGCCACGGCCTACGCGTCCGCGAAGCTGGTGAAGTTGTGATAAGCCAAAACGTTCTGCGCTTTCTATGATCATTACACTGGCATTTGGCACATTTACTCCAACTTCAATTACTGTTGTAGCAATCATAATGTTGGTCTTTCCTTCCGAAAAGCGTTTCATTTCAGCGTCTTTGTCGGCGGGTTTCATTTTTCCGTGAAGAATAGAAATAGAATAGTGGGGCAACGGAAAATCGCGTGATATGCTTTCGTAACCGTCCATCAAGTCTTTGTAGTCCATTTTTTCAGATTCCTGAATGAGCGGATATACAATATAAATCTGTCTCCCTTTTGCTATTTCGTCTCGAAGAAATTTCCACACTTTTAGGCGATTGCTGTCAAAACGATGAACAGTCTGGATAGGTTTTCTGCCCGGTGGCAATTCATCGATAATCGAAATATCCAAATCGCCATATAGGCTCATGGCAAGAGTTCTCGGAATAGGAGTAGCGGTCATGACCAGAATGTGTGGCGGAATTTCATTTTTCTTCCATAATTTGGAACGTTGTTCTACGCCAAAGCGATGCTGTTCGTCAATAACAGCAAGACCCAAATTTTTAAATTTTACTTTATCTTCTAATAAAGCATGCGTACCAATCAAAATCTGCAGACTTCCATTTTCAAGTTCTTCATGAATGATTTTTCTCGCTGCAGTTTTGGTTGAGCCGGTTAAGATTTTTATGTTTAAGTTTAAAGTCTGTGCTAGTTCTGAAAGTCCTAAAAAGTGCTGATTGGCCAAGATTTCTGTTGGTGCCATAAGACAAGCTTGAAAACCGTTGTCTAACGCCAGAAGCATGCTCATAAAAGCGACAATCGTTTTTCCGGAACCTACATCACCTTGAAGCAAGCGGTTCATTTGAGCGTTGCTGCCCATATCGGTTCTGATTTCTTTTATTACTCTTTTCTGCGCATTGGTTAGGCTGAAAGGCAGATGATTCTGATAGAATTCATTAAATAATTCTCCAACTTTCGTAAAAGGATGGCCTTTGATTTTATGTTTCCGAATCAAATTTTTGGTTATAAGCTGCAACTGAATAAAAAACAATTCTTCAAATTTTAAGCGGAATTGCGCTTTCGCTAAAATCTCAGCACTTTTTGGGAAATGTATATTAAATAATGCAGCTCTTTTGGGAATCAGTTTTAATTCTTCAATCAAATAAGGAGGAAATGTTTCTGTAAACAAAGCCTGTGTTTCAATAAAAAGCTGCTCCATCAGTTTATTGATGGTCCGATTCGAAATGCCTTTGTTGGTAAGGGCTTCTGTCGAAGGATAAACAGGTTGCATGGCCGAACGAAGGCTTTTTTCGTGTTCGCTCAGCAGTTCTATTTCCGGATGCGCCATACTGAACTGACTTCCGTACAAAGAACATTTTCCAAAGATTACACAAGGTTCGTTCAGCTTTAAGCTTTCTCTGATCCATTTGTGTCCTTGAAACCAATTTAATTCAATCTGCCCTGTATCGTCTACGAAAGAAGCTACAAGGCGTTTTTTATTTTTAGCAAACTCAACTGTTTTGATGTTGATTATTTTCCCGATAATCTGAACCTCTGAACCTGTATTCTGTAATTCATTAATCTTATAGTAACGGGTTCTGTCTATATATCGATTCGGAAAAAAATTGACCAAATCTCCATATTTGTGAATTCCCAATTCCTTACGAAGCAACTGACCTCGACTGGGACCAACACCTTTTAAGTATTCGATAGGGGTTTCTAGGAGATTATTAGACATTTAATAGCGTTTGTTGTATTATTGTTGGAATTTAGAATTTAGAATTTAGTATTTTGGGATTTGTTTTTGGAGTTTCTAAAAAGCGAAGATAAATTTTAATTGGGAAAATTGAAAATACAATATGCTTAACCCCTTGGGTGAAATTATTTTTTTTCGATTCTATAAAATTAGCTTAGATGTAAATCTGCTTTAACCTGTTTGAATCTGCATGAAAAATTTATAAGCAAAAGGATTTTCACCCAACGAGTTATGCTTAAGAATTTCTATGTTAATTTTACATAAAAATGATTTTACAAGACGCAACTATTTTGAGAAAACAGAATCTTATTAGTAATTAACCTTAAACTTTTGAAAATGAAAAAAATTGGAATTTTAATTGTAATGTTTGTCTCGTTTGTGTCCTGTTCTACTGATGAAGCTAAAAAAGATGAGAAAGTAATCATTACTGATTATTACGGAAAATGGGTGCAATACGCAGACAGTAGATTTGCAGATGATGCGATATCAAGACAGTTTTCTTATATATTTAATAAAGACAACACTTTTACAAAGACAAGAATTTACAATAATGTAACGAGCAATTTATCTGGTACATTTGAGATTATTAAAAACGAAAAAGGTGTTTTCTTTGTTTTGACTTACCCAGAATACAATAGTTTGATATCAAATTGTACCAGCGGTTTAAAAGAAAGTTTTACGCTCACTGATTCAGGACGTTTAAGTGATGATGCCCGTGCATGCGATCGTTCTTATGAATATGTAAAAGTAGATTAAAATGATATTTTTATTTGTGTAAAACTCCGTTGATGACGGAGTTTTTTTATTTTATCGTAGCTATTGTTGTAATAAAAAGATAATCACTAGTTTTGTTAAAAAACACATATATAAGCCTAAGTTAGAAATGAAAGAAGAAAAAGTCCCTTTTGAAAGCATGCAATTTGGCGGAGTTCAATTTAAAGTAATCAACAGACACAAAGCTCATGAAATTATCGGTAGTCTTGCCGATTTTAATAATCAGAAAATCTATAATGTTTTTGAAGACACTTGGCGTTTTCCTGATTATGAAGAGAATCCTGTTTTCTTGCTTGCAGAAGATGATGTGCAGATGGATGTGCTTGAAATGGAATTTAGTACAGACGAAAATCCAGATGTTTTTATTCTCGGTTTCATTTTTAAGAAAGACTTGATCGTCAATAAATTGATAAGTTCTTACGATACAGATAACTCGCCAGCGTTAATTGTCTTAGGAAAAACGACAACAATCAACATTACATTGTTTGGCAGTGTACATTATCTGGGCGGCGGTTTGCAATGCGATACGCTTTTGGGAGAGTACAATCATGGTGAACTTTATGTAAAAGGCGAGGTTTCGGCATGGCTTATTTACACCGATGATATGAATATGCATTTTGAAGGTTTTAACAACGTACAAGCCGTTATCAATGCAGGCCGTCCGGATATTTTGATCTGCAGCAGGCTTACCGACACCGACGGCTCCATAATATATGTCGAAAACTACTTTCCGTCTACTCATAAATTATCAGATGTTGTTGCCGATTCTTTCCTTGAACATGACGAAGTGTACGATAGAGAAACATTCATAGACGATTATTACAATACTGTTTTCAAGAAAGGAGACTCGTTTATTGATCATAACAAAGAAGATCGTTATTTGTATACTGGTTTCAGGGATAATTTTATTGATATGATCCAAACATTGTCTGATAAACTCGAAACGAAAAACGAGGAGAGTTTGTTTTATGATGATGGATCTACAAATTACAGTTTTGTGCATTTTGAATACGATGACAAAAAGTACAGTCAGATTGCTGCAACGATTTTAAATGGCTTTAACATTCGAATGCGTGGTTTGTGGTGTACAGATACGCAAGAAATTCTGTTGTTATTGGAATATCTCGATGAAGCTGAAAACACAAAATACCAATGGATGAATGATGAAACAGCTGAAGGGATTGAATTTTATTCCATAAAACATGCTGTTGTTTCGGCTTTTGAAGCTTTAAACAAAGATTATGAGGAAGACGATGATGATAAAGATTATGAAGACGATGATGAACTTTCGCTAGAGGAATTTTCAACCCAGTTCGGTGCACGCAAAATGCCGGATTATTTGGCGAAATTATTTGATTTTCAATCCCATTATGGAGAAGAAACTTTTTCGGAATGTTTTTATCTTCATACAATCGACAAAACAGGCCTAAAAACTTGGTCTGAAGATGAAGCCTTTTACGACAGCTTTATTGAGTTTGCTCGAGCTAATGGTTCGGGAAGTTCTTATGCCTATTGGCTAATTGATAATGATCTAAATAAATGTCCGATTGTGGTTTTTGGAGATGAAGGTGGTATTCACGTAGTGGCTGAAAACACTCAAAAACTGATTTCGCTTCTCACTTATGATACCGAAATTTCAGTCGATTTTGACAAGGCTTATTTTTATAAAGATGAAGATTATTATCAGGAAAGCGAAAATTTAAATGAATTTATTGATTGGGTCAAAAACGGTCTTGGTCTGCCAGTGGTAAAAACTGATGAAGATGCTGATGCCATTATAAATCAAGCAAAAATATTGTTCGGAGAAAAATTGAATGCTTTCTTGGCAGAATTTGATATCGAAACGCAAGACGAAGAAAATTTTTAGATTCAAGAAGTTTAGGCATTCGGTATAAATTTGGAATAATTATCTTTACAAAAAAAATGAATAAATGGTTACACATCTGGCACTTTTAAGAGGCATAAATGTCTCAGGACATAACATGATGAAAATGGAAGCCTTAAAAGCAATGCTTGAAAATATTGGTTTTCAAAACGTTCGAACTTATCTGCAGTCCGGAAATGTATTTGTAGACACAGAAGAAGGAAGCGCTTCAAAAGTTGGCTTTATGATCAAACAGGAAATTTTCAAAGTCTTTGGTCATGAAGTTCCTGTGGTTGTAATTACAAAAGAAGATTTAGAATTGTGTTTTAAAAACAATCCTTATTTAAACGAAAAGGAGGCCGACACCAAAAAACTGTATGTGGCTTTTGTCTCTATTCCCTTAAAAAAAGAAAGCATACACGACCTAAAAATTAGTCAGTTTAAGCCGGATGAAGCCACGATAGACGGAAATCGTATTTTTATTAAATATGCAATCGGAGCCGGAAAAACACGTTTTGACCAGAAATATATCGAGAAGAAATTAAATGTAACTGCAACCATTAGAAACTGGAATACAGTGACTAACTTGCTTAATATGTATTCAGAATAATGAAAAAGTACTTTTTAATGTTTTTTGTGTTTGCAATGAGTTTAAATACCACTATTTATGCTCAGAGTGCAAAAAAAACTTCCGAAGATTTTAATGTTTTTTTTAAGAAATTTAACGGAGACCCTAAATTTCAGGTGAGCAGAGTGATTTTTCCTTTGAAATATCAGATGAATAATGATGATTTCGAGTTATCTGATTATACGATGTCGAAAGAAAGTTACAAAATTCTTAAATTAGACAATAAAGCAGATGAAACGCATTTAAAACGCACTGTATCTATTAAAAAGAATAAGGCTACAATTCAACAACGTGGACTGAATAATGGAATTTATATCGATTATATCTTTGAATTAAAAGATGATAAATGGTTTTTGAAAACATGGATTGATCAATCTACTTAATTGGAATCTTTTTTAAGTACAATGTATCCGTTGTATGTAAAGCTCCTTTTTTCATACCTCCGCCAAATGGCTGCATAAATTGAATATTTTGAGATTCGTATCCTTCTTTCTTTATAGTTTCATTTACCACTAAAGACGGAGCTTCGAACCCGAAAAATGTAAATTGATGGTAGCGTTTTTCATTTAATGTAAAGTGACCATCATTTTCGCTCAAGGTTTCTCCAACAGTACAATTTGCAAGAGGCAGTCTTGATTCTGCATCATAAATATATCCCACAATTTGTGGCCTTTCGCACCTGCTTACAAGACAGCTTTGCAACGAAAAGGAAAGCGAAATCAAAAGTGTAAAAATAAGTAATTGTCTACGCATCATTTTTTTATTAAATCGCAATACCAGAATCCAAAATCGAAAGCACTGTCATCAGTGGTATCACAAGCTGTGTTTGAGTTTTCGTTGCTTTTCGGTCTTTCATACTTTCGGTATACTGTTTCGCCAATTTCAAATTCAATTGGTTTAGAAAAAATAGGTCCATCAAAAGTAAAAGTGTGAAATTCGCCGTTTTCACCGCATACATCAACATTTTCAGGCAAATCATTTATAAAATCCTGATCAATTATTCTTCCCACAAAGCTTTTATCCAGGTAACGTTCGTTTACACAAACTACGATTGTCTTGAAATTCAAAGAAATAAACTCTTGTATAAGTTCTTTCGTCGGAATTTTCCAAATCGGAAAAACGCCTTTGAAACCGATTTTGGCAAGTTGTTCTTCACGGTATTTTCGCAAGTCTTCCAAAAAAATGTCACCAAAAACAGAATCCGTAATCCCCAGCTTCTTAAAATCCGATAAGGTTTCAGTCAGTACGTTTTCGTAAATTTCCATAGAAGGCATTTCCGGAATCTCCATAATTTTCAAAGGCAGGCCAATGCCTTCGGCTTGTGCTTGAAGTAGTTCTGTGCGAACACCATGCATAGAAATGCGCTGATATTTTTGATTGACAGTGGTTAGCAAATATTCAATTTTATAATCTGGATTTTTCAGGATTTTGTACAATGCCAAAGCAGAATCTTTACCGCTGCTCCAGTTAAATATGGCTTTTTTTATTGTTGACACAATTATGGATTTTTAGGAATGTAAACTTACAAATTTCATTCGATTAGTTGATAAAAGGTTTGTAACTTTGGGATTTTACATGCCAAAATGATGATGTTGTATAATGATAAATTTAAAACCTATTCTAACCAATTAAAAAATTGGGATTATTCTTGTGAGCTGTTTATTTTAGTACGATAGTGACAAAAAACAGAGAATCGATTTTCGGGAACAATACAATATCTAGTGAAACATATTCTTTAAAATAAATTTTTCAATGAAATACATCCTTCTTTTATTCACAGGATTTCTTTTTGCACAACAATCTCAAAATGTCGATTTTAAATCTGCTTCGGGACAATTGTCATTAAACGCGAAAGAAAAAACAGTTTCTGGCGCAGTAGATTACAATTTCGAGATTTTAAAAACTTGTGATACCATTTCGCTTGATGCTAAAAACATGGAATTTTCGAATGTTAAGATTGATGAAAAAGAAGCTGTTTTTTTAAATACATCTAAACAGTTAAAAGTTATTTTTTCTTTTACAAAAGGAGAACATAAGCTCACTTTCAATTATACAGCAAAACCAAAACAAGCCTTATATTTTGTAGATATTGAAAATGATCAAGTTCAGATTTGGACACAAGGACAAGGAAGATACACCAGCAATTGGTTTCCGAGTTTTGATGATGTAAATGAAAAAGTGATTTTCGGCCTCGGAATAACATTTGACAAGGATTACGAAGTAGTTTCAAATGGAGTTTTAAAAGCGAAAACGACAAACGGCACTACCAATCATTGGCAGTACAAAATGGAGAAACCCATGAGTTCCTATTTGCTGATGCTTGCAATCGGAAAATTTGACAAAAATGAACTAAAATCAAAAAGCAAAATTCCGCTGCACTATTACTTTGAGCCAAAAGACAAAAATCGTTTTGAGCCTACATATCGATATTCTAAAAAGATTTTTGATTTTCTGGAGAAAGAAATCGGAGTAAAATATCCTTGGCAAATCAACAGGCAGATTCCGGTTCGTGATTTTTTGTATGCGGGAATGGAGAATACAACTTCGACTCTTTTTACTACACGTTATGTCGTAGATTCAATTGGTTTTGCAGACCGAAATTACGCCAATGTTGACGCACATGAGCTGGCGCATCATTGGTTCGGCGATTTGGTAACTGCTGAAAGCAGTACACATCATTGGCTGCAGGAAGGTTTTGCAACGTATTATGCGCTTCTTGCCGAGAGAGAAATATTTGGCGAAGATTATTTTTATTCCAAATTGTATGATACAGCACAACAGTTAAAATTTGCTTCGAGGACAGATATGATTCCGGTTTTGAATGCCAAAGCAAGTTCTCTTACTTTTTACGAAAAAGGTGCTTGGTCATTGTTTTATCTTCATGAATCTATAGGGGATAAGGCATTTAAAAAAGCTGTAAAAAGCTATCTAGACAAATATGCCTATCAGAGCGTAAACACAGAGGATTTTTTTGATGAAATAAGAAAGGTTTCAGATTTTGATTTGGAAAAATTCCAAAAAACTTGGTTAGAATCTACTGCTTTTGATACTCCAGCTGCAAATGCCTTGTTGAGTAAAAATAAAGCCATTCAGAAAAGATTGGAAATTGATAAACTTAAAAAAACACCTTTAAGCGAAAAAAAAGAAATTTTCAAAAGTGTTTTAGAATCCAATATTTACGAATCGGTTAAAAAAGCAGTGGTAGACCAGCTGTCTAGTGAAAAGTACGAAGACAAAAAAGAACTTTTGCTTTTGGCTCTTCAAACCAACAATGTTCAGGTTCGACAGAATGTTGCGGAGACGATGACAAAAATACCAGAAGATTTCAGGCTTTATTACGAAACACTTTTAGACGATAAATCATATCAGACCCAAGAGATTGCGTTGTATTGGTTATGGCGTAATTTTCCGAATCATAGAAAGAGCTACCTCGATAAGTCACAGTCATGGATTGGTTTTAATGACTACAACCTACGTACGTTATGGCTTTCGTTGGCTTTGTCTACACCAAATTACAGTCAAAATACAGATGTGCTGGCAGATGAATTGCTTTTATTTTCGACTTCAAAATACGAAGCAGGAACTCGCCAAAATGCTTTAGAAAAATTAATTGCTTTTAAAATCATTAACGACCAGGTTTTGAGTAGTTTAGTGAGTGCAACGACACATCATATGTGGCAGTTTTCAAAATTTGGAAGAGATACCATTAGACTTTTGCTAAAAAATTCTGAAATGCGCACTGCATTTGAAAGAATTTTAAGTAATTTGAGCCCCGATGAACAGTTGCAGCTTAATCGCTTGTTGAAGGAGTAAAAATTAGAATATAGAATATAGAATATAGAATATAGAATATAGAATATAGAATATAGAATATAGAATATAGAAATTAACTCTATTCTCTTGGCTCCATATTCTATTTTCTAAAAATAAAACCCCAAAAAAACGCATAACCTATAATAAAGAAATGAGAGCATTAGTTATTTCCGGAGGCGGCAGTAAAGGCGCATTTGCCGGTGGTGTTGCCCAGTATTTAATAGAAGAAAAAAAACATGAATACGACTTGTTTTTAGGAACGTCAACAGGAAGTCTTTTGATTCCGCATTTGGCTCTCGGGCACATCAAGAAAATTCATTCTGTTTACACCAATGTTACGATGGCTAGTATTTTTAATATCTGTCCGTTTGTTGTCAAAGTAAAAGACGGAATTGATATTGTTACCATAAATCACTTTAATGTTCTCAGACAGTTTTTTAAGGGCAAGAGAACCTTTGGCGAAAGCAAAGGACTTAGAAAATACATTCAGAATAATTTTTCGATTTCAGATTTTAACAAGCTTAAAAAAATGGATAACGATGTGATTATTACTGTAACGAATTTTACTAAGAACGAAGCAGAATATAAATCTGTAAAAGATTGTACTTATGAGGAGTTCTGCGAATGGTCTTGGATTTCGAGTAATTATGTTCCTTTTATGAGTTTGGTCGAAAAAAATAATTGCGAATATGGAGATGGAGGATTCTCAAGCTTGGTTCCAATTCGGGAGGCAATCAATCGTGGCGCTACTGAAATTGATGTAATCATTCTCGAAACAGAAATAAATACCACAAAAACAGTTATTGGTAAAAATCCCTTTTCACTGATGATTGATTTGTTTCGAATTGCATTGGATCAGGTAGAAAAACACGATATTGCTATCGGAAAACTTATGGCAAACAACAAGAATGTAAAACTTAATTTATATTATACGCCTATAAAATTGACGGATAATGCCTTGATTTTCAATAAAGATGTTATGAAAGAATGGTGGGAACAGGGTTATGAATACGCTCAGAATAAATCGGAAGTGATGAGCGATAATAAGATATTGATTTAAAAGGTTTAGATTTTAGATTAAAGGTTTGAATCAGAACTCTGAAATCTAAAATCTAAAATATTTCTTAGTACCAAAGATCAGCCACTTCACTTTTAATAAAGCTCAAAGCAGCATTGCTTGGAGATTGTTTTTCTAATAATTCGTTCAAGATAACTTCGCGCAATTTATCAGCATTCTCTACTTTGTCGCTCATGGCGGCTTTGCGAATCATTTGAATGGTTGCATTTTTAGCGGTAGTAATAATCGTCCAGCATTCTTCTGAAATATAAATCTGCTGTGTTAGATTATGCTCAAATTCCTGCTCAATCTGATCTATAATATAGTTTTCATAATCGTGTTTGGCATTAGATATTGGCGCAACTCTAATAAGTAATTTAGTCAAATTGATGCGTTCCAAAAACAAGGTCATGCGCTCGTAAGCCTGTAGGCGAATCGGCAATGACTCTTTATGAGCTTGTTTGTTTAATAGAAAAGCACGTTTTCTATCATTGTTTTTGATGTGTAATTCAAAAAAACGGTAAGCAACAATTCCTGTTACCAGAGCTGGCAATGTATAACTCGCAAGTTCGATTATTTTATTAAAATCCATTTTATAATTTTTCAGCAAAAATATACTTTTTGTGGAGAAATACATTTTAAATTTTTATCAATAAACAAAACGGAAGAGTTATTTTTACGGCTTGTTTTCTAAACTTCGATATCACATTTATGGATTCATCAATTATATTTTTTCTTTGTCTAGCAGCTTTTGCAGCCGGATTTATTGATGCTATCGTCGGCGGTGGCGGACTAATACAAACGCCAATGGGATTAATTTTACTTCCTAATCTTCCGGTTTCTACTGTAGTCGGAACTTTAAAGATTCCGGCTTTTAGCGGTACTGCTTTTGCTGCTTTTCAATATCTTAAAAAAGTGGTCATTCGATGGAAGTTGCTCATTATAATGATGTGTTTGGCTGTTCCGGCAGCTTTTTTAGGTTCAACCGTTTTGACTCTGGTAAGCAATGATTTTATGAAACCTCTTCTGTTGGTCGTTTTGTCGCTGCTGTTTGTTTATACCTACGCCAAGAAAAACTTTGGGCAGCATGTGGCCAAAGACCATTCCGAGACGAGGCAAATACTTTATGCTGTTGTTATCAGTATGATTGTAGGTTTTTATGACGGATTTATAGGTCCAGGAACCGGAAGTTTTTTTGTTGTGGCTTTTATTGCGCTTTTAGGTTTTGATTTTCTTCATGCTTCAGCGAATGCTAAAATGGTCAATCTCGCTACCAATTTTGGTTCAATTTGTTTGTTTATGATAAAAGGGAAAATCATCTGGTCAATTGCTGTTCCGATGGCCGTGAGCAACGGACTTGGCGGATGGCTTGGCGCTAAACTCGCGATTAATAAAGGAAATGGCTTTATTCGAATTTTCTTTTTGATAGTTGTGGTAGGAACGCTTGTTCGATTTGCATATGATGTGTTTTTTAAATAAAGTTGCTAAGGTTCTGAGATGCTGAGATGCTAAGTTTTTTTTGCTTTCTAATACTTTTTTAAAATTTTTAAAAGAATAATAAAAGTATTTAGCTTGGATGAAATTTTAAAAGAATTTAGAAGATAGTGATTAGTTTTAATGGGAAAACTTTAATTGCAAGGATTAGAAGAAAGCAAACACAATATATTGACCGTTAGAATTATTTCTTTTTCAGATTTTATAGAAAAATTGAAAAAGATGTACGATATTTAATTTTGTTTTTTTTTAATATTTAAAAGAAAGCCATTTGTTTGATTTTAGCCCCGATTGAGGCGGTATCCTCGAAGTGAAGCGAGAGATAAAGCCGAAAGCGGGAAACCATGCCGAAAAAAGATGCCTTTTGTTCGGCTTCAAAAAAAAACTTAGAATCTTAGCAACTTAGGAACTTTCTTTTTAAATTCTTAATTTTGCATAAAAGGAGAAAAATTACATGCAAAAATATATTGACCAGCTCAACGAAGCACAAAGACAGCCTGTTTTGCAAAAAGACGGGCCAATGATTATTATTGCTGGTGCAGGTTCTGGAAAAACCAGAGTTTTAACGATTAGAATTGCTTATCTGATGCATCAGGGAATTGATGCATTTAATATTTTGTCGCTTACTTTTACCAATAAGGCGGCGCGTGAAATGAAGCACAGAATTGCCGATATCGTGGGAGCCTCCGAAGCCAAAAATCTTTGGATGGGAACTTTTCACTCGATTTTTGCTCGTATTCTTCGTGCAGAGTCAGAGCTTTTAGGATATCCTTCCAATTTTACAATCTACGATTCACAGGATTCGGCACGATTGATTTCTTCAATCATCAAAGAAATGCAGCTGGATCGCGACATTTATAAGCCAAAACAAGTGTTGGGACGTATTTCGAGCTATAAAAATAGCTTGATTACTGTGAAAGCCTATTTCAACAATCCAGAATTAATCGAGGCAGATGCTATGTCTAAAAAGCCTAGGTTAGGAGAAATCTATCAGCAATATGTAGAGCGCTGTTTTAAGGCGGGCGCAATGGATTTTGATGATTTGTTGTTGAAAACCAATGAGTTGTTGACTCGTTTTCCAGAAGTGTTAGCCAAATATCAGAATCGATTTAGATATATTTTAGTAGATGAGTATCAAGATACAAACCATTCTCAGTATCTGATTGTTAGAGCTTTATCGGATAAGTTTCAGAATATTTGCGTGGTTGGAGATGATGCGCAAAGTATTTATGCGTTCAGAGGGGCGAATATCAACAATATTCTGAATTTCCAAAAAGATTATGAAGGCGTGAAGATGTTCCGTCTGGAGCAGAATTATCGTTCGACGCGAAATATCGTAGAAGCGGCGAATACTGTGATGGAACACAACAAGACCAAACTGGATAAAGTAGTTTGGACAGCAAACGAATTTGGGCCAAAAATCAAAGTTCATAGAAGTTTGACAGATGCTGAAGAAGGGCGCTTTGTGGCGAGCACAATTTTTGAGCAAAAAATGCAGCATCAGCTTCATAATGGGTCTTTTGCAATTTTGTATCGTACAAATGCACAATCTCGTGCAATGGAGGATGCCTTGAGAAAACGTGATATTCCGTATCGAATTTATGGAGGTCTGTCTTTCTACCAGCGCAAAGAAATCAAGGATGTTTTGTGTTATCTGCGTTTGGTTCTGAATCCAAAAGACGAAGAGGCGCTTATTCGTGTCATTAACTATCCAGTACGTGGAATTGGGGATACTACAGTAGAAAAACTCACCATTGCGGCCAATCATTACAAACGTTCGATTTGGGAGGTCATGGTCAATATTGATAAAATTGACTTGAAATTGACTTCGGGAACAAAAAACAAGTTGAAAGATTTTGTTACGATGATTCAAAGTTTTCAGGTAATTGATCAGAATCAGGATGCTTTTTATATTACCGATCACGTTGCGAAAAAAACAGGTCTCGTTCAGGAATTGAAAAAAGATGCTACTCCAGAGGGAATGGCAAAAATTCAGAATATAGAAGAACTTTTAAACGGTATTAAAGATTTTACTGAAGGACAGCGAGAAGTTGATGGGGCAAGAGGTGCGCTTTCTGAATTTATGGAAGATGTAGCTTTGGCAACCGATCTGGATAAAGATACTAACGATGAGGATCGTGTGGCTTTGATGACAATTCACTTAGCGAAAGGACTTGAGTTTCCGCATGTTTTTGTAGTGGGTATGGAGGAAGATTTGTTTCCGAGTGCGATGAGTATGAGTACAAGAAGCGAATTGGAAGAAGAACGTCGTTTGTTTTATGTGGCGTTGACTCGTGCAGAACATCAGGCGTATCTGACTTATGCTCAGTCCCGCTATCGTTGGGGAAAGCTGACTGATAGTGAGCCATCTCGATTTATAGAAGAAATTGAAGGCCAGTATTTGGAATATTTGACTCCAGCTGAAACGAGTTATCGTTACAAATCGCCAATTGATGGTGATATTTTTGGTGATGTAGATAAATCTAAACTAAGGTTAAATAAGCCGATAGGAGGAACACCTCCAAAACATATTACCGATAACAGTCCGAAACCGGATTTAAATATTCGAAAGCTAAAACCAGTTTCTGGCAATGCACCCAGCAGTGGGAATTCAAATTTATTTGATAGCAAATTAACAGTTGGAAATATTGTGATGCACGAACGTTTCGGAAAAGGAGAAGTGATAAACCTTGAAGGCGTGGGTGCTGATAGAAAAGCTGAAATTAAGTTTGAAGTAGGTGGAATAAAAAAACTTTTACTGCGTTTTGCTAAACTTGATGTTGTGGGCTAAAATTTATAGCAATGATATAAATATGAAACAAGTTGTCCTAAAAATGTAATGTGTTTTTACCCAAACAAGCTTAACTTGAAACAAAAAAACAAATGGCTGAATTTATAAAAATATATCCAGACAAACCTAGTGAAGCTGCGATTGCAAAAGTTGTAAAAGTGCTTCAGAATGGCGGATTGGTAATTTATCCCACCGATACCGTTTACGGTTTGGGCTGTGATATTACCAATTCTCGAGCTTTAGAAAAAATAGCTAAAATTAAGGGCGTAAAACTAGAAAAAGCCAATTTTTCATTTATTTGTCATGATTTAAGCAATCTGTCAGATTATGTTCGTCAGATTAATACATCGACATTCAAAATTTTGAAAAGGGCATTGCCTGGACCCTATACATTTATTTTACCAGGAAACAATAATCTTCCTAAAGAATTTAAAAAGAAAACTACAGTAGGTATTCGTGTTCCTGATAATAACATTATTCTCGAAATCGTACGTCAGCTAGGAAATCCAGTTGTTTCAACTTCTATTCGTGATGAAGATGATGTTATTGAATACACAACAGATCCAGAATTGATTTTCGAAAAATGGCAATACTTGGTTGATCTCGTAATCGATGGTGGATATGGAGATAATGTAGGATCGACTATCATTGATTTGTCTGAACATGAACCCGTTATTGTAAGAGAAGGAAAGGGAGATATTGACATTTTGTAAAAAAATACTTCTGTCGTGTAATATTTCTCAAATAATTGCCTAACTTTATTGTCAGTTAAAATTTAGTTAGTTAATTATAAAATAAAAATTATTCTTGATTTATACTTATCATAGTAGTAAATCAAGAATATAAAAAAAGCAGGTCAATCGACCTGCTTTTTTATTTTTTATGATGTATAACAAGAATTATTTAGCTTGTTTTTTCATTTCTTTTTCAATCATCTCATAGAACTGATCGATTTTTGGCATAACCACGATACGAGTTCTTCTGTTACGAGCTTTGTTTTCTGCAGAGTCATTTGCAACTAAAGGCACGTAAGAACTTCTACCAGCTGCAATTAATTTAGCAGGGTTAACTCCTAACTCATTTGATAATACACGAACAATTGAAGTAGAACGTTTAACACTTAAATCCCAGTTGTCTAATAAGACACCATTGCTTCTGTATGGAACATCATCAGTATGACCTTCAACCATACACTCAAAATCAGGTTTGTCGTTAACAACTTTTGCAACTTTAGCTAAAACAGATTTTGCTTTGTCGCTTACTTCATAACTTCCGCTTTTAAATAATAATTTGTCAGCAATGGAGATAAATACAACTCCTTTTTCTACATTGATTTCGATGTCTGGATCGTTAATTCCAACCGCACCTTTCAAGCTTGTAACTAATGCTAAAGTAACACTGTCTTTTTTGGTTAAAGCATCCTGAAGTCTTGAAATTTTCAAATCTTTCTCTTTTAAGCTCTCTAAAGATTTCTCAAGATTTTCTGCTCCTTTAGTTGTTAAAACAGTCAAATCTTTAGAAGTATTGATAAGGTCTTGATTATGTTGCTTGTAACTTTCAGCAGTAGCAGCTAATCCTGCTTTTTCCTCTAAACAAGTATTTAGTTTAACGGTGCAAGAGTTTAATAAATCTTGAATCTCTTTGTTTTTAGCTTCCAATGCTGCGTACTCCTTTTTAGAAACACACGAAGTTAAAGCCATTAATACCGATAGTGCTATTACTATTTTTCTCATAAATTTAATTTTAATTAGACTTGATTTACAAATTTAGTTTTTAATATTTTGAATACTGTTAAAGATATCTTTAAATAAGGTTATTTTCTTAATATAATAAAGGAAAACGATACTTTTTACGGTATAGTATTGCTGTATCTGAAAATTTTTTCGTTTTTTTAAATACTTTAAAGATAGGTAATAAAATGAAAAATGTGCTTTCAAAATGGCAAAAGTATGTCCGAATTTGCCTTGTGTAAGAAAACGAATACCAGCAATTCCGTCTAAGACCATCCTAAAGAAAATCACAAAGAATAATCCTTTTTTCGGCAGGTTTTTGACCAACATCAATAAAGAATTTCTAAAATTCAAATATGTTTTTTTGGGATTTCCCTGTTGTAATGTTGCTCCGCCAACATGATAAACTTTTGAAGCTGGATTGTATTTTATGATATGTCCTTCGTTTGCTGCACGCCAGCATAAATCGATCTCTTCTTGATGAGCAAAAAAGCTTTCGTCAAAACCTCCAAGTTGATGGTAAACCTTTTTTCGTATAAAAAAACAAGCTCCTGAAGCCCAGAACAATTCACATTCATCATCATATTGTCCGTTGTCTTTTTCTACGGTTTCGAAAATTCTTCCTCTGCAGAACGGAAATCCATATTTGTCAATAAAACCTCCTGCGGCTCCAGCATATTCAAAATATTCTTTATTCTTGAAGTCGAGAATTTTTGGCTGTATAATTGCAGTTTGCTGCTGATTATCAAAAGTTTCGATAATAGGTTTTAACCAGTTTTCTGTAACTTCAATATCTGAATTTACTAATGCAAAAATTTCTGCATCTATATGTTGCAAAGCGTCGTTGTAACCTTTTGCAAAGCCATGATTTCCGGTATTTTTAACGATTTTTACGGAAGGGAAATTTTTAGTAACAAATTCAACAGAGTTGTCCGTAGAATCATTGTCTGCAACATAGATTGCTGCTCCTTCAGAAAATTGGATAACAGACGGTAAAAACTGTTCTAGAAGTTTTACCCCATTCCAATTTAAAATGACAACTGCTATTTTATCCAAGAGTATTGTAGTTATTTATTTTTTATTAATGGTTTTCTTTATAGTCTGGCAGGTTTCTTAAAAACTCGTATTTCTCGTTTTCAAAATCCATTTGACAATAAAAATGGTTTAGTCCGTTTGTGACATTCAAAAACCGTGCCTGCATTGTCATGTTGTAACGTGCAATCTGGTCAAAAGTTGCCTGAGAGATTTTAACTTCGGGCGCTTTACACTCTACCAATATATGTATAGAACCGTCTGGATTAAAAACTACTACATCGTAGCGTTTTCGTAATCCGTTGATAGTTAAAACTTTCTCTACGTTTATTAAAGATTTCGGGTATTTTTTTTCATTTATTAAATAATGAACCACATGTTGGCGAACCCATTCTTCGGGAGTGAGAATTATAAATTTTTTCCTTATTTCATCAAATATAGACACTTTATTTTCGCTATTTTTGAATCGGAAAGTGTAAGCTGGAAAATTTAGTTTAAGCATAGAGCAAAAATAAAAAATAGTTTCAGGTTTCAAGTTTAAAGTTTCAAGTTTTGAAACGATAACTTGAAACTTTAGACTTGAAACAAAATAAATGGACGAAGTAATAAAAATTGTTAACGATATAAAAGCCGGTAATATTAAGCCAATCTATTTTTTAATGGGGGATGAACCTTATTATATAGATAAGCTTTCGGAATATATTGAACAGAACGTTTTGGCTGAAGAAGAAAAAGGATTCAATCAGACGGTTTTGTACGGAAGAGATGTTTCTGTAGACGATATCGTTTCTACGGCAAAACGCTATCCGATGATGGCTGATCGTCAGGTTGTTATTGTGAAAGAAGCCCAAGACTTGTCTCGAACTATTGATAAAATAGAATCGTATGTTGATAATCCGATGGAGACTACTGTTTTGGTTTTCTGCTATAAATATAAAACATTGGACAAACGCAAGAAGGTTACCAAACTACTAGCGCAGAAGGGAGTCGTTTTTGAAAGTAAAAAATTATACGAAAATCAGGTGGGAGATTGGATCAAACGTATTTTGGCGGGAAAAAAATACAGCATAGATCCGAAAGCAAATGCAATGTTGGTAGAATTCTTAGGAACTGATCTTAGCAAAATCAATAACGAATTAGAAAAACTACAGATTATTCTCCCGCAAGGAACGACCATCACACCACAGCATATTGAAGAAAATATCGGATTTAGCAAAGATTATAATGTATTCGAACTCCGAAAAGCCATTGGAGAGCGCAATCAGTTGAAAGCCTATAAGATAGCGGAGAATTTTGCGCATAATCCTAAAGAATATCCGCTAGTGATGACTACAGGTTTGGTTTTTGGCTTTTTTGTTCAGTTATTAAAATACCATGGATTGAAAGATAAAAATCCGAAAAATGTTGCGGCGGCGTTAGGTGTAAATCCGTTCTTCCTCAAAGAATATGATTTGGCTGTAAAAAACTATCCAATGCGAAAAGTCAGCCAGATTGTAGCAGCGCTTCGTGATATTGATGTCAAAAGTAAAGGAGTGGGAGCCAACGCTTTGTCTCAAGGAGATTTGTTAAAAGAAATGCTCTATAAAATATTTAATTAAATCGCCCAAAATTCACGATATTTGCATTTCGAAAAAATTGAACTACTAAAATTATACGCAATTATGGGAATGAATAAAAATACTGTTTTAGGATGGGCAACTTTTATAATGGTACTTATGGGTTTTTTGCTTATAGGTCTTGGTGCTTTTAGATATAGCGATGTTTCCGGTTGGGGATTTGGTGCTGTTGGAGTAGGTTTTTTAGCTAATGCATGGGTATTCAATGCTTTAAAAGGAAGAGTTTAATTCGATTCAGTTTAGAAAAATAAAAATAATTTAATCAAAAAATAAAAAATGTCAGACGATAAGAAAGTAATTTTCTCAATGCAAAAATTGAGTAAAACCTATCAAGGAGCAGACAAACCAGTTCTTAAGAATATTTACCTTAGTTTCTTTTACGGAGCTAAGATTGGTATTTTGGGACTTAACGGTTCTGGAAAATCTTCTCTTTTAAAAATTATTGCAGGTGTAGATAAAAATTATCAAGGAGATGTTGTTTTCCAGCCAGGATATACAGTAGGATATTTAGAGCAGGAACCAATTCTTGATGATTCTAAAACAGTGATAGAAATTGTTCGTGAAGGAGCTGCTGAAACTATGGCAGTTTTAGACGAATACAATCAAATAAATGATTTGTTTGGTCTTCCAGAATATTATGAAGACCAAGATAAAATGGATAAATTGATGGACCGCCAAGCAGCATTGCAAGATAAAATTGATGCTCTAGGCGCTTGGGAAATCGATACAAAACTAGAAATCGCAATGGATGCATTGCGTACTCCAGAAGGAGACACACCGATTAAAAACCTTTCTGGTGGAGAGCGTCGTCGTGTAGCTTTATGTCGTTTGTTATTGCAACAACCAGACGTATTGCTTCTTGATGAGCCTACCAACCACCTTGATGCTGAGTCAGTTCTTTGGTTAGAACAACACTTGGCACAATATTCTGGAACTGTAATTGCTGTAACGCACGACCGTTATTTCTTGGATAATGTTGCTGGATGGATTTTGGAGTTGGATAGAGGAGAAGGTATTCCGTGGAAAGGGAATTATTCTTCTTGGTTGGATCAAAAGTCGAATCGTTTGGCTCAAGAAGAAAAGGTTGCTTCTAAACGTAGAAAAACTTTAGAGCGTGAGTTGGAATGGGTTCGTCAAGGTGCGAAAGGTCGTCAGACTAAACAAAAAGCACGTTTGCAGAATTACGACAAATTATTGAATGAAGATCAAAAACAACTAGACGAAAAATTAGAGATTTACATTCCCAATGGTCCTCGTTTAGGAACAAATGTTATTGAGGCTAAGAATGTAGCCAAAGCATTTGGTGATAAATTACTGTATGATAATTTGAATTTTACTTTACCACAAGCGGGTATTGTTGGAATTATCGGACCAAATGGTGCTGGTAAATCGACTATTTTCAAGATGATCATGGGCGAACAAACTACCGATAGCGGTGAATTTACAGTGGGAGAAACTGTAAAAATCGCTTATGTAGATCAGTCTCACGCCAACATTGATCCGAATAAATCTATTTGGGAGAACTTTTCAGATGGTCAGGAATTGATCATGATGGGAGGTAAGCAAGTAAATTCAAGAGCTTATTTGTCTCGTTTCAATTTCGGTGGTGGCGAGCAAAACAAAAAAGTATCGATGCTTTCTGGCGGAGAACGTAACCGTCTGCACTTAGCGATGACTTTGAAAGAAGAAGGAAACGTGCTTTTGCTGGATGAGCCTACAAACGACCTTGACGTAAATACACTTCGAGCTCTAGAGGAAGGTTTAGAAAATTTCGCTGGCTGCGCTGTAATTATTTCTCACGACAGATGGTTCTTAGATAGAATTTGTACACACATCTTAGCCTTTGAGGGAGATTCTGAAGTTTATTTCTTTGAAGGAAGTTTCTCTGATTATGAAGAAAATAAAAAGAAACGTCTTGATGGTGACTTAACGCCAAAACGTTTGAAATACAGAAAATTGATCAGATAAGTTTAGTTAATTTTCAAATCTTAAAAATCCCAAATTCCAAATTTATCGGAGTTTGGGATTTTTATTTTATTGGCTTTTCGCTTAGTTTGTCATTTCGACGAAGGAGAAATCACACTGGTGACTCTACAAAGATTGCTAATACTTTGCGGAATTTCTAATGTGATTTCTCCTTCGTCGAAATGACAAGATTGCGCTAAATTGGAATTTAAAATTTTAAAGAAACTTTGATTTCAATTCCGGAGTTGGAATCATGCAACTTTCTTTTTTGCCATACCAATTGTATCTGTTCTTTGCGACATAATCATAAATTCTGTCGCTGATAAAAATAGGTAAAATTCTAAAGATTAAAAGTAATTTCCAAAAGCCACCAAAATTTTTAGCTATTTCAATAACTGCTGACGATTTGTAAAAGTAAGCAGTTCCTGGGTTGTATAAAATAATGCTGTCCATTTTAGAAAAGCTTATTCCGAGGTGTTTGCAAATTTTTATTCCTAATTCAGATTGCAATGCTACAAATCTAAAAACATCCTTTTTATCATGTTTGATGATAAATTGCACGGCGGAATTGCAGAGATTGCAAACTCCGTCAAAAAGGATGACTTTTTTATTTTCAGGAATATTTTCCATTTAAGTTTTAGTTTCAGGTTTTACTGGCTTATAGTTTGTAATTCGGACTAGGAAGGTGGAGCAAATCATGTCGTCAAGTTCAGTTTAGATTCTGTTTATTTCGGATGTAAAAAAAGAGAAATATCGATAAAAATTATTGCAAATGCATCAATAATAGTTTTTAGTAATTAAAATTGACTTCAACACGCTTCTTTAAATTGATTTTAAAAAATATTTGATATCTTTTGTTGTTTAATCTATTATAGTTTCTTAAATCGCTTTATTTGGATTTTTGCTATTTTATGAGTTTTTTTTACATCAAAAAATAAGTTTTCCGAGGTTGCATTTACTTTTTAACAGCTTCAACCAATTCCAATTCATCTAAATTGACTTTTGAAGTAAAGATGCCATAATTTACAGTTGCTTTGTTTTTTTCGATTAGATCAATACTTCCAACAGACCTTCCATCAAGCATTCTTACTCTATCACCAACTTTTAAGATAGGTTTTGGTTTTTCTACAACTGGTTTAAGTTTTTTCTCTTTTTTCTCTTTTCTAATTTCTTCAACCTTTACTTGAACTTCAGCAATAATTTCTTTTTGTTTTTCAACTTTTGCTTTGACTTCTTTTGGAGTTGCTTTTTTGCGTTTTGAATTTTCGATTTCGACAATTTTCAAAAATTCACCAATCAATTCTTTTTTATTTTTGTTGTTGAAATATTTTTCAGCAATATCATCAATTTTTTGTCCTATATATATAATCTTTTGGTTGCTGTCGTATAATTCCTGATAGCTTTCCAATTTTTGCTGGATTTTAGTATTGATGGTTTCCATCTTTTTGCTTTCTTCACGAGCACGTGTTTCTTCTTCCTTTAGATTCAAAGAAGTTTTTTCGAGCTTCGATCTTTCTTTTTGAAGATTTGCGATAGTTTTATCAAAACGTACTTTTCCAACTTCGATTTTCTTTTTTGCACGATTAATTAATCCAAACGGAATTCCGTTTTTTTGCGCAACTTCAAAAGTAAAAGAACTTCCTGCCTGACCAAGAGCTAGTTTATACATTGGTTCAAGGGTTTTTTCGTCAAACATCATGTTCGCATTCGTTGCATACGGCAATTCGTTTGCAAGAATTTTTAAATTAGCATAATGCGTCGTGATAATTCCGAAAGCTTCCCGATGATAAAATTCTTCTAAGAAGATTTCCGCCAAAGCTCCACCCAATTCAGGATCAGACCCTGTACCAAATTCGTCAATCAAAAACATGGTTTTTCTGTTGCATTTCTTTAAGAAATAATTCATGTTTTTTAATCGATAACTGTAAGTGCTCAAATGATTTTCAATTGACTGATTGTCTCCGATATCGGTTAAAATCCTGTCAAACAAAAAAGTTTCGCTTCTTTCGTGAACCGGAATCAAAATTCCGGATTGTAACATCAATTGTAATAATCCTACTGTTTTTAAGGAAATCGTCTTTCCTCCAGCGTTCGGACCAGAAATTACAATAATCCTGTTTTCTTGTTTTAGTTCAATGGTTTGCGGATGAGTAACTTCCTTTTTTTGTTTATTGTTCAAATACAAAATTGGATGATACGCTTCTCTAAAGAATAATCTTCTTTCTTCTGTAATTGTAGGTAGAATTCCGTTGATGCGGTTTGCATATTTTGCTTTTCCGGCAACGACATCAATATCGCTTAAAAAATCTTGATATTCAATTAATAAAGGAAGATAAGGACGTATTACATTAGATAAATTTTTTAAGATTCTAGTAATTTCTTCTTTCTCTTCGTATTCTAAATTGGCCAATTCTCTAGAATATTTTAAAGTAGCCTCGGGCTCGATATAAGCAATGCTTCCTGTTTTTGAACTTCCTAAAATTGAGCCTTTTACCTTGCGTCTATACATGGCCAGAACGGCTAACACTCTCCGATTTTGCACAAAACTTTCTTTGATATCATCTAAATACCCCAAGCTGTTGTACTGTGTTAAAGCTACACCAAAACTTTGGTTTACTTTACCGCGAACCAAATTCATATTCTGTCGAATTCCAGCTAAAGCAGGAGAGGCGTTATCTTTTATTTCTCCGTATTTATCGACAATCGCGTCAATTGCAGCAATAATATCTTTTGTTAATTCTACTTTTGAAGCTCTTGCATTTAAGTTCGGATAATAATCGTCGAATTTTTTTAAGAAATTCAATAAAACATTTGTTGTTGCAGAAAGATTGGCAATTTTTCTAAAACTTCCAACTTCTAGAAAACTGTCTTCGATGGCAAGAAACTTTATTTCGTGCGTGATAGCGTCAAATCCGTGATTCGGAATGGCGTTGTTATTTTGAAAAGAAGATACATACTCTGATGTCTGCATCAAAGCTTGCATCAATTGTTCTTTATCTCTATATGGTTTTATTTCTAAAGCTTTTTCTTTTCCAATATCAGTGTTGCATCCATCTGAAATGGTTTCTAGTACGGTTGGAAATTGTAAGTCTTGTAATGTTTTTTCGGTAATACTGATCATTTAATTTCTTTATGAAAGTAAAGGCAAAAGTACAAAAACATTATGATTGAAATCTAAATTTATGTCTCTATAAATATGATTTTTAGTATTAATTTCTGAAATTCGCAAAAAAAAGTTATGGACGTAAAAATGCATTCTTCTTGGAAACCTGTTTTGCATGAAGAATTTGAAAAACCATATTTCAAAGATTTAATTGAATTTGTAAAATCAGAATACACAACAAAAGTTTGTTATCCAAAAGGAAATCAGATTTTTTCGGCTTTTGATCACTGTCATTTTGATCAGGTAAAAGTGGTTATTATTGGGCAAGATCCTTACCACGGTCCAAATCAGGCCAACGGACTGTGTTTTTCTGTTAATGACGGAATTCCGTTTCCGCCTTCTTTATATAATATTTTTAGAGAAATTGAAATTGATCTGGGGAAACCAATGCCAAAAACTGGGAATTTAGAGCGTTGGGCCGATCAGGGTGTTTTCCTTTTAAATGCTACTTTAACCGTAAGACAATCTGAAGCAGGAAGTCATCAAGGAAAAGGTTGGGAAAAATTTACTGATGCCGTTATCAAAAAAATTTCATCAGAATCTGAAAATGTTGTTTTTTTACTGTGGGGTGGCTTCGCTCAAAAGAAATCTTCTTTGATTGACGCTTCAAAACATCATATTTTAAAATCTGGACATCCTTCGCCTTTGAGTGCTAATAGAGGTTTTTGGTTTGGAAACAAACACTTTAGTCAAACCAATGAATTCTTAAAATCGAAAGGATTGAAAGAAATTGAGTGGTAGCTTTTTTTTAAGTGACAAAGTTTTAGAGTGACAAAGGGACAAAGGAAAATGCTTTGTGCCTTTGTGTCTTTACCAGAATAAAAAAAAATCTTCTGAATCTGCAAAATCTGCGAGAGACAAAAGATTTAGTTTATATTATTTTTTTATAATTTCTTCTAAGACTGCTTTCTTTTCGTAGTTGGTCACTTTCAAGATTATCTCCTTATTATGAATGGTCTTTCCTTCAATAATATATAATTTTCCTCCTTTAGAAGGAACATTGCTCTGATCAAAATCGACATCTCCATAAGTTAATGTATTCTTGATGTCTTCTGTAGTAATCCATTTTTCGTTCAAAACCTGCGTTGCTTTAGGAGAATACTCAAATGGTTTTGTTCTAAGATTGTTTAAAACTCTGGCATTTGGAAAATAATTGCAGCGGGTGTCTTTGCCTAGAAAAAAGCCTGATACGATAAAACAGCCCATTACGAGACCAATCAAATAATACGCAAAACGGTGTACGAACTTCATGAAATATTTTTTTTGCAAAGGTACATTAAAGTTCCTTTAGAAAACAAGTAAATTAATATCGTTATCAGGCAAATCAAACCAGTCGCCAATGGCTTTGTTTGTTAAGATTCCGTGATAAAGATAAATTCCGTTTTTGAGTCCTTTGTTACATCTGATGGCACTTTCTATTCCGCCATCTTCAGCAATTTGATGCAAATACGGAGTTAATATGTTACTTATTGATAACGAAGCAGTTTTGGAATATCGCGAAGGAATATTTGGAACACAATAATGTAGAACATTATTTTTAATAAAAGTTGGTTTTTCGTGAGTAGTAACTTCTGAAGTTTCAAAACAACCTCCCATATCGATACTGACATCAACAATTACGGCGCCTTTTTTCATATGTTCAACCATAGTTTCGCTCACGACAATCGGACATCTTTCTTTTCCTCGCATCGCTCCAATGGCAACATCACAACGTCTTAATGCTTTTAACAGACCTTTTTGTTGTATGGTTGAAGTAAAAATTCTTTGACTAAGATTATTCTGAAGACGCCTTAATTTGGTAATCGAATTGTCAAAAACCTTAACGTTTGCTCCAAGTCCAATTGCGGTTTTTGCGGCAAATTCTCCCACGGTTCCAGCTCCTAAAATTACAACTTCTGTCGGAGGAACTCCAGTAATATTTCCAAACAAAAGTCCTTTTCCGAATTCATTGGTAATCATTAACTCTGCAGCAATCAGTACTGAAGCAGTTCCTGCAATTTCGCTTAAGGATTTGACAGCCGGATAGGAGCCATCTTCGTCTTTAATATATTCAAAAGCAAGTGCAGTAATTTTTTTCTGCGCTAATGCTTCGAAGTATTCTTTCTTTTTGGTTTTAAGCTGAATAGCTGAGATAATAACGGTTTCAGGATTTATCATTTCGATTTCTGCCAAAGTCGGAGGTTCAACCTTTAAAAGAAACGGACAGCCGAAAACTTTTCTAGTGTCTTTTGTAATTTCGGCACCTGCATCGCTGTATTCTTTGTCTGTGTAACTCGAACTCTCACCAGCTCCAGACTCAATCATTACCCGATGACCTTCATATGTTAATGAATTAACTGCATCTGGAGTTAAACAAATACGACGTTCCTGATAGCTTGTTTCCTTAGGAATTCCTATAAAAAGTTCTCTCTTAAAACGTCCAACCTCAAGCTTTTCTTCCTGCGGCAGTAATTGTTGTTTTGTAAATGGAGTTAAGGTTATTGACATGTGATATGCAAAAAAAATTAAGGGTACAAATTACGTAAAAAGTTTTAAAATTAGTGCAAAAATTCTGCTAATACTTAATTGAATGTTAAGATATTTTTTTCTCCATTTTAATGTCTGCTCGTGCATAAACTCCTTTTTCTAAAGGAATTTCGACAAAACCAAACTTTCTATATAAATGAATTGCAGGAAGCAGAATCGTATTAGAATATAAAAAAAGATTTTTGATGTTGTTTTCTTTTGCAACATTAATACAATGCTCCAAAAGTTTATTGCCAATTCCCAATCCTTGTGCCTTATCTGAAACGGCCATTTTGCTTAATTCGAACGTAGAGTCATTGACTTTCATTAAAGATGCTGTCCCGAGAATTTCATTGTTATATGCTGCATAAAAAATCAATCCCCCTTTGTCAATTATTTCTTCCTGCGGATTTGAAAGTGTCAATTCATCTTTTTCTTCAACTTTGAAATACTTTGTAAGCCAGGCAATATTTAAGGTTTTGATGTGTTCTTTTAAATCTGGAGAAAAGGGAATTATGTTTATATTTTTTTGAGAATTCATTTAGGATTTTTTTTTGTCTCTTTTGAGTCTAATATTTTAATTTAGTTTTAACTCTCTTTTTCCATCTTCCAATAATGCAATATTTATGGTTGAGTATTCTTCTGGAAGCAGGGTGGCGATTTTTTCCGACCATTCAATAAAACACCAATTTCCAGAATACAGATAATCATCAACGCCCATATCCAACGCTTCTGTTTCATTCTTTATTCTGTAGAAATCAAAATGATAAACCTTTTTGCCTTCGGGAATTTGGTATTCGTTTACTAGCGAAAAAGTAGGACTGCTGGTGGCATCTTTAACTCCTAAAGTTTTGCACAATTGCTTGATTAGTGTCGTTTTTCCAACTCCCATTTCTCCATTAAAAAGGATTATTTTGTTTGGGTTTGAAGTGATAATCTGCTCGGCAGTTTGCTGAATTTCGTCTAATGAAAAAATGATATTCATTGTGTGTGTATTTTTGCTACGAATTTCACAAATTTTCACGAATAAAATTTACTTTTTGGCTTAAAAATAAATCTGTGAAAATTTGTGAAATTGGCGGCAATATTCTATTTCGGATTGAAGACTAAGAACGGAATAATCATTTCTTCTAACGAAATTCCGCCATGCTGATAAGTATTTTTATAATAACTTACATAGTGATTGTAATTGTTTACATAAGCCAGAAAAAAATCATTTTTGGCAAAAATAAACGAACTACTCATATTGATTGCAGGCAATCCTAGTGTTTTAGGGTCTTTTACAACATAAACATCTTTTTGCTCGTATGTCAAGCTGCGTCCGGTTTTGTAGCGTAAGTTTAAGCTGGTGTTTTTGTCACCCACAACTTTCGACGGATTTTTGACATTTATGGTTCCGTGATCTGTCGTTAATATAAGCTTGAAACCTAGCAACTGCGCTTGCTGAATAATTTCGAGCAAAGGAGAATTTTTAAACCAACTTAAGGTTAAGGAGCGATAAGCTTTGTCGTCTGAAGCTAATTCCTTAACAACTTCCATTTCGGTTTTAGCATGCGAAAGCATATCCACAAAATTGTAGACAACAGTTACCAAATCATTTCCTTTTAAGGCTTTGAAGTTTTCTGCCAATTTTTTTCCGCCTGCATAGTTTGTGATTTTAAAATAATCTTCCTTAATATTTAAGCCAAGACGTTTCAGCTGAGCAGAAAGGAATTCGGCTTCGTAAAGATTTTTTCCACCTTCCTCGACATCGTTTTTCCAATACTGCGGAAATTGTTTTTCCATTTCCAACGGCATAAGCCCAGAAAAAATAGAGTTTCTCGCGTATTGCGTAGCGGTAGGCAGAATAGAGAAGTACGGAACTTCCTTTTCGAGTTTGTAATAATTTGAAATTACAGTTTCGAATGACTTCCACTGGTCGTAACGAAGATTGTCGATTACTACAAAAAGCACTGGTTTGTCTTTCTTTTTAATTTCAGGAACAACCAATTCCTTAAACAAAGTATTTGACATGATTGGTTTTTCAGCTTTTGGAGCAAACCAGTCTTCATAATTTCTTTCAATATATTTACCAAATTGCGAATTTGCTTCTACCTTCTGAGATTCAAGTATTTCAATCATTGCTTGGTCATTGATATCTTCAAGCTTTAATTCCCAGAAAAGCAATTTTTTATACAATTCAATCCAATCTTCGTACGAATTGACCATTGCGAGTTCCATTGCAATTTTTCTAAATTCTTTCTGATAATCCAATGTGGTTTTTTCTGTAATCAGTCTAGAATCGTCAAGGTTTTTTTTCAGACTCAGCAAAATCTGATTTGGATTTACAGGTTTAATTAGATAATCGGCGATTTTAGAACCAATTGCTTCTTCCATAATGTATTCTTCCTCGCTTTTGGTAATCATAATCATCGGAATGGCAGATTTTTTCTCTTTCATTTCAGAAAGGGTTTCCAAACCGCTCATTCCTGGCATGTTTTCATCTAGAAAAACAATGTCAAAATTCTCTTCTTCAAATAATGCCACCGCATCAAGACCATTATTGCAGGTTGTTACGCTGTAGTTTTTCTTTTCAAGAAATAATATATGTGGTTTCAAAAGATCGATTTCATCATCGACCCAAAGTATTTTTATTTTATCCATAAATCAATTTAATTTTACTGCAATTTAAAGCTATAGAACTTAAAAAGTATTAAAAATAGTATAAAATTATCTAAGATTTATACTGATTTTTATTTGAATTTTACTTTTTTGAGAAACAGCACACTGATAACCAAAATTATTCGTTATCTCATTTTTAAACAAAAAAACACCAAACTCTTTATAGTTATTTACTTATATTTGTTGACCAAAAAAAATAACCTAGTAGTGACTCAAATTAACAAGTTAAAAATATTCAATGACCCCATATACGGCTTTATTACGATTCCGAACGAGCTTATTTATGATTTAATCCAGCATCCTTATTTTCAGCGTTTGCGTCGTATTTCCCAAATGGGACTTTCGTATTTGGTATATCCAGGAGCAAATCATACACGTTTTCATCACGCTCTAGGTTGCATGCATTTGATGCAGAAGGCAGTAGATACGCTTCGTTTTAAAGGTGTTGCCATTTCGAGTGATGAAGAATGTGCATTATTGATAGCGATTCTATTGCATGACATAGGCCATGGTCCTTTTTCTCATGCAATGGAAAGAAGTATTGTAGAAGATGTTCACCATGAAGCGATTTCGCTTTTGTTTATGAATCAGTTAAACGAAGAATTTGATGGAAAGTTAAGTCTTGCTATACAGGTTTTTAAAGGTGAATATCACAGGAAATTCATGTTGCAGCTGATTTCTAGTCAGCTAGACATGGACCGAATGGATTATTTAAAAAGAGACAGTTTTTATACTGGAGTGGCAGAAGGAAATGTCAATTCTGAACGATTGATCCAGATGATGAATGTAGTAGATGATGTTTTGGTGATAGAAGAAAAAGGAATTTACTCGGTAGAAAAATTTCTGCTTTCAAGAAGGTTGATGTATTGGCAAGCTTATCTGCATAAAACCAGTCTAGTTGCTGAATTGATTTTGATGAAAGTTTTAAAAAGAGCAAAAGAGCTTACTCTAAAGGGAATTGCGCTTCCGTGTAGTGAACCGCTTTCTTATTTTATGAATAACAAAGTGACGCTAGACGACTTTGATGCTTCAAAACTGGAGCGTTTTTCTCAACTTGACGATTTTGACATTATAAGTGCTTTGAAGGCTTGGCAGCGACAAGATGATTTTGTTCTTAAAACACTATGCAAAATGATTATCAACAGAGATTTGCTTAAGATAAAAATGAGTGCCGAAAAAATCCCGATGGAAGAATCTCAGGCTTTAAAAGAAGAGTTTGCAGAAATGCATCACATTAGTCAGTTAGAGGCAGGATATTTCATATTTCGTGGGAAAATTAAGAATCAGGCCTATAGTAAAGAAGCAGAACCTATAAGAATATTAAAAAAAGATAGAACAATTGAAGATGTTGTTGAAGCTTCTGATCAGCTGAATTTGAAATCGTTATCTAAATTGGTAACAAAATATTATATCTGTTTTCCAAAACAACTTATCTAAAATTAACATTTAAAACCTATTTTTTATATTTTTGTCGCGATGAAATTTACAGCAGAACAAATAGCAGGAATTTTAGAAGGAGAAGTTGTTGGTAATCCCAATGCTGAAGTTTCTAAACTTTCTAAGATAGAAGAAGGTGATGAAGGGTCACTTACTTTTTTGGCCAATCCAAAATATATTAACTATATATATAGTACAAAAGCAACCGTTACAATTGTTAACGAAAGCTTTATTCCAGAACAAGAAATCACCACTACACTTATCAAGGTTGAAGATGCCTATGCGGCTTTTTCTAAACTATTGCACTTTTACAATCAAGTAAAACTGAATAAAACCGGTATAGAGCCACAGTCATTTATGTCTGAAGGAACTAAATATGGAGAAAACTTATATTTAGGAAGTTTCAGTTATATCGGACAGAATGTTGTTTTAGGTAATAATGTCAAGATTTATCCAAACAGTTTTATTGGTGATAATGTAACTATTGGAGACAATGTTTTTGTTTTTGCAGGAGCCAAAATTTATTCAGAGACAGTAATCGGTAATAATTGTACGATTCACTCAGGAGTTATTATAGGCGCAGACGGTTTTGGTTTTGCACCAAATGAAGATGGAGAATATAATAAGGTGCCTCAGATTGGAAATGTTATTATAGAAGATAATGTAGATATTGGAGCCAATACTACTATAGATAGAGCAACTCTTGGTTCTACCATAATTAGAAAAGGAGTAAAATTAGACAATCAGATTATGATTGCTCACAATGTAGAAATCGGTAAAAATACCGTTATTGCAGCACAGACCGGTGTGGCTGGCTCTACAAAAATCGGCGAGAACTGCATGATTGGAGGTCAGGTTGGTATAGCTGGCCATTTAACTATTGGAAATAATGTGAGACTTCAGGCGCAGTCGGGAGTGGCACGAAACATAAAAGATGATGAAGTTTTGCAAGGCTCGCCATCACTTGGATACAGCGATTTCAACAAATCGTACGTACATTTTAAAAACTTTCCGAAGATTGTTGCCGAAGTTGAAGAATTAAAAAAACATATAATAAACCCAAAAAATGGAAATAATGGTTAAACAGAAGACCATCAAAAATGAAATTTCGCTAACAGGAGTTGGTTTACACACTGGAAAAGAAGTTACAATGACTTTTAAACCTGCTCCTATTAATAATGGTTTCACTTTTGTAAGAGTAGATTTGCAAGGCCAGCCAGTCATTGAGGCTGATGCTAATTATGTTGTTAATACTCAAAGAGGAACAAATCTTGAGAAACTTGGTGTAAAAATTCAGACGCCAGAACACGTTTTAGCTGCAGTTGTTGGCTGCGATTTGGATAACATCATTATTGAATTGAATGCCTCTGAACTTCCTATTATGGATGGTTCATCAAAATATTTTGTAGAAGCTATTGAAAAAGCTGGAATAGAGGAACAAGATGCTAATCGTAATGTTTATGTAGTAAAAGAAGTTATTTCGTTTACTGATGAAGCTACAGGAAGCGAAATTCTTGTAATGCCAAGCGATGAATATCAGGTAACTACAATGGTAGATTTTGGTACAAAAGTATTGGGTACTCAAAATGCTACACTTAAAAGTATCTCAGATTTTAAATCAGAAATTGCAAGTTCGAGAACATTTAGCTTTCTGCACGAATTAGAATCTTTATTAGAAAACGGTCTTATTAAAGGAGGAGATTTAAACAATGCCATCGTATATGTCGATAAGGAAATATCGGAGTCTACAATGGAAAATCTTAAAAAAGCTTTTGGTAAAGATGAAATTTCTGTAAAACCAAATGGGGTCTTAGATAACTTGACTTTGCATTATCCAAACGAAGCAGCAAGACATAAACTTCTTGATGTTATCGGAGATTTGTCTCTTATTGGAGTTCGTATTCAAGGAAAAATTATTGCTAATAAACCGGGTCATTTCGTAAACACGCAATTTGCTAAAAAATTAGCAAAAATCATCAAAATAGAGCAAAGAAACCATGTTCCTGTGTACGATTTGAATCAGGAACCATTGATGGATATTCACAAAATCATGTCAATGTTGCCGCACAGACCTCCATTTTTGTTGATTGACAGAATTATAGAAATGTCTGACCGTCATGTAGTTGGTTTGAAGAATGTAACGATGAATGAAAATTTCTTCGTAGGGCATTTTCCTGAAGCGCCAGTTATGCCAGGTGTGCTAATTGTAGAAGCGATGGCTCAAACAGGAGGGATTTTGGTTTTAAGTACTGTTCCAGATCCTGAAAATTATTTAACTTATTTCATGAAAATTGATAATGTTAAATTCAAGCACAAAGTATTGCCAGGAGACACTTTAATTTTCAAATGTGAATTGATTTCTCCAATCAGAAGAGGAATCTGTCATATGCAGGCAAATGCTTACGCAAACGGAAAATTAGTTACTGAGGCAGAATTAATGGCGCAAATTGCAAGAAAACAATAATAATTTATTCAAATTTATTGTTTAGGTTTGTTGCCCAAAATCAGACTATTTTAATTAAAAATATAAAACATACCGATGAATCAACCATTAGCATATGTTCATCCTGGCGCTAAAATCGCTAAAAATGTTGTAATCGAACCATTTACAACTATTCACAATAATGTTGTTATTGGTGATGGTACTTGGATTGGTTCGAATGTAACCATTATGGAAGGTGCCCGTATAGGTAAAAATTGTAATATTTTTCCAGGTGCCGTAATTTCTGCTGTACCTCAGGATTTAAAATTTGGAGGTGAAGACTCTCTTGCCATAATTGGTGACAATTGCACTATTAGAGAATGTGTAACGATTAACAGAGGTACAATTGCCTCTGGACAAACTGTTATTGGGAATAATTGCTTAGTAATGGCTTATGCGCATATTGCGCATGACTGTGAAATCGGAAACAATGCCATCATCGTAAACGGAGTTGCTCTTGCAGGGCATGTTGTGGTCGGAAATCACGCGGTAATTGGTGGTTTGGCTGCCATACATCAATTTATTCATATTGGTGACCACGCAATGATATCTGGTGGTTCTTTGGTTAGAAAAGATGTTCCTCCTTATACAAAAGCGGCAAAAGAGCCATTGTCTTATGTAGGGATTAATTCTGTTGGTTTAAGAAGAAGAGGTTTCAGCACTGAAAAGATAAGAGAAATTCAGGAAATTTACCGAATTTTATATCAAAAGAACTATAATACAACTCAAGCTTTAAGTATTATTGAAGCCGAAATGGAAGCAACTCCTGAGAGAGATGAAATTTTAGATTTTATCAGAAATTCATCACGAGGAATCATGAAAGGTTATTCAGGAAACTATTAATTATTTTAGAGTTTAGATTTCTGATTTTAGATTTCTGAACTTTGAAAAGAATTTGAAATAAATATTAAACAAAAAATGAAGATTGATTCTATAAATCAGAATCTAAAATCTACATTCTAAAATCTAAAATAAAAAGAACAAAATGGCATCTACAGCAGATATTAGAAACGGATTGTGTATTAAATTTAATCACGATATCTATAAAATCATTGAATTTCTTCACGTAAAACCTGGAAAAGGTCCAGCTTTCGTAAGAACAAAACTTAAAAGTTTAACTTCGGGTAAAGTATTGGATAATACTTTTTCAGCGGGTCACAAGATCGATGTTATCCGAGTTGAAACGCATACATTCCAATTTTTATATCCAGAAGGAGATGAGTTTCATTTCATGAATGCTGAGACGTTTGAACAAATTTCATTAAACAAAAATATTTTGGATGCTCCAGATTTGTTGAAAGAAGGAACAAACGTAATGGTTCAAATCAATACTGAAACAGATTTACCATTGTCAGTAGATATGCCGGCATCTGTAATTCTTGAAGTTACGTATGCAGAACCAGGTGTAAAAGGAAATACAGCTACAAATGCTACTAAAAATGCTACAGTTGAAACTGGTGCGTCTGTAAATGTTCCTTTATTCATCAATGAAGGTGATAAAATTAAAATCGATACAGCTACAGGTTCTTACATGGAGCGTGTAAAAGAGTAATTTTTTGAGTAAGATAATTTGACAATGAGTCAATTAGATAATTTGTGAATTGACATAATTTTGTATATTCACATTCTAATTGACAGTTTTTTTTAATTAAGATAATTTGACAATGAGACAATCAGATAATTTTCGGATTGACACAATTTGTGTATTGATTTTCT
>NZ_SJTF01000016.1 GCF_004634245.1 Flavobacterium foetidum
ATTCGAACTGTCGCCTTCCCGATTTTTCATCGGGACGCTCTAGCCAAATGAGCTAATCCCCCTTTTATTTTGCGAAGGATAGCAAGATTCGAACTGTCACCCTCCCGATTTTTCATCGGGATACTCTAGCCAAATGAGCTAATCCCCCTTTTTAAACTTTGAGCAAATAAAGTCAAATATTTTTCAAAAAACAAATTTCGAACAGCTTAAGCTTAATTATTTTTCAAAAGCGTAACTTTACGTTAAAAACTATTTTTATGAGTTCAGAAAATTCAAATGGAAGTTTAGAGACTTCCTTTCAAGATACGATTGCGGTTGTTGAATTTGGGCATCCGGCGAGTAATTCGTTTCCACGCGCGTTATTGGATCAGCTGACATCTGAGATTAATTTCCTCAGCAGAGATGAGAATGTGTCGGTAATTATTTTAAAAAGCAAAGGAGAAAGAACATTTTGTTCAGGTGCTTCGTTTGACGAACTTTTACAAGTTCAGAACGAAGAGCAGGGAACCGAATTTTTTTCTGGGTTTGCACATCTGATCAACGCCATGCGCAATTGCAATAAATTGATTATCGGAAGAGTGCAAGGCCGAGCTGTTGGGGGAGGTGTCGGAATTATTTCTGCCTGCGATTATGTTTTGGCAACGCCAGAAAGCGCTGTTAAACTTTCAGAGCTGGCAATCGGAATCGGCCCTTTTGTGATTGAGCCAGCGGTTTCTAGGAAAATCGGAAAACCGGCCATGGCCGAAATGACGCTTTCTGCGCACGAATGGAAATCGGCAGAATGGGCTTTGCAACACAAGTTGTATGCTGAGATTCACACTAGGGATCAATTGGACGAAGCAGTAGAAAATTTTGCAAAACGTCTAAGCTCTTACAATCCAGAAGCTTTGTTTCATATGAAGAAAATCATCTGGGAAGGGACAGAACAATGGGAATCGATTTTGTTTGAACGCGCCGCAATTACAGGAAAACTAGTCTTGTCAGATTTTAGCCGAAATGCTTTGCTTCAGTTTAAAAAGTAAAAGTTTGAATATTTTCAGTAAAGTAGAATTCAGTTTTAGCTAACAAATATCATATTCTAAGTTTTTAGGTTTATGCATCTTTGTCAAAGTTTTAAGCTTTACGAAAGCTTGTTCTAGTAATCACACTTAATTATTTTTAAAATGCAACTTGTTTCACTATTTCAAAAAATCGATGTGGCGGAGAAAATAAAAGAAGCGCCCGACAGCAGTTATCAAATAGGTGTCGTAATTGGTTCTTTTATTCCTTTTCTGCTTTTAATCGGAATTGCGTATTTGCTTTATAACCGTGCTAAAAAAAGAAACGAAAACGGTTATTAATTTGTAAATTTGCAACCTTAAAAATTAAAATCGATGAGCAAAATCAGAATTACAAAACAATTTAACTTCGAAACGGGTCATGCTTTGTACGGTTACGACGGAAAATGCAAAAACGTTCACGGACACAGTTACAAATTATCAGTAACCGTTATTGGTTCGCCGATTACTGACCGGTCGAATGTAAAATTCGGTATGGTTATCGATTTTTCTGATTTAAAAAAAATCGTAAAAGAGGAAATAGTCGATCAGTTTGATCATGCGACGGTTTTTAATGAAACAACGCCGCATGTTGAATTGGCAAATGAATTGAAAAATCGCGGTCATCATGTTATTTTGGTTGATTACCAGCCAACAAGCGAAAATATGGTGATTGATTTTGCCAACAGAATCGTTGCGCGTCTGCCAGAAGGAATCTCTCTTTTCTCATTGAAACTTCAGGAAACAGAATCTTCATTTGCAGAATGGTACGCAAGTGATAATGATTAAATTCCAATCCTTTAAATTCCAAATTCCAAGTTCAAACGAATAACTTATAATTCTTAACTTCTAACTTTCTAGATGAAAAAAATATATTTTGCTTCAGATCAACATTTTGGTGCGCCGACTCCGGAATTGAGTTTACCGCGCGAAAAGAAATTTGTTGCTTGGTTAGATGAGGTTAAAGAAGATGCAGAAGCCATTTTTTTGTTGGGAGATTTGTTTGATTTCTGGTTCGAGTATAAAACGGTTGTTCCAAAAGGTTTTGTACGTGTTTTGGGCAAGCTGGCCGAAATTCGCGACAGCGGCATTCCGATTTATTTTTTTGTCGGAAATCATGATTTATGGATGAACGACTATTTTGAAAAAGAGTTGAATATTCCTGTTTATCACGATAATAAAGAATTTATTTTCAACGGAAAAACTTTCCTGATTGGGCACGGCGACGGAAAAGGTCCGGGCGATAAAGGCTATAAAAGAATGAAAAAGGTATTTACGAATCCGTTTTCAAAATGGCTTTTCCGCTGGCTTCATCCAGATGTTGGCGTGAGTCTTGCACAGTATTTATCGGTTAAAAACAAACTGATTTCGGGAGCAGAAGACGTTACATTTTTAGGCGAAGATAACGAATGGCTTATCCTTTACGCCAAACGAAAACTAGAAACTAAACATTATAATTATTTTATTTTCGGTCATCGTCATCTTCCGATGATTCATAAGGTCGGAGACAATTCAGAATACGTAAATCTGGGAGATTGGATTGGCTACTTTACCTACGGCGTTTTTGACGGAGAAAAGTTTGAACTCAAAAAATTCGAACAATAATTATTTTTTAGCATTCACATAAATTCCGATTTTGTGTGTTCTCAAGATGTAATTTGATAATTGTTTGCTGTTTGAAAGCTGAAAACTTATTGCATTTGAGCTCTTTTTCGGCATGTGGCATTCTACACAGTTATCAGCTAGTAATTTTCCGGACATCGATTGTAATGTTTTCTGAGCATGTTTCTTTGTCTGGTGGCAGCTCATACAGATTTTAGAGTACGATGCCATATTTTTAGAGGCGTTCTCGTGCGGATTATGACACGTAATACAATCCATTTTTTCGCTTTTTATGAAACATTTGCTCTGTGCCATTAAACGAAATTGATTTCCATGAACATCAAATTGTGCAGTATCGTTTATGCTTCTGGTTTCGCGGTAAAAATCAGATAGATTATCTCCGGGTTTAAAATCGAAACGGGATTTTAATTTCATTCCGTTATTTCCTGCATGACACAAGGCGCAAGCATCTAGTTTTTGCTGGCGGTTTAATGTTCTAAAACTTATAATGTTATTGGCTATTTTTACGTTTGGATTTTTTAAATGAAATTCGGCATGTTGTTTTGCCGGACCATGACAGCGCTCGCAATCAATTCCGTAAACGATGGTTTTTTTATCGATAACATCTTCAACATCCATCGACATAAAATTTTTCTCCGCCGAATTCTGATTTACGATTCTGCTGCTCGCATTTGAGCTGTGGCAGGTATAACAATCTTTTACGACCATTCGGTCAAAATAAGGTTCATGAGCTGGAAATCCAGGACTTGTGGCCCATTTTTTTATAGAATGATAGAAAGAAACAGGTAGTTCGTAGGTGTTGTTATTCTTCCAATAAACAGAAGTCTGTGCGTGTTTAATGCCAAAAACGATGTCAAATTTATATCTCGCCGTTTCTTTGCCGTTTTGATACAAAACCTGATACAAACTGTCGCCGTCTTTTTCCATGACCACTTTGGTGTTTTTGTCGTAGACGAAAGTATGGTCTCCAGAATCAAAATTTCCTGAAACGTTTTCTAAAATTGCAGGCGCAGTTGCTTTAAAATGAGAACTTTTAATGACCATGTCATATTGTGTTTTATGACATTGAATACAGCTTTCTGAACCTGCATAATCGGTGCCGCGCGGATCAATATATTCTTCTGATTTAGAATTGCAGCTCGAGCTAAAAACTGCACACAGAAGAGCAAGTATAAATACAAATTTTTTCATTGTTGTAAATATACTTTTTTTGATTCTAATCAAAATATATTTCAATAATGAAAAAATGTTGTTAAAATATTTAGAATGTTTTTTTGTGTCAACCAAATTATGTTTATTCCGATGCGTTGTCGCATAATGCCGATATAGCACGAAAATAATTCAATTTTATTGGATTATAGAGAATAACATAATCAGTATTAATTCATTCCAGCTCCATAAATATATTCTCCCAATTCGATTTTAAATAATGAACCTTCAACTAAATCTTTAATCGATTTTAATTCGGTCATCGAAACGGCTAGATCTATAGAGGAACAAGGCGTTTTTAGTAAAAACTTATGGCAGGAGTATTTCATTTCACAAGCTTCACAGCAAGTATTTTCAATCATGCTGTCTTCGATCAAATCGCAAAACTGATTTAATTCTGCTACCGTAAAATAAAATCCGGTTTCTTTAAAAACCAGTTGCACTTTATCTGAAATAGTCGTGTTGCGATCCTTCCAGTAAAAAGCTATTCCAAAATTATTATGATATATCTGTTCAATTTCTCTCATCGTAAATCCTTTTAATTCAACAAATATAAATATTATTTAAATTAATTCTAAATAAAAAAATCATAAAAAATGAAAAAAAAATGAACCATATAAGTGATGTAAGTTCATATTAAAGAGATTTTTATTTTGAGTCTTATCAAATAATAAAAAAAGCCTTCATTTTTAACTGAAGGCTAAATGATGAGTTCAAATATTAAATGAACTTATATTACTCATATGGTTAAAAAAAGTTACTTAAGCCAATTCTTTAGTTTAGAAAGAAATTCATTCTGTTGATCCACAAATAAATAATGCGAACAATTGTTCAGAAATGCAAAGTTGTTTTTGCCAGCAATATCTTTGATAGATTGAATTTGTGCCGATGAAAAAATACCGTCATCTTTTCCGTAAATAGCAAAAATAGGAACTCCGGCAGTTTTAATCTTTTTTAGAAAAGGCCTGCTGTCAATGTTATTTTGTTTTTCATTTTGATAAAAAAGCAAAGGCGCATTTTTGTTTCTGATATTCGTTTTATAAAATTCACTGGCTTCATAACTAGCATACAACTTTTTGGATGCTGTTGTAGGATTTGGCATTTTAAAGTAATTTTCATCACTTGCTAATTCAAAACAATGTTTTCGATATTCTGCAGAATTTTTATCAAGTTTTTCTATGTAGGCTATTTTATTAAGTTTTTTAGAATCGCCGTTGTGTATTTTCTTGATAGAATTTAAAATATGATCATAAGTTTCCTGTTGCGAAAATAAAGCTCCGGCCAAAACCAAGGAACTAACTTTCTGCGGATATTTATTAGCATAAAGTGTCGCCACTAAACCGCCAAAACTATGGCTAAGTAAAACTGCTTTTTTCAAATGATATTTTGAATAAATAGAATTTAAATCCTGAATAGCTTCTTCATAAGTAAAAGTTGCATTCGAATCTGCTGATCTTCCTTCGCCGCGACGGTCGTAAGCAATTACATAAAAACCTTGATTGGCCAGATTTTGAGCAGTTGTTCCTTCGAACAAAGTAGCATTGCCACTTGGTCCTCCGTGAATAAAGATTAAAGGTTTATTCTTCTCGTTTCCATAAGTTTTGATGTAGAGATTTTGTCCTTGTGCGAATAAGGATACGATGAAAAATAAATAAAGAAAGAATGTTTTCATCTACTCTAATTTATGATGTTCATCCATATCTCTTTTCAGGTCTAAATTTCTAAAGGTCGGCGATTTTAGTGCTGTTACAATTACGGTCAAAAGTGTCACACTTCCTCCAAAAATAACAGAAGCTACCGCTCCCATTAATTTGGCCGTTGCGCCGCTTTCAAAAGCGCCCAATTCGTTAGAAGAACCCACAAAAATTGAATTTACGGCACCAACGCGCCCGCGCATATGATCGGGCGTTTTAAGCTGTAAAATAGTCTGACGGATTACCACCGAAATTCCGTCAGCCAATCCGCTTAAAAATAAGGCGAAAACTGAAAGCCAGAAGTATTTTGAGAAACCGAATAAGATGATCGATAATCCGAAAACAAAAATGGCAATCAAAAGTTTTTTTCCAGCATTTTGATATAATGGCACGTAAGCCGAAACCAGCATGGTAATAAAAGCTCCTACAGCAGGAGCCGCTCTTAAAATTCCGAAACCTTCTGAACCTACTTTTAAAATGTCTTGTGCAAAAACAGGTAGCAATGCCACTGCTCCTCCAAAAAGAACCGCAATCATATCCAAAGATAAAGCTCCCAAAACAATCTTGTTTTTGAAAACAAAGGTTAAACCTTCCGTTAGGCTATCTTTAATTGATTCTCCGATTTTAGGATTTATAATTGGTTTTGAACTGATTTGCGATAAAGCAATTAAAGAAAGAACAGAGAATCCGAAAACCAAACACATAGACCAGTGAACACCAATCCAGTTAATAGAAAATCCGGCTAAAGCGGGACCCATAACCGCTCCAATCTGCCAAACCGAACTGCTCCAAGTTGCCGCATTTGGATATACTTTTTTAGGAATTATCAATGATAAAAGCGAGAAGATAGTTGGACCAAGAAAAGAACGAACAATTCCTCCAAAAAAAACTAAAGTATAAATCGAATATAAAATAACTGTTGAGGACCAACCGCTAACTACTTTGGGCCAAGTCAATAAAAAAAGGCCAAAGCTTATTACAGAAAATCCTAAAATACATTTTACCAATAAACCTTTCTTTTCTCTTTGGTCGACAATGTGACCTGCAAATAGAGCCATTCCGACGGCAGGAATTACTTCCATTAAACCGATAATCCCCAACGAAAGCGGATTCTTAGTCAAACTGTAAACTTCCCATTCAATTACAATAAACTGCATCGACCAGGCAAAAACCATGGCAAATCGCAATAACAAAAATATATTGAATTCTCGATAACGAAGCGCCTGATACGGATCCGGCTTACTTGATTTAATGTCTTCCATCTGTTCTAATGTCTTTCAGCATAAGCTGAGTTGAAATATTACCGTTCCATTCATTTTCAGAAATGCAATAAGCAATTTGAAAAGAGTTTTGATTTTGTGCAATGCTTAATTTTTTTCCGAGACCAAAACCAATTGAAGAAATTCCGTCCGAATTGTTTTGTTTTACAAAAAGCCTCAAATGTTCATCTTCAGAACCTAATGTTTTGGCATATCCGGTATCTTTTACATTTGAAGTCATAAAAACGGGAGTCATATTCTGAGGGCCAAAAGGCTCAAATTGTTTCAAAATACGAATCAGTTTTGGCGTGATGTGTGCAAAATCAATTTCAGCATCAATTTCGATTTCTGGCGTTCGCATTTCAGGCAAAATAGTGCTTTCAACACATTTTTCGAATGCATCTTTAAAAGCTTTGTAATTTTCGGCCTTTAATGTCATTCCCGCAGCATACATATGGCCGCCAAATTGTTCTAAATGTTCAGAACAGGCATCGAGAGCATTGTAAACATCAAATCCTTTTACTGAGCGGGCAGAAGCCGCGTATTTGTCGCCGCTTTTAGTAAAAACCAAAGTCGGACGATAATAAGTTTCTATTAATCTCGAAGCTACGATTCCGATAACGCCTTTGTGCCAGTCTTCTTGAAAAACCACGGTCGTAAAACGCTCATGTTCGTTATTGTCAAGAATCTGCTGAAAAGCTTCTTTGGTAATTTTTTTGTCCAAATCTTTTCGGTCTGCATTGTATTGTTCGATTTCTGAGGCGAATTGCTGCGCCTGTTCAAAATCAAATTCACTCAGCAATTCAACCGCATGATTACCATGTTTGATTCTTCCTGCTGCATTGATTCTGGGAGAAATAATAAACACAACATCAGTAATGTCTAAAACTTTCTTTTTTACCTGATGTACGAGAGCCTTAATTCCGGGACGTGGTTCGGTATTGATTACCTTTAATCCAAAATAAGCCAGAACACGATTTTCTCCTGTAATCGGAACAATATCTGCCGCGATTGCAGTGGCAACCAAATCCAGATACGGAACTAAATCGTCAATTGTCTCGCTTTTATTTTGGGCCAAGGCCTGAATCAGTTTGAAGCCCACGCCGCAGCCACACAATTCGTCATAAGGATAAGAGCAGTCTTCTCTTTTTGGATCTAAAACCGCCACAGCGTCGGGAAGTTTTTCTCCTGGTCTGTGGTGGTCGCAGATTATAAAATCGATGTTTTTTGCTTTAGCGTAAGCGACGTGATCGATTGATTTGATGCCACAGTCGAGTGCAATAATTAACGAAATTCCGTTATCATCTGCATAATCAATTCCTTTATAGGAGATTCCGTAACCTTCGTCGTAACGATCTGGGATATAAGTGGCAACGTTTGGATAATAGGATTTTAAATAAGATGAAACCAAAGAAACGGCGGTTGTACCGTCAACATCATAATCGCCAAAAACCAGAATGTTTTCCTGATTTTCAATTGCCGATTCGATTCGTGCAACAGCTTTATCCATATCTTTCATTAGATATGGGTCATGAAGATGTTCTAAAGACGGGCGAAAGAAATTCTTAGCATCATCAAAAGTTTCAATACCACGCTGAATCAAAAGTGAGGCTACAAAATCTTCTACATTCAGGGCTTGTGCCAGATGTTTGATTTTATCTTCAGAAGGTTTTGGTTTTAATGTCCAGCGCATTTTTTAATTGTAGATTTTGGATTTTAGATTTCAGATTGTGGAAATCGTTTAATCTTGATAGGTAATTTTTTTTAAAACAAATAGAAACATAGCTTATCGGAAACTTGAAAAGGCGTTTCACTTGCATCAATTCACATAGTTTGCGATGTGTTAGAAACGAGTTTCTTTCTGTTTTCTTTTATTGACAGACAAAAACTATGTTTCTATGTGTTTAATTTTCTCACGCAGATTTCGCAGATAAGGCAGATTTTAATCCGTTTATCTGTGGAATCTGAGGCAGAATATTCGTTTTAAACTTTGGCAAAGTTTTTAAGCGTCAGATTGCAGGCTTAGTAAATCTAAAATCTACAATCTGAATTCTAAAATATATTACTTCGCTTCTAAAGCATTTCCTTCAAACTGAATTCCGTCCCAGCCTAGGTTGATGAAATTTCTAATGTTTTGGTGATTGGTCCCGTTTGGATCGCCTAAAACTTCTTCAAAATAAAAAGCTCCAAAACAAGCCAAAGTTTCGTCTTTACTTAAATTCTGCAGTTTCGCAAAAGAAAATAATTTGCAAGAACCTGAGTTTTCTCCTGCAGCGTTATGTTGTGTCCCGTTTTGAAAAGCGGTTGGTGTAAAGTTGTAATTTTCTTCGATTACGGCAATAGTTTCAGGAAATGTGATTTGAGTTGGAGTTTGTTTTACTTTTTCTAAAAAGGCTTGAATGCTCATGATTTTTTTTGTCTGTTTGATTTTCTTGCCACAGATTAAAGGGATTTAAAAGATTATTTTTTGCCACGAATTGCACAAATTAGCACGAATTAAATTAGTGGAAATTTGTGTAATTAGTGGCAACCTTAATTTTTAATCTGTGTTAATCCTTTAATCTGTGGCTGAAATAATTAATTTATTCTACTTCGTCTTTTGAATACTTACTTTTTTTGGCTTCTTTCTCTATTGTTTTTCCGGCAACAACCACGACGATTTCTCCTCGTGGAGCTGTTTTTTCGAAATGCGCCAGAACTTCTTTTGCTGTTCCGCGTACATTTTCTTCGTGCATTTTTGATAATTCTCTCGAAACGCAGACTTGTCGGTCTTCTCCAAAATATTGTACAAACTCAGCTAAAGTTTTAACGAGTTTGTGTGGCGAAACGTATAAAATCATCGTTCGGGTTTCTTCTGCCAAAGCCAAAAATCGAGTCTGGCGTCCTTTTTTATCAGGCAGAAAACCTTCAAAAACAAATTTGTCATTCGGTAGTCCGCTGTTTACTAAAGCTGGAACAAAAGCGGTTGCTCCAGGAAGACATTCCACTTCGATTTTATTTTCTACGCAAGCGCGAGTCAATAAAAATCCAGGATCTGAAATGGCTGGTGTTCCTGCGTCTGAAATCAAAGCGATTGTTTCGCCAGCTTTCAAACGAGCAATTAAATTCTCAGTGGTTTTGTGTTCGTTGTGCATATGATGGCTGTGCATGTGCGTGCCGATTTCAAAATGCTTCAACAGTTTTCCGCTGGTGCGGGTGTCCTCAGCCAAAATCAAATCGACTTCTTTTAAAACCCGAATGGCTCTAAAAGTCATGTCTTCAAGATTGCCGATAGGCGTTGGAACGATATATAATTTTGACATATTTTTTGTGAAATGTAAAGGGTAAGTTGAACCGAATTAAAGGAATTTCTTCTCGATAATTCCCATAAAGCGTTCTGCGTAATCGTCTTTTCCTTCCCAATTGTTGTAATCTGGTTTGACCATGTTTTCGATAAAATCTTTTACCTCTGCATAAGAATCAAATGTCATTAACTGATTCAGAACACGGCTATAATCTTCGGCACTGTTTCCGAAAAGATTTTTGGTGAAAGCGATTCTGTCGTTTAGGTCAATATGAAAACCTCGAGATAATTTTTCATTCAAAGTAACCGGCTTTGAGTCGGATTGCGCTTTTGCAGCAGCGGTTTCGGCGGCTTTTTGTTCTTTCCACTCCGCAATTGTCGGAATAGGCGGAACGTCTTTAACGCTTTCTACTTTTACAAATTGAGCATCGGCATAGTTTACTCCTAAATCCTCAAACAAAATCGGAATTGGAGTCGCTTTAGATTCTGGTTCTTTTTTTTCTTCCTCAACTTGTTTTGGCTCTTCCGTTAGTTCAAAAGCAGGTTTGAATTCTGGAATCGGTTTTAGGTCGCTAAAAGTTCTGAACGAATTTTCATCTTCTTTAGTTTCGTCTTGTTTTAGAGCGATTTCGCTTTCTTCCGGTTCTTCCGGTTCTTCTGTTTCTTCGTCTAACGATTCGTCTTCTAAAACATGAATAATGGTTTCTTCTGTGCTTTCCGCTTCAATTTCCGAAACTTCTTCTTCAGGTGTGTTTGCTTCTATGACTTTTTCTTCTGTGCTTTCTTCAGTTTTTGGTGCAACAACTTCTGGTTCCGAAACAATTTCAGGAGCAGTTTCTGGAGATGGAGCAGGAGTTTCGGCCTCAACTTCGGTCGGAATTATTTCTTCTTTTTCGAAAATAGTTTCGAGCTTCGATTCGATTTCGCTTTGTCCGATGGTAGGTTTTGCTTCTTCAAAATTTTCATCTACAAATTTTAATACTGCTAATTTTTCATATAATTTCTGTGTTTCCAGATACAATTGATTGATATCGGATTTGTTCTTAAGTTTTAAAATTCGATGTGCAATGCTGATTAAATCGGCTTCCAATTTTTTTTTCATAACTATTGAAATTATAGTGAATGGGTATTTTTAGTATATTCTCTAAATGATTTTCTTTATTCGACGCTGAATTCTAAATCTTATTTTTTATTTCTGTTAATAAGACCTCGGCGAATCTTCGATTTGATAAAAATTTTCTACTTTTGAAAAAGTGTAAAAACAGTAAAATTTTACAACAATTTATTACAAGTACAAAGTAATAAAAACTATTCATTTTTAAAGGCAGAAAAATACAAAATGTTTCTCGAAAATACAGTAAATCACAAAGAACAATTTGGTTGGATTGAAGTTATTTGTGGATCAATGTTTTCGGGTAAAACCGAAGAACTGATTCGCAGATTAAAACGTGCGCAGTTTGCCAAACAAAGAGTCGAAATTTTTAAACCCGCTATCGATACCCGTTATCATGACGAAATGGTGGTGTCTCATGATGCCAACGAAATTCGTTCGACGCCTGTTCCGGCAGCAGCCAATATTGCGATTTTAGCCCAAGGCTGTGATGTTATCGGAATTGATGAAGCACAGTTTTTTGATGATGAAATCGTAACAGTTTGCAACGACCTTGCCAATCAGGGAATTCGTGTTGTAGTCGCAGGACTTGACATGGATTTTAAGGGAAATCCGTTTGGACCAATGCCGGGACTTATGGCAACGGCAGAATATGTAACCAAAGTACATGCGGTTTGTACCAGAACAGGAAATTTGGCCAATTACAGTTTTAGAAAAACCGATAACGATAAACTGGTAATGCTTGGAGAAACAGAAGAATACGAACCGCTCAGCCGTGCTGCCTATTTTAAGGCAATGAAGAAAATTCAGGAAAAATAAACCCAAAGTTTTAATAAAAATGGCAGAAAAGCAAAGCAGAAAAAAGCAAAATATAATATTGTTTATCGTAATAGGAGTTGCAATGGCGCTGGCCGTTTTTTTTCAATTGTACCTTTCTGAAAATGCCGATGAGGTCAATACAGAAATCACACAGCTTGTTGCAAAATATAATAAAAACTGTCCGTTAACTATTCAGGATGGTATTCGCTTAGACAGCGTGACTTTGGTCGAAGAAAAGACTGTAAAATACAATCTAACATTATTAAATGTAGAGAAACAGAAAGCAGAAGTAGATGTTATCCGAGAAGAAATTAGAAAGAGCCTTTTGAGTACTGTAAAAACAAACACAGGTTTGAAGGTTTTTAGGGATAATGATTATACTTTGATTTACAGCTACAGTGATCAAAGGAAGGTGTTTTTATTTGATGTAAAAATACTGCCGGATCAGTATAAGTAATTTAACGTTTTAAAGATGTTGTGAAATCCGATAGGTCTGAAACCTGTCGGGTTTGTTTTATGTAATGAATTTAAAATCTTTTCTTTATAAAAATACCAGGTAATTTGTACGGATAAAAAAATTATATTTGTACGTACAAAATAAAAAGCTATGGACGCAAAATTGACATTGAAATTAGACAAAGATGTAATTGAAAAAGCTAAAATTTATGCCTCAGAGCATAAGCATAGTTTATCGCTTTTGGTGGAGAATTATTTAAAAGTGATTACTTCTACAGGAGAAAATAAGGAGGAAAATGAAATTAAAATTTCGAATCTTGCTAAATCTTTTACTATTAAAGAGGCCGATGCTAAAATTGGAAATGATTATAAAAAAGAGTTACAGGATATTTTAATTGAAAAACACGGCTTATGAAATTGTATCTGGATACAAATGTAATTTTAGATTTAATTCTTAATAGAGCACCTTTTTTTGATGATATTGCTAGAATTGTAACGTTATATGAAATGGGAAAATGTGAGTTGTTTACCTCCTCAGTTTCGATTGTAAATTGCAATTATATTTTAGGAAAAAATATTGATAGTAAACAGGTAATAGATAACTTAAAAATATTAAGATCATTTTGTTCTGTTTTAACAGTTTCAGAATTAGAAATCGATCAGAGTTTAAATTCAGATTTTAAGGATTTTGAGGATGCAGTGCAATATTATGCTTGTTTGAAAAATGATTGTAATTTCATAATCACTAGAGATATAAAAGATTTTAAAAGTTCGCCAATTCCGGCCATATCTCCAGCAGAATTTCTTGCTTCGATAAAAAAATAAAACCCGATAGTTTTTTAACTATCGGGTTTTATTTTTAAATGAACTTACATTTCTTATATGGTTTGAAAAAAACTAAATCTTCTTTCTCATTCGCGCTACCGGAATATCCAATTGCTCACGATATTTAGCAATAGTTCTTCTAGCAATCGGATAACCTTTTTCTTTCAAGATTTCGGCTAACTGATCATCCGGAAGCGGTTTTCTCTTGTCTTCTTCCTCAATTGTGTTTTGCAGAATTTTTTTGATTTCAAGAGTTGAAACATCTTCTCCCTGGTCATTTTTCATGGCTTCAGAAAAGAATTCTTTAATCAGTTTGGTTCCGTATGGCGTTTCAACATATTTACTGTTGGCTACACGAGAGATTGTCGAAATATCCAAACCAACCATGTCTGCAATGTCTTTTAGAATCATTGGTTTTAGCTTGGTTTCGTCACCGTCTAAGAAGTATTCTTCTTGATAATGCATAATCGCATTCATGGTTACAAAAAGTGTTTCCTGACGTTGTCTGATTGCGTCGATAAACCATTTAGCCGAATCCAGTTTTTGCTTGATAAACTGAACCGCATCTTTCTGTGCTGTCGATTTATCTTTAGATTCTTTATACGTCTGCATCATTTCCTGATAATCTTTAGAAACGTGCAGAGAAGGAGCATTTCTTCCGTTTAAAGTCAGTTCCAATTCACCGTCCACAATTCTGATAGCGAAATCCGGAACTACATTTTCGGTAACTTTATTATTTCCTGCAAAAGAACCGCCCGGTTTTGGGTTAAGCCTTTCAATTTCGTGAATTGCTTTTTTAAGCTGTTCGTTCGAAACGCTGTATTTCTGTAAAAGCTTGTCGTAATGTTTCTTCGTGAAAGCATCAAACTGATTTTCGATAATGTCAATCGCTAAATCAACATATTCGGTTGGAGTTTTATGTTTTAACTGAAGTAATAAGCATTCCTGCAAATCACGTGCACCAACTCCTGAAGGTTCCAACTCATGAATCACCGTCAACATTTTTTCGACCATCGCCTCATCAGTATAAATTCCCTGCGTAAAAGCCATGTCGTCTACAATGTCCGGAATGCTTCTGCGGATGTAACCCACATCATCAATACTTCCAACAAGGAATTCAGCGATTTCGCGTTCTTCATCATTCAAAATAAAAGTATTCAGCTGATTGATTAAGTCCTGATGAAAACTGATCGGAGCCGCAAAAGGAGTTTCGCGCTCTTCGTCGTCACTGTAATTGTTTACCTGAGTTTTGTAATCGGGCGTATCGTCGTCGCTTAGATATTCGTCAATGTTAATGTCGTCTGCTTCGATTCTATCTGATTCGTTATCATCATAATCGTCGTAGTCGTCGTTAGCATATTCATCCGCTTCGTATTCGTCTTCTTTACCCGCTTCTAATGCCGGATTTTCGTTCATTTCTTCTAATAAACGCTGTTCAAAAGCTTGCGTAGGCAATTGAATTAACTTCATCAGCTGAATTTGCTGTGGAGATAATTTTTGGGATAATTTTAAATTTAAAAATTGCTTTAGCATAGTTAAGGCGCTATTTTTCTGCCACTAAGGCACAAAGGCTCAAAGTTTTTTATTTGTTTTTGTTTCTTGCCACTAAGGCGGTAAGACACAAAGTTTTTCGTTTACTTTATTTGACTGAAAAATTTAAAATACTCTTTTTGTATTTATAAATCTTCTGATACCGCTCTTTATTAACGGAACATTGAAATTGATTAAAAAGCCTAAATCTTTATCCAGTAATTTTAACTGACTTATAATTTGTGCTTCCCAAACCGGATTTATTTGTTCAACTGCTTTTATTTCTATAATTATAGAATCTTCAATCAGTAAATCTAGTCTTAATCCTTCGCTAAATTCAATTCCGTCATAAAAGATAGGAATGTCAACTTGGCGCTTTACATCAAGACCAGCTTTTGAGACTTCATGAGCCAGACAAACTTCATAAACTCTTTCTAATAATCCAGGTCCAAGTTGTTTGTGAACTTTAAATGCCGCATTTACAATTATTTTTCCAATTTCTTCAGTTCTTTCTGAGAGCATTTTCTGTTGTTTTTGCCACGAAGACGCTAAGGCACAAAGTTTTTTTAAGTTTTTAAATCTTCACTAAAAAGTAAAATAATACTTTGAGATTTTGTGTCTACGTGGTATTATTTTAATTTTTTTTGAGTCTTAACTCAGTTAGTTTAAAAATAAACTTAGCGTCTTTGTGCCTTCGTGGCAAAAACCTTGGTTCTTAGAACTCGGCGCTACCTGGAGTTCTCGGGAAAGGAATTACGTCTCTAATGTTTGTCATTCCTGTTACAAACAATACCAAACGCTCAAAACCTAAACCAAAACCGGCGTGAGTGGCTGAACCAAATCTTCTCGTATCTAAATACCAGTATAATTCTTCTTTGTCAATTCCAAGAGCTTCCATTTTCTGAACTAGAACATCGTAACGCTCTTCTCTTTCAGAACCACCAACGATTTCTCCAATTCCAGGGAAAAGGATATCCATAGCACGAACTGTTTCTCTTCCTGGTTCTGTGTTGTCGTTCAAACGCATGTAAAACGCTTTGATGTTTGCTGGGTAATCGTATAAAATTACTGGACATTTAAAGTGTTTTTCTACCAAGTAACGCTCGTGTTCTGATTGTAAATCAGCTCCCCATTCGTTGATTAAATATTGGAATTTCTTCTTTTTATTTGGAGTTGAATCTCTTAAAATGTCAATTGCTTCAGTATACGAAACGCGTTTGAAATTGTTGTCTAAAACGAAGTTCAATTTCTCTAACAAAGCCATTTCGCTTCTTTCTGCCTGAGGTTTTGATTTTTCTTCTTCTAAAAGTCTTCCTTCTAAGAATTTCAAATCATCGCCACAATGGTCTAAAGCATATTTAATTACATACTGAATAAAATCTTCAGCCAAGTCCATGTTGTCATCAAGGTTGTTGAAAGCAACTTCTGGCTCAATCATCCAAAATTCTGCCAAGTGGCGAGAAGTGTTTGAATTTTCTGCTCTAAAAGTTGGTCCAAAAGTATAGATTTGACCCAAAGCCATCGCAAAAGTTTCTCCTTCTAACTGTCCAGAAACCGTTAAGTTCGTATGTTTTCCGAAGAAATCTTTTTTGAAATCAATGTTTCCTTCTTCATTTTTTGGAAGATTATCCAACGGTAAAGAAGTTACTTGGAACATTTCTCCCGCACCTTCAGCATCAGCTCCAGTGATAATTGGCGTATTTACATATACGAAACCTTTATCCTGAAAATATTTATGAACGGCATAAGACAATACCGAACGCACACGCATAATCGCACCAAAAGCATTTGTACGTACGCGTAAGTGAGCGTTTTCACGTAAAAATTCTAAAGAGTGTTTTTTAGGTTGCATTGGGAATTTCTCAGCATCAGAATCTCCAAGGATTTCCAATTTAGAAACCTGAATTTCATATTTCTGACCCGCACCTTTACTTTCAACCAAAGTTCCAATTACAGAAACCGCAGCTCCAGTCGTGATTCTTTTTAAAGTTTCTTCTGGTGTATTTTCAAAATCAACAACACATTGAATATTATTAATGGTAGAACCGTCATTAAGCGCGATGAACTGATTATTTCTAAAAGTTCTCACCCATCCTTTTGCATTCACTTCCTGTAACGTCGTCGTACTGTTTAATAAGTCTCTAACCTTTGTGTGTTTCATTTTTATATATAATTGATATTAAGTAATATTCATTTTGAACAACTGCAAATATAATCGATAATAATTAATTTTTGAAGCTGTTTCCTGCTATCCGCTATATCTTTTTCTTGCTAAAGGAGCAAGAAAAAGGATATCGCTTCTATCAGGGCTAGGGCAATCGGTTTCAAAAGAAGCAATTTCTCTTGTTTTTGTCATTCCGAGGAACGAGGAATCACACTAGTAATTCCGTTAAGAAAGTCGCCAATCTTTGTCGATTTCCGAGTGTGATTCCTCGTTCCTCGGAATGACAAACTGTGCGTTTAACTTTGTCAAAGATTGATGTTTTTTAAATTCGTGCCAATTCGTGAAATTGCTTCGCCTGTTCGCTGTCGCTCGGGTCGTGGCGAACAAAACCTTATTTATCCAAATTCTCCCGTCCATCTTTTCTTGTTTTATTCTTCTCAAAAGTTATCATTCAATTGTGAGAATTAACAAAATGCAAAAAAATAATTATCTTTTATAGAACAATTTCTCTCAACATCGTTGAGAGAAATTGTTCTTTTTTAGTCTTGATCATTCGAAAAAGAATTATCTCACCAGTGGTGAGAGTTTACTTCTATTTCTCCAAATTCTCCAATTCCTCTTTCTTAGTTTTTTTCTTCTCGAAAGTTAAAACCAATGATGGCAATACAACCAAGTTAGCAAACATCGCAAAAACCAAAGTACAAGAAATTAATCCTCCTAAAGCGATTGTACCGCTGAAACTTGATAATGTAAAAGTCGCAAAACCTAAAATCAGAACCACAGAAGTATAGAAAGTACTTACTCCCGTTTCTCTTAAAGCGCTGAAAACAGATTTCTTCACTTTTCCTTTATTTTGAATCAAATCGTGTTTGTATTTCGCCATAAACTGAATTGCATTATCAACCGAGATTCCGAAAGCTATACTGAATACCAGAATCGTTGATGGTTTTAAAGGAATTCCAAAATAACCCATTAATCCCGAAGTAATGCAAAGCGGTAAAATATTCGTAATCAAAGAAGCGGCCACCATTTTGAACGAACGGAATAAATACAGCATCAAAATTGCAATAGTGGCAATTGCAAAAAGTAGCGATTCGATTAAGTTGTGTGCCAGATACGTTGTTCCTTTTTGGAAAACCAATGCTTTTCCGGTAATCGTAACTTCGTAACGTTCTTTTGGGAAAATCTCATCAATTTTCTTGCGCAGTTTTTGTTCTACAACAGCCATTTCATCGGTTCCGATATCTTTCATGAAAGTCGTGATTCTCGCATATTGCCCAGTCGAATCAACATAGGCTTTCATTAAATTTTCTTTGCTGTTTTTGGTGGCATTTTTAGCATAGCCCAAAATAAAAGTTTGCTCCTGAGAAGTTGGCAATTGGTAATATTCAGGATTCCCATTGTAGAAAGCCTGTTTAGCATATTTAACCAGGTTTACAACCGAAACCGGTTTTGCCAATTCCGGTATTTCAGAAATGGTGTTTTGTAATTCATCCATTTTACGAATTGTCGCTGGCTTCATAACACCTTTTTTCTTTTTGGTGTCAATCATGATTTCCAATGGCATTACACCGTTGAATTCTTTTTCGTAAAATAAAATATCTTTAAAGAAAGAAGCACTTTTTGGCATTTCGCCAATCAAACTTCCCGATACTTTCATTTGTCTTACTCCATTTAAACTCACTACAAAAAGTACTGCGTAAATAATGTAAACGATTGTCTTTTTGCCTTTTACTACAGTTGCAACAGTATTTAAAAGTGTCGAAATGTACGTTTTGTCTAAATGGTATAAGTGTTTTGCTTTTGGCAATGGCATAAAACTGTAGATAATCGGCACAATGAAAAGTGTCAAAGTATAAACAGAAAGCACGTTGATTGACGTAACCAAACCAAATTCAAAAAGCAATTCGTTTCCAGTAATCATCAAGGTTGCAAAACCAATTGCAGCCGTTAAGTTGGTCATCAAAGTCGAAGAACCAATTTTTGAAATCACACGCTGTAATGCTTTTGCCTGATTGTTGTGCAGTTTTATTTCCTGCTGGTATTTGTTAATAAGGAAAATACAGTTCGTAATTCCGATTACGATAATCAGCGGCGGAATTATGGCTGTTAGAATCGTGATTTTATAACCAAACAATCCAAGAGTTCCAAACGACCAAGTTACACCGACAATTAAAATACAAATCGAAATAAAAGTAGCTCTGAACGAACGGAAGAAGAAAAAGAAAATCAAAGAAACCGTCAATAATGATGCTCCAATGAAAAGTCCGATTTCGCCTTTCATATTGTCGGCATTAATCGTACGGATGTATGGCATTCCCGAAACTTTAAGGTCGATTCCCGTTGTTTTTTCGAATTTATCGATTTTCGGAACCAAATCTTTTAAAATAAAAGTCTTTCTTTCAGCTGTATTTACCAGCGCTTTGTTCATATAAATAGCCGAACGAACACTGCCGCTTTCTTTGTTAAACAATAAACCTTCGTAAAAAGGGAGATTGTGAAACAAATCGTACTGAACGCTTTTTAAATAATTAGCATCCAATACTTTGCTTTCGTCAATAAATGGCGCTAAGACAAATTTTTGGTTTACGGTATCTTTTTCCAGTTTCTTTAAGTCATTCAAAGAAATTACCAAATCAACTTCTTTGGCTTTTTTTAGACCGTTCATCATTTCGGTCCAGGCAGCATAATTTTTCGGAGTAAAAAGTTTTGGGTCTTTGAAACCAATTACAATAAGGTTTCCTTCTTCTCCAAACTTGTCCAGAAATTTTTGATAATCTTTATTCGCAATATGATTTTTTGGAAGCAGGTTCGCTTCGGTATAAGTCATAGAAAGGTTTTTCCACTGATAACCAAAGAAAATGGTTAAGGCAGAAAGTAGTACCAGAATCGTAATTCTGTTTTTAAGTATGATTCGGGCTAACTTTTCCCAAAATCCAACTTGAATAGCGTTTTTCATAAAATCTTTAAAAATGGATGCAAATGTAGTGAAAAGTGCTCGAAATCATAAATTATCAATTCTATTTTACTTAATGTTAACACATATTTGAAAGTTTTTTAGATTTGATATTTTACCGCTATTTATCGTTTAACTCAGGCGGTTTTTCTCATATTTGCAATTAATTTTGGTTTCACAACATTCAAGTTAATCTGGCTGATTGAAAAAAGGTTTCACGCAGATTTAACAGATTGAAGCAGATTCAGTACATTTATTCATCCAAATTCGGACACTTCATAAAAAAAAATAATAATGCAGCAAGACAATACAACTACATTTATTTTTCTGGCAATTCTTCTACTCTTAATTGTCATAATCTGCATTATGATGTATCAATTAATGCAGTCCAAAAAGGCAAAAGAGAATGCAGAGCAAAGTTTTTATGCTTTAGAAGCAAAAGTAAATGACTTGCAGTTAGAAAATTTAGAGTCGAAACTCAATCCGCATTTGTTTAAGAATATTTTAAATTCGATTCAGTCGCACGCTTATCAGACTTATTTTGCTTTAGACAAATTGGCGAATGTTCTGGATTATATTTTATACGAAAGCAAAAAGAAATTCGTAACGGCAAAAGAAGAAATCAATTTTGCGCTGAACCTTATCGAAATCAATAAAATTAAGATCAGTCCGCTTTTCGAATTGAAGATTAAAACCAACATTAACGAAGACGATAAGTTGTACGACCAGCCATTATTAGCGCCTTTGATTTCTATTGATTTAATCGAAAATGCCTTTAAACATGCCGATCTTCAAAGTTCGGATGCTTTTATTTCGGTGGTTTTTGAGTTTAAGGATAATGCTTTTTTTATGACGGTTTCCAATAAGATATCCGATAAAAAAGTACTGAAAAAGGAGCGAAGCGGTTTTGGACACGCGACTTTAGAACATCGTCTGCGAATTATTTACAAGAATAATTTCAAACTCGATAAGTTTATAGAAAACGACATTTATATTGCCCATTTAAAAATAGATTTACTTGAATACAAAACTGAAATGCTTGCTTCTGGACGATGAGCTTCCAGGATTGACTTATTTGAAAATGCTTTGCGAACAAATTCCGGAACTGGAAATCGTCAAAACATTTAATAATCCTGAGAAACTTTTGTCTGATATTCCAAATCTGGATTTTGACCTCTTGATTTCTGATATTGAGATGCCAGGAATGGACGGTTTGCATCTGGCTGAAATTCTCGAAAATAAATTGGTCGTTTTCTGCACAGCCTATAAGGATTACGCGGCCGATGCTTTTAATATTGATGCAGTTGATTATATCACAAAACCGGTAAAATTGGAACGTCTTCAAAAAGCCATAACAAAAGCTTTTGAGCGTTTTGAGAAATCAGACAATTCCAAAAAGTTTATGCAACTGAATACTGATAAAGGAAAGACACTTTTGTATTTTAATAAAATCCAGTATATCACCACAGCATCAAGCGACAGCCGCGATAAAACAGTTTTATTAGCAGATGGAAGTTTTCTGAACTTAAAAAACGTGAAATTTGATACACTTTTAAAAGAATTGCCCGATGCCGATTTCTGTAGAATTAATAAAAAAGAAATTGTGGCTGTAAAAGCGATAAAATTCTTTAATCATAACGAAATTGTATTGCATCATATAGAGGAAAACAGTAAAAATACCGCCTTAATTTTAAGCGAAACCTATCGTTCTGATTTTCTGAAAAAGGTAAAATTATAACTTATTACAAAGTTTTTCCGACTTGTTACATACATTGAAAATTTGCTGGAAATTTGCTTTTTCACTTAAAACTCAGTTCTGATATTTGCGGCAATAAATCAAAAGAACGAGTTATGAATAACATTAAAAACTCTGTATTTTACATTACAATTATCGGCGGTTTTACGGCGCTGATATATTGGGTAATTTCAAAAGGTGCATCGCTAGAAGTGGGGCGCAACATCGTAAAAAAACAAATCGAAAGCAACCATTGGAATGACTTCCTGGATTCTATGGTTCATAATTTGCAGCATCCGTTAGCCATTTTATTGGCTCAGATTGTGACTATTATTTTAGTCGCTCGTTTATTTGGATGGTTTTTCAGAAAAATTGGTCAGCCTTCTGTAATCGGAGAAATGATTGCGGGTATTGTTCTTGGGCCGTCTTTAGTCGGAATGTATTTTCCTGAATTTTCGGCTGCTTTATTTCCGGCAGCATCTTTAGGGAATTTACAGTTTCTAAGCCAGATTGGTTTAATCCTTTTCATGTTTGTTATTGGAATGGAATTGGATTTGAAAGTCCTTAAAAACAAAGCTCATGATGCTGTGGTTATCAGCCACGCCAGTATTGTAATTCCGTTTGCCTTAGGATTAACGCTGGCCTATTTTATCTACCATACTTTTGCCCCAATTGGTGTTGAGTTTTCTTCGTTCGGATTATTTATGGGAATCGCCATGAGTATTACTGCGTTTCCGGTTTTGGCGAGGATAGTTCAGGAACGTGGCATGCAGAAAACAAAATTAGGAACAATTGCGATCACTTGCGCCGCAGCCGATGATATCACTGCTTGGTGTATTTTGGCAGTTGTAATTGCGATTGTAAAAGCAGGTTCGTTTACAAGTTCGTTATATGTTATCGGTTTAGCGATTTTATATGTAATTATAATGCTGAAAATTGTTCGTCCGTTCTTGAAACGTGTAGGCGACTTAAATGCAACTCGCGAAAGTCTGAATAAACCAGTTGTTGCGATTTTTTTCATTACGCTTCTAATTTCGGCTTATGCCGCTGAGTTAATTGGAATTCACGCTTTATTCGGAGCTTTCCTTGCAGGGGCGATTATGCCAGAAAACAATAAATTCAGAAACATATTTATTGAAAAAGTAGAAGATGTTGCCATAATCGTTTTATTGCCATTGTTCTTTGTGTTCACTGGTTTACGTACGCAAATCGGATTGTTGAACGATCCGGAATTATGGAAAATCACAGGATTAATTATCGCTGTTGCCGTTGCAGGTAAATTCTTTGGAAGTGCTTTGGCAGCAAAATTTGTGGGACAAAACTGGAAAGACAGTTTGTCTATTGGAGCTTTAATGAATACTCGCGGTTTGATGGAACTTGTTGTTCTAAATATCGGTTACGACCTTGGAGTTTTGTCTACAGAAATTTTTACCATGATGGTTATTATGGCTTTGGTAACCACTTTTATGACAGGTCCTGCCTTAGATTTTATCGGATTTATTTTTAAAGATAAAGAAACCGCTGTGCCAGAAGAAATCGGAAACAAAAGCAAATACAAAATATTGCTTTCGTTTGCAACGCCGGAACGAGGAAAAAAATTGCTTCAGATTGCCAACAGCTTGGTTAAAAAACAGCCGGATAATTCTATTGTGACCGCAATGCATTTGTCGTTAAGCACAGAAATTCACTCTTTTGATGTAAAGGATCATGAGAAAAAAATGCTGGTTCCGGTTATAGAAGAATCTCGTCGTTTGAATCAGAATATTGTAAGTCTTTTTAAGGTTTCGAATGATATCGATACCGATATAATCGACACGGCAAATCAAGGAGAGTATGATTTGTTATTGATTGGTTTGGGGCAGTCAATTTTTGACGGGACATTGCTAGGTAAAATTTTAGGTTTTACAACCAGAATCGTAAATCCGGATCGTTTGATAGATAAATTTACAGGAAAAGAAGGATTGTTTGAAAACTCTCCTTTTGATGAAAGAACACGTCATATTATTGCAAAAAGCAAAATGCCAGTCGGAATTTTTATCGATAAAGAACTCGAAGATGTGAGCCAGATTTTTATGCCTATTTTTGATAAAGACGATGCTTTTTTAATTGATTATGCTAAAAAGCTAATTAATAATAATGGTTCCCAGATTACAGTCTTAAATGCTGGGGCAGAAGTAAACAATACAAGAGAAATTCAGGAAAATATTCGTTCTATTGAGCAGATTGCACCAAATCATATTATGATTATGAATGATAGAACCATAAAAAAAGAATTTTTAGAAAGCCAAAGTTTGATGATTATAAGCCTGGACAGCTGGAAAAAACTTATCGAATCTCAAAGTATCTGGTTGAATAATACACCTTCGGTTTTGATTTTAAAACCCTAAATAGTTTAAATCTCAATTTTTTAAATTCCAAATTCCAATTTTGAACTGATTGGAATTTGGTTTTTTTTGTTTTTTCTATTCATGAAAATGATTTACACTTTGACAATGTCCGGATTCGCGGGGACAAAACCGTCTGGAGAAGCTTCTTTTGAAAATTGGAAGAACGGTATTGAATACTCAGTTAGACCTATAAAAAAAAGAAGCTTCGTAATAATCTACGAAGCTCTCTTTTACCAAAAACAAAAATTAAATTCTAATTTTATACTATCTAGGAAATACGTAAGTTTTTGTGTGAACTACAATAATTCCGTCATTGTTGGCAGCGCCGGTTAATTCTGAAACCACTTTTCCGCCAACATAAATTTTAGCAGTAAGAGTTTGTCCTGCGACACCTCCGTAACCGCTCGTGTGTAATAATGCTCCATCACTTCCAGCATCAGCTGTAAATTCTTTCGTCCAAGGCAACGCATTGATATCTTCAATAAGCGGTGCACCACTTTTTTCCATGTACGAAACGTCCATTTTTCCTGTAAAGTTTCCTGTTACTTCGTATTTAACATCTCTAGATGATGAGTTGTTATTGTCGTCATTATCGCTACTGCAAGAAGCAAATGTAAATGCAAGTGTCAAAACCAGCATAATTTGTTTAAAATACGTTCTCATGTGCATTGTTTTTTAGCTGTTATATATTTAAAAAATTATCTTAAACAAAGTTAGCCCCTTAATAAAGGGACCACAATACCTGATAAAGTGTATTTTCTTTTACCTGTTTTCAGGTAAAAAAGCGCTGATTTATTTCCTAAAGAATTTAGTTTTAATAACTTTGAACAAATACCATTTATGAAGCAACTATACGCCTTTTTTTTATTTTTCTTTTTTTCGACCCATTCTTATTCGCAAGTTATTCTTTCGCTTGACGATGATTCGGTTTACATAGACAGTATTGTCAAGATTACAAAAAACACAAAGTCAGATAGTGTACGAAGCCTTTACAGTTTTAGGCTGTCCAAATTGTTTTTGATGGTTCAGGATATTCAGAGCTCCAAAAAGTATCTTGCTCAGGCCAATAAATTAAAAAGCAATTATCCTTTTCTTAAAGATGCTTCCATTTTTTATAATTCGTATGATTTTATTGAAAAAGGTGATTTTGACGGTTTTGAGAAAGCATTATTAGAAGCCAACACGAAACTTAAGAAATATTACAATAAAGAAGCCTATCGTTTGCGCGCCATTATACTTCAGAATTATGGAATAATGCTGCAGCGTAAAAACAACGAAAACGCTTATATGAGATTGCTGGTGAATGAAGCGATTCCGATTGCCAAAAAAAGCGGGGATTTTGAACTGATTAGCGCATTGAGCAAAGCCGTCGCCATTATTTTTATGAATAATAACGAACGCGAAAAAGCAGCAGAATATCTCGACCAAGCACAGAAATATATCGAAAATGCCAATACAAAATCTCCAACGCTGGCAGAATCAAAGATGGAGACCTATATTATGAATGCCGAAAATTTGGTGGAACTTAAGCATTTTTATGATGCCGAAAAAGTACTCGAAAAGGCATATTCGACGTTAAAAAATTATCCCGATTCAAACCTGAACGATTCTTATTTTTATTCGGAAGGGCTCTATTTTGCTAAACAGAATAAACATAAAGAGGCATTGATAAGTTATAATAAAGGAATCACTTCTTCAGAAAAACATAAAAATTCGATTGCTTTAAACCGATTGAAATTTGCGGAATATGAGGTGCTTTTTAAACTTAAGGATTACGCCAAATGCAAAAGTAATCTCGAATATTTGATTGAAAATTCTCCGTTTATAATCGACAAAAAGAATTATTACAAAGAATTGTCTAAGCTTTACAATGCAACCAAAGACTATTCGAAAGCCTATTTTTATGCAAATAAATACAATGTTATCAATGATAGTATTAATGATGCGTCTTTAAAAAATGAAATTGTAGAGTTAGAGGCGAAATATCGAAAAGCCGAAAATGAAAAGAAAATCTCATTGCTACAGTCAGAAAACGAAAAAACGGTTTTGCAAGCCAACAATAATAGACTGAATTCTATGCTTTTTGCAGTGCTTTCGTTTCTGCTTTTCTTAACAGTTCTGTTTTTATGGATTTGGAATAACAACCAAAAAAAACTGGGTTATCAAAAAGAGCTGAATCATAAACAGGAGCTTGAGGCATTAGAAAACGAACAAAAATTATCAGTTTCAAATGCATTGATTGAGGGAGAAGAAATCGAAAGAAAAAGAATTGCAAGAGATTTGCACGATGGACTCGGAAGTATGCTCTCGGGTTTAAAAATTCATCTGAATCTTGCAGATAAAGAAGGTGCGGTCTCGACTTCAAACATAAATTCGATGCTTAACGATTCGATAAAGGAGTTACGGAATATTTCTCAGAATTTAATGCCAGAAAGTTTGTCAAAACTTGGGCTTGAACATGCTTTGAAAGATTTGTGCGCGGCCAATTCCAGTTCAGAAACGCAAATAGAATTTCAGTATCTCGTCAAGAAGAAATCAAATTTGGACCAGCATTTTGAAGTTGTGATTTACAGAATCATCCAAGAGCTTTTGAACAATGCTTTAAAATACGCTCAGGCCTCAGAGATTCTGGTTTCCTGTTCGCAAAACAAAGACGTGTTTTTTATTACTGTAGAAGACAACGGAAAAGGTTTTGATGTGACGCAAACTGAATCTAAAGAGGGAATGGGACTCAAAAACATTAGAAATCGTGTGGCTTTTTTAAACGGAAAAATCGAAATCGATTCTGAAATCAATAAAGGAACCTCGACTTATATCGAGTTAAAAGTACAAAACTAATTTAAAATGAGATATAAAACCGTAATTGTAGACGACCATCCAATCGTAATTTCAGGAATAGCAGGTTTGTTGTCTGATTTGGATAACATCGAAATTGTCGAAAAATTTGAGTCGGGCGTTGCGCTTCTAGATTATATTGAAGAACATACTGTAGACTTAATTCTGATGGATATTTTCCTTCCGGTTATTAATGGTGTAGATTTATGTAAAACCATTAAGCAGAAATATCCAAAACTGATAATCATTGGTATGAGCAGCCAGTCTGAAAGGAGTTTGGTGATGCAGTTTATTCAGAACGGAGGAAACGGCTATGTTCTTAAAAATGCTTCTTTTGGTGAATTTAAAGAATGCATCAATAGGGCAATTGCTGGTGAAATAGTTTTTAGCGAAGAAGTAAAAATGATAATCAGCCAGCCTTTGTCTGAAGATTTGGAAAGAATTCCGAGTCTAAGCCGAAGAGAACGAGATATTGCTTTGCTGCTTTCGCAAGGAAAATCGACTCAGGAAATTGCAGACGATTTGTTCCTTAGTTTTTTGACTGTGCAAACACATCGACGCAATATTCTTCAGAAATACAAAATGAAAAACGTAGCCGAACTGATTGCTTTTCTTCTAAAAAATAACCTGTTGAATTAAGTTAAAATGACTTGAAAAATGTCAAAATGGCATTTTGTTAAAATGGTTCGCAATTTGATGTTTGTTTTGTAACTTTAAATTCAACTAATAAATAAAAACATGGGAAGTTCATATATTATTCTCGCCGGAGCCATTATGCTTGTAAGCTGGCTGGTGAGTTCTAAATTAAAAAGCAAATTCGAATTATACTCTAAATTACAGCTTCAAAACGGAATGAGCGGCCGTGAAATCGCCGAAAAAATGCTTGCAGATCACGGTATTAGAGATGTTCGTGTAATTTCGACTCCAGGTCGTTTAACAGATCATTACAATCCGTCTGATAAAACGGTAAATTTGAGTGAAGCAGTCTACAATCATCGTAATGCAGCGGCGGCTGCTGTTGCGGCACACGAATGCGGTCACGCGGTGCAACACGCAATTGGTTACGAATGGCTGGTAATGCGTTCAAAACTAGTGCCTATCGTAAGTGTTGCCTCAAATTTTGTGCAATGGATTTTGATTGCCGGAATCTTGATGATCAGAGTTTTTCCACAGTTGTTGTTGATCGGAATCATCATTTTTGCTGCAACAACTTTGTTTTCAATCATCACGTTGCCTGTTGAGTATGATGCCAGCAACCGCGCACTCGCATGGCTTGAAAACAAACGTATGCTCACACAGCAGGAACAAGCCGGAGCAAAAGATGCCTTGAAATGGGCGGCAAGAACTTATCTTGTAGCAGCAATCGGTTCTATTGCGACGTTGTTATATTATATTTCTATTTATTCCGGAAGTAGGAGGAATTAAGAAAAGTAAATTCCAAATTTTAAACAATCCAAATTTCAATCAGGAGTTTGGATTTTTTTATGCTTTCTGTTAATTCAATATAAAAATGTGCAAGGTTTTTGTAACTTTCGGGTTTTGCTTTTGGAGTTTGGAATCTAAAATTTTGGAATTTGTTTTTCTAAAGCTGTATCTGCCTGTCAATCTGCTGGTCGAGCGAAATAAAGGTTTCGGTTCTTGAAACGCCTTCGATTGCTTGGATTTTGGTGTTTAAAAGCTGCATCAGATGTTCATTGTCTCTACAGATGATTTTGATTAATACAGACCAGTTTCCAGTAGTATAATGACATTCTAAAACTTCGGGGATTTTTCGTAATTCTTTTACAGCTTCGGAGTTTCTAGAAGCTTTATCAAGATAAACTCCAATAAAAGCCATGGTGTTATAACCCAAAACTTTTGGATTTACAGTAAACTTAGAACCCGAAATGACTCCTGATTGTTCCAGTTTTTTTAATCGCTGATGAATGGCGGCGCCAGAAATCCCAATTTTGTTGGCAATTTGTAAAATCGGTTTTCTGGCATCGTCCATGAGATATCGAAGAATTTCTTTGTCGATGCCGTCAATTTCAATTAAAAGGGAATTAATTTTCATAACTTAAAATTTGAAACTATTTCTTGTGATTTGGGTTTAGAATAGAAATCAAATATAGTTAAATTGAAAGGGAAAATAAAATTGGGTGATTTAAATTCCAAAATTCCAATTTCAAATTCCAATTTCAAATTCCAAATTTCAAATTCCAAAATTCAATTTTCAATTTTAATAGTAACACCGCTTAAGGATTCAAACATGGAAACTTTGAGAAAGGGTTTAGTAAAAAGAAAAATTCCAAATTCCAAGTGATTAGTTTGGAATTTGGAATTTAAATATTTTCGGTTTGAACGGTTTATTTAGCTTTGTTTGCTTCGGCAATATATTTTTCTAAAGCCATTGTCATAGAAGGCGTCTCAGGAGTCGGAGCAAGAATGTCTATTCTTAGACCGTGGTCGAGGGCTTCTTTCTGAGTTGTGCTTCCAAATACAGCGATTCTGGTATCGTTTTGTTTAAAATCAGGAAAGTTTTTAAACAAAGATTTAATTCCGGTCGGGCTGAAAAAAGCAAGAACATCATAATAAACATCTGCAAGGTCAGATAGGTCGCTCATTACAGTTCTGTAAAAAATCGCTTGAGCCCAATCTACTTTAAGGCTGTTTAATGTAACAGGCGCATCGGCATTTAATTGATCAGATGCAGGCAGTAAGAATTTCTCGTCTTTGTACTTTTTGATAAGAGGAGATAAATCTGCGAAATCTTTTGCTCCAACGTAGATCTTACGTTTTCTGTAAACAACATACTTTTGAAGATAAAAAGCTACTGCTTCGGATTGACAAAAATATTTCAATCCTTCAGGAACTTTGTAACGCATTTCATCGGCCACTCTAAAAAAATGATCTACAGCATTTCGACTTGTTAAAATGATCGCAGTGTAATGATTAAGATCGATTTTTTGTAATCGAATCTCTTTTGCGCTAACCCCTTCCACATGAATAAATGGTCTGAAATCAATTTTTATTTTGTGTTTTTGTTGGAGCTCAAAGTAAGGAGAATTCTCCACTTTAGGTTCAGGCTGTGACACCAAAATTGTTTTCACTTTCATATTATAAACATTTTCTAAGCACTCCCTTTTAGTATCCAATAATACATAAAATAATAAGGGGCTATTTCAAGAGCGCAAAGATATAAAATAAAATAAAATAACTTGCCGATTATTGCATTTTGATATGTTTTAATTGAAATAAAGTACGAGTATAGGCTGATACAGAGCGAAATAGCGATAACTGCAAGCGGAATTGCTGCTGGAATATTGTTGTAATAAAACAAAACTGCGTTGATTGGAAGGATAAAAACACCTATATAAGTTCTGTAAGTTACCTTCTGAAGGTTAAAAAGCTCTACAAATTCGTCGATGTTAAACGCCGCTCCGACAATTTTTTCTATTAAATATTTACCTAGAATAAAATACAAAAGAAAGGTTGCAATCCGGATAAACAGAACCCAATCGGTTTTTAGGATTTTGTCATCATAAATATTCATCGTTAGTAGAATAAAAAAAGCAAACGAAACGATCTGAACAAAAAACAAGCCTACCGTAAAACTGCTTTTAAGGTGGTTGTTGTCGCGGTAGATTTTTGCGTATTTGTCAGAAAAAATAAGTCGGCTGAATTCGCTGAATCGCGTTTCGTAAGCCGATTTTGTCATCGCAACAACAGCAAATGCTACTACAAACAAAAGAGTTGCCCAGTCTTTGTTTTCTATAATTCGAGGATGAAGTTGTTCAATCATAATAATACAAAATTAGTAATTTTTTAATGCAATGCTTTTATTATATATTTATTATGAATCAAATGCTATAAAAAGTTTACTTTTGCGGTGAAATTACCCAGAAAAAATGAATGATAGTATTGTCATAATTCCCACTTATAACGAGATTGAGAACATAGAAAGTATAGTGAGGGCTGTCCTTTCGCAACATAAAACTTTTGATCTTCTGATTATCGATGATAATTCTCCAGACCATACGGCAAATAAAGTAATTGCATTGCAAGAAGAATTTCCTGAAAGACTTTTTTTAGAACAAAGAACCAAAAAATCAGGTTTAGGAACGGCTTATGTTCATGGTTTTAAATGGGCTTTGGAGCGTAAGTACGATTTTATTTTCGAAATGGATGCCGATTTTTCGCATAATCCAAACGATCTTGAAAAGTTATATGATGCTTGTCATTTTGGAGGAGCCGATTTAGCAATTGGTTCGCGTTATGTAAAGGGTGTAAATGTAGTAAACTGGCCTCTAAGCCGCGTTTTAATGTCTTACTTTGCTTCTGTGTATGTGAAGTTTATCACCGGAATGAAAATTCATGATGCTACAGCTGGTTTTGTTTGCTACAAGAGGGAGGTTCTAGAGAAAATCAATCTTAACAAAATAAAATTTGTGGGTTATGCGTTTCAAATCGAAATGAAATACAGAACGTATTGTGCTAAATTTCAAATTACTGAAGTGCCAATTATTTTTACTGATCGTACAAAAGGGGTTTCTAAAATGAGCAATGCCATTATTAAGGAGGCTATACTAGGAGTAATTTCACTGCGATTACGAAAATTAGTCAATTCATTATAAAAACGGAAAAACAATGAATAGGATTTTAATAAAAAACGCCAAAATTGTAAACGAAGGGGCAATTTTTGAAGGAGATGTGTTAATTGAAAACGATATTATTGCCGAGGTTGCAGACAGTATTAGTTTAAAAACTTCAGATTGTATTGTAATAGATGCTGAAGGGAATTACCTGATGCCTGGCGCGATAGACGATCAAGTGCACTTCAGAGAGCCAGGTTTAACGCATAAAGGCGATATCGAATCGGAGTCGAGAGCGGCAGTAGCAGGCGGAATTACGTCTTTTATCGAACAACCCAATACGGTTCCGAATGCAGTTACTCAGGAAATTCTGGAAGAAAAATACCAGATTGCTTCTCAAAAATCATTTGCGAATTATTCGTTTATGATGGGAGCCACCAATGATAACTTAGAAGAAGTCTTAAAGACAAACCCGAAGAATGTTGCTGGAATTAAAATATTCTTAGGTTCCTCAACAGGAAATATGCTGGTGGATAATGAGGCGGTTTTAGAAAAGATTTTTTCTAGCACTCCAATGTTGATTGCAGTGCATTGTGAGGATGAGACGACTATCAAAAATAATCTTGCCGAGTTTAAAGAAAAATACGGCGATGATGTTCCGGTAACGGCGCATAATTTAATCAGAAGTGCCGAGGCTTGTTATATTTCGTCTTCAAAAGCGGTGGCGCTCGCCAAAAGGACTGGTGCAAGACTTCATATATTCCATCTTTCAACAGCCAAAGAAATGGAGTTGTTTACGAATAAAATTCCGTTAGAAGATAAAAAAATTACTGCCGAAGTATGTGTACACCACCTTTGGTTTACCGATGAAGATTACAAAACAAAAGGGAATTTCATTAAATGGAATCCTGCGGTAAAAACGGCCGCAGACCGAAAAGCGCTTTGGGAAGCTTTAAACGACGGGAGAATTGATGTAATTGCGACAGACCACGCACCGCATACCAAAGAAGAGAAAATGCAATCTTACCTGAATGCTCCTTCTGGAGGGCCACTTGTGCAACACGCAGTTGTGGCAATGTTTGAGGCGCATCACCAAGGAAAAATCAGTGTAGAAAAAATCGTGGAGAAAATGTGCCACAATCCGGCAAAACTTTTCAAAATCGAAAAAAGAGGTTTTATCAGAGAAGGTTATCATGCCGATTTAGTAATCGTTAACCCAGGTCTGCCATGGAGTGTAAAACCAGAAAACATTTTATACAAGTGTGGCTGGTCTCCGTTTGAAGGTTATACTTTTAAATCGAGAATTACGCATACTTTTGTAAATGGCGAATTGGTGTACAATAATTTTAAAGTAAAAGACAGCCGCGCCGGAAAACGATTATTGTTTGATAGATAAATTGTTGTAATGAAAAATTATTTGGTACTACTGCTGGTTTTGTTTCTTTCTGTAAGTTGTAAAAAAGAGCTCATAAAAGAGCCTGCCAAACTTATCGAAAGAGAGAAAATGATTGATATTATGTACGATTTGTCTCTTTTGGATGCTATCAGATACCAGAGACCACTATCTTTGGATTCGATAGAAAGCAATCCGACAAAATTTATTCTGAAAAAATACAAAATTGACAGTCTTCAGTTTGCACAGAATAACATCTATTATGCGGCAGACTACGAAAATTACAAAGATATGTTTGACGAAGTCAATAAAAGATTGGCTGAAAACCAAAAAATAACAGATTCTCTTGTGAAAATTGAAGAAAAAAAAGCATTGAAAACAAAAGGTAAGTTAAAAGAAGCTCCTAAAGATTCTTTGAAAAAGCCTCAAATTAGCAATCAAGAGCCGCTGATGGACCAGTAATCATTTACACTTTTGAATTGTCTTTTATATATTGATGAATATCTAAGAAAACCGTTCCAAGAGCGGTTTTTATTTTTTCATTAGAATAAAGATTTTTAGAATAAGATGCCTTTGCAGAAGGTTTTGTAATCGTTCTTTTTCTGAAAAATAAAGTACATAAAAGACTGTCTGCCATCCAGAGCATATTCATAAAAAAGGGAGTGGCATGCATTGAAGGCCTTTTTACTTGTAAAACATCTGCAACCGTGTTGATTACATCTCGAAAAACAATATTTTCTGCAATTAATGTAAAACGCTCGTTTTTAATGTCGCTTTTCATCAACTCAATTGCAATTCTTGTAACATCGTCAACAGCTACAAAACCAGTGCTCCCAAGGGTATAAAAAGGAAGTCCGTTTGCGATTTTTTGGTAAATTTCTCCGCTTCCTTGTTTAAAAATTTCTTTGCTGGTAATAGGTCCCATAATTACTCCCGGATTTACGATAATTACATCGAGATCTTCCTGCTGTGCGCGCCAAACCTCCATTTCGGCTCCGTATTTAGAAATGGCGTAATCGCTATGCGGTTTTTCAGGATTCCATTCAGTTTCTTCTGTGATATAAGTTTCGTGAGAAGCTAAATCGCCTAAAGCGGCAATCGAACTTACAAAACAGAATTTTTTGATGTCTTTTGCAATGCAGAAATTAACGATATTGGCAGTGCCTTCAATGTTGGTTTTTCGGAGTTTTTCCTCATCTTTTGGGTCAAAAGAAATGAGTGCGGCGCAATGATAAACATACTCTATGCCTATAAAAGCTTCCTCAAGTGACGGAATGTCCAAAATATCAGCTTCAACCCATTCTATCTTTTCGAATAAAGGAGCTTTGTTATAAAGCAGAAAAAGCTGTTTTGTTTTCCAGATATTATTTTGGTTGCGGTAAATTGCCCTTACATTTTCTCCACTTTCAATCAAATGAAGCAATAAATGCGCGCCAACTAAACCTGTTCCTCCAGTTACTAATACCATTTGGTAAAGATAAGATTTTTGAGTTTTGCCGCAAAGGCCCAGAGACTCAAAGTTTCTTTTTTTAAGTGCCAAAGTTTCAGAATGGCAATGACTCAAAGTTTTTATAATCTTGGTGTCTTTGAGCCTTGGCGGCAAGAAGTTTTTGAAATTGACCCTGACATTGATTACATTTGCGCAAAATATTTAAAAAAAATGAAGAATCTAGTTGAAGAATTAAAGTGGCGCGGTTTATACCATGATAGCATGCCAGGAACGGAAGAACAATTGCTAAAAGAGGTAACATCGGCCTATATTGGTTTTGATCCAACGGCAGATTCACTGCATATAGGCAGCATGGTTCAGATTATTTTACTGGTTCATTTAAAAAATTTCGGGCACCAGCCGATTGCGCTTGTTGGAGGAGCAACTGGAATGATTGGGGATCCTTCTGGAAAATCGGATGAAAGAAACCTGCTGAATGAAGAAACCCTAGCTAAAAACGTTGCCGGAATTAAAAGTGTTTTATCGCGCTTTTTAGATTTTAATTCGAACGAACCAAATGCGCCAATTATGGTAAATAACTATGATTGGATGAAAGAATTCTCTTTTATCGATTTTGCACGTGAAGTTGGAAAACGTATCACCGTAAATTATATGATGGCTAAAGATTCTGTGAAAAAGAGATTTAGCGGAGAAGGCGAGGGAATGTCTTTTACAGAGTTTACGTATCAGTTAATTCAAGGTTACGATTTTTATCATTTATATAAAAACAACAATTGCGTTCTGCAAATGGGAGGTTCTGATCAATGGGGTAATATTACCACAGGAACAGAATTGGTGCGCAGAATGGGAGGTGAAAATGCTAAAGCGTATGCTTTGACAACGCCATTAATTACAAAAGCAGACGGTTCTAAATTCGGAAAATCTGAAGGGGGGAATGTTTGGTTGGATGCCGATAAAACTTCTGTTTACAAATTCTACCAATTTTGGGTAAACGCTACAGATGCCGATGCCGAGAAATATATAAAAATCTTTACTTTCTTAGATAAAGATACTATTGATGCATTAATTGCTGAACACCAAACTGCACCGCATTTGAGAGTTTTACAAAAGAAACTGGCTGAAGAAATTACAGTGTTTGTACACAGTCGCGAAGAATTAGAAAAAGCGATTCAGGCTTCGAATATTTTGTTCGGAAATTCGACTGCCGAAGATTTAAAGAAACTGGATGAAGCCACTTTTTTAGAAGTTTTTGACGGAGTGCCGCAAGCTGAAATCGCAAAAGCAGATTTAGAAAACGGACTGGATATTATTACGGTTTTAAACGAAAAAACAGGTTTCTTTAAATCAAACGGAGAAGCTAGAAGAGCATTGACTGCAAATTCTATTTCGGTAAACAGAGAAAAAATCAAAGAAGATTTTACTTTGACAGCAAATGATTTAATTAATAACCAGTTTGTGTTATTGCAGAGTGGAAAGAAAAATTATTTTGTGATTCGTACTATTTAACTGTTTAATTGATTTCAAAAAACAATTAAACTTTTTAAAGTACCATCAAATTGCACCCACGAATATCAGAATTATCAAAACGTCCCAATACCTCGAAAGAGTTGTTGGGATTTTTTTTGCCTAAATCCTGAGTTGCAATAAAAGAACATGAATTGATATTAGCCAAATCAATAACATTTATGCCGCCAGTTTTTCCATCTTTCACGTAAGTGAGCGCATCTTCAGGATCGCGGACTAAAATATGCATCCATGAAGGGCATTCAAAAACACCTTCTCCTAACGAATACGCTTGTGCTAAAAGTTCGGTCATGCCGTATTCTGAATGGATGGAAGAAACGCCAAAACCTTTGCATAGAATTTCGTGCAATTCTTCGCGAATCATTTCTTTGCGTTTTCCTTTCATTCCTCCAGTTTCCATTATAATGGTATTTTGAAGATTGAATTCATGCTTCTCAATCAAATCCAACAACGCATAGGTAACCCCGATCAAGATTACATTTTGACCAGACTCGTCTAATTCCGTAAGCTTTTTTATCAAGTCGTCGTGATTATGAAGATAAAACCCGCTTTCGGGCTGATTGGAGAGTTTTATTAAATCTTCTACCATATAAATTAACGAAGAGCCTTCGCGTTCTAAATACGACGGCAAAAGGGCTAAAACAACGTAATCTTCGATATTTCCGTAAAATTGAGAAAATCCTTTGCGGTAGCTTTCCTCATAAAGCGTAACATCAGTAACTAAATGTCGGCTCGTAATCATTCCTGTAGTGCCGCTGCTGGTAAAAGTAACCTGTGCAGGATTGTTATTCGAAACAACATCATGGCTTTTGAAGAACTGAATGGGCAGAAACGGTATCTGCTGGATGGTTTTTACTTCTTGTGGATTGATGTTTAAAAAATCACAAAAATCACGATACACCTTATTATTCTCATGCTGAAAACGAAACACTTTTAGTGCTATTTTTTCAAATTGTTTCTGACTTGAAATCGTGAATATATCGCTGGCTGTAATCAAAACTTTTTTCTGCAAAGATAATTGATTTTAGTGTTCAGTGTTCGGTTTTTAAGTGTGCAGTTTTTCAGATTCGTCTAAAAATAAAAAAAGCTCCAAGGAGCTTTTTAATATTATCTGATGATCAGTTTTCTTGTCGCCGAGGCATTTTGTTCACTTATCTTGATGATGTAAACTCCAGGAGGCAGTTCTGATACGTTTAATTCTTTTGTGGTTAAATGTGCCTGAAGTACTTTTTTTCCAAGGATATCAAAAACAATGATTTCTTTTTCCAAATCATTTTTTGAAGAAATATAAACTTTTCCGTTGGTCACAGGGTTAGGATACAAGCTCAGGCCCTCAATGACAGAAGTGTCTTGAGTTTTTGGTAATTGTTTACTGTCCTGCGCCGAAACGTTTACAGTAAATAAAAATGCCAATAAGAATGTAATATAAAAGTAGTTTTTTGCCATCGCATTTGTTTGGATACGTAAATATACAAAAAAAATGACAAAAAGTGCGCCAAAAAAAAACATCCTAATAATTTAGGATGTTTTTAACATTTTGTTTTCGAAGTTATTAGGAGCAGTGGCGCAAAACGTATACAGCAAAAAAAACACCCTAATGCAATTAGAGTGTTTTTGAATATTATTTTGTCTTACGAGATTATAGACCTTTTGTCCATCCAGCAGTCCAAGTTGGAACTCCTGATCCGTTTCCTGCTCCAGTTGCAGTTGCAGATTCTGTGTAAACTTTAAGGAAATCATTGTTAACTACAGATGCAGTAGTTGTTGATTTAGATTTAAGAGTTACATCTTCGAATTTAACGTTAGTAGCCAATAAATCAGTTCCAGCGTATCCGATGCTTTCGTCGTGTTGAACATCAAATCCAGTTTTCCAACCTTTTAATACAACGTTGTCAAATTTACCTTTTGTACCAACTCTTAATTTGAAAGCTTGAGATTCTGCACTTGTGTCAGTAGATCCGAAACCAACTAAAGTAAGGTTTTTGATTGTTGGGAAAGAAATTGGTGTAGCTAAGTGGTTGTTAGCGTTGTTATCAGCCTCGATACCTCTGTTACCAGCGTTAGTTCTGATTCCATACCAGTTTTCACCATTTCCAATCCATCCTTCAGTCCAGTCAAATAAATCATCACCTACAGCTGTATTGTCTTTGTTAGAAACTACTAAGTGAGATGCATTTACAGTTCCACCAAACCACTCGAATCCGTCATCAGAGCTTTCGTAAACTTGTACATAATCAATAACAGTTCCGCTTCCAACTCCAAATAGAGAAAGTCCATTAAATTCTTTGTCACTGCTGTAAGAGAAACCTGGGTACTCAATTCTTAAATATTTAATTGATCCAGAGTTGTCATTAGCTACAGTTCCACCGTAAGTTAACTCAGAAACTTCAGCACTAGCAGTAGTTCCTTTGTTGATTGGTGCTTTTCCGCAGATTACTAAACCACCCCAAGCAGCTGGTTTTTTTGTTTCTGAAGTCATAACAACTGGACTAGACGCAGTTCCTTGAACGTCGATTTGTCCTCCTTGCGCTACAGCAATATATCTTACAGCTGCTAATTGGTCAGATGGTACTGCAGTTGCTTCAATGATAACTCCAGGTCTGATTGTAAGTTTAGCAGTGTTTTTAACTACTAATTTCCCTGTTAGTTTATAAGTTCCAGATTCTAATACTACCTCTCCACTGTTGATTTCTCCTTGTAGATTATCTCTAACTACTACGAAATCAGATTTTGGTCCTTCGTTTTTGTTGTCATCGCTTGAGCAAGATGTTGTAAGTGTTACAAGTGATAAAGCTGCTAAGCCCAAAATTGTTGAAATTGTTTTTTTCATTACTTTTTTAATTAGTTTGTGTTTATGCAAAGATTAGAACTTAAGTCTTAACCAACGTTAAGCCGTTGTCATCTATTTGTTATGTGTTTTTTATTCTAACGTTAAGGAAATAACAATCTAATATTTCCTGTATGTTATTAGAATTGGTAATTAATTCCTAATCCAAATGTTAATCCTTTTTTGTAATCGAATACTAGAATATCGCCACCTGCATTTTCCTGAACTCTTTTGAATTCTGGGTTCAGTAAGTTTCTTGCGCCAAAATCAATTCCAAGGTTTTTGTTCAGTTTAGTTTTGAAAATAAGGTCTAAAGATCCCATCGCTTTATCAACTAAATTTCCTTTTCCTTCGTTTCCGATTGCATAAAGTTTGTCAGAATAATGATTGTATGCTAGTGTTGCCATAATGCCTGAATCGTTTCTAAAGTTTTTAGTGTACGATAAATCAGCATTTAGGATTAAATCAGAAGCTCCTGTAAAACCAGAATTGTCATCTGTAGTATTGATGTTTAATCTTCCGTCTGTTTCTTCTCTCACTTTATCGGCATCAATATCTTGGTAAGTTTTCATTAACGAAGCATTAAAGCCAAAAGACAATTTGTTTGTGTATTCCCCTTCAATTTCGAAAATGTTTTTTCTTGTTTCCAACTCAATTCCATAAGCATATCCAGTGTCTCCAATATTTACAAAAGAGATGTCATTTGTAGAGGAAGCAATAATGATTTGGTTGATTGGGTCCATAATGTATTTTCCAAAAGCAGTTACAGAGAATAACTCATCGCTTTTTGGGAACATTTCCCATTTCAAATCCAAATTATAGTTTTGCGAAGGATATAAGCTTGGGTTACCAATTACAGATTCCATTACATCTTCATAGATGAATAAAGCACGTTCTTTAAATTGTGGTAATGTGTAAGTTTTACTAACAGCCAAACGAAGATTTTGTTTTTCGTTCAATTCATACTTTAAGACCGCGCTTGGTAAAAATTCGTTTCTTTCAAACGTATTTGTTCCTCCGCCTGCATCAAGTTGTGTTCTCCAGTTAACGGTTTGAGAAATTCTTTCGTATCTAACACCCGCAACTATACTTAGTTTATTTGCAAATTTATATTCGATATTACCAAATCCAGCATGTATATCTTGTTGACCGTCATATGTTTGAGGAGTCATTCCTGCAAAAGCAGCAGTTGAGAATAAACCGCTGTTGTAGTTTGATTGGTTAAAAAATGCATCTAAATTGTTTGGGTCTACACTTGTGTTTTGACCCGTTTGGCTGATGTTGAAGTTAAACTGAATAGCTTCAAAATCACGTTTTTTGAATCTTCCATTGTAACCTGCAGTAATTTTTCCTTTAGACTCACCGTCTTGATTTTGTAGCTTATAAGAGAAGGCAAGATTAGCGGCAGCTTCATCTTCTTTAAGATTTTGGAAATATCTTTGGTTGTCAGTTGTGGTTCTCTGAGCAAGTGTGTAAATGTTAGTCGTTGGGTTGTAGAACATTTTGTTTTGAGTTCTGTCTGGCATATCACCTTTTACAGTGTTATATGAAACACCCCAATCTAAATCGATTTTATCGGTTATTTTGCTATTTCCTAAAAGCTGATTTATCATTACAGTGTTTTGTGTAAACGTACCTCTTTGAACTAGTAGACTAGCATCAGAGTTGTCAAAATCACGATCGCTTCCAAAATAAGTGTCTCTAGTTTGTTCTGATGAGTTTACGAACAAAAAGTTGTATCCGATTTTATGGTTTTTGTTCAAACGATAATTAGCATTGAACATTCCGGTCGTGTTTGTGTTGTAAGTGTATTTTTCTTGTTGAAAAGATTTTAAAGAGGCTCCCTGAGCATTTACGCTTTGAGTTAATCCTTCTCTAAATTCGTAACCGTTTCCAAAACCTGCAGTAGCAAAAAGGCTTAATTTTCCTTCTTCGCCAATGTTGAAAGTTTTACCTGCCTTTAGGTTAAAGTTTCCTCCAAACGGAGCTTCTTTTTTAGGATTTAAACTATTTTCGAAACTAAAACTCGATAATGGATTGTTAGGAACTCCATAAGAAACAAAACCTGTTTTGTTTGGGCCTTGCTGCAGTAAAAAGCTACTAGAGTTTGATACTGCGTTAGTATTTACTTTTGAGCCTAATGAGATTTCAAACATGCCTTTTCCACGGTAATCTTTAGATACGATATCAACATTTCCTCCAGCAAAATCACCATACATTTTTGCTCCGTATGATTTATCAATTGAAATATATTCTACAATGTCAGTCGAAAAAAGATCAAGAGCAATGTTTTTTTTCTGGGGGTCGTTGGATGGAATTGGTAATCCGTTCATCGAAGTAGAATTGTAGCGATCACCTAAACCTCTTACATAAACGCTGTTACTTCCCTCTTGTTTAGAAACACCAGATGTTTTGACTACAGCCGCCGCAACATCGCTAACTCCTTTTCTAGAAAGTTCCTGCGCTCCGATAGTTTGTTTGATGTCAACCGCATTTTTTTGTTCTAAAAGAAGAGCGGTTTCTTTTTGCTTGTTTGGTGCAGATGATTTAACCACTACATCCTTAAGTGTATAACTTCCAGAAGAAAGTGCCTGATTTACCACCACAGTTTCGTTTGCTTTTACGGCAACTGGGGTTTCTATAGATTCATATCCTAAGAAGCTGAATACTAAAGTATAATTTCCAGGATTTACGGTCAAAGAATATTTTCCGTCTACGTCGGTATTTACGCTAATATTTGTACCTTTAATTAAAACATTAGCAAAAGGCAAAACCTCGTTGTTCATTTCCTTGTCGGTCAGAACTCCGGAAATTGTACCTTTGTTTTGTGCGATTGAAATCGTACAGATAAATAATGCAATTAATAGAAATTTTAAATTGAATTTCATGTTCAGTGTTGTGTTAATTTATTTTGGTGCAAAGAAAGAATCGCACCGTGAAGTCGATGTTACCAACTTGTTATGTTTTTGTGTGTTTAAGATTATCAAATTGTTACCAGATTAAATTACCGTTAACACCAATTTTTTAAGGTTCTTTTGTTATTATATTTACCCCGTGAAATGAAAAACATCGGATAAATAATTAAAAGATTTGATGTAAAAAATCTCAATTTTTGCTATTTATGAAAAAAACACAAACTAAGATTTTATTAGTTGACGACGAACCAGATATCTTAGAAATCGTTGGCTATAACCTTGCTCAAGAAGGCTATCAAATTGTTACAGCTTCTAATGGAAAAGATGCTATAGCGAAAGCGCAGAAAGAATTGCCAGAATTAATTATTATGGACGTGATGATGGCAGAAATGGACGGAATGGAAGCATGTGAGCACATCAGAAAAATTCCTGAACTAAATAATGTTATCATAACATTCCTTACAGCAAGAAGTGAAGATTATTCTCAAGTAGCTGGTTTTGACGCCGGTGCTGATGACTACATTACAAAGCCGATTAAACCAAAATTATTGGTTTCTAAAGTAAAGGCTCTGTTAAGAAGGTTAAAAGAACAAGAAGTTACTACCGATACTTTAAATGTTGGCGGAATCGAGATTAACCGTGAAGAATACAAAATCATAAAAGGCAATGTAGAAATTGCGTTACCAAGAAAAGAATTCGAACTGTTTTATTTATTGGCTTCTAAACCAGGAAAAGTTTTCAAGAGAGACGAAATCTTAGATAAAGTTTGGGGTAATGAAGTCGTAGTTGGCGGAAGAACAATCGATGTTCACATCAGAAAACTGCGCGAAAAAATAGGAGAAGACCTTTTCAAAACCATAAAAGGTGTTGGTTACAAATTTGAGGTTTAAGCATACTGTAAATAGATGAACCATATAAGTGATATAAGTTCATTTAAATTATAGAGTACATACTTTTGTATTTGAAATTTATCTTTGTCAAAGTTTTAAACTTTGACAAAGATTTCTTTTTTAGATTGCTATGTAATCTCAGAAATAAGTTTACTTTTAAATGAACTTATATCACTTATATGGTGACAAATAATTTTTTAATGGTTTTATTATTTTAAACATTTCAATGAAAATTAATTTTAAAAAAACATACAAATTTGCTATCAAATCGGCATTGTATATCAGCCTTTTCGCAACAGGATTTGTGCTGATGCTTATGTCCTTGTTTTATAAAGAGCAAGGATTGAAACATCAGGTTGCTTTTGGAATCGTTTTTATAATCATCATTTATATATTCTCGTTTCTGGTTTTGCAATACCGTGTCGAGAGATTTATTTACAGAAGAGTCAAGAAAATTTACGACGAGGTTTCGCTTTTAGAATCGACTACACTTATCAATCAGCCCATAAATACGGATATGGAAACGCTTTCGCGAGAAGTGAAAAAGTTTGCGACCGATAAAAAACTCGAAATCGAAATGCTCGAAATTCGTGAACAATACAGAAGAGAGTTTCTTGGAAATGTTTCGCACGAATTGAAAACGCCTTTATTTACCGTTCAAGGTTACGTTTCGACCTTGCTTGACGGAGCCATGGATGATAAACACATTCGAAAAAAATATTTAAAACGTGCCGAGAAAGGGGTAGAGCGCCTAATTTATATCGTAGAAGACCTCGACATGATTACCAAATTAGAATCGGGAGATTTAGATTTGAATATGACCGATTTTGATATAGTAGAATTGATTCAGAATGTTTTTGAGCTTTTGGAAATGAAAGCCGACAAAAAGAAAATCAAATTGGCTTTTGAAAGCAAAAATGTACAGTCGGTTATTATTCGCGGTGATAAGGACCGAATTCAGCAGGTTTTGGAAAATTTGATTGTCAACTCTATTAAATACGGAAAAGAAGGCGGTTTGACGGAAGTCGGAGTTGTGAATTTGACTAAGAAGAAAGTCTTAATTCGTATAAGCGATAACGGAGAAGGAGTTGAAAAACAGAATATTCCAAGACTGTTTGAACGTTTTTATCGAGTTGATAAAAGCGGAACCCGTTCTGAAGGAGGCTCTGGTTTAGGTTTGGCGATCGTAAAGCATATTATTGAAGCACATAAAGAGAAAGTTTACGTAGAAAGTGAGTTCGGAATTGGTTCAGAATTCTCCTTTACGCTCGAAAAAGCATTTAAAAACCAAAAAGCTGATGTTAAAAAATCGTAACGAGGTTTTAGCTGAAAGCCCTAAAACAAAGGTGTTTAACGATAAATAAACATTTGGTTTTAGTGTGTAACATTAAATTTTTATTATAGTAACATCTGGTTAATGATTTCTTAACATAGGTGATCCATCTTTGCATCCTGAAATTAAGGGATTTAGAGAACTAATGATAAAAAGAAAAATAGTAGCCGTTTTATTACTGCTAACTTTCATTGCCAATGCGCAGGAAACAGACAAACAACAATTAAACAAACAGGATGTAAAAAACGAAGTAATGCGTATTTTAGATTCTATTAATAAAGCGAAACTTCCTGAAACAAAATCGGGAGGTGGAGTTGAAGAACACTGGTACGATAGAATCTCTTTAAGAGGATATGCCCAAATTAGATACAACGGACTTCTTTCTACAAATGATAAAGTTTCTTGCGATCAATGTGATAAATCTTGGGGAACAACTTCTACAGCTCCCGATGCCAAAGCCAACAACGGACTTTTTATTCGACGTGCGCGTTTGGTGTTTTCTGGCCAAGTGCACCCAAATGTGCTTTTCTACTTCCAGCCCGATTTTGCTAGCTCGCCAAGCACCGGAATTCAGAACTTTGTTCAGATTCGTGATTTGTATTTTGATCTCTCTTTTGATAAGAAAAGAGAATATAGGATTCGTATCGGCCAAAGTAAAATTCCGTATGGTTTCGAAAATATGCAGTCGAGTTCGCAACGTTTAAGTTTAGACCGTGCCGATGGTATCAATAGTTCTATAGCAAATGAGCGTGATTTAGGAATGTTCTTTTATTGGGCTCCTGCCGAAATTAGAGAACGTTTTGCTATGCTGGTACGCGATGGCTACAAAGGTTCGGGCGATTTTGGAGTATTTGCTCTTGGTGTTTACAACGGACAGATTGCCAATAAAATGGATGGAAACAGAGACTTGAATGTAGTAACCAGAGTTACGTATCCGTTTGTAATTGGAAGTCAGATTATCGAACCTGGAATTCAGGCGTATACAGGAAAATGGGCTTTTACTGGAGAAATTTCGTCAGGAGTTACTGTAAATGATCCGCAGTATGTAAAGGATCAGAGAGTCGGAGCGACATTCGTTTTATATCCAAGACCTTTCGGAATCCAAACAGAATACAATATCGGAAAAGGACCAAGATATAATACCGCTACCAATTCAGTTGATGAAACTGATTTGAATGGAGGTTATGTTTTATTAAATTATAAATGGGATATTAAAAAACAGCGCATTTATCCGTTTGCTAAATTTCAGTATTATGACGGAGGTAAAAAATACGAGAAAGATGCTAGAAGCTATATCGTAAGAGATTTTGAATTTGGTGTAGAATGGCAGCCGGTTAAAGCTTTTGAGTTAACAGCACAATATGTAATCGCTGATAGAACTTTTGAAGACAGCGCCCTACCAATAAACAGACAGCAAGGAAATGTTTTGAGGCTACAAGCGCAATTTAACTTCTAAGGGAAAAACCTTATAAATCCGCGTTTTTGCGAATGCAAATCCGTTTGATCTGTGTTTTGATTATAGGCACAGATCAAACGGATTTTTTTATTGTTGATTATTATTTTCAAAAACAGCAAATAAAGAATCCCAATCTATAGTATTTTCAAATTGAGATAATCCTTTAAAAGTTTTTACTTTAGAAAGATCATCTATCACAAAGTCGTCCTGGAATGCATAAGGCACTAGATTTTCTTCCTGAAGTTTTATCGCCAGATATTCCTGTTCGTATTGTCCAGGAGTCGGAATAAAAAAGGCTTTTTTACCCAGTTTAGCCAAATCCATAACCGTTGTATAACCCGAACGGCAGAGCACAAATTCACTTTCGTTAAAAGTCTGTTCCAGCTGTTTCGAATTCATGAAATTATAGTACGTAACATTTCCTGCCTGCCATTTTGATTGTGTTTTTTCTACAATTCCTTGTACAAAAACTACTTTTCCAGGAAATTTTGCTGTTTCTTTCTGCAGTTTTTCGTCCAGAAAAGTACGTTGAGGCTCAGGTCCAGAAAGTATAACCATAAGGTCGTATAATTTTGGAGTTTCTTTTTTTCGCATACGACTAAGAGGACCAATGTATTTAAGGTTCAGCTCGTCTGTTTTCAAATGACCCAAATCTCCCGTAAGATTTACTTCGCCATTAGTATCTGGAACCCAGCATTCTTTGTATTTTTTTATAAAGTACTGATGGCATTTACTGGTAAACCAAGTTGTATTTCCAGTCATTACATTTAATTGATGCGTCATAAAAACAGATGGAACTCTTCTACTGAAAACGCCCAGCCGGTTATCAGAAATAATTCCGTCAATACCATGCTTTTTGATCCAACTGTTGACCATTTTTTTTTCATCTAAAATGGCGGTTATCATTTTCGGAAGATTTTTAATCAGTTTCCATTTGAAATTTTTCCCATTTTTAGCATATTCAATATGATAAGACGGAAGTTCCAGTGTCTGTATATAAGGAAATTCTTTTCTAAGTAAGGCAAGCGCAACACCATCTGAAGCTATGATCGGAATATAATTGTTTTCCTGCAGCGCTTTTATTATCGGGATACATCTTGTGGCGTGGCCAAGCCCCCAGTTTAACGGAGCTACCAATATAGTTTTATTCGCAGAATAATCAATGCTCATAGTGTAACGCTTTTTAAAAACGAAGATAAAGAAATATGTTTTGGAGCCTATTTCGGACGTATTACTAAATTATTAAGTTAAACTTAAGCTTCTGAGCTTCTAAGTTACTAAGTTGCTGAGTTGCTAAGGTACTGAGTTGCTGAGTTACTAAGGAGCTAAGTTTTGAAAATAAAAAACCGAACATAAGTTCGGTTTAAAGAATAAATTAAATCCTAGTGTTTCACTATCTAAAAAACTTAGAAGCTTGCACCTCAGCACCTCAGCACCTAAAAAAAAACTTAGAAGCTTAGCACCTCAGTACCTTAGCACCTTAAAAAAAATCAATCCTGAATATAAGTTTTATTGCCATTTTTGTTAATGTAATATTTTCCTCCTTTAGGACCGGTATAAACTTTTTTTCCGTTGTATTCTCCCGTTACTTTATCGGCAACTTTTGGAGCTTTTTCATTGGTTTCCTTCAAAGTTTTTGTTGATGATTTTTTAGCGGCCGCGGCATCTTTTTTAGCCGTCTTGGCAGCTGCGTCAGCTTTGTCTGCTGCTTTTTTTGCGTCATCTTTGGCTGCTGTGGCTTTTTTTGCTTCGATTCTTGCTTTTGCCGCATCTTTTTCAGCTGTTTTTTTTGCTGTTTCGGTGCTTTCTTTTTTAGCTTTTGCTGCTGCATCGGTGGCTTTGTCGGCAGCTTTTTTAGATTTCTCAGCTTCTTTTTTTGCCTCTGCTGAAGCTTTGTCAGCATTCGATTTTGCTTTTTTTGCAGAAGCTTCTGTCTTGCTTTTTGCTGCTTTTGTGGTGGTTTCCTGAGCGTAGAAATTAGTAGACAAACCTACTAATAAACAGATTAATACAAATTTTTTCATAAGGTTAGGTGTTTAAATTTCAATTAAAAGTAAACAATTTATTGTCATCTTTTTCGGAGCCTATTAAAAATATGCACGCAGTTGAATATTTCCTGTATGAATTGCTGGTCCGCTTTCGCTTTTGCGTCCTTGATAGTTTACATTAACGTCTAGAAACGAGGTAATGTTTTTTTGCAAAAGCAGTTTCCAAACCAGATTTAATCCAGCCTGAAGACCTTCTAGCATCTGAAATCCTACTGATGAAAATTCATTTCCATTAAATTTATTTTCATAAAATGAAAACTCTCCGTTCATGGTCACTTTTTTTTCTCCAGCATAAGAAAAAGAAGTTCCGAGTCTGTTTTGCGCTAAAGTTTCAAAATTTCCAATCTGATTTTTTTTGTGCTGTAATTCGTAAAAGAAATCCAATTTGGTGTTTTTAGAAAACAGATAACTGATTTTTGGAGCCAGCTGCCAGCCGTTTATGTCATAATTTTTTTCGATAAAATCTTCAGAAACCAAATCGTTTTTAATGGTTTTACTGAAGAAATTAAACAGCCAGCTTTTTTGATACAAATGCGTATACTGCAATTGATGCGAATTGGTGCGTACATTTTGCGAACCTACAGAAAGCAGACTTTTTCCTTTATTGACTAAATAAGAATAGGTAACCGAATGGTTTTGTCGGCCACGGTTGTAAAATAAGCTGTTCCTAAAACTTGAATTAAGCCCCAGAATATTTTCTTCAGAAGAATCAAACGGATTGAGTTCGAGTTTTTCTCCTTCGCTTTTTACTTTTCTATCCATTAAAAATGAAGTCTGATTATAAAAGTAAGAAAGCAGTTTTTTAAAACCTTTTTCGTTCTGCCATTGCAACGGATTCAAAATCAAGGACTGCGAAAACTTGTTTTGATTGGTTTTGATGTAAACTTGGTTGGGCAGAAAGATTCTCACATATCGCGCCTGATCCGGAAAAGCGGCAATTTCAAATTCTTCCAATTCCTGAATTCCGTTGCCATTATAATCGTTCCAGGCATAAACTCCTTGTCCTGCAGGAACTTCGGCATAAGTAAATTCCTGTTGCGCGATTGTTCCCGAACTGGTTTCGTAGGTCGATCCGATTTGCATTAACTGATTGAAAAAACGATCATTGTAAATAATTCTCGAATTTAGCGATGGCTCGTTTTTTCGAGTATTATCTGTAAAATCCAAATTTCGGTAACTAGCGTAAACGGCCAAATCTGTAGTTTTGTTCTGGATAAGTTTCGATTTCAAATAGTATGTCTGCGAATTGTTGACATGCTGTAATAGACCATTTTGCAAACTATCGTTTCGTCTTCGTAAAAAACCGATTTCGACAAAGACTTTGGTGCTGTCGCCGCGACCTGTAAAAATTCCGTATTCTGAGAATCTTTGGCTTAAAGCCGAAAACTGATTTGTGATTTTGTCCTTTTCCTGATTGTCCTCAAGTTGTAAACTGCCTCCAACCCAGTTTTTTCCAAAATGATATTTGGTTCGGGTTTGGTTTCTGATGAATTTTGAAGTTGAAGCTGTAGCATCAGAATTCAAAAAACTTCCATTATTCTCAATTGTCCAGTTTTTTATTTTAAATAAAGCCGAAGTAGTATGTCTGGAACCTGTATAACTTTCGATGAAATCGAGTTTCTCAAATTGATAGGTCAATAAACCTACGTTTGCCGTTTTCTTTTCTTTGAATAAATCAAAATTCAAACCTGTTACCAAAAGGCTTTGGTTTCCTAAAAGCGCCCCTGTAAGATTCCAGTCTCGATTAAACTCGATGTTGTACAAACGCTCAACCGATTTAAAATCCTGCTGCACATATTGATAATTGGCAAAAGCATCTAAAGTCCAGCTTTTTGAAAAAAGGCGTTTTTTAAGATTGGTTTTAAAAGCGATTCCTTTATTGTCGGAATCATCAATTCCAGAAAATAAGTTTTGATCATTATTGCTGACAGCCAATTCAAAATCGACCAAAGTCTTCTCATTCGGATTGTATTTTCCCAAAAATGTGGCAACTTGCAGTTTCATCGGCGCGACAAGCTGTACAATTGGTTCGTAATTTCCTTGAAGAATTCCGTTTATCGGTGGCGCATATTGGTAAATTCGTTCAACCGAATTATTGTTCTGAATAATGTAATTCCCAGAGTTTGCACCAACCTGGCTGAATCGAACATTGTACAAAACATCATCAGGATTATTCGAATATTCATAAACTTCGACAGCATTTACGATTGTTTTTTTGTATAGAATTTTTGTCTCAGAATAGGTGTCCTGATAGGCAGAAGGCGCTTTCATTAAATTGGTGTCATCTCCCGCCGCACTAAGAATCTGAACTTGTTCTGTTGAAAGATTCTGCTGTAAGGGCTGATTTTTTAAATCATTTTCAGAATATAGATAACCACCAAAACTCCATTTTTTGTTCTCATGCGTTGCTCCTGCGTAAGTCACCAATCGATTGTAATTTCGTTCAGAATACTGATATTCAACATTGATTCGCATTTCAGAAGTTATAGGAAAAAGTGATGTAAAGACAATTTCTCCGGCATTATAATCAATAACATAATCATTGTTTTCGCCTCTTTTAAGCAAAACACCATTTACATAAACACGTTCTGAGCCCGAAATAACCAAAACATACAATTCGCCATTTTGGCCTTTTAATTTGTAAGGTCCCTGATTTCCCTCCTGACCTGTAAAAGTGCTTCGTGCATATTGCCCTCTCACAAACGAGACCGATGCAAAAACATTGGTCTTGCTTTCTTCATCGCCAAAATCAAAACTGGCAGCAAGTCCTTGCACTTTTTTATTGAAACTCAGAAATTGTGTTTTCCGGTTTTCAAGAAAAACGTCTCCCGCGCGAATGTTCCAGTCATCGCTGAAAAGCTCCATAAAAATATTATCAAACTGATCTAGTTTTTGCGAATAGCCACCATCCTGAAGCGGAATATTACTGTCCTGAAGCGAAGCCCGCAAACTGACTTTGTCGGAGAGCTTTCCGGTAATCTGCAGATCCAGATTGGAGTTTAAAACCGTATTTTGATTGTTTCCGACGGTTACGCCACGAGTGATGCTTCCAGAAGTATTCAGACCGTCAAAAGGAGTGACTTTTTTGGTATTCGAATTTTCGATACGGTACAGTTTTTCAGCACCTAAATCGTTGCTTACCACTTGGTCCGGCTTGTAAAGGCTGTATTCTTTGGTTAAGAAATCTGGATATTTTAAATAATTTATGACGAGGGTGTCTGTTGCAATTTTTTCATTTAAAATCAGAAAACCTTTTTGAAAATTGATTTTGTAAAAAGAAGAATCGATGGGTTGGTTTTGGGTATTTAAAATTTGAAAAAATCCCGGATTGATGCTTACTTCTTCCAGTCTTATCGTGTCTTTTGATGCTGTTATTTTTTTGGTTTTGTACAGCGACTGAGTTTCCTGAGCGGTAAGCCCGGAACACCAAATCAGCAGCGCCAAAAACAGCAATTTTTTCAACATAAAGACTTTAACTCTGAAAAGTCAAAAGTAGTATTTATAATTGGGAAAAGTATTGTACGATACGTTTGGTTTTTTTAAGCGAGTTAACACTTAATGAGGGCTATCTATTGTTTTTGATAACGGCCAAAACTATCAAAGCAAAAAATGCAATTACTACAATGAAAATTGGATTCGCATAGTTTGCATGCCAGCCAAATTCTCTATTTCTTTTTGGGAAGTAAGATCTTTTGTCTTTCGGATTGTAATAAAACATACCCCAAACCCAGTTGTCGGGATCATTTTCCCATTCATTTTTGATTTTTTCGGATGGTTCATTATAATTCATACATTATAAATTGAATAATATTGGTCGATTTAAAAAACTTATAAAAATAAAGAAAATTCTCAAGTTAATAAAGGTGGTATGCAATTTATTTTAATGTGAATGAATGGTTTGTAAGATAAATTGAAGTATAATTCTCATAATGATTCAATCTTTTTTTTAGCTTTGTTCAAGATATCACGAACTTAAATTATGGATGCAGGCAAAGAACTTTTATTCTTCTTTAGTGCTTTGGGAGCTTTTAACGGACTTATACTTGGGGTGTATTTTTTCTTTTTCACCAAAAAAAAGTACCTCACAAATTATTTTCTGGGAGCGCTTTTATTTGCGTTAAGTATCCGAATTGGTAAATCTGTTTTCGTTTATTTCCACCCCGAACTGCCAAAATTGTATCTCCAATTAGGACTTACAGCCTGTTTTTTTATTGGTCCCTTTTTGTATTATTTTCTAAAGTCGGCTGTTGAAGAAATCAATGTAATGCCTAAGTCGTGGAAATTGATGCTCACATTTTGGGCAACTATAATCGTAATTGCAGGAATTCTGTATCCGTACCAAGAATATCCAAAACTCTGGGGGTGTTATTTGGTAAGGATAATATATTTTCAATGGTTTGTGTATATCTTTTTTTCTGGAATCGCAATTCGCAGGGTTTTGAAAAAAATATTCACTAAAAAAGAAAAAGCAACTCCAGCCGAAATGTGGTTCGGAATGCTTTATATCGGTATTTTTTTACTTTTTTTGTGTTACTTCTTAGCCATTATGGGAGCGTCGGGAGCAACTTATATAAGCGGTGCAGTGGTTTTCTCATTTATTTTGTATTTAGTGATTTCTATTCTTTTGTACAGAAAAAAAACAGAGGATTTATTTTTATTGAATCAAAAGAATTTTGGAAAAAAAATCGATGTTGCAGAAGCGGGCATTATTTCTGAAAAACTCGAAAATGCAATGAATAAAAAAGAGCTGTACAAAAATCCAAATTTGACACTTCAGGATTTAGCACAAGAAATCAACATTTCAAGTCACCAATTATCGCAATTTTTGAACAATAATCTCGGAAAGAATTTTACCAGTTTTGTAAACGAATTTAGAATAAACGAAGCTTGTAGAATCATCGCATTAAATGATAAGCTTACTTTAGAATCGGTTGGTTATGATGTCGGTTTTAATTCGAAATCAACATTTTTTGCAGCCTTTAAAAAACATACAGGAACAACGCCACTAAACTATCAAATTCAGGCTTTACAGTCTTAAACGCAGTATCGATTTATAAATCCGTACTCCTGATTTCTCCTTTTGCAATCTCAATCATTGATTTTCGGATGACTTTTGTTTTAAATAAAAGTCAAACGGTAAATTATAGAGTTTATGAGATTTCTAAGATTGGTTATTCTTTATGTTTTTTTTCTGATTTTTTCATCAATAGAAACAAAGGCACAACCCATAAAAAAAGTTACAGATAAAAGTTTTTATAGTGATGATGTACTCTTCGGAAAATTATCAAAGCCTGCCCAAGATACTATAATTACAAAAGCGAAAGAAGGCAATGAATTGAACGAAGTTGTTGTCAAAAGTCAAGCTTCACTAATAAAATATGGGCCAAACGGAAATAGTATTGTTAACGTCAGCGGAACTGTTTTGGCATCTAGCAGCTCGGTGAGCGAATTGTTAGGAAGAGTTCCGAATGTTGCAATTACCGAAGGAGAAATCAGTGTTTTAGGAAAAGGCGAAGCGATCATTTATTTAAATGGTGTATTGATCAATTATGAACGTTTTGCCGCAATTCCGGTTTCGCAAATCGAAAAAATCGAGGTAATCGCAAATCCATCTTCCCGATATGATGCTGAAGGAAAAGCTGTAATCAATATCGTAACTAAGCAAAATATCGAAAGTGGCATAATGGGAACTGCCCATCAGCATATAACCGTTTCGAATTTTGGTGGAACAAGTTATAATTCGCTTTTAGATTTTAGTTATTCTAAAGGTAAATTTTCCTTCATAACCAATTACGGACTGCAGCTCGGTAGCAATCGCGAATTGTTATACACCACCAGAACACGTCCAGATCCGTATGAATATTTAAAATCGGAATTGACAACCGATTGGAAAAGAAGATTTAATAATTATTCGAATTTTGGTTTTGGGCTTCAGTATAATTTTTCTTCAAAAGATTATATTTCATTGGCATATAGTGGCAATGTGAATGATTTAGGCGGTATAACGGAAAGCAGAAACGCTATTGCCAATAATTCTGGAAACAGTTTTTATGCTACAGATGTAGACAGAAGCGATGTTTTGCTAAATCAGTTTATCAATCTGAATTACAATTGGACAACCGTAAAAGGCTCTACATTGTTTATTGGGGCGCAGTTTTCTAATTACAATCAGCAAATAGGAGATTTTATCGAAGAAAAAGGAGAGGTCAATGAAACGCCTTCTGAAAGATATCTCAAAAATGATTTAGGTAGCCGAATCAATATAATGACACTTCAGACCGATTATTCGAATAAAATAAGCGAAAAAACAAAACTGGAAATCGGAGCAAAGTACAGTTTTGCCACTATAAAATCGGGTACAGATTTCTTGATTTCTAATGAAGAAAACGGCAATTATGATTTAAACGAAGATCTCTCAAGTGATTTTGAATACAATGAAAGAATTATTGCCGCTTATTTTAATTACGGAAATTCATTAAGCGAAAAAGTCAATTTTTCCATTGGAGCAAGAGCAGAAAAAACAAAGTACAATTTATACACGAATGCAAACGAAATTCAGAAATTTGATAAAAGTTACAGCAATTTTTTTCCGAACTTGCTTTTGAATTTTAATTTTTCAGAGAATTGGAAAGGGCATTTTTCATATGTTTCCAGAATTACTAGGCCGAGATATCAAGCTTTGAATCCGTATGTGATTTATCAAGATCCTTTTACAACGATTGAAGGAAATCCGAATTTAGTTCCCGAAAAAGCACATGCTTTCGAAATAGGAACGATGTATAAAAAGTTTGACTTCAAAATAGGCTATACCTATAGAATAAATCCGATTTCAGGGGCGGCACTACGCGGTGATACGCCAAACAGCTATGTCTTAAAAGCAATAAATCTGGAAAGCGGACATGTGTTTTTTAGTTCGCTTTCGAGGTCATTTAATATAAAATGGTGGAATTCGACCAATACCATTAGTATGAATATAACAAAACAAGTAGATAATAATTATTCGTATGTGTTTAGTCCGGTAAAACCACAGTTTTATTTTTACTCCAATAATACATTTACGGTTCAGGAGCTTTTCAAACTGCAATTGTTGGCTTGGTATCTTGGTGACAGAAGTTATGGTCTAGGAACCGACAACAGCCGTTCGACTGTAACGGTTGGGATAGAGAAGAGTTTTTTAAAAGAGGCGCTGAAAATCAATTTTTCTGCAAACGACATCTTTCATAAATTTATGGTTTCTGGAGATTATAATGTTGGGCAGACCCAGATTTATTACCATAGAACATATACTTCAAATTATTTCAAATTGATTGCAACGTATAATTTTGGAAATTCAAAAAAGACGACTTATAAAAAATCGGAGGTGGAGCAATCGGAGAATAGTCGGGCGAGGTAAATTAACGATTTTCGTTATTTTGTAATGCTTTATCTTTTTTAATTTGTGCTCTATAGCCTAAAAAAAATCCTACCCAAGATAATGCAGGTCCAATTGAATATCTGAAATCTGAATATGAAATATCTTTAACGCTTTCTTTTTTGACTAAAGGACTTAAATCAAAACAGATATATAACAAAATAAGAATTAGAAAAAGCATCATTAAGTTTTTTCGAGTCATCATAAGAATGTATTAATTGTTACTTGGCACTTTCTGATAAAATCATTAAAATCAAAATCAGAATAACGCAAAGAAAAACCGAATTGGGATTCGCAAAGTTAATTGTCCAGCCTAATTCTTTTATTTTCTTTGGAGGAAACATTCTTTCATCTTTTGGGTTGTAATAGAAAAGTCCCCAATCCAATTGTCGGGATCTTGGCTCCAGTTGTTTTTTTCTTGTTCGGTTGGTTCTGGATTGTATTTCATTTTTTAGATTTCTTTTTTTGATTATAGCGATAACCGAAAGCTATTATAATTATAAGCATTGTCATCAGTAAAGAGATGTTATTCATGATAAGCATACCTACATTTTATGACCTCACTTTTTCAGCTAATCTTTTTTAAAAGCTAGACCGACTATGTTGACAATCACGGCTACTAATAATAAAAGCATCATATAAGTAAACATATTGTCTGAGAGAAAATGTTTGCTAGCATTAAGCATCATAATTGCGACAACAATCCATGTCATCATTTTTACACTTTTATACATGATATATATTTGATTTTAAAATTAATTGTATAAAAATTTCAGAACTTCATTTTTACTCATTTTTGGTGTCTGATTGATTTATTATTTGTCACCACAATTCCTATGATATTAATTACAAGAGATGCAAGAATTAGCATCGAAAGATACTCAAACATTTTATCTGTAAGAGTATTTGTGGTAATGCATACAGCCATTATAAACATAATTGACCATATGAGAAATTTTATACTTTTATACATTCTATAGTGAGTTTTTAAATTCTGAAGTAAGAATATTGCAGATTGTTATTGCATAAAATAATTGATTTCTTCTCGTTTTCTTTTTGTAAAAATAACAAATTTGCAATGTAAATGTAGGAAATAATTTAAAAAAAAACTTAAACAAAACATATTATAAGAACTGTCGGCAAATTATTGGGTATTACAACTAAAAACAAAAAAAGGCTTCACCTAAGTGAAACCTTTTAAATATTATTTGAATTGAATAATTACCTTTTATAAAGCAATGTTATTTTAATTCTTTAGTGACAATCTGCATGGTTTCGCGGCTCACTTGCTTCAATAAAACCACTTTGTTTGTCTCGACAATTTCGGCAGCTTCTTCCGTGAAGTGACGAATGGTGTATAAAGTAACATTTTCGCTGTATTCTACTTTGAATTTTTTCGAAAGTATGGCGTTCAATTCAGGGAAATTTCCAAATTTATCTTCTACGCAAACAGAGAAACTAATGGCAGAGTTCTGAATCAAGTTTACTTTGATTTTGAATTCGTGGAATAATCCAAAGATCTCACTGATGTTTTCCTCCATAATGAAAGAGAAATCAATTGAAGAAAGCGAAATTAGAAGCTGTTCTCTTTTTACGATAAAACATGGATATTGCGGTTCCAAATCTACGCCTTTAGAAACGCAAGTTCCTTTTAATAAAGGATTCACAAATGATTTTACGTACAACGGAATTTCTTTTTTCTGTAACGGCTGTAATGTTTTTGGGTGAATGACTGTTGCACCGTAAAACGCCAATTCGATAGCCTCACGATACGAAATCTGATTTAACAAACTCGCATTTTCAAAATAACGCGGGTCGGCATTCATTACTCCGGGAACGTCTTTCCAGATGGTTACACTTTCGGCATTTAGGCAGTAAGCAAAAATTCCGGCAGTATAATCAGAGCCTTCACGTCCTAAGGTGGTAGTGAAATTATTTTCGTCGGCACCTAAGAATCCTTGGGTAATATTCAACACTTTTCTAGGTACATTTTTGCTGATGTTTTCTTGAGTTGTTTCCCAGTCAACACCTGCATCTCTATAATTTGCATCTGTTTTAATGAAATTACGAACATCAAGCCATTGCGTCTGAATCCCTCTAAAATTCATATAATGACTTAATATATTGGTAGAAATCAATTCGCCAAAACTTACAATCTGATCGTAAACGAAGTTGTAATTCGGAGATTTATTATGAGCTAAGAAATATTCTAATTCATCAAACTGTGCATTCACAGCTGCAAAAACAGCATGATTTTCATCTTCAAATAAATCCAATAATATTTGATTATGATATTTTTTGATTTCTTGTACAGAAGCACTTAGTTCTGTCGATTTTTCAAAGTAATTCTTGATAACAACTTCAAGAGCATTTGTTGTTTTTCCCATAGCCGAAACTACAAGAATTACATCTTCGTAACCTACTTTTTGCAAAACGTCGTACACGTTTTTAATTCCATCAGCATCTTTTACCGACGCACCACCAAATTTAAATACTCTCATTTTTAATTTTAGATTTTTTAGATTTTAGATTTTTAGATTTGAGGAAATCTAGTATTTTGTTTGTTGCCACAGATTATAAGGATTAAAATGATTTTTATAATCTGTGTCTATCTGCCACGAATTTCACGAATTAGCACGAATAGTAATTAGTGGAAATTTGTGCAATTCGTGGCATAATAAATTTTATAATTTTTCTAAGAACGCATTAACTCCCGCTTCATCCATTTGAACGACCTGCCAATCGTCAAGGATTTTTGCTCCAGAATTCTTGTAGAAATTGACTGCCGGAGTATTCCATGCCAAAACATTCCATTCGACTCTTCTTACACCATCTCTTTTTCCTTGTTTCATGATTTCAGCATAAAGCGCAGATCCAAGGCCTGTACCACGCATTTTTTCTTTCACAATCAAATCTTCAAGATGTATGGTTTTTCCTTTCCAGGTAGAATAGCGGTAATAGTACAACGCAATGCCAACAATTTCCTCTTCAACCTCTGCAACAAAAACATGAAACAGCGGTTTCTCGCCAAAACCGTCGCGTATTAAATCTTCCTCAGTGATTACTACTGCCTCTGGTTCTTTTTCGAATATGGCCAACTCCTGAATAAGTCCCAACACCGATTTCATGTCTTCAGGATTTCCTTTTCTAATTTTCATATTCTTATTATTAATCGATTCTAAGCTAAAAAAGTATTTTTTTTAGCGGTACTTTCTGCTGTTAATTAGCAAATATACAATAGCAGCAAACTAACAAAATAATTTTTAAATCATTCTCACAAAAAAAACGATATTTGTGACTTAAATTTAAAACTACAACGATTTAGCAATGGAAGAACGCAATAAAACACTGGGAGAGTTTATTATTGAGAACCAGAAAGCATTTCAGTATTCATCGGGAGAGCTCTCCCGAATCATCAACTCTATACGTTTGGCAGCAAAGGTTGTCAACTATAAAGTAAACAAAGCCGGACTGGTCGATATTATCGGCGCAGTCGGAGAACAAAACATTCAGGGCGAAGACCAGCAAAAGCTAGATGTCTATGCCAACGAGGTATTTATCCAGACGTTAATAAACCGTGAGATTGTCTGTGGTATTGCTTCTGAAGAAAACGACGATTTTATTACAGTTCAGGGGAGCGACAACTGTCATAATAACAAGTACGTAATCTTAATGGATCCGCTTGACGGATCTTCAAACATCGATGTAAATGTTTCGGTAGGAACTATTTTTTCTGTTTTCAGAAGAATTACGCCAATTGGCACGCCGGTCACAATTGAAGATTTTCTGCAGCCGGGAACTAGTCAGGTTGCCGCTGGTTATGTAATTTACGGTACGTCGACTATGCTGGTATACACTACCGGTCATGGCGTAAACGGATTTACACTTAATCCTGCGATTGGTACTTTTTATCTTTCACATCCAAATATGAAATTTCCGAAAGACGGTCATATCTATTCGGTAAACGAAGGGAATTATGTTCACTTTCCGCAGGGAGTTAAAAACTACATCAAATACTGTCAGCGAGAAGAAGAGGACAGGCCGTATACTTCAAGATATATCGGAAGTCTGGTGGCCGATTTTCATCGTAATATGATTAAAGGCGGTGTCTATATTTATCCGACAAGCTCAAAAGCGCCAAAAGGAAAACTACGCTTGTTATACGAATGCAACCCAATGGCTTTTATTGCAGAACAAGCAGGAGGAAAAGCAACAGACGGCTTCGGTAGAATTATGGAAATCCAGCCGACAGAACTGCATCAGAGAGTTCCGTTTTTCTGCGGCAGCTATAACATGGTAGAAAAAGCTGAGGAGTTTATGGCAGCTGATTAAAGTGATCAGTATTCAGATTTTTTAGTAAACAGCTTTTTTGTTTCAAGTTTCAGGTTCAAGTTATGTAGCACATTTAACTTGAACAAAAATAAAAACCCGACAAGCCATAAAATTTGTCGGGTTTAAAATGTCGTGTAAGTCTGATTTAGTGCTAACTGAACACTAAAAAAACTGACCACTGAATACTATTTATTCATGTTTTCCATTTCAAATGAAAATGTATCTGCGTCTACTTTTTTGTCTACCAAAGATAAAGCTTTAGAAACAATGTAATCAACGTTTCCAGGAGTAAATCCTAATGCCAATGCCATACGCTTTAGCATTATTTCCTGCTGATCTCCCAAATGATGGTCTATGTGTACCATTCTTGCCAAATCATACAAACGTTCTACACGTTGTGTATATAAATAAGGTGGGTTTATTGGGTGTTTCCATGGATCAGATAAAATTTCTTTATATTCTTCGTCCGAAATTTCTAATCTCGCAGCTAGTTTGTCTAAAAAGGCTTGTTCTTCTTCATTTATCTTTCCGTCAGCAAAAGCTACACGCACAATTGCAGAGAAATGACCCTTGTTTCTTTGTTTGAATTCGTTATCAAATAAATCTGAAAATGACATAATTAATTGGTTTTTATCGAGCAAAGATAAATCTTATTTTAATTTGACAAATTTAATTTTCTCATAAAATTTAACTTATTTTTATTGCACGATTTGACGGGGTTAAATGCCGAATTCTGAAAATTAATTGTAAGTTTACAACCCCTAATTATTTAATTTAAACATACCTATGTCACAATTTTGGATCTATTTTCAAATAGGATTAAAACACGTCTTAGATATTAATGCTTACGACCACGTTCTTTTTTTAATCGCATTAACTGTTCCGTATTTGTTTAAAGATTGGAAACGAATTTTGATATTGGTTTCTGTATTTACTGTCGGACACACCTTGGCTCTGCTTTTGTCTGTTTACGGAATTATTGCGATTAAGGTAAATCTGGTAGAATTCCTAATTCCGATAACCATTTTGATTACGGCAGTATATCATTTATTTACAGCAGGAAAGACTTCCAAAAATGATAGTATAAATCTGGTATTTTTTATAACTTTATTCTTTGGAATTATTCATGGTCTTGGTTTTTCGAACTATTTCAAAATAATTTTAGGAGGTTCGCCATCTTCAAAATTATTACCTTTGGGAGAGTTTGCTTTAGGAATCGAAGCTGCGCAGCTTATAGTAGTTTTTGTGGTTTTGGTAATATCAAGTATCGTTCAGACCGTGTTCCGTTTTTCTAAACGTGACTGGGCTTTGGTTATGTCGGCTTTTGTAATTGGAGTGGTGATTCCGATGATTATTGAAAGCCCAATTTGGAACAGATAATATAAATGGAAGTAAAAAAATTGAATAAATACGATAAGGCTTATCTGCGCATTGCAAAAGAATGGAGTCTGCTTTCTTACTGTCAGCGCAAAAAAGTGGGAGCGATTATCGTAAAAGACAGAATGATCATTTCTGACGGCTATAACGGAACTCCGTCTGGATTTGAAAACTGCTGTGAAGATGAAAACGGATTGACCCGTTGGGATGTACTGCATGCTGAGGCAAATGCAATTTTGAAAGTAGCACGCTCTACACAGTCTTGCGAAGGAGCGACTTTATACATTACGCTTTCGCCTTGTAAAGAATGCAGTAAGTTAATTCACCAGTCTGGAATAAAAAGAGTAGTATATCAAAACGGATATCGTGATGATTCCGGAATTCAGTTTTTAATAAAAGCGGGTGTTGAGGTTGAACATATTCCTGTTTTAGAAGAATAATGAAATTTAATTCGAAATATTTACCAATCGTAATCGGGGCAGCCTTTGGCCTCGGAACTGTACTCGGAAGCGTTATGAATGCTCCCGTAGACGATCAGCTTTTGGCCAAAAATTATTCGAAAACCAAACTCAATAAACTTATTGATTTTATCAATAACGAATATGTCGACGATATCAATACCGACTCTATCGTAAATCTTACAGTCGATAATATTCTGGCAAAACTAGATCCACATTCTGTTTATATTCCGCCGAGCGAACAAGCCGAAGTTGCCGAAAGCATGAAAGGCGATTTTGTTGGAATCGGAATCAATTTCTACATGTATAAAGATTCTGTTGCCATTATTAAACCTATTGAAAATGGTCCTTCAGCGAAAGCTGGATTAAAATCTGGCGACAGAATTTTATTTGCAGGAAAAACAAAATTATTTGGAAGAGGACTTCCGTCTGACAGTCTTTTTTCTAAACTGAAAGGGAAACAGGGCAGCGAAATAGAAGTAACTGTTTTTAGAAAATCGGAACAGAAGAAACTGAAATTTAAAATCAGAAGAGATGTTATTCCGATAAAAAGCGTAGACGCTTCAATCTTAATCGGGAATAAAATCGGTTATATAAAAATCAATCGTTTTGCGGAAACCACTTTTAATGAATTCAAAACTGGACTCGCACGATTGAAACAAAAAGGAATTGAGTCTCTTGTAATTGACCTGCGTGACAATGGCGGCGGTTATATGGAAGAAGCCATAGCGATCGCCGATGAATTCCTGAAAGATAAACAGCTGATTGTTTTTACTAAGAACAAAAATGGATCAACTGAAAAAACATTCGCAACCAAAGCCGGAAGTTTTGAAACTGGAAAAGTCTATGTTTTAATTAATGAAAACAGTGCTTCGGCGAGCGAGATTTTAGCTGGAGCATTGCAAGACAATGATCGGGGAACTATTGTAGGAAGACGTTCGTTTGGTAAAGGCTTGGTGCAGCGCGAAATGGATTTTAATGATGGATCTGCGGTAAGATTGACTGTAGCACGTTATTATACGCCAACCGGAAGATCGATTCAAAAACCGTATAAAAAAGGAAACGAAGAGTATTTTAAAGAATCTGAGGCACGTTTAAAATCGGGAGAACTTTATGCAAAAGACAGTATAAAAGTCGCAGATTCATTGAAGTTTAAAACGCCAAAAGGCAAAATTGTTTATGGTGGCGGCGGTATTGTTCCAGATGTTTTTGTTCCGATTGAAGCGGAGCACGGAAACGAAAATGTTGCTTACTTGCTTCAGACCGGTATTGTCGGACATTTTGTTTTTGAAGAACTGGATAAAAACAGACACGCTTTTGACGGCCTTCATTTTAAGGAGTTTTTGGCTAAAATGCAAAATTCGGATGTGTACTTTAAGAAATTCAAAACGTACATTCTTCAGACAGGCTTGGATTTAAAATTGGATAAAACCAAAGCATTGGTAAATCGTCATATTACAGCAGAATTTGCAAGACAATTATATGGCGAATTGTATTATTATGATGTTATTCTAAAAGAAGACACCATGATTAAAACGGTGCTAAATCAAAAAAAATAGTTTATGGATACAGGATTGGTAGTTAATGCAGAAATCGAACTTTTGACAGCTATTAGAAATGCCGATATTCAGGTTTTGGAAAGTGTTCTTCATGACGATCTTCTTTTTAATCTTCCCGACGGAAATACGATCACTAAGGCACTTGATTTGGAAAGTTACCGATCAGGAAAAATGAAAATAGATTTTCTAGAGGCCTCAGATCAAATTGTAAATATAATCGGCGATACAGCTGTTGTGGCCGTCACAATTTCTCTAAAAGGAAATTTTGACAACAATCCTCTTAACGCGATATTACGATATATTCGTGTCTGGAAACAATTTGGCGAACAACTAAAAGTTATTGCCGGAAGCTGTGTCCCACTGAATTAGACATATCAGCCATTGGGTGTAATTCATATGATTCTTGTGTTTAAAGTAATTTGACCCAACTGGTAAATAATAACTCGTTGGGTGAAATTATTTTAACACATAGAAACATAGTTTAACTAAACTTAAAAAAGGCGTTTCACTAGTGTAAATGCACATAGTTTAGCTATGTGTGGAAACTTGTTTGTTCCATTTTCTTTTTTCGGCACAAAAAACTATGCTTCTATGTGTTAAAATGCTTTTATTTTTTTAATTACACCCAACGAGTAAATAATACTAATTTTTTAAAAGAAAATATAACAAAGTCAGTGTAAATCTTGCGAGATTTGTATTAAAATATTTCTATGAAAAATCTAAAAAAAATAAGCTTTCTGGCAGTTGTAATGGCTTTTGTCTTTTCTTGTGCAAATATGAAAAGCAATAATGCCGTAACCGGAAAGGTTGATTCTATCGAGTCTGGAAAAGATGGGTATACTGCAAAAATTACAACAGATGCAAAAGAAGTCTATTTTGCGACAATCAGCATCGTAAATTTAGGCGGACCTCAGAATTACAAAAAGTTTAAGATTGGTGACGTGGTTTCGGTAAAAGGAGAAAAATGGAAAACCGATGACGAAAATCATATCAAAGTAACAGAAATCGTTTCGGTTAAATAATACTAGAAAAAGATAAACCATATAAGTGATGTAAGTTCATTTCATCTATGCGTAAGGCATATATGAACTTATACAACTTATATGGTTTAAAAATTTTATCGAATACTATCGTGTGCGTGAGTCTGTATGCCGTTATTCCACAAAGTAAGAATGTCGGTTGCAACAGCAGCGCCACTTCCTGCGGCAATAGCCAATTGACTTCGCCAGCCAGCCAAAGTTCCAATTACATAAATGCCGTCAGCAACTTTGTGGTCTTCGTTTTTAAGTTGAATACGCTGTTTTTCAGGTAATGCTTTTTTATGAGGCTCAACAAATTCCGTTAAACCTTCAATGTCGAAAGTATTAGCAGAACCAATTCCCACAACGATATTTTTTGTTTGGTAGGAGTTTTTATTGGTAGTAACAGTAAATTCAGGATAAATTCCTTCCACTTTAACTACTTTTTCATTTGGAATCTGAGCAATATGCGGGTAAGTCGCGGCCAAATCCTGAGTGCTTTCTGTAAGTAGTTCAGAGCCCAACTTTCCTGGACTTATACCATATGCGTTATAAAAAATGGCTTCTTGTAAGGAAGAGCTTTTTTGATGGGTAAAAATTCCGATTTTTTTGTCTGCAGCAAAAGCTTTGTTTTTTGCTGATCCTAAAACCAGTGCGCAAGAAATGCCTGAAACACCTCCGCCGATAATTAAAACGTCAAACATATTATCTGTTGTCATTCATTTTTTCTTCGATTCTTTTTGAAATTCTAAAAATCAAAAGAATCAAAACGGCACAGAAAGAAGCGGCAATTCCAATAAGAGCAACTCCGCTATCTCCTTGCAAAGGATTATTGAAATCGAGCTGCGTAATATTAAAAACAATTAAAGCCAATGCTATAAGCACCAAGATTGAAGTGAAAATTTTCATAAGATTTTATTGTTATCCAAAATAATAAGTATGACTCAGTGGGGGAAAATGCCGCAGAGCTGTATTTTAGAAATTTTATGCGGTAAAAGTATAAAAATTAATTCTAGACGAACAAACCTTTAACATTAGCGGCGAATAATTTAACAGCAATCGCTAAAAGTATCACCCCAAATGTCTTGCGGACAACGCCAAGTCCATTTTCACCAAGCAGATTTTCGATTTTTTTGGAAGACTTCAAAACAATATAAACCAATATTATATTGAGCAGAATTGCAATTATAATATTGATGGTATGAAACTGTGACCTAAGCGAAAGTAAAGTCGTCATGGTTCCTGCTCCGGCAATCAACGGAAACGCTAGAGGAACAATAGAAGCAGATCCGGGTTCTTCGTCTCTGTAAATTCTGATTCCTAAAATCATTTCCAAAGCTAGAAAAAACAAAACAAAGGATCCTGCTACGGCAAATGAATGCACGTCGATGCCGATTAGGTTCAATAAACCTTCTCCGACAAAAAGAAATACAATCATAATGGCGCCTGCCACTATAGAAGCTTTTTCAGATTCAATGTGTCCCACTTTGGCTCTGAGGTTCACAATAATCGGAATTGAGCCGACAATATCAATTACGGCAAAAAGCACCATACTTACAGTTACAATTTCCTTTAGGCTAATTTCTAACATATCGCTTTGGTTTTTAGGGTTTAAAAACGCTGCAAAAGTAAATAATAAAATTAGGTGTTTTTTCGATAGAATGTATTTTTGTTATAAAAATATGTTTTAATAGTTAAAAAAGTGATATTTGTAACAATGTCTGCTTTAACCGCAAAAATCCGCAAAGAATTACGCAAGGTTCGCAAGGATAAAAAAAAACTATAATACTTTGCGAACCCTGCGTAAACCCTTGCGAACTTTGCGGTTAAATTTTAAGAAAGAATATCTGCTTTCTTTGACTATCTTTGCACTCTAAAAATAATATCATGTTTCAGTTAGGTAAAACAATTATTTCAGAGGATATTCTGGAAAAAGAATTTGTATGCAATTTGTCTGCTTGTAAAGGGGCTTGTTGTGTTGATGGAGATGCGGGCGCGCCTTTGAACGAGGCTGAAACTAAAATCTTAGAAGAAATCTATCCAAAAGTAAAACCGTTTTTGCGCAAAGAAGGAATTGAAGCAATAGAAGCGCAAGGAACTTGGTTAAAAGGAACTGATGGTGATCTTGAAACACCGCTTATTGATAATAAAGACTGCGCATACGTAATTTTTGATGGGCAGACCGCTCTTTGCGGCATTGAACAAGCCTATAATCAGGGAATTGTTGACTGGAAAAAACCTGTTTCTTGTCATTTGTATCCAATCCGCGTAAAAGACTTTACAGAATTTGCCGCAGTAAATTATGACCGTTGGGATATTTGCGACGATGCTTGTTCTCTTGGAAAAGAATTGGAGGTTCCGGTTTATAAATTTGTGAAAGAAGCGCTCATTCGTCGGTTTGGAGAAGACTGGTACCTAGAACTCGAAAAGGTAGCTGAAGAACTTAAAAAATCATAAAAACAGAGGCGATTAATTAGTGTTTTTTCTACACCTTTTTTGACTCAAAAAAAATAAATTTTGACTCGAAAAAACTTTCTAAAAAGTATTTAAAATTTCTTGCATTTTATATTAAAAAGTCTATATTTTACAGTCCTCATAACCCTTTTTTTGGATTTTAAAATACTTGTTTTCAGGTATTTAATTGTTGTGTGAAAAATATAGCAATTTTTGAGCGTTGTTAAAAACTCCGATCAATTGTGAATAAGTTTGGCTTTTATTTTTGGCGTGAAATGACAATCTTTGTAATGCCTATTTTAACGGTAAAAAAACACTAAAAAATTAACAAAAACAGTCATGTCACAAATCGAACCGATATTACAAGAAAATAAAAACCGCTTTGTTATTTTTCCGATTAAACATCATGATATTTGGGAATGGTACAAGAAGATGGAAGCGAGTTTTTGGACTGCTGAAGAAATCGATTTGCACCAAGACTTGACGGACTGGAATAATAAATTGAATGACGATGAAAGATATTTCATCAAGCATATTTTAGCATTTTTTGCCGCTTCTGACGGAATCGTTAATGAAAACTTGGCTGAGAACTTTGTAAATGAAGTTCAATATCCAGAAGCGAAGTTTTTTTATGGATTTCAAATCATGATGGAGAATATTCATAGTGAGACTTATTCTTTATTAATTGATACTTATGTAAAAGATGATACTGAAAAAGCGGAATTGTTTAATGCTTTGGAAGTATTTCCTGCAATTGGAAAAAAAGCAGAATGGGCTTTAAAATGGATTGAATCGGATTCGTTTGCTGAGAGGCTTATTGCTTTTGCTGCTGTTGAAGGTATCTTTTTCTCAGGTGCTTTCTGTTCCATTTATTGGTTGAAAAAACGTGGTTTGATGCCAGGTTTAACTTTCTCTAATGAATTGATTTCTCGTGACGAAGGCGTACATTGTGATTTTGCAGTTCACTTGCACAATCACCATTTGGTAAACAAAGTACCAAAAGAAAGAATTAAAGAAATTATTGTTGATGCATTGGATATCGAAAGACAGTTTGTAACTGAGTCTCTTCCGGTAAGTTTGATTGGTATGAATGCTGGTTTAATGACACAGTATTTAGAGTTTGTTGCCGATAGACTTCTTGTAGAATTGGGTTGTGAGCGTGTTTATGGGTCAGCAAATCCATTCGATTTCATGGACATGATTTCTCTTCAAGGAAAAACTAATTTCTTTGAAAAACGTGTTGCAGAGTATCAAAAATCTGGTGTGATGAACACCGACAGCGATGCTCAGAAAATTTCATTCGATGCAGATTTTTAGACAACAAAAATACTTTTAGCGTCTGCTCTTCAAGGGACGCTGAAAAAAGATTACAAAACATTATTTAAGGTTGAATCACTTTCCCCAAGTCGCAGATTCAATAGCAATTTTTGACGCATTTAAATTCGATTTTCGAATTTGAAACGAGTAACTATTGAGAATTTGGTAATTCTCTAAATTTAATTTAAAAACACGCAATGTTTAAGTGCTGGAATTCGTTTTCTAGTTACTTCAATTTTTTCAATAACCATAAAAGGTAAGCTTATGTATGTAGTAAAAAGAGATGGCCACAGAGAGCCCGTAATGTTTGATAAGATTACAGAAAGAATCAAAAAATTGTGCTACGGCTTGAACGAGCTTGTAGATCCGGTAAAGGTAGCGATGAGAGTTATCGAAGGATTGTATGACGGAGTTTCGACTTCTGAATTGGATAATCTTGCAGCAGAAACTGCAGCATCTATGACCATTGCCCATCCAGACTACGCACAATTGGCAGCTCGTGTGGCAATTTCGAATTTACACTCTAATACCAAAAAATCTTTCTCTGAAACGATGAAAGATATGTACAATTACGTAAATCCAAGAAACGGTCAAGACGCGCCATTAATTGCAGATGACGTGTACAAGGTGATTCAGGAAAATGCCGCTTTTTTAGATTCTCATATTATTTATACCAGAGATTTTAATTACGATTATTTTGGGTTCAAGACCTTAGAGCGTTCTTATCTTCTTAAAATAAATGGAAAAATTGTAGAGCGTCCACAACACATGCTGATGCGTGTGTCTGTTGGGATTCACTTAGACGATTTAAAATCGGTTATTGAAACTTACGATTTAATGTCTAAAAAGTTCTTTACGCACGCAACGCCAACGTTGTTCAACGCAGGAACTCCAAAACCGCAAATGTCTTCTTGTTTCCTTTTGGCAATGCAGGATGACAGTATTGACGGTATTTATGATACTTTAAAACAAACCGCAAAAATTTCGCAGTCAGCGGGGGGAATTGGTTTGTCTATTCATAATGTTCGTGCGACTGGATCTTACATTCGCGGTACAAACGGAACTTCAAACGGAATTGTTCCGATGTTGAGAGTGTTCAACGATACAGCTCGTTATGTAGATCAAGGTGGAGGGAAACGTAAAGGAAGTTTTGCGATTTACATCGAAACGTGGCATGCCGATATCTTTGAATTTTTGGATTTAAAGAAAAACACTGGAAAAGAAGAAATGCGTGCGAGAGATTTATTTTTCGCCATGTGGACTTCAGATTTATTCATGAAACGTGTTCAGGAAGATTCAACTTGGACTTTAATGTGTCCTAACGAATGTCCAGGTTTATATGATGTTTACGGAGAAGAATTCGAAGCTTTGTATACTGATTATGAATTTAGAGGAAAAGGAAGAAAAACAATCCGTGCTCGTGAATTATGGGAGAAAATCCTTGAGTCACAAATCGAGACCGGAACGCCATATATGTTGTACAAAGATGCAGCAAACCGTAAATCAAACCACAAGAATTTAGGAACAATTCGTTCTTCAAACTTGTGTACAGAGATTATGGAGTTTACTTCAAAAGATGAAATTGCAGTTTGTAACTTGGCTTCAATCTCGTTGCCAATGTTTATCGAAAACGGAGAATTCAATCACGAATCTCTTTACAATGTTACAAAACATGTAACTCGTAATCTGAACAAAGTAATCGACAGAAACTACTATCCGGTAAAAGAAGCTGAAAATTCAAACATGCGTCACCGTCCGGTTGGATTAGGAGTGCAAGGTTTGGCCGATGCTTTCATCATGTTACGTATGCCGTTTACAAGTGACGAGGCTAAAAAATTAAACCAAGAGATTTTTGAAACATTATACTTTGCAGCTGTAACTGCTTCTATGGAAATGGCAAAAGAAGAAGGGCCGTATTCTACTTTTGCAGGTTCGCCAATGTCGCAAGGAGAATTCCAATACAACATGTGGGGATTAAAAGACGAGGAATTATCGGGTCGTTGGGACTGGGCTTCATTAAGAAAAGAAGTTATGGAGCACGGAGTTCGTAACTCATTATTAGTAGCGCCAATGCCAACTGCTTCTACTTCTCAAATCTTAGGAAACAACGAAGCTTTTGAACCATATACATCAAACATTTACACTCGTCGTGTATTGTCTGGAGAGTTTATCGTAGTAAACAAACATTTACTGGAAGATTTAGTAAAATTAGGTTTATGGAACGAAGATTTGAAACAAGAAATTATGCGTCATAATGGTTCTGTTCAAAACATCAACATCATTCCACAAGACTTAAAAAATCTTTATAAAACAGTTTGGGAAATGTCGATGAAAGATATTATCGATATGTCTCGTCAAAGAGGATATTTTATTGACCAATCTCAATCGTTGAACTTGTTCATGCAGGATGCCAACTATTCTAAACTAACGTCAATGCACTTCTACGCTTGGCAGTCTGGTTTAAAAACAGGAATGTATTACCTAAGAACAAAAGCGGCCGTAGATGCGATTAAATTCACATTAAACAACGATAAAAAACAAGAAACAGCTCCGTCATTAGTTCAAGAAACGGAATCAATCAGTGTTGAAGACTATAAAGCAATGCTTTTAAAAGCACAGTCAGCTGAACCGGAGGATTGTGAAATGTGTGGAAGTTAATTTTAGAGTTTAGATTTTTAAAATACGAAAGCAGTTATTGTAATGATAGCTGCTTTTTTTTGTTGCTATTTGTTTTTGTAAGTTTTTATTTATATTTGTTTTTTTTGAAACTTATGTAATGACAAATGTTTCACTTAAGAACAACTTTTATATATTTGCTAAGATGAATAATGATTCAAAGTTTAGATTTGTTTTTTTCTTTAAAGATTATTTTGAAATTTTTTTTAATAAACAAGAAGAAAAAGTCAAAGCAAAAATAATCTGGACAATACGAGTAATAGAATATGCTGAAAAAATTCCATCTACATATTTAAAATATATTGACAATACCGATGGGCTTTATGAAATTAGAATTCAGTTGGGGAGTAATATATTTAGAATTTTTTGTTTTTTCGACGAAGGAAGATTAATTGTTTTAGCTAATGGATTTCAAAAGAAAACTCAAAAAACACCAAGGAAAGAAATTAAAAAAGCTTTGAAAATTAAAAAGGAATATGAAAACGAAAAATAAAAACTTAACTAGCTTGGAAGATTTTATTGAACAGCATTACGGAAAAGTAGGAACACCAAAACGTGATGAGCTAGAAGCAGGTTATGAAAGCTTTAAAATAGGGGTATTGCTTCAAGAAGCGAGACTTCAAAAAGGAATGACTCAGGAAGAACTTGCGATAAAAGCAGGGACAACAAAATCGTATATTTCAAAGATTGAGAACAATGTAAAAGAAGTTAAGTTTTCGACACTTCAGAAAATTGTAGAACTTGGTTTAGGTGGGCACTTAGAGTTATCAATAAAATTATAAATTTACAAGTGATAGCAAAAAATGGATTATTGGAAAAAGCAGTTCGCAATAAAAAAGAGTTTTATAATCTTGCAACACAATATTTTCAAAATATCGATTCGCAAGAATATGAAGATTTAAAGTTTGATAGTGTTATATCAAAATCCATATCGATTTTAATCGACCATGATTTTATTCCAACTCCATGTATTGAAATTAAATTAAATTAAATTAGAACTTTATAAGAATCAGATAAAGTCAGGTAATTATTTTCTATATCTAAATGAAAATAAAGAATTCGTTGATGAATGTTTATATTAAGAGGAGCCTATGATTCAATGATTATTTGTTGAACATAGCCTGTGGTTTCAACCACGGGAACACAGCGCATCACCCCAATTCGTCTCCCGTGGTTGAAACCACGGCCTATATTTGATAATGGTTGTTCAATTTTGATTATGGTTGTTCAATAATGTGAAAACAATATCTCCGAAAATTCCCCGTTCTAATTATTACCAAAGACTTTCAAAACTTAGCACCTTAGCATCTAAGTAGCTCAGAACCTTCTCTTTTAAACCTTTAAAAGAGAATCGAGTCTTATTGTAATAATTTCTGAACGATGAAAAAAAGCAGTCTTTGGTCCTTACGATTAGGTTTTTCAGGAAAACAAACTTCAAAAATTGAAAAACTCGGCTTAGAAAAATTTCTAAAGCAATCTTATAATTCAAAATTTGATACAGCAATTCCAGGCTTTCTGCAAGATCAGCCTAAAACTACTTTAGAGTTGAAACAAGTTAGGGAAATCATTAAAACTTCAGATCCGGAAACAAAAAAGGAAATTCAGAAAAAAGAAAATCAGGCGACTGCCGAATTCAAAAAATGGTGGATTGCGAAAATGCGTAACGACGAATTTCCGTTACGTGAAAACATGGTTTGTTTCTGGCACAATCATTTTGTTTCGACTTCCCAAAAAGTAAAAATCAATTACTGGATTTACCAGCACAATATGATTTTAAGAGAAAATGCCTTTGGGAATTTTAAAGAATTGACCAAACAGATCCTGAAATCAAATGCCATGGTTCGGTACTTAGACAATGGCGATAATAAGAAAGGAAAAGTAAACGAGAATTTAAGTCGCGAATTACTCGAACTATTTACAATCGGAATTGGGAATTATACCGAAGATGATATTAAAAACGGAGCCAAAGCTTTAGCAGGATTAAATGTTGGTGATGATGGGGCGGTTTATAGAAAAAATATTGAAGACAACAGCGATAAAACCTATTTTGGAAAAACAGGAAACTGGAAAGCAGATGATTTAGTGGATATTATTTTCGAACAGAAAAATATTCCGTATCTCATTACTCGAAAAATTCTGAAATGGTTTATTTATGATAATCCTCCTCAAGATCTGGTTGTTTATTACGGTGATTATTTCCGAAAGCAAAAGTTTGAAATTGAACCTTTATTGACTAAAATTTTTACAGAAGAATTTAAAAAAGAAAATTCTGGGAATAAAATCAAAAATCCGCTGGTTTATATTTTACAACTCTGTGATGAATTGCAGATGGAGAATGTAAATGATGCTGCAATTATGACGTTTATAAAGCAGCAGGGAATGGATTTGTACAATCAGGTGAATGTAAAAGGCTGGGATGGCGGAAATTCATGGCTGACCTCGCAGATTTATCTTCAAAGAAACAATACAGCCGATTTATTGTGCAGTGGAAAAAGTCTGAATAGAAAAGTTCTCAAAACGATGATGAACGGAGTCGAAAAAGAAAAATCGGAATATGAAAAAGTTTCCGTGAAAGTTGCTTTTGATTCGGATGGAAACAACAAAACCATCATTTCTGAATTATCCGAAAGATTATTATTTAATGTCAGCAATTCGGCTCAAAAAGATATGGAAAATCTATTGAAATATGATTTTGATCCGAAAGATCCGCATGCCGATTTTGCTGTCTTGAGACTTTTTAATTACATCACCAAACTTCCAGAATATCAATTAATCTAAAAGTAGTAATCATGAACAGAAGAACTTTTTTAACACTGACTGGGACTTTTACAGGAGGAATGCTGGTGCTTCCTGATTTTTTACATGCTTTTGGTTCGCAGAATAATTTGGTTGTCGGAGAGCAATGTATTGTTTTTGTGCAATTGAATGGCGGAAACGACGGATTGAATACTTTTATTCCGTACGACGATCCGTTATATTATGATTTACGAACGAAGATTGCTTTAAATAAAGATTTAGTTGTCGGAAAAAATAAAGGAATGGCATTTCATCCTTCGCTAAAAGATTTTGCCCAAATGCAGCAAAACGGAGATTTAACGGTAATTCAAAATGTGGGTTATCCGGAACCGATTCGTTCTCATTTTAGAAGTCAGGAAATCTGGCAGACCGCAACAGATTCTAATAAATATATAAACGAAGGCTGGCTCGGAAGATTTCTGGATTTACAATGCAACGGACATCAGGCGACAGCCGGAATCAATTTAGATTCGATTGATAATTTGGCATTAAAAGGAGTTGAACCGAATTTTATAACGGTAAAAGACCCGGATAGATTTAAGGTAAAACCAAAAGAAGAAAATGTGACATTGTCTAAAAATCCGCATTTAGATTTTGTTCGAAAAATTGCCAATTCCGTTACCGAAGGTTCAGATGAAATACAGAAAGCTTTGGCGAAATCAAAAAACGAAATCAGTTATCCGAAAACCGAATTATCTAAAAATTTAGAATGGATTGCGAGATTAATAAAAGGAAATCTAAATTCAAAAGTATATTATACATCTCTAAACGGATTTGATACGCATGATAATCAGCTTGCCATTCACGAACGAAAATTAACCGATTTAAACGATTCGTTATACAGTTTTTATTCCGATTTAAAACAAGCTCAATTATTGCAGAATGTCACAATCGTAGTTTTTTCAGAATTTGGAAGACGCGTAAAAGACAACGGCAGCGGAACCGACCACGGAACTGCCGCGCCAATGTTTGTCATCGGAGGCAATAACAAAGGAACTATTTTAGGAAAGAATCCAAATTTAGCTGATCTCGATAATGGCGATTTAAAGTATGAAATCGATTTTAGAAGTGTCTATGCTTCTCTACTAAAGGAAAAAATGAATTTTGATTATAGTAAAATTGGGATTTTGAATAAACCGGTTTCGGGGTTATTTGGATAATCGCAAATTTTTGTCATTTCGACGAACGAGAAATCTCCACGAGAAGCTCTACAAAGATTGGCTATTTAGATTGCGGAGTTACTTGCGGAGATTTCTCCTTCGAAATGACAAGATTGTGTAGATTGGTTTGCGGAATTTCGAGTGTGATTTCTCCTTTCAGTCGAAATGACAAAAAAAGACCGAGTAATTTGAGAAATTTGAATCAAACAACCACAAAAATTTGCGCTAATTCGTGAATTTGTAGTGAAAAAACTTAGCGCCTTAGCTACTCAGAACCTCAGAACCTCATTTTAATATTCTCATTTTAAGGCAGTTTTTTTACATTATCATACAAAACCTCCTAAATTTGTTAAGAAATCCTTTTTTGTTTCATAAAATGCAATCTTTTTTTTGGTGCACTAAAAATAATTTATACATTCGCAGAGAATTTACAAAATAACACAAACAAAATGGCAACTAACCGTTTTTATTTTAGCAACAATTTTTATTTCTTCTTTAGTAGAAGTCAGGATTGTGCTATGGTTATTTGAGATAAAAATTAAGACAAATAAAACTAATATACAATCCTGATGCAAATCAGGATTTTTTTTTGACTATATGACAACGAAAATTGCAATACAAGGTATTAAAGGATCATTTCATCATCAGGTTGTGAAAGAGTATTTCTCTGAAAATGTGGATATTGATGAATGTTTGTCTTTTGAAGAACTGATCGACAGCCTTATTGCCGGAAAATCTGATCAGGCCGTTATGGCGATTGAAAATTCAATTGCAGGTCCGATTATTCCAAATTATGCATTGATTGACAAGAACAATTTGCACATTATTGGAGAGCATTATTTGAATATTCAGCAAAATTTAATGGCTTTAAAAGGTCAGAAAATTGAAGATATCAGAGAAGTTCATTCGCACCCAATGGCACTTTTGCAATGCATGGATTTCTTGAAACAATATCCAAATATCAAATTGATTGAGGATAAAGATACGGCTGAAACAGCAAGAAGAATTCAGGAAAAACAGTTAACTGGAATTGCGGCAATTGCAAGTGTAACAGCTTCTGAAATGTATGATCTGGATATTATTGCATCATCGATTCAAACAATCAAAAACAATATGACGCGTTTCGTAATCATCAAAAAGCAAAATTCATTTTTGCCGGAAAGTGAAATCAACAGAGCGTCAATCAAATTTGAGTTAGATCATAAAAGAGGAAGTTTGGCGGCGGTTTTAAATGTAATGAGCGACTGTAAACTGAATTTGACAAAAATCCAGTCGCTTCCAAAAATCGAAACGCCTTGGAAATATTCATTCTTCGTAGACGTGACATTCGAGAAATACGAAGATTTTGCAAAAGCTAAAGCATTATTAAACATTATGGCAGAATATTTTAAAGTGCTGGGAGAATATAAGAATACTAGACCTTAAGAAAGTTAAAAGTTATAGGTTAGAAGTTAAAAGTTTTTGACTTTGCTTACGAAATAAAAAACTCTAAAAGAGAATAAATAGAAATCATGATTACAACAGCAAAACGATTAGACACAGTTGAAGAATACTACTTCTCGTCAAAATTAAGAGAAGTTCGTCAGTTGATGTCTGAAGGAAAACCGATCATCAATATGGGAATTGGAAGCCCTGATTTGAGTCCGTCAAAAGCAGTAATTGAAGCAGTCGCTGCGGCAATTCAAGACGAAAATGGGCATGGCTATCAAAGCTATCAGGGATTGCCAGAAATGAGACAGGCGATGGCGGATTTCTATCGTGATCAGTTTGGTGTTGAAGTGAATCCGAATAACGAGATTTTACCTCTTATGGGTTCAAAAGAAGGAATTATGCACATTTCGTTAGCATTTTTAAATGAAGGCGATCACGTTTTGATTCCGAATCCGGGTTATCCAACGTATACTTCGGTAACCAATTTGGTTCAGGCAGTTCCAGTTTATTATGATTTGAAAGAAGAAAATGGCTGGGAACCGGATTTTGAAGCTCTTGAAAAACTGGATCTTTCGAAAGTAAAAATAATGTGGCTGGGTTATCCGCACATGCCGACAGGAGCGAGAGGAAGTTTAGCGTTGTTTGAAAAATTGGTTGCTTTTGCTAAAAAACACAATATCTTATTGATTAATGACAATCCGTATAGTTTTGTTTTAAATGATAATCCGATGAGTTTATTGCAAGTTGAAGGAGCGAAAGAAGTGGCTTTAGAGTTGAATTCGCTAAGTAAAACATTCAACATGGCAGGCTGGAGAGTCGGAATGGTTTTAGGGAATCCTGAAATTATTGATGCAGTCCTAAAAGTAAAAAGCAACATGGACAGCGGTATGTTTTACGGAATTCAGAAAGGCGCTATCGCTGCTTTAAAATGTGATAAATCTTGGTTCGAAGACCAAAACAAAATTTACAGACGCCGCAGAGAATTAACGGAAAAACTAGCAGAAAAGTTAAACTGTAAAGTATATAAGGAAGGAGTAGGATTGTTTGTTTGGGCAAAACTTCCAGAAGGAATCGAATCAGCAGAGAAGTTCATTGACGAAATATTATATGAGAAACATATTTTCATCACGCCGGGAACCATTTTTGGAAGCAACGGCGAAGGATATATCAGATTCTCATTGTGTGTAAAAGAAGAAAAAGTTCAAGAAGCGATTGATCGATTTTAGTATTAAGACTGTAGAATTAAGTATTAAGATTTCCTGCAAGGTTTCCAAAACCTTGTAGGTATAAGACTGAAGGTCTTAATAATATAAACCTACAAGGTTTTGGAAACCTTGCAGGAGACATAAAAGGTCTTGAAAAACGAGAAGCCCTAGCCCTGATAGAAGTGGAAATCCTTTTGCGCTGGGGTTCGGCGGAAAAGATTGAAACGGATAGCAGGAAACAGCTTCAAATAAAAAGAAATATGAAAGTATACGTAATAGGAATAGGATTAATTGGCGGTTCGATGGTGTTAGACATCAAAGGACGTTATCCTGATGCGACTATTTTAGGAATCGATAGCAACGAACAGCATTTGCAGCAGGCAATTGATTTGGGAGTTATTGACGAAGCGGGAAGTTTTGAGGATCTTCAAAAAGCCGATTTTGTAATTGTTTCGGTTCCCGTAGATGTAGCGCTGACGGTTTTACCTAAAGTTTTGGACGCAGTCGGAGATAAAACAATTGTTTTTGAAGTAGGTTCGACGAAAAAGCCAATTTGTGAAGCAGTTGCGAGTCACCCGAAAAGAAGAAATTTTATTGCTACGCACCCAATTGCTGGAACAGAGTTTTCGGGACCATCGGCAGCAATTAGAGGTTTGTTTCAAGGAAAAACAAACATTATCTGCGAAGTCGAAAAGACCGCATTTAAATTACAAGAAAAAGCATTGAATCTTTTCAGTTCAATTGGAATGAGAATTCGATATATGGATCCCGTTTCGCACGACAAACACATTGCTTACGTTTCGCATTTATCGCACATCAGTTCGTTTATGCTTGGGAAAACAGTAATGAATAAAGAAAAAGACGAACAGGATATTTTTGATATGGCGGGAAGTGGATTTGAAAGCACTGTTCGTTTAGCCAAAAGTTCGCCAGCAATGTGGACACCGATTTTTAAGCAGAATAAAGAATACGTTCTAGAAACATTAGAAGCTTATATTGCAAATCTCAGTCGATTTAGAGATTTGCTGAAAGAAGAAGATTATAACGCCATTTTTGAAGAAATGGAAAGCACAAATAAAATAAAAGAAATACTAAACGGATTAACAACAACTAAAAAGTAAATTAGAATAAAGATGGAAAATAAGAAAGAAATGAGAAAGTGGTTAGAAGATTTCAATTTAAATCACCCACTTGTGATAGCTGGACCTTGTAGTGCAGAAACTGAAGATCAAGTTTTGAAAATCGCTCACGAATTAAAAGATTCAAAAGTAAGTGTTTTCAGAGCTGGAATCTGGAAACCAAGAACTCGTCCAGGAGGATTTGAGGGTATTGGAGAAATTGGATTAAAATGGTTACAAAAAGCAAAAGCTGAAACTGGTTTATTAATGGGAACTGAGGTTGCGACTGCAGCGCACTGTAAACTAGCTTTAGAATATGATATCGACGTTTTATGGGTTGGAGCACGTACAACGGCAAACCCTTTCGCAGTTCAGGAAATTGCTGATACTTTAAAAGGAACAGATAAAATTGTTTTGGTTAAAAACCCTGTAAACCCAGATTTAGCTTTATGGTTAGGTGGTGTTGAGCGTTTACATATGGCTGGAATCGAGAAATTAGGAGTTATCCACAGAGGTTTCTCAACTTACGAAAAAACAAAATACAGAAACATTCCAGAGTGGCAGATTGCTATCGAATTACAAAATAAATTCCCTGATTTACCATTAATCATTGATCCATCTCACATAACTGGAGATCGTAAAATGATTTTCGAAGTAACGCAAGAAGCTTTAGATTTGAACTACGATGGTATGATCATCGAGACGCACATCGATCCAGACAATGCTTGGTCTGATGCTGCACAGCAAGTTACTCCAGATGCTTTGAAGCAAATCATTAAAGATTTGACGATCAGAAAAACGGATGATACTACAGACGAGTACAGCCAAAAAATGAAAAAACTAAGAGCTAACATCGATGTTTTGGATGCTAACTTATTAGAATTGTTAGGAAAACGTATGAAAGTGGCTGACGAAATTGGTCAGGTGAAAAAAGACGCTAACGTTGCGATTCTTCAAAACAACCGTTGGAACGAAATCTTAGGAAAAATGATTTTGGAAGGAGAGAAAAAAGGTCTTACTGAAGAATTCGTTTTAAGAATGTTCAAAGCAATTCACCAAGAAAGTATTGGTCACCAAGAGAAAATTTTCAATGCATAATTTTCTTTAAACCATATAAGTGATATAAGATAATTAAGTTTTTGCTAAACTTTGGCCTTGAATTTCTTATAGCATTAATTGAAAATAGATTGTTTTTTTAAAATCCCTATTACTTCGAAAAGAAGTGGTGGGGATTTTTGTTTTAATTATAGCCAAAGGTTTCAACGTTGAGAACGCAATCCATATTCCATTTTTAAGCATTTAATTCTAATCTCTGTTTCAGGTTTAAGCCTTAGGCTATGTTTAACACAGAACTAAAATTTCCTTATATCGTTTATATGGTTATTTTTTTACTCCTTCCCAACCTTTTGAAACTTTTTGTTCTCTATATCATTATACAACTTTAAAAATCTATGCCATGAAACCAAAATTGCTTTCACCAATGACATTATTTTCTCAAACAAGTTTCAAATTACTTCTTTGTTTCATGCTTTCTTTTGGGACTAAGGTTTTTGCTCAAAGTCCCGAACTCACAGTTAAAGGAGATGATGCCGAGAAAGTGCGAGTGAGCCAATTAAAAGTACATGTAAAAGTTGTTGGTAATATAGCTTATACGACGGCAGAAATGCATTTTTTCAATTCTGGAAATCGTCAGATGGAAGCAGAACTAATTTTTCCGTTACCAGAAAATGTTTCGGTTTCAAGATACGCAATTGACATTAACGGCAAATTGAGAGAAGCCGTTCCTGTAAACAAAAACAAAGGGAAACAAGTTTTTGAAGCTATCGAACACCGTCGAGTGGATCCAGGTTTATTGGAAAAAGTAGACGGGAATAATTTTAAAACGAGAATTTATCCGTTAATGCCAAACGGAGAACGAATTGTAGTGATTGGTTATGAAGAAGAGCTTTCGGCATCAGACAAAGATAATTTGGGGTATCAGTTTTTGAGCCGTTATCCTAAAAAGCTGGATAAGTTTGAGATTAATGTTTCGGTTTTGGGAGCGGCTGCACAACCGGCGGTAACTGGAGATTCTGAAAAAGAAATTGTTTTTTCTAAATGGAATCAGTCTTTTGAGGCCTCTATGAAAAAAGAAAATTACCAGCCTTCTGAAAAACTGCTTTTTAAGATTCCGATTCAGCAAAATATTCCGAGTATTGTAATGCAGAATGTTGGCGGACAATATTACTTCTACGGAAATGCTTTTGTGGATGGTGCGAATATGCCAAAGAAAACACCTAACTCAATCGGATTGATTTGGGATAATTCCTTGAGTTGTAAAAATCGGGATTTAAAAAAAGAATTGAACTTGCTTGAAGCTTATTTTCAAAAGATAAAAAACACAAAAGTGACATTGTATTTTCTAAATTATACTTTCGAAAAACAGAAAGAATTTGTGATTTCTAATGGAAACTGGTCTGAGTTAAAAAACGCTTTAGAAAAAACAAAATACGATGGAGGTACTCGTTTTTCACAAATCAATTTTGAAAATCAGAATGAATATTTATTCTTTTCTGACGGATTATCTTCGTTGAGTGAAAATGTCCTCCCAAAAACTAAAAAGCCTGTTTACGCAATTACATCTTCAGTCTCTGCTGATTTTGCTTTTCTGAATTACGCAACAATGCAAACTGGAGGAAATTTAATCAATCTAAATCAGATAAATTCTGAAACGGCTTTAGACAAATTGACGAATGTTAGTTTGAAGTTTTTGGGCATTCAAGAGAATCTTACTGTTACAGATTTGTTTCCGATGGCAGGAACTACAGTTTCAGGAAGTTTTAGTTTTTCTGGAATTTCCTTAAATCCAGAGAATGAAATTACACTGCTTTTTGGGTACGGGAATAAAGCTGTTTTAGAAAGAAAAATAGTTTTAGATGCGACAGTTCAAAACACGGCGGATATTAATGTAGAAAAACTTTGGGCACAAAAAAAGATAGCCAATCTTGAATTGCAGTACACAAAAAATGCAGATGAAATTGAACTTTTAGGAAAAAAATTCGGAATCGTGACCAAAAACACTTCGCTGATTGTTTTGGAAGACATTCGTGATTATATTTCGTATGATATTGTACCGCCGGCCGAACTTCGCGCCGAATTTGACCGCATTAAAAAACAGGAACAAGAGAGCCGACTTGCACAGCAGAAAAACAACTGGCAAAATATTGAGCATTATTTTAATGAATTAGACAGCTGGTGGACACAAAATATAAAATATGTAAAGCCAAAAGCTGTTACATCTAACATTGAAAATTCGAGAAGATCTAATAGTAATGCTACTAGTACAACTTTGCAAAGAAGTACAAATGTGAGAGAAGGTTTTGTTTCGGGAATTGTAGAGGATTCTCAAGGAATTGCTTTGCCTGGAGCTACCGTTGTTGTAAGAGGACAAAGACAAGGAGTTAGTACCGATTTTGATGGGAAATTTACCATTCAGGCTCCTGAAAACAGCGAACTTGTTGTTTCCTTTGTTGGTACAGAACCTGCTCGGTTTAATGTACGTAGAAACAACCTGGTTAGAGTCGTATTACGAGAACAGAATGCGCAGCTTGCAGAAGTGGTTGTTTCGAGTCCAAGAACAAGTAGAGCTGATCCAGATGCGGTTTTAACTGTTGATGAACCCGTTGCTCGCGCAAGAGCTGTTGAAGAAAGAGAGGAGAATAATAAAAGAATGGAAAAATCTTCTAAATTGGAAGAAGTTGTGGTAACGGCCTATGCAGCAACTGTTAAGAGAAAAAGCGTTACTGGTAGCATTCAAACCGTTTCGGCTAAGGATATTTCAGAAAATGAAGATATTTCGCAAGTTTTGGCAAATAAAGTTTCGGGAGTTGCTGTTAATAATGGAGAAGTTGCTAGTAGTGAAATGAGACAAGATACTTTAAATATAACTGAAGGATATGTGAATGATAATATTTCCGAAAACGAAACCAAAACTTGGAATCCGGATCGATTGTATTTAAAAGCTTTGGCATCGGCACCAAAAGAAAAGCAGTATGATTTGTATTTTGAACTTCGAAAATCAAACGAAAGAAATCCTAGTTTCTATTTTGATGTGGCCCATTTTTTCTACAATCAAGGCGATGTTAAAAAAGCATTGCTGATTATCAGTAATATTGCCGATTTAGGTTTAGAGAATCATCAGCTTTATAAAACCTTGACGTATACTTTACGACAATGGAAATCTTATAATGATGCAGTTTTTACAGCAGAACAAGTAGCAAAATGGAGAGCTCATGAACCGCAGAGTTTAAGAGATTATGCTTTGGCGCTTGAAGATGCCCAAAAATATCAGGAGGCATTCGACCAATTGATAAAATCGCTTGAAGTAAATTATTACGGCGAAATGAATGGACAATATCAAGGAGTAGAAGATATTATTCTGATGGATATCAATCGATTAGTTTCGGAACATTCTGAAATAAAAACAACCAAGCTCGATAAAAAATACCTTTCGAAATTGCCTGTTGATGTTAGAATTATCATGAACTGGAATTTAATGGATGTAGATTTAGATTTACATGTTATTGAGCCAACTGGCGAAGAGTGTTACTATGCTCACAAGACAACAGAGGCAGGCGCAAGATTTTCAAAAGATTTTACGCAAGGTTACGGACCAGAGCAATATTTAATTCGAAATGCTAGAAAAGGTAAATATCAAATCAAGACCAATTATTTTGGCGAAAGCGAATTGACAGAAAACGGCCCAGCAACAGTAATGGTTGAAATTTATACTACAAAAGCAGGAAAAGTTTCGAGAACTCTAAGAACAATTCAGTTAGGAAAAGTAAAAGAGAATGAAATTTTAGCCGAAATAACCTGGTAAAGTCTGTAAAGTAAAGATACTGTTTTCAAATTTAAAAGGCGAAATTGCGTTGTTCAATTCAAAAAACGTAATTTTGCCTTTTAAAATTTTTAGTTTTAAGAGCAATCTGAAATCTAAAATCAACAATCTAAAATTTGAATGACAGGAACCGTTTATAAATCTACAGGAAGCTGGTACACCGTAAAATCTGAAAACGGAGATTTTGTGGAATGCCGTATGAAGGGAAAATTCAGAATAAAAGGTATCAAAAGTACCAATCCTATTGCTGTAGGCGATATTGTAGATTATGAATTGGAGCAGACTTCTGATACTGTTACCGGAATGATTCATAACATTCACGAAAGAAAAAACTATATTGTTCGTAAATCGGTTAACTTGTCTAAGCAGATTCATATTATTGCTTCGAATATTGATCAGGTTTTTTTGTTGATTACAATAGATAATCCGCCAACTACTACCAGTTTTATAGACCGTTTTTTGGTTACTGCCGAAGCTTACGGAATTGAAGCTGTTCTGGTTTTTAATAAGATTGATACTTTAAATGATCAGACTTTAGACGATCAGCTTTATCTACAACACATTTACTCTGAAATTGGGTATAAATGTCTTCGAATTTCATCAACAGAAAATAAAGGAATTGACAAGTTAAAGGAAATGATGATTGGTAAAGTCAGTATGTTTTCTGGACACTCGGGTGTTGGAAAATCAACTTTAGTAAATGCGTTAGAGCCCAGCCTTCATTTAAAAACTTCGGTGATTTCAGAACAAAGCAAACAAGGGCAACATACTACTACTTTTGCCGAAATGTACGATTTGTCTTTTGATGCGCGAATTATTGATACGCCTGGAATCAAAGGTTTCGGAATCGTCGATATGGAACCATCAGAAATCAGTCATTATTTTCCGGAATTTTTCAGACTTCAGGATCAGTGCAAGTTTAATAATTGCTTGCATAAGGAAGAGCCGCATTGCGCCATTAAAGCCGCTTTAGAAAAAGACGAAATCGCTTGGTCTCGTTACAACAGTTACCTTAAAATCCTCGAAGGTGATGACGAGCATTACCGTACTGACATTTATGGTGAAGATCGTGCGGCGAGTGATGAAACGAGAAAGTAAAAAAATCCAATTTGAAAAATCCAAATTCCAAGTGAAAAATGGAACGTTTTATTTGTAGAGATGAACTGCAGTGCATCTAACAAAAAGAATTTAAATCTGTTTAATCCTTGTAATCTGTGGCTAATTAATTATGCTGCATTTAGATCAAAATAAAAATGAAAGTAGTTATCCAAAGAGTTTCAGAAGCATCTGTAACAGTTGAAGGCCAAAAAACAGCCGACATTAAAAAAGGTTTATTGGTTTTAGTTGGAATTGAAGATGCCGATACTCAGGAAGATATTGATTGGCTCGTCGGTAAAATCATTAAGATGAGAATTTTTGGAGACGAAAACGATGTTATGAACTGCTCGGTTCAAGATGTAGATGGCGATATAATTGTAGTAAGTCAGTTTACACTCCACGCTTCGACTAAAAAAGGAAACCGTCCTTCTTACATAAAAGCGGCCAAACCTGATTTTGCCATTCCGATGTATGAGAACTTTGTAAAGACGCTGGAAAATGAATTTCAGAAGAAAGTACAGACCGGAATTTTTGGTGCCGATATGAAAGTCAGCCTATTAAACGACGGTCCTGTAACGATTCTGATAGACAGCAAAAATAAAGAGTAAATAAAATAAACATTTGTTAAGAATTTCTAAAAATAATATATATTTGGAGAAATTACTTACTAATGAAAAGCCTTTATTACACACTTGTTTTTTTATTTTTTGTGCTATTTTCATATGCTCAGAAGAATAATTATACCATTTTAACCATTGCTGACAGTCTAAAAGAAAATGCGGATGCAGTAGTCCGTTTAGATCAGATGGATATTACGATTGCTTCTCAGCGAAGCATGAATTTGAAAATCCAAAGAGTGGTTACTGTTTTAAACGAAAAAGGGCAGAATCATATAGATGCGTACCAGCATTATGATAAATCAACTTCAATTAAAAATATAGAAGCCATAGTTTATGATGCTTTTGGTAACGAAATCAAGAAAATTAAGAAAAAAGATTTTAGAGACCAAAGTGCTGTAAGCGGCAGTACTCTTTTTTCAGATAACCGCGTTCTTTTTCTCGATTATACTCCAACTACCTATCCTTTTACTATTGTTTATACTAGTGAAGTCGAAACATCGAACACTGCTTTTATGCCAAGATGGACTTTTTTAGGAGGTTATTATGTGAGCGTCGAAAAATGTGTTTTGAATGTAAGTTTTCTCCATAATTTAGGATTCAAAAAGAAAGAATTTCAGTTTTCAGGTTTTAATATCCAAAAAACAGAAGATTCAGATACAAAACTTAGTTACACAGCTGCAAATATTGTTGCGCAAAAAAGAGAAGATTACAGTCCGTCATCAATCGATTTGTTTCCGTATGTAATGATGGGATTAGAGAAATTTCATCTTGAAGGTGTTGACGGAAATGCCACAACATGGGAAGCATTTGGAAAATGGTATAGCGATAAAATCTTAAACGGAACTACGACTCTGCCAGATGAGACAATAGCTAAAATAAAAGAGCTGGTAGGAACTGAAAAAGACCCGATTAAGAAAGCGAAAATTATTTATGATTTTGTGCAAAAGAAATCAAGATATGTTAGCATTCAGGTTGGAATCGGGGGCTGGAAACCTATGCTGGCATCAGATGTCGATCGTTTGGGATATGGAGATTGTAAAGCGTTAAGCAATTATACCAAGGCGCTTTTACAAGTTGTAGATGTGCCTTCGTACAACACAATTTTATATGGAGACTCTTATGATAAGTTGAGCATACAATCTGACTTTGTTTCGATGCAAGGAAATCATATGATTTTGGCTGTTCCGAACGGAAATGATTATGTATGGCTCGAATGCACCAGTCAAGATGATCCTTTTGGTTACCAAGGAACTTTTACGGATGATCGAAATGTTTTGGTAATAAAACCAGAGGGCGGCGAAATTGTAAGAACCAAAATTTATGAGGACAAAGGAAATATTCAAAAAGACAAAGGTGTATACACGCTAGACGAAAACGGTAATTTTTCAGGATCTCTTTCTATTATTTCAGAGGGGTCACAATATAGCCATAGAACGAGAGTAGAACATTTGCAGCCTACCGAAAAAGAAAAGCATTATAAAAATTACTGGGAGAACATTAATAACCTAAAACTGGGAAAAATCAGTTTGACAAATGACAAAGAAAACATTCGTTTTACAGAAGATTTGCTGTTGAGTGCCACTGGTTATGGCGCAATTTCTGGAAACAAGATGATTTTTGTGCTTAATTCATTTAACCAGACCAAAGGGAATGTAAAAAGAATCAGAAACAGAAAAAATCCTTTTGAAATTCAAAGAGGATATTTAGATACAGATGAAATCGAGGTAAATCTTCCTGCTGGTTATGCAGTAGAATTTCTTCCTTCGAATTATGAATTAAAAGGAAAGTTCGGCGAATATAAAACGGAAGTCATTAAAAATGCAGATAACAAAATAACGTATAAGAGGTCAATGTTTATTGCCAAAGGAAGATATTCAAATAAAGAATATGATGAGTATCGTTTGTTTATGGAACAGATTTCGAAGAATGATAATGCAAAGGTCATATTAACCAAGATATAACCAAAAGACCAGAAGTAAACCAAAAAAATAAACCAACCAAACCAAAATCAAAATGAAAACCGTTAAACTATTCAGCTTGACAGTTCTTGTGCTGATTATTTCTAAAGTACATGCGCAGGAATTTAAACTAGGAAAAGTATCAATTGCAGAGCTTGAGCAAAAAAATCATCCGAAAGATTCTTCAGCGGCAGCAGCTATTCTCTATAATAAAGGAATATGTAGACTCGAATTTGATCAAAACGAAGGTTTTTGCATGGTGACAGATGTAGAAACTCGTATTAAAATTTATAAAAAAGAGGGGTATGATTGGGCTAATCAAAAGGTTTGGTACTACAATAATACGTTAAATGAAAAAGTACTTTTTTCAGATGCCGTTACTTACAATTTGGTGAATAACAAAATAGAAAAGACGAAGCTGAAAACTGATGGGGTTTTTGACGAAGTACTTTCAAAATATAGAGCTCAAAAAAAGATTACAATGCCAAATGTCAAAGAAGGTTCTGTAATCGAATTTCGATATACAATAAAGTCCTCTACTAATTTTATGATTCGAGAATGGGATTTTCAGACTTCTATTCCTGTAAATTATTCGGAGTTTAAAGTTTTGTATCCAGAATATTACGTTTTTAAGCCAAGACAAAAAGGATTTGTATTTCCAAAAATTGCAACGACAACAAGAACAAAATCTATTGTTGTTACAAGTACAATAGTTGGATTTATGAATCAAACTGAAACTCGAAAGGAAGAAGTAAATTATATAGAAACAGAGACAACTTATACAGCACACGACTTTCCAGCATTAAAAGATGAGAACTATGTTAATAATATTAATAACTATCGTGCAAGTATAGAACATGAATTGTCATTTGTTCAGTTTCCAAACAAGCCAATCAAAGAATATTCGACAGACTGGAATTCGGTTGTGAGAAGAATTTATGAATATGAAGATTTTGGGCTAGAATTAAACAAGACAGGATATTTCGAAGAAGATCTCAATAAAATATTAGCTGCAACCAAAACAACAGACGAAAGAATGCTAGCTATTCTAAATCATGTAAAGTCGAATGTGAAATGGAATGGAGTTAACGGATACGGCTGCGATAATGGAGTTAAGAAAGCTTATAAAGAAAAATCAGGAAATGTTGCAGATATTAACTTAATGCTGATCGCAATGCTCCGTTATTCTGGATTGACTGCAAACCCCGTGTTAGTAAGTACACGTTCCAATGGAGTTGCTTTTTTTCCAAGCATAAATGCTTTTAATTATGTTATAGTAGCTGTAGAAACCCCAGATGGAGATGTTTTGCTAGATGCGACAGATAAATATTCAATTCCTAATGTGCTTCCTATGAGAACTTTGAACTGGGTGGGGAGATTAATAAGAAATGATGGGACTTCTAGAGAGATTGATTTAATGCCAAAAAGAACATCCAGCGATATTGTCTTTATAAATTATACTATAGATTCTGAAGGGAAAATAGCGGGACAAACAAGAAGACAATGTTCGGATTATAATGCAATGATATCACGAGAAAATTTCGAAAAATTAAAAGAAGACGAATATTTAGAAAAACTTGAAAACAATAGCGGAAAAATTGAAGTAAGTGAGTACTCAAGAATGAATGAAAAAGATTTATTAGCTCCTATTATTGAGACATATTCATTTAAAGGAGATAATCTGTGTGAAGTAATGGGGGGTAAAATTTATATAAATCCTATGTTGTTTTTTACACAGCATAAAAATCCGTTTAAGCAAGAAGTTAGACAATATCCGGTAGATTTTGGCTTCCCATTTTTAAATAAATATAATATAACGATTAAAATTCCGGACGGATTTACAATAGATACACTTCCAAAAGCAACAGTTTACAATATGCAGAACAATACTGGGAGTTTCAAGTTTAATATTGTTGCAGAGGAAAATATTTTACAATTAAGTATAGTACATCAAATTAACAAGGCTATTGTTAGTAGCGATGAATATGAAATGTTAAAAGACTATTACAAAGGAATGATTGCAAAACAAACAGAGAAGATAGTTCTAAAAAGGATCTAGTATGTTTGGCAGATTTCTCTTGAGCAGTCTAAACAAACACAAACGTAGAATAACCTAGATATATCAACCAAAAAATAAACCAACCAAACCAAAATCAAAAATGAAAACCGTTAAACTATTCAGCTTGACAGTTCTTGTGCTGATTATTTCTAAAGTACATGCGCAGGAATTTAAACTAGGGAAAGTATCAATTGCAGAGCTCGAGCAAAAAATGCATCCGAAAGATTCTTCAGCGGCAGCAGCAATCCTGTACAAAAAAGGATATTCCAAAATCGAGTACAACGAAACAGATGGATTCGTACTCAATACAGAAGTAGAAACAAGAATCAAGATTTATAAGAATGACGGTTATGAATATGCTAATCAAGTTGTTCCGTATTATTTTGACGGGAATGTTCGAGAAACAGTTAGTTTTTCAGATGCTTACACCTACAATATCGTTAATGGAAAAGTTGAAAAGGTAAAAGTAAAAAGTGACGGTGTTTTTGATGAAACAGTAAACAAATACCGAGGACGAAAAAAACTGACTTTTCCGAATGTAAAAGAAGGGTCTATATTAGAATACAAATATAATGTTCGAACAAAAAATATCAGCTGGATGCCCGATTGGGAATTTCAAGAGGAGGTACCCGTAAATTATTCTCAGTTTACAACACATGTTCCTGAATATTATGTTTTTAACATAAGACAGAAAGGCTATATTTTTCCAAAATCTACTGTAGAGAAAATCAATAAAAGTATAACATTTACAGAAAAAGAAAGGTCAAATGGCGGTGTTACACAGACTTCATACAACACCAGCAAAGTCGATTATATCGAGACTAGAACGACGTATCTTCTAGAAAATATACCTGCTATGAAATCAGAAGATTTTGTAAATAATATCAATAATTACAGATCGAGTCTTGAGCAGGAATTATCGGTAATCAAATATCCAAATGCTCCTGTCAAAGTGCTTTCGCATGATTGGGAGTCGGTTGCCAAAACAATTTACGATTACGACAGTTTTGGTGCTGAACTAAATAAATCGGGTTATTTTGAAGATGAATTGAAACCATTGTTAGCGAATGCAAAATCAGATGATGAAAAAATTCTGGTTGTCTTAAATTTTGCAAAATCAAAAGTAAAATGGAATGATTTTATGGGCTACAGTTGCGAAAAAGGAGTTAAGAAAGCTTATAAAGAAAAATCAGGAAATATTGGAGATATCAATTTGATGCTGACCGCCATGCTTCGTTTTGCAGGATTAAATGCAAGTCCGGTATTGGTAAGTACACGTTCTAACGGAATTTCGATTTTTCCGAACAGAACTGCTTTTAATTATGTTATCGCAGCTGCCGATACGCCAAACGGGAGAGTTCTTTTGGATGCTTCCGACAAATTTTCGGCGCCAAACATTCTTCCGTTCAGAACATTAAACTGGCACGGGAGATTGATAAGAAAAGATGGATCTTCTGAGGATATCGATTTGATTCCGAAAAAGAATTCGAACGAAATTGTTTTCATGACTTACGACATCGCACCAGAAGGAAAAGTTACAGGCAAAATCAGAAGACAATGTACAGATTACAGAGCTTTTAGCGCAAGAGCCACCGTAGACGGAGTAAAGGAAGAAGATTATCTTGAAAAACTAGAAAATAAAAACAGCAAAATAGAAATCAGCGAATACAAACTTACGAATGATAAAGATATTCTGCTGCCAACAATAGAATCATATTCTTTTACAGGAAATGATTTATGCGATGTCATCGGTGGGAAAATTTACATTAACCCGATGCTGTTTTTTGCCAACGAAAAAAATCCTTTCAAACAAGATGCACGAGAATATCCGGTTGATTTTGGTTTTCCATTCATGGATAAATTCAATATCACAATAAAGATTCCTGAAGGCTATGCTGTAGAGAGTCTTCCATCATCTTCTGCAATGAATATGCAAAACAATGTAGGCAGTTTTAAATTTCATCTAGGCGCAACAGACAATGTGTTGCAATTAAATGTGGTAAACCAGATTAACGAAGCCATCATTACCACAGAGCAATACGAAATGCTAAAGAATTACTATAAAGGAATTGTTGATAAGGAAACTGAAAAGATAGTTTTGAAGAAAATTTAAGCATTAGAACTTAATATTTAGCATCGGAACAAAATTCAATTTAACGGCCTAAAGGAAATTAATAATAGTATTTTTGCAGCAGAGGATTATCGAAGGTCTTGAAGATGTTTTTCAAAAGATAAATGATAGTCCAAATCAGAAAAATAGTTTTAAAAGCTTAGAAAATGAATTTGAAAAATGCACAACTAGACGTTGATACTTGGATTAAAGAACACGGAGTTCGTTACTTTAACGAATTGACCAATATGGCACAACTTACAGAAGAAGTAGGCGAAGTTGCCCGAATTATTGCCCGTCGTTACGGAGAACAATCTGAAAAAGAAAGTGATAAAAACAAAGATTTGGGAGAAGAATTGGCCGATGTTGTTTTCGTGGTTTTATGTTTGGCCAATCAAACGGGTATCGATTTACAGGCGGCTTTTGACAAAAAAATGGATTTAAAATCGGTTAGAGATAAAGATCGTCACAAAAACAATGATAAATTGAAATAATTGTGAAATTTCAGTCCGAATTTTGATTTACGGACGAGGAGTGGTAAATTGCACGCTTGGATTATCTTACTCATAATTCGCAACTCATAACTAATATCATGAATTTAAAATTAACGACGAATTCACCATTCACCATTGATGATTCGCAACTCAATATTACAGGTTCTAAAAGCGAAACCAACCGTTTATTATTACTAAAAGCCTTATTTCCAAACATTACTTTAGCCAATACTTCAAACTCAGATGATAGCGAAGTAATGCAGAAAGCTTTGGCTGGAAACGACGAAATTGTTGACATTCACCACGCCGGAACTGCAATGCGTTTTCTTACGGCTTATTTTTCGGTTAACGAAGGAAGAGAAGTTGTTCTAACTGGTTCTAGCAGAATGCAGGAGCGTCCGATTAAAATTTTGGTTGAAGCCTTGGCGCAATTAGGTGTAGAGATTTCATATGAAAAAAATGAAGGTTATCCGCCAATCCGAATTAAAGGGAAAAAAGTTACCGCTTCAAAAGTAAAGCTGGCGGCAAATGTAAGCAGTCAGTATATTTCAGCACTTTTGTTAGTAGCTTCTAAATTAGATAATGGTTTAGAACTAACTTTAGAAGGAGAAATCACTTCGATTCCGTACATCAAAATGACTTTGTCTTTACTGAATGATTTAGATATCAAGACAAGTTTTGAAGGAAACGTAATCAAAGTTTTTCCTAAAGAATCAGTTGATTCAAAAGAAATGGTTGTAGAATCAGACTGGAGCTCGGCTTCTTATTTCTTTAGTTTAGTTGCTTTATCAGAATCTGCAAAAATTACTTTGAGCAGTTATAAAGAAAACAGCCTTCAGGGAGATTCTGAATTAGTTTCTCTTTATGAAAAAATGGGCGTAAAAACGACTTTCCAAAACAATAAAATGACTTTGGAAAAAGTAACTGGGTTTAATTATCAGGATGTAAATTTTGAACTGAACAATACTCCGGATATCGCACAAACCATTGTTGTAACTTGCTTAGGTTTAGGAATAGGATGTCACTTAACCGGTCTTCATACCTTAAAAATCAAAGAAACCGATAGATTAGAAGCTTTAAGAATTGAGCTGACAAAATTAGGAGCGAATATTTCTGTAACCAATGACAGTCTGACTTTAGAGCGTTCGGGAGCTATTAACCATGATGTGCATATTGCAACCTACAACGATCACCGTATGGCAATGGCGTTTGCACCTTTGGCAATCAAAGTTCCAATTATTATTGATGATGCAGAAGTAGTTTCTAAATCATACCCAGATTTCTGGAATGATTTAAAAGCGTTAAACTTTCAAATTTCAGAATTGTAAAATTTTTTGAACCATATAAGTTATTTAAGTTACTTTAGACGAGGAACTTAATAGAATATAGTTACAAGCCTCTGGTTTCTGTCAGAGGTTTTTTTATGCGTATTCAAAAGTAAACTCGACAGTTTTTTTAAAACCTGTCGAGTTTTGGCAACTGATAGATATCAAAACCTTTATCACTTTGCAACTTTGTCACTTTTTAAATGAACTTAAATAACTTATATGGTTCAAAAAAAACATTTTTAATGGTTCTGAAAACCTCACAAAATCAAGGACTTTTGAAAATAAACGTCAAAACACTTGACAACGCCTATCTCACAATCGTATATTTGCATCCGATTAAAAATTTTGGATAATTAAGTCTAAAATAGATATTTAAAAATCTACAATTCAAATATGAAATTATCACACTTCAATTTCAATTTACCAAAAGAACTTTTAGCTGAATTTCCGGCAGAGAACAGAGACGAATCTCGCTTAATGGTAATTGACCGTCAAAAAAACACTATCGAACACAAAATGTTTAAAGACGTTATCAACTATTTTGATGACGGAGACGTTTTGATTCTTAATAATACAAAAGTTTTCCCTGCACGTTTGTACGGAAACAAAGAAAAAACGGGTGCTAGAATTGAAGTTTTCTTGTTAAGAGAATTAAACTCTGAGCAAAGACTTTGGGATGTTTTAGTAGATCCTGCTAGAAAAATCCGTATTGGTAACAAACTTTATTTTGGTGACGACGATTCGCTTGTTGCTGAGGTAATCGACAACACAACTTCTCGTGGAAGAACTTTACGTTTCTTATACGATGGGTCTTACGAAGAATTCAGAAACAAATTGACAGAACTTGGAGAAACTCCAATTCCGAAATACATCAACAGAGATGTTACTCCTGAAGATGCAGAAAGATACCAAACTATTTATGCAAAAGAAGAAGGAGCTGTAGCAGCCCCAACTGCTGGTCTACACTTTTCGAAACACCTTTTGAAAAAATTAGAAATCAAAGGAGTAAACTTTGCTGAGGTGACTCTGCACGTAGGTTTAGGAACTTTTAACCCAGTTGAGGTGGAAGATTTATCTAAACACAAAATGGATTCTGAGGAATTGATTATTACTCAAGCTGCTTGTGATATCGTAAACGAAGGAAAAGCAAAGAAAAAACGTATTTGTGCTGTAGGAACAACTTCTATGCGTGCAATTGAAAGTTCTGTTTCTTCTGCAAACACATTAAATCCTTACGAAGGATGGACAAATAAATTTATTTTCCCTCCTCACGATTTCAGTATTGCAAACTGTATGATTACAAACTTCCACACACCAAAATCAACATTATTGATGATGATTTCTGCTTTCTGTGGACACGATCTAATGAAAAAAGCATACGAAGAAGCAATCAAAGAAGGATACAAATTCTATTCTTACGGAGATGCGATGTTAATTCTTTAATTAGAATTTATAATATAAAAAAGACCCGACGAGTTTTTGTAGACTTGTCGGGTCTTTTGTTTTTAATGGTTTCAGGTTTCAAGTTTGATTCTCAGTGCGAAATTTAACCAAAAAGTTCGCAAGGTTTTTTTCCACTTTTGTGTTTACCAAATGTAAAAAAGAACGCAAAGCTTTGCGAATTTTGCGTTTGTAAATGTTAACTAAATAAAAAAACTTTGCGAACCTTGCGGTTAAAATCACACAAAGTATTTCAACTTGAAACTTTAAACTTGAAACAAAACAAACAAAAATTGTTATTTTAGCAGGCAAAACAATAGCACAATGACTTTTCAAAATACACGCGAATTTGCACGAGAGCTAGATTCAAAAGACACATTAAGCCATTATCAGGAACAATTTATTTTTCCAAAAGTAAATGATAAACGAGTTATCTATTTTACAGGAAATTCTTTAGGATTACAGCCAAAACGCACCAAAGCTTATATAGACGAAGTAATAAATGATTGGGCAGAATTGGCTGTTGAAGGTCATTTTTACGCCGAAAAACCTTGGTGGGATTATCAAGAAAGATTTTCGGAGCCATTGAGCAAAATTGTAGGTGCTCTCCCGTCTGAAGTTACGGTCATGAATACTTTGACGGTAAATCTTCATTTGTTAATGGTTTCCTTTTATCAGCCAACTAAAACACGATATAAAATTATCTGCGAAGAAAAAGCCTTTCCATCCGATCAATATATGTTTCAGAGTCAGGTAAATTTTCATGGTTACAAACCTGAAGATGCGATTGTAGAAATTAAACGTCGCGAAGGCGAGCATAATATCCGCTTAGAAGATGTTTTAGCTAAAATTGAAGAAGTGGGAGACGAGCTAGCGTTAGTTTTAATCGGTGGTGTAAACTACTATACGGGACAGGTATTCGATATAAAAGCCATAACGGCAGCGGGGCAAAAAGCTGGAGCAAAAGTAGGTTGGGATTTAGCACATGCAGCAGGAAATATCAAATTAGAACTTCACGACTGGAATGTAGATTTTGCCGCCTGGTGCAGTTATAAATATATGAACTCAGGTCCTGGAAATGCATCGGGCTGTTTTGTTCACGAAAGACATCACAATTCCAATCTGCCAAGATTTGCAGGATGGTGGGGACACAATAAAGAACGACGTTTTAAAATGGAACCAAATTTTGATCCAGTTCACGGAGCAGATGGATGGCAGATTAGTAATCTTCCTGTTCTTTCTCTAGCACCTTACTTGGCTTCGGTAGAAATGTTTGCAGAGGTCGGAATGGATGCACTTATTAAAAAACGAGATCATATTACTTCTTATCTAGAATTTATTCTTCATGAAATCGACAAAGAAGTTTCGGGCAATTTTGAAGTAATTACTCCTTCAAATCCAGAAGAAAGAGCTTCGCAATTATCTGTTTTTCTTCATGGAGAAGGAAGAAGTCTTTTTGATTATTTAATGAAAAACGGAGTGATTACAGATTGGCGTGAACCGAATGTAATTCGTCTGGCACCCGTTCCTTTATATTGCTCTTATGAAGATATGTACGATTTTGGACAGATTTTGAAAAAAGGAATTTTAGGGAAGTAAATTATTTAAAGCAGATTTTGCAGATTCTAGCAGATTTAAAATGATTTCTATAAATAATCTGCGAACATCTGCTTAAATCTTTTTAAATCTGCGTGAAAAAATCTTTAACCATAAAATTTGTCATTTCGAGGAACGAGACTCGAGCGATAGCGAATAGGCGAAGCAAATCACACTAGAAACTCCACAAAGTAAAACCCAATCTGTGTCGAATCCCGCGTGTGATTTCTCCTTTCAGTCGAAATGACAAACTGTGTGGAAACTTTGCATCTTAGCGTCTTTGAGTGATTAATTTCATTCAGCTTGGTAAATAAAATTTAGCACGAAACAAACAAAAACCTCCTAATCTTATAAACTTTAAAAAAAATTCTGTAATAACTAATATAGCAGATATTCTGTAATTTGTAGTGTATAATTTTTAAATATTACGATCATGAAAGGCTTCTATATTTTATTCGCAGCTATAATTTTTGCTTCTTGTCAAAACCAGAGCAAAGAGGATATTAACAAAGCCAAACAAGCCAGTATTGATTCTATGAAAGTTGAGATTAACAAACAACGTGTTATCGATTCGATGAAGACTGAAATGGCGAAGATGAAAGAAGAACAGCAAGTTGAATCTCAAAAAGAAAAAGTTGTTGTCGTGCATCAGCAGGCCGCAAACGGCAATACTGCTACAACAACTACCAAAAAGAAAGGATGGAGTGCAACTGCTAAAGGTGCTGTAATTGGAGCTGGAGTTGGTGCCGCTACTGGAGCAATCGTCAGTAAAAGAAAGGGCGAGGGAGCCGTTATTGGTGGTTTAGCCGGAGCTGCTTTAGGAACTGGAACAGGTGCTGTTATCGACAGCAAAAAGAAAAAAGAATAGAAATTAATAACACGATCTATAAAAGAACCCCGATTCGGAATTTCCAAATCGGGGTTTTGTGTTAAGCCATTTCCATTGTTGGAATTTTAATGGAATTCAGTTCTGATTGATACTTATCAAATTGCATTTTTATTTTTTCTTTTTCAGTTTCGAAATAAGAAGTTGACGAAAGTAAGTTTTGATAGTACTCGATTCCTTCTAAAATATTGGTTTTAAAAGAATTCCACTTTTTAAGCTGGTTATTCGTTATTTCTCCAGAAATAGTTTCAATTTCATTCCTGAAATAATCCACATACATTTTTAATTCCTTTACGAATAAATTCGGACGTTCGGTTCTTAAAACCGATTTTCCCTGATAAATATGCTGGATCATGTCTTTTAAAGAAACTTCCTGATCAAAATAAGCTAAGTTTGGTCCTGGGCAAATTACTACGCCTTGAGCCTGACCTTTTATTTTGATGTCGTTTTCAAGATAAGAAGCATTGGCTAAACCAACACACAAACAAGATTTCTCTGTTATTTTGATTTTGCTTTTTTCAAATTCTTCTGCCGATAAAGTGTCTTTGCTGCTTTCTAATGCTGCAAGTTTAATATCTTGATATTTTTTTGATGCGGTGCAGATGCCGTGCGGATCGTATTCTTTGCTCAAAGCCAAAAACTTCTTCGGACAAGAGCTTCCGGCTTTGTTTTCCTGAATTCTTTTTTGTTTTAAAAACTCGTTTGATGTGCCTTTCAATGTATTAAACGGAACTCCCAATGGTGAAATATTGCTCAAATAAAAATCGTCTTCTTTGGCTTTCATTAATAAATTACGAGTTTCTTGGTCTACAGAGGTAGCTTCTGGAACTAGTAAAAAAGGAGACCCCCAGCCAACCGAATCCACTTTGTATTCGTCTAAAAGAAATTCATGTTCTTCGGCAGTTCCAACACCGCCCTGAACCGTGATTTTCAAGTCTAATGGTTTTTCAGGAAAGATTTGATTTTTTAGCTGTAACGCTTTAATCATTAAATCATGTGCCGATTGCACTAATTGTTCTTTTTTCTGTTTGAATTCTTCTAAAATAGTGCCTAAAAGAAGTCCGTCAGTAGCAAAAGCGTGCCCACCGCAGTTTAATCCTGATTCGATTCGGTATTCTGACACCCAAAGTCCTTTTTTTGCTAAAAAGTTGCCTTGAATCATGGCCGATCTAAAATCGCTTACTTTTAGAATAATTTTCTTTTTGAGTTCGTTTTTCTCATTCGGAAAAAAGGCAGCAAAATTTTCAAAGTAACCAAACAATCTCGGATTCATTCCGGCTGAAAGTACAACAGATGATTCTAGATTGCTATTAGCAAAACCTCTCAAAGCGGCATGAGCATCATTAAATTCAGTAGGAAGTTGTTCGTTTTTTACGAAATTATCTTTGTCCAATTTTGTCATGATGTTCACATCGATTTCTCCAGGAAAAAGATGTGATTCGATGTACTGCTGGATATTTTCTTTGAAAGAAATTCCGTCATCCAATAAGTTCTGAAAACCTTTTTTTATGTCAGAAGTGTTTGGAAGCATTGACATAAAATTTTCTAGTGCAGTTTTGCTCTCAGCTAATTCGGTTTTAAAATTTTCGAATTTTTCTTTTACAATTTTGTCAACTAAATTTAGATAAGAAGTAATCCTTTCGGCGCGGTAATCGTGAAATTTCTGTGTGATTTCTTCGTAAGGGATATTGAATTTAGTGCTATAAAAATTACGCATCTTTTCAATCAAATCGTCATCGGCTAGAGCGATAACAGACGAAATCCCGTATTGCGCCACCCGAATCGGACTGTCTATCGTGTACGCAAGACCCATTACCGGAATATGAAAAGTGTGTAAAGGTGTTTTTGTCATTTGTCTTTCAATTAAAATAAAGACAAATATTGAAAAAAGGATTTTTCTAAAACCTGACAATTGTCAGGTTTTTTAGATTGGTTGCCACGAATTGCGCAAATTTTCACGAATTAAATATTTTTTTGCCACAGATTATTAGCGATTAAAATGATTTAATCCATATAATCATTTCAATCTGTGGCAACTTAAAAGAAATTAGTGAAAATTAGTGTAATTCGTGGCGAGTAAAAAATCATATCAAAATCTTCTTCAAAGATTCCGCTATACTTCGCCATAAAAAGTTGTAAAAAGATTTTTCTTCGATTCTTTCGACTTCGACATCAGCGGTTTTGGCTTTGTCTTTCGAATCGTTTTTTACCAGTAAATTTGCAATTGCGCTTTTAAGTTTAGCTTCTTTTTCAGGTTTTTTCTTTTTGAATAATTTCACTTTCAGGTCGTCATAATCTAAAGAAGCATTTCCTTTTGAAATATTATCATTTCCATAAAAGTTAAAACGGTATTTATGGAAAACGCCTGTAAACGAAGCATTCATATAAGGTTTGCTGAATCTTTGCATTGCCCGTACATCAAAATTTGAAATCACGCCCTGGATATGAAAACTGTCGTTTTTGTCCAAAACATTAAAACTCCAGTCAACATTAAGAGGTGAAGTTTTCATGAAAATGGTGTTTATTTTGATTTTTACATCATCAGTTTTTTTGAGGCCAAAACCACTTCGCAGATTGGTTGCCTGCAAGTTGAATTTATCAAAAGTTAAAACTCCCGGCCCTTTAGAAAAATCAATCTCTTCTTCGTAGACCAATTTTGATTTTAGAACCTGTAAAGTGTCAATCTGCAACGGAAATTTGATGTTGCGTAATAAATGATTGTAAAGGTATTTTTTGCTCAAATCGTCTTTTGGCATTTTTCCTCGATAGATGTTCGCATCGAAATGATTTAGGACAATCGAATTTGTCTTAAAGAAAAAACGATCGTTCTTAAAACCCCAGTCCATTTTCTGTATACTGGCAGAATCGACTTTTAGAGTGTAAATGTCTTTTTCCTTGTCTAAACGACGAATAAATTCGGGTCTGTTGAATTGAGGTAAATAAGCAAAATTATTCACCTTCAAAAAATTATTTTCAGTACTTATTTTGCCAATAGTCAAATGATAGAATGGGCTAGTACGATAAAACAAGCTATCAATCACCAAAGCATATTTTTCGTATCGAATCGGAATTTTTTCTTTTAAGGTGGCGTCGGTAATTAGGATTCCTTCCAGTTTCAAAATGATTTTTTTAGCACTTAGAATCGGTTTTTCACTGTCCAAAGAAACGACATCGACAGTTCCTTCGTTGAGATAAATATTTGAAACTGCAATTATTTTTCTAAAAGGTTCTATAATTTCTGTCTTGATACTTTTGCTGTTATTCAGAAGTTTTTCGCCTTTTTTATATAGAATCACACGAGGTTTGTTTATAATGATGCTTTCTGCTTGAATAACATCTCTAAAAGCCAAGTCCCAGATATTAAAATGCCTTATTGTTACTGATTCAATTTTTGCAAACAATCCGTTTTTGCTGTCCTTCGGCTGATTTTTTGGATGCACCAGTAAGGTCTGGGCGTAGATGTTTTGCGAGAAAAGAGAAACCTCAATTTTTTCGTAATTGATGTTATATGCTGTATTGTTTTTTTCGTGTATAATGATTGGTAATTGTTTTTTTATCCAATAATTGAGTCCTGCATTAATCAGAATCAAAAAAGTGAAGACGGAAATTATGACAATCGCTATTTTTTTGTATACAGACATTTAGGGTATTAATTATAATTACATAAATTTAGACTTTTTAAGAAAGCTGTCTCTTACAAGATTTTATCGTAAAGTTACATTTTCTTATAATCTGTTTAATTTGTCTGTTTGAATATGAGAATTGTAAAAAAGATTTTCTTCGCTTTATTAGTTTTTATAATTGTAATTGCCATTGGTTTATGGGCTTATATTTTTCACTTAAAACCAAAATATGAAGGTGAAATAGAATTACATCATTTAGAAAAAGAAACTACGGTTTATTTTGATGATTTCGGCGTTCCGCATATTTATGCCGATTCTGAAAAAGATGCCATGACTGCATTGGGTTATGTTCATGCACAGGAAAGATTATGGCAGATGGAACTTCTACGAAGAATTGCTCCGGGACGTCTATCAGAGATTTTTGGAACTGTAGCATTAGAAAACGATAAATTCTTTGCAGGAATTGGTATTGAGGAAGCTTCAGCAAAAGCGATTGCCGAACTCGACAAAAACAGTGAAAGCTATAAAATGACCCAAGCCTATCTGGACGGAATCAATCAGTATCTCGAAGAAGGACCAACGCCGGTGGAGTTTACTTTGGTCGGTGTAAAAAAACAAAAATTTACGATAGAAGATGTGTATAATATTTTTGGATATATGTCTTTTAGTTTTGCAATGGCGCAGAAAACCGATCCGCTTCTGACAGATATCAAGAACAAATATGGAACAGCTTATTTGAAAGATTTAGGAATCGAAGGGGAATTTAATACTACTAGAATAAAAATTTCAAAAGAAAAGACGGAAACCTATTCAGAAATCTCAAAGTCGGTTGCTGCTTTGCTGGATCAATCTCCCATGCCGCCTTTCGTAGGGAGCAACAGCTGGGTAGTTGGGCCTAAAAAATCTAAAACCGGAAAAGTTATTTTTGCCAATGATCCTCATATTGGGTTTTCACAGCCAGGAACTTGGTACGAAGCGCATATTGTAACTCCAAAACACGAATTGTATGGATGCTATCTCGCTGGTACACCATTTCCGCTATTAGCGCATAATCGTAATTATGCTTACGGACTGACAATGTTTGAAAATGATGATATCGATTTTTATCAAGAACGAACTTTAGGAGGCGATCCAAACCAATACGAAACTCCGACAGGTTTTGGTAAATACGAAATCAGGAAAAAAACGATAAAAGTAAAAGATACTGCCGATGTGGTACTGACAGTAAAATCAACACGTCACGGACCAATCATGAACGATTTTATGGAACGTCTAGACAAGAAAAATCCAATTGCAATGTCTTGGACCTATACAAGAGAGCCAATTCGTATTCTAGATGCGGCTTATGGTCTTTCGCATGCAAAAAACAAAGATGATTTTAGAGAGGCCGTAAAACTTATTGCTGCGCCAGGGCTTAATGTAATGTACGGCGATGCCTTAGGAAACACGGCTTGGTGGGCAAGCGGCAAATTGTACAAATTTAATAAAGGCGTAAATCCGCATTTGATTTTAGACGGAACAAAAGGAAATGATGATATAATCGAATATTTGGATTTCGATAAAAATCCGTCAGCCGAAAATCCAGAATGGGGTTACGTTTATTCTGCCAATAATCAGCCTGAAGCAATTGATGGTTATTTGTATCCGGGGTATTATCTCCCAGAAGACCGAGCCAAAAGAATTTCTAATCTCCTAGATGCAAAATCTGATTGGGATAAAGAAGCAATCGGAAAAATGATTTATGATAATACTTCTGATGTTGCCGTTGAGACCGTTCGCAATTTGATTGCTATTTTAGATCAAAAAAATCTTTCTCCAGAGGAAAAAGAGGCAGTCGCTGTTTTAAAGTCATGGAAAGGAACTTCAAACCTAGAAGACAGCGCGCCAACAATTTACAATAAATGGATTTATCTATATCTCAAAAATACTTTTGAAGACGAAATGGGCAAGGATAATTTTAATTTGTTTATAGGGATTTCTCTAGGCAAACAAGTAATTGCCAATCAGGTTAAAAATGAAAATTCGGTTTGGTGGGATAACATTAAAACCAAAAACGTGAAGGAAACCCGCAAAGACATCGTTTCAAAATCTTTTCATGATGCGATTGCAGCATTAAAAAATCAACTCGGAAATCAGATTGAAGATTGGAAATGGGGCACCGTGCATACGGTCGAGCATGAGCATCCGCTAGGAAAAGTAAAGGTACTCAGAGGCATATTCAATGTTGGGCCTTTCGAATCTGCAGGTTCTAACGAGGTAATCAATAATTTATTTTTCGGATTTAATGATGATGGAAAATACTATGTAAAAGGCGGTCCTTCTACCAGAAGAATTGTTGATTTTGCCGATATCGAGAACAGCTGGAGCATACTGCCGACAGGACAATCTGGAAATCCGTTCAGCAAACATTATGACGATCAGGCCGAAATGTACAATGCTGGTAAATTCAGGAAAATGAAATTGAATAAAGAGGAGATTGTAAAAACCTCTACAAAACTAATTTTGAAGCCTAAAAAGTAATTAACAATTGTTAAGATTAATTCTATATTTTTGAGGCCTAAAACCCCAAATCTATGTATAAAAAAATTACTTTTTTTTCTTTATTTCTTTCTTTTGTCGGCTTGTTTTTTGGTTTAATAACAAGCTTTGGTTCAGTTATTTCTTTGATTCTGGGGCCCTTTAATGTAAATTTCTCTGCAGGAATTGATCTTTTTAGGGTTAATGCTCAGTCATGGGGAGTTTTTACCAGCATCATTCTGCTGATTGGGACATTGGCTTTTTATTTCACAAAGGAAAAAGAAACCAGAATACTGCGTTTTATGTTTTCGGTTTTTTTTATACAGTATTCGATTTTTGCCGTTGTCAATCTGTATTATTTTTTTGTTTACACATTTACATCAGGCGATTTTAAAGCCTATTTGTTCTTTTTCTGGTCATTTTCTGTACGCTTATTTATACTGTTCTTTTTTTACAAAAGCATGGTCTATCTAAACAAATTGAAAACATTAGATTACGAAACATTTGAGTATACCGAATCAACAGAAATCTCATATTTTGAAGCGAATAATTGGGTTCGTTTGTTTCATCTGATATTTGATAGTTTGATCTATTTTCTTATTGCGTATCAGTTATTGTATTTTCTAGCTCGCGCTCCTCATTTTCAGCCTTGGTTTCAACAAATTGAAGGGCGTTATAGTATTCGCACCATAATTTTTGTTTTGTCTCTTATTTTCAGAACGCTTTTTTATTTTTCCTTTGAAGGTTTGTTTAGCGGCAGTCCCGCAAAATTTTTTACAGAAACAAGGGTTGTAGATTATGAAGGTGATAAACTGGAAAATGACGCTATACTAAAACGAAGCTTGTTGAGAAGTGTTCCTTTTAATGCAACTTCTTTTTTGTTCAACGGAAATTGGCATGATCATTATTCCGGTACACGAGTTTACAACGAAAAAAGAACCGGAATTGCAGGAGGATGGTATTTTATGCTAATTCCGTTATTTTTTGCATCCGTATTCGGATTGAGGTATGTTGATCAAATGAGAGAGAGCAGAATGATGTATGAATTTCAAGAAAAAAGATTTAATGAAGAGCAGCAAAAAATAAATGACGGATTAGAAGGACTTGACCAGAATTCGGTTTTAGAATTAAGCCATACCGATTATACTTCAAACACCATGTTTTTGAAAGTCGAAAACATTGCAAATACGACAATAGAATTTTCTCTTTTGGAACTAGAACTTGCAACCTTCTATAAAAACCATGCGATTGAGAAAGCTTATGAAGCATCAAAGGATAGTTTGCAACGAATAAAAATTTCTAGAAGCGACCTGAAAAAAATGGTGCTGCAATCCTTACAACAGGATCCAGCCTATCACGATGATGATAAAGAAGAATTCAGAGGGCTAGACGATAATCCAAAGATTGAGAGAAGATTTATTAAGAAAGTTTACGAAATCTACTCTCCAGATGTAAGTGTGCTTTCTGTTAGCAAAGATTCTGAATCACTTCATTTACAATTGCAGAACGAGGGTTCTCGGGCAGAAGTAATTGCAGTAGAAACGCTACAAGGAGAAATTGGCTGGAAGAAACACAATACTTTTCCGCAACCATTTTCAGAAGCAGGATTTGCGGTTTTGCAAGGCGATGGAAATAATTTTGAAAAGTATGAGTTGAAAGTGACTGTTAAAGATAGCCTGAACAAAAAGTTTGTCTATAAAATTTCCAGTACCGACGATCCGAATACAGTTTATCTAAAACTGCTTAAATAAAAAAAGCTTTGCCAAAGTTGTTAGACGCTGGCAAAGCTTTTTAAAATCTTAGATTGCAGATTATTTAGCGATGTATTTTCCTCTTACGATATCATTGGCAAATATTTCCAGATTGTAACCCAAGGCGTCGTTTACGACCATTACATTGGCAATCTGATACGCTTTGTCTTGCTCATAGTTTTTTAGAATTGCTTCCAGTTCTAGTTCGTTATAATAAGCAAACATGTTGTATACTGCATCTCTGAAATTCTTAAAATTGATGCTTTCGGTGATTTTGAGTGCTTTTTGCTCGTTCCACTTTTCTTTTTGAGAGGCTTCATTAATCGTAGTCAAGCAGAAATCAACGACATAGTTTTTGTAATTGGCAGCCTCGATAATCTTGTCAATTATGATTTTGTTTTGCTGCGAAGGCATTTTTACTGTGTTTGAAGTATTTTGCGAAAAGCAGATTGTAGCACATAACAAACAACAGCACAAGATCCAAAAGGATTGTCTTTTTAGATTTTTCATAGGTTAAATTTGTTTTTTGGGTGAGGCTAAAATAATAATTTTTATAATAATCCGTCAAGCGAAAAAAGGTTAAAAAACAAAAAACTCCGATAATTCAAATTATGCATCTGAATTATCGGAGTTTATAAAAAAGCTAAATAAGATTTTCGGATTTCTTATTTTGAAGTTATTTCTTTTAATATTTTCTTCCCGCCTTCATTTGTGGGATCCAGTTCAACCGACTTTTTATAGTTGGCGATTGCCATTTTTTTGTCGCCGTCAGCCAAATAAGCTTCGCCTAGACTATCGTAAACATTTCCAGATTTTGGGAAAGTCTCCACGTTAATTTTAAAAATTTCGATTGCTTCCTTCTTTTTTCCGTCTTGTAGCAATTGATATCCAACACGATTCATATCGTTTTCCTTAATATTGTAAGTGGGATCGTTTTTTAGTTTGTTGTAAGATTCCATTCCGGCCTTTGTGCCTTTGGTTGAAAACGCTTCTAACAACTCAAAAGCCAAGGATTTTTTTGGCTGTTCAAATTTTTGATTGTACAGAATAGCGCAAACGGCGTTGTTCATTTCTCCCAAAACAGTTCCGCCAGTATTGTTCAATAAAACAATTAAATTTTTGTCGGCAGGATATCTCGAGATAATCGTATTAAAACCATTAATGCCGCCTCCATGTCCAACCGTTTTCAGTTTTCCCTTATCACCATTATCTACTTCGTCAATAAACCAGCCATAACCATAAGCAGGTCTTCCTAAATGAATGTAAGGTTTAAATAAAGACTCCATCGATTTTGCAGAAAGAAGTTTGTTGGTGTACAGTGCTTGGTCCCAAAGGTATAAATCTTCGACAGTAGAATATAGAGATCCCGCTGCGTAAGGGATGCTCATGTCGACGTAAGCGGCGTTGGTGATTAATTTTCCCTTTCGTTCATAACCAGATGCCCTGTTTTTTAAAATTACATCGCTGTGATCGTAACCAGAATTAACCATTTTTAAAGGAATAAAAATCGTTTCCTGTAAATATTGCTCGTAAGTTTTGCCGGTAATTTTTTCAATGATATAGCCTAATAAAAAATATCCTGAATTGCTGTAGCTGAATTTCTCGCCAGGTGTAAAATCAAGTGGCAAATTAGAAAAAGTTTTTACAAACTGTTCTGGAGTGTAAGAGTTTCGCGCTTTGTCTTTAAAGAAATTTGGAGCGTCTGTGTAATTTGGAATCCCAGAAGTATGAGTCAATAATTGATGAATTGTAATTTTATCTCCATTTTCTTTTGGATAATCAGCAAGATAAGCTGTAATCGGAACATCTAATTTTAGTTTTCCCTGTTCGGCCAATTTTACAATCAATAGCGCTGTAAATTGTTTAGAAATAGAGCCTAACCTAAATTTAGTGTCAGGCTGGTTGGGAATATTCCATTCCATGTTGGCAGACCCAAAACCTTTTTTAAAGATGACTTTTCCGTTTTCGGCCACCAGAGCCGAACCATTAAATTGTCCATATTCGTTGTACTTGCTTAAAAGCTGTTCAATTTGTTGTGCTTTGTCTTGTGCAGAAATACTCCAATTAGAGAGCAGAAAAACAATAAAGAGCGCAATGAGTTTGATTGATTTTTTCATAATGATTGATGATTACGGTTTTGGATTACTAAATGATTCGTTTTTTTGATTGATGATTGAAATTTCGTAATAAAAAGATATTCAGTTATTTAAATCGAAATTACGATTTTTTGCCGAATAGCAATCAGCTTCTTTAAAATCTTAGACGACTCATTTTTCATTTGGTTTCGATCTCAATCAATTTTTTTCCATTTTCTCCTAAATAATGTGTTATGACCTTTTCATAAATTTTATAACCATCGTCGACATTTGTAAAAATGAGCAGTCCTTCTTTTGTTTTCGGAAGTATAAAAGCTAGTGTCTGCACGCCTGTGTCTGCACCTCCATGAGATAAAGCATATTCGCCATTTCCGAAATCATAAATTTCAAAACCCAACCCAAAATATTTGTCTTTTTTAGTCTGAATCTGATGCGTATTCAGTTCCTGAATAATTTTTGGACTTAAGCCATCGCCATTCATTAAACTGCATAAGAAAGTTCCATAATCTGAAAGTGTCGTAGTCAGATCATCGGCTGCATTGGCGGTTTTATTTTTGGTAGGCTCGTATTCATTTCCTTTGGCATCATAACCAATTGCAAATCTCGAAAAATCGATTTTATCATTCCATACTAGTTGCGAATCAGTCATTTTTAAAGGCTTAAAAACCAATTCATCTGCTAGTTGTTCTAGTTTTTTATTGAATTTCTTTTCGAGCGCTTTTCTCAAATATTCAAAACCTTCGCCAGAATATTGATATTTGGTTCCGGGTTTAAACTTGAAATCCAGTTTTCCAGATTCGTTCATGTATCTCCAATTCGGAAAACCTGTCTGATGGCTTAAAATAATTCTTGTCGTTAATAATTTATGATTCGCATCATTTGCAATGTCAGGATCAGTCCAGTATTTATGTAAAGGTTCGTCTAAATCCCATTTTCCTTGACTAACTAATTTTAAGGTAACATAAGCGGTGATTGGTTTTGTTAATGATGCTACATTCCAAATCGTATTGTAAGGTGCCGATGTTCCTTTTTTTGTTTCACCAAAAACCTTTATCTGTTTAAGTTTTCCTTCAGAAATAATTCCGATTCCCAATGCGGGAATATTATTTTTTTGGAGCCATTTTTCCGTTTCAGAATCACTATCCAAAACTCCTGTTTGTTTTCCAGGCGTATTTACGGTCTGATGATCATAGCTAAGTGCTCGTGATAATTTCCAGATTTTGTTTTTTAAAAGCCAAACGTGGGTGAATTTAGCGGTGCTGGCAAATTGCTCCGATTTTCCTTTTGAGGTTTCATAAAAACGATGAACTCCAGTTTGTATGGCGCCGTACAACACTCCTTTTTTGTAAAGAGGGTATATTTCGGAGCTTCCTTCTACCAATTCTCTTCGGGATTGGTAAGTTTCTGGCGAAGCGCATAACCCTTTTTTAAATGTTTCAAGAAATCTTTTTTTGTCTGAAATACTGTCTTTGTCGTGAAAAAACTCAAAATCGTCAGAAGTCAAGTCTTCAAATTGTTTGATGTTGCAAGTGTTAAAACTGATATTAAACAACAAACTGTCTTGCAACATGATGGTTTTGTACAATTCTGATTGTTTGTTTTCTTGCGAAAAACCGTTTTGAGTTTGAAAGAGAAGTACTGCTGCAAGTACAATCCTGATTTTTAAAACTAGATTGATGAATTTCATTTTGTGATTGATTGATTGATTGATTTTATGATTGATTGAATTTTTAAATGTAATTAATTAACACATAGAAACGTAGCGTGAAATGTAACACGACTGCATAGATTTCGTAATAGGAGGTACACTTTAAAGAGTGTTCAAAAATCTTGTTTCTATGTGTTAAAAACTAAATTAAACGTATGGCAAAAATACTGTAGGCTGTATTGTAAAAATTGTACAAAAGCGAAATTTCACCTTTTCTTCGAAAGAAAATAGGAATCGGGATTGAATGTTTTGGGAGTCGTCTTAGTCACATCTTTGAATTTTCTGATAAAATGTGACTGGTCAAAGTATTTATTGTAGAGTGCAATTTCGGTTAGACTTCTTTTTTCGGTATCGGTATCTATCATTTGATCGATAGATTTTCTGAATTGCAAGATCTGAATGTACTTTTTTATAGTAAGTCCGGTTGCCGATTTAAATTTGATTTGAATCAGTCGCTGCGAGGAATTTAATGTTTTTACGATTTCAGAAACTGCCATTTCATCCTCGCTTAACCTGATTATTTCGCAGACTTTTTCGATAGTATTTGGGGCCGGATTTAAATTGGCTATTTCCTCAAAATAAACATTTATAGTTTTTAAAATCGTTTCAACAGAATCTTTGTGACTGATTTTTAACGGTAATTGTGAAGCATCAATTTTAAGAATAGAATCGGTAAAATTGCTCAAATCGTATTGAGGAAAAATCGAAAGCGTCCAAGCGTGGAGCTGAATTATGGTAACTTTTGTTTGAGGCCCAATGTTAACCAAAACCTTGTTGGTCATTTGCGAACAAAAATAAAAACCTTCATTCATTTCGTACTTCTTTTTGCTGGTATGCACTTCAATAGCATTACCACGAACAATTGCGAGATTAAAACAGCCGTTTGGCAAAACCAGTTTGTTTTCGATAAGATCTTCGCCCAAGCTGTTATCCAGACACCAAATCTTACTGACAAATCTTTCAGATTTTGGCGATACATAATGTTCTGAATAAAGGTTCATATATACAATTAAAGGTTTTCGGTTTCTTCTTTAGTGTTATTCTCTCTACAAAGAACAGCAATACTTATTATAATTAAGCTAAGATAAATGGAAATAGAAAAACCAATTCCCAATTCATGCAGGATTATGTCATCGAGAAACTTTGAAAGAACAATAAAAATTAGTGCCGTAATTATAGGCATTAAAGTTATGGTCCAAAAAGCTGTTTTATTGTCGGAAAAAGAGACTAATAGCCTAATAGTGTAAAATATAAGAAATCCTGTTGCTACTGAGGGAAGCACAATTGCAAACCAGCCTATAAAAATAGAAAGCATTAAAGAAAGCATAAAAGTTATAAGTACAATAAAGCAGGAAACAAATAAGGCAATAAATAATGTAAAAAAATCAGTAATCTTATTATTAGAAAAAAAAGTGACCAAAATAAAAGAGAAAATACAGCAGTATCCAAAAGATGTCAATAAACCTCGGTCATGTTCTCGGTCTATTTTTATGCAAAGCAGCATCCACGAAACAATAAGCAGTAGAGAGAAAACGATGAAAAGGATATTTTTTTTGTTTGATAAATACTTTATTTCTGTACTTAGTTTCATAAGGTTTTGGGCTGGTTAATTTACAAGCTAAAGTACTTAATATTCATAAAATGTGGTGATAATTTGTGCGCTGGTATTTAATTATATAAAAATGATCCTTGTGCTGAAAACGAGTCTGCATGAGGGATAGGAGCGGTATCCTTTTGTGCCGGGGTTCGGCACAAAAGATATAGCAAATAGCCCGACCCCGCTCCCGAGGCTTCGGGAAGCGGGGACATGCCCTGATAAATCTGACGAAAAGAGGCAAATATTTCCTTTATTTTTAAGGTCTTGTGGTTTTATTACTTATTTTTACAATCTTATTATTATATTTTCGTTGATGCAGACTTCATTAAAAATTGCCGTTGTCGGTTCTGGATTAGTTGGATCGCTTTTGGCAATTTATCTTAAAAAAGCAGGCCATACCGTTCATGTTTATGATCGTAGTCCTGATATTCGTAAAATAAATTTTTCAGGACGTTCTATTAATTTAGCGATGTCAAACCGTGGCTGGAAGGCGCTTGACGGAGTTGGCGTAGGTGATGCTGTACGCGAAATCGCTATTCCGATGGACAAACGCGCTATTCATTTAGTGGATAAACTCAATTTTCAGAATTACGGTCAGGAGGGAGAGTCTATCTACTCAATTTCCAGAGGAACACTCAACCGAAAAATGATAGATTTGGCCGAAAATGCTGGAGCTGAGTTTTATTTTGAGCAAAAAATCTGGGACGTAACACTGAGTGATGCTACCTTACACATCGGCGAAACCGAAAGAGGAGAGTGGGAAGAACTGAAATACGATATGGTTTTTGGTGCCGATGGAGCTTTTTCGAGAATCCGCCACAGAATGCAGCGCCAGAGCATGTTTAATTATTCACAGGAATTTTTAAATATGGGTTACAAAGAGTTGAATATTCCAGCAAATGCAGACGGAAGCCATAAATTAGATAAAAATTCTTTCCATATCTGGCCAAGGGGCGAATATATGCTTATTGCCCTTCCAAATCTTGACGGAAGTTTTACCTGTACTTTGTTTATGCCTTTTGAAGGAGAAAACTCTTTTGAATCGTTGACGGACCGAAAAATGGTTGAAAATTTCTTCGAGAAAAATTTCCCAGATTCAATTGAGGTAATTCCGGAATTGGCAAACGATTTCTTTAAAAATCCAACCAGTACGCTGGTTACCATGAAATGTTTCCCGTGGACATACGAAAACAAGATTGCTCTTATCGGAGATGCTTGCCACGCAATTGTACCTTTTTACGGTCAAGGAATGAATGCTGGTTTTGAGGATATTACGGTTTTGAACGAAATGATTCAAAAATACGGAGACGACTGGAAAAAAATCTTTACAGAATATCAGATTTCACGCAAACCCAATGCCGACGCAATTGCAGAACTATCGTATCGAAATTTTATGGAAATGAGCACCAAAACTGCAGATGAAAAATTCTTATTGCAAAAGAAAATAGAAAAAGTATTCTCTGATAAGCATCCAGACAAATGGATTCCGCTTTACAGCCGCGTTACTTTCAGCGACCGTCCGTATGCAGAAGCTTTGGCGATTGGAGATTATCAGAACGGAATCATGGAAGAAGTCCTTCGAATGGAAAATATTGAAAATATCTGGAATGGCCCAGAAGTTGAAAACAAAATTCTAGCATTGTTGCAACAAGCTTAATTTTTTTCTGAACCCTATAAGTAAACATAAAACTTTTGTATAATAACAAACCCGACAGTTTCAAATCTGCCGGGTCTGTTTAGTAATAGATAGGTAGGATTAAATGAACTTATCTCATTTATGTGGTTTGTTTTTATTTGCTTTTCATAAATTTTGACAAAACCCCAAAAACTCCTCTTATAAAGGTAGCGCTCGTTACCACTTTTAAAACCGATTTGGTAACTACTTCTGTGGTGCTTGGTTCGGCTTTAGATGATCTGGTTGGTGCTTGTTGTTCTTGTTCTGCCGCGGTTTGAGTCGCTTCATCAATTTTTTTGGTAAGTATTTCATAAGCGCTTTCTCGATCGATTTCTTCGCTGTATTTTTTTACCAGTTTAGATTTGCTGTTTATTTCTTCGATTTCAGAATCAGTCAAAATATCCATTCTGCTCTGAGGAGCACGCATCATTGTAGCCACAAGAGGAGTTGGCACGCCTTTTTCGTTAAGAGCAGTTACGAGAGCTTCACCAATTCCTAGGCTTGTTAGCAATTCATCTGTTTTATAATATTCAGAAGTTGGATAGTTGTCGGCTGTTTTCTTAATTGCCTGACGGTCATTTGCCGTAAAGGCTCTTAAAGCATGTTGTATTTTTAATCCCAATTGAGCCAGAACACCACTCGGAACGTCCATTGGGTTTTGTGTCACAAAATAAACACCCACGCCTTTAGAACGTATCAGTTTTACAATCGTTTCAATTTGTTCTAACAAAGCTTTGCTGGCTTCATTAAAAATCAAATGAGCTTCGTCTATAAAAATCACTAATTCAGGTTGAGCTGCATCTCCTTTTTCAGGCATCTTTTGGTAGATTTCCGCCAAAAGGCTTAACATAAAAGTAGAGAACAATTTTGGCTTATCTTGAATATCCGTCAAGCGGATGATATTGACGTAACCTTTGCCGTTTTCGTCAATTCGCATTAAATCGTCGGTTTCAAAAGACAATTCGCCAAAAAACAAATCACCGCCCTGTTGTTCAAGCTCAATGATTTTTCGCAAAATAGTGCCGGTTGTCGAAGTTGATATTTTACCGTAATTGGCCGTAATTTCTTCTTTGCCCTCTTCGGTAATATAGTTGATAACTTTTTTGATGTCTTTCAAATCCAGAAGGGGCATCTGTTTGTCATCACAATACTTAAAGATTACAGCAACAACGCCAGCCTGCGTGTCATTAAGGTCTAGAATTCTTGAAAACAGAACCGGTCCAAATTCCGAAACAGTAGCGCGGAGGCGCACTCCGTTTTGTTTTGACAAAGACATAAGCTCGACCGGAAAAGAAGATACATTATAAGGTATGTTTATTTTAGCATGGCGCTCAGTAATAAAACCCTCCTCTTTTCCTTTTTTTGCAATACCGCTAAAATCTCCTTTTATGTCCATCATCAGTACGGGAATTCCGGCATTAGACAATTGCTCAGAAAACACCTGAATTGTTTTTGTTTTTCCCGTTCCGGTTGCTCCCGCAATAAGCCCGTGACGGTTGAGCGTTTTTAGCGGAATCCTTACAGGGGCTTGTGTCACGGCCTCACCATCTAAAATTGCACCGCCCAGGGTTATAGTATCGCCTTTGGCTGTATATCCATTGTTTATGTGCTCGATAAAATTATCTTTTTTATTCATTTTTTTATTTGTAATTTAGATGATTATAAGATTATTGCTTGATTTTAGTGGTGTTTTTATGTGGTTTTTTTTAGTAAGAAAAAGCCTTTTTTGATTGAAAAATTAATAAAAAAAAAATTCTCAGCTTTTTAAGAAGATATCAATGGAATCTTTGAATATTTACTAAAACGTTGTAATTTTTCTAATTATCGTCCTTTTTTTTGTTTTATCTAAAAAATGATGTCGGCAATTTAATGAGATATTTTTTAAATTGAAGTTAAATTTCGGTCAATTAAATTAAAAAAAGTTTTTTTATTTAAACTAAACGTATAAATTTGCTCCTCTACAAGTTAAATATAACTAAAAAATAAAAATTATTTAAAACTATTAAAATTTAAAAAAAATGGCAAACGTTAAAGTTAAAAAAGAGAGCACTTCAAATGGGGGAGGAATGATTACAGGGATCATTATTGTAGCGTGTATCTTAGTTGGGTTTATAATTTGGAAATTCGTGATGGGTTCTCCTGCTAACTTTGAAGGTGGGAATCCGGAAACAGGTCACCCAATCAATACTTTAGGGATGGTATATAAAGGAGGTTTCATTGTACCAGCATTATTAGGTATGTTTTTAATGGTTGTTGTTTTTTCTATCGAAAGATTTATCGTTATCTCTAAAGCTGCTGGAAAAGCAAATTTAGATACATTCATGAAAAATGTTCAAGGAAGCATTAAAGAAGGAAACATCGAAGCTGCTATCGCTTCTTGCGACAAACAACAAGGTTCTGTTGCAAATGCAATTAAATCTGCTTTAATTAAATATCAGGATGTTAAAAAAGAAGGATTCAATAGTGAAGAAGCTTCTGAAGTAATCCACAAAGAAATCGAAGAGGCAACTTCATTAGAAATGCCAATGTTAGAGAAAAACATGACTATTATCTCTACTTTAGTATCTTTAGGTACATTAGGAGGATTATTAGGAACTGTATCAGGTATGATTAAAGCGTTTGGTGCGTTAGCTTCTGCTGGTACTCCAGACCAAGCTGCTCTTGCAACAGGTATCTCTGAGGCGCTTATCAACACTGCAACAGGTATCTCTACTTCTGTATTAGCGATTATCTCTTACAACTTCTTTACTGCTAAAATTGACGATTTAACTTACTCTATCGATGAGGCTGGTACTACTATCGTTAATACTTACAGAAAATTCAGAGGAAGCTTAAGACAATAATTAATTTTTGATAGTACTATCAAAAAAATAAAATAAAAGATAATGGCTAAAATAAAAATGAAAAAAAAGTCTACATCGACAGATATGACTGCGATGTGTGATGTTGCATTCCTTTTGCTAACGTTCTTTATTTTGACCGCTACTGCTAAAGTGCCAGAGGCACTTCCTGTAGACACGCCATCATCTACTGTACAAAGTAAATTACCAGATTCTGATTTGGCAATTATTACAGTAGGTAAAGGAAAAGTGTTTTTTGACATCAAAGGTAGAGAGACTCGTAAAAAGACTCTTGAAGGTATGGGTGCTAAATACGGTCTGACTTTTACTGAGGACGAACAAAACAAATTTGCATTAATGGATGATTTTGGTGTGCCGATTACAGGTTTAAAGTCAATCATTGAAATGAAAGCAGCGGACAGAACCAAAGCAAATCAAGGTGGAATTCCAATCGATTCATTAGATAACCAATTAAAAGATTGGCTTCTTATTTCGAGAAGAGCAACTATTGACCTGAGCGGAGGAACAAAAGAATTGCAGATTGCAATTAAAGGAGACGCTAAAGAAGAATATCCAAGAATTAAAAAAATTATGGATATTTTGCAAGATCAAAAAATCAATTCCTTTAACTTAGTTACAGGTATGAGAGGAAAAGACTTTTAACTAAAAAATATACACTAAAATGGCTGAATTAAATACCGGCGACGGTGGTGGTGGCAAAAACGGTGGTAAAGTAAGAAGTAAAAAGCAAAGCTCTAAAGTCGATTTAACGGCAATGGTGGATTTGGCTTTCTTATTGATCACGTTCTTTATGTTGACTACTTCGCTGTCAAAGCCTCAATCGATGGATTTGTCTTTGCCTGATAAGAATCCTGACGAGACAAAAAAAGATGAAACGAAGGTAGATGAGAATCGTACAATGACGGTAATGCTTAAAGCTGACAATAAAATGACATATTATATGGGATTGTTGGAAGCTCCAAAAGTAGGACCTAAAGATATTGCTTATGGTAAAGACGGTATCCGTAGAGAATTGTTAAAACAAAAACAAAATGTTTTGGCTTATTCTGCAGCTAAAGGCAATCCAGGAAAAGGAATAATCGTAATTATCAAACCAACAAAAAAATCAAATTATCGTAATTTGGTAGACATTTTGGATGAAATGGCGATTACTGGAGTAGATACTTATGCGATTGTTCCTGAATTTACACCAGAGGAAACAAAATTGGCGGAGAAAAACTAAGAGTAGTCTTAATTTGCCAACTAAAAATCAAGAGATATGAAATTAGATATTATAAAAAATCAGTGGCTTGATATCGTATTCGAAGGACGTAATAAGATATATGGTGCATATGAACTGAGAAAGTCAAACGGAAAAACTACTGTGAAAGCATTAGTTATCGGTTCGATTATCTTTAGCTTTGCAATTGCAGCTCCTCTTATTGCAAGTCTTTTGCCAGAATCTACTGAAGTAGAAGAGAACAAGGATATTAAGATTGCAACGGTAAAATTACCTCCTAAAAAAGAGGAAATTAAACCAAATCAACCACCACCGCCACCGCCACCACCAAAAGTGGATCAGGTAAAATTCGTAAAACCTGTGGTTGCGAAGGCTGAGGAAGTTACTGAAGATCCACCAAAAATTGTGGATTTGAAAGACAAAAAAGTTGGTGATCAAACTATCAAAGGAGACCCGGATGCAGTTTTAACTGTAGATGAACCAGTAGGTACAGGGCCAGTTTCTCAAGTAGTAGAAGAAGATAACCAAGTATATAACACAGCTGGTATCGAGGTAAAACCAGATTTCCCTGGAGGAATTGAGAAATTCTACAAATTCGTAGGAAATAACTACAAAACTCCAGAAGAAGAAGGTTTAAAAGGTAAAGTTTACGTTACGTTTGTAGTTGAAAAAGACGGTTCATTAACCGACATTAAAGTTTTAAGGGATATCGGTTACGGTACGGGAGCAGAAGCAATTCGTGTTCTTAAAAAATGTCCAAAATGGACTCCCGGCGAGCAAAATGGTAAAAAAGTTAGGGTTCTTTACTCTCTGCCTATTACTATTCAATCTGCAGAATAATGTTAAAAGATATGCTTAATAATATTCAGAAGAAATCGCTCAAAGAGCGATTTCTTCTTGTTTTAGGAATACTGTTTTTTTTGATTTATCTTGTACTCGGTTTAATGATTATGTTTTGGGAAAAGCTTCCTCTTAACATGGAACCAAAATACAGATATGCTTTCGGCATTCTGCTGATTGTTTATTCAGGAATACGATTTTTGAGATTAATTAATTCTAAGGACTAATAAGTATGTTTAAATATAGTAAGGCGATAGTTTTGATAGTTTTTGTCTTTTTGTTTGCAATGTGTAACCAAAAAAGCAAGAATGAAACTGGAAATGAAACCATTTTAAAAGGAGCAATTGATGTTACTGTTGACGAAACCGTAAAACCAATTGTGGATGATCAGGTTGCTGTTTTTGAAGGAACTTACTATGATGCAAAAATCAGCATAAAACCTAAATCTGAAGCTGAAGTTATAAATGATCTGCTCAATCAAAAGACTAAGGTTGTGGTTACTGCAAGAGACTTAACTAAGGAAGAGCTGGAAAGATTTGAAAAACTGAAGATCAAACCAAGGGTTACGCCTTTTGCTAAAGATGCGGTAGCTTTAATTTCAAGCAAAAGCAATAATGATACTTTAATTGCGTTGAAAACTGTGGTTGATTTCATGCAAGGCAAGTCGGATTCAAGAATTAAAGGTTTGGTTTTTGATAATCCAAACTCAAGTACAGTCCGATACATGAAAGAATTGGCCAAGGTAAAAGATATTCCGAGTACTGGCGTTTTTTCATTCAAAACAAATGATGAAGTAATTAAGTTTGTTTCAGAAAATGAGGGAATGATTGGTATTGTTGGCGTAAACTGGCTTTCACAGCCTTCGGCCAATATGGCGGATATTATTAAGAAAATAAATGTTTTAAGCGTTAAAGGCTTAAACGACAACACCTATTACAGTCCGACTCAAAATGATCTGGCAGAAGAGAAATATCCTTTGGCACGTGATTTGTTTATCATTAACTGTCAAGGCTATACAGGATTGGGTATGGGATTCTCTTCGTTTATTGCTGGAGAGATAGGACAAAGAATAGTTCTTAAGTCAGGACTGTTGCCTTATAAAGTGCCTAGCAGAAAACTTAAGATTAGAAACGAAATTATAAAGGTTAAAGAATAATTAATTATTATAGAAGATGAATAAATTTAAAATTTTTAGTCTTGCCTTAGCTGCGTCAGCTACTGTAGCACAAGCGCAAGACATCAATCAAGCAAAAAAAGCAATTGATGCTGAACAATTCGAAAAAGCAAAGACGCTTCTTAAATCAATCATCAAAGCAAAACCTTCTGATGGTGAGGCAAATTTTGTTTTAGGAACTGTTTATCTAAATCAATCTGTAGCTGATTCTGCGAAAATTTATTTCGATAATGGATTACAGGCATCAGACAAAAAGAATTTAAACTATATTGGTTTAGGACAATTAGATCTAGATGCGAAAAATACAGCTGCAGCTCAAGCTAATTTTACTTTAGCGACAAAAGATATGAAGCGTAAAGATGTAAATGAATTTATTTACATCGGTAGAGCTTATATGAACTCTGAAAATCCAGATTACAAAAATGCGATTGCAGTTTTACAGCGCGCATTGGCTGTTGAGCCGCAAAATGCTCAAGCACTTTTAGCTATAGGAGATGCTTACTTCGGAGCAAACAATCAAAACGATGCTTATAAAGCGTACCGTGATGCGTTTGCCGCTGACAATACTTTGTTAAGAGCCAAAATGCAATCTGGTGTTTTATTGAAGAATGCTAAATCTTATGATGAGGCAATTAAATCGTTTAATGAAGTTATCGCTTTAGATGCTAACTATGGACCTGTCTACAGAGAGCTTGCTGAAACGTATTACAAGTGGGCAAGAAACAAGCCTTCTACCTCGAAAGTTAATTTGCAGAATGCAATTACAAATTATGAGAAGTATTTAAGTTTAACAGATTACTCTCTTGATTCAAAAATGCGTCACGCAGATTTCTTGGTTTTAGTAAAAGATTACAAAAACTTAGAAGTTGTTGCCAACAAAATGATTGCTCAGGATAAAGTTAACCCTAGAATCTTCAGATATTTAGGTTATGCTGCTTACGAAAACGGAAATGTTGATGTAGCTATAAAGTCTATTGAAGATTACATGAAAGCGCCAGGAAATAAAGTAATTGGAAGAGATTACTTGTATTTAGGTCTTGCAAAAATTAAAAAAGGAACAGCTGCAGACGGTACTGTAGAGCAAGCTGCTTTTGATGCTGGTGTTGCAGATATTAAAAAAGGAGTTGAAATGGATCCTCTAATTGCTGAGGAATTAGCTGATTTTGGTAAAGCTTTGTTTGGTAAAAAACAATATGCTCAAGCGGCAGCTATCTTTGAGATTGGAACTAGCAACAAAGAATCTAAAAATTATCTAGATGATTCTGTTTACTACGGAATTTCTATTTATTATGGTAATGCAGGAAAAACTGCTGAAACTCGTGATAAAGCTGCTTTAGAGGCTGCTGATGCTACTTTTGATAAAATCTTAGTTGCTTCTCCTACATATGATGAGGCTTATCTTTACAAAGGAAGAATCAACAGTTTGTTGGATAAAGACGATTTAATTATCAAAAACTACGAGGAATATGTTGCTAAAACTACTGCAAAAGGCGCAGAAGAATTGGCTAAACCTGCTACAGTAAAAAAAATAGTTGAGTCTTACAATTCAATCGCAGCGGCTTATGCCAATACAGACAAAGCTAAAGCAATTGAGTATTTCAATAAAACTTTAGTTTTAGACCCTGCTAATACTTATGCAGCACAATCTTTAAAATCTTTAAAATAATTTAGATTTTTAAGTAATATAAAGAAACCGGTAGTTCAAAAAACTACCGGTTTTTTTGTTCCGTATTTTATTGACTATCTTTGCACTTTAAAATGAAGTAATGTTATCAAAAGAAATACAATTAGAAGTAAATAAAGGAGCTATGCTTCCTTTGATGGAAGAATTTTACACCATTCAAGGAGAAGGTTCGCATACGGGAAGAGCTGCTTATTTTATTAGAATTGGAGGATGTGATGTTGGGTGTCACTGGTGTGATGTGAAAGAAAGCTGGAATGCTGAGATTCATCCACCAACAAGTATTGATTTAATTGTCGAAAACGCTGCTAAATATGCCGATACGGTTGTTGTGACAGGAGGAGAGCCTTTGTCTTGGGATATGACGCTTTTAACAAATAGATTGAAGGAGAAAAACCTTAAAGTGCATATTGAGACTTCTGGTGCTTTTGAATTATCAGGTATCTGGGATTGGATTTGTCTTTCTCCCAAAAAGAACAAATTACCTACTCAAACAGTTTATGATAATGCGGACGAGTTAAAAGTGATTATTTATAATAAACATGATTTTATATTTGCTGAGGAACAGGCAGAATTAGTAAATGATAATGCTATTTTGTTTTTACAGCCAGAATGGAGTAAAAAAGAAGAAATGACACCGCTCATTGTAGATTATGTTATGAATAATCCGAAATGGAGGGTTTCGCTCCAGACTCATAAATATTTGAATATACCTTAAGACAAAAAATCTCTTCACGTGAAGAGATTTTTTGTTTCAATAAGAAACAGCTGTGTAAAAAGTAATCAGATTATTTACTGCCAGTTTTTGTGTTTTTTTAAGCTAGTGATATGCGCCAGATGATGATTTCCGTGCCAAGCGTAAGAGCCAATGATTTTTTTGATTTTATTTTCAGAATTATCAGAAGGATGAACAAAAGTCTTTTCTAAATCTGATTCTGTTAAATTACGCATAAGAAAGGCCAAACGTGCATGAAGTCCCTTTAGTAGATTCAAGGTGGGTTCAATCGGCATTTTTAAATCATCAGGTAGTTCTGCCCATAAAACTTCATCGTAAGCTTTAATAACAGGATTGTTTTCGGTCAAAGCCCATTTTATTCTGATGAAACAGTTCATATGGCTTTCAGCGCAATGATGAATTACTTGTCTTACTGTCCATCCGCCAGGGCGGTATGGTGTGTCCAATTGTTCGTCAGTTAAATGCATTACCTCTTTTTCTAGCCTGTTTGGGAAAGTCTCAATTTCAACGATTTTTTCTTCAATGTAATTGGAAGAATAATTTTCAGGAGCGGTGAACTTCCCAATTGGATATTTTAGTTTTTCTAAATCTAGTTCTGTCATTTGGTCGTTATTTAAATGGAAAGTTTTGCTAAATAATCGTAATGTTCTCCTTCTAAAATCAATTCGCATTTCAATCCGTTTGCAATTGCAGCATTTTGAAGCGTGTTGTAATCAAGATAGAGCCAATCAAAAGATTCTTCCTTTTCTCCTTTGTATGAAATTGTAAATTCAAGTTCTCCATAATAATCATTATCAGAGGGAATCCATTTGCCTCCGTCTTCATCTTCATCAAACATATATATAATATCCGAACTGTCGATTAGAATCTGTCCTTCCGGATTTAAAAGCGATTTTAGCTTAGATAAATAATTGTTACAGTTTTTGAGTTTTCCGAAAATTCCGGTTCCGTTCATTAAGAGCAAAATAGTATCAAATTTTTCACCTTCATAATCTAAAATATTTTTCACCTCTGCTTTTTGGATTCCTCGCATCTGACAGGTCTCAATTGCTTTTGGAGAAATATCAATAGCTGTAACATCTAAGTTTCTTTCGTTTTGTAGAGATAAGGCATGACTTCCGGCGCCGCAACCAACATCCAATGTTTTTCCTTTGGCAAGTTGAAGTGCTTTTTGTTCTATCGAAGGCATCTCATCGTAGCTCCTAAAAAGGTACTCTACGCTCATTTCATCTTCTTCAGAAATAGAGGTTTCGGTAATAATGTCCTCTGGTGTATTGTGGGTGTGGAAATCAAATATTGCTTTCCCAAAAAGATCTTTCATCGTTTTAATTCAAAGATTAAGGTTTCAAGTTTAAAGTTGTGTAATTTTGCAGCTCAACTTTAAATTTTAGACTTGAAACAAATTTTAAATAACTTAAATAAGTCTGCCAAAGATAAGCATATCGAAAACAAAAAGTATTTTGATAAGCTCAAAAAGAAACAGCCTAAAAATTTAGACTACGTAATGCAGGATCTGCATGATGCTGAATTTAGAAGAACTGACTGTTTACAATGTGCCAATTGCTGTAAGACAACTGGACCTTTATTTACATTGGCTGATATTGAACGAATTTCAAAACATTTCAGACTGAAGCCACAGCAATTTATAGAACAATATCTGAGAATTGATGAAGACAAGGATTATGTTTTAAAAAGTGTTCCCTGCGCTTTTTTGGATAATGATAATTATTGTATGATTTATGATGTAAGACCGAAAGCATGCCGAGAATTTCCGCATACTGACAGGAAGAAGTTTTATCAAATAGCTGATTTGACTCTAAAAAATGTGTCGATTTGTCCAGCGGCTTTTAATATAGTCGAAGAAATGAAAAAGAAATTACCGCTTTAGAAGAATCTGGAGCACTAATTGATTTTTTAAGCGTATTTTTGAAATTATAAATTGTTATTTATTAATAGAACTCACAACTTGAATTTAGAATATTTTATAGCAAGACGACTTATTACTGCTAAGGACAATAAAAGCAGCATATCGGCGCCAATTATTAAAATTGCAATTTCTGCGATTGCGATTGGTATGATTATGATGATAATTTCTGTGGCCACTGGAATTGGTCTGCAGAAGAAAATACGCGAGAAAGTTTCTGCTTTTAACGGTCAGATTATTATTTCGAATTATGATAATAATAATTCTGATGTTACTCTTATTCCTATTTCTAAGAAACAAGATTTTTATCCCAATTTCAAAAATGTTCCCGAAGTAAGCCATATTCAGGCAGTCGCAAGCAAAGCCGGAATTATTAGAACAGAAAATGCATTTGAGGGAATTATTTTTAAAGGTGTTGGAGCAGATTACAATTGGGATAATGTAAAGGAGTATATCGTAGAAGGCAGGCTTCCTGATTTTTCTAAAAACCTAAACGAAGACGTTATTATTTCTCGATTTCTGGCAAATCGGCTAAATCTGAAAATAGGGGATGAGTTCAATACCTTTTTTATAAAAGAAGAACAAGGCAAAATGCCGAATATCCGTCGTTTCAAAATTTGCGGAATTTTTAATTCAGGTTTTCAGGATTTTGACGCCTCTTATATATTAGGAGATATTAGGCATATTCAGCGAATCAATAAATGGGCTCCGGATCAAATAGGAGCATTTGAAGTTTTTGTGAAAGATTTTGCTAAAATTAAGGAAACAGGAATTCAGATTTACGAGCAGACCTCTTCAAATCTGGATACCAAAACAATCATTGAAAAGTATAGTTATATTTTTGATTGGCTCCAATTGTTTGATTTTAACATCGTGATCATTTTGGTTATAATGATTTTAGTTGCTACAATCAATATGGTAGTTGCTTTGTTGGTATTGATTTTGGAGCGTACGCAAATGATAGGGATTTTAAAATCACTAGGAATCAATAATTGGAGTGTGCGAAAGGTGTTTCTTTACAATGCTTTTTATTTAATCGTTCGTGGTTTATTCTGGGGGAATTTAATCGGAATCTCATTGCTTCTCATTCAACAGCAATTTGGGGTGGTGCAGCTTAATCCAGAGAACTATTATGTAAACCAGGCTCCAGTTTACTTAAACTGGGTATATATACTATTGTTAAATCTGCTGACCATTACAATTTGTTTTCTTGTATTGCTCATTCCGTCTTTTATAATAACAAAAATATCACCCGTAAAAGCAATCCGCTTTGACTAATTAAATTCAACTCGACAAACAGTCGGGTTTTTATTTTATACATATTATATATTGCAACCATTGGGATATGGATTAAGAGATTCGGAGTTTAAATTCATAAGCCCTTTCCCGCCATCCACTCCAAATAAAGCTAACCGAACTCCGCCTGGAATAAAAATTAAGAGAAGTGATCTTTTGCGGCTGGGGGAGCCGACTTCAGGATTGATTCATCGTAATGAAAGGCAGTCCCGTAATGAGATCAGCACAAGAAAGGATGAGCTTTGCGCCTTGCGGAACAAAAAAACAGAATGAAGAGCGAATCTCAAAGCCCGGTTTCTCGTCAGAAAAGAATGCCGAGCGCTGAAAATTCTGCAAAATCAAGGGGCGGGACAGGTCCGGAAATGAGAAAAACACATATCATAAAAGAAAAATCCTACATATTAAAGAAAAAAGACAAATCGTAAACAATCCGTTATCAGCGAGTTAAGAGAAATTTTTGAAAAACATGGAAAAAATATAAAAAAAAGTGTTGGAAATGTAAATAAAGGTCCTACTTTTGCACCCGCAACAGCGAAAAACGTTCACAGAAATACTGACAGGAAACAAGAATCGGAAGAAATAAAATTTCTAAAAAAAAAGATTCGGAAAAGCTTGTGAGATTTGAAAAATGCTTTTACATTTGCACCCCGCAAATACGGGAAGTTCCTTGATAGACTGGTGAGAAAAACGAAAATGTGAAACGAAAAAAAAAGTTTCAAAATTTTTTAGTTTTTTCTTGCAGGAAACAAAAAGAATCACTAGTTTTGCACCCGCTTTGAGAAACAAGCGAAGAAAA
>NZ_SJTF01000017.1 GCF_004634245.1 Flavobacterium foetidum
ACATCGCCTTACACAGCTACAGCTGCAGGAACTTATGTTTTCAGAGTATCAGACAGCCAGGGATGCCAGGCGGTTTCGATACCTGTAGAGGTTACGCCGACAACGACACCGACAGCGACATTTGCTCAGACGAATGTTAGATGTATCGGAGGAAGCGACGGAAGCATCATCGTTACGGCTTCAAACGGCATTCTGCCTTATGAGTACAGCAACGATGGAGGAACGACATTCCAGGCTTCAAATATCTTCCCAGGATTGGCGGCAGGAACTTACAACATGGTTGTAAGAGATGCTAAAAACTGTGAGTACACAACTGGAACGGTTACCATTACCCAGCCGTCTGCTCTTGCTGCGACAGCAGCGTTGACTCAGGGCTTGACATGCGGAGCAGGAAATGCTTCTCAGGCCGCAGTGGTTACGGTTAATGTTACGGCAGGTACGGGAACATCGCCTTACTATTACAGCTTCAATGGAGGAGCAGATTACACTTCGACAAATACGTACACGACTTTGACTGCAGGAACAGTTACTGCCTACGTGAGAGATGCGAACGGATGTGTGATCGCAGTACCGGTTTCTGTAACGATTCCGGCACTAGATGCACCAGTAATCGATACCATCACAGGTACTCCAATTTACTGTGCACCTTCAGCAAGCACAACAAGTACAGTAACTGTAGCAGTTTCTCATGGTGTTGGAGCATTGAATTATGAAATCCTTTCTCCTTCTACTGCAACAGGAAATGTTACAGGTGCTTCTAATGGAATATTCACAGGCCTTACAGCAGGTACTTACATATTCCAGGTAACAGATGCGAACGGATGTAAAGACGAAGCATCATATACAGTTGAACCATTAGTAAATATTACTATCGCTGGTCAGTTGGTAAATGATGTAAGTTGTAACGGAGGTTCTAACGGTTCTGTTAAATTTGATGTAGACAACTTTGATGGTGCTTATACAGCAACATTAATAGGAGGTCCAACAACAGGAACACTTACTCAGACAGGAAAAGTAGTTACTTTAACTAATTTACCTATCGGAAATTATACAATTGAAGTTGTTGACAATACAACTCAATGTAGAGCTTCAGCTTCAGTAGCTGTAACTCAACCACCAGTATTGACATTAGCACTAGCAACAAATGTTAATGCAAATTGTAACTCTGGTGCAAAAGTTACTGTTACAGCTGCAGGCGGAACTCCAAATTACCAATATGCATTTATAGCAGGTACTGGTACTCCGACAGCAGGAAGTTATACAAACAGTAATAACGCAGTTTTAGATCCTGCGGTAAGTACGACATGGAGAGCCTATGTGATAGATGCTAAAGGTTGCGAAACTTTCATACCTATTACAATTGGAACAGATCCATTACCAACTGCAGTAACTGCAAGTGTACCAAGCCAGTGTCCATCTGCAACAGGTGAATATACATTTACTGTTAACGTGGGTTCAGGTGTAGCGCCTTATGAATACAGTATCGGAAATGGTTTCCAAACTAGTCCGACATTTACTGTAAACGCTTCAGGAACTTATGATGTAACAGTGAGAGATGCTAATGCATGTACGGTAACAGTACCAGCTTTAGTAAACATTTCTCCTGCATTGCAAGTGCAGACAGTTGTTACGGCTTTACCAAGCTGTACACTTAATAACGGTAGTATTACTGCAACAGCAACCGGAGGTTCTGGAACAGCTAATTACAGATACACATTAGACGGTGGTGTTATTGTAACAACAACTCCGGCAGTATTCAACAACGTAGCACCGGGAACACATATTATCCGTGTCCGTGATGTGGCTACTAACTGTGTTGTTAATGTTACTATCGAAGTAGCTCCAGCTACGGTTATTACAGGATTTGCTTTACAACCAACACACGTATCTTGTAGAGGTGGTTCAGACGGATCAATCACAGCTACTTTAGCACCAAATGCTTCAGGAGTAAATGATAACCCAGTTTACACTTACACATTAACAGGAACATCAGTTTCTGGTGCGGCTGTAAACAGACCAGCTCAGACAAACAATGTGTTTACTAATCTTGAAGCTGGAGATTATACAGTAACAGTGACTTCAGGAAGAGGATGTGTTGATTCTGAAGATATCAGAATTTTACAGCCACAACCAATCACTATTGCAACTCCAGTAATTGCTCAGTACGGATGTCCTTCTGGATCAAATACTTCTAGTTATGCAACAATTACTGTTAATTCAGTGACTGGAGGTTCTGGAATCTACACTATTTATGAGTTCTTCAAAAATGGTGTATCAGTACAGAGAGGTGCTCAAAATGTTTATACAGAATCTGACTATACAGGAGGAGATTATACTGTAAATGTTTATGACGATAAAGGTTGTATGGGATCAAGTACAGGAATTATCAGAGTGAATCCATTCATTAGACTAGACGCTGTGAATGTTACTGTAAATGCACCAGTTACTTGCTTATCTAATGAAGATATTACCGTAACGGTGACAAGTACAGGCGGTACTCCAGTCCTTTTAAATTATAACATTGCTGGTACAGATGGCAATACATACAACCAATCAAATACTAGCGGAGTATTTACTGGATTAACAATTGGAAATTATCTAATTACAGTTACAAATCCAGCGACAGGATGTTCTATTCAAAGAGTACATTATGTTAACAATGCTAATACTTTTGAAATTAGAGCGGTTGCAACAAATGGCAAAATCTGTTACGGAACATCAGCTGGTTCTGTAGAGCTTACTTTTGTTGATACTCAATTAGATCCAACAAATGATGCAGGTGTATTTAATTATGTAATCACTGGTCCGGTTCCAAGTTCAGGAACTTCAGTAAACGCAGGGCCGGTTACTATTTCAAACTTAACTGCTGGTCAGTACACAGTACAGGCTACATTAGTAGGAAGACCATATTGTACGGTAACAACTGTGTTCTCTATCGAACAACCAAATGCAGCATTAAGTGTAGCGCTTAATAAATCTGATATCACTTGCGTATCTGGAAACAGTGACGGGGAGATTTCGGCTGCTGCAACTGGCGGATGGGATACAGCTTATCAGTATCAATTATTAAATGGAACTACTGTAATAGTAGATTACTCTACTCAGTCTACATTTACTGGTTTACCTGCTGGTAATTACACAGTAAATGTTAGAGATAGTCAAGGTTGTATTGCAAGCGCAACAGAAACTCTTGTAGTTCCTGCTCCAATTGCCTTCACTGCTGCTGCAAATGTTACAGTATTGCCTTGTTACGGTGATAACAGTGGTGTAATTACTGTAGCACAGCCAACAGGCGGACAAGGAAGCAACTACTTGTATACATTAACAGTAGTTTCTGATGATCCGGTTAGTATTGTAGGACCACAGATTGATCCAGTATTCAGTGGATTATCAGCTGGAAGATACGTAGTAACTGTTACAGACGGATTTAATTGTCAGGCAGCTCATGCTGAAATAACGATCAGCAACCCGACAAGAGTAGAAGGAGCAATTGTATTGTCAAGAACTCAAACCTGTTTAACACTGTCTCAACTTACATTGAGCGCTGTTGGAGGAACAGGTTCTTACACTTACAGTTTAGACGGAACTACAGCTTTAGGTTCGTTTACATCTGCTGCTCCAATTACATTTGATGTTCCTGTAGGTATCTACAAATATTATATTACAGATACTAACGGATGTACATCATTCGTAACAAATGAAATTGAGATTGACCCATTAACGCCGCTTAACCTTGATATCAACACTTCTAGTGCAGTCATCAAATGTAAAGGAGAAGCTACGGCATCAATCCTTGCAGAAGCGATTGGTGGTATTGGTAACTATGTTTACTCTTTACTGGATACAGCTGGTGGTGTTGTGAGACCAGACCAGGCTGATGGAAGATTCGATGACTTGTTGGTAGGAAGCTACAGAGTACGTGTAGTGAGCGGTGACTGTAATTACACTAGTGCTGTGGTTACTATTGCTGAACCTGCAACACCAATACAGGCACAGTTTAATCCACGCAACGTAACTTGTTTTGGAGCAAACAATGGTAGTATAGAAATCATTGCTTCTGGAGGAACAGGAAAAATCCAATACGCAATTTCTCCTGATCTAGATAAATTTGATTCAATCAATGTGTTCACGAATTTAGAACCAGGCGACTATCAAATAGTAGTGAAAGATGATAACGGATGTAGTATTGTAGAGACAGTTACAATTTCGCAACCACAATTATTAAGAGCTTCTGAAATTGCAGGTTCTATTGTTCCTGAAATTTGCTCTGGTGAGAGAAATGGTGCATTTGCAATTGAGATTAGAGGCGGTACTGCTCCTTACAGTGTAAGTCTAGATAACTCAAATGGTCCGTTTACTGTTGGTACAGTTACTCAGACAGAATTTGATTTCACAGGTCTAACAGGAGGTAAACATACGGTATACTTTAAAGATGCTGCAGGTTGTGAAAACTTGATTGATGTTACACTTCCAGATTCTGTAACCCTAAATCCTTCTAATGAAGTAACTTATGACTGTGTTAACAATCAAGCTGCTAACAGAGTTGAAGTTGATCCTGGTTATGCAGATCATAGTGAAATTGATTACAGCCTTGATGGTGTAGGTCCAATTCAGATGAGTAACATCTTTACAAATGTAGCTCCAGGTCAGCATTTCATTAGAGTAAGACATTTAAATGGATGTACTGCAGATACAGCTTTTGAAATTACAGCTGTTGCTCCGTTACAATTAACAGTAATCGAAGAGCCAGGTGTTTGGAATACGCTTATTGCTACAGCTGTTGGCGGAGGTGGAGATTATCAGTACAGTATTGACGGTGTAAACTTTAGTTCAGACAACAAGTTTATAATCTACAAAACTGGAACGTACACGATCACAGTTAGAGATAAAAACGGTTGTACAGATAGTAAACAACATTATATCGAATATGTTGATGTTTGTATACCAAACTATTTCACGCCGAATGGAGCAAATAGTACATGGGCTCCAGGATGTACAAATATTTACACTAATTTGATCTTCTCTATCTTTGACAGATACGGTCGTGAAATCGCGAAGTATCGTTATGGTCAAAGCTGGGATGGACGTTACAAAGGTGAAGAATTACCATCTGGTGATTACTGGTATGTTCTGAAACTAAATGACGCGAAAGATGCAAGAGAGTTTGTTGGACATTTCACTTTATACAGATAACATCATATCGCCCCTATTATGTTGTCTAAAAAAATTATTACAATGAAAAAGTTTATTTTATCCTTAGTACTCATGGCTGTAACATCAGGTTACAGCCAAGAGTTAAACCTACCAGTGTTTACCCAGTATTTGGCAGACAACCCTTTTATTCTTTCTCCTGCGTATGCCGGTATTGGTGACAACCTTAGAATTAGAGCTAACGGTCTTACACAATGGGTCGGAATAAAAGATGCGCCAGATAACCAGTCATTGTATGCCGATTTTAGGGTTTTGGATCGTTCCGGAGTCGGAATCTCGTTGTACAATGACAAAAACGGTTATACAAGACAAACCGGTGCTAAAGTCTCTTTTGCACATCACCTGATTTTAGATTATTATTCTAAACAGTATTTGTCATTCGGTATTTCGTATAACTTCAATAGCTTTAGAATTGACATCGATGAATTTAACAATACAATCGAACGTCCGATTTTAGATCCATCGGTTACCGATAATCGTTATACCAGTAACAACAACTTCGATATTAGTGCGCTTTATCGTAACAAGGGGTTTTATTTTAGTTTTAATGCCAACAACGTATTGAAGAAAAATACCAACAGATACCGTGGTGTAGAACCAGATTTGCTTTCAAACTATCAAGTGTATAGCGGTTTTACTTTTAGAGACGGAGAAAACAGCCGTATCGAGTACGAGCCGTCTGTATTCTATCAATACTTTGCGAGTGATAAACGTTCGACTACAGATTTTAACTTTAAGTACAGACGTTACAATCGTTACGAAGATTATTATTGGATCGGAGTTTCGTACCGTTTCCTAAACGATCAGTTTCCTAAGCCTTTATCACTTGGGCCAATGGCAGGTTTTATGAAATCCAAATTTTATTTTGCATACTCTTATCAGCTGATGTTTAATGATCTTGCCGGATATAATACAGGTACGCATTCTATTACAATTGGTTTCGATTTTCTACAAGCCATCAGTAATTGTCCTTGTACACAAAGTCCGGTTCACGATTAAGCAAGTTATTTTGTCAATTTTAAAACTTAATTTGTTTATTTTCATAATTTACAACGTTTTCGTTTTTATTGATTGATATTTTTTGCTTTTTTGAAATTTGAACTACTGTAAAAGTTCTATATTTGTTATTCTTTCAAAAAATTATAAAAAAAAAGATAACAGATGAAAACTTTAAACGATTTCGATTTTAAAAATAAAAAAGCAGTTATTCGTGTTGACTTCAACGTTCCGTTGGATGAAAATTTTAATGTAACTGATACAACACGTATTGAAGCCGCAAAGCCAACTATCGATGCTATTTTAGCTCAAGGCGGAAGCGTAGTTTTAATGTCGCATTTAGGAAGACCAAAAGGGGCTGAAGAAAAGTACTCTTTAAAACATATTTTAAAAACGGCTTCTGAAATTTTAGGAGTTCAGGTAAAATTTGCTGAAAACTGTGTTGGAGAACCAGCTCAGAACGCTGCAAAAGATTTAAAACCTGGAGAAGTTCTTTTATTAGAAAACCTTCGTTTTCATGCCGAAGAAGAGGCTGGAGATGTAGCTTTCGCTAAAGAATTAGCTTCTCTTGGAGACATCTACGTAAACGATGCATTCGGAACTGCTCACAGAGCGCACGCATCGACGACCATTATTGCGCAATTTTTTCCAAACGACAAATGTTTCGGAACTTTATTGGCAAAAGAAATTGAGAGTTTAAACAAAGTTCTTAAAAACAGCGAAAAACCGGTTACAGCAGTCCTTGGAGGTTCTAAAGTTTCTTCTAAAATCACCGTTATCGAAAATATACTTGATAAGGTAGATCACATGATTATTGGAGGTGGAATGACTTTTACTTTCATTAAAGCGCAAGGCGGAAAAATCGGTGAATCGATCTGTGAAGACGATAAATTGGATTTGGCTCTTGACATCTTAAAACTTGCAAAAGAAAAAGGTGTTCAGGTTCATATTCCAGTTGATGTTGTTGCTGCAGACGATTTTTCTAACACTGCCAATACCCAAGTAGTAGACGTTACTGCAATTCCTGACGGATGGCAAGGACTAGATGCAGGGCCAAAATCTTTAGAGAACTTCAAAAAAGTAATTTTAGAGTCAAAAACAATTCTTTGGAACGGTCCATTGGGAGTTTTTGAAATGGAAACTTTCTCAAAAGGAACTATTGCACTAGGAGATTATATTGCTGAGGCTACTGCTAATGGAGCATTTTCTTTAGTAGGAGGAGGCGATTCTGTTGCTGCTGTAAAACAATTCGGTTTTGAAGAAAAAATGAGCTATGTTTCTACCGGAGGCGGTGCTATGCTTGAAATGTTAGAAGGAAAAGTTTTGCCTGGAATCGCTGCGATTTTAGACTAAAATATCACAATTAACATTTTTTTACATAGTTTTTTTCAACAAACGCCTTATGTTTGCAAAAATAACAATTCTATAATGGGTTGATTTATAGAATTTTAAATAAATGTTATATGATTGTAATGAAAAGATTATCATTAGTGGTTTCGGCTTTATTCTCAATAACGATGTTTGCGCAGGAAACTGCAAAGGCAGAATTTGAAAGTAAGCCAATTGTTAAACTTTCTTATCTTGATTCTATAAAAAGTACATTCAAAAAAGACGATTTAGCTTCTAAAGTTGACAGTCTATGGATGAACGAATTAGTGAGTCTGGATATTTACGACGACCTGACAAAAGACATCCAAACCATAAATAAGGATGTATCTGTTGATCAGGAACTGCCGACAGAATTGCTGAAACAGCGTTTGGCAGCGATGAACGGGAAATCACCTTTTGAAATCGAATACAATCAAGGTTTAGAAAATGTAATTAAGTCATTTCTCAAGAATCGTAAAAAATCGTTCTCAAGATTAATGGCCTTATCAGAATATTATTTCCCAATCTTCGAGGAAACTTTTGCTAGACAAAATATTCCTTTGGAAATAAAATATTTAGCCGTTGTAGAATCTGCTTTAAATCCTAAAGCAGTTTCTAAAATGGGCGCCACCGGACTTTGGCAGTTTATGTACGGAACCGGTAAACAATACGCTTTAAAAATCGATTCTTATATTGACGAAAGAAGCGATCCTCTTAAAGCTACAGCAGCTTGTTCTGACTATATGAACAAAATGTTCAGCATCTTTGGAGACTGGGAGCTGGTTTTGGCTTCTTATAATTCAGGCCCTGGAAATGTTACTAAAGCAATTCGTCGTTCTGGCGGAAAAACTAGTTATTGGGACATCAGAAATTATCTTCCAAAAGAAACACAAGGATACGTTCCGGCTTTCTTAGCAACAATGTATCTTTTTGAATACCATAAAGAACACGGAATTAATCCGGAGAGAGCTGTGGTTAAGAATTTTGAAACAGATACGGTTTGTGTCAAAAATCAAATTTCTTTCAAACAGTTGGCAGATTTGCTAGATATGCCGCAATCTCAAATTCAGCTTCTTAATCCTTCTTATAAAATGAATGTCGTTCCGTTTTATCAGGGCGAACAACATTTTATCCGTCTTCCGAAAGACAAGATCGCGACTTTTGTTTCCAACGAAAGCCAGATTTATGCTTATGCGAAGTACGATACAGAAATGAAATCAGCTAACTCAAGACTGGCTGTAAAATATGCTCCGAAAGTGAAACCGGCCACTATAAAACCATCTAATGGAGATGCAGACGATTTTGAGTTTTATAAAGTCAGAAAAGGAGATAATCTCGGAGCTATCGCAGATAAATACAATGTCTCGGTTGCCAATATCAAGAAATGGAATAATCTAAAAACAAATGCAGTTGCAATCGGAAGAAGTTTAAAGATTAAACCGGAAGAAGAAACTCCTGCCAAAGCAGCTCCAATTGTTGATAAAAGAGAAGAAGCTATCGCTTCTAATGACGATAAAGCTAAGCCTACAGCAGTAGATATGGACTATGTTGTGGTAGCTGGTGATAATTTAGGCAGCATTGCAAAGAAATTCGGTACGACTATTGCGGAGTTAAAAGAACTTAACAATTTAACTTCAAATAATATTGGTTTAGGTAAAACGCTGATTATTTCTAAAGCTGCTATCGTTATTGAAGAACCTGCTACAACTGCAATTGCATCAAACTCGGTAGATACGTTCAAGAAAAAAGCTCCTTCTAAAAATATGAGTGAAGATTATTATGTTAAGAAAGGAGATTCTTTATACAGCATTTCTAAAAAATATCCTGGAGTAACAATTTCAGATATTAAAAAATGGAATGGTATTAAAGATGAAGATATTAAACCGGGAATGAAGCTTAAAATAAACGGATAATTCAAAATCTTATTTAAATTTGGGTTTTATTTCATAAATTAAAAAAATGAATAAAACCCATTTTTTATTCCTAATACTTTCGTTGCTGTTAGTTTCTTGTTTTAAAAGCGAGAAGCAGAATCAGCACGTTTCTGGAAAACCGAACACTATTTCGATTATTATTGACGATCAGCTTTGGTATGGTGAAGTAGGAGACAGCATCAGAAATAAATTTGCATCGCCGGTCCTCGGCCTTACGCAAGAAGAACCTCTTTTTACAATCAATCAATATCCAGCTAGACTGCTCGAGGGTTTTGTAACCGACAGTCGAAGCATAATCGTGGTAAAAAAAACGACAACTGAAAAATTCGAAGTCATTCGAAGCAAAAATTTACCACACAACACTTTTAGAATTTACGGCAAATCTGTAGACGATCTTATCTGCAGCATCGAATTGAATTCGGCAGAAATTATCAGAATGATTCGAAATGCCGAAATCCAAAAGATTCAAGATGACAATAGAAAATCGCTTTTAAACCCGGCAGTTATCAAGAATAAATTCCATATTGGTCTTGAGATTCCGACTGGTTACGAATATATGTTGCATCGAAAGAATTTCATATGGCTAAAAAAGGATATTATCAGCGGTAACACCAGTTTGTTAATTTATCAGATTCCGCTAAGGAGCTTTAATACGAAAAATAATGTTGTAAACAGCATAATTCGTATGAGAGATTCGATCGGCCGCAATATAAAAGGGCGTGAACCTAATACTAGAATGATTACTGGAGAAGCCTATGCGCCGTATTTTTCTACTACAATTCTAGACGGTAAAAAGGCTTTTGAAACCAAAGGTACGTGGGAATTAAAAAACGATTTTATGGCTGGTCCTTATATCAATTATTCTATTATAGATCCTGTTTATAATCGAATTTTGGTCATCGAAGGATTTTGTTACTCTCCGTCAAACCAAGAGCGTGATCTTATGCTTGATTTAGAAGCAATCATAAAATCGGTTAAGATTGATAGGAGATAGTTTTTTGTTTTACGTTTCAGATTTCAGGTTTCAAGTTTCAAGTTTGTTGTGCGGACTGATTAGTGCAACTAAAATTTATCCATATTTAACCGGTTGGGTCAAATAGAAGCTAAATAGCTCCATTCAAGTATTAAAATCTAATTTGATCTGCTGAAATACTTTTGATTAGAAATTTTTCACGCAGATTTATACAGATTAAAGCAGATTTAGACAGATTTTTATCTAAGCTGATTTTAGTAGAATTGAAAAAAGTAATTCCACCCAACGAAATCATATTTATTGAAAATATAGCCCAATGTTTCAACCTTAGGAAGCGTTCCAATGTTCTATGTCGTAATTTCTCTGTAAATCTCTCCCAAAGTTGAACTGCCGACTTTGTTCCCTAGAACAATATTCATTTTAACGGAGAAGAATACAATACAAAAGTATAGAAATTGTGATGAAACGTAGGTAGGGCAACAATTTCATTTAACTTTAAAAAAGCGATTGCAACTTTGTAATTACCCTATTATATTACTTAAAAAACTTATAGAGGCTCTATTTCAAAACTGGATGATGTTTCTTTGAAGCAAAGTAATTTTTTCCATAATAAAAAAAAGTTTTTAAAGTAAACTAATTTTTCTAACCAAAACCATTGTTTTTAGAACCGATTGAATTTATCAGTCGGTTTTTTATTTTGGATAATTCGAAAAATACCCAGAAACCTATTCAGCAACTTTGTTGCAATATGGTTTTTTGGCTTGGATTTGTAGAATGATAATTTTAGTATAATTATTTGGAAAATAACAAATTACTTACATTATTTTGAAGTATCACTTAACATATTAGTTTTTGAAAAAAATAGTTGTCCAAGAACGAAAACTAAACTTTCGTAATAATAAATTCAACTCGACGATCATAATTGTCACCTTTTCCTAGCGGATATTTATTCCCGCATCCTTGATAACTCATTCTATTTTTAGAAACTTTTTTAGAGCTCAAATAGTTAAAAACCATTTTAGCTCTGTTCCAGGAAAGTTTTCTATCCTTGGTTTCCTTATCGATTCCGTCGCTGTAAATTTCTGGAGTGCAACACACATGGCCTCTAATCTCAAAACGAATGTTTTTGTGCTTTAAAAGAGTGACCGCCATTTTGTCGAGTTCTTTTTTGGCTGTAAGAGTTAATTTTGCGCTTCCCAGATCAAAAAGAATGCTTTCAATGCAAATCCTATCACCGACCTTAAGTTTGTCTTTAAAAGAAGAATAAACGTCTTTTCCGAAACTGTTTTTCTTGACCACAATCAAATCGACTCTTCGGTTTTTGAGTCGTGTTTCGTGAAGATTCTCTACAGTATCGCGTCTAATTACCACACGACCTTTTCCTTCGAGAATGACGATCTTGCTATGGTTAAAACCATTTTCAACCAAAAGATCTTGAATCGTTCTTGCACGGTTGTTAGACAGCCGCATATTGTAGTCATCAGCGCCTCGGTCATCGCAGTATCCGTATATCTGAATAGATTCTACTTTGGCAGTATCTATATTTTTTATAAAATCAACAACAGCTTTTTTCTGTGAACTTGTCAAATCAAATCTGTCAAACTCAAAATAAAGGGTCTGAACAGGTTTTTGCTGTGCCGATACTGTACAAAAAAATAAAGAAAGTAAGGCCAAAGTTATCTTCATTCACTACATTTTTAAAATCGTTTTATATTCTGTCTGATTATTTAGTACACTCACTGCTCTTTTAATTTCTGAATTGTTTTTGATCAAATACTGATACAAACCTTCCTGGTACTGGTATCTCTTAATCAATTCTTCCAAAATCATGTTTTTAATCTCTTTTTGGTTTTTATCCAGCAATGTCGTTTCGCTTTTTTCTAAAGCATTCAACAATTGTTGGTATTCAGCAGTTATAGTCTCGTCTATTTTTTCTTTTTTGGCTGCTGCTAAAGTGTTTTTCAAAGCCACTTCGGTTTCAGTATCAAAAGTGATTTTGTTGGTTTTGAGATACTGTTTAAAAGCGGCATAATCTGCATCGCTAAGGGTCGGAATTTTATCGCCCAAATTCGGATTTTTGTAATAATACGTGGTGGCATAATCAAAAACACCGTCGTTTTTAATTAGGGCGTTTGCGATAGCACTTGTTTTGGCTTCTTCAAGCTCGATATCCGGCAAGACACCGCCGCCATCATAAACCGTTCTTCCTTTTCTGGTCTTAAAAGCATTATAGTTTTTGGCGTCGGTTTTCTGAGCAACGCCATTTTTATCTTTATGCGCATAATCTAAAGCTTGAATGCATCTTCCTGAAGGAGTATAATATCTCGAAATGGTAACTTTCAATTGTGTTCCATAGGTCAAATCAACTGAGCGTTGTACCAAGCCTTTTCCGAAACTTCTGCTGCCGAGAACAACTGCGCGATCTAAATCCTGCAAAGCTCCTGAAACAATTTCAGAGGCAGAAGCGCTTCGTCCGTTTACCAAAATAGCAAGCGGAATTTCGGTATCAATAGGTTCTTTCTGAGTTTTATAGGTGTTATTGTGTTTTTCTATTCTTGATTTTGTGGTTACGATTACCTCATTTTTGGGAACAAATAAGTTGCAGATATCGATTGCTTCGTTTAATAACCCTCCAGGATTTCCTCTCAAATCTAGAACGATTTGTTTTGCGCCATCTGCCTTGAGTTTTTCCAAAGCCTCTTTTACTTCTGCAGATGCTTTTCTGCTGAAATGCGCCAAAACGATATATCCTGTTTTATCGTCAATTTTTCCATAAAACGGAACCGATTTGATATCGACTTCATCCAAAACCAAAACAGTAGTATTTGGTTTTCCTTGACGCAAGTACTTGATGTTGATTTTGGTGTTTTTAGTTCCTTTGAGCAATTGTGATGCATCGTCTTTAAAATCGGCAATCAAAACATCGCCAATCTGGATAATTTCGTCTCCGGCTTTAAGTCCGGCCTTATCAGCAGGATAATTTTTATAAGGTTCACGAACAATCAGACGGTCTTTTTTTCTAGAAATTAGTGCACCGATTCCGGTATATTCTCCTGTATTGTTTATTTTGAAATTAACAACATCCTGTTCGTTAAAATAAACCGTATAAGGATCGAGGCTGCCCAGCATGCTTTTGATGGCTTTGTCCATCAAATCTCCGGGATTGGTATCGTCTACATAGTTCGTGTTTACGGCTTTGAACAAGGTCGTAAAAATTTCGATCTGCTTTGCAATTTCAAAAAAATCCTCTTTAAAACTGGTTCCAACAAACAACATTCCCGCCGCAGCGACTGGTATAATAAATTTCTTTTTGAAATACGGATACATGATTATTCTTTTTTTCTTCTTTTTAATCTTTTTCTAATAAAATAGGCTAATACAAAAAATATAATGACAAACGGCCAAATGCTGATTAATGAAATTAAAAAATCAGACAAACTGAAAAATCCCGACTTAACGGCAGTCCAAAGTTTGAAGCCATACGATATTTTAACGCCTTCTTTTTCGGCTACTGTTTTGTAAAATTCTATTGTGATCGTGCTTTCAGAAACACGGCTTTCCAAATATTTAAGTTGTCCTTCTTTGGCTTCGATTTCTTCGCGAATGGCCGAAATCTGTTTTTCAATTTCTAAAATCTCACTGACTTTTGTTGCTTTTTGTAAGATTTGCAGATAACGCTCTTCTAGTTTTTTCTTTGTTTTTAATCTTGATGTCAGGTCAATAAACTGTTCTGTGACGTCTTCTGCCGAGATGTTTTTTACTTCAAAATAAGAAACACCTTTGGAAATATCATTGATAAAACGGTCAAAATTCTGGCTTGGTATTTTTACAGTAAGGTTTCTGTAGACACTAGCATAATCTTTTCCTTCAGAATCGTTTATGATTCTTGCTTTGTTATTTGAAACTGCATTTTGAATTTGATTGAAAGTGTTTTCTAAATTATCAGTTTCAAACCTTAAAGTCGCTTCTTTAATGATTTTTTGCTCCACTTGTTCATCAACTTTAGAAGGTGGTGGAGGAGGTGCATTTTGTTCAACAGAAAGCATTTTGTCCTTAGATTCATGTTTTGGAGGAAGTTCAACCGTGGCGATAGCCATGTCATGTGATACCGATTCGTGAGATTGATTGCAACCCGAAAGAATGAAAAGAAAAAGAAATAAAGAAAAAATAGACCTCATAAAATTTCGATTTAGAGCTAAAACTACGATTTTTTTGTCTAAGTTGCTTATTAATCTTATGTTTTGGGATTTACGATTCGGTTTTCGGTTCAGAATCTGGTGTTTTGTTTATCTGAGCTGTAAATTTCTCAAATAACTGAATCGTTTTGGTATTGATTTCTTCAAAAGATAAACGGTCTTTGCTTTGATAAAAAAGCATAATCGAATACGACTGATCCAGATTATCCAAAAGCAAATGTTTGTTCAAACGATACGTTTCTCTCAACACTCTTTTGAAGTAATTTCGGTCAACGGCTTTCTTGAAATATTTCTTCGAAACCGAAACGCCAATTTTAGTCCCTTCTGAATTGTCTTTCGCTTGACGATAAACCAAACGAAGCGGATATTTGGAAACCGATTTTCCTTCAGAAAACAGTAATCCAATAGCCGTTCTGCTTTTTAAGCGCTCGTTTTTAGGGTAAGTGAAGTTCATTTAATTCAGAAAATAATTGCAATTTGAGATGCAAAGGTACAATTAAACCAGAAAAACAGTGTTTGTTTCCAATTTTAATAAGTCTAAAAATATATTTACTACTTTTGCGCATTAATTTTTTAAGCATGGAAAAAATAATTTCGTATCCAATATCCGTAATTTATTATTTGTTATTTGGTTTGTGTCTGGCGGTTTTTCATCCGATACAATGGATTTGCTTAAATTTGTTTGGTTATCAAGCACACAAAAAAAGTGTAGACTATCTCAATTTCTGTCTTTTAAAATGCACCAACCTTGTCGGAACGACTTATAAAGTAACAGGAGTAGAAGGAATTCCGAAAGGTGCTCCCATCATTTTTGTTGCCAATCACCAAAGTATGTACGATATCGTAGCAATGATTTGGTATTTTAGACGTTTTCATTGTAAATTTGTAAGTAAGAAGGAATTAGGCAGCGGTATTCCGAGTGTTTCGTTTAATTTACGTCACGGAGGCTCTGTGTTAATTGACCGAAAAGACCCTAAACAAGCGATTCCAGTAATCAAAGGCTTGTCTGAATATATAGAAAAAAATACTAGATCTGCAGTAATTTTTCCAGAAGGAACCCGAAGCAAAACAGGTAAGCCAAAGGAGTTTGCACAAAGCGGCTTAAAAATCTTATGCAAATATGCGCCTTCTGCGTATGTTGTGCCAGTAAGCATCAATAATTCATGGAAGATGGTGCGTTACGGAATGTTTCCGGTTGGTTTAGGAAACCGATTGACTTTTACTGCCCACAAAGCTTTGGCTGTAAAAGATTATAAGTTTGAAGAACTGATGGAAATTACTGAAAAAACAGTGAAAGAGGGAATAAATGAGTATAAACAGGTTTAAGTTTTAGTCCGAGCTGAAACATAAGACCCAAATTTAAAATAAGTAATGTCTATAAAAAACATTAGATTAGAAGTAATGCAGTTTTTGGAAAAAAACGTAGATAGCTTCGTTGAACAGTATTTAATTCCGGTGGAAAAAATTTGGCAGCCGACCGATTTTTTGCCTAATTCTCAAGGAGATAATTTCTTTGAAGAGGTGAGAGAATTGCGTGAAATTGCCAAAGAACTTCCTTATGACTTCTGGGTAACACTCGTTGGAGATACGATTACCGAAGAAGCGCTTCCGACATATGAATCTTGGTTAATGGATGTTGAAGGTATCGATCAGGTTGAAAATGGAGGAAACGGCTGGGCCAAATGGGTAAGACAATGGACTGGCGAAGAAAACCGACACGGAGATCTTTTGAATAAATATTTGTATTTGTCTGGTCGTGTGAATATGCGTGAAATCGAAATGACGACACAGCATTTAATCAACGACGGTTTTGATATTGGAACTGGAACTGATCCGTACAAAAATTTTGTGTACACAAGTTTCCAGGAATTGGCAACATATGTTTCGCACAACAGAGTAGCACAGATGGCTAAAAAGTTCGGAGACAATAAACTGTCAAAAATGTGTAAAATGATTGCAGGCGACGAAATGCGTCATCATCATGCCTATAGCGAATTTGTAACAAGAATTTTCCAAGTTGATCCAAGCGAAATGATGTTGGCTTTTCAATACATGATGAAACAGAAAATCGTTATGCCAGCACATTTCTTGAGAGAATCTGGACAAAAAATAAGCGCAGCTTTCGAGCATTTCTCTGATTCGGCACAGCGTATTGGTGTTTACACTGCAAATGACTACGTTGAGATTCTACAGAAATTAATCAATAAATGGGAAATCGATAAAATTTCAAATCTAACTGATGAAGCTGAAAAGGCACGCGACTATCTAATGAAACTTCCAGCGAGAATGGCAAGGATTTCTGAAAGATTGGTAATCCCAGCAGAATCTCATATTTTTAAATGGGTAGAACCAGCGAAGCTTTAGATTTTAATTAGAGAATAGAAAATAGATTGAACTTAGGAATTTAATAGAGTAAGACTCAAGAAACTATAAACTAAGAACTAGGGACTAAGAACTAAGGACTAAAAACTAAAAAAAACATATCTGTTGATTGTTGGAGATTTCACTCTTTGGCAATCAACATTTTTTATAGACGTAAAAACTTCTTTATGAGCAACTCAGAGCTTATTACTAAAACCATTGCTTTTGTAAAGGAAAAACTAAATGATGCCGAAGGCGGACATGATTGGTTTCATATTGAACGGGTATACAAAAATGCTTTGCTGATTGCAAAAGATACTGATTGTAATCTAACAGTAGTACAATTAGGAGCTTTATTGCATGATATCGCGGATAGCAAATTTCATAATGGAGACGAAACCATCGGACCAAAGACAGCACGTTTGTTTTTAGAGGCACAAAATGTTTCTGAGGACATTATCCTGCATGTAGTGAATATTATTGAAAATATCTCTTATAAAGGCGGAAATTTCGAGAGGAAATTCTCGTCGGTAGAATTGGATATTGTTCAGGATGCCGATCGTCTGGATGCAATCGGTGCAATTGGTGTTGCAAGAGCCTTTAATTATGGCGGATTTAAGAATAGAGCGCTGTACAATCCCGAAATCGCTCCTGTAACCAATATGACTAAGGAAGAGTATAAAAATAATAATGCCCCGACCATCAATCATTTTTATGAAAAGCTTTTGCTTTTAAAAGACAAAATGAATACAGAAAAGGGAAAAGAAATTGCCGCAGAAAGACATCGCTTTATGGAATCTTTCTTGGCGCAGTTTTATGCAGAATGGGAAGGAGTGAAGTAGTTTCAATAACATCACCTTACTAATAAAAAACAAACGGCTTCAAATTTTTGAAGCCGTTTGTCTTTGTGAGAGTTTGTAATGTTTCAAGAACATTATTGAATTTTAGAATCTAGATTTTAAAATGAAATTCATAGCGAAAGCGCATAGAAATCCAACGGAAAACCATAGTAGCCTTGAAACTCTATTGTCTCTTACAATTTCGTTTTTTTCGAATTGTGTCATCTTGATGATTTTTGATTTACAAAAATAATTAGCGCATATATGAAATTTGTGCCCTAAAAGTTTTTTAAACAATAGAAAAAGACATTTTTAACCAAGGTAAAAATACAAAAGCCTCGCAAAGAATTACGAATCTCTGTGAAGCTTTATATTGAATTTTGTGAATATGTGCGGAATTAAACAATTAACTACATCCGCAATCTGTACCGTTGCCGCAGTCTTTTTTCTTTTTCGATTTCCAAAAGAATTTTCTAATCAAAAAAGCAACGGCAAATCCTAATATCGCAAAGGCAATAATTTCCTGAAACATAATTTTAATTTAATAATTGATAAGCAATCAAAGCACTAAAATAGGCTAGTCCGCTCATAAATACTAGCTGCATGGCCGGCCATTTCCATGAATTGGTTTCCTTCTTGGTAATTGCAAGCGTACTGGCGCACTGCATCGCAAAGGCATAAAAAAGTAGCAACGATATTCCTGTAGCAAAATTAAAGACTTTTTCTCCTGTTTCTGGATGAATTTCAGCCTGCATTTTGCTTTTTATGGTGGTTTCGTTTTCAGTATCACCAACACTATAAATGGTTGCTAGTGTTCCAACAAAAACCTCACGTGCTGCAAACGAACTGATTAAAGCAATTCCGATTTTCCAGTCATAACCCAAAGGTTCGATAGCAGGTTCTATGGCACGACCCATTAATCCGATATACGAATTTTCGAGTTTCTGAGAAGCTACTTCATTTTCGAACTGCGCTTCATCCAAAGTTGTATTGGCAAATCTTTCTTTAACAATTGTTTCGGCCTCGTTAAATTCTTTTCCAGGACCGTATGAAGCCAAAAACCATAAAATGATTGAGATAGCTAAGATAATTTTACCGGCACCCACCACAAACGCTTTTGTTTTTTCGACTACATTGATTCCGACATTCTTAAAAAGCGGCAGTTTATAACTCGGCATTTCGACCACAAAATAAGTTTTTGATTGCAGTTTGAGTACTTTGTTTAAAATGTAAGCCGATAAAATAGCTGTTGCAAATCCTAAAACGTATAAAAACATTAAGGTTAATCCTTGAAGATTTAGAATGCCGAATACACGCTGACTCGGAACTACGAGTGAAATAATAATTGCATAGACCGGCAACCTGGCAGAACAAGTGGTGAAAGGCGTTACTAAAATAGTTATAAGACGTTCTTTCCAATTTTCGATATTTCGAGTGGCCATAATAGCTGGAATCGCACAGGCTGTTCCTGAAATCAAAGGCACAACGCTTTTTCCTGAAAGCCCGAATCGTCTCATAATTTTATCCATCAGAAAAACAACACGGCTCATATAACCGCTTTCTTCTAGAATTGAAATGAATAAAAACAGAAAGGCAATTTGCGGAATAAAGATAATCACACCGCCAATTCCCGGAATAATTCCCTGTGAAAGCAGGTCGGTAAGAATGCCGCTTGGAAGTTCTTCTGCAGCCCAACTGCTCAAAGAAGCAAAAGTGCTATCGATAAAATCCATCGGAATGGCGGACCAGCTGAAAATAGATTGGAAGATCAAAAACAAAATCGCGAAGAAAATGGCATAACCCCAGATTTTGTGTGTTAAGACACGATCGAGTTTTGCACGCACATCTTTTGCCATTGAGGCATCTACTTTTAATCCTTCTTTAAGGACATCATTGATAAACTGATATCTTTTGATGGTTTCCTTTTGCTGCAGACGTTTTAATTCTGAATTGGATTTAGTGAAAGTGTTCCTGATTTCATTTCGGTCAAGGTTCGAAAAATTAACATCCTGCGTAATCACCAGCCATAATTTGTAGATCAACTGATTCGGAAAAGCGTGCTTTAATTTTTCAAAATATTCAGGATCAATAACAGAAGCGTTGAGGCAAGGTTCGTTTGGAAGCGTTTTGTACGAAACAATAAGTTCTTTTAAAGCATTAATTCCTAATCCTTTTCTTGAGCTGACCAACGCAATTTTGGTTTTCAGTTTTTCTTCTAAATAAGGAATATCCAAACTTATACCTTTTCGTTCCATTTGATCAGACATATTGATGACTAATATGGTCGGAATCTCGAGGTCTTTGATTTGAGTGTAAATCAGTAAATTTCTTTTCAGATTTTCTACATCCGTTACAACAACTGCAACGTCTGGATATAATTTGTCGTTTTTATTCAGTAAAAGTTCGATTACCACGCTTTCATCCATCGAACTAGCGTTTAAGCTGTACGTTCCAGGTAAATCTAGGATATTGGCTTTAACGTTGTTTGGCAATTTGCAGAATCCCATTTTTTTCTCAACAGTGATTCCTGGGTAATTACCAACTTGTTGGTTTAAACCTGTCAGCTGATTAAAAACTGAAGTTTTTCCGGTATTCGGATTTCCGATAAGGGCAACATTTATATTCTGTACGCTCATTATAAATTGTTTTGAATAAGTTCAACTTCAATTTCACGAGCGGTTTCAACCCTGATTGCCACATGCGAACCGTTTATGTCCAAATACAAAGGGTCTCCAAAAGGAGCAATCTGGAGCAATTCAACTAAGCTGCCCGGCAGACAACCCATTTCTAATAATTTTAGAGGAATAAGATCGATATCAAAATCTTTGATAATGGCTTTATCGCCTTTTTTCAGGGTGTGTACTGTATTTTGCAAGCTTATTTAGATTGAATTTAGATTGCAAAAATAGGCAATTATTCTATATTTCAAGGTATTTTGCAGTTGGACAAATGCTAAATGTTTCTAAAAATAAGAGTTTTTATTCTTTAGATAAGAACTCAATATCTTCTAAAAGGCGTTTGATGTCTTCTTTGTTTGTTCCGTCATAAAATCCGCGGACACGTCTTTTCTGATCGACCAAAACAAAATTCTCGGTATGCACCATATCATAAAGCTGGTCTGGTCTTCCAAGTTTTACCGCCAAATAAGATTTTCGGGCCATTTTATAAATTTCTTTTTTATTGCCGGTAACCAAATTCCATTTGCTGTCTACCACGCCGTATTTTATCGCATAAGCTTTTAAAACCGATACGCTGTCTACTTCTGGGAAAACAGTGTGAGAGAGCAACATCACTTTCGGATTGTTTAAAACTGCCTTCTGAACTTCAGAAAGATTGGTTGACATTTTTGGACAGATTGAGCCACAAGTTGTAAAAAAGAAATCGGCAACATAAATTTTTCCTTCGTAATTCTTTTGCGTAATAGTATCTCCGTTCTGGTTTATAAAAGAAAAATCGGCAATGGTATGATATTTACTTTTATATTGAATCGTACTGTCCACCAATTCTGGATTTACATCAGAAGGATTGTAAATTGGAAGTGTTTTTTTAGGCTTTAATGCATTATAAAATAAGGATATGGTAACGGCAGAAAATATAATTAGTACAATAAAGAATGTGCGGTACTTATAGAGAAGCGATTTCATAAAAATAATTTGGCACAAAAATACGAAAAAGCACTTTTTATAACCTTAATTAAGCTTTTATTTAACGATGTTTCGCTCTGGAAAATGTAAGCAAAGAGAATTCTGTTGTTGATTTTAACGAATTAATACCACAAAGCTGTATTGAAACGTGTAACAAATAAAACAATAACGATACTAACTAATTTAATGTTCTTCAATTAAACATTTTTAAAATTAACTTAACTCGTGCTTATTGTTAAATAATGTGAAATTTTAACACTATATTCAAATTAATAACAATAAGTTTGTGTTTTACCTAAAACAATAAACAATTATGAAAAGACAGCTTGTAAAACCTGTGTTTTGTGTTGTTTCTGCAATGTTCTCTCTTGCAACGCTGCAGGCTCAAAATAGCACGCCAAAAGAACCCGGTATCAATGTTTCGAACATGGATACTAAAGTTAGTCCAAAACAAGATTTTTTCCGTTATGTAAACGGAGCATGGTTAGACAAAACTGAAATTCCTAGCGATAGAAACGCATGGGGAAGTTTCAATGAGCTTCGTCAGAAAACAGATGAGAATTCACTTGCTATCTTAAAAGAAGCTTCTAAAGATCCAAAGTATAAATCAAATACCGATCAAGGAAAAGCGATTGCTTTATTTAATACAATTATGGATACGGTTGGAAGAAACAAAAGAGGTGTGGCTCCTTTACAACCTTATCTGAAAAAAATCGATGCGATTAAAAATGTTGCAGATTTACAGAATTTCTTAACTGAAATGCAGCTTCAGGGCGGTCTCGGATTTTTTGGCGTGTATGTAAGTGCAGATGCTAAAAACAGTAACAAAAATACCGTAACCTTAACTCCAGGAGGTTTAGGTTTGTCTGATAAAGATTACTACAACTCTGATGATAAAGATTCTAAAGAAAAACGTGAGAAATATGAAGTTCACGTAGCAAGAATGCTTCAGTTTATCGGCGAGTCTCCTGCAAAAGCAAAAGAAAGCGCAAAACAGATTCTGGCTTTGGAGGTTGAAATGTCTGCTCCAAGATTAGATCGTGTCGAAAGAAGAGACAGAAGAAAACAATACAATCCGACAGCTGTTGCCGATTTGAAGAAAAATACACCTTCTATTCAGTGGGAAAAATATTTTGCTGGAATCGGAATGGCAAAAGTGGATACTGTAAATGTTGCGCAGCCGCGTTATATGATTGCGCTTGAAAAAATCTTTACAGAGAAAAAAGTAGAAGCTTGGAAAGAGTATTTAAAATGGTCTGCATTAAACAGAACAGCATCAACTTTAAGCACTGATGTTGAAAATGCGAATTTTGATTTCTACGGAAAAACATTGACGGGAGCTTTAAAACAACGTCCGCGCGAAGAGGTTGCTTTACAAGTTATCAATACCACTACAGGAGAAGCGTTAGGAAAATTGTATGTAGAGAAATTATTCCCTGCTGAAGCAAAAGCAAAAGCAAAAGACATGATTGCCAATGTAATGCTGGCTTACGAAAACAGAATCAATGCATTGCCTTGGATGTCTGCAGAAACTAAGGTTAAAGCAATTGAAAAACTGAAAAAACTTACCGTTAAAATCGGATACCCTGATAAATGGAAAGATTATTCTAAACTAGAACTTAAAAACGTTAAAGAAGGAGGTACTTATTTTGATAATATGAGAAATTTATCAAAATGGGCTTATGCTGAAAACTTAGCAAAACTAGGTAAACCAGTTGATAAAACAGAATGGGGCATGTCTCCGCAAACAGTTAACGCTTATTTTAATCCTTCATATAACGAAATTGTATTCCCTGCAGCAATCTTGCAGCCGCCGTTCTACAATTACCAAGCTGACGAAGCTGTAAATTATGGTGGAATCGGAGCCGTGATCGGTCACGAAATCTCTCATGGTTTTGATGATTCTGGTGCGCGTTACAATGCAGACGGAAACTTAGTTGACTGGTGGACTCCAGAAGATTTAAAACAATTTACTGCTCTTGGAGGAGAATTGGCTGCTCAATACAGCGCTTTAGAACCGCTTCCTGGAATTTTTGTGGATGGTAAATTTACTTTAGGAGAAAATATCGGAGATTTAGGAGGTACTAATGCGGCTTACGACGGATTACAATTGTATTTGAAAAAACACGGAAATCCAGGCCTAATCGACGGATTTACTCCAGAACAAAGATTCTTTATTTCTTGGGCTACGGTTTGGAGAACGAAATCTCGCGACGAAGCAATCAAAAGTCAGGTGAAAACAGATCCGCATTCTCCTGGAATGTACAGAGCTGTTGTGCCAATTAAAAACTTAGATTCTTTTTATGAGGCATTCGGAATCAAAAAAGGGGATGCTATGTATCTAGAACCTGAAAAACGAGTAAAAATCTGGTAATCTTATTTTTATAGATATAAAAAACGGCGCTTATTACAGCGCCGTTTTTTTGTTTATTTCAAATTCATTTATTTCAAATGACTGTTTATATAAGTTTCAATTGCTTTTAATTCTTCGTCAGACATTTCTTTTGTTATAGCAAAATTGGTTTTCATAACCTCAAACTGACTCGGATCTACAATCGGCGCTGCATTTCCTTTTAGGAAAGTAACCATATCGCCTTTTTTGTCTTTGTAGATTTTGGCAATTTCCTGAATACTTGGCCCGATTATCTTTTGATCCGGTTGATGGCAAGCCGTACAGTTTCCTCTTCCCTCAAAAATTTCTTTTCCTAACTCTTCGGGAGTTTTGGCCTTTGCTGATTGTCCTTCGGAATAATTTTCGGTTGAGGTTGCATTATTTTCGGCAGTTTCTTTTTTACAGGCTGTAAAAGCTAAAACTGCAGCTAAGAACAGTATTTTTTTCATTGTTATTTGTTTAAAAGAATAGCAGCTTCTTTTGCAAAATAAGTTGAAATCAGACTCGCACCCGAACGTTTAATGCACATTAATTGTTCCATCATGATTTTATCATTGTCCAGCCATCCTCTTTCGGCGGCAGCTTTGATCATGGCATACTCTCCAGAAACATGATAAACCGTTACCGGAACGTTTACAGCATTTTTAACTTCACGAACAATATCCAAATAAGCAATTCCTGGTTTTACCATTACCATATCGGCACCTTCTTCTACATCATACAAAGCTTCTTTGATGGCTTCTATACGATTGGCATAATCCATTTGATAGGTTTTTTTATCTTTTGGAACCACAACATCAGCTTCTCTTGGGGCAGAATCTAGAGCATCTCTAAAAGGTCCGTAAAACGCTGAAGCATATTTAGCAGCATAACTCATAATACCCACATTCTGAAATCCGGCAGCATCTAGACCTTCGCGAAGGCGCAAAACTCTTCCGTCCATCATATCGCTTGGCGCTACAAAATCGGCACCAGCTTCTGCATGAGAAACGGCCATTTTTACCAGCGCTTCAACAGTACTGTCGTTTTCGATATCACCATTTTTGATGATACCGTCATGACCATAAATTGAATAGGGATCTAATGCGACATCTGGCATTACAATCATTTCTGGACAGGCTTGCTTAATGGCGCGAATGGCTTGTTGCATCAAACCATCTTTGTTCCAAGCTTCTTTTCCGGTATTGTCTTTAAGATTTTCGCTGACTTTTACATAAATATTTACGGCACGGATTCCCAAAGCAAAGATTTCTTTTACTTCTTCTACAGTTAAGTCAATTGATCTGCGGAATATTCCCGGCATAGAGGGAATTTCTGCTTTGTAATTTTCGCCTTCTGCAATAAACATCGGGAACATAAAATCTGACGGACTTAAACTGGTTTCGCGAACTAATGAACGGATAGATTCGTTTACTCTTAATCTTCGGCCTCTGTGTAGTGGGAACATATCATTTAGATTTTAGATTTTAGATTTCAGATTGATTAATCTTTGTTTCTAAAAATGAAGTTGTGTTTTTGTTTTTTAAAGTTGTGTTGCTTTTTTAAGCGTTGCAAAGTTAAAGAAAAAGGAATAGAATAAGGCTTTTAGCACGAACTGGAATCCGTTAATATTATCTAAAATTTTACTCGTTGGGTGAAATTATTTTCAACACATAGAAACATAGTTTAACTAAACTTAAAAAAGGCGTTTCACTACTCTAAATGCACATAGTTTAGCTATGTGTGGAAACTTGTTTCTTCCATTTTCTTTTTTCGGCACAAAAAACTATGCTTCTATGTGTTAAAATACTTTTATTTTTTAATTACACCCAACGGGTTAAAATTTTGTTTTTTATTGTTCGTAGTGAAATTGTGGATTTTTAAAAAATTCCGTCTAAATTTGTGTAATGAAGAAAATTCTCGCTTTATTTTGCTGTCTGCTCCTAACAAGCTGTTTCGAGATTACAGAAAGAATCAAACATCACGACGATCAAAGTGGCGAATACACATTAATGATCGATTTCTCAAAATCGTGGTTTAAAACCAAATCGGCTATTTTTTTGGAAGAAGTTGATGGCGTTAAGATTCCGAACGAACAGGAAATTACCCAAAAATTAGATGATTTTAAAGTAAAAGCATTGAAGATTGATGGTATTTCTAATGTAACAACCAAAACCGATTTTAGCAATTATGTTTTCATTATCAAACTGAACTATGCCAACCTGAAAGCATTAAACGCAGTTGTTAATACCATAAACAATCAGCGCGACCAGATTCACTTTAGCGGAAGCGGCAAAACTTTTGAAAGAATTGCATCTTATCCGGTTCCAGAAAAAGTAGTCAATGATCCCAAGAAGAAGAAAGATCTTGAGGAAGCAAGCATTACGTCTATTTATACTTTTGATCGAGATATTTTAACTGCTGACAATGCAAACAGCAAAATTTCGAAAAACAAAAAAACAGTTTTCCTGAAACACAGTATGTACAGCGTTTTTAAGAAATCGACCCTAATGAACAATACAATACAATTAACGCCTTAATTTATGAAGCAGCTTTATTCCTTATTTTTATTATTCGCCTCAATACTGACTTTTGGTCAAGCTAATTTAGACAAATACGATTATTTTGTACAGTTTAACGGAAATCAGCTTTCGAAGAAAGTAGAGGTTGATCAAGTGCTGAATCATCCGATTATTACAAAATTTACCAGTAAAACACCCGATTTTGATTTTCGAAAATATACTTCAATTATCAAATTAGACCAGAAGATTACCATTCACGGAAGTTTTCTCGACAGCGTTCCTTATTATCAAGTTACGATTCCGATAAAAAACAAAGAAGATGTAAAGCAATTTCTAGTGGAGAATTTAAAAGCAGAACAAAATGCAATTCAGGATTTTGGGAAATATGCTGTTTTTACGCCAAAAGGAGTAAAGAGAACTTTAGCTTGGAATGATAATTTTTTCGTGATTTTCGAATTAACCAAAAGGCTTCCGACGAAATTTTACAAGGAAGAAAGTGCTATAAGCGCAGTCGATTCTGTTGCAACAATAGATTATTTTGAAAATGATACGATTGCAGAAGCTCCCGCTGTTTATGATGTTCCAGCACCGCCGGTTTATACATCTCCAAAAGATGAAGCACCAGCTGTTACTGAAGTTTCTCCAAAAGCATCAGATATTATCTTAGATGTCGATCCATACGACCAGAATCCGTATGAAACATATTCAGCAGAACAAGCAGAATTTGATAGAAAATTGGCAGAGAATCAAAGTAAAATCATAAAACAATTATTTGAAAACGGTTTTACAGCGCCAACTTCTTCTAAAATTACGATTGGAGCAGATATTTCTTCTTGGGTAGATTATGGCGGCATGATTTCGACTTTGTATTCTGCTTACAGTTATCCGATGAGACTATTCGGAGGCTTTGATAAATACCTGCCGATGCAGAAGAACTTTGGGAATTTTGTAAAAGGAATAAACCTTGACTTCTATTTTGATAATGACAATGCCAGAATCGAAGAAATCGTAGAATATTCTAAAGAAATTGCTGAAGCAGTAAGCAAAATAGGAAATCGAAAAATCAACAAAAATATCTTTAATTATTTCCCAGCCAATAAGCCATTGGGATATATGTCTTATCATTTTAACACGGAAGAGGCACTTGAGAAGTTTCCGTCATTAATGACCGATATGTTTCAAAATCCAAAATTTACAAAAGAGGATATCGTTGTTATAACTGATTTAATTTCTACCATTGTTGATGAAAAAGCCACAGCGAAGCTTTTTGATGGCGATTTAAGCGCTTTTTTGCACGATGTGAAAGAAGTTGAGGTAATGACCAAAAAATATGGTTATGACGAAAATTACGAAGAGAAAATTACGGAAGAGAAAGAGAAGAAAACAATTCCGTTGTTTACAGTAGTTTTTACCTCCACACATCCAACTTTTGGTGACAAATTGTTGCAGTTAGGTGTTCGAAAAAAACTGCTGGCGCAAAACGGAAATTATTACCAGATTTTAGGAACTAAGGAATATGGAGATATGTATATCCTGAAAGATAAAGATGTTGTAGCGGTAAGCAATACATTGGATTATTTTGGTAAAGGAAACGGTTCTTTTGTAAAAGAAACCAAGAAAGATTTAAGTAGGAATGCTATTTTCGGACAATTAAATATTTCGCAGACAATTAAAGCTTTTGGACAAAACGCTAAAGATGATGAATTAAATAAAATGAATAGATTCGCATCACAATTTTCAGATTTTACCATGGAATCACCTAAAAAGCTGATTGACAATAAATTTAAATTTGTTTTTAAATTGAATTCATTACAAAACGATAAAAATATTATTTTGCAGACATTAGATTTGGCCAATGATATGATGGCTTCAAAATAAAGTTTAAAACCAAAAAAGGCTGTGCAAAATTTAGGACAGCCTTTTTTAGTTAAAGCCCCAGCGAGGCATAATATTTATAGGCATACAGTCATACAGATTCAAAGGAGCTCCAGAGGAGCGAAATAAACAAGCATTGTGAAAAAATATACCGCTCCTCTGGAGCTTTATTATTGGTGATAAATATGATTTCTATAAATATTTAGCTTCTCCGAAGCTAATCTTTGGTTATTCAATATTTCTTCGAATTGTCTTATTTTTATTTTAAGTAATGGAAGCTTCGTAAATGGTTTTTATAGTATCGCCAAGCACGGCATTAAAATCATCATCAGACTGATTTGTGCTGAGGCCCTCGGATAATGCTCTTGAAAAACTGGCAATTAAGCCGTGATTTTGTGCGAGTTTAGTATTGGCTTCTTCTCTAGAATAACCCCCAGACAATGCAACAACACGCACCACATGAGGATTTGATATTAGTTCGCTGTAAAAATCATTTATTGTTGGGATAGAAAGCTTCAACATCACTTTTACTTCTTTGTCTAAAGCATTAAGCTGTTTTATGATTTCATCTTTAAGAATCTGTTCTGATTTTTGTTTGTCTGGACTATAAATATCAATTTCAGGCTCAATTATCGGAATAAGGCCTTTTTGATAGATTTGCAAACCGACTCTAAACTGCTGTTCTACTATATCACGGATTCCTTCTGGATTTGCTTCTTTAATTACAGAACGCATTTTGGTTCCAAATACGTTTCGTTCTACTGCTCTGGTCAGCAATTCGTCTAAATTCGGAATCGGTTTCATGAGTTGAACGCCACTGGCTACGTCGGCAAGACCTTTGTCGACTTTAAGAAAAGGAACGATTTTTTTCTTTTCCCATAAATAATCTGCTGTCCATTGGCCGTCAATTTTTCGGTCCATAGTGTTTTCAAACAAAATAGCTCCTAGTATGTATTTGCTGTCAAAAGACGGACTTTTGATAATTCTAGTTCTCATTTCATGTACAAGAGTGTACATTTCCTCGTCATTTGAATAACTTTTTTCTTCAACGCCATATTGTGATAAAGCCTTTGGTGTGCTTCCGCCGCTCTGATCCAATGCGGCAATAAATCCTTTTCCGGATTGCATGAGATTTAACTGTTCGGTATTTATGTTTTTCATAACGATAAATTTTAGTGTATAAATTCCAGTTAAATTACGCAATTTTTTTGTGACTGCTTATAAATCAATGATTAACATTTTAAAGTCCGATTTTCTTATTTACTTTTTCATAGACTTCTTTTACTTTTTTGGGAGGGTTAAATCGATAACCAACAGAAAGTTTTACAGTGACGATATTATCATTCAGACGCGGGTCGACTTTATCATCTTGTGCAAAGCTTACGGTATTAAGACTTGCAAAACCGAAGAAACGGTCTTTATTATAGGCCAGTTTTAAATTGAAATCGGCCTGATACAGAGCTGAGGTATCTTTGTCAATGACATTCAGCCCAGCGCCTAAAGCAAGTCCGGCTCCGATCAAAACTCTATCATTAATTACAAAATTATAAAAATAGGAAGGTGCCAGCGTAAATACATACATATCTCCAGGTGACGAATCGGACGTATTTAAATCGAGATTGGTATAATAAAATGAAAAAGACGGAATAAAACTTCCCGAACTTTTGGTTTGCCATTCGTTTTGACTTACTAATGATTTAAAAGAAAATTTCTCATTGAAAATATATGAAGTAGACCCGCCAATTTTTGTGGTTCGCATATTGGGCAACTGAGCCGTTATATTATCATCACTAATATAAAACCCTTTTTGATTGATGAAAGTAAATGACTGCATCCATTTTTTATAATAAAAACGGGTGTTGAAATTAAAGTGTTTGGAATTAGAGTCGCCTTTGTTTTGACTTAGAAATTTAGGAGCAAAACCAAAACTAATGTCAATGATTTTGTAATTGAGGTTGAAACCAATCTGCTCTCTTCGATTCGGAATAAGATTTACAAATATTTTAGGGTCTTGAGTGTCTGAAGCAATCTGAAAACTATTGGAAGTGTCTAAATAATAGATACTGGCAGTAATTTTATCATTGTAGGATTTGAAATAGGGGTTTTGCAAAGTGTCATTTTGGGCGAAACATCCAAAAATGCTGATAAAGAATGTAGTGTAAATGGTTTTTAAACACATAGAAACATAGTTTTTGGATTGTTTTAAAAAGACATTTCATTCAAAATAAATCACATAGCTTATGCCAAAAAAATGTAGTTTTTAAAATCACCTCTAAGATAGGTCTTTAAATTTATGTTTCTATGGGTTAAATAAATTTTTGTGATGAAAGTTAAACCCAATCAATTGGATTTTGCAATACATTTATCAATTTCTCCTCTTCGCTTCCTGCTTCTGGATGATGGTCGTAAACCCATTGCACATGTGGAGGCAAACTCATCAAAATACTTTCAATTCTTCCGTTGGTTTTTAATCCGAATAAAGTTCCTTTGTCGTGAACTAAATTAAATTCGACATAACGGCCACGACGAATTTCCTGCCAGGTTCTTTGTTCTGGAGTATAAGGAAGATTTTTTCTTCTTTCCACAATTGGAACATAGGCTTCAAGGAAACTATTTCCGACTTCAGTTACAAAATCGTACCAGTTTTCCATTGACATTTGGTCATTTGTTTTGCAATAATCAAAGAACAAGCCGCCAAGTCCGCGGGCTTCATTTCTATGTGCATTCCAGAAATACGAATCGCATTGTTTTTTATATTTTGGATAAAACTCTGGATTATGTTTGTCGCAAGCTGTTTTACAAATTTGATGAAAGTGTTTTGCATCTTCTTCAAACAAATAATAAGGCGTTAAATCCTGTCCGCCGCCAAACCATTGATTGATTACTTTTCCAGATTCATCATACATTTCAAAATAGCGCCAATTTGCGTGAACGGTTGGAACCATTGGATTTTTCGGGTGAATTACCAAACTTAATCCGCAGGCAAAGAAATCGGCTTCACCAACATTGAACATTTTCTGCATCGTTTCAGGCAATTTTCCGTGAACGGCCGAAATGTTTACACCTCCTTTTTCGAAAACAGCCCCGTTTTCGATAACGCGTGTTCTTCCGCCACCGCCTTCCGGACGTTTCCATAAGTCTTCACGGAATTTTGCCGTTCCGTCAACAGCTTCTAATCCAGCACAGATTTGGTCTTGTAGATTTTGTATGTATGCGTAAAATTGGTCTTTCATTTAATTATTTTTTTGCTTTCGCAGAAGTAATTTTAGTATTTATTCCAAAAGAAAAAACCTTACTTTCCTGTTGAATATAGTGATAAATAGCCAAAGCTTTTTCTTCAAACGGATAATTTTCTTCTTTTGAAAATTCTAGCAATAAATCACCGAATTGTTCTAATTGTTCCCAATCAAAATGAAGACGAGTTAGTAAAGTGATTAATTCTTCATTTGAATAATTAATCAAGCTTTCGATGTTTAATCCGAATTCTTTTAATTGGTTTTCGATGTCAGATTTCTGTAAACTATTTAAAGGATAAGGAACATAAACAAGTGTTCGTAACGTCTTGAGGACATTATCGATTCTGATTTTTTCTTCGTCTCTTAAGCCTTTGTTGAGCATGATTATGTTTTTCGTTCTCCTGCAAGGTTTTTAAAACCTTGCAGGACAAGTGAAACCGAATCACTCAAAAGTATACGTTTCATTTAAAGAATCATTCTTTTGATTATGACAAAAGATAAAATTTTCAAAATCTCCAAACAAATTTAAAACCTCATTACGTTCTATTTTGGTTTCTTTATTTGATAAAAAAGATTGATAAGACGAAAATCTAAAATTCGTAAAATCCAAATCAAAATGATGTTTCGGATTTAAATGTACATAAAGAATCAGTCGTCTTAAATAATTTTCATCTTTTAACCTTATTCTTTTAAAATGCTTTTCGAATAAACTTCCCGTTCTATTGGTTTGTTTATTAAATGCCTTAGCATAAGAATTAAATAAGTTCGAAAATGCTTGTGTAACTTCTTTCTCTTCTACATTTAGGCGAATCACTAAATGAAAGTGATTATTCATCAAGCAATAAGCAAAAACTGAAATTTTATGTTCTGTGTATTTAGCTAATTGTTTTAAGAAATAAAATTTGTTAGCGTCATTTTCAAAAACAGTTATTCCATTAATTCCTCTATTGTAAATATGATAATAACAATCTTTTTCCAAAACTTCCAATTTCATCTTTCAATTCATTTTTCATCTCCTGCAAGGTTTTCAAAACCTTGTAGGTGTTTTTCTTGTTTTACGATTGCTTATTATACCTACAAGGTTTTGGAAACCTTGCAGGAATGCCAATAAAGAATGAAAATTAGATGCTAATTCCCGTATTCCTTCACCGCGTCAATAAACGCTTTTGCGTGGTCTACAGGGATATTTGGTAAAATTCCGTGGCCTAAATTTACGATATATTTATCTTTTCCGAATTCGTCAATCATTTGGTGAACCATTTTTTTGATAGTCGGAATAGGAGAAAGCAATCTTGAAGGGTCAAAATTTCCTTGTAATGTAATGTTTCCTCCAGACAAATAGCGAGCATTTCTAGCCGAACATGTCCAGTCAACTCCTAATGCAGAAGCACGGCTTTTTCCCATTTCGCCAAGAGCAAACCAGCATCCTTTTCCGAAAACAATAACTGGTGTAATATCAGCTAAAGCGTCAACAATTTGATTGATGTATTTCCATGAAAATTCCTGATAATCAACAGGAGAAAGCATTCCTCCCCAAGAATCAAAAATCTGAACGGCATTTACTCCCGATTTTACTTTTTCTTTTAAGTATAAAATCGTTGTATCTGTAATTTTTTGCAATAAAGTATGCGCTGCGGCCGGATTAGAAAAACAGAAACCTTTTGCTGTATCAAAACTTTTAGAACCTTTTCCTTCAACAGCATAACAGAAAATGGTCCAAGGCGAACCAGCGAAACCAATTAATGGCACTTCGTCGTTCAGCATTTCCTTAGTCAATTTCACTGCGTCAAAAACGTAGCCTAAAGTTTCATTTACATCTGGAACGTAAACTTTGTGAACATCAGCCAAAGAACGAATCGGATTTGGAATAATCGGCCCTAAATTATCTTTCAATTCTACGTGAATTCCCATTGCGCGAGGCACAACCAGAATATCTGAGAATAAAATCGCAGCATCTGGAGCAATTCGGTGAATTGGTTGAACTGTAATTTCAGCGGCTAATTCTGGAGTTTCGCAACGTGTAAAAAAATCATATTTATCACGAAGTTCTCTAAATTCTGGCAAATATCTTCCGGCTTGACGCATCATCCATACTGGCGGGCGTTGCACTGTTTCTCCTTTTAATGCTTTTAAAAATAGGTCGTTTTTAAGCCCCCTAACCCCCGAAGGGGGAATTTGAATATCGTTATTGTTCATTTTAATTAATTTTTAAACTTATCGTAATGTTTTTGTTTTAGCCTTTCTAAATTCCCCCTTTGGGAGCCAGGGGCTTATTTATATTCTTGAATTACATCTTCAATCACATCTTCAATTGTTGGCTGGTCTGCAACGATGATGTTTTTTGTGATTTTTGATAGAGCTTCTGCGGTGGTTTCTCCAATACAGAAACAGATTTGTTTATTGATGCTATTATGTTTCAGATAACTTTTAACTCCAGACGGACTAAAGAACAAAATCGCTTCTGGATTTGCTTTTATTTTCTGAGGTTGCAACGTAGTTTCGTAAACCTGAATTTCGTTGAATTTTATTCCCGCTTCTTTTAAAGCTTCTGGCAAAGTGTCTCGTCTTAAGTTTCCGCTAAAGAAAGTGAAGCTTTCACTATTATAAATCAGAGTGATAATTTCGGCTAAATCCGAAGCGTAACCAGTATAAGCCACAACATTAAAACCATTTTCTTCTAAAAGAGCTTTGGTTTTAAGTCCAACACAATACGCGTTTTTCTTTTTTAGTTCTTCTGATTTTGGATTTGATAAAACACTGTGAACAGCATTCTGACTTGTAAAAATCAGACTTTCGTTGAGGTCTTTCAGTTCGAAAGGTTTGTTTTCTGTTTTAATGAAATCGGCTTCGATTAATTCAACGCCGTATTTCATCAACTCTTGTTTATAAAGAGGGGATAATATTTTTGTGGATACTATTTGGATTGATTTACTCATTTAATATGCTTTTAAATTCTTCTGAAGTTGGTAATTTACCTTCTAACTCTTTTGGTAATTCTTTACTTAAAGTGTATTGTGAAACACCAATAGGTTTGTTTACAGTTTTTAAAGCATATTCTACTTCTAAATGATTTTTTTCAGGAACTAATAAAATGCCTATAGATGGTTTGTCATCTTCTTGTTTAAGTTGTTCATCGATTAATTGAAGGTAAAAATCTAATTTTCCAACAAATTCCGGTTCAAATTCAACTATTTTTAATTCAACAGCAACTAAACATTTTAAGATTCTGTGATAAAAAAGCAAATCTATATAATAATCTTTATCACCTAATGATAATCGATATTGATTTCCGATAAAACAAAAACCATAACCAAGCTCTAACATTAATCTTTTGACCTTTTCGACCATTGAGTTTTCTAATTCTCTTTCGGTAATGGGTTTGTTTATGTCTAAGAAATCTAAACTGTAAACACTTTTAATGCTTTCCCTCGCCTGTTCCTGAAAATGTTCTGGTAAAGCTTTTGCAAAATTATGCTGAGATGGTTTTGATGTATAATGCTCGTAAGCATTTGCTTTTATTTGATGTAATAAAACTGTGTTACTATATCTGTTTTTAATTGTCTGTTCCAAATAAAATACACGAGCTTTGATATCTTTTACTTTCTGGAGAATAGTAATATTATGCTTCCAAGGTGTATTTAAAACCAATTTTTTTACATATTCCAAATGTGAAACCAGCGGTTTCACATTTGTATTTTCTAAATGTGAATCAAGCTGGTTCACATTTGAATATTCGGAAACTAATTGCTTCATAAATTGGAGATTTCGGGGTGACCAACTCACTCCCTCACCAATTAAGTGTGGTAAATCTCGGCTCAATAATAAAATAACCGATTTTCCCCAACCAAATTCCTCTTGTTTTTTAATAATTAATTCGCCAATATTCCAATACAACTGATTTGAAATAGTTTGCACCGATTGAATCGCTTGTACCCGATGTTGCTGAACTGCGGTAGCTACATCCGAAAGAAATTCGTTGTAAGCGTCTGGCGAGATATCTTTATTCAACTGGGGCATAACTGTTTCAACTACTGATTGAACTTGATTTTAAAATTTAAAAGTACTTTATTTTTTCAAGGATTCTTTAATCTGCTTCATTAATTCCGTTCCGCCATTATTCAAAATCTCCTGTGCAGAGTTGAAACCTAGTTTTTTCCATTCTGAAATATCAACCGTTTTGTCGATTTCAATTTTTTGTTTCCCATCGATAGAAAGTAAAACACCTTGAAAATGAAGTGTGTCTTCATCTTCATTATACGTTACTAAAGCTCCAATTGGGGCAGTACATCCACCTTCAAGCGTTCTTAAAAATTGGCGTTCGATATAGGTACATATTTCAGTTTCAATATCATTCAACTGAGAAAGTGCGTCAAGTGTATAATTATCATTTTCCATTGCCACCACAAGCATTGCGCCTTGTGCCGGTGCCGGAATCATCCAGTCTAAGTTGATGTAATTTTCAGGTTTTAAGTTGATTCGCTCCAAACCTGCAGCAGCAAAAACAGCCCCATCCCAATCATTGTCCTGAAGTTTTTGCATGCGGGTGTTTACGTTTCCGCGTAAATCCACTACAGTATGATTAGGGTGTTTATTGAACCATTGCGCCTGACGACGTAAACTTCCCGTCGCAATGGTACTTGGATTTGTAAAATCGGGATTTCCTTTATGAACCAAAATATCCAAAACATTGGCTCTTGGCAAAACAGCTCCCTGAACAATTCCTTTTGGCAAAGCAGTCGGAACATCTTTCATAGAATGCACAGCAATATCAACATCGCCATTAATCATCGCGATGTCAAGCGTTTTGGTGAAAATTCCAGTGATTCCTAATTCGTAAAGTGGCTTATCCAGAATAATATCACCTTGAGATTTTACCGCAACAATCGAAGTTTTATAACCTAAATCGTTTAGTTTTTTTTCTACTGTGTGTGCTTGCCAAAGTGCTAATTCGCTATCGCGTGTTCCAATTCTGATTGTTTTTTCTGCCATTTTTTGTTTTTTGAACCATATAAGTTATATAAGTAAATTTAAGCAGTTTGGGTAAAACAGAATTTAAATAATCTGATATAACTTTGTTTTTGAACCATATAAGTTATATAAGTAAATTTAAGCAGTTTGTGTAAAACAGAATTTAAATAATCTGATATAACTTTATTTTTGAACCATATAAGTTATATAAGTAAATTTAAGCAGTTTGTGTAAAACAGCAGTTTATATTAAATGAACTTATATAACTTATATGGTTTAAAAATTTATTTAAGATGCTTTTATTTTGAAGACTTTCTCGATCCATTCGATGCTTTCATCGACCATGGTGTCGTCGTCTTTTAAATGATTTGCAAAATGCGTAGTGATTTTCTGGATGATACGGTTACTGATGATTTCAGCTTGTGCCTCGTTGAAATCAGCGATTTTTTTGCTTTGAAAATCCAATTCTGAAGCTTTAATTGCGTTTAACTTTTCTTTTAAAGCATTAATAGTTGGAGCGAACTTTCTTCCTTTCATCCAAGTAACAAATTCTTCTTTGATTTCTTCAATAATTGCTTCGGCAGCCGGAATGTGTAATTTTCTGTTTTCCAGAGTTTCATCTGTCAATTGAGACAAATAATCCATGTGGATTAAAGTTACACCTTCTAATTCCTCTACATTTTCATTAACGTTTTTAGGAATAGACAAGTCCAGAATCAACAAAGGTTTTTTAAGATTCAAAATTGCTTTGTCAACCGTTGGGTTTTGCGCGCCGGTTGCTACAACCACAACATCAGCTTTTTGAAGTTCTAAATGCAATTCAGAATAATCTTTAACAATCAAATTTAGTTTTCCGGCCAATTTCTCAGCTTTATCTTTAGTTCGGTTGATTAAAGTAATATGTTCGTTTTTAGTATGTTTTACTAAATTTTCGCACGTATTTCTTCCGATTTTTCCAGTTCCGAAAAGTAAAATGTTTTTGTTGCTAATATCCTCAACGTTTTTAAGGATGTATTGTACAGAAGCAAAAGAAACCGATGTAGCACCAGAACTAATTTCTGTTTCTGTTTTAATTCTTTTACTTGCCTGAATTACCGCATTTACCAATCTTTCCATAAAAGCATTCGCTAATCCTAAAGATTTTGAATGAATAAAAGACGTTTTTATTTGAGATATAATTTCGAAGTCGCCCAAAATCTGACTATCTAAACCAGTTCCTACGCGAAATAAGTGATTGATGGCTTCTTGATTTTTGTAAACGAAACCTACTTTTTGAAAAGCGTCTACAGAACCGTTACTGTTGTCGCAGATAAGTTTTATTAATTGAAATGGATGTTCAGCAAAACCGTAGATTTCGGTTCTGTTGCAAGTTGAAGTAACTATTAAGCTTTCTATTCCTTCGTTTTTAGCCTGTTCCAGCAATCGCGTTTTCGCAACAGCATCCAAACTAAATTGACCTCTGACCTCAGCATCAGCTTTTTTATAACTCAGACCAACTGAGTAAAAATAAAGGTGTTTCGGTACGTTATTGTTTTCCATAAATTCACTTTCATAAAAGTGCAACAAAATTATTACTATAGCATTGATAAAAATAACGCTAAAAGTACTTTTTATGTCGCTGTATGTTTTTTTGATTCTAAACTGGTCTTTTTATTTAGAAATCAGCACTTTTATAGCAAAATCAAGTCGTTTGAAACGTTTTGTTTAGAGTCATTCTAAATAAATGAGAGCAAAAAGATAAAATTTATCTGAAAAAAAATATCGCTGAGGGTTCAAAAATTTAAAGCACAATTTTTCAAATTATTTACTATTCGATTGGCGTTATTTTTATTCTAAAATTGAATTGAATAAAAAGCGCCATCTTAAAAATTTAAAATAGCGCTTCAAGTAAAAACAAATTATTTTTGAACAATTGGAGTCCTTAACGACTCTAAAACAGCAACGATGTCTGTATAAAGTTCTGTGTTAGAAGCAACACCGTTTGCATTTGCAGCGGCGCCAACATATCCCACAAATTTTGTGTAATCTGCATTGCTTGATTTTGTCCCCATTCGAGGATTTCTCGCCGGATCGTGCGCGGCCGACATGTTCAAGCCTGAATAAGTGTTTACAGCATTTTTTCCTCCCGTGTTAAAAGAGAAAAAATCAGTAAGGTTATCTGATAATTTGGCAATATTGGTTGCCTGTGTGTTTCCTGTTTCTGCCAAAAGAGGAGCAAAGTGCGCCTGTAAATTGCCTGAAGCATTAGACTGGATATCTGCTACAATTAATCCTATAGTAGAATTTACAACCTTACGAAAGCTTAAACGGCCTTTCTCAATCATCTGTCCCGAATTATCTGGGTCCGAAACCATAACAGAACCGCCCAATCTCTCATAGATAGTTGCTTTTTCTGCTGGAGTTTTATCATCGTCGTTGCTGCAAGAAGTTAATGCCGCCGATGCAATAATTAATGCGCCAAGTGTAATTTTAGAAAAATTTTTCATAATAAATATTTAAAGGTTAATTAAAAAACTGATTGATTTTTTTTGACAATTTGTAACTGTAACTATTCTGGTCTACTGGACAAACTTCCTTATTTGCCAGACCAGCAGGAAGAATATAACGTTGAGCATCATAATCGCCTTTGCTCATCAATTCGTCAAATACTTTTTTAGAATTGGTAATCTTATTGTTATGAAAATAGACTACAACATTCCTTTTTACGATTATAGAATCGGTAGTTAATCCTTTTATGGACCTCAAATCTGAACAAATCTTTTTTGCGTACGCAGAATCTATGTTTTCTTGAAAATCAATCCTGCTTACTTGAAGATTCGGACTTTCATAAACGGCTGGTTTTGCTGTAATAATGTGGAATATCAAAATGGCGAAAAACAACACACCGGTTATTACAACCGCCCAAAGCCCCTTTTTTACTGTTTTGTTAATTTTCATAAAAAGCATTTATTTAATTGTTGATTTAGTTTTTTAGGAATCATTTACGTGAAGTTTTTGTAATTGGTTTTATTAAACGGCAACAAATCCTCAATTTAGAACAATTAAAAATAATGTAAGAAATAATTGATGTTTGTTTTTAGGAGCATTCAAGGAGAAAAATCAGTAAATTATCAGTATATAAAAAAGAGTGATGTCAAGAGTCTATGAAGGATTTGAGTCGAAAAACAGAGAATAGGACTTTGAAAGAATAAAGAAATTATAAATTTGGAAGCAAGTAAACGATAAACCCATCAAAAAGATTTAATTTTGAAAACCCAAATTATCGTTTCAATAAAATCAGTTACAACTTGAATAAGGAATCAAAATGGAGGAAGAAATAAAAATTGAAGACGACTTTACGCTAATCAGGTTTCAGAACGATAGCTCAGAGCCTTTTTTTGCGCAGCATGAAATAGGTACGGGACTAATTCAGTTTCACTTCGGGATAAAAGGAAATGCCAAATTTTTATTCAATCAAGGCAATTATGCTTTGGAACTGAAAGAAGAAAAATCGTTGCTTTTGTACAATCCGCAGAAAGAATTGCCTCTTAATCTGGAATTGGCTCCAAATTCTTGGGTGATTTCTGTAATTGTTTCCATCAAGAAATTTCACGCCTTATTTTCTGCCGAAGCCGATTATATCACTTTTTTAAGTCCAGATAATAAGGATAAAAAATATTATAACGAAGGAAATATCAGTCCGTCGATGGCGATAGTTTTGAGTCAGTTGTTTCATTACAATCTTCATCCATCGATAAAAAACCTTTATTATAAAGGAAAAGGATACGAATTGTTGAGTTTGTATTTCAACAGAACCGAAGACCCAAACGCAGAACAATGTCCGTTTCTGATTGATGAAGAAAACGTTCTGAAAATCCGAAAAGCCAAAGAAATCGTAATTGCTAATATGGCAGAGCCTCCGGGATTGCAGGAATTGGCAGATGAAATTGGTCTGAATTTGAAAAAACTCAAAATGGGTTTCAAACAAATTTACGGCGATACGGTTTATGGTTTTCTTTTTGATTATAAAATGGATTTCGCTAGAAAACTTTTAGACAGCGGTTCTTATAATGTAAACGAAGTAGGATTGAAGATTGGTTATAGCACGGGAAGTCATTTTATAGCGGCCTTCAAAAAGAAATTCGGAACAACACCTAAAAAATATTTGATGTCGATTAATGCTAATGTTTAATTGAGAATGAGAATATGACGATTGAAAATACACATTTGCAAACTATAAAAGAATTAAAATCGGCTATTTTAGCGAGCAGATATCGTGTTGCTGTTTTGGCGAATAAAGAAATGCTAGGGCTGTATTTTGCGGTTGGAAAGCTTATTTCGGAAAAAACACAACAAGAAAAATGGGGAGCGAAAGTTCTCGAAATTTTATCGAACGATTTGCAAAATGAATTACCAGGATTAAGAGGCTTTTCGGCATCTAATATTAAGAAAATGAGGATTTTTTACGAAACCTGGGAAGATTGTTTTACAATTGGTTCGTTACCATCGAACCAATTTGGTGAAGCACAAAATTCTGAAAATCAAATAATTGTAATTGGTTCGATGGTGTCGAACCAATTTGCGATTGAGTTTCAAAAAGTTGGATTCTCACACCATTTCGAGATATCATCAAAAACAAAAAAACTAGAAGAACGTATTTTTTATATTCAGAAAATAGCCTCTGAATTTTGGAGTATTACAACTTTAAGACATCATTTAAAATCCAATTTATTCAGGCAACAGGGTACTTTGCCTAATAATTTTGCCAAAGTAATTACACAAGATGATTTACGAGCTAAGGCTTTAATGGCTTTTAAAGATGAATATTTATTAGATTTTATCAATATAGAAGACCCCGAAGAGGAAAATGAAAGATTAATTGAGAATGAGATTGTTAGAAACATCAAAAAGTTTTTACTTTCTTTAGGGACCGACTTTGCTTTTATTGCCAATCAGTATCGATTCATTTTAGATGATACAGAATATTTTGTTGATTTACTTTTTTACAATCGAAAAATGCAATGTTTAGTGGTTTTTGATTTAAAAAAGGGAAAATTTATTCCAGAGTATTTAGGTAAAATGAATTTTTATCTTTCAGCATTAGACGAAATGGTCAAATTGCCTCATGAAAATCCTTCAGTAGGAATTATCCTTTGTAAAGAGAAAAACAATAAAGTTGTGGAGTTTTCTTTTCGTGATGTTAATAAAGCAATGGGGGTTTCAACTTATAAAACAGCAAATGAATTGCCAAAAGAATATAAAGGATTACTGCCAGATGCAGAAATGCTTAAAAAATTGATGGATTAAGAAGCATCACTTTTATAAATAACAACATAATTAAAAAGTAATAATTATCATATTTCGAAAAAGTTACAAGTTCTACTTTTGCCGAAATTTTAAAAACAAATTAAAAGCTTAAAAGCAAAAACATAATGAAAGGCGTATTATTAGTAAACTTAGGTTCTCCAGACAGTCCAACTCCAAAAGATGTAAAACCGTATTTAGATGAATTTTTAATGGATAAATACGTGATTGACGTTCCGTATTTATTGAGAGCATTATTGGTTCGCGGCATTATTTTAAGAAAAAGACCAGAAGAATCGGCACATGCTTATTCGAAAATCTGGTGGGAAGAAGGTTCGCCATTAGTCGTTCTTTCAGAAAGAATGCAACAAAAAGTGCAGCCACTTGTAAATGTTCCTGTTTCGCTGGCAATGCGTTACGGAAGCATGACAATCGAAAAAGGACTTCAGGAATTGAGTGATAAAGGAGTTACTGATGTACTACTTTTTCCGCTATATCCGCAATATGCAATGGCTTCGACTTTGACGATTTTGGTTAAAGCAGAAGAAATTCGCAAGAAGAAGTTCCCTCACATGAAATTTACTGATGTTCCGGCATTTTATAACAAACCGGATTATATCAAAAACTTAGCAGATTCTATTCAGAAACATTTGGTTGGATTTGAATATGACCATTTATTGTTTTCGTATCATGGAATTCCAGAGCGTCACATCCGCAAAACCGATGTAACAAAATCGCATTGTAAAATTGACGGTTCATGCTGTAACACACCATCTCCGGCGCATGAATTCTGTTACCGTCACCAATGTTATGAAACCACAAGACAAGTTGTGAAATTATTAGGGCTTCCAGAAGACAAATACAGTTTAACTTTCCAGTCTCGTTTAGCAGGAGATAAATGGCTAGAGCCTTATACAGACGTTGAAATTGATAATATGCCTGCAAAAGGAATTAAAAAATTAGCAGTTGTAACGCCGGCTTTCGTATCCGATTGTTTAGAAACTTTGGAAGAAATCGCAATGCGTGCCAAAGAAGATTTTGAAGCAAATGGAGGAGAAGAATTCTTGGCAATTCCTTGCTTAAATGACGATGACGAATGGTGCCAGACGGTTTCTAATTGGATTAATGATTGGGCTAAGTAAATTTTAGTTTAAGGTTTAAAGTTTCAGGTTTTTCTCAAAGTTGATTAACTTGAAACCTGAAACCTGAAACCTGAAACAAAACAACAATGGAATATTATAACTATCTAAAATCACTGCATCTTATTTTTGTAATAACTTGGTTTGCAGGTTTGTTTTATATCGTGCGTTTGTTTGTTTATCAAATTGAAGCAAGTGAGAAACCATCTCCAGAAAAGGAAATTTTGCAGGCACAATATAAAATTATGGCCTATCGTTTGTGGTACATTATCACATGGCCGTCGGCGGTTCTGGCAAGTATTTTTGCTTTTTGGATGCTGTTTTTTACAGATGCAGGACATATTTGGATAAAAATGCCGTGGATGCACGTAAAATTATGTTTCGTTTTCCTATTGTATTTATACCACGGAAAATGCCATCAGATTTTTAAGCAACTCCAAAGAGATGAGGTAAAATATTCCAATAATTTCATGCGTTTATGGAATGAAGGCGCAACGATTATTTTGTTTGCCGTTGTATTTTTAGTAGTTTTAAAAAGCGCCATCAACTGGATTTACGGCGTAATCGGAATTATTTTATTCTCAGTTTTAATTATGCTGGGATTCCGATTTTATAAACGAATAAGAGAAAAAAAATAAAAAAGGTTGCCACAAATTACACGAATTAGCACAAATTTCTTTTTGTAATATTTGCCACAGATTAAAGGATTATTTGGATTAAAAAGAATCATTTAAATCCTTTTTAATCTGTGGCTAAAATAAAAATTAGTGAGAATTAGTGTAATTCGTGGCAAAAAAACAAAACTATGTTTAACAACTTCAAAATGTCAATGCTTTCCCTTCGTACCAGGATTTTCCTGTCGATGATTGTATTGATTGTTGTGGCATCTTTTTTATTGGCTTCGATTTCGATTATTCAGTTTAAGACTGAGGCCAAAGAATACCATCAGGAACGGTTGGAACGAAAAGAAAATGCCGTAAAAGAACATATCAATTATGTTCTGGCAACTACAACTTATCCGCTGAAAACCCAGAATCTGGATTTGATTTTTAAAGACAAAATCCACGAGCTGGCTCAGATTCACAAAATCGAAATCAATATTTACAGTCTCGACGGAAAACTGCTTAAATCATCCAAAGAATCTTTCGCTGTTGATAAAGTGGCACCGCCAATTCCCGAATATATCTTGAAACTGGTTCGCTCTTCTATCGAAAAACGTTTTGTAGACATTAAAACGATTGACGGAGTCAAAAACCGTTCATCCTACAGTTTAATCAAAGACGAAAAATTCAAACCACTCGGCATTTTAAACCTTCCCTATTTAGAAGACGATGGTTATTACGACAATGAGCTGAATACTTTCCTGATTCGTCTGAGTCAGGTTTATTCTTTTATGCTGATTGTGGCTTTTGCATTGGCGTATTTCCTTTCGACCTATATCACAAAATCATTAAAAACCATTTCCGACCGTTTGGAAGAAACCAATCTGGACCAGAAAAACGAGAAAATTGTTCTGGAAGCGAATAGCAAGGAAGTCAATTTCCTTATCAAAGCGTATAACGGAATGGTCGATAAACTCGAAACGAGTGCCATTAAGTTGGCACAAAGCGAACGTGAAGAAGCTTGGCGCGAAATGGCAAAACAAGTCGCACACGAAATCAAAAATCCGCTTACACCAATGCGTTTGACGGTTCAGAGTTTCCAGAGAAAATTTGACCCAAATGACCCTGACGTGAAGCAGAAAATGAATGATTATTCCGAAACCTTAATTCAGCAGATTGATACGATGACATCGGTGGCTTCGGCGTTTTCGAACTTTGCTTCGATGCCTGCGCAACAAAATGAAACTTTGAATGTTGTTGAGGTTGTTGAACTGGCTTTGGATATTTTCAACGAAGATTATATTGTTTTCGAAAAAGAAGAAGAAGAGATTATTTCCAAAATGGACCGTACACAATTAATTCGTGTTATTACCAATTTGGTTAAAAATGCAACTCAGGCCATTCCGGAAAGTCAGTTCCAAAAATCGATTGTGGTGACAGTTAAAAGAATAAACGACAATGTTGAAATTGCCGTAAAAGACAACGGAATCGGAATCCAAAGACAAGATATCGGCAGAATCTTCGAACCTAAATTCACCACCAAAACCAGCGGTATGGGACTCGGACTCGGAATTATCAAAAACATCATCGAAAATTACAAAGGAACAATTACCTTTGAGTCAACTTACGGAAAAGGAACGACTTTTACAGTTACGCTTCCTATCACTAACTCATAAAACCAATACCATGAATTACGAAAATATTTTAGTTTCCATAGAAGAAAAAATAGCAACCATTACTATAAACAGACCCACGAAACTCAATGCTTTAAACAAAGCAACCATCAGTGATTTGAGTAAAGCTATAAGTGCCTTGGGAGGCGATGAAAATGTTCGCGTAATCATTATAACCGGAAGCGGAGAAAAAGCTTTTGTGGCCGGAGCAGATATTTCGGAATTTGCGAATTACACGACTGTTGAGGGCGCTCAACTGGCAGCAGAAGGACAAGAATCTTTATTTGATTTTATAGAAAATCTAAGAAAACCAGTTATTGCAGCTGTAAACGGTTTTGCTCTTGGCGGCGGATTAGAATTGGCGATGGCGTGTCATTTCAGAGTCGCTTCTGACAATGCAAAAATGGGATTGCCAGAAGTAACTTTAGGATTAATTCCAGGTTACGGAGGAACACAGCGTTTACCGCAATTGGTAGGAAAAGGCCGTGCGATGGAAATGATTATGACCGCCGCAATGATTTCGGCCGAAGAAGCAAAACAATACGGTCTGGTAAATCACGTAGTGCCTCAAGCAGAACTTTTGTCGTTTACTACTGTTATAGCTCATAAAATCATTAAAAACGCACCTTTTGCAATAGGAAAAGCCATAAAATCAATTAATGCCAATTTCAAAGACGGCAAAAATGGTTTCGATACCGAAATAAAATCATTCGGAGAATGTTTCGGAACCCAGGATTTTAAAGAAGGAACAACAGCCTTTTTAGAAAAACGTAAAGCTGAATTTACAGGGAAATAATTTTTCTTAACCGCAAAGGTCGCAAGGGATTACGCAAAGCACACAAAGAAAATAAAAAACTTAGCGAACATTGCGTAAATCTTCGCGACCTTTGCGGTTAAAAACACAAAGATTGTAAAAACCTTAGAATCTCAGCATCTCAGAACCTCAGAACCTTAAAAAAAATGTACGAACCAATATTTGCCCTTTTTTGTGAACGAGTTAAAGAAAGCATCCAAAACGGAACTTTCGCTAAATTGACTTTAGCCAAAACCATGGGCGATACCGAAATTAAAAACATCTATTTTCGTTTGGTTCTCAACGAAGACAATACCTTTTCTATTTCCTTAACTTCCCGTTACAAAACGGAAGAAATCGAAAGCATTCATACTTTAGATGAAGCTTTACTGATTCTGGGAACTTACATCAAAAAGCCATTTTTAACCGCGCTTTTATTTACAACTGATAACGATGTTACTTTCAAAGTAAATAAAAAGAACGCTGGAAGTATTATCGAACAGCCACCGACATTTAAAAATGCTTCGCCAGTTATGCTGGAAATGATTGAGAAAGGAATTGTTTAGTTTTTTGGAGCTAATCCCGCTATCCGTTTCAATCTTTTGTGGCGAACCCCGCCACAAAAGGATTTTCACTTCTATCGGGGCTAGGGCACTCGGTTTCAAAATAACATTTTGGTTTTTCGAATGTTTTTAGAGCATTAAATATAATTAATATGTTCCGTTCCTTCAACGGATTAAAATCCGTTGCTACAATATATATCGTTCCTTCGGGACTTTTCACATTATATTTTTTTATATCCTAACAGGTTTTAAAAACCTGTTAGGTATCTGGATATTTATGTCCAATTTATAGATTAAATTAAAAAAGAGCCATAGGCTCGCTAAATTTTGTAGCGACGGATTTCAATCCGTCGTAATTGTCGATAAGGAAAAAAGAGAGCCGTAGGTTCGACCCATATAATTCTGAGCGTATCTCTGCGGAATAACCATCTTAAATCAGTTTCACAAACAAATTATAGGTTGCTACAATATTGTCCGTTCCTACGGAACTCTATTGGCATGTTTGCATTTGAACAACGGATTGAAATCCGTTGCTACAATATATATCGTTCCTTCGGAACTTTTCACATTATATTTTTTCATATCCTAACAGGTTTTAAAAACCTGTTAGGTATCTGGATATTTATGTCCAATTTATAAACTAAAATGAAAAAAAGAGCCGTAGGCTCGCTAAATTTTGTAGCGACAGATTTCAATCCGTCGTAATTGTCAATAAGGAAAAAAGAGAGCCGTAGATTCGACCCATATAATTCTGAGCGTATCTCTGCAGAATAACCCATCTTAAACCAGTTTCACAAACAAATTAGAAGCAATTTTATTCGAAATAGACAATTCCGTGTCATTAACCTTAATACGAACCGATAAATCGAAAGATTCTTTAGAAAGAAATTCAATCTTAGAACCCAGGGCAATTCCTTGTTTATCGAGATATTTCAAGAACTCAGAAGAAGTATCTTTTACGCCGACACAAACCCCAGTTTGATTATCTGATAATTCAGAAAGCAGTTGTTTTTCGATTTTAATTATTCGGCCGTTAGCATCTGGGATTGGGTCTCCGTGTGGGTCTTCTGTTGGATTTCCAAGAAAATCATCCAAACGGTTAATTAATTGTTCCGATTTGATGTGTTCTAATTGTTCTGCAATATCATGAACTTCATCCCAGCTGAAATTTAGCTTTTCAACCAAAAACACTTCCCACAAACGATGTTTACGAACAATCATTTTGGCTGCCAGTTTTCCGTTTTCAGTCAAAGAAACGCCTTGGTACTTTTTATAATTCACCAAATCTTTCTCCGCCAGTTTCTTCAACATATCCGTAACCGAGGAAGCTTTCGTTTCCATGATTTCAGCAATAGCATTGGTGCTCACTTCTGTTTCCAAAGTAGCAGTTAAGTGATAGATTGATTTAAGGTAGTTTTCTTCTGAAAAGGTCATTTCTTTTGAGGTTCTAAGGTTCTAAGGGGCTGAGGTCCTAAGGTTTTGTTTTAAGTTTCGAGAGAAAACTTAGAACCTTAGCAACTCAGTACCTCAGCACCTTTTATTTAACAATCAACAAAGGTATCGAAATTTTGTGTCTTAGTTTGTCTACCGTTGTGCCAAAAAGGATATCTTTCAGGCCAGTGTGGCCGTGGGTTCCCATTACCAGAATATCAAAAGTGCCTCCGTTGATGATTTCGGGGATTGTCTTATCCGGTTTTCCAAAGCCAAGTTCTGTATCTATTTTGAAACCTTTTGACGAAAGCATTTTCTTATATTCCAACAACAGTTTTTCGTCGATTGTGGTTTCGTGGTCGTGAGTGTGTATGCCATACATTAACGCACCAACGGTTTCGACAATATGAATAAGCGTATATTGGGCATCCATTCCGCCTAATTCGAAGGCGTGGTTTAGGGCGGCTTCATCGGCATTAGAAAAATCGACAGAAATCGCTATATTTTTTACTTCCTGAGTTTTCTTTGGAGAAAAATGCAGTTTTAGGTTGTGTGGCGAATGATTGATGTTTTTTGATTTGGCTCTGGCAATAAACGGTTTAAAAACGATGTAAAGCAACAAAGCTAAAAAGCCAAACGCAAGAGGTACCACCGTAAGCCATAAAACCGTCGGATGACTGGATTCGGCTAGCCATGAAGTGATTTCGTCATAAACCAATTTAGCATTCAGCGAGACGATAGTAGTAGCGATAATCCAAGAAACAACTTGAGTGGTTTTCGAAATATGAAAACCATTCATTTTCGATTTGTCACTTACAAAATGAATCAGCGGAATAATAGCGAAGCCCAATTGCAAACTTAGAATAACTTGACTCAGGATAAGAAGTTTGCCCGTTACGCTTTCGCCATATATCCAAATGACAATCAATGCGGGAACAATCGCAATCAAACGTGTTATAATTCGACGAACCCAAGGCTGAATTCTTAAATGTAAATAACCTTCCATAACAATTTGTCCTGCAAGAGTTCCCGTTACAGTAGAACTTTGCCCGGCGGCAATGAGAGCGACAGCAAACAGAATTGGTGCCCATTTGGTTCCAAGTAAAGGTTCTAGAAACTGATGTGCATCCTGAATTTCGGCAACTTCAAACATGCCATTTTTATGAAACGTTGCCGCCGCAAGAATTAAAATCGCTGCATTGACAAAGAAAGCCAGATTTAAAGCGATAGTTGAATCTATGAAGTTGTATTTTAAAGCCTGTTTGATTCCAGCGGGCGTTCTGTCAAACTTTCTGGTCTGTACCAAAGAGGAGTGCAGATACAGATTGTGTGGCATTACGGTCGCCCCGATAATTCCGATAGCAATATATAAGGCTGCCGAATTTGGAATAGAAGGAACCAACCCTTCAATAATCTTATGAATTTCGGGTTCTGCAAATATCATTTCGAAAATAAATGAAAAACCTATGATTGCAACCAAAGCAATAATAAAAGCTTCCATTTTTCGAATTCCCTTATTAATCAGGAAAAGAAGAATGAAGGTGTCAAGAACAGTAATCAGCACGCCTTCAAAAAGCGGAATGCCAAAAAGCAGGTTGATTCCGATTGCCATTCCGAGCACTTCTGCCAAATCGCAGGCTGCTATCGCTATTTCTGCCAGAAAGTATAAAATGTAGTTGATGTATTTAGAATACGTCTCTCGCGAAGCCTGTGCCAAGTCACGCTGCGTTACAATTCCGAGGCGGGCGCTTAAACTCTGTAAGAGCAAAGCCATTAAATTACTCATTAATAAAACCCAGACCAAAGTGTAGCCGAATTGGCTTCCGCCGGCAATATCTGTTGCCCAGTTTCCTGGGTCCATATAGCCGACACTTACGAGATAGGCCGGGCCTAAAAATGCCAGTATTTTTCTAAAACCTTTTTTTTTGTTTTCAGTAGAGACTGATTCGTGTACTTCTTCTAAAGATTTACCCATTGTAAAAGTATTGTTTTCACAAATATATAGAAAAATGATATTCGCGGAACAATATTTTTAGGCAAGTCTAAAATTTAAATGTTAGAATTCAAACATTTTGGGCATAATCCTGATAGTGTAAAGTTTATTTCGTTTACTTTATAGTTGTGCGGCATAATATAACTTGGTTTTACATTTTCAAGACAAGTAATTTCATGACAGTTTTCACAGCTGAAATGCGCATGATTATGAATGTGCACACGCTGATGCGAATGATTGCATTTTGCATATTTTACGGTTCCGTCTAGATTGGATATTTTATGAATGATATCTTCATTGACCAAACGGTCCAAAATTCTATAAATGGTAACGCGGTCGCAGACATCGTTTAACTGCTTCTGGATTTCGGTGTGAGACAATGCGGTTTTAGAGTTTTCAAAGACTTCTAAAACAGCGGTTTTTGCGGTAGTATTACGAGTTGTTTTCATTATGAATACGATAAAAAATAACGCAACAATGTTGCGATTAAAATAAATATGTATATTTGCAACAAAATTGCATTAAGCAAAAATACTAGAAATGAAGAAATTAACCACGCCCTTTTACGATATTTTAGGAGTTTCAAGTGCGGCCATCTGTTTGGTGCATTGCTTGATTTTTCCATTGTTAACTATTCTGCCATTAGGCTTAAGTCACAATCCGTTTATCGATTTGATTTTTGCTTCAATAGGTTTATTTGCCATTTTCAAAATTACAAAAAAATCAACTGTATTGGTTTCTTCGCTATTGATTGTTTCGATAACGTTGGTTATGGTCAGTATTTTGAGCGAAATCTTTTTTGATGAGCATAACGATTTAATCTATTTTGGCGGAATCGGAATGATTGCAGGACACTTACTAAATTACAAGCTACACAAAGTAAATCATCATTAACATAAATATGAATTCTAATAATTTTGAAGTAATCATTATAGGAGGGAGTTATAGCGGTCTTTCGGCCGCGATGAGTCTCGGACGTTCTTTACGCCGTATTTTGGTAATCGACAGCGGTAGACCCTGCAATCGACAGACGCCTCATTCTCATAATTTTATTACGCATGATGGAGAAAAACCAGCGGCAATTTCGGCGAAAGCCAAACTGCAGGTTGAACTGTATCCATCTGTTCAGTTTTATAACGGACTTGCCCTAAAAGCATTAAAAATCGGTCAAGGTTTTGAAATCACTACCGAATCGGGAGAAATTTTTACTTGCAGAAAAATTCTGTTTGCAACTGGAGTTAAAGATTTACTCCCAGAAATCAAAGGTTTTGCAGATTGCTGGGGAATTTCAGTACTGCATTGTCCGTATTGCCATGGTTATGAAGTTAAAAATGAAAAAACTGCTATTATTGCCAATGGAGAAATGGCTTTTGAATATGCCAAACTGATTTCGAATTGGACCAAAGATTTACGATTATGCACCAACGGAAAATCAGAACTGACTTTGGAACAAACAGAAACTTTACATAATCATGGTGTTCAAATTTTCGAACAAGAGATAGATTTTTTGGAACATGATGAAGGCTATATTTCGAATATCGTTTTTAAAAATGGAGAAAAAGTTGGCGTAAAAGCTGTTTATGCCAGACCGCCATTTGAACAGCATTGTCCAATTCCTGAAGCTTTAGGTTGTGAGCTCAACGAACAAAGTTTGGTAAAAGTTGATGCTATGCAAAAAACAAATGTAACGGGAGTTTTTGCAAGCGGCGACTGCACAACTCCAATGCGATCTGTTGCAATTGCGGTTTCTACTGGTTCTTTCGCAGGAGCGGTCATCAATAAAGAATTAATCGACGAAGATTACGCGAAGTGAGAATAAACCATATAAGTTATATAAGAGAATGTAAGTCTAGTTTTTAAAGGAACTTAACTCGTTGGGTGAAATTATTTTCAACACATAGAAACATAGTTTACTAAAGTTAAAAAAGGCGTTTCACTAGTCTAAATGCACATAGTTTGGCTATGTGTGTAACTTATTTGTTCCATTTTCTTTTTTCGTCACAAAAAACTATGCTTCTATGTGTAAATTCTTTTATTTTTTAATTACACCCAACGGGTTGAACTGATATAATATGGTTTAAAAAGTTTGTGTTTGTGTGACTTTGCTCGTTCGAAAGCAAAATTCTAACATATTGAATTCATTACGTTTGAAAAATTTTGTTTTTAGAATCATTGTTTGTCAAATTTAATTTTTAGTTTTGTCTAAATTTAATTTTAAAAAAATGAAATATTTATTTTTGACAATATTAATAATTTCAACAAAAAGCATTTACTCCCAAAATATATCAGGAAAAATAACTACAAATAATCCTGTTATACAGCAAATTAATGTTAGTTTGTTAAATACAAACTTTAAAACTCAAACAGACTCTTTAGGGTTTTATAAACTTCAAAATATTCCAAAGGGAACTTATAAAATTTACGTGACCGCGGAAGGGTTCGAACCTCAAACCCAAAAAATATCTCTTTTAGAAAATCAGGATCTAAACTTTGATTTTGAATTAAAAGAGGATCAGAACGAACTAAATGAAGTAGTGGTTTCTGGAACTTTAAAACCAGTAAAAAGATTAGAAAGTGCCGTTCCGGTTGAGGTATATTCTCCGGTTTTCTTCAAAAAAAATCCAACTCCGAGTATTTATGATGCATTGCAGAATATAAATGGAGTTCGTCCGCAGCTCAATTGCGGGGTCTGCAATACGGGAGATATTCATATTAACGGATTAGAAGGTCCGTACACCTTGGTCATGATTGACGGAATGCCAATTGTAAGCAGTCTTTCGACTGTTTACGGTTTGTCTGGAATTCCGAATTCGCTGGTAGAAAGAATCGAAATTGTAAAAGGTCCAGCTTCTTCTCTCTACGGAAGTGAAGCCATAGGAGGCTTAATCAACATCATCACTAAAAATCCGACCAGCACGCCGACTTTTTCAGCCGATTATTTTACGACTTCTTATTTTGAAAGCAATCTCGATTTGGGAATGAAGTTTAACGCTGGGAAAAAAGCAACTTCGCTTATCGGAATTAATTATTTCAATTACGACCAGATTATTGATAAAGACAAAGACAATTTTACGGATGTCACGCTTTCGGAGCGAATTTCGATTTTCAATAAATGGAGTTTTAAGCGAAACCATAATCGCCTTTTTACGATTGCAGCCCGCGGAATGTACGAAGATCGCTGGGGAGGAGATATTCGATGGGAAAAAAAATACCGTGGTGGAGCTGAAATTTACGGAGAAAGCATTTATACCAAAAGAGCAGAATTAATTGGAAGCTACCAATTGCCTTTTCAAGAAAAACTGATGCTTTCATTTTCGGGAAATGTTCATTATCAGGACAGTCGTTACGGAACAACATCTTATATCGCCAATCAGAAAATTGGATTTTTGCAATTGACTTGGGATAAAAAAATCGGACGAAACGATTTGCTTGCGGGAATTGCGAGTCGATATACGTATTATGATGACAATACTCCTGCGACCAAAGATGCTGAAAGCACGTGGTTACCTGGAATTTTTGTTCAGGATGAAATCACATTTTCGCCCAAAAGCCAGATTTTGCTGGGAGCGAGATACGATTACAACTCCATTCACGGTTCGATATTTACACCAAGATTAGCTTATCGTTTCAAAGCCAACGAAAATACTATTTTTAGATTAAATGCCGGAACTGGATTTCGTGTAGTGAACTTATTTACCGAAGACCATGCCGCCTTAACAGGTTCGAGAGATGTGGTGATTGAAAGCGATTTGAAACCAGAGAAATCGGTCAACGTGAATTTGAATTATATCCAGAAAATCAATTTCGGAAACGGAACTTTTATGGGAATAGAAACGACGGCTTTTTATACGAGATTCAGCAATAAGATAATTACCGATTACGAGACTAATCCGAACGAGATTATTTACAGCAATATCGATGGTTATGCAATAAGCCAAGGAATAAGTGCCAATGTTGATTTAAATTTACCGTCGGGACTAAAATTTATTGTAGGCGCTACGGTTTTAGACAATAAGAATGTAGAAAACGGAATTTCAGAAAGGCCTTATCTTACAGAGAATTTTACAGGAACTTGGAGTATTTCCTATAAAATCCAACCTTGGAATTTGTCTTTAGATTATACAGGAAATGTTTACAGTCCGATGAAATTGCCGTTGTTAAGCGAATACGATCCAAGAAGCCCCAAATCGCCTTGGTACAGTATTCAGAACATTCAGTTTACTTATTCAGGATGGAAGGATTTTGAAGTCTACGGTGGCGTTAAAAACCTGTTGAATTTTAGACCGAAACAAAACAATCCGTTTTTGATTTCAAGAACGAATGACCCTTTTGATAAAAATGTGCAATACGATGCAAACGGAAAAGTAATGGTCACGCCCGATAATCCGTACGGTTTGACTTTTGACACCACTTATGTTTATGGGCAAAACCAAACGATTCGTGGGTTTTTTGGATTGAGATATACTTTGAGATGATTTTTATAGCCACAGATTTTACAGATTAAAGGGTTATTTGGTTTTGCGCAAAATTTTTCGCCACGAATTTAATGATAACCGTTCGCTAAAAATTAGTGTTAATTTGTGAAATTTGTGGCAAAAGAAAAATTCATTTAATCTGTGAAATCTGTGGCAGAAAAAACAAAAAACAATGAAAAAGCTATTTGTATTAATCTTCTTCATCGGAATTTCAGCAACAGGTTTTGGTCAGCTGAAGAGCTATTCTTTTGAGGAAGTAGACGGTTTACAGCAAACTCAAAAACGAAAAATCATTGTTTTTATCCATACCGATTGGTGTCAGTTCTGTCAGCGGATGAAAGCCACAACCTTTAAAAATCAGGAAATCATCCAAAAATTAAACTCCGATTTCTATTTTATTGATTTGAATGCCGAAGAAAAACGAGATATTCAATTTCAGAATCAGGTATTTAAGCATCTGCCTTCGGGGAATAATGTAGGCGTTCATCAATTGGCTTTAGAGCTCGGAACCCAGAATAGTCAAATTGTATATCCCGTTTTGTGTGTTTTGAATGAAAAGTATGAAATTATTTTTCAGTATTCGAATTATTTATCTCCAAAGGATTTTAAAATAGTTTTGGAAAAACTAAAAGAATAAAATTCTTATTTTTGAGAATGAAATCCGCACAAATCCAACATTTCGATTACATTTTTACAGGAACAGGTCTTTCGGCTTTGATGACCGTTTATAAGATGATTTTGTCTGGAAAATTCTCCGATAAATCGATTTTGCTTCTGGATCAGGATTCAAAAAAAAGCAACGACAGAACTTGGTGTTTTTGGGAAAAGGAAGAGAGTATCTGGAATCTGGTTATTTCAAAGAAATGGGATGTTGCTTTGTTTGCCAATCAGGAATTTAAGCGCGATTTGGCATTGACGCCTTATCAATACAATCAAATCCGTGGATTAGATTTCTACAATTTTGTTTTTACTGCTATTTCCAAGCATCCAAACATTACTTTTAAAAACGAAAAAGTTACTGATATTAACGAACTTGAGACACACGTTTTTGTTGGTACAGAAGAAAACCGTTTTACCTGCAATTATCTTTTCAACAGCATTTACAATAAAGCTTTTGCTGAAAATCAGACCCAATATCCTGTTTTAAAACAGCATTTTGTCGGATGGTTTGTAAAAACAGAAGCAACAGTATTCAAGTCAGACGAAGTCACCTTTATGGACTTTTCGGTAGAACAAAGAGGCAATACAAGATTTATGTATGTTCTTCCAACTTCAAAAACTGAAGCTTTGGTTGAATATACTTTGTTCTCGGAGAATCTTCTCCCAAAAGAAGAATATGAAAATGAGATTAAGGTTTATCTAAAAAAACTTGGAGCTGTTGAATGCCAAATTGTTGAAAAAGAGGAGGGAAGCATTCCAATGACTTGTTTTCCATTTTGGAAAAGAAATACCCAAAGGGTTTTAAATATAGGCACCGCTGGAGGTTGGACAAAAGCGAGCACAGGCTATACTTTTAAAAATTCCGATAAAAAATCGACAGAGTTAATTGAGTTCCTGCAACAAAATGATTCTACTTCTCTTAATATGAAATTGTTTTACAAGAAAAGCCGTTTCTGGTTTTACGATTTGCTGCTTTTGGATATTTTGTATCGCAGTAATGAATTGGGAAGTGCTATTTTTTCTTCTTTGTTTAAAAAAGGGAATCCACAGTTGATTTTTAAATTTTTAGATGAAGAAACTACTCTTATCGAAGACTTGAGGGTAATTTTAAAATGTCCGAAAGGGCCATTTATAAAGGCTTTGTTCCGAAGGATTTTTTTGTAAAACGATTTTGTGTCACGCAGTTATTTTTTGATGATTTGCAATCGGGAAAAGTTTAAAATCTGTAATTATCTGCTTAAATCGGTCTAATCTGCGTTAAATAGTGTTCCCAAATAAATACCAATTCAACTATAACAAAACTTTATGCTTCAAATTAAGTAGTTGCGAGTAAACTTTGTAACTTTGCATTTCAAAAGTAAAATTTAAAAACATAAGAATATGTATCCACTAGACATGGTAAAACCAATGGAAGCTGAATTAACTTCTGCAGGTTTTCAAGATTTACATAGTGCTGAAGCTGTTGAAAATGCTATCAAAGCTGAAGGTACCACTTTAGTTGTTGTAAACTCGGTATGCGGTTGTGCCGCAAGAAATGCACGTCCGGGAGCAAAAATGAGTTTGCAAGGGGCTAAAAAACCAGATCACCTAGTAACCGTTTTCGCTGGTGTTGACAAAGAAGCAGTTGATGCTGCAAGACAACATATGTTTCCTTTTCCTCCATCATCGCCATCTATGGCTTTGTTCAAAAACGGAGAATTAGTTCACATGTTAGAGCGTCACCACATCGAAGGTCGTCCAGCTGAAATGATTGCTGAGAATTTGCAAGATGCGTTCAACGAGTTTTGCTAATTTTTTAAGTTGCTAAGGTTCTGAGATGCTGAGGTTCTAAGATTAGGGGCAAAGGTTCAAAGTGACAAAGATTTATAAAAGCACCGTTGGGTGCTTTTTTTATGCATAAAAGCTTAGCATCTTAGCCCTTTGTAACTTTGCACCTTTTTCCTTACCTTTGCACCTTCAAAAAAAATAATTTCTCACTTAAAACTGTTTATAGCATGCAACTGTACAACACTTTAAGCGCAGAAGAAAGAGCCATCATGATCGATGATGCCGGTAAACAACGACTAACGTTGTCTTTCTATGCGTATGCCAAAATTCAAGATCCACAAAAATTTCGTAACGACTTATTCATTGCCTGGAATGCGCTAGATGCATTAGGAAGAATTTATGTTGCCCATGAAGGAATAAATGCTCAAATGAGTGTTCCTTCCGAAAATTTTGAAGCTTTTAGAGAAACCCTAGAAGCCTATGATTTCATGAAAGGCATACGATTGAATGTTGCCGTAGAACAAGATGATCATTCCTTCTTAAAATTGACCATCAAAGTGCGTCATAAAATTGTTGCCGACGGTTTAAACGATGATACTTTTGATGTTACTAATATTGGCGTTCACTTAAAAGCCAAAGAATTCAATGAAATCCTTGATGACCCAAATACGATTGTAGTAGATTTTAGAAATCACTATGAAAGCGAAGTCGGACATTTTAAAGGTGCGATTACTCCAGATGTGGAAACTTTCAGAGAAAGTCTGCCTATTATTAACGAACAGCTTAAAGATTACAAAGAGGATAAAAACCTTGTAATGTATTGTACGGGAGGTATTCGTTGTGAAAAAGCGAGTGCTTATTTTAAGCACCAAGGTTTCAAAAACGTTTATCAGTTGGAAGGCGGAATCATTAATTACGCTAAACAATTGAAAGAAGAAGGTCTAGAAAGCAAATTCATTGGTAAAAACTTTGTATTTGATAATCGTCTGGGCGAAAGAATTACAGACGATATTATTTCACAATGCCACCAATGCGGAAAACCTTGCGATAATCACACCAACTGCGAAAATGATGGCTGTCATTTATTGTTCATTCAGTGTGATGAATGTAAAGCAGCGATGGAAAACTGCTGTTCTACAGAATGTCTAGAAATTATTCATATGCCTTTGGTGGATCAGGTTCGTTTAAGAACTGGTAAACAAGTTGGAAATAAAGTATTCAGAAAAGGAAAATCTGAAAACTTAAAATTCAAACATTCAGGTGAATTGCCAGAGACTGCTTTGGCGACAGCACAAAAACCAGCCGATATTCGTCAGAAAATAAAAGTAAAGAAAGTCCTTCTCGGAAAAGCAGAACATTACTATGTAAAAGCACAGGTTGGACAATTTACTATCGAAAATCAAGAACTAAACAGTGGTGATAAAATTTTAATTTCTGGTCCAACTACAGGAGATCAGGAATTGGTTTTGAATAGAATCATCGTTAATGGTGAAGAAACTCAAACTGCTAAAATTGGTGATAAGGTTACTTTTGAGGTTCCATTTCGTATTCGTTTGTCAGATAAATTGTATAAAATTGTAAATTAGCGAAATTTTTATGCTAATTTATTTATGTCACAATCGTTTACGAAATTATGGATTCATGCCGTTTGGGCAACCAAAAATCGACAGGAATTAATTGATTTTTCAATTGAGAAAAATCTCTACGATTTCATTTGGCAAGAGCTAACGGAACTTGGATGCCCAGTAAGAATCATCAATGGAATGCCCGACCATGTGCATGTTTTATTTTTACAAAACCCGCAAAAATCAATTTCAGACATTGTAAGGCAAGTAAAAGGAAGTTCTTCTCATTTTATGAATGGAGGAGAATTTATCCTTGAAAAATTTGCTTGGCAAACTGGATTTGCAGCATTTTCTGTCAGCGAATCTCAGTTAGATGTTGTTTACAATTACATTAAGAATCAAAAACATAATCATCTTAATAAAAACAGTCAAGATGAATTTGATGAGTTTGTAAAATTACATGGGCTGGGGGATAAATGATTGCTTGGCTTAAAGATGCGTTCCCCGTGGTTGAAACCACGGGCTATATTTGAGAAACCAACGCAAGGAAAACATAGCCTGCGGTTTGAGCCGCATGGACGTAATGCATATCCAGAACGCTACGTTCCCGTGGTTGAAACCACGGCTATATTAGATTAAACATAAGCAAGGAAAAACATAGCCTGCGATTTCAACCGCATGGACGCAATGTATTGTCCTCAACGTTGCGTTCCCCCGTGGTTGAAACCACCGGCTATATTTGAAAAACATACCCAAAGAAAACATAGCCTGCGGTTTCAACCGCATGGACGTAAAGGATATCCACAATGCTACGTTTCCTGTGGTTGAAACCACGGGCTATATATGAAAAACATACCCAAAGAAAACATAGCCTGCGGTTTGACCGCATGGGCGCAATGCATTGTCCACTGTGCGTTCCCGTGGTTGAAACCACGGGCTATATTTGAAAAACATAGTCAAGGAAAAACATAGTTTGCGGTTTCAACCGCAGGAACACAACGCATATCGACAACGATAATTAATACTGCTGCGAATAATTTTTAAAATATAAACTATGATATAAATCATAGGAATCTAATCTGCACCCACATTATTTTTGTTAATTGTTAGATGACTGATTAAAAAATCATTTCATTGGAATAATAAAATCAAAAATGACAATTAACAATACGATTGAACTTATGTCTCCAGCGGGAGACTTTGAGTCTCTTCAGGCTGCTTTAGATAATGGCTGTGATTCCGTATACTTTGGAGTTGAACAGCTCAATATGCGTGCACGCTCAACGGTGAATTTTACGATTGATGATTTAAATGAAATCGCCATTCGATGCGAAGCCAAAAACGTTCGAAGCTATCTTACATTAAACACCATTATTTACGATCACGATTTATCAGTTGTAAAAACATTATTGGCGAAAGCCAAAGAAGCCAATATTACAGCTGTAATTGCATCAGACCAAGCCGTAATTGCCATGGCAAGATCTATTGGGATGGAAGTTCATATTTCTACACAATTGAATGTGACGAACATTGAAACCATTAAATTCTACAGTTTGTTTGCCGATACTATGGTTTTAAGCCGAGAATTGAGTTTGCGTCAAGTAAAGAATATCACAGACCAAATCGAAAAAGAACAGATTAAAGGGCCAAACGGAAATTTAGTCGAAATCGAAATTTTTGGTCATGGTGCCTTGTGTATGGCAGTTTCAGGGAAATGTTATTTGAGCTTGCATTCTCATAATTCCTCTGCAAATCGTGGCGCTTGCAAACAAAACTGCCGAAAAAAATATACCGTTATCGATCAGGAAACTGGTTTCGAAATTGAATTGGATAACGAATACATGATGTCGCCAAAAGATTTGTGTACTTTGGATTTCTTAGATCAGGTTATCGATTCAGGAATCAAGGTTTTAAAAATCGAAGGTAGAGGCCGTGCGCCTGAATATGTAGCAACGGTAACCAAAACCTATCGTGAAGCTATCGATGCGTATTATGATGGCACTTTCTCCAAAGAAAAAGTCGCAGATTGGATGAAAGCTTTAGAAACGGTTTACAATCGTGGATTTTGGTCGGGTTATTATCTAGGTCAGGAATTAGGAGAATGGAGTGATATTCCAGGATCTGCAGCAACGCAAAAAAAGGTTTATGTGGGTAGGGGAACGCACTATTTCCCTAAAGCTGCGGTAGGACAGTTTAAGATTGAAGCCTATGATATTAAAATAGGTGATAAAATTTTAGTTACCGGACCAAGCACAGGCGCTCATGAAATGATTATTGATGAAATGTTTGTAAACGATATTGCGGGAGAAAAAGCAACAAAAGGAGATGACTGCAGTTTTAAACTGCCATTCAGAATCAGAATGTCTGATAAACTCTATAAAATCGTTGAGGCATAATGGTTATTGTAACTTTACAAAGAGACAAATGCATCGGCTGTAATTATTGCGTCGAAATGGATCCGGTTCATTTTCAAATGTCAAAGAAAGACGGAAAATCGGTTTTGATTCATTCTGTGAATTCAAAAGGCTTTTTTACGCTCAAATCTCCCAATCATACTATTGTTGAAAGTTGTGAATTGGCAGCGAAAGCTTGTCCAGTGAAGATTATTACGGTTAAAGAAACTTAGCCTTTTCTGCAGCAACACAGAATAGGTTTTTTTATTCATTCTCCCGAAACATCCAATTCATCAAAATCTTTAATTTCTGATAATTTGAGAAGTTTTGTTCGGGCAATTTTAGTTTCCGTTTTTTCGAAAATTTCATCATCGTCATAAGTGTTTTCATTGACGTTCTGATTGACAATCTTTTTTCGGGTCAGGAAATTGATGCTGGTTTCTGTCAAGACAATTGGGCCACGATTACTGCTCGAATCATAACCAATTAATTCAAAATCATTGTTTTGATATCTAAAAGTGTAATTCCAATAACCGTATCTTCCATGAGCATAATTTACATATAATTTGCCATTTTTTATTTCAAAGTCAAGTTCTGGGGCATAATAAACGCCTCCTTCTTCATTTTCAGACGAAAAGCAGTCATAATTTTTAACGGCCAATTCATAACCATTATTTTTGTTGATTAAAGCTATGATTCCTCTGCGGTTTCGGTCTAACTCGCCTCGATATTCGTGCTGGATTATTTTGCTTTTGTCTGTACCTTTGATGATGAGGATATAATCTTCGCGACCATCTTTATTAAAATCGCCTGTAATGGTATCAAAAGGAACATAGCCTTTCGGAATAAAGTCTTCTGGTTTTTTCTTTATTTCTGCGGAAGTTATATCTCCTTCAAAGACTTCTTCGACCGTTGGGATTTCTGAGACCTGTACAGATTCGGTTTTCTCTTTGGATTTGTTGCAGCTTGAAAATCCAATAAATGCTAAAATAATGGTTGTAAAAAATAGGTTTTTAATCATAATCTTTTTTTTAAATTTCATCAAATGGCACATTTTTATATCGTTCATAATAAATATTTTCATCCAGATTTTCTCCATTTGAAAGTCTTTCAGCTATTTCTTTTTGAAATTGAATTTCTTCCTCAAGCAGTTTATTCCAGTATTCCGGATTATCTGAGAAATCCTCATAATAATCCAATATATCTATTACTAGCAAAAAATTTGACATATTAATTTGTGGTTCTTCCAAACAGAACGCACAGTTTTCAAGACCGCTTAAAATGTTGATTTCCATTGGCTCCAATTCAACAAAATCTTCTGAGTATGGATCTGTTTCGGCATCATAGTTCTTTAATAGATTTCGGAAATACTGAAGATTGTTATTTTTAAAATCATTGATAAACTGCTCTTCGGTAATTTTAATTTTTAAATGCTCTTCTAAACATTCTGATACATTGGGCAATAAGAAATAGAACTTGGCAAAAGCACAACCAATACTCTTTTTTTGATTTGGGTTAAGTGCCTTAAGATTGTCTTCTAAAAAAGCTGTATGTTTCGAGATTACGGATACAATGTCAAACATTATTTACGGGTTTTAAGGTTCTTTTTCTATGGGCTTTTTTGTCAATTTGAGATAAAACATGAAAAGAATACTGCCATTACAATAGCAACTGCAATATCTGATACTAAATATAGAAAAATAAAACTTGTCATGCTTTTCGCAGAAGCAACCATTCCGCCATACACAATATAGAACGAAGCTGGAAAACCAACCCTCTTAAAGATTTTCAGGTTTAATTGTCATTCTTAGTATACTTATTATCGTTTCCTATTCCCATCAAAAAGCAAAATATTATTATTTACCCATTGGTTTTGTTTGTTCCATTTACCGCCACAATCTGATTGCATTTGGTGTACTACTTTATATTTTTTTATGTCTACAATAACGCAATGATAATTTTCATAATGTACACTGTCTGCCTCTTTTTGAATGTATCCTTTTGTGATGTAATCCATGACAACAAATAGTTTATTGGGTGCTATTTTTATAGAAGCACTGGTGTAATTATTTAAATCAAATCCGCTTATTGCATGTTCTTTGTTTCGAAACAGAATTATTGGGTTTTGGCACAAACTCGTTTCAGCGCTAGATTTTTTCAATATCATTTTATATTCTGTAGAAATAGGGAATACAACTTTATCGGGTTTAGTTTGACTAAATGTGAATGTTGTGAATAAACTAATTATGAATATGATTTTTTTCATTTCATCTTACTTTAAAAATTACGTTTAATGCAAATCCATGCTATTGATGGAGGTAATTTTAAATTCATTTTTTAATAACATTTTTGTACTGTGATTGCACAAGTTGTATAAATCCTTTTTTCAAATTAGCGGGGAGGTCTTTAAACTTCTCAGTCAAATTATCTTTAATTGTATAATTCTCAAAATTTTCTCCGTGTAAACGAATATGATAAACATATTTTTTTCTGTTGTACAGTAGGATGTAGGTAATATTCCTGTCATCATCGGCATTGCCACAATTGGCAAATGGTATAAATACGGCCTGTTTTCCTGAATATGCTTTTACAACAATAGTACTTTCAGCTAAATCTATCAGCGACATGGCTACATACGGATTGTAGTATAACAGTGTGTCGCCAAAGCTTTTATTGCTTAAGCGTACAGAAATATAATTTAACCATCCGTCGACTCTTTTTTCTTCTGCGTTTTCGGAACGTTTGCATGGATTAACAACTTTAATTTCCAAGTTATTCTTTCCGCTTTTATCTACAAATGTTTTGTGTATAACAAGCGAATCGGTTATGTATGGTTGTAATTCTGCAAGGATTTTTTTATCGCCTGGTAACATTTTTCTGTGGTTTAGCCGTTTGTAAAATGTTTCTAAACTGTCTATGGGAATTTGCTGTGCGTAGGAATTTGTTACGAGCAATAGCAAAATTATAATCCAATATTTTTTCATCAGCATTGTATGTTTAGGTATTTGGAAATCTGAGTTTAGTATTTCTACTCATTTTTTTAACTTTTATAAGAAAACTAAACTTTAACCTGTGTATTGCCACACGAAAGGATTTGTGCGGGAGCGGGGTAATGCTTTTTTTACTACACTTATTTTTTCTATTGCTGTAAAAGATTTATATATTACTTAAAGCACATTTCATCATGGTAAAAATCAGCATCAACTAGTTCTTTATTTATATCATACATGAATTCGCATTTGCATTTTTCGATTTCATAAATGCCATTTTCATTGGTTTTTAAGGTTCCAATAGCAACGTCAACAATCAATGGAATAAATGATATTCCGAAATACCTTTGCTCTATTTTTATCGATAAAATATTTAAGTCATCATCTATACTAAATAGGAATTTTTTTTCACTCCCTTCTTTAAGGGAATAAGAATATAATTCTGTTGCTTTACTTTCTTTAAATTCAACGTTTTCTTTTTTTAGCATATCAAACAAATCCTGTCGAAGTTTATTTGTATTCAAATACAATTCAACATCTTGAATAATGTTGTTATAGTTTTCTAAAAATGTCATTTTCTAAATATGTTTTCAAATAAATTAATTGTTTCCTGAACTCCTTTCGTGTGGTATGTTTTGTTTAATCTCTCAGAATTATAATCTTTACTCATTTTTTTTTCTTTTATAAGAAAGCTAAACTTTGACCTGTGTACCGCCATGTAAAAGGATGGGCTTCGCCGAATTTCGTTTTGTGCGGTAGCGGGGTTACCACTGTATATTGTTTCCGCTATAGCATCCAGCAATACAATCCAACCAATCGTCTACTAAATCCATTTTAGATTCATCTGTATTCATATATTTCAAATGTAGTTTGTACACTGTATTATATGCAATTTCTTTGTTTCCTCCGAGGTTTTTAAATTCCTCTATTTTTTCATGCCCTTTTTTGAATAATTCCGAACGATTGCTATTATGTAGTTCTATCAAAATTGTTTCAATGTCATGCAGTAATTTGATTTCTTTTTCCATTATTAAAATTTTCCGTCCTCAACAGCTAAAACTTTACAGCTCTCTGCATCATCTATATATTTTATGTCGCGTTTTAAAATGTAAACTCCTGCTGGTGCAAGCATCTTTTACCATGCAATATTTTGTCTATTTATATCGCCTAATTCATCGTTTGAAAGTGTTGTTTGCAAAAGGCTGGGTTTTTGTTTTCCTATCAATTTTTGTAACTTTTTGTCTTCAACAGGAAACATTTGAGTTACGGTTAGGCTTGATAAAGAGGTGTTTTTTAAAAGAGGAATTAAATTTTCTGCTAAAATTCTGTGTTTATCAACAGCCATCCAGGTATCAAAGACTTTCAGACATGGTAAAAATTCCAATGCTGAAAAATCAAATTGTTTTCGAATGTCATTTTCATTGCGACATACTGCAAAGATTGTATGTAAATGTTTTAAACTTTGAAGTTCAGAAAAATTATCAATGCCAAGCAGATTTAGATACAAGTATTCTACATTTGAAAATGTTCTTATAAAATCAATACTTTGAAGATATTTCTTATCTTGCTTTAAATTATGCAAACGCAGGCTGGTAATATTTTCATTTCCTTTTAAATCTGTCCAATAATCACTTTTACAGGCTAAAAAACCTAACTTTTTCAATGATGGAAAATGTCTCAAAAAATCAAAACTGTTGATTGTTGAACCCGAAATTATAAGACTAGTTATTTGAAGCAAGTCTGCTGTTTTTCCTGTGATAGTTTCTGTAGATTTTTTAAAGTTCGAAAAATCTGAAAAATCAAGTACTTTCATAACATTTTCAGAAACGACTATTTTCGGTATATTTTTATCTTTCATTATTTCTCTGATTCTGTCAATTTTTTTTCGCTAACGCTCTTTTCCCCTTTCTGGCGCAAGTCCCACTTGTGGCTGCTGTATTCAAAATTGCATTTAGTGGCTTCTTCGTCAAAATCTTTTTTAAATTCTTCTTCAATTACATGTATTGGCAAATACGAAGCTTCTTCCCAAGACGGAATATCTTCTTCTTGTATTTTATTGAATTCCAAGCATAAACTGTCTACATTTTCAAGTGCTTTGTAAAATACATCTCTGCCTCTTGTAATGAGCCAGTTTCTAAAATCCATAAAACCATCATCACTGCATCCGCCCATAACAATATAGGCCACCGCCCATAAATCTTGTCTGTAGGCTTTGTTTTCTAAATCGCCGAAAATACATTCATAGGCAACAATTTCTTTTATGCTTAGATTTTTAAGTTCAGAAACCAGTACTTCCTGTTGTTCATCGAGAGTTGGGTAAAGGTTATTATTTGTTTTTAAAGAAGTTTCTATTATTTGCCAAAATTTGTCCTCTGTTAAGGTATCAGTTGGTTGCGTTCTCATGTTTTTTTTATTTTAAGTTTTTTATGTATTTAATGGTTGTTGAATTTATTTGAAACTTGAGGGTTGTATAACGGGCAATCGAATTTCAGTATCGTAGCGATAATTCTGTTCCTACTGTTTCCGTTCATGCTGTAACATCGAACCGTACAAATTGTGTAATCCGTGTCCGCTCCAATTATTAAATCTTATTTTATTCTCCTAGTTTTTATTTTTCTTCTCTTTCACTTTGCCGAGATACTTTACGGGCATAGATTTCAAATCTGCACTATCGGGTTGCAAACTGGCACTATCTGATTCTTTTCTTTCATAATCTATTATTCTTTTTTCTTAAATGTGTTAATCTTACAAAGCCTTTCATGGCTGTATTTTCAGGACCAAATACATTATAATAATGGTGTTCGCAATAGCATAATTTATCGCCTATCTGTACATTGGTATGAGGCGGTATAATCATTTGGGCGATATCTATTTCAAATTCATTTTCATCTGTATCTACAAATTGCATTACATTATCTTTTATAGAGGTAACCTTTAACTGTCTCATGATAAATGATTATTTAAATAATCTTTCTGTTGCGGTAAACACTACTTGTTTAAAACTTGTAACTCGTTGGGTGAAATTATTTTCAACACATAGAAACATAGTTTAACTAAACTTAAAAAAGGCGTTTCACTAGTCTAAATGCACATAGTTTAGCTATGTGTGGAAACTTGTTTCTTCCATTTTCTTTTTTCGGCACAAAAAACTATGCTTCTATGTGTTAAAATGCTTTTATTTTTAATTACACCCAACGGGTAACTTGTATTAAATTCATATTGCCAAAAATTATATGCCATAACCAAATTCTTCTACAGCTACTGGCCACAATTGGTTTTCTTGGGCGAAGGCATTTTTATCCAATATTCTTAAATCTTTTTTAAGCTCTGAAGCAATCATTTTACGTTCTTTATCGCTGATGTCTTCTGCTGCATCACTTAATTTAGCCCACCGTATTGTACATTGGCAAAATTGCTCTAATGTTGAATTTACCAAAGAGATATTCATTTCATCATCTACAATCTTAACCTCGCCACTTTTGCGGTCAACTACAACTATAAAAACCACATCTTTTATAATCAATGCACATTGTTGTTGGTTGATATTGATATCCTGATATGGCAAAGCCATCCAAACACCCTCAATAGGCGCAGCTGTTAAACCTGTTTTTCCTATTTCTGAAAGTTTGGACGAAATGTATCCATCTGTGTATTTCATGTTGTTTTCACAATTTAAATTGTTGATTCAATACAAATCACTCTGCCGGTATAACTAAATGCTCCTATAGAAATAACCGAGTTTTATAATGGTTTTAGACAAACAGATTGTGTGTTTCATATTGATTGTTGTCGTATTGCTTTTTGTAATTCTTCTAAAATGTAAAAAGGGGGAAGGTTTTTTAAATTAGTCATAAACCCGCGATTTTTTTCAGATAAACCTAGAATATCAATTCTTTTAAGTTTCTGATTGCTTTCGTATTTAACAGCAATTGTGTAGCTCCATCCCCAGTTTTTTCTGTACTCTGGAATTAAATATTTTATAGAAGATAATTCTATAGATTTTTCTTTGCCAAAAGTTTTTTGATAAAAAAGTTTGTTTCCGTTTATATAAGCTTTAACAGGGTAAATAAGTACGAATGCAATGCAAGCAATTATAAAGAATCCGATTAATACAAACCTGGCTTCTTGTTCACTAATAAAAAACATGCCTAAACTTAATAATACAAAAGGAAGAATTTTGTAAATGAAAAGAGCTTTTTGTCCTTTTCCTTGAAGTAAATCTGTCATATTTTGTTGTTTTTTAAAAATTAAGAATTGTATGAAAAGACCGATTTCGGTATCAATCGGTTTTATTTTTTTAATGCTTTGATGCAGCGGCAATAAGAATTAAATTAGGGCTGGATATTGGTATGAGGAACCAATTTTTATAAAATATGCAGTCATCGTTTATTGTTGTATTAAAACTTATCTAAAATTTCAGGTTTTTGGCCGGTTAGCTGTTTTTGAGTTCATCAGGCTGTCAAATTCTGGTGTAATGATGATGATTTTTATTGTGGTTTTTGCTACATCGTTCAAATAATGTTTAAAGACATTTGCCACTTCATTTTCAGAAGGTTTTTCTGAAAGAACATAATCATCATCTGAAAATCTATCGTAAATCGCTTGGGCTGTTTTGATGAGTAATTTTATGATTTGATTTTTATTCTTCCAGCGAATTCCAAATGATGATGCAATACCATGTATACCTTCATTAGAACGAAAAGGCAGTCCTATATTATCGATTATAGCATCTTTTTGATTGGAATTGATTGTGTTGAACAAAGATTCAATTGTTCTTTTTTCTACATCGTCTTCTGAAACAACTACGGCATAATTCGAATTGCTTGTAGGATTGGTAACAAATACAAGCTTACTGAAGTTAATGGTTTGAATGTGGGCTAAACTTTGTTGTGGATTTTCTATCTCATAATAATTATAGTCAAAACTTCTGCCATCGATTTCAAAAGTATCTTTAGAACTATTTGCAAAAGAGCCTTTAATGTCGCACAGACTTTCAGCTAATGCTATTGGATTTAACATGTTTAAGTCAATACCGGTATTAAAATAAGAAGGTCTTGAAATAGATAAATTTAATCCTGATAAATCAGTTGGCTTTATCATTGCCTTAAGTTTGTTTCTTTCTGCTTGTAACTTTTGGTTTTCCTCGAGATATTTATCTTTACTGATATTGGTAAGGTTCAATACGAAACGGTTTTCTTCGTCACGTTCAGCATAGTAAAATTTGATAAGAAGCTTATTACCTTCGTTTTTTATTTCATATACACTGTCAAGAAGCTGTCCGGTTTCTTTTATTCGGCAATTGGTAAATGATTTAAATTCAGATATTTTTAGTTTTTTCTTGTACGGATACGAAAAAATAAGTGAATCGTTACTTACTGAAAGATGAATCTGCATTTTGGAAATCATCTCCATATAGGATTCTGTTATTCCCCATATAGGTTTGTTATCAATTCTAGCCACTTGTTCGGCTTTCCAATAAGTTTCTGTTTTTTGTCCGTTGCAGCTGTACAGTGTCAAGATTATAATTATAATGTTAATATTTTTCATTTATTTATTATGTTTTTTAATCTTTCTATTCATCAGACGTGTAGAGTTTTTGTCTTATCATTTTCTTATTGCTACTATTACCAGACTAAGTCTTTGGCTTTGTTTTAGATTTACGTGGACTCAAGCGAACACTTCAACTAGTTGGTTTTTTTGTTTAATCATTCATTAAAGACTTACAAGGTTTTAGAAACCTTATTAGCCGTTCGCTTTTTATTCGATATCATATTTTTCATACAACTCGTCTTGCATTTCATAAAGTTCAGGTGGCATTCCCTCTATAAAATTTTCAGGTTCCTCAACTTTTTGGCCTTCAATTTTCTCGAACATAATGTCAGGTATATTTCTTACCGTAATTTCATCTGCGTAATCATTTGTCCAGTCGTAGTTTTCGTGCGATAGGGAAAGAGGCGGTCTGATAATTATTGCCCCATTATTAAATTATACATCTTCGTGCCATATCTGTTTTAGGGATATTCCTTTGCTAAAAGTTTCTTTTGTATCGTCTTCAAAAGAAACTTCAACTATAATATCATCATCATTATCATCTGATTGTTGAATCCAATCAACCCATTCAATCATTGGCGATAAATCTCCATTTTCTCGAACTATTCTATATCCTTCTCCAAGGTTTTCAGATAGTACATTTTCAATTTTTTCTAAATTCATTTTTACTTTTTTTTGTTTTTAATGTTTTTGTAAATAATAGATACCCGATAACGCAAATTTGCAATGATGACCGTTCCAATTAGTAAATCCTTATTTATTCGCCTAGTTTTTATTTTTCTTCTCTTCCACTTTGTTGAGATACTTTACGGGCACAGATTGCAAATCTGTACTATCGGGTTTACAAATCCCGCGATACGGGCCACATTACAAATGTAGAGCAGTAGTGATAAGTCTCTACACGAAGCGTTAAGCTTCCAGTAGGTCTCCGCTTTTGGCAGTCCTCGTTGGTCGTAATTTTTATTCATTTATAAATACGATATTGCTAACGAGTTTTTTTCTCGTGAAAGAATGCTTTGATAAATAGTAAAATTCAACAATTCGTTGGTTCAAATATTCAATATCATTTTTGAGATAATCGATACTTTCTTTTAGTTCTGCAGTTAACGTTTTTCTTTTATTAAGAATACTGTCATTTACTATGATTTTCTGTTGATTTTCAAGAATTTTTAATGCCTCTTCTGTATTTTTTATTTCTTGTAAACTTGCTGAATTACTAAATGTAGACATCACTAAATTATAAACTAACTGTAGTCCAATTTTTTTTCCTTTCAAAGGGCATAATCCTTCGTTAACATAACGCTGTAAACTCATATTTTCTATTTTATTTGGTGGAATTCTTACTATGTCTTCTTCGATATTAAGTTTTTTAAAATAGTTAGAACTAGAAACTATTTCGTAAACAAATCTTCCTCCACATTCTTTATCAAATTTTTCAATTGAATTTTGTGTTTGAATTGTTTGGAATGGTTTTTCTTCTAGAAATGGTTCAACAAGTCTCGTAAATAAATAAATAGTATCTTTTGTGTTGTTTTTAACTTCAAATTCAATATCGATAATCCCTCTTACTAAAACTTCATCGCCATCTCGGCTAAGTACCTTTTTGTCTAAAGATGCTTTTTTTATCGTCAAAGTCTGGCCAAATAAGGTAATTCCAATTAAAAGTACAGGAATAGTAAAAATTATTTTTTTCATTGTATATATTTTTCGTTTTATAATGGCGCTACCCATTGCTCTTCGCGATTACTTTGTGAACTCGCAAAGCTCGGTTTACAATCCCGAAGCCTTATCTACGGATTTTCAACCTTGATAGCACAGATTTGCAATCATAAGTATTCTAAACCTTACTTCGTTGAAGATATCGTCAACTTGATTGCAAATCCGAGCTATCAGCCACATTATTTGTCTTTTTTAATGAAATTCTTTACGCCAATATATGTTAAGATAATCCCTGCAATCCAAAATAAACATGCCAGCCAATTTCCACCAATGTTGTACAAGAATGCCAGCTTTTTGCCTACACCACCAATTGTTTCTCCTCGTTCAAATGCCGAAAATTCATTAAAGAAATAAAATCCTCCTATGATTAATGCTATCCCTATAATTGGTGTCCAAATTTGGATTGTATATCTTGTAGTTTTTCTGCTCTTTCAATCGCTTTTTTTTGTTCGTCTGTTTGATTTTCCATGATTTATCATTAGCTGAGATTTTAATCTTTGCCAGCTCCAATTAGTAAATCCTTATTTATTCTCCTAGTTTTTATTTTTCTTCTCTCTTACTTTGCCGAGATGCTTTACGTGTATGGATTGAAAAATCTGTTTTATCGGGTTTCTATCCGGCATATACATAAGTTGTTGCATTAGTAAAGCAATAATGAATCCAATAGCCAGCTTCTTTACTGTAACCTTTTAAAATTAAGCTATCAGATACAGCCTCTATTTCCTGTATTAAATCAAAAGTTTCAAGATTTTTCTCCAATATGATTTCACTGAATTTACCAAATGGTTTGTCAGAAATGTACATTTTTATCTGAAACACTTCCCAATCCTTAATGTGAATTGTTATATCAGGAATGTATCTCTTTTCGATAATATCATAACCTTTTTCAGATTTGATGACTATTTCTCTTTCTTCTATCGTTATAGAAATTATTTTGCAATCTGCTAAAATAATGTTGTCTATTTTCATAATGTGCTAAATATGATTGCGCTTAGCTTTACTCAGTGGCAATAACTCAAATTCGCAATCCCTGCCCACAAAGATTTGTTCATCCTCATAATAAAGCTTCACGATTTTACTAAGCTTTTGTTTTGATGATTTTTTATGGTTTCATACTATTTAGTACACGAATTGCAAACCCACATCATTATGTTACTGGAAACGGTCGAAATTGAAGCCAAAAATTAACGCACAAAGTAATAAGCTAAGAATGGCTCCTGTCATAAATAGGCCAAAAATAAAAGCGGGACTTATTTTTCCGTCATATAATTTGAGTGCCAGTCCGGCCAAAATAAGACCATTTATCAAACCATAAAATCCGATAAATGACCTGAAAAAAAAGCAGAGCACTAATAGTAGTAACTGCAATGCAATAAATCAAATTTTAAGTTGTTTATAATTCATTTTTATTAAAATTTAATGAGTATATTCTAAGCTGTTTTAATTTGCTGTTTCTTTTACCTTGTTTTGTTTGAGGTTTTCCATCCATTTTTCGAGGTTGAAAAAATCTCTTTTAGCGAATCTTATTTTTTTGCCATTGCTTAAAAAAATCTCGTAATAATATTTCTTTACATAGAAGAAGGAAGCAGAATTTTGCGGAGAACGTATTCTCTCTTCTTCGAAAGTCTTGGCGATGGCTTTTATTTGGTCATACGGATAGTTTTTTTTGTAAAAAACGGAATGAATTTCCATTGCATAATAATAGAGCCGGATTTTTCGTGTAATAAAAAACACTTCTCTTCCTAGAAAGTAGAGACAAATTGATAAAACAAAAAGAGGGAGAAAGATTCCCTGAATTGGTTTCGACCAATCCATTTTCAAATCAGGTATTGTTGGATTTGGATATAACAACTGTCTTATATAAAACGCTGTGAGTAGTGCCATTCCGGCTGTTTTTATAGAAAGCAAAAAATAATTGGGGTAGATTGTCCGTATCAGAGCACCTTTAATTTTATCATTTGAGGAAGTAATTCTAACATCGAGAGGAGCATAAACGGTTCTCATGTTAGTAGTTATAAAAAATTAGTAACTCCTTCTCTGAAAAAAAGTGAAATTCGCTACTGTTAATTAGTAATGAATTGTAAACGAGTTGATTATTTGCAGATTGTCTGCAGTTTGAAAAATTCATTTTGATAAAAATTTTGAATGTATTTATCAAAAATATTTCCTCTTACAGAATAATTGTGCCAATGAAAGTTAAAAAAGCAGTAAAATAGGGTAGCATTTGTGCTTGAGAATTTGTACTGCTTTTTTGAAGTGAATGAGTTGCAAATCTGAATTATCAAGTTTCATGATAATTACCAAGCAAGCTGTTTCCAAGGGCTGTTAGGCTCTTCCTGAAGGTATTTTGCAATTGATATTATACCCAAATTGTACGATTGAGCTCCGCCCCACATGGCTCTTCCAAGAAGATAGCTTTTGGCATAATCATTCCAATTGGTAAAAGTGCTTTTAGCCAAAACATCTGCAGCGTCGATAAATGTCCAGGCCATTTCTTCGGAGATATATCCGGCATCAAAACAGATTCGGCTTAAAAAGACCAAACGTCCGCAATCCCAGCCAGCAGAGCCATATTTTAAGATGTCGCTGTCTTGCAAAAGTACATTGTTGGTTTTAAGCTCTTGTAGTGTGTCTTTAAGATTCTGCAGTTGCGAAAAGGCTCTGTCCAAATCATCTTCATTGCTGAATTTGTTTAGTATAATTGCTGTTTGCTGATTTTCATTGGCAGTGAATGCCTCATAGACAACAGGAAGAAAAAACCTGTGACCTCTGTCTTTTAAATTGGTAAGCGCTTCTAAAGCCTCTTGCGGATTTGTAATGCCCCACCAGTTTGCCAAAAGTTCCTGCAGTGTACTTTTTCCCAGACCAGTTTCTAATGAATTTATATAGGCAATCTGCTGTTCGCTATAAACGGCTCCCAAAGCTATTTTTCTGTATTGAGCAGGCGTTAAGTTTGCGTTTTTATTTAAATGAATTTTATTGAAGAGTCCTTTTGCTATTTTTCTGGTGTTTCTGAAAAAAGGCAAAATTTTCGCTTTAAAATAATACCCTCCTATAATTGTAATTATTATAAGAAGCACAATATTGTTTAAGATTTTATTCATTGGATAAAAATTAGTTTTATTTATCAAAAATATTTTCTCTTACAGAGTAATTGTACCAATGAAAGTTAAAAAAACAGTAAAATAGGGTAGGTTTGTGTTTGATTGTTTGATTGTGTTTTTTTGTTTGAGGCACGAGTTATAAATCTACTTTACCGCAGTTTAAGTTCTCTTCTAATTCTTCATGAGACATTACTCTGCCTAACATATAACCCCAATTTTTATCTTTGGCAAAACGCAACATTCCAGTAATACAGGATACAGGAAGTAATTCAAAGATATCAATATCGGCTTCTTTTATTAAGTTATTTGTGAAATAAAATCGGTTTTCGTCCTTGGAATAATAGGAACTTTCATGTAGTCTTTTCCATGTAGCAGGATTTGCTTTTGGTAAGCGTGTACCTCCAAAATATACATATTTATCATCTTTGGAAAAACATTCGTCTATACGCTGAAAGGTATTTTTATGTGTGCCTTTTATTAAAACGGGTTTGTACGAATAATACTCCATCCACCAAATACCCGATTTATCACTACTGAACGAAAGTTTAGAATCTCTCAATCCGTCACTGCTGATTTGAAATCCGGAATCCAGTACTTCAAAGGTGTCGTAATCTACATTTTTTACTATTCCGCCTATCGAATAAATGTGGTTTTTATCTTTTGCAAAATGGTAGTTCAGTACTTCAAAGGTTTCTGGGGCAGAGCCTTTATAGGCAGAATTTGCCCTGTAGCATTTGTTTTTATCTTTTGCAAAACCCATACAATGTACAAAAGTTTCAAAATCTGCACCTTTTACCGGATAGCTGTTAAATAAAACGGTTTTACCATCTAGTGAGTAATAAAGTTCGTCTTTTTCTTTGGTTCCGGGTTTGCCAAACTTGGGTAAGGTTACCACTCTTACTTTTTTCCAGATATTATTCATATTGTTTTATTTTTTTATTCTACTTATGCGCATAGATTGCAAATCTGCGTTATCGGTTTTTCGCTTTTTTAAAAACAGTAGTTAAAAAATACTTTTCTGGTTTTTCTAAGGTGCCGTCAGCTTTTTCAATTGTGGGAGCGGTTTTAAATATTAATTTTCCGTTTTTAACCGTCATTTCAGTATAATCATTTTCATGAATCTTAGCAGGAATGACTAATTTATTGTTCTGATAGTAAGCCTTTAAGAAAAGCGCCGGAGCTTCGCCACTTCCAATATCGATTATTGTGGCGTAATCTTTATTTTTTTCAAACTTAATTTCGACTGTATTGGTGTAATACTTTCGCTCAATAATCCATTTTCCTGCAAAAAGTGTTTTAACATTTTCAGGAATTGGACGGGTTTGACCAAAAGACATTCCAATTGAACAAATGAATAAAAATTTGATAATAAGAAACTTTATAGCTTTCATTTTGATGTTTATTTGGTTTATTCAAAAGTCACTTCTATTTTCGAAATCTTCCATTTCCCATTTTCTTTAACCATAGATACATGTGGTCTGGAATAAAACCCGCCCTCTAGCGAGTCAGACACTTTAAGCACAACAACGGCAGTATTAGCTTTGACGGAATATTTTTCTATTTCTGCTTTGTTCAACGTTTCGCCCTGTCCGTTTGTCCAAATCATATAATGAGTAAAGGCGCATTCATTTCCTTCAACATATTCGGCTGGATTCACAGCGCCAGACTCTTCGACTTGCTTCCAGCTTACTGTTCTCAATTTGTCTTCACAATCTTTGAAAGATAGTTTCTCGTTTTCATAAAATTTTGAAGAAAAATAACCGCTGGTTTTTAGGAACTTCTTATGTTCAGAAACATCTAAAACATAAATACTGTCTTTTGACAAAACTACATCTGGAGATTCTACAAACTTCTTGAGATAAATATCTTTCAGATACCAATTGTAAAAGGCGAGAGCAACGTTCTGCGGTTCGTTTTCAAAGTCTGTCTTTTTATTGTCGAATTTTCTTTCTGTTCCAATTTGGTTTTTTGACTCTGTTTTAGAATCCTCCTTTTTACAGGAAATACTAATGACAAAAAACAACAGAGCACAGATTGCACATTTTTGTTTCATTGATATGTTGTTCTAAATTTTTTTCTGGAATTTGTATAACAAATCGATTATGATTTTAATAGACTTTTATTCGAGCCAAAAGAATAAAACTAAGAAAGATAATCATAATTAGGAATAGGGGATAAGTCCACCATACCGATTTCCACGAAAAGTAAGGTTCATACTTCAGTATCTGTATGTATTTACCATTAAAAAATTTGTCTTTGGTATTTGCAAATCTTGTCGTTTTACCCTGTATATCCATGTTTATGGTAACAACATCATCATACTGTTTGGCTGCTACTTTTGCCTTTTCTTTGTAAGTTTCCTTAAAATTTTCTAGGTCTTTTACTACCAATATCGCTTTGGGTAATGTATCATGCTCACTCGAATATAACATTACATTTATAGCGTCCTCATATTCTCGTTGTTGTTCCCCGATATAAAAATGGCTAATTTCAAATTCCTCTTCGTTTGCATCAGGTAATTTATTTATAGAATAACTATGAAAGGTTTTTTGGCTTGCAGTATAATCGCTTTTGATGGTTATTACAAAAAATACAATAGCTGTAATTAAGAGAAGCAATGGCTTAATACTTCCTATTAAATTGTGTGAAAAATTGTTGTTAGTCATTGGTTAGAGATATATTTATTTTTATGGTTCCTTGAAGTATTCTCAATCACAGCAATCTTTAGCTTTTTAAGGATTGTTTTTTGAAGAATACTTCGTTAAAGTTTGATATTTAATACATAATTACTTTTTTACCAAAAGTGATGATAGGGAAGCCGGAGCTCCGAGGCAATTACTTTATCTTTTAGAAAGAAGACGGTCATTGTCCAGTCATTCAAAACCAAATATTCTATTTCGCTTTTACCAGTGCCAATATCTCCATATTCTTTTGAACCTTTTCCCAACATATCTTTTATTTGTGTTCTTGTCAGGCCAATCAATTTTTTCTCTCGAACTAAAGTCTTGGCCATTTTTTCAGGTTTATACAAAGATTGCATCCAAAGTGTTTTACTGAAAGGGGTATGATTGAAATTGTTTTTGAGCAAATAATTTGATGTGGAAAGTACAAGTAGAATGGGCAAAACAAGGATTCCCAATGCCGTGTATTTTTTGCCCTTTCGCAGGTAAAATTTAGCAACAAGAAAGGCAATAGCTAAAATCAGAACTGATATATAAAATTGCTGGATATGCTGGTTTTCTATCTCATTTAAAGGTTGTCCGCCTTCAATACTAAAGGTAAAAAAGAGGTAAAAAAATCCAATAATCAATATTGTAACAGTAGTGATGGTCAGGCTGATTAGTAATGATACAATTGGATGATAACTCGCATGTTGATGTAAGTGTCCTGTTTGTGAGGTTGAAGAATTATTATCGAATTGCAATGGTTTCATAATCAGGTAAAAGTATCAAAATCTGAAAATGAAAACAGCTTCTAAAAGTCATTACTTTATTAAAATAAGTTTTGACCCGTTTGGTGAAATAGAATAAACTAGCTTCATTCAAGAATTAAAATCTAATCTGCTAAAATCCTTTTGCTTATAAATTTTTCACGCAGATTCAGACAGATTAAAGCAGATTTGTATCTAGGCTGATATTTGCATTAAGTGTTACTAAAATTCAATTGAAAAACTGCTGTTGAATTTTTCAATTTGGTCTGTCTGATGCAGATTATTTTGGAAGCAATTATTTTTTAGCCATTTTTATTTTTTTGTATTTATTGAATAATTCGGCACACTTTTCAGCATAATTAAAATAAGTTTCTTCAGAGAAGTTTTCTAAATTGATATTTCCAAATTTCATTTTTGTTTTGATAGTCGGTATTTTTATTAACCTATCTTTCTCCATATCAAAGTAATTCCAATTTCCTATATAATCATCTGTCAGCAGGTTTACACTTGATTCGCCACTCCCGTCATTCGCCGCATTTCCAAATTCGTATCTGCTCATCCCGATTAATTGTATCTTTTTTGTCTTGGAGTTGTATCTAAATTGATTTTTGTAGCCTGCACGCATCCAGTCATTGTAAAATATAAATCCGTTTTTTGATTCTTTAATTCCACAAGTTTCATTCAAGATTTCGATTGGTTTACTTGATATGGATTTATAATTCAATGTCGATAACTTACAAACGATTGTTGATTTTATAGAGTCAATAAGAACAGTATCCTCTTTACCATCAAAATCTATATCTTTGATTAACTTTTTTTGCCCAAATGAATAATTTGCCAGGATTATTAAGGCAAAAAGGATTGAGATTTTTTTCATATTATCAGTTTCTTAAGTTTAGTCTTTTTTAATCTTTATAGATGTCAAAGTCTTGAAATTTAACACGTCCAAAATCTTTTGCGGTTTTAATTTCGGTTTTTACATTTTCTGTGTCGGAGATTTGAAAACTTTCTAAACCATCTTTATACAAAAACCATTCTTTGTCTTTTTTGGAGTATTTATATGTGATTATACTTTTCCAACGCCAATTGCTTCCACCATAATGTTCAACAGAAAAATATCCGTTTTTTATTGTTATTCCCATAAAAGGGTCGCCCAACATTCCTCCGCATTGAATACAATAAACCGTATTATCATTTCTTCTGGCAAATTTTAGTTTATTCTCTTTGTCTCTTAGTAAAATTAACAAAGGTCTTCTTTCTGGATTATCAATATCGACAGACAAAGTATCTTCTCCATTTTTTTTAAGTACAACTATTAAGTCTTTAATTTTATCAAGATTTAAGTCGCCCGATGCAGTGTCCAGCACAGAATAGTTTTTTGGTATAAAGGCTGATAATTCATTCGGTAAATTATGAACGCCCCGTTTAAAAGATTCTCTTTTGGAAATAGTCACGTTTGTTGTTTTGTCATTACTTATAATTATTGTCCTTTCTGGTTTTCGATTTTGATTACAAGAAATTAATGTCAATATAATACAGAGAAGTATGTTTGTTTTGAGCTCTTTAGGTTGCATTTTTAAAATAATTTATGAATATAAGGCTAACGTGCCGGGGCTTGGCGTTCGGGCGGGTGAAGTCCGCACGAAGTGTCAAGCTACGACTAAACCCCGCCTGACGCCAAACCCTTGTTGGGCGTTCGGCGTTGTCATTCTGCCGATTAAATTGTCGGACTGACAAAGGTTTCAAGTGCCTTATTGAGTTCAATTACATCATCCTTATATCGAGGATATTTTGTAATATTTCGCACACTATGATTTGTATCATTGACAATGCCTATATCTTGGTTTGTGTAAAAAGGTTTATCGACGATTAAACCATTCACAATAAATTTTGCGATATAATCAGATTGTTTAGAAAACATAGATATTGATTTTAATTTTTCACTTACTAACGATTCGGCAAATTCTCTTTCACTTTCTTCAATTCCTGTCATTGGCAGTAAAAGTAAGAATAGCATTTCATATTTGTCAAAAGCAATAAGTTCTTTGAGCGTTAAAAACCAAGCCTCAAAATGTCCACCTAAATTCCCTATATATTTGGAATTAAGATAAAATGTCGTTTCGGACAAATGGAATTCTATTGCAAAACCTATTTCATCAGTTAATTTCCCTGCAATCGTTTTCGGATTTTCAAATAATCCTTCATCATCTGCTTCTGATTCTGGAAGAAATTCTTCATACCAATTATCAAAAGAAGCAATGTATGTTTTAACATCAACCACTTCATTAATTGCATCGTCTAAGTTCAATTCTTTTTGGTCATCATATCCTCTGAATCCAAGAATGTAATAATACAAAAAATTCAAATTGTCAAGCCCGATGTCCTTTTTTGTCAAAATCCGACTATCCATATCTTTCATTTTTTATGTCCTTGTCAGAACGATTAATATATTTTGTTTAATTTTCAATTTTCAGCTTCATTGTCTACCATGCTGTCAGGCTGACGCCCAACGGTTCGCGGCTTTGCGAAGTGGCGGATTTTTAGCACAAATGTTCATTTGAAAAACGAAACTTGAACCTTGCACTAAACTGTCATAGAAGCACGAAACCCGCCGTTTTGCAAAACCGATGTTAGCACTTCGCCCTTCTTTTCTGTCGTGTTTGTTCGTTGTAATTTCGTGTCTGTCTTGGTGCGTTGGCTTGGTGGCTCTTTTGAAAAAATTGGTTTTAGCGTGGGCTTGTGCGGTTTTGCAAATGTGCCACCAAAAGCAGTATCTAAACTATCCCTCTTGTCTGATTTGCTAAGTTTATATTTTCAATGTTTGGTCTTAATGTATGATTTGTTGGTAATTGAATTTTGTCAAATGCTAATGATTGAAATTTTCGAAAACCTGAATCAAGTCCAACCTTCTCTAAATATTCCATTTTACTATTGTTTATCAAAATGTTGAACTCGTTGTCAAAATATATTAACGAACGGTCATAAGCTGTATGATGTAATGCACATAGGCTAATACCATTACCAATGTCGTCAGTTCCCTTTTCGTGTGAATGTGGAACAATATGGGCTGCTTCAATTAACTCTAATTGGATTCCGCACATAGCACAACGATTGTCGTAAGCAGCATAAACTATAGATTTAAATCTTGGGTCACGTTTATACCTTGTATGTGTTATTGTTAAATGTCCCTCTGGAAAGTCAGCAAAACCGTCTTGGTTATTTGAATTTAATGTGTCAGATTCATTTACTAATGCTAATAATTCCTCGTCTGGGAGTAAATGAATATTTGATAAGTTCTCCAAATAAAGTCCCAAATAGTCAGGCAAAAAACTGATAACAGATTGTCCGTTTGTGTCCCGATAAGTAGCTATTTTATTTATTGCAGCTTGTCTTTGAACAGAAAATCTAGAATACAAAGAAATAGTTTGTCTCTGATTGAAACGGTCTCTCATTAAATATGGATTCCAAGCTGTGAAGACTTTTTCATCTGCAAAATATCCAAGAACAATTACATCTGTTCTTGAATTTAGTGCATCATTAAAATTGCCTGTTTTCGCAACTTGAATTCTACATTCATCTTGATTGCCTCTGCCGTCACCTGATTCGTGAACATTCTTGATTAAAACATAAAAAGTCTTTTTGTTAATTGAAAAACGATATGGATTGTTTCCATCAATGAATACTACGTTGTCTGAATACAAACGCAAACTATCAATTAGCAGATACTTTAAGTCTGAATGATTTAAGATTATGGTGTTTCTTACGCTCATTATTTAAAATATTGTTTTTTAATTTCATTAGCGATTCTATAAGCTAATAAAGGCGGAACAGCATTACCAATCTGTCTCCATTGCTCTTTATATGAGCCTAAGAAAATATGCTTGTCTTCAAATGATTGAATTCTTTTTATTTCTTCAATTCTCAAAAATCTATTTTTCCAATGAAATGGACCCATATTATTTGAGTGGCTGGCTTGAATCGTCCAAGAAGGTCTTTCGGGTGATAGTTTTAATAAGAAAGACCAATATCTTGAACGCCATTTGAAAATGGGTTGTGGATGGTTTCTCTCTTTTGTAAAAAATAGATAATTGTCACCTGGTGGAACTAATTTTAAAAGGTCTTTATGTTTTGAACCTGCTAACATTTTACTGTCCTCTGGAGAGTCAAAATCTATATCATTTAAAATATCGCCACAAGTCACCCACGGTTTTGTTCCTTTTATTGGTTTTGCTTGGTCAGAATGCGTTTGCTTAGGAAATTTAAAGTCCTCCATTGTTTTCTTTACACCAATGCAAATAAAACGTTGTCTTGTTTGAGGAACACCGAAGTCAGCAGCATTAAGAACACTGTGAAATATTTTATAGCCTAATCTTTCACTTTCTTTTTCGACCAATTCCAAAGCTGTCTGATGTGGTTTAAAAACAAATCCGTGGACATTTTCGAAAAAGAAAAACTTTGGATTCAATTCTTCAACTGCTCTAAAGTAATTTGAAACTGTCATAAATCCATCTTCATCATCAATACCTCTTTCTTTTTCTTTACGATAAAATCGAGATTTTGAGAATGGAGGGCAAGGAGGACCTCCTACTAAACCATCAATGACTTTGTGCTTCTTTTTAATTTTTTTAAAATCAACATTCTCAATTGTGTCACAAACAATCTCTGAATTTGGAAAGTTGGCTTTCAATGATTCGCAAGCTTTGTTCCAAATATCAGATGCAAAAACTGTTTCAAATCCTGCTTTTTCAAATCCAAAATCAATACCACCAACTCCTGAAAATACACTTACAATTTTTGGCTTCATTAAATATTAGAAATTAAATGTTTAACGATTGCTTTGCCTAATAGAGATGGCACAGCGTTCCCAATTTGTTTTTGTATTGAGCGTCTAGTTCCTACAAAATGGTAATCTTCAGGGAATGTTTGGATAGCCGCACTTTCAGGAACTCTTAATCTTCTATTATTCCAATGAAACGGACCAACCCAAGGACCAGGTTGAGCAGCAATAGTCCAAGATGGTTGATTTGGATGGAGTTTTAAGAGAAAATTCCAAAATCGCTTATTTGCTTCAAATTTTGGATTTGGATGTCCGCTTCTTTCAGTTAAAGCAAAATAATTTTGTCCGGGTGGTATTTGCTTTAATTCTTCATCATAAGTTTTTCCTGTAGTTAATTCTTCTGCTTCAAAGTATTTATCTGAATCAAATTTCCCAATCCAATCAATAACTCTTTCGTGTGGTAATAAATTTTTATTTACCAATATTTCTAATTCATCACCGTGAGTTTTTATTGGTTCTCCCAAAATGCCTTTTCTTGAAGCAATAAAGAATACTCTTTTTCTTTTTTGTGGTACACCAAAATCTAAAGCGTCAGCACGATAAACAATGAATTTATAACCCAACTTATCTATTGCTTCTTTTAAGTCTGTTACAGCTTGTGCGTTTTTTGGATGCAAAAGGCTTTCTACATTTTCAAGCAAGAATCCGTCTGGCTGAAGTTCTTCAACTATCCTTAAGTATTGCCCTATCATATTTCTTGGGTCTTCGCTTCCAAGTCTATTTTTATGTGTCACCCAATAACCCGCCTTTGAAAATGGTTGACAAGGAGGACCACCAACAAGGATTAATTTTTCAGGGTTATTTGCCTTTATTATTTTATTATAATCCTTGGCATACATTTCTTTAATGTCCTTGTGAAAGTGAGCAGAGTGGGCGAAATATTTGTTTGCTTTCATTGTTGCCACGCTATCTCTGTCAAAATCTAAACTAGAAATCACTTTCGCTCCTGCAAGTTGAGAACCAATATCAAGACCACCTGCCCCTGAAAAGAATCCAATTGTTTGAATTTTACTGTCAATTATCAAATCAACTTTGTCATTAACAGTATAACCACGCTGATTGAAGTCTATTCCGATAAACTCTTTTTTGGTAGATATTTTAAACTCGTCCTCAAATAATCTTATCTGCGGTTCTTGGACAAGCATTAAAGATTCTTTCGGCAACTTGTATTGAATTGTTTTAGTGCTTATCATTTTTCTTATGGTATTTTATTTTTTGTTCGGCAACTTTCAAGATTTCAATCCCATCTTCTTCCTCTAAAAGTTGGTATGTGATTTTATCACTTAAGTAACGAACTTTCAATTCTCCCTTGTCAATTTCAAATATTTCAGAAAGTCGTTCAATTATTTGTTCACTTGCATTTCTTTCGTTCTTCTCTATTTTACTCAGAGTTGAAGTGTCAATGTCAAGTTCAGCAGCAATTTTTCTTAAAGGTAGATGTTTGTCCTCCCTTAATTGCTTGATGTATTCTCCGAACGATGTGTTATTTATCTTGGACATTTTATGCTTTGACAATTTTTGTCCAAATTTACTGCTAAAATTCGTCACGACAATTTTTTTAACCAATAATTATTAACATTTCTTTCAATTGTCCACTTGTCGGGTGATGGGGGGGCTTTGGGTGCGGTTGGGCAAAATTAAATGTGGTGTTTTTGTGTCGGCAAGTGCGTTGGCAAAACACCTCTTTTAATTTTGCGAAGGGTTGGCATTTTGTCTCTCGTTTTTCTGTTCGTTTCTTGTCGGTCCTGTCGGTCTTTTAGGGTGAGTGCTAACATTATAATATACGCAATATATACAAAATCAACCATGCAAAACACGAAGCTGTTATTTTTTTGATAATAAGTACATTACCTGCGTCATCAAAACTTTCGTATTTTGTATTGATTTAAATGGATAGAAAATTCACCATACAAAATGCGTACATCTATGGAGCTTAAAAACGCTCTATTGCTCTTCGTGATTACTTTGTGAACTCGCAAAGCTCGGTTTGCAATCCCGAAGCATTATCTACGGATTTTCAATCCGAATAAAACGGGATTACAAATCCCGGGATAGGGGTTCGACATTGCAAATGTCGAACAGCGGCACAGCGACGATGTTGGGTTTTCGAAGCCGAAACTCACAATTACTGATATTTAATTGAAAACCGCAGTTCTGTTGCAATTCAGCCCGTATAAAACAAAGCCCGTTTTAGGCGTTCGCTTTCAAATCAATTCGATAAAATTACTATCCAACATTTGCAAAAGAACATTCGAATTATTTTTATCTTTTATTTTAAGAGCGATAGGTTTCAAATAGTTGAATATTAATTCGTTTAGTTTTTCATCGCCAAAGTCATGATTGTGTTCTATTATATCGCCATTTATTTCGAATTTCGGATGGTCGCTTTCATACTCTTCTTGCCATTCGGGGAATTCTAAAAAATCAAATTCGACAAATTGAAAATCTGGGCAATTGTTTTCTGCTTCGTTAAGTGTCTTGTCTAAGTTGAAATTTGTCGTCAACCAGCCAGCCCAAGGGCAACAATAAATTCCAATTGAATTTGGATTGCCGTTTTCTATTTTAAATCGTTCAATTGAATTTTGGATGAACTCTTCTATTTGTTTAGTGTTTTTGTCGATGTTTATCATATTTCTTTGTTTTTCACTCGTTGGCGCTTCCGTTTTTATTTCTTCCATAATAAACTTCCTTAACTGTTTAAGTTTGTGAACTCCGCCAAAATGCGCCTCAATAAATCATTGTCAATTTTAGCTACCGTTTTTTAATTCACTTCATAACACTACTTGTATTCTTTACGAACTTTATCCAACAATTCTTCTTCGTCGTCTGTGTCGGCATCAACTTGTGTTACTAATGTCCAAAAGTTGTTTGTTGTCTTAATTTTTTCAAAGGCTTTACTGCTTTCAAGTCGAACCATTACTCTGCGTAAACTGTTTAAAAAGCCACTTGAAAATTCGTCAATAAAATCATAATCATCGGTATTCTCTATCATTTCGTCGAATGCCATTTCAATTGTTTGATACTTGTCTTTCCAAAGTTCCCCAATATCAGCAATTTCAGTTTCTATTAGTTCGTTTGTCCAATCTGGTGGATAATAACCTTTTTTACGCAAGTCAACTTCGATGTCTGTGTCAAAGCTCAATGAAATGCTTCCACGCCACTGGCAATTAAATGCAAAAGATTGAAATATTTTATCTGCAAATTCCGACTTCGAAAGCAAGTCCAATGATTGGTTTGTCAAGTCAAAAACTGTGTTTTCAAAATTGTATTTTTTTTCAAATTCTGTCCAATTCATAAATTATAATTTTTGTTTGTTATTTTTCGTCATACGTATCAGGATTAAATTTTTTCACTTGCAGGCTTCCCCGCCAACGAGTTCGGGGTTTTCATTGTCTGTAAATTCTAGGTAAGTTTCTCTCATATTTTTTTCTGTATATAGTATTCAATTATGTGATTATCAGATAAAAATATTAAAATCGCAGAATGAAAACAGCTTCTAAAAGTCATCACTTTGTCAAAATAAGTTTTAGCAAGAGAAAGGTTAGAAACAGGGAAGTTGCTTTTTAAAGTTTTTAGCGAAATATTATTTAGATTTTTTGTAAATGTCTTTTTAGGATGTAAGTGTTAATTAGGTACACTTTTTTTATAACTAGACAGATGTGTATTCGACGAAGTTAATACCGAATTATAAAATAGGCAATTAAACAAGCAATTGTATAAGGTCCGAAAATAAGCAAATTAGAAAATACCAGTTCCTTTTTGGTAAGAATATAGGAACTGTCGGCGTTTTCATGCCTCCATTTACTGTATCTTGATGCAAAAAGAATTGTTGGTTTTGTATGAGAAGTTGCAAAATCTTTATAAAACAGGAAAAGCAACAGGCGAAAGCAAAGCATATAAAGAAGCGGATATCCCGTGATAATGAAATTATAGAAACTGCTTTCTGTCAAAAGAATAAGAATTCCGCTAAAAAGTATAATAATAATACTTAATAAAAAATAGGGTGTAAACAGATTCTGGTTTATAATATCTTGTGATACTGTGTAAAACAAACTCCATGAACCGACTCCTACAATAAAAGCAAAAAAACAAAAATCAAAAAGCGGATTGATGTAAAATAATAACAGTGCAACTAAATACACCGCTATTAAAACCATCAGATAAATGGCAAATTTAGATTTGATAGGGGCTTTGACACGGAGTTTATTTCCTAAATTTTCTTTACATGTAGTGTGTTCAAATTTCAATTTTGTCATTTTTTCCTTAGTAATCGTTTTCAGTTTCAAGTAGTGATAATTCAATGCTCAATAGAAATGTAAATTTTTCTTTGGCCTGAAACTCTATAATGTAAAATCATACTTAACCTTTCTAAACATGTTTTCGAATTAATTGCCAGTTAAAACAAATCCCACAAGTATTTACCTGTGGGATTGTATGTAGTTTTTTTGTAAATGAAATACGTTTTTTTACCACCAACCAGCGATAATGTAGCTAACAGATGTTGATTTTGCGTAAGCAAGAGCAATATCCCTTTCTGCTTTCAAAGCAGCTCTGTCTGCAGCAACTTCATCCTGATAAACTTTCATTCTAAAGTTCCATTCTTTATTATGGTCAGCCATAATTTTAGCCCCGATTTTATCGGTAAATGCTTTTGCTTCTTTATAGCAGCTTGCATTTGGGCTAATTTCTGTAAGATATTCTCCAGCCGCATAAGCTCCTGATTCATCCTGGCTTGTATTCCAAATATTTTTCGCCTGATTTAATTTTACTTTACAATCATTGTCTATATATTGTTTGTAAACAACCTTAGTTACTGGAAGGCTTTTGTCATAACAAGCCTTGCAGGCATCCGGAATTGTTGCTAATTTATACAACGCAGCTTCATATTGTCCCTGACTAGCTTGTGATTTGGCATCTTTAATAATAAAATCACATTTACGATTATAATAATCTACAATTTTTAATTTTGCCTTTGCAATAAAATCTTGATACTTAGGGTCATCTGTTTTTAAGTTTTTCAAAGCCGACATGTATGCTTTGGTTTCATTTTCTCCAACGCCTTTCAATGTTACAGAACAGCTCGAAAACTTAATACCTTCCATTCCGTCTCCAATATAGAGATTTACACCCAAAGTATACGCTTGCATTGGCGGAGCTGTTGGCGTAATGTCTTTTGTTAATACTACAATGTTGGCAGTAATAATAAATCTTGAATTTTCAGAACTTACGCCCAAACCACTAGATGTGATGATTTGAGATAATTTGTTTTCAAGGTTATTCCGTGCAATATCCGTCAAGCCTTCCACTTGGTCGGGAACGTATGCCGTAATATCAATCTGTGAACTGTCATCAGACGAGTTTTTACTTTGAGCTCTAGCTCCCATGATTAAAAGTAGGCAAAGTATCGAAATTATTTTTTTCATCTTTTTTAGGTATTAAGATTATTTTTCTCCAACCACGATAGAAGCTTGGCCTAAGCCTTTTGTCATTAATTTTGAGTCTATTTTAAAAGTGTCTTTCAAATATTTTTGAAGTCCTTTTGCCCAGCCTTTAGCGTCTATGGCTCTTCCGTTGGCATCGGTAAGCGGAATTCTAACCTGTTCAAAAAGCATCATGTTTTCAGTTGCATCAGTTGCGCTGAATCGACCTTTTACGGTATTGTTTTTTACCCAGTTGTCAATTTGATTTCCTAGTTCATCTCCTCCGTATTCAGTTTCAAAATCTCCTTTAAACGAATCAAATTTTTTCAATCTCAAGGTAATTTCTCTTCCATTGGCAAACATATCTTCAAAATGACTCATCAATTGTGTATTGAAGTTATCCATATGAGATAAAACCGCAGTTTCTAACATTACAGGCAAATTAGAGCCGATAAGTTCACTTCCGGTTCCAGATGCTCCTGCAATTTGTTTATCGGTATAAGCGTCTAAACCTTGTAAATTAAATGTCACAGAATGCTTTGGCCCCATTGTATTAACGTTCCATGTAAGTTGCATGATAATGTCGGCTTTTGCAGTTTTTTTCAATTTGTCGATAGGACTTTCAGCCACAGATGCACCGCTAGTTTTACTGGTTAACATGGCATCTTCTGCAGCTTCGCTTTCGAGCGATTTTAATGCAGATTCCAAGTTTTTTAATGGAAAGCCTCTTGCTGCCATCAATTCGTTTATTTTGCTGATGGCAATTAATAGATTAGAATTTTCCTGAAGGGCTGTTTTATAATCAGGAACTTTTACGATTGTTCCCTGATTATCGTATTCTATCATATAGCCTCTCTGATTGCACCAAGCATCACTTGGAACTACCATAATAGTAGGCTTTTTTGCTTGAGCATTACTAGTTATTGCGCTTAAAAAAAGTGTCATGATTAAAATTACTTTTTTCATTTTAAGTTCTTTTTATTTTTTAGAATCCACTCGAAAGTGATTTGATAACTCCTGAATTTTCTAATTCTTTTCTTAATTCGGCAACATTCACAGAAACAATTACTCCAATTTTATATTCTTTGCCAATTTTCATGCGGTCTTCTGCAGCAACTGCACCGTCATTTGATAAATAAACATATTTCATATATTTTCCTCCATCGCTAAAAAAGGTTTTAAAGTAATCTGCTTTTTCTTCTTCTAAATTGGAGTTACTAGTCAAAGGGTTTTGGCCTGGCACTCCAGCTTTTCCTGGAAAACCTTTAAAAATCACTCCATGAATAGCGTTCTTTTTAGATTGCTCTGCTGCTATTTCGGGTTTTTTAGAATAGGACCAGACTTTTATTAAATAGGTTCCTTGGGTTCCAGTTTGCACTGCTTCAATTTCATAGCGCCACGCCTCGGTATCTTTGTTTGCTTTTCTTTGCTGTGCTACAGTTATGAATGAGAATGCTGCTACAAATAAAAGCGTGATAGCATATTTTAGATTTTTCATTTTTTATGATGTTTAGTTCACTTGTCTAATTAACATTCCTGGATAGTATTTGCTGCCGCCTTCAAATGTAGTTGCGTCAATTGTTTGTTTGATTTCGTTGCCATCATCATCTAGAAGTGGCATTCCTCCTGTGTATCGATTATCCCAGATTTTGTTTTTTTCTACTTTAATAGTTCCTTTCTTTTTGTATTCGATAATTCCGGTTTTAGGATCCATATTGGCTTCTAGAACTTCAAATTTATCTCCTGCTTCAAGACCTTCTTTAAGACCAATTTTTGCCGTTATAGGATTACCGGTAAACAATGGCACTTTGGTTTTAAATACATCATATTTCTTCTGAAGTTTTGCATACACATTGTCTATATTTCTAGTTACAGCGAGATTGATGATTTCATTTTCTGTTCTTTTTCCGTTAACAGAAAAAGTGACCACACTTGTTGAGCTCTCAGAACCGATAAGCTCTAACTGAAACAAATCAGATTTATCGAATTTTGCTTTTCTCTCTGCTATATTTCCAGTTGTAGAGCTATCTATCCAATAATCTTGATAAAAAGTATTACTTGTGTCATCATCCCATTTTAATTTGTACAAGTATGAAGTAGTCCATACAGAGTAGCCTTCTTTCGCTCTCTCATAAGCTTTGTCTGCAACGTCTATTGCTTTGTTTCTAAGCATCGAAACGCTTATTTTATTTGCAGCTAGATAGGCCGCTTCTCTGGCCGCTCTTGCAACAGGCTCGTTCTCGATGAATTTCATTTTTGAAACTACAACAAATGTGTTCCCGATTAATTCCAATCCTGCCGATTGCAGTAATGCCTTTCCTTCTGAAGAAGCTTCGGCAGTTTTAATGTCAGTAAAAGAAGCATTGATCAATCCTCTTTCGCTTACTAAGCTAATATCAAAAGTTCCGTTAGCTTTTCTGTTAAACCATTTGGCAACCAGTTTGTTGGCTATTTTGTTGTCTGCAAAATACTTGTTTATAACTGGAATCATTTTTTCATCAGAAGTATCATCAGTTAAACCATATTTTTTAGGATCAAATGACTTTTCTCCTATAGTTTGATCATCGTACTTATCTGGAAACGGGGCATTGTAGTAGGCATTGATGACCTGATCTTTTCTCGGAAAATTTTCAGACTCTATTAAGATGGTGTGCAGAGAACTTCTGCGGTATTTTGCATCTTTTACGTCTTTGTTTGTTTGTGCAAAGCCGGTTGAACTTGCAATCAGAATGAAGGCAAATAGTACTTTTTTTAATTTCATAAAATTTAATTTTTGGATAAATCCAGTGAATAATTGATTTTTGTATTTTTTAGTGAAATATTGATAAGAAAATTTTGTAAAAATAAGAGGTGACTACTTTCAAGTTTGTACACTAAAAGTTATAAAATAGATAGAATAAGGTTTTTTAATGAAGAATTTGTACGCCTTCAGATTTGCTACAAGTGAACCTTCAAAATGTATTACAAAATCAGCCGAATCTGATAAACCTATTAAAATACAAAATGCAGAAAGAGCCCCGAAAGGCTCTTTTTTGTGTTAGAATTGTTTGTAATAAACAGAACAGTTGGCGTAGGAAAATTTACTTTTTAATGTTTTGAAAACTATTTAGCTATTTATTCATTGATTATTTGAATTTCTGATAATTTTTGTTCCAATATTCTTCAATGAAACTCCATTTGTCTGTATCATTTAAGACGGAATAAGGGAGGTTTTTTATCAATTTTAAATCATTTTCATCATTGTTAATTACCCTGGAAATTTGAATACTCTGTGGTTCTTCATCATCACAACCCTTTCCATAGATATAGCCTAATTCAACTGTCTCAAAATTTTTGAAAGTAAACAGCTTGCTTGTCCAATTCATATCAGCACAGCCTGCCCGACTATAGCTATACCAATAATTCGAGTTAGATTTTAGTCGAACATACTCACTGATACGTTCAAAACCGCTGGATTTTACAAAAGTATTCTTTAATGAATCATACAAATAAAGTTCATGCGGGCCTCTCTGGTCTCCGCGGGAAAACAGGATGTCGAAAAAACCATCATTATTAAAATCGATAAATTCTTGATTATTAAGTCCGTTTTTGTTGGTATAGGTTTTGAAAATTGCTAAAGAATCCCTTTTAACTAAGACTAAAAGCGTATCACTATTTTTAAAATCAGGGTCGATAGTTAAGACCTGAAAAGAATGTCCCTTACTGACAAAAATGGTATCAGAGTTGAAATAACTTTCTGTCGTTGTTGTATCAGTTGGTTTTTTTGTTGGAACAACAGTATTATTTCTTTTATTACAAGAATTTAATACAGCTAGTACTATAAGTATAAAGATGAATTTTGTTTTCATGTTTTGAATCTTTGATGTACTGCTAAAAAAATCTTTAAATATTATTTTTTCAGGATTTTTAAATTCCGATTTTAGCATTAATATTATGTTTTTCAACGTATGCTTTTGCCTCATTCATCAATTTGCTGAATTTAGCATCGATGTCTTTTTGGGTTGAAGCGTCAAAATCGGCAATTGCTTTCTGAATTTGTTCATCAGAGGCTTTTTCGTCTTTCATTTTTGCAATGGGCAGATAACCTTCTTTTTGTTTTGCGATTGCATAAGCAAACAAGTCTTTTGATGCCTGAAGAAATTGTTTATTGTCATCGTCTTCGGCTATATCTTTAATAGTTTGAAATCGAGCTTCCAGATTCTTGATGTCATACTTAAAAGCATCGTAATAAGAAGAAGGAGTCATCTTTTTTTGATTTTCATCATAAACTTGTGGTTCCGACTGTAGTTTTTCATTTATTTCTTTACCACCAAAACGGGATAATAGATTAGAATTTAATCCCGCTATTTCAAAAGTTTTTTCCGGCGAAAGGTTATTGCAAGAGCTAGAAACGATAGCGATTAATACTAAAAATAGAGTTGTGGTATTTAAGATTTTTTTCATTTTAAATTGTTTATTATTTGTTTTTTCGAATTCTTCCGAAGTCAAAAATCAGGAGCTGAATTTTGTTGATTTTGCAAATGCTTGTTCCAGTTTCACTTTCAGTTTCTAAAAATTTTTAACCGCAAATTGCACAAATTAATTTGCGAAAAATTACTTCGTCAGTTCGCTGTCGCTCGGGTGTGTAATTTGTGGTTGAAATTAAGCTTTGCAACCTTGCAGAATTTAAGTCATAGTGGTTTATTCAATCTATTCAAAATAGGTCAAACTATTTTTTGCATTGTCTATGATGTTTTGCGGATATTCTGTACTTAAGGCTATGCTTTTCATTAAGTCAAGATATTTTTGATGTTGAGAGTTGTTTTTATCGTTTATCAGGCGATGCAATAAATGCAAAGTGTATTCTGTTGGTTTGCGTTTGATAGATTGCAAAAGCAGTTCCTCATATCCTTTTTTATAATGAGTTTCCATAAAACTGCCTAATGGACCCGGTCCGCCATAATCTATATCCGGACTACGTTCAATAAGTTTAAAAATGGGTTCTATTGCGTTGAAATTATCTTCCATCGCTTCAAGTTCGTCACAGATTTCATAAGCAGGGTCTATAAATTCATATTTATCTCCCGTTTCGTTTGCTTTTTGAATGTATTGTTCCAGATTGGTAATGATTGTTTTAATTTGGGTTGTCATATTTTATTGCTTTTAACTCGTTGGGTGTAATTCATGTTTTTTTATTCAACACATAGAAACATAGATTTTATTAAAAAAAAGGAATTATAAAGAAACCAGTTTCTAACACATAGCCAACTATGTTTGTTTTAATAAAGTGAAACGCCTTTGTCTGTATCCTAAATCTATGTTTCTATGTGTTTGAATTAATTGTACCCAAGGGGTTGTTTTTATTTTTACCCTTTTAAGATTTTACTTTTCTCAGCATCAAATTCTTCGGAAGTCAGAATTCCGGCATCCAAAAGCTCTTTTAAGTCTAGTAAAGCTTTCTTTTTGGCTTCCATAGCATTTCCTGTATCTGCTTTTGGTTCTTCGGTTTTGGTTTGAATTGGTGTAACGACTGTTCCAGAAGGAGCATATTTCAGAATCAATTCTGTAATTTCATTAAAACCTTTTACATTCGAATAATCTATTGCTTTTTGTTCTTTTACGTTTACAATTGAGGCATCGGCTTTGTTGTCAAGAAGATATTTCACTACATCTTTTTTTCCGTTGGCCGCACTGTAATGTAAAGGTGTATTTCCAGATTCGTCCTGAATATTGATATTTGCTCCGGCTTCAATCAGCAGTTTTACCATGCTGAGGTTTCCTTTTTTGGTAGCAACATGAAGCAGACTTTCTCCGCCATAATTGTAACTGCTGTTTAATGTAAAGCTTGAATCGTTGGAAATGTTAGAAGCACTTACCACCCAATCCAGATAATCGTTCATAGACGAAGTATCGCCAGCGACTGGTTTGCTGTAATTGACATCAACGCCATTTTCTAAAAACAAAGCCACGATTTCCTTTTGATTATTCGCGCAAGCGTACCAAATTGGAGAATAGCCGTTGTTGTTTGAGGTAAATACATCCGCACCTCTTTCGACCAAAAGTTTTGCCAACATTCGGTTGGTTTCGTAACAGGCAATCAAAAGTGCGTTTTCTCCTGAATGATTGGCATGATTTACATCGGCGCCATTATCTAAAAGCAAGGTCACCATTGGCAGTGATTTGGTGTAACAAGCATAAAGCAAAGGCGTATTACCTTGTTTATCTGTCACATTAATATCGGCACCTTTGTCTAACAGCAATTGGATAATTTCTCGATTCAGTTTTGCAGAAGCCAATAAAAGTGGAGTTTCTCCGTTGTTGTTCAGTAAATTAACATCGATTCCAGCTTCAAGCAACTTTGTTGCAATTTCGATTTGGGCAGTCTGAACGACCAAATGTAAGAGACTGTTTCCGTATTTATCGTTCTTGGTGATTTCGGCTCCATTTTCTAAAAGATACAAAGCAGTCTGTTTTTGTTTTTGAAGACAAGCAAAGTACAAAGGCGTTTCTCCTTGGTGGTCCTCGTAATTTATATCCGCACCATCTTCGGTTAAGATTTTTACGATATCGAGATAACCTCTATGTGCCGCATAATGAAGCGCTGTTCTTCCAAGTTCATCGGTATATTTTACATCTACTTCTTTGTTTTGAAGCAGTAATTCAGCTATTTTTCGGTTGCCGTTCTCGCAGGCAATTATAAATGACATTGACATAGAATCTTAGTTTTTATATAATTATTTTTAAACACATAGAAACATAGTTCATTGAAGGTTAAAAAAGGCATTTCACTTGCATAAATTTACATAGTTTGACTATGTGTAAGAAACTAGCTTCTTTATTTTTCACCATTAAGAGATTAAGAAAATTAAGTCACATACTTAATGAAACTTAACGACAAAAAGAAAATTAAGCTTGGCTTTATGAACTTAATATCTTAATGGTAAAATAAAAAATTCAGCGTCTCCTATGTGTTTAAATTGTTTTTTTATTTAAAACAGTGTTTAAGTTTAAGCTTTCATTAAAAGCTCAACAGTTTTTATTTTCAAATTATCTCCAGAAGCAAGCATCAGAGCTGTTTCATCTTTATCATTAGTGATGTCTTTATCGGCGCCATTCTCCAAAAGCAGTTTTACTTTTCTGTAGATTTCTTTTGCAGCTTCAGCATCATAATTCACATTAAAAGCACAGACTTTGTGTAAAATAGTATTTCCCTGATTGTCTTGTTCGTTAACATCAATGCTTCCGCTGTCTAGTGCCGATTTTAGAATGCCCGATTTCTTTTCAGCAATATAATCAATACCCGATTTTGGATTTCCGTAATAGGTAGCGCAATGATTTAAGTCGGCACCATCTGATAATAATCGTTGTAAAGAATTCAAATCAGATTCAGAATCAGACATCATTCGGATAAATTCGGTCAGCAAAGTTCTTCCGTCTTTATTGATGCTGCTGAAATCTGCCGATGAAGATTCTGCCAGAAGTTCGTACATCGGAATCGAAAATTGTTCACCAACTGCATAATAAAATGAACTGTTTTCCTGATTGTCTTTTTCGTTTGCATCCGCTCCATTTTCTAGCAACATCGGAATGTATTCTTTTTTATGTCTTTTAACAGCATACATCAACGGCGTAGTGCCTACTACATTTTTCTCATTAATATCGACACCGTTTTCAAGCAGTATTTTGATGTATTCTTTGCCTTTTTCAGCATTCAAAGAATAATTATTCACGATTTTATGAATTAGATTTTCTTGTGAATTGCTTTTGTAATTGGCGTCGCAACCGAAATCTTCTATTAAGATTTTAATGACTTCTGGAACGGCTTCTTTTTCGATGCAATATCCCAATAAAGTCTGGTCGCTGATTTCGTCATTCACATTATCGACTTTTGATAGGATCTCTTTGAAGAAAGAAAGTGACTCGTCATCATTTTTTATATTTCTGGAAAGAGGATTGAATATTGATTTGTCAAAACTATCCAATTCGTAGATATCCGTTTCGATAAATCCGGCTTTAATCAATCTTTCAATGAAATCAATTTCTTTGGCTTCAATAATTTTAGCGGCGATTTGGGAAAAATTATTTTTAAGATACTGCTCATTGAACTTTTCCCCGTTGTTTAGGCATTCTCTGGCCTCGTCAAATTTTCCCTGAAAAAGGAAATTTTCAATCTGGTTTGTCTGCATTTGAAATATATTTAAAAATGATGATAAATTTTGATAGCGGTCTGCTTTGTAATTACTGACTTGGCAAACGATGCTGTAAGATAAAACATAAAAATCGTAAATATATTTCAGGATAAAAAGTAAAAAAGGCCATTTACAGCATAAAACTTACAGAATAGGGTTTTATAGAAAAAAATAGAGTTGTAACTGTTTTTTCTGGAAATGAAATTTCTTTTTATTCCCCATAAGTTTCGGCTTCAATTTTATTCAAATCCTCAATCATGATTTGGTAATTTTCATGATTTTGAACCTGATTTAGAAAGCGAAGAGAAGACAGTGTTTTTTCTTTTACATCTTCCATGATAAATCCATTTACTTTTAGGTTTGTAAAGCCAATTGCGACAATTGCATTGTGGTCATGAACCAAAAAATGTAGATTCTCATAATCTCTTTTTTCATCATAATCATAATTTTCGATATTAATTTCATCAATCAGTTGAATCAGATAAAAATTGTTTGAATCTTCACTTTTCAGAAATTTTTCAGCTTCTATCATGGCGTCAAAACCGGCATCATTCCCAAAAGGTGTATAAAAGTCACTAATGCTATAATAGAAATCAGCTTTAAAGTAATCATAGTAAGATGGATGCACCGTTTCTTGATTTAGACCAATTTCTGTGTTATAATAATGCTGTCTTACATATTTTGTAATATCTTCCCATTCATTTAAATCAGGCAGACGGCCTTCGAAATAGTGTTTAAAAATTTCCAAGCAATCATTTTTGGTCACTTCTTCAATGCCATATTGCGAAAAATCATTTTCGTATTCGAATCTTATTTCCAAAGTGTATTGATTTTTTCCAGAAAGCATTGTTTGTAAATAAATGGAATTGCTAATTGCTGGGTCATTGTTAAGTATAACAAAATCTTCTTTGTCTTTGCAGTTGTTTATTTCCTTTTCGACTACATCAAAATTTTTAATTGTTCTTTCAGTTTCGTTTGTGCTCGTTATAATTGAAAACTTCATGGCGTATCTAATTTATTAGTAAATGTCAGAAAATATATTAAAGAGGATAATGCAAACGGGTTTTTACAGCTGAAGATGGATAGAATTGAGGGTAATTGAATTACTTTTCTTGAAATTGCTCTAATTCACTAATCATTTTTGTGCCAATTTCTGATGGTTTTCCGCTAGTATTCCATTTGAGTATTTCGGCTATAATCTCCATTCGCTTCATGGCATTTACGGCTAATTCTTTTAATCTTGAATCAATCTTTCCTGTAATTTTGATTTGTGCAAAAGCAGTAGCATAAGTTACCATATCACATTGCGTGAGATTCATTTCATCTGTTTTTAATAACTCTTGTATATTTTCATGAGAGATATCCTCAGCGGGAAGATAAGTCATGTCCCAATATTCTTCAATCATCTTTTTCGGAAAAGTAGCAAAGTCAAAGGTTTTGCTTTTGCGTAAATCTTCTACAATTTGAGCCAAAGTATCCGAGCCCTCATCACTGCCAAAAGGTGTTTCCTCGTCAAAACAACTGTAATAAAATGCCTCAGTAAAATGGGTACGAAATTTTGGATGAGAGGTCAATGGATGCAATCCGATTTCTTCATCATCAAAATAGTAATGATTATTACAATCAAATTCTGGATAAAGTTTATAGCCTTTTTTCTTTTTAGAATCAATCAGTTTCGTAGCCTCTTTTTGACAATCTGCTGCACTTTCAAATTCCTTAATCTGATATTTTCCAGTCGTTCCCGTTTTGCCATAATTGACAGCAAATGCAGATTCATCATGTTCAATTCGCCAGAATTTATCACTTTTCCCGTCATTGTATCGATATGCCTCCATAAGATTTTTTGGTTTTTAAAGTTATTTGTTTTTCAATTTGTCATTTTGATGCATTAAAATAATTAAAGTTCGATTTTTTAGTAAGTCTCACTTTTGCGAAAATAGATTTCTGGCATTGTAATCACTATTGATTTTGATATTGATTACTTCTTAGCAAGCAACAACTCTACAGTTTTGCCCTTGGCATCGTCTAATATGGCGAGCATCATTGGAGTTTCGTCTTTATCATTCAAAGCCTCAGGATCGGCTCCTTGTTCTACCAATAGTTTTACTTTACGATATACTTCTTTTGCTGTTTCGCTATTTCCGCCAATATAGGATGCACAAACATGATGCAGAATGGTGTTGCCGTTATTATCTTTTTCGTAAATATCAATAAATCCCTGTTCCACAACAAATTTTAATACTTCAAGATTTTTGTCTGCCAATAAAGAAATAGCCGATATTTGATTGCCATGAGGACCTAAAACGGTCTGCGAAAAATAAGCTCCTGCTTCTATTAATTTTGGCAGTAATTCCATGTTATATTCTTCTCCCTGAAACTGTTTCATAAAAGCAATAAAGGACGTTTCGCCATAACGGTTAAGTGTTTCAAAATCTGGTGAAGCATGTTTTTTCATAATCTCAAATGCCACATTTCGATTGCCATAAGCCATCGTATAATAAAACGCAGAGCATTTATAATTATCCGTTTCGTTTGGGTCTGCACCATTATCCATTAATGTTTTGACGTATAAATCGGCACCTTTTTTTACAGCATATATTAATGGTGTTTCGCCTTCATTGTTTTTCTGGTTAATATCGATACCCGCATTTATCAGCATAATAAACCATACCAATTTGGTGTCTTCATGTATCATGTGCCAATAAATATCGATAATGTCGTGCAGATAGGTGTGACCGCTACTGCTTCTGTAATTAACATCACAGCCGGCTTCTGCAAGCATATAAAAAAATTCGGCTGGCAACCCTCTGTCAAGGTAGTAACTCAATAATGTTTTGTTGCTTACTTCCTCATTGATATTTTGAGTGTTTGAAACGATATGCCAAAAAAGTCCTAGATTTTTTTCGGTAGGGGGTGTGTCGTAATTGAAAACGGAATAAATAGTGCTAAAAAAACTATCGTATTCATAAAGATCCAATACATATTTAGTTCTTTCAAAAATGCCAAATGCGAAATCTCCCGCATCTTCTGCCATTAGGGACTGAATGGGATTCAGCATGGCTTCAGGCTCAAACCATTCGTCAGGAAAACCGTAGCCTGCATTTATGTAATCGTATATGGCCTGTGCATCTTTAAAGTTTTGTGTGCCAATTGTAAACATGTTTTTTAGTGTTTTTTATTTGCATTTCACTTTCTAATATTGGGTTCGATCACTGCTTTTGCGACAAAAACACTCGCATTGTTTTTTTCTTATTATCCATTCTGCTAAAAAAACCGTCAGTACGCCCAAGACATAAGACCATATATCTTTCCATGCGAAAGAGGTGCCGATAACAATCCTTGCCAGTTTGTTGTCTATGCCCATGCGGTCAACAAAATCAAAGTATTGCATGGTTTCTATCAGAAATGAAAATAAAAGAACGGCTATACTTGTCTGAAAAACTGGCGTGTTTAGGAATGATCTGACAAAACAGTAAATTAATATCACAACCAAATAATCTCCTCCGTAAGGGCGAATAATAGTATCGTGTACATATATGCCGATACAAACTTCGGTTAGGAATATTAATACGGTAAGAATAAAATAAGTCAGGCTAAATTTTAAAAATTTACGCATGTTGTTTGTGAATGGATGATTCGATTTTGTCTAAAATATGTTTCTTAAATGTTGGGCCTCAATCTTTATGTCAAAAGCGAGATATGCTTTAAGGTTACAGATTGTAAATCCGCACTATTGGGATTGATTTTTTTCTATTTTAACTCGTTGGGTGAAATTATTTTTAACACATAGAAACATAGTTTAACTAAACTTAAAAAAGGCGTTTCACTAGTCTAAATGCACATAGTTTAGCTATGTTTGGAAACTTGTTTGTTCCATTTTCTTTTTTCGGCACAAAAAACTATGCTTCTATGTGTTAAAATGCTTTTATTTTTTTTAATTACACCCAACGGGTTATTTTATTTTTTAGATATTCTTTATTAAACATTTAGAAGAAAATTTAAAAGTCAAAGGATTGACTTCTCCGAATTTCATTCCGTGCAGAAGTGTTGGAGAAGTTTAACTTTCCCAAGCTAAATGATCCAAATTGCCGTTTTCATCTGTTTTTACTGCAATTATTTGGTCAGTCAAATCTTTACTAACGGTATAATCAAACACTGCATAGTAAGATGAATTATACTTTTTATCAGGATACAATCCTACTCTTACCAAATGGATCATAGCCATAAATTGTTTTTCTTTGTCTCCCTCTAAGTCTATGTTGAGTTCTTCCAGAAATTCATCTCCATAATCCTCAACATGTTCTGTTACAAATTGTTTTACGGTGTCTCCATTTTCGTCATCGTAATCATGTTTTATAAACATTATGTTTTGTTTATCATAATCTTCGATGTTTTCAAGAAAATTTTTAATGACATCCATGCCACTTCTGTCAATAGCTGTTTTTCCAAAATTGAGATCAATTCCAATTTCTCTTCCATTTAATTGGATTGAAATACGATAATCTTCTTCTAAATTATCTGGATTTATCAATCCAAAATAGGGTAATAAATAATCCGTCATTTATTTTGTGTTTTTAGTATTTATTTCTTGGCTTTTTTTTGCGTTGGATGTTTTTTGACAAAGCCATCTGAATACAGAGTGTTTAGCATTTTATGTTGTACAAAGTCAAAAAGGCATTGCATAGCAATTATGAGTACTTTGTGCAAAGGTTGCATTTGAGATTAATTAAAATTATATGGATAGCCAATTTCGTTCAGGTCGTTTTCCAGTTGTTCCCAATCTTCAAGTTCTTCAACAATTGATAATACCATTTCTTTTGTCAAAGTTTGTCCATTATAAATTTTTGTCACTGTGTTTAACGGAATACCACTTTCAATATAACTTTCTTCAAAATATTCTGTTGCCCAGTCTATATAGGTTTGCGGATTACCATCAAAAATATTCAACATTTCTTCTGAATTATCGTCATAGTTTTCTATTTGCCCTACTTGCCAGTTTTGTTGTTCGGTTGTCCACAAGCAAAAAGTTGTTCCAATTGTTTTTACAGGTTCGCTAAAAATAAATTCATCAAAAATTGAGGGTAAATTCTTAGTTAATTTTTGTTTTTCTTGTTGCACAAATTCGTGTGCAAATCCGTTTATTACACATCCGTCCAGTCTGAACAAAATGAGCATTTGGTCGCCCGAACCATTTCGCATTTCACAAAATTCTTCATTATCTGTCCATTTGTTGTTGTAAGAATAATAGCGATATTCCCATTCTTGTGAAATAATTGCATCCAAAACCGAAATGGCTTTACAAATTGTTTGTAATGTTTCTTTGTTTGGTAACGCTGTGTAATCTTTTGTTGAAATCATATGTTTGTTTAAGACTGGCATTATTTATTAACGATTGAACCTTGTTCTTCAAAGTCTTCTATAAAACTAAAATAGTACTTAACAGTTTGATTTTATGTGAAGTCAAAAAGACATTTGCAGAGCAATTATAGACACTTGGTAGCGGTTTAATCAGCGTCGATATGAATTCTGTGTTTTCCGCAATGCAGGCATTGAAATAAATATCCTCCAAGTGTTTCTTCTTCAATTCCTTCTATTAATTCTTCGACATCTCCATAACCGCTATTTTCAAGATCTTCTTCTAAATCGGCCATATGTTCTTTAATGTGTTTTGGTTTTGCAAAACCTATAAATGCACAAAGATCATCGCAATATGACAGCCAAACTTCTTGTTGCCAGCCGAAATAACCAGGCGAGCGTTTCGTTACTTCCTCAACAGCATCTAAATTTTTACAATCTTCTATGCTAGCTGCATCCTGAAATTCGCCGTCAAATTTTTTTGAGGCTGAACCATTACTAATGCACCAAGGACAAATTTTTTCAATATCTTCAATACTGTAAAACGGTCCGTCATACGAATATTCACTTTTGTTGCCACAATATTCACAAACAATATTTTTCTTTTTGATTATTTTCAGTTTGTAAGCATTCGGGTTGTATTTAAATTCTGGTAACTCCATATTTTTTTCGGTGTTAATAGTTAATGTTGTAGGTTTTATTTGTATAAGATTATTCTTAGCCTTGCTTTATGTTGTAAAATGGACAAAATAGGTTTCTTTGGCTCAGATCAAGTTTGAAATAAGTTGTTAGAAAAAAAGCCGTCCCTAATATTTTAGAGACAGCTTTAATTTGATTGAAAATGTTACATTACATCATTGTAGCTTTTTTCATCCACACATTCTGTTGGGTCTGATGGGTTGTAATACACTTTCATTTTTTCACCTATATCTTTTCCTGTAGTGGTGTTATCCAAGATTTTTACGGTTTGCAGTTTGTTTTCTTTGTCTTTGAACTGAACCACCCAAGTGGCGATTTTTTTGATAGCACTGCCGCGATACTCTATTGTTAAAATTGTACCTTCTGCCTCTACATACGTTTCATATTTTTTACGAGTTTCATTATGACTGAACGAATCTGGACCGTAGTTGTAGAGCCAAAAGGCAAAAATACCTGCTGCCACTACAAGAATAATAAAAATGACTTTTGCTGCCTTGCTTTGCATAATTTAGTAAGTTATGGGTTATTTGTGAATAGTTACATTATCTAAGTAATATGTATTGTTGATATAAATTAGTGTACCGCTAAATTTGAATTTTCCTGTTGGCAGTTCCTGATAATCATCTGTAATATATTTTAATGTTGCATTAGTGAATTTTTCGGTTGCCAGGGCAACATTTCTTTCTTCTTCTCCAGAAAGACGTATTTTGTCTCCTCCAAAAAACAAATTCACCTCTATAAGTTTTTCGCCTTTGCAATCAGGCTCAGTCCGAATTTCCATTTTGTTTTTTTCGCCTACTCTTACATTGCCAAACATGCCACAAATTGCAGGATAGCCTTCTATTTCGACCAATTTCCCGTTCAAAGATTGGTCTTTTTCTAGAGATTTAACTTGTTCAATGGTAAGCAACTGACCTTGTTTGGATGGTTCTCCTTTTTTTGTACATGCGGTAAAAATGAAAGTTATAGCTAAGAAAATTGCAATTGGCGCAATTTTAGTTTTGTGTCCATTTAGCATTTTTTTCATGTTTGAAATTTTCTGATTCATGTAATAGTTTTTGCAATATTAAAAGTTGTAAAACTATAGAAGGAAACAAGAGCAAAGTGGATAATTCGGACATTTAAACAATAAAATAAGACAAAAAATATACTGTTTTCGAATCAACACCCACTTATTAGATTTAATCCATAAAAAGCAAAATAAAAAAAATACTATCTTTACCGATCAAACGTTTATGAACTTAAGCTGCATTCTGGCAGCACTACATATATAATTATGGCATGTACAAGTTGTTCAACCTCAGATGGTGGCGCACCAAAAGGTTGTAAAAATAATGGGACTTGCGGCACCGATAGCTGCAATAAATTGACGGTTTTTGACTGGCTTTCGAACATGAGTCCGTCTAATGGAGAGGCGATTTTTGATTGTGTTGAGGTTCGTTTTAAAAACGGACGCAAGGAATTCTTTAGAAATTCAGAGAAATTAACTTTAAGTATCGGCGATATTGTTGCAACTGTTGCTTCGCCGGGTCATGATATCGGAATTGTAACGCTTACAGGCGAATTGGTAAAAATTCAGATGAAAAAAAAGGGTGTGAATTACGAAAGTAACGACATTCCGAAAATCTACAGAAAAGCTTCTCAGAAAGATATTGATATTTGGTCTGTAGCGCGCGATCGTGAAGAACCAATGAAGGTTCGTGCTCGTGAGCTTGCCATTCATCATAAACTCGAAATGAAGATTTCGGATATCGAGTTTCAAGGAGACGGATCAAAAGCAACGTTTTATTATACTGCAAATGACCGAGTTGACTTTAGAATGCTGATTAAAGATTTCGCAAAGGAATTCAGCACTAGAGTAGAAATGAAGCAAGTGGGTTTCCGTCAGGAAGCGGCTCGTTTAGGAGGAGTAGGTTCTTGCGGACGTGAATTGTGCTGTTCGACTTGGTTGACCGATTTTAGAAGTGTGAATACTTCTGCTGCACGTTATCAGCAGTTATCGTTGAATCCGCAGAAATTAGCGGGTCAGTGCGGAAAATTAAAATGCTGTCTGAACTACGAGTTAGACACTTACATGGATGCTTTAAAAGATTTTCCGGATTATGACACAAAACTCATTACCGAAAAAGGAGATGCTGTCTGCCAAAAACAAGATATTTTTAAAGGATTGATGTGGTATGCTTATACTAACAATTTCGCCAACTGGCATGTTCTTAAAATTGATCAGGTTAAAGAAATTATTGCTGAAAATAAGCAGAAAAACAAAGTTTCTTCTTTGGAGGATTTTGCGCTTGAAGTTACTTCAGAGCCTGAAAAAGACTTTAACAATGCGATGGGACAAGAAAGCTTAACACGCTTCGACCAGCCGAAAAGAAAGAAAAAACCAAACCGCAAGCGTAAACAAAATGCAGAAAGTGCTGTGGCAAGCGCTCCAGCAAAATCTGAACAAACTCAGAATCAAGGCGGAAATAATGGTGGAAACAATAATTCTGGCAAGCAAGGCGAAAGAAATTCGAATAAAAATAAAAACAATCGTAACAAAAATCATTCGAACAAATCAAACAAATCGAATGATACTAAATCAAACGAGCAGAGAAAACCTATAACGAATACAAAAAATGAGAATAAAAAATAGCGGTATTCTTCTTGTGGCAGCCATTCTTCTTTTTTCCTGCGATAAAAAAAGAGTGTTTGATGAATACAAATCTGTCGGAAGTGCTTGGCACAAAGACAGCATTGTAACGTTTGACCTGCCGGTTTTAGATTCAACCAAAAGATACAATTTGTTTGTAAATCTGAGAGATAACAACAATTACCCATTCAATAACATATTTTTAATTGTTGCGCTCGAAATGCCAAACGGCTTTACTAGAGTCGATACTTTAGAATACGATATGGCGGCGCCAGACGGAACTTTGCTCGGAAACGGTTTCAGCGATATAAAAGAAAGCAAGTTGTTTTACAAAGAAAACGTAAAGTTTAGGGGCAAGTACAAAGTAAACATTAAACAAGCATTGAGAGAGTCCGGGAAAGTTCCGGGAGTTCAGGAACTAGAAGGAATTACAGACGTTGGTTTTAGAATAGAACAAAAAGATTAGAGAATAATTATGGCTACTAAAAAAAACAATCAATCAAACACCGTAAAAGATATTAAATACTACCAGAAGAAATTTTGGAGAGTCTTTGCCTATTCACTAATAGGAGTCTTGGCATTTTTTCTCTTTGCTTCATGGGGATTATTCGGCTCAATGCCTTCTTTTGAAGATTTAGAAAATCCGGATTCGAATCTGGCTACAGAAATTATTTCTTCGGATGGAGTGGTGTTGGGAAAATACTTCAAAACCAACAGATCACAGCTTAAATACTCAGATTTGCCAAAAAGCCTAGTAGAAGCTTTGGTTGCAACTGAGGATGCGCGTTTTTACGAACACTCTGGAATTGACGGAAGAGGAACTTTAAGAGCTGTATTTTCTCTAGGAACCAATGGTGGAGCGAGTACATTGACACAACAGCTTGCTAAACAATTGTTTCACGGAGAAGGTTCTAAATTTCTTCCTTTCAGGATTGTACAAAAAATAAAAGAATGGATTATCGCTATTCGTTTAGAAAGACAATATACCAAAAATGAGATTCTGGCGATGTACTGCAATGTTTACGACTTCGGAAATTATTCTGTGGGAGTGAGTTCTGCGGCGCAAACCTATTTTTCGAAAGAGCCGAAAAACCTGACATTAGACGAATCTGCTATTTTGGTCGGAATGTTCAAGAATTCAGGATTATACAACCCTGTTAGAAATCCACAAGGTGTTAAAAACCGAAGAAATGTGGTTTTGTCGCAGATGGCAAAAGCTAAAATGATTTCTGAGTCAGAGAAGGTAAGGCTTCAGGCGCTTCCAATCTCTTTAAAATTCAAATTAGAAAGCCACCGTGAAGGAATGGCAACCTATTTTAGAGAATATCTTCGTGATTATATGAAGAAATGGACAGCTGAAAATAAAAAGCCAGACGGATCCGATTATGACATCTATAAAGATGGTTTGAAAATTTACACTACCATCGATTCGAGAATGCAACGATACGCAGAAGAGGCCGTTTCTGCACACATGAAAAACCTGCAGCAGCAATTTTTTATTGATATGAAAAACAATAAAAATGCTCCTTTTGTCAACATCACAAAAGCCGAAACAGATCGTATCATGATGCAGGCGATGAAAAACTCTGTTCGTTGGGCGACTTTGAAAGATATGGGCAAAAGCGAAGACGAAATCATAAAATCGTTTGGCGTAAAAGCAAAAATGACCGTGTTTACTTGGAAAGGAGAGCGCGATACTATCATGACGCCTACCGATTCTATTCGTTATTACAAGCATTTTCTTCAAACTGGTTTAATGTCAATGGAACCTCAGACCGGAGCAATTAAAGCTTGGGTTGGAGGTATCAATTATAAATACTTTCAGTACGATCACGTAGGGCAGGGCGCAAGACAAGTAGGTTCTACTTTTAAGCCTTTTGTATATGCGACAGCTATCGAGCAGTTAAACATGTCTCCTTGTGATTCTATTCTAGATGGCCCTTTCATGATTCATAAAGGACGCCATCACGTTACTGCAGACTGGGAGCCAAGGAACTCTGATTACAGATACCGTGGAATGGTTACTTTAAAACAGGCTTTAGCGGCTTCGATCAATACAGTATCGGCTAAATTAATTGACAGAACAAGTCCGGAAGCGGTTGTGGAATTGACTAAGAAATTAGGCGTAAAGACAGAAATTCCAGTTCAGCCTTCAATTGCGTTGGGAGCTGTAGACATTACGGTTGAAGACATGGTTGCGGCTTACAGTACTTTTGCAAACCAAGGAGTTTATGTAAAACCACAGTTTTTAAGCAGAATCGAAAACAAAAGCGGTGAGGTTATTTACGAGCCAATTCCAGAATCTCACGACGTTTTAAATAAAGATATTGCCTTTGCGGTAATCAAATTACTTCAAGGGGTAACAGAAAGCGGTTCTGGTGTTCGTTTGCGTACGCAAGGCGGCGGAAGCGGAGACAACCGATGGACAGGCTATCCGTATATGTTTACAAATCCAATTGCTGGTAAAACAGGAACAACACAGAACCAGTCTGATGGTTGGTTTATGGGAATGGTTCCGAATTTGGTAACTGGAGTTTGGGTTGGGTGCGAAGACCGTTCGGCTCGTTTTAAAAGCTTGACTTACGGACAAGGAGCTACAGCAGCCTTACCTGTCTGGGGTTATTATATGAAAAAGTGCTATGCCGATAAAGATCTTCAGGTTTCTAAAGCTGAATTTGAGCGTCCAGCTAATCTTTCTATTAAAGTAGATTGTTACCAAAGACCTGCTGTGGTAAAAGATACTACGCAAACGGAACAAAATACGGATGAATTTGAATTGTAACATTGTTGCAATAGTGCATATCTAATTATATTTTAATCCCTTTACTTCTCTTTTTAGAGATTGGTAAAGGGATTTTTTATTTAGGTTTTATTTTTACGAAATCGTTATAATTCAATCTAAAAATCTTATTTTTATCAAAAATATTCAGCAATAAAGATAGTTTGTTATGATAACAAAAAAAGTAAATAGTGTTCAGGAAGCTATTAACGGAATTGAAAGCGGCATGACCATTATGTTCGGCGGTTTCGGATTATGCGGTATTCCTGAAAATACAATAGCAGCTTTGGTAAATACTTCTATTTCTGATCTGACTTGTATTTCTAATAATGCAGGAGTCGACGATTTTGGATTAGGATTGTTGTTGCAAAAGAAGCAGATCAAGAAAATGATTTCTTCGTACGTGGGAGAAAATGCCGAATTCGAGCGTCAGATGCTTTCTGGGGAATTAGAAGTTGAACTGACTCCACAAGGAACTTTGGCAGAACGTTGCCGGGCAGCTCAAGCCGGAATTCCAGCTTTTTTTACTCCGGCAGGTTACGGAACTGAAGTTGCCGAAGGAAAAGAAGTGCGGGAATTTAACGGAAAAATGCACATTATGGAAGAAGCTTTTAAAGCTGATTTTGCCATAGTGAAGGCATGGAAAGGTGATGAAGCTGGAAATCTGATTTTTAAGGGAACGGCCAGAAACTTTAATGCACCAATGGCTGGAGCCGCAAAAATCACAATCGCCGAAGTCGAAGAATTGGTTCCTGTCGGTACATTAGACCCAAATCAGATTCATATTCCAGGAATTATGGTTCAAAGAATCTTTCAAGGAGAAAAATTTGAGAAGAGAATCGAACAGCGAACAGTGAGGGTTAAAAATTAGATAATGAGAAAATTCGTCAATTAGACAATTGTTTTTGTATTATCTAATTATCATATTGACGAATTGGCACATTAAAATAATTAACACATTAAGAAGTATGTTAACAAAAGAAGATATAGCAAAACGAATTGCAAAAGAAGTAAAAGACAGATATTTTGTAAATCTGGGTATCGGAATTCCGACTTTGGTTGCCAATTATGTCAGAGAAGATATTGCGGTCGAATTCCAAAGTGAAAATGGGGTTTTGGGTATGGGGCCTTTTCCGTTTGAAGGAGAAGAAGATGCTGACATTATCAACGCAGGAAAACAAACCATTACAACACTTCCGGGAGCAAGCTTCTTTGATTCTGCATTTAGTTTCGGAATGATTCGAAGCCAGAAAGTTGATTTAACGATTCTTGGTGCAATGGAAGTTTCTGAAAACGGAGATATCGCCAACTGGAAAATTCCTGGCAAAATGGTAAAAGGAATGGGAGGTGCAATGGATTTAGTAGCTTCCGCTGAAAATATAATCGTTGCCATGATGCACGTCAACAAAGCAGGTGAATCTAAAATCTTAAAAAAATGCACTTTGCCATTAACGGGCGTAGGATGCGTTAAAAAGGTCGTAACAGAACTTGCGGTTCTCGAAGTAACCGAAAAAGGTTTTAAGCTCTTAGAACGAGCGCCAGGTGTCTCAGTTGAGCGCATTATCGCATCAACTGAAGCTGATTTGATTATTGAAGGAGAAATTCCTGAGATGACTATTTAGGAGAAATTGCCACAAAGTCACAAAGACTCCAAGTAATTTTTTCGAGAGAATAAAAAGAAACCGCCCAATAAGGCGGTTTATCTTTTAAAAAACTTTGTGACTTAGTGCCTTTGCGGCAAAAAACTATAAGTTGAAAGAAGCTCCTAAACTAAAAGTAGCTTGATTATTCAAATGATAAAAAGGGTCATTGTTCGAACCGTATTTTGCAATTGGGAATCCGATTTCTGTGAAAACACCAAATCCGTCAGTAAAGAAATAACGTCCACCAACATGACCTCCAAAATTATGTAAACCTAAGCTTAGACCAGGATAAACATCCAATTGTTCAACACCGATTACGCTCGACAAGTTAGCATTGATTCTTGCTTTTGCATCAAAACGTTCTGCGAAATCTGGTTTTTCATCAACGTAAGCTGCAGTATTTCCACGGTAAAAACCAGTAAAATTGTCAACTCCTAATAAATAGTTGGCAACAAAACCAAAAGAGAAATTTTCTCCTAAACCAAAATCTACAGACCCTTGAATTCCAGAACCACCATCTTGAAGATTAGCACCAACATTAACTTTTACGTCTCCTTTACCGCTAAAAGCTTTTTGAGCATTTATAAATCCGAATGATACTAAAAACAAAAGTGTAAAAACCTTTTTCATAAATTTTAAATATTAATTATTTTGCGTGGCAAATGTAAATTTTTAATGATTTAATTCCTACCTTTTTCGTTAAAATACAATTCATTTAACGGTTCGCTCTGCCAGTATTCCTTGGTGTCAATGTTCATGATTGTAAGCGGTCCTCTAAAGGCGGCGCCTGTGTCAACATTCCAAACGCAGGCTTTGTTTACTGGTACAGTTTTTCCTATTCTTGTCACAGGAGTATGACCAATGTAAACTTCTTTATAAACGGTAAATCTTTTTGGATAGTATAGGTCATCTTCCTTTAATTTTGGGTCTAGAGAAAGAGCGGCTTCCCAAAGTGTTCTGTCCCAATAGAATAGTTTAGAAAAATATTCCCATTTAACGCCGTTTAAATTCGTAAATCCGGCATGTACAAATAAGCGATTCTGGTCATCGAGATAATAATCCTGGAGATCGGCTAAAAAAGCGATATGTGTTTGTTTTTTTTCTTCAGAAAGTTTTGCATAGCCTTCTACAGTGGCTTTTCCACCATGTTTGTACCACATTTCTTCATCAAATTCTTCATGTCTGTTTTCCAGCCAGTCCAAAGCCAGTTGGTCATGATTGCCTCTGATGCATATACAATTTTGTTTTCTTTTCAAATCAATCAAATAGTCGATTACTTCGACAGACTGACTCCATCCGTCAACATAATCGCCCAAAAAAATTAGTGTATCTTCTGTAGTAACTTCGGCTCTTTTCATCACTTGTTCAAGTGCAAGTAATCCGCCGTGAATGTCGCCTATAACAAATGTTCGCATTATTTAATTTTTCGTGTAGAAGAGCAAAAATATAAAGAATTATTGGTTTGCACTCATTCAATTCTTATTCTTTGGAAATTGATATGATTTATAACTATTTGTAACGCTTTTTTATTGCTTTACTGATTAAATTTGCAATATGTCTGAAACACCAACATATCGCAAAATCATTCACATTGATATGGATGCTTTTTATGCGTCGGTAGAACAGATGGATAATCCTGAATTGAGAGGAAAACCTGTTGCTGTTGGCGGCTCAGAAAATAGAGGAGTAGTTTCGGCAGCGAGTTATGAGGCACGTAAATTCGGGGTAAGAAGTGCCATCAGCGGTGTTTTGGCCAAAAAATATTGTCCCGAGATTATTTTTGTCCGACCAAGATTTGACCGTTACAAAGAGATTTCGTCCAAAATTCATAAAATCTTTCACGATTATACCGATTTGGTCGAGCCGCTTTCGCTTGATGAAGCTTATCTGGATGTTACCCAAAACAAGAAAGGAAATCCGAGTGCGAGTCTTTTGGCTCAGGAAATTAGATCAAGAATTTTAAATGAAGTTGGGCTAACGGCTTCTGCAGGTATTTCGGTTAATAAATTTGTAGCAAAAATTGCGAGTGATTATAACAAGCCGAACGGACAGAAAACGGTAAATCCGGATGAAGTTGAAGCTTTTTTGGAAGAATTGCCGATTCGTAAATTCTATGGAGTAGGAAAGGTGACAACCGAAAAAATGTATCAGCTCGGAATTTTCACTGGAATCGATTTGAAAAGCAAATCATTGGAGTTTATGGAGAAACATTTTGGCAAATCGGGCGCTTTTTATTACAATGTTGTGCGAGGCATTCATAATTCAGAAGTAAAACCTTCGAGAATCACCAAATCGGTTGCGGCAGAACATACTTTTGATGTTAATCTGTCATCGGAGATTTTTATGCTCGAAAAATTGGAATTAATAGCAGTTTCATTAGAAAAACGACTTCAAAGACACAAGATTTCAGGTAAAACGATTACCCTGAAAATAAAATACAGCGATTTTACACAACAGACGAGAAGCAAAACAATGCCGTATTTTATTTCGGATAAAAGTCTGATTATGGAAATTGTGGAAGAACTGCTTTATCAGGAAAAAATGAAGGATTCTGTGCGTTTACTCGGTATTTCGCTCAGCAATTTAAACACCGAAGAGAAAAAAGCTGTGGCTGTTCAGTTAAAGTTTACATTTTAATAACGATTTTAACATCTAAAAAGGGAAATTCTATATGCATTGCAGCGATTTTCAGACTATCTTTGAGTGTTAGATTTAGAATGAATAATAGGATTTTATGAAAGTTGATAATTCTGAGGAATTTACACGGCAAAATTCGGTGCCAATCATGGCATGGGATTTTCATTATGAATATGTGAAGGAACTAAAAGCACTCAGCGATGACCTCAAAAAAGTTAGTCAGATTGCAAATCAGTATACTTGGGACGAAAAGCAACTGAATATCAATGAGCGAATTAAAAATGAGGTGGTAGTAGTAACCGACTTAGATTTGAGAATCATTTTCGCCTCGAGCGGCATCAAGAAAATGACGGGCTACAAGGAAGAGGAAATTCTCGGAAAAACTCCTAAGATGTTTCAAGGTCCGGCAACTTCGGAAAAAGATTTAGATGAAATTCGTGAAGCGTTAAAGCTCAGAGTTCCTTTTGAAAAAACCCTGGAGAACTACAGAAAAAACGGAAAAACATATAAATGCAGAATTGATGCTTCACCGGTTTTTAACCTTAAAGGAGAAGTTTCGCATTTTATAGCTTTTGAAAAACAGGACTTAAGTGCTTAGATTTATTTTTAACCGCAAAGAGCGCAAGGATTTACGCAAGGCACGCCAATATATTGTAAAACAAAAACCGCCTATTGGCGGTTTTTGTTTTTTATCAATTACTTGCGAACTTCGCGTAAATCCTTGCGCTCTTTGCGGTTAAGAAAAATTATAAATTTGCAAAGAAATCATTTCCTTTATCATCTGTAATAATGAATGCTGGGAAATCTTTAACCGTGATTTTACGAACGGCTTCCATTCCTAATTCTTCAAAATCAACTACTTCTACTTTAAGAATGTTTTCTTGTGCCAAGATTGCAGCGGGGCCTCCGATTGAGCCAAGATAAAATCCGCCGTATTTGTTGCAGGCGTCTGTAACTTGTTTCGTGCGATTTCCTTTAGCCAGCATAATCATACTGCCGCCGTTTTTTTGGAATTCATCAACATATACATCCATACGTCCAGCTGTAGTTGGCCCGAAACTTCCTGATGGCATTCCTTCTGGAGTTTTTGCAGGTCCAGCATAATAAACTGGGTGATTCTTAAAATATTCTGGCATTGGTTTTCCAGCGTCTAGCAATTCTTTGATTTTTGCGTGGGCGATATCTCGAGCTACAATAACGGTTCCGTTTAGTTTTAAACGTGTTTTGATCGGATATTGCGATAATTTAGCCAAAATATCTGCCATTGGCTGATCCAAATCAATTTCGACCGGAGCTTCTAGGTGTGGTGCCGTTTCTGGCAAAAACTGTTTCGGATTTACTTCTAATTGCTCAACAAAGATTCCGTCTTTAGTGATTTTTCCTTTGATGTTTCTGTCGGCAGAGCAAGAAACTCCTAATCCAACCGGACAAGAAGCGGCATGGCGTGGCAAACGAATTACGCGAACATCGTGCGTGAAATATTTTCCTCCAAATTGAGCACCGATTTCACTTTCTTGACAGATTTTCTGAACTCGTTCTTCCCACTCTAAATCACGAAACGCCTGACCGGCCATATTTCCAGAAGTTGGGAGATTGTCATAATATCCTGCTGAAGCTTTTTTTACAGCGCTTAAGTTGGCTTCTGCAGAAGTACCGCCAATAACCAAAGCCAAGTGGTAAGGAGGACAAGCCGAAGTTCCTAAATCCTTAATTTTAGCACGGATAAAAGCATCCATCGATTTATCGTTCAATAACGATTTGGTTTGTTGATATAAGTAAGTCTTATTCGCAGAACCTCCTCCTTTTGCCATAAACAAGAACTCGTACGAAGCTCCTTTTTTAGCATAAATATCAATCTGTGCCGGAAGATTCGAACCCGAGTTCTTCTCTTCAAACATTGAAATAGGCACTATCTGAGAATAACGTAAATTTCTTTTTTGGTAAGTATTGAAGATTCCTCTGCTCAACCATTCTGCATCGTCTACACCAGTAAAAATGCTTTCTCCTTTTTTGGCCATTACAATAGCAGTTCCTGTATCCTGACAGCTTGGCAATTGTCCTTCTGCAGCAACAGTGGCATTTTGCAATAAATTATAAGCTACGAAACGGTCATTATCTGTCGCCTCTGGATCGTCAAGAATTTTTCTTAGTTTTTGAAGGTGTGTCGTTCTAAGCATAAACGAAACATCTGTCAAGGCTTCTTCTGCTAATAATTCTAAACCTTTTGGGTCAACGGTCAAAATTTCACGTCCGCCAAACTCTTCTACTTTTACAAAATCTGAAGTAATTTTGCGGTACTGCGTATCATCCTTCAAAATCGGATAAGGATCCTGGTATATAAAATCAATCATTACTTTGTTTTTTTACAAAGTTAAAAATTATTTATTTTAGAAAGGTTTTGAATAAGGTCTGCCGACAAGTTATTTCGTATTGTGGAACTCATCAAAACTCATTGTTTTCTGGAAATAATTCTTGTCTTTTGCAGAAAGCAATATCTTGTTCCAATGGTTGTTTTTGAATTCAAAAGAAGTTGAATCTGAGTAACTTACAACTCCTAAATTTTCATCGTCTCCGTCCGCAGGTTCAAATGCAACATTCTTGCAATAAAACTTTTTTGTTTCAGAATCAACGTCTTGGCTGTAAAATTCAACCCAGCTTCCCCAACCGCTATCTGAAATTGTGAGCCATGAATAAACAAGCTCGGCTTCGTTATTTTTCAGGTAGAAAAGAAAATGATCGTGTGCATATCCACAGGCGGGATAGCCATATGAAACATGCAGAAAAGGGGAGCTTTTAGATTTCTTTACATCATTCAACCCAAAAGAAGCACTCCATTCCGAACCTTTTTCATTTCCTTTAATTGCTACTTTAGAAGAAGCCGTTTTTACTTTATTTTCGTAAAAATCTAGTTGATAATGGGAGGTAACAATACTGTCCTTGTCCATGTTTTCTTTTACAAGGTTTGCAAGGATATAATCTTTAGAAAAAGAATCTTCTCCATCTGAAATTGTGATAGTATCTGTTTTTAGGAATTTATCTTTTACAACAGCGGTTTCTTTTATATCTGCCTTTAATACATTGGTTTGATTTTGCTTTTGTTCTTTCTGACATGCGACCACAAGAATTGCAAGTACCAGGTGTTTTAGTTTCATAGCTTTACATTAGTTCTTCAAAAATATATCTTTCTTCGTACGGAACCTTGAACTTGTTGAGAAAATTTAAATATTCTACAGTAAAGCTTTGTTTTTTATGATGCTCTTCTTGATTTTGAATGTATTTGTAAACAGAATCCATTTGAGATTGACTGTATGAAAAGGCTCCATAACCTTCCTGCCATGAAAATTGAGACTTCGTTAATTGATTGTCATTAATGTATTTTGAAGATTTTGCTTTAATGGTTTTCATTAATTCTGAAAGTGAAATGGTTGGCTTTAATGCCAAGAGACAGTGAACATGATCTTCTACGCCATTTACTATAATAGTTTTACATCCAGTTTCGTTAATTAAATTACCAATTACGGCTAACAATTTTGGTTTCCATTTTTCATTTATGACTGCATTTCTATATTTTACAGCAAATACTGTTTGAATATAAACTTGATGATAGGTGTTTGCCATTTGAATTTTTTTACAAAATAAATCAATCTTGTATAACGAAAGTGATTTTTTGTAATATTTAACTTTCTTTTTTGCGGATATCGGTCGTTCCTGAGGAACTTTATAGGCATATCCTTATCATCAACGGATTAAAATCCGTTGCTACAATATTTGTTCGTTCCTACGGAACTTTATATACGGAATGTCATTATTATCAACGGATTAAAACCCGTCACTACAATATTTGTTCGTTCCTATCGGAACTTCTTATTTGATTTATGGTGCAAAAGGAAAGAGCCTATAGGCGCGAGAGATATTGTAGGGCGGATTTTAATCCGGTTAAATAAATATCCGCACAGACAAGAGATCCGTAGGATTGGCTCATATCTCTTTTTTGGATTTAAAAAGATGATTCGTTCCTATGGAACTTTATATGCATGTATTTATCATCAACGGATTAAAATCCGTTGCTACAATATTCGTTCGTTCCTGTCGGAACTTCTTATTTGATTTATTGTGCAAAAAGAAAGAGCCTATAGGCTCGGGAGATATTGTAGGGCCGGATTTTAATCCGGTTAAATAAATATCCGCACAGACAAGAGATCCGTAGGATCGGCTCATATCTCTTTTTTAGATTTAAAAAGATGATTCGTTCCTACTACGGAACTTTATATGCATGTCGTTAACATCAACGGATTAAAATCCGTTGCTACAATATTTGTTCGTTCCTTCCGGAACTTTCTATAAATTTCTTTATCATCAACGGATTAAAATCTATTGCTACAATATTTGTTCGTTCCTCCGGAACTTCTGATCCGATTTATATGCAAAAATAAAGAGCCTATAGGCTCGAGAGATATTGTAGGGCCGGATTTTAATCCGGTTAAATAAATATCCGCACAGACAAGAGATCCGTAGGATCGGCTCATA